>NZ_JAKHSK010000100.1 GCF_023499215.1 Zunongwangia pacifica
CGAACCTCCTGATGAACGCTGCATCGGATAAACGTAACAAGGATTTTCTTCCCCCGTGGCGGTAGTCCTTTACAGCAAATGTAACGCTTTGATTATCCAGGTTTTTTATCCGATGGTTACTTATGGCGATCTTATGGGTATAGCGGCCAAGGTATTCCACCACCTGGGCGGGACCTAAAAATGGACGTTTACAATAAACTACCCAATCGTATTTAAAAAGGCTTTCGTAGAAGTCTTTAGATTGTGGTTCCAGTTCCTTGCGAAGGGAAGCCACAAAACGGGCCCTAAAAACGGAACTCATAGCCTTGACCGGAAACAGGTATTTTCCATTGCTTTTTGCAGATCTCCATTTGCCACTTTGGGTAATACCACCGCCGGGAACAATGCAATGCAGGTGTGGGTGCAAAGACAGGTTTTGTCCCCAGGTGTGCAGGATGGCGATCATCCCAGGTTTGGCACCCAAAAACTTATGGTTGGATGCAAAATCCTGGATCACCTGCCAGGCTATTTTAAACAGTAGACCATACATTTTTTTAGACTCATACAGGCATAGCCGGTTGAGCGCTGATGGCAATGTGAAGACCACGTGGAAGTAAGGCACATTTAGGAGTTCTTCTTCCCGTGCCCGGATCCACTGCTCCTTTTTATGTCCCTGGCACTTGGGACAATGGCGGTTCCGGCAACTATTATAACTAAGGTGGAGCCTATGGCAGGAAGGGTTGTTACAGCGGTCAATATGGCCACCCAGGGCAGCAGTGCGGCATTTGCGCAAGGCGTGCAGGGTTCTTGTCTGCCAGGTGTTGTAGCAGTATTTGGATAAAGATTCCGTGTTCCTTTCCAGCACCTGGGCTACCTCATAGGCAGCAGGTTTCACGCCTACTCCTTGTAGAGCCGATCAAGCGGACTGAACGGCTTCTGTCTACCTAGTTGTGCCACGTGTAGGTAGGTGAGCGTAGTTTGGATATCTGCGTGTCCCAGTAAATCTTTGACACTGATAATATCCAGGCCCATTTCCAAAA
>NZ_JAKHSK010000010.1 GCF_023499215.1 Zunongwangia pacifica
TTAGTCCGATAGCCTATGAAAAGAAATTGATTCTGAAAAGTACTTTTCAGAATCAATCAATCACTATTTTTAATAATGAAATGTAAATTTAAAAACGGTCAACACTAATTAGGGATGTTCATGATTCTTGGCTCTTGATTCTCCCGTCTATTTTCTAACTACTAAAAGCGCAGCGTTCTAACTTCTACTTTTTTCTAACCTCTTCAGCGCCTTTTATTACTTTTTCTTTAAGGCCTTCTTTATACACCAAAACTTTATCCTGAACGCATTTATCGGCAGCACCGATTATTTGTGCCGCTAAAATTCCGGCGTTTTTAGCTCCGTCTAAAGCAACGGTCGCTACGGGAACACCGCCTGGCATTTGAAGGATCGATAATACAGAATCCCATCCATCGATCGAGTTTCTTGATTTTACCGGTACTCCAATAACGGGTAGAGGAGAAAGAGAAGCGATCATTCCCGGTAGGTGAGCGGCACCACCGGCACCAGCAATAATTACGCTAATGCCGCGCGTATGAGCATTTTTTCCGTAGTCGAATAATTTCTCTGGAGTTCGATGCGCTGAAACAATATCTACTTCAACTTCGATATCAAATCCTTGTAAAATATCTACCGCTTCCTGCATTACCGGCAGGTCGCTTGTACTTCCCATTATAATTCCTACTTTGCTCATAGTTTATATTTTTTAGCTACTAAACATTTAATTTATAGTATCTCTTGTATTCGTCATTCCGTGCCTGACACGGAATCTCATCCTGGTTAAAAAATCGAGTGAGACCCTGAAACAAGCCCGCCTGCCGGACGGACAGGTTCAGGGTGACGTGTAATTTATTGTTAAGGTTAATTTATTTATAAGTTTAGGAAATAAGAAATTGAGGCAAAAATCGATTTGATACTTTTCTAACTTCTAACTTCTAACTTCTAACTTCTAACTTCTAACTTCTAACTTCTAACTTTTGCTTATTACTTTAATTTCTCCTTTAACCTGCTCGGCCACTTTTCTGGCTTCGTCGATATTTTCGTTTACGATGGTGACATGGCCCATTTTTCTAAAAGGACGTGTGATCTTTTTTCCGTATATATGCGGAGTAACCCCATCCATTTTCATGATCTTATCGATGTTTTGGTAAATTACTTCACCTTCATAATCTTTATCACCAACAAGATTCACCATAATTCCTCCTACTTTACTATCAGTATTACCTAGTGGTAAATCTAAAATAGCGCGTAAATGCTGCTCAAATTGATTGGTGTAACTGGCTTCGATACTGTAATGGCCGCTGTTGTGAGGTCTTGGCGCTACCTCGTTCACCAGGATTTCATCCTCTTTGGTCTGGAACATTTCAACTGCTAAAAGGCCAACATGCTCAAAAGATTCAGATACTTTCTGTGCAACCGCTCTGGCTTTTTCAGCTACATGATCTTCAATTCTCGCTGGGCAAATCACATATTCCACCTGGTTGGCCGTTGGATGAAATTCCATTTCAACAACCGGATAGGTTTTAACTTCACCACTCGGTGTTCTGGCAACGATTACTGCAAGTTCGTTTTTAAAAGGGATCATTTTTTCCGCAATACACTCGGCATCCGGTAATTCTTTTAAATCATCAATGTTTTTGATTACCGAAACTCCTTTTCCGTCATAACCACCAGTGGCGCTTTTCCAAACGAAGGGTAAGGATCTGTCGCCAGACTCCACATCTGCGATAAGATTCGCGATTTTCTGATAGGTTTTAAATGGGGCGGTAGGGATTTGTTTTTCGGTATAAAACTGCTTTTGTATGGCTTTATTCTGAATTTTCTCTAGCGTAGCAGCACTTGGATAAGTTTTAATACCTTCAGCTTCCAGCTTTTTTAAAGCTTCAACATTTACGCCTTCAATCTCAAAAGTTAATACATCTACTTTTCTTCCGAAGTTTAAAACAGTTTCATAATCCATAAGATCGCCTTGTTCAAAATGATTACAGGCAATTTTACAGGGAGCCTCGTCGCTAGGATCTAAAACGTATGTTTGAATGTCGTATTTACGGGTATCGTAAAGCATCATTTTTCCTAACTGGCCGCCACCAAGGATTCCTAGTTTAAAATCTGAAGAAAAATAATTAATCATAGTCGTGCTGTTTGTGCAAAAATAAATTTTTACCCCAGATTGCCCTATTTATTCTTATAGAAATTGGTAGAGCGGTGTAAATGAGATTCCTTATCTTTGCCTCTTTAAAATTCGAAAGTTTTGGTAAAACTACACGATCTTATATTTGAACCTTACATAAGTGGTGAGGATATCAATAAAGCGATAGATGCTATTGCTGAAAAATTGAATGCTGATTATAAGGATGAATGCCCCATTTTTTTAAGCGTGCTTAATGGTTCTTTTATGTTTTCTTCTGAAGTGATGAAGAAATTTAAAGGGGAATGTGAAATACATTTTGTAAAGCTTGGCTCTTATGAAGGAACCGGATCTACCGGGGAAGTGAAAACCTTAATCGGACTAACAAAATCTTTAGCAGGGAAGAGAGTGGTGATTTTGGAAGATATCGTGGATACTGGTGGTACCCTAAAAGAGCTGGATAAAATTTTAAAAGAGAAAAATGTTGCAGACTATAAAATAGCGACACTTTTTTACAAACCTTCGATATATCGCGAAAAATTCAAATTAGATTATACAGGTATTGAAATTCCAAATGAATTTATTGTAGGTTATGGATTAGACTACGATGGTCTTGGCCGTAATCTTACTTCTGTATACAAACGTAAATCATAAATACACATGACAAATTTGGTACTCTTTGGCCCTCCGGGAGCGGGCAAAGGAACACAGGCAGATATTCTTAAAGAGAAATATCAGTTAGTACATATTTCTACCGGAGATGTTTTTAGATATAACATCAAAAATCAAACAGGATTAGGTTTAACCGCAAAGTCGTTTATCGATAAGGGACAGTTAGTGCCAGATGAGGTGACCATAAATATGCTTAATGCTGAAGTTGAAAAAAATCCTGAAGCTAAAGGGTTTATTTTTGATGGTTTCCCAAGAACCGAAAAGCAGGCAGATGCGTTAGCAGAATCGCTGAAAGCTAAAGGAACTGAAGTGAAAGCAATGATCGCTTTAGAAGTAGAAGATGAAGTATTGGTGAAGCGTTTGTTAGAAAGAGGGAAAACTTCTGGGAGAAAAGATGATGCAGACGAAGCGGTGATTAGAAACCGAATTACGGTGTATTACGAAGAAACTGCCATCTTAAAAGAATATTATAAAAAACAAGACAAATATTACGGTGTTGACGGGGTAGGTTCTGTAGAAGAAATTACCGATAGAATTAGCAACGTAATCGATAAATTATAATTCGAAATCAGATAATGAGAGAAGGGAATTTTATAGACTACGTAAAGTTACATGTGTCTTCGGGAAATGGAGGATCTGGATCTTCGCATTTACACCGTGAAAAATATGTGGCAAAAGGTGGCCCGGATGGAGGAGATGGAGGTCGTGGAGGTCACGTGATCTTACGTGGAAATAAAAACCTTTGGACGTTATTCGAATTTAGCTTTAGAAGACATATTCGTGCCGAGCATGGGGAGAATGGCGGTAAGCAAAGAAGTTCTGGCGCCGATGGTCAGGACGAAATTGTAGATGTTCCTTTGGGAACGGTTATTAGAGATACCGAAACCCAGGAGATTATCGATGAGGTTACCGAAGATGGCCAGGAAATCATTATTGCTGAAGGCGGTATGGGTGGCCGTGGGAACTGGCATTTTAAAACCTCTACCAATCAAACACCCCGTTATTCCCAGCCGGGGATCGATGGGCAGGAATTGGATATTACGCTAGAGCTTAAAGTTTTGGCCGATGTAGGTTTAGTAGGTTTTCCTAATGCAGGGAAATCTACTTTACTATCGGTGATCACCTCGGCAAAACCTAAAATTGCCGATTATGAATTTACTACACTAAAACCCAATCTTGGGATTGTAAAATATCGTGACTTTAAATCTTTTGTAGTGGCAGATATTCCCGGAATTATTGAAGGGGCTGCGGAAGGAAAAGGCCTTGGATATCGTTTCTTAAGGCATATTGAACGAAATTCTACCCTATTGTTTTTGGTTCCTGCCGATGCTGAAGATGTCGCGAAGGAATATGAAATCTTATTAGATGAGCTTAGACGATACAATCCAGAAATGCTGGATAAAGATCGTTTAATAGCTGTTTCTAAAACCGATATGTTGGATGATGAGCTAAAAGCCGAATTGAAAGCCGAATTAGACGAGAATCTACCGGTGCCTTATCTGTTTATATCTTCAGTAGCGCAACAAGGATTAACCGAGCTTAAAGATAAGCTTTGGGAAATGCTTAATAAAGATCCAGAGGATAAGAAATAAACTACTTCAGAAGACTTAATATCGATTGTCGAGTAAACTGCTTTTGTCGATATTGTTGATTTTTAAAGCTTCTTTTGGCTAATTTTTGTGTGCGACTATAAGTGGGATGATTTTTGTGTACTTTTAAAAAGTAGTCTAAAATTATGCAATATGAAGTTACTCGTCAAACTCGTTTTATTTTGTTTGATCATTAGTTCCTGCAATACGCCAAGAACAACGTTCGATTACGATGCACAAACTAATTTTGAACAGTACAAAACCTATAAGTTATTCCCGGATTTTAGAACTGATATGAGTCAGTTAGACGAAAAAAGGATCATCAATAGTATCGATCATTTTATGCGTCAGGAGAATTTAGCTTTAGCTGAGGAAAATCCAGACCTGTACATCAACGTGTATACTGAGAAATTTCAGGAACAAAGTAATAATACGTTGGGTGTAGGGGTAGGCAGCGGAGGTGGAAATGTTGGGGTAGGAGTCTCTGGCGGAATTCCGCTTGGCGGCCCAAAAGACTATGTACGTTTTATTATCGATTTTATCGATGTTAAAAAGGATGCCTTAGTCTGGAAAGCAGAAGTTGAGGTAAAATTCAACTATAATGCCGAGCCAGATCAGCGTCAGGCTTTATTCGATAAAGTTTTTGCCAAAGCTTTAGAAGGGTATCCGCCTAAAGATTAATTTTCGATTTTAATTCTTCTGCCTTTAGAAAAACTGGAGAACTCCGGTGCATACATACTTTCCATTTGCGTAATCCCGTTAGAAAAATCTCCTGCGTTGTTTACCCGTAAATCGTATTCAAATACATACGTTCCTTTTGGTAAATAATCAAAGAAGAAATGTGTAGCTGCATCTTTAGTGCTTTGATAATAGCTTAAGCCATCTTTATAATGATGTTTAGAAAGCACATTTGTTGGTTCAAGTCCGCTGGCACGCATGTCTTTTAAATGCACAAATTCAAAATCAGATTTTACTTCAATAGTTACACGAACGGTGATTAATTCGCCAACTTTTAGTACTTTTGGTAGGGATTTTAACTGTGGCCCAGCACTAGTATTTTCTTTCAGGAATAACGTCTTATTAATGATGATTTCTTCACCTTTAGATCGCTCAATTTTATCCAAATCTTCAAAATATTGATGGTAAATACCGCCGTAAGCCGGTGTGTTATTGTTATTTTTTATGGTGAAATTCGCTATTTTTTGAAGTTCATTTTTATCATTCCATGTTTTCTTAAGGTAGCCTAAGTTGTTCCTATTGGAAAAAATGGAATCGAGAGGAATAGGCTCGTTATTCATCATTATATTAGGTTGATTACTTTCCTGAAGCCAGTTTTTTCCATAAGAAAGAAATGCATTTACCGCGATCGTAGTCGATTTTGTAGTAGCCCAACTATTTTTACGTTTGTGCTGCAATAACCAGTTTTTTAGTTTATCGATGTCATCATCTTTTGGATTTACAGCAGCAAAAGCTTCGATGATTTTTGCCTGTGTTTCGATAGGGTGGTGGTACCAAAACCTTCCGGTAGTATTGTTTTTAAAATACATGCCTCCTTTATCGTCTTTGATACTATTTTGCTTAAACCAGTTCACAATTTTTGCAGCTTCCGCTTCTTCATCATAATTTTGGAAACTTACGGCTAGCATTGCCTTAGATTGCAGGCTAAGGTTAAGCCAGTTTTGTTTAAGATTTTCTATCATTTTCTCGATAAATTCTTCTTCTTTTTCCTCAAGGTAAAATTCATCTGCCAGGATGGTTTTGATGTAGAGATATATAATTTCGTTAGGAGAGAAGCTTGCGCCGGTAAGGTTGTTGTTAAACTTGTCGGCGTAATGTTTTAGCATGTACTCTTTTAAGAATCTGAGTCCATTTTCGATGATTTCTTCAGAAGTTTTATTTAATTCGATCGAGTTGTTCTGAAGCAAATACGCAAAACCACCAAGGATATGGCTGGTGATGTAAAAATTAGAGCGGCCTTCTTTAAACCAGGGGAAACCACCATCGCTATTTTGCATATTCTGCAATTTTAAAAGATAAGATTGCAGGTTTTTGGTATCTAATAATTTTGATAGGTTTTGGATGTTTTCGGCTTCAGATTTAGCATCATTTACCCAGGGTGTTTCCTGTAAAAGAATGCTTTTTAGTTCCTCGTTCTTCGCTAATTTGCTGGTTGCTGAATTTTTATTCCAGTCTTTTAGTGCTGCTACGATTTTCGGATTTTCTTTCAGTATTTTTTCTGAAATAGCCTTTGCGAAATACTTGGAGAAGGTCTGCTCACTACAGTCGTAAGGATAATCGATAAGATAGGGTAACGCCTGGAGTACTGTCCATGCCGGGTTAGCCGTATATTCTAAAGTGATCTGGTGATTTTGTAGAGTTTCGGAATCATTTTTCTTTAAACGGAATTCTTTTTCTTCTTGTCCCTGAAGCCAAATGGGGATGGTCTTAGTCACCAGCATTCTATTTTTAAGCACGGGTAATATGTTGGTTTCACCATCTTCAAATTGTTTGGTTTTGGCAATAACTTCATAGCGAATCAGGTTAAAGCCTTCAGGAATGTAAAGTTTCCAGCTTAGCTGAGTGTTTCCATTTTTTGCTACAGTAAATTCCTTAATGGCTTTGGTATTGCTGAGGTCGATATCGATTCTGGATTCATCTTCTACATTAAATAATTTTAATTGAGCATCACCAGATAACAATTCATCACTCAAATTGCTAATCTTAGCCGAAATAACGATGCTATCTTTTTCCCTTAAAAATCGCGGAGCATTGGGCGTAAGCATTAACTTTTTCTGGGTAACTGTGTAAGCTTCTTTATAGACAGATTCAGTGTGCTGATTATGTCCAAACAACATTAATCGCCATTGCGTTAAGGCTTCGGGAGAAGTAAACTCTAAATTGATATTTCCTTTAGTATCGGTTTTTAAGTTTGGATAAAAGAATGCGGTTTCATTCAAATTTTGCCGAGCTTTAACCTTCAGGTCCGATTCTGTTAATTTCATTTCAGCACTATCATTAACTACAGCGAAAGGGATGCTTTCTACTGCTTCGTCCTGTACGCTACTTACGCCTCTTATTCTAACATTGCTTCCATAGCCAATAGTCACCACTTCTTCTAGAGCTTCTCTAGATTCAGCCATTAAAATAGTCAGGCTGTGATCTTTATTTTCTATAAAATAGGCTTCTTGAAATCCCACAAAAGATGCGTCTAATTGGTCGCCTTTTTCAGTTTCAATTTCAAATTCACCATCAAAATTAGCTTTTGTCCCAGTATTTGAACCTTTAATAGTAATCGTGGCGCCTGGCAATGGCAGTCGATCTGAGATGGCTATTACCTTACCTTTTATGATTCCGCCTTTAGAAATATAATCTCTGGTAAAATCCTTACCTCTAAACAGTAATTTTAGTAGGTATTCCCGGTTTGCTTGGTAAGGCTGAGAATAGCTGAATCCAAAGTAGTCTAGTTTAGGTAGCTTAGGTACCTCATACGAAAAATAGAAATAGTCTCGATTATGTAAACTAAAATTGACTGGGGAAAATTCGAGAAGGTCTAAATTAGGAAGTTGGTGATATCGCCCGTCAATGTTAATACTCTCTGGCCATGAGTGTTTTCTAAATTGATCTAAAGAAGCGTCGTACATTCCGGCAAGGACTTCAAATTGATCTTGCTTATTTTTAGAGGTAATTTTTAACGTCCATTTTTCACGGCTTCCCGGTTCAATCTTATCTCTAAAGGTGCTTAAAATGATTTCAGGTTTTGGCTTTTTGGTTTCAAGAGTAAGTCTTTTAGTAGTTGTAAACGAAGAGTTGTATTTAATACTACTAAATCGTAATGTTAATACTTTACCTTCATAATTTTTCGCCGGAATCTTAATAGTTTCAACTCCTTTTTTTAGATGAACGTACTCTTGAAATATTGATTTGTCTTCAATAAAGGCTTCTAGATTAATGAATAACTCTTTGGCTGCCGTTAATAAAGAGACTTTAACAAAGCCATCTTCAGTAAAATCCTTATTGATGATATGATATTGAAAAAGCTGATGGTCTGAAGCTACTTTAGCTTTTTTATCTTGCAGATTGATAATGCTTTCTTGAGCGATTTCATTTCCTTTTTTATCTTTTGTCTTTAAGACTATTCGGTAACTTCCGGCAGGCCATTTTTTAAGGTTTTTGAGCTCAATTTCCCGATTTGAGGATTTGGTGTCCTTATACCAAAGTTTCCCATTTTTCCAGTGGGATGTATCATCTTCATCTAAGAATGCAGTATGAGGTAATAATTGATGATATTCATCTTTGCTTATGGCCAAAGTATCTGGCGAAGGCATATTATTTCCGAAATTAAGAACTCTGTCTGGCGCTTGTAGTTTGTAGATTGCTACAGTCACCGGTAAATCAACTTTTTCATTATTAATATTGGTGACTTTCGGCTTGAATTTTATGCCTTTTTCTTTGTAATGATCGGCGGGTCCTGAAAACCGAAGTATATTTAAATGGTTTGCGGCATGTACAGTAGTTTCTCCAGATTGCGTTTCGCCATTAATATCGGTTACCGAAATTTCAATACGATACGAGAAAACCTGGTGTTTTTGTTGTATCGGTGAGGTTTGCGGTTTTGCTATGAATTCTATCTTAAAATCTCCATTCTCATCTGTTTTTAGTGCTCCATTGGCAATTTCTTCCGGGTTCATTCTGGGAAATCTAAAATCGTAACCATAATCTTCAAATCTTAAGATGCGATAATTCACGTCGGCGTTACTTAACCGAGCTCCGGAAAAACTTTCAGCAAATCCTTCAACAACTGCCGAGTCATTTACGGCAAAGGACTCTATGATTGGTTTAAATTCTATTTTAAATTTGGGCCTTTTATATTCTTCGACAGAGACACTTTTAGTGGTGTAATATTGCGGTTCATTAGTGCTATCTTCTTTAAGTTGAATTGTAAACTGTCCGGTTTTTAAGCCTGTTGGAATTGCGAAACTTCCAGAAACACTGCCGAAATTGTTGGTTTTGAAGTGTTTTTTTTCAATTTCATTTCCATTGGCATCTAAGAAATCGATCCTAATTTTTTTGTCGCTAAGCACCTGGGTAACATCGTCTTTTCTAGAAACTAATATTCCTTTAAAGTAGACGGTTTGTCCAGGTCTGTAAATACCACGATCGGTGAACAAGAAACCACGTTCTGCATCATCAGGTTCATGATTGTTTCGATAATAAGAATAGCGATCGTTTAGAACAATTTCATCTTTATCCTTTTTGATATGATATTTAATATTTCGTAAACGATCAGAAATAGAAGGAAAGCTTAAATCTCCGTTTTTATCTGATGTTTTTTTATAAGAATTAGTGTTATTATGCGAAGAGAAGGTAGCTTTAACCAAAGCATTGGCAATGGGCTCGCCTGTTTCACGATCAACTACCTTTAAGCTAATGTTATCATCCTGATTAGATATTAAGCTTAACTGGCTTACCTGTATTGGTTTTAGCGCGTATAAATGGTCTAAATTTTTGTCGAGTAAAAGAATTGCATATTTCCCAATTTCAAGTTGTGGCGCAATTGTTATTGTAGTTCTTTTTAAATGTTGTTTTTTATTGGGTAATTTAATGGAATTGGAATATTCCGCCTCACCTGAACTTAAGTTTTTTAGAAGATTTTGACGTTTTTTATGTTGCTCTTCGGAATAAAAATTATCCCTGCTTAAAAAGCTAAAATCAGCTTTACTAATTTTATAAATTTGAAATTCTAGTGAGTCCAGATTATTATAGGAGATAAAAATCGGAAAGTTTTTATTTGGGCTTTGGTAAGGGTTTACCTGAACGCTAAGTTCTTTACTGGAGATCTCAGAAATGATATTTTTTGCATTATTTACCAGAAGAGGATTTAAGTTATTCTCTATGATTTTGTTAGCAATAGCTATGGCTTTATTATTATCCAGCGGATATTCCTGTTTACTGGCTCGTCGCTTTAAGCTCAATGCTTTTTCAAGCGATATGAGATCTTTTGCAAGGGGATTTTCGAATCTGTTTTGCAGGTCTTCTATAGCTTCTAGAAATTGGCTTTCAGAAATATCAATTTTCGATTTTAAGAATTTATATCGATCTAAACCAAAATAGGCCAATAGCTCATATTCTTTATTTTGGAAGAGTGACTTTTCAAGTTCTTGGTAAAGCTTTAAAGCGAAATAGTCTTTATTGAAAGGAGAAGAAGAGTCTAAATCAATTGCTATAAACTTGTTGGCAGGAACCAGGTATTTTTTTGTGATCTTAAACGATTCTGAACTTTTTGTGAGGTAATAATTAGTAGACTTAGCGTAGTTCAGGGCGCGATTGGCAAGAAGCTGATAGGTGTTGCTGAAGGGGATTGTAGGAATATCAACCGTGTCCAGTAAATAGGAATAATCGGCAATATTGGTGTTTTTTAGTACCTCTTTTTGTTTGAGCGATTTTTGATAGTTTGTTATTATTTCAGAATTGAATTTTTCTACGCTCCAAAATTGAAAGTTAGAAGTGTCATTTTCAGTGTTGGTGCGATCGCGAATTCTGTAGGCATTTTTCTGAAGATATTGCGATTGAAAATCGGCAAGAATAGAACGTAATATAAATGTTGAAATAGGATCTGCACTTTCTATTTTTTGCTGAATCTTTTGAATGATTAGGGTAGCCGAATCTTCCTGTAAGTCCAAAGCGAATTTTGAAAGATAAAAAAGACTTTTAATAGATTGAATGTCATTTTTGTCTTCCCTGGCTTTTTTAGCAATCGCCTCTACCAGTTTATTAGCAGTTTTGGTGTTTCCTACTATTTCCTGTTCTTCAACTTTGCTCCATTGATTTTTGTAGAAATCCTGGGCGATAATGGTATTTAAACTGAAAATAGTAATAATCAGAAACGCTATAAGTTTTTTCATGATTGATGCTTTGATGACAAGTAGGGAAGTCCTTCGTAATTTACGGAAAGTCTTGAAATAAAAAAAGCTCCGGTAACCCCGGAGCTTTAATTTCATAATAAGTGTTTTTTAATTAGTCTTCTACAATTTCCATTGTAGTAAATGTAATGACACTTCTACGGTTTTTAGCGTATTCAGCTTCAGTACATCCTCTCTCTTCAGTACAGTCGTTTACTGGTTGAGATTCACCGTAACCTTTAGTAGTGATGTTTTCAGCAGAAATACCATGTTGTACTAAGTATTCTTTTGTAGCATCAGCTCTTCTTTGTGAAAGTTTAAGGTTATACTCTTCAGTACCTCTGGCATCAGCGTGAGAAGCGATTCTAATTTCAGTAGCTTCACTGCCTTTAAGGATATCGATAACTTTATCTAACACTTTTTGATATTCTTCGGTAACTTTAGATTTATCGAATTCAAAGTAAATTCTGTTTTCGTGAGGAATATCAATTTGTCTTGTTTTCTTAACATACTTAGTTCTAGTGAAAGAATATAGGTTATCGTTACCACTTCGGTTAGAAGTTAGGAAACCTTTTTTATCTTTTTCGTTAATGATGAAAGCAAAATCATCATAACCACTGTTAATAGAACTTCCAAGGTTTTCAGCCTCAGTGTAATCTCCTTCAGATTTGTAAACGTCTAAGTTACCAAATCCCATGTGACCGTCTGAAGCAAAGTAAAGAACATTGTCTTCACTAACAAAAGGAAACTGCTCTCTATGCTCGGTGTTAATTCCGGGGCCTAAGTTCTCTGGAGTACCGTAAGTGCCATCTTCGTTGATTGCAACTTTGTAAAGGTCAAAAGATCCTTGTCCTCCTGGCATATCACTAGCAAAGAAAAGTGTAGAACCATCAGGGCTTAATGCAGGATGTTCTGTCGAATATTCTTCACTGGTAAAAGGAAGCGCTTCAACATTTGTCCATTCTCCATCAACTAGCTCAGCTTTATAAATTCTGATGTTAGCTACTCTTAAGCCTTCTTCAGTTTTAAAACGCTTTTCATTGGTTCTGTCAAAATACATTATTGTTCCTTCTTTGTTAAATGCCGCAGAACTTTCGTGTTCGTCGGTATTAATTGCATCAGAGAAAAGAACAATATTGCTAATCTCACCTTCTTCAGAAATTTCACCTGTATATAGATCTAATGCAGGTTTTTTGTTCCAAGGATAAATAGGACGTGCCGTATTTCTTGTAGAAGCAAAAGTGATTTTATCTTCACCAAAATAAGAGATTCCAAAATCTGAAGATGCAGCATTTTCTGCTGGCAACATTTCAGGCTCGTAAATGTAAAGATTACTAGAGTCTACAATACTTTCTTCAAACTCTTTAAGATCAACATCTTTGTCGTAGTAAGAAGCGAAATATTTATCGGCTTCGTCATTCTGGCCTGTAGCACGAAGTGAATGAGCATATCTGAATTCGTATTCAGGCGCTACGGTAGCTTCGTGTCTAGATAACAATGTACCGTACACTTCAGCTGCGTTTTGCATTTGATTCGTGTAGAAATAAGAGTCTCCAAGATTCTGAAGAACTTCCTGGTTCTTATCTACCACGCCTTCATAGGCCGAGGCAGCATCTATGTAAGCACGCTGAGAGAAAAGCTTGTCTGCTTTCTTAATTTCGGCTTTTTGACCGAAAGCTGTGATGCTTACAAGAAGTATTATTAATGTGCTATAAATGTTTTTCATATTAATCTTTTTTAGAAGAATCTAGGAGACTTGTCGTATCCTTTGTTTAAACCGAATAAATCTATATCGAACAATACCATGATCTCATGAGTACCGTCGTTGTAGTTTCCAAAATTCGTAGTAGTATAGTCGTAAGCATATCCTATACGAAGTTGAGGAGTGATCTTAAAGTTCACTAATCCTGTAACAGATTCGTCGAATCTATATCCAAGACCAGCTTCTAAGCGATTGTATAAAAGAACATTTGCAGTAACGTCTACCGATAACGGAGAGTTTTTTACACCTCTGGCCATAAATGCAGGTTTTAACTTTACATTTTGGCTAAGATCAAATACATATCCCCCAGTTACATAGTAATGAATTTCTTCTTCACCAATTCCTTTAATCCCCTGAGAATTTTCAAGGTAAGTAGAGGTGAACAAGTTAGGAGCAGAAACACCTAAATAATAGTTGTCACTAAACCAGAAGGCACCAACACCAAATACAGGAAATGCTTCACTGTAATTTTCGAAAGCTGGATCGATTGGGTTAGGAAGCACGATACCGTTTGTGTTAGAATCGAAAGTGGTAACCCCTGCTTTTGCACCAAGAGATAATTTGCTTTTTTCGCTTAATGGTAAAACATAGGCAAAATCTGCAGTGATATTATTTTCTTTAATCCAATCTCCTACTTCATCGTGAACCACGGTTAAACCAAGTTCTATTCGCTCACTAATAGGAGTGTGGGCGAAGAAGTTGGCGGTGCGAGGTGCACCGTCAACATTTACCCATTGAGCTCTATAGATACCTCCAAGATTTAATATCCCTGGATCATCTGTCGCATACGCAGGATTCACTACGCTCATGTTGTACATGTATTGTGTGAACACTGGATCTTGTTGAGACATACCTTTTACAGAGAAAAGGATAATGCCTATAAATATTAGATATTTTGTGATTGTATTTTTCATTTCTTTCTAGTGTTTATCCTAATTATCTGCTTAAGTATACTTTTCCTTGTCTAGCAGGAGTTGCCCCGTCATTAAACTCAATCACGTAGAAGTATACTCCCACAGGTAGAATATCATCTCCAAGAGAAGATTCGGTCGGAGTACCATCCCAGTTTGGAGTACTCGCATTTCCTTTATACACCATGTTACCCCACCTGTTATAGATCTCTATCTTGTAATTTGGATATTCATCTTCCAGATATTTGATATCAAAAGTGTCATTAATATTATCTCCGTTTGGAGAAATACCCTCCTGGAATACCAATGCACACTCCGTAAAGTTTACAGTGTATGGTAATCTAATAGCACTTTCACATCCTGTAGCACTGTTATAATTACTAGCATAATATGTCATTCCATCTACTAACTTTGCACTTTCACTTATTGCGCTTCCGCCTTCTGCAGCATCATACCAAGTGATATCTCCACCACTTGTGATTCCTGCAGTAAGATATGCTACTGTTCTTTCGTCATACTCACAGATTTGGAATTCACTAGCATCGATAGTTGGAGTCCCTGGGTCATTCACTGTTACATTAATTGCAACAGTAGCAGATTCACATCCTGCAGCATTAGTTTGAGTAGCATAGTAAGTTCCTGTAGCTAGAACATCTGTAGCGTCCAACATGTTAGCTGGATCGGCATTTGCAGTTGAATAGAATGTTATGTTATTACCAGTAATGTTTAGCTCAGCTAAAGTATTGCCTTCAACAGCACAAAATACAGCGTCTGTTGCTGAAGGAGCACTAGGAATTTCATTTACAGTAATTGTTAAACTTGAAGAATCTGTCCCACAGTTGTTGGTTACTGTATAAGTGAATTCATATACACCCACAGTACTAATATCAAAGTTAGTATCTGTTAAGTCAGTTCCACCCATTGAGAAGGTACCATTGTCGTCTGCTCCGATCAAGAATGTTTTTAAATCTATTGTAGTGTTCGCTACACAAACATTTTCAGAAGCATCTGTACCTGCATTAGCATTAGCATTCACAGTAATTGTGAAGGTAGCAGTATCTGAAGTACCCGCTGTAACACAAGTGTCATCTTCATCTAAGGTATAAATTACGGTATACGTGTCAGCAACAGTTGCCATGAACATACCATTATTGGTCACACCATCACCAGAGAATTCACCAGAAGTGATAGCATCATCGCTTAAGTATGTAAATAAGTCAACACTTTCTCCAACACATAGAGCGAATGCATTGTCGTCACCAGCTTCAGCTTCAGATGGCTCATTTACTGTGATCGTAAAGGTAGCAGAATCTGAAGTTCCTGGAGTAACACAATAGTCTTGATCATCAACTGAATAAGTTACCGTGTAAGTTCCCGCAGTTGCAGCAGTGAAAGAAGTTCCGGAAACACCTTCTCCAGTAAATTCTCCCGAATCATTAGCATCAGCACTTATAAATTCGGTAAGGTCGATATTTTCATTAACACAAGCTGTAATTTCAGCATCTTCACCTGCATTAGCATCGGCAGGATTGTTTACTGTGATCGTAAAGGTAGCAGAATCTGAAGTACCTGCATTCACGCAAGTATCATTTTCGTCTACGGTATACGTTACGGTATACGTTCCAGCAGCAGTTCCCATGAACATACCATTTGTAACCATGTCGCCTGTGAATTCACCAGAAGTGCTTGCATCATCAGACAGATATGTAGCAAGATCTATATTTTCATTAAGACAAGCTGTAATTTCAGCATCTTCACCTGCATTAGCATCGGCAGGATTGTTTACTGTGATCGTGAAGGTAGCAGAATCTGAAGTTCCTGAAGTAACACAGTTATCTTGATCATCTACTATATAAGTTACCGTATAAGTTCCAGCAGTGGTAGCAGTGAAAGAAGTTCCAGTCACGCCGTTACCAGTAAATTCTCCCGAATCATTAGCATCAGCACTTAAATAAGAAAGAAGATCAATAGTTTCATTTGTACAGGCATCTAAAGCCATATCATCTCCTGCGTTGGCATTAGTAGGAGCGTTTACAGTGATGGTAAAGGTAGCCGAATCTGAAGTACCTGCATTTACACATGTATCGTTTTCATCTACCGTATAAGTTACCGTATACGTTCCAGCTGTAGTAGCGGTGAAAGAAGTTCCAGTCACACCGTCACCAGTGAACTCACCAGAAGTGATAGCATCGTCAGAAAGATAGGCAGTAAGGTCAATGGTCTCATTAACACAAGCATCAAAAGCCATATCATCTCCAGCATTTGCATCAGCAGGAGCATTTACAGTGATCGTAAATGTAGCGGAGTCAGAAGTTCCTGTCGTTACACAACTATTATTGGCATTAACAGTGAAAGTTACGATGTATGTTCCTGCTGTAGTAGCAGAAAAAGAAGTTCCTGTCACACCATCACCAGAGAATTCACCGGTTAATAATGCATCATCGCTTAGATAATCAGTAAGCTCTAAAGTTTCAGTAGTACATGAAGTGATGTTCATATCGTCACCAGCTTCAGGTGTTACTGCAGGTGTTATAGTTACCTCAAATTGGGTAGCATCTGAAACACAAGAACCATTAGTTGCTGCAGCGTAGTATGTTCCGGTTACTAAAGCAGTTGTAGGATCAAGTGCCGTAGTTAAAGAAGCATCATCATAAACCTCTACAGCTGCGGCAGTTCCTAAGTCTGCAACAGTAGCATTTTCAGTTTCACAAAACTCTTGATCTGTGATTACTGGGGCGTCTGGTTGCTCAGAAATAGTTACTTCGAATTCTGTTGAAACAGAAGTACAAGGGCCACTGGTAGCAACAGCGTAATATGTTCCAGTTGCTAAAGTAGTTGTAGGATCAAGTGCCGTAGTTAAAGAAGCATCATCATAAATCTCTACATCAGCGGCAGTTCCTAGGTCTGCTACAGTCGCGTTGTCAGTTTCACAAAATTCCTGATCAGCAACAGTAGGAGCATCAGGTTGATCTGTAAGTGTAATTGTAAAAGTAGCTTCATCTGTAGTACACTCGTCTTCTACCGTATAAGTCACAGTGTATGTTCCAGCTGTATAGTTTGAAGGATCAAATTGACCATTAAGATCTGTCCCTTCTAAAGTAAATGTACCATCAGTATCAGCGTCTCCAGAAAGAAGTGTTGATAAATCAAGAACTGCATCATTAGAACATACATCGGCAGAAGAGTCATCACCAGCATTTACCGGTGCTATCACTGTCACCGTTACCTCTAGTCTATCTTCACTTTCTGTTGGAGGAAGTGCAGAACCCACATTGTTTATGATTTGAGTAGCATAATAGGTTTCTCCATCAACTAACTCCACATCATCATCTAAGTTTGGATTAGATGTTGCTGTGCTGTACCAACGAATTGCCTGAGTATTATCACTAGTCCCTTGGGCAACCAAATCAGCAACAGTCGCTCCTGAACAGAAGGTTTGCGCTGCGTCTCCGGTAGGAGCTACCGCAACGATAGGATCATAACGCATTGCCAATCTTTCAGATGGACAACCTGCATTATCGATTCCAACAAAATAAGAGTTTTCAGCGATCAGTTCGGTGTTTCCGTTTAAAGGAGTTTCTCCATATTGTTCAGAAAAAACAACAAGTGTTGCTCCTGGATTGTCTTCTTGTAGCGTAGCAATTAAATCATCTACGTCGTAAGAATCTGCAGAAGAACCTAACGCAGGAGAAAAAGTAGTTCCGTACCCGCTAACTGGAGCTGGAGAAGTATTTACAGTAGCTGTTACTGAAATTCTGGTAGTACAAGATCCGTCAGCATTTCCAACATAATAAACGCCATTGTCTTCCAATAATTCGTTGGTAGGAATAGGTGTTGTAGATGTTTCTGTCCTGTAAAA
Organism: Zunongwangia pacifica; assembly: GCF_023499215.1. Classification (GTDB taxonomy): domain Bacteria; phylum Bacteroidota; class Bacteroidia; order Flavobacteriales; family Flavobacteriaceae; genus Zunongwangia; species Zunongwangia pacifica. Next base: position 17,800 of record NZ_JAKHSK010000010.1, read on the forward strand.
GGTAGTTCCGTCAGTACTTATTTCTCCTACGGTTTGTAGGTAGCAAAAAGTCTGATTAGAAGGTGTGTTCGCCGCAGTAGGACAACCAGTTTGTCCGTACATCGATAAACCACCCATAAATAGTACAAAGGACAGAAGGAACAACTTAGTCCCCCTAATCCTCAAAGTAAAATTTTGCATAGGCTAGGTGTTAAATTCGAATAATAAATAATAAAGTTAAATTGTTTATAGCACAAATATTAAAATAATTTTTAATATCTGCGTTGTAAAATCGTTGCTATTTGCTATTTATTAGTATTTTTCCCCTAATAATGCGGATTGTGTTAAAATCTTGCTCAAGGAAATCTTAAAAAAAGTATTCAATTTCTTAAAAAAATTAACGTTTGGACGTAAAAACCCTGTTTTTTCTACTGCTATTTGGCAAGAGTTTTTCTCTTTTTTCTCAGGAAAAATTAGAAACGGTAAAAGAATTATTGAATGAGAATAAATTTCATCTTGCTCAGGATATTTTAAAAGAAAATTTTATTGATTCCGAAGTTGGGAGGCTCTATCTGGGTGATATCAATAGCCATTTAAAACAATGGGATAATGCGATAGGATATTATGAAGGATTGGTAGAGTTAAAACCCAATTGCGCACTTTATAATTTTAAATTAGGCGGAGCTCTTGGGATGAAAGCAATGAGTATAAGTAAATTTCAGGCCGCTTTTCTAATTTCCGACATTAAAAAATATTTAGAAAAAGCTGTGGCTTTAGATCCCAATCATGTAGAAAGTCACAGAGCTTTGTCGCAACTATATCTTGAATTGCCTTCTATGTTGGGCGGGAGCTTGGAGAAATCTTTAGCGCATGGGAAAAAATTAGAAGGTTTAAGTATGTTGGATTATCGCATCGCTATGGCTTTTATTTATGCCTATAAAGATAGTAGTGAAATAGCGGGCAATCTTGTAAAGAAGGCTATACAGGAATCACAGCAAAAACCATCTTTGATTATTAGGAATTATCTTTATTTTGAATTAGCTCAGGAAGCTGTACGTTTTCAGGTTGCCTCTTCAGAAGTTGATGCGTTAATGGCAAAGTTTGTAAAAGGATTTAATTATCTGGACCTTAAAACACCCGCCGAGGCATATCTTAAATTAGCACAGCTTTCAGAAAAACGAGGCAATAAGGCAGCCGCCAAAAAATATATCACAAAATCTTTAGAATATGATGCTAAAGCCGAAATTGCTTTAGAACTTCAGGAAGATATTCAGGATATGTAAAGCATAACTTCACTTTTAATAAAGCAATAATTACATTTGCTGAAAATTGATATAATGAACATTCATTTTATAGCTATTGGCGGAAGCGCAATGCATGCTTTAGCGATAGCACTACATAAAAAAGGTTTTAAAATTTCGGGTAGCGATGATGCTATTTTTGAGCCTTCAAAAACTGCCCTTAAAAATTGTGGGATTTTACCATCTCAGTTTGGATGGTTTCCAGATAAGATTACGAATGATCTTGATGCTGTAATTCTGGGAATGCACGCCAGAAAAGATAATCCCGAATTACTAAAAGCTCAGGAATTAGGTATAAAGATATATTCCTACCCAGAATTTATCTTTGAGCAATCCAAAACCAAAACCCGAGTAGTTATTGGTGGTTCGCATGGAAAAACAACTATTACCAGTATGATCTTGCATGTTATGCATTATCATGATCGCGATGTCGATTATATGGTCGGTGCACAATTAGAAGGATTAGAAAATACTATTCAGCTTAATGATGATAATGATTTTATCGTTATTGAAGGGGATGAGTATTTGTCTTCTCCGATAGATCGCCGACCAAAATTTCATCTTTATGAACCTAATATCGCCTTGCTTAGTGGTATTGCCTGGGATCATATTAATGTATTTCCTACGTTCGAGAATTATGTTGAGCAGTTTAGCATTTTTGTGAATAAAATTGTGAACGGTGGTATCTTAGTGTATAATGAAGAGGATGCCGAATTAAAAACGATGGTTGAAAATAGTACAAACCCTATTCGAAAACATGCTTATCATACTCCCGAATATTATATTGAAGATGGCGAGACGATTTTAGTGACTCCTGAAGGAGATATGCCATTAGAAATTTTTGGAAAACATAATCTTAGCAATCTTGCAGGTGCCAAATGGGTTTGCCAGCACATGGGAGTAGATGAAGAAGATTTCTATGAAGCTATAGCTACCTTTAAAGGTGCATCAAAAAGACTTCAGAAAATTAAAGAATCTGGTGATTTTATTGCTTTTAAAGATTTTGCCCATAGCCCTTCTAAAGTGAAAGCCAGCGTAAAGGCAGTGAAGGAACAATTTCAGGATAAAAAAGTAATCGCCTGCTTAGAACTTCACACCTTTAGTAGTTTAAATGAAAATTTTATTACTGAATATAAAAATTCACTGAATGTAGCAGATAAAGCTATCGTATTTTATTCAGCGGAAGCTGTCGCACATAAAAATCTAAAATCTATTTCTTCTGAAGTTATAACATCTACTTTTGGACGAGATGATCTAAAAATTATAACTGAAACTTCAGATTTAGAAAATCATCTTAAAACATCGAATTTCGATAATTCAGTTTTACTTTTTATGAGTAGCGGGAATTATGGTGGTATTGATTTAGAGCGATTTGTTAGTGATTTATAAAAATGGTTAAAATCTTTATTGCTTTTATAATCTGTTGTATTTTAATGCTATGGAAGAGCAATCACAAGGTTTTAGTATTAAAAAGTGGGCGATCGATGATAGGCCCCGTGAGAAATTACTTAAAAAGGGGAAACTTACTTTAAGTGATTCTGAATTAATAGCTATTTTAATAGGTTCTGGTAACCGCAAAGAAACCGCAGTAGAACTTAGTAAGCGAATTTTGGCATCTACCCAAAATAACCTTAGCGAATTAGGAAAACTTTCTGTTGGCCAGCTTTGTAAATTTAAAGGAATTGGGGAAGCCAAAGCAATTACTATCATTGCGGCTTTAGAACTTGGTCGAAGAAGACGGTTGGAAAGTGCCTTAGAAAAAATCAAAATCACCTCTAGTAGATCTGTTTTTGAATTGATGCAGCCTTTAATTGGGGAATTACCACATGAGGAATTTTGGATTATCTATTTAAATAATTCCAATAAGGTGATCGATAAACTTCAACTTAGTAAAGGCGGGATTACCGGAACATTAGTTGATGTAAGGCTTACGATGAAAAAGGCTTTAGAATTGGGGGCAGTTTCTTTGATTCTGGCGCATAATCATCCTTCTGGGGCGTTAAAACCCAGTATGGCTGATAAGAATTTAACTCAAAAATTAAAGACAGCTTCAGAAAGTCTGGATATAAAAGTGCTGGATCACATAATTGTAACCGAAATGTCCTATTTTAGCTTTGCAGACGAAGCGATCTTATAAAATTACCCTAAATGCTACTGGTCTACACCCAAAAAGTTACTCCAAGAATCATCTATATCTTTAAGCATATCTGTACAAATATGCTTGGTATTCAGATAAAATTCACTTCTAAAATAGAAGAGTTTGTAGCACATGACGGATTTAAAATGTCTTACGGAAAACAAGCTTTGGGGAATGAATTTTTTATTCAGAATACCGATATTTTATTAGAACATGGTTTTGGGGAATTAGACATTAAGGTACAACCATGGGGCAGTACGGTTTGTTTCTTTCCGGTAAGCGAAAATAGTGATTTGCCTTTCGATATTTTTGCTGCATCTTTTTATTTACTTACCCGCTACGAAGAATATCTACCACATGTGAAAGATGAAGCAGGGAGGTTTCCGGTTTCAGAAAGTCTTGCCTACAAAGAAAGTTTTTTAAAAACTCCGGTTGTAGATATCTGGGCACAAAAGTTTAAACAGGTTTTAAAGCAAAAGTTTCCAGAAATGGAATTTAAAAATGTCCAATTTCAGGTAGAAAGTATTTTCGCGGTATCACATGGTTTTGTGTTTAACAATAAAGGGATAATTAGAAGTGTGGTTGGTTGGGGTAACGACCTTATTAAACTGCATTTTCATCGGTTCTTTGATCGTGTAAAATCCTGGATGAAAATAAAAAAAGATCCTTTTGATGTTTTTGATGATTTGGTTTTTCTTATAAAAAATCATTCGCTTTCAACGATTTTCATGTTTAAAGTATCAGATTTTACTTTGTACGATAGGAATATAAATTATAACAGGATTCCGTATCGTGCCAACATAAAATATGTTTCAGATTATGCGAAAATTGGACTATTACTAGGGCATTATTCTTCACAAACTTTAAAAATACTTAAGAAGGAAAAATTTCGTTTAGAAGATATAATTCATTATCCCTTAGCCAATGTTTTAAATGCCAGTTATGATTTGGGGATTCCAGAGCATTTTAATACGCTGGCAGAATTAGAATTCGAGAACGATTACTCTATGGGGTATCCAGATGATTTGGGATTTAGGGCAGGAACCTGTTCTTCGTATTTATTTTATGATATCAATTTAGAAATTACCAGTCCGCTTCATATTCATCCTTACATCTTTAATTCTAATGTGGGGAGAAAATATGCTTCCGAAGAATTGAAAAAGGAAATTGCTAAAATTCATGAAAGGGTTAAAAGTGTTGGAGGAACTTTTAGGGCGATTTTTAAGAACGAAGATTTTTCTGAATACTATAATAAAAACAGATATTACTCATTATTAAAGCAAATTCATGAAATTGAATAACATAGAGCATGTTTTTTTTGATTTGGATCACACGCTGTGGGATTTTGATAAAAACTCGGCTCTTACTTTCGAATATATTTTTAAACTGAATCAAATAGATGTAGAGCTTTCCCGGTTTTTAGAAGTGTATGTTCCTATAAATTATGAGTATTGGGAGAATTATCGCAAAAACCTGGTGTCTAAAGAAAAATTACGCTACGGCAGGTTAAAAGATTCTTTTTTGGCGCTTTCTTACCGGGTGGAAGATGGGATGATCAATAAATTATCGAATGATTATATTCTCTATCTTTCAGAATATAATAACCTTTTAGAAGGTGGAGTAGAGGCATTAATTTATCTTTCTAAGAAATATAAACTTCATATTATTACTAATGGTTTTGAAGAAGTTCAGCATAAAAAATTAAAAAATTCTAATATCCTGAATTATTTTGATACGGTTACAACCTCTGAAGAAGCCGGCGTAAAAAAGCCACATCCCGATATTTTTGATATTTCGCTAAAAAAAGCAAATGCAATACCTCAAAAATCGGTAATGATTGGCGATAATTATGAAGCCGATATTGTAGGGGCAGCCGATTTTGGTTTGCAAACGATTTATTTTGATTATTACAATAAGTCGGCATACAATAATGTTATAGGCTTAAACAATTTAAAAAATATTAATCTGTATCTATAGAATACGCTAAATACAAGCGATATTTGTTATTTTTAGGCAGATTTTAAAATTATAATTATGAAAAAACTATCCGTTTTATTCGCAATATTATTTACGGCAATCACTTATGGACAAAAAACCGTGAACGATTATAAATATGTGATTATTCCTGAAAAGTATGAATTCTCTAAAGAGAAAAATCAATATCAGCTTAATGCGCTAACCAAATTTTTATTAGAAAAATATGGGTTCACCACAGTAATGAAAAGCGCTGAAAAGCCAGCAGAACTGCAATCTAATAATTGCCTGGCGTTAGAAGCCGATGTTCAGAATAATTCGGGACTATTTGTAACCAAAATGGTATTACAGCTAAAAGACTGCTACGGCAATGTTGTGTATGCTTCAGACGAGGGAAGAAGTAGGGAAAAAGACTATAAGACGGCCTATCATGAAGCTTTAAGGGATGCGTTTACTTCTTTAGAAGATTTAAATTATTCGTATAACGAAGATCCTATAGTTGCTGAAACTCCAAAAAAAGAACCTAAAGTGATTGCTAGTACTACTACCCAAGTTTCTAATGCAGAAGAAGAGGAAGTTGAAGCGGTGGAAGAAAATGAAATGGATGTGGAAGATGCTACTATAGCTACAACTGAGGGTAAATTTTATACCAATGATAATGCGGTATATTTTTTAAAAGAAAACGAAGCAGGTTATGGTTTTTATCAAAAAGGAATGGCCGAGCCTTTTGCAATGCTTATAGCTTCTGATGGGTCAGATAATTTTATCTATAACTCGTTAACAAAGCAGGGAATGGCTTATTTTGCTGATAATGGCGATCTTATTATAGAGATTTTTGATCGCCAAACCAGTAAAACAGTTAAAACTACATATAAACTTCAGCATTAGTAATTGTACTTACCAGACCAACGCTTCCGAAGAAATTCGCGTTGAGAGTTTTCTCGGGCATTGTTTCCCGGTTCGTATAAGATGGTATTTCTAATCTCATCAGGTAAAAAATCTGCCTTTACAAAATTGCCTTCGTAATTATGTGCGTATTTATAATTTTCGCCGTAACCAAGATCTTTCATCAATTTTGTAGGGGCATTTCTTATCTCTAGGGGTACCGGTAAATTCCCTGTCTTTTTGACCAAGCTTAAGGCTTTTCCAATAGCCTGATAAGCTGCATTGCTTTTGGGAGAAGTTGCTAGATAGGTGGCACATTGGCTTAAGATAATCCTGGCTTCGGGATAACCAATGGTGTTAACGGCCTGAAAGGTGTTGTTGGCAATAACCAGAGCAGTGGGATTAGCGTTGCCAATATCTTCACTGGCTAAAATAAGCATTCTCCTTGCGATAAATTTCACATCTTCACCGCCTTCGATCATTCGGGCTAACCAATAAACCGCTCCGTTAGGATCGCTGCCACGAATAGATTTTATGAACGCTGAAATGATATCATAATGCTGTTCCCCGGTTTTATCGTAAAGCACAGTGTTTTGTTGTACTTTTTCAAAAACCAGATCATTCCTAATTTCAGTGCCTTCGTCGCTGGAGTTTACGAGTAATTCGAAAATGTTTAGCAATTTTCGGGCATCACCACCACTAAGTCTTAAAATAGCTTCGGTTTCCTTTAATATGATATTTTTAGAAGCAATTATCTTATCCTCCTTCATTGCCCTGTTAAGCAATGCGATTAGATCGTCTTTAGAAAATGGCTTTAAAACATACACCTGGCATCTGGAAAGCAAAGCGGAAATGACTTCGAAACTTGGATTTTCGGTAGTGGCACCAATCAAAGTCACCCAACCTTTTTCAACGGCACCTAAAAGCGAATCTTGCTGTGATTTGCTAAAGCGATGGATCTCATCGATAAAAAGAATCGGACTTTTTGTCGTAAATAAGCCGTCACTTCTTTTTGCTTTGTCAATAACTTCCCTAACATCTTTTACACCACTACTAATGGCGCTTAATGTAAAAAACGGGCGATCTGATTCGTTAGCAATAATATTGGCTAGAGTTGTTTTGCCAACCCCGGGAGGTCCCCAAAAAATCATCGAAGGGATAATGCCTCTCTCGATTTGTTGGCGTAAAGCACCCTTTTGACCAATAAGGTGCGTCTGACTTAAATATTGGTCTAATGTCTTTGGTCGTAGTCTCTCTGCTAATGGCTCGTTCATTTTGCAAATGTAAAAATTAGAATGACAAAATCTCTGCTAAGTAATATTGGTTATTTTTTTGTAGTATTATTTTAAAAATAATAATGGTGAGGCGAAAACAAGATTTTGATTTTACTCCTGGTGTTGTGGGATATCCTATGCTTTTTATTCTTGCCATCTGGATTGTTTTTTGGATAGAAGTTCGATTTGGGGCAAATTTTAATCATTTAGGGATTTTCCCCAGAAAGCTTAGTGGCTTGTTAGGTATTGTTTTTTCACCTTTTATTCATAGCGGAATAAAACATTTATTCAATAATACTATACCGCTTTTTGTGCTTTCCATGGCACTTTTTTATTTCTATAAAAGTATTAGCTGGAAGGTTTTAGGATATGGTTTTTTATTCACTGGCTTTATTACCTGGTTAATAGCAAGACCTGCTTATCATATAGGAGCCAGTGGAATTATTTATTTACTGGCTTCGTTTTTATTCTTTAAAGGAATATTTTCTAAGCATTATCGACTGGTTGCCCTTTCGCTTATCGTTGTTTTTCTATATGGTGGATTATTATGGTATGTTACACCAATTGATCCTGAAATTTCCTGGGAGGGACATCTTTCAGGTTTGCTTGTAGGCTTGTTATTTGCATTTGTCTTCAAAAAGAATATTGCTAAAGCACCCAAATATGCCTGGGAACGTCCTGATTATAATGCAGAGGATGATGAGTTTATGCGCCATTTTGATGAACATGGTAATTTTATCCAAAAATTACCCGATGAAATTGAAGAAGATGAAGAAATAGATAAAATTGAGATCAATTATATCTATAAAAGGGCAGAGGATAAGGAAGATTAAATATGCTGTCGAAACACTTCATATAAAAAATTCCCGCAAGCTACAGATACATTTAAGGATGCTATCTCGCCATACATTGGTAGTCGAGCCTTCTGATCGATAGTCCCTTTATATTTGCATTTATAAAAAGAAAGGAAGAGTATTTTAACTCTCCCTTTACCTCTATTACTTTGAAGTAGATGTAATTACAATGATAAATAATATTCTACTACAGGAACCATATCGGCAGGCGATTCAATATCAATATTATTATCTTCAATATATTTTTCTATTTTATCTTTTTTATCCTTGTATACTTTAATGACAGATTTTTCTTTGAGTTTTACTTCTTCGTACTTCTTATTTTTATTTAAAATGTAATATTTTGTATCCATGTCATACTCGCCAGTTTTAGTATTATTTTGGCTACTTGTCCATCCATTTGCATTAGGATCATCGAATTCTTTTTTATATTCAATTATAACCGCTTTAGATGGTGGGGATGCCAACTGGTAATATCTTTGGTCATCCTTGGTCTTATCAAATTCATTGCCTTCAATTTTGGCAAAAATAACATCACCTTCTTCAGATTTAATTATGAATCCTACAAATTGTGAATCTAACATTTTAAGTGTTTGTCCTGATCCTGCATCTTTATAAACTAAGGAATTGCCATATGCATCATAGTTTATTTTTTGCGGTGTTGTCATCTCTCCATTTTCATAAACACCGTAACCTACTTTAAATTCTTTCATTAAAAACGGAGTGGAGTTTCTATTGCTTCTCATTACTTTTACTCCATCGGCAAGGTTAGAAGATCCAAGACTTGTTTGAGCATTTACAAGAGAGGAAAGTGAGAATATAAGTATAGCGCTAACTACAAAATTTTTGATTTTTTTCATGATTTAGAGATTAGTGATGATTATTTTCTAAAATAAAAAAAACCCACCTAACTAGGTGGGTTTTAATTGTTAAATAAATGATGATTATTTAAAAATCCAAAGTTTAGTATTCAATAAATCTGGACCTTGTGCTTCTAAAGCATCATTATAATTTTGTTCATTTACTGCTCCTGCTGTCGCGGGATATCCATCTCTGTCTGGAATATCTGTTGCGTTACTCAATAAATCCTGGGGAGCAGTTAGTTCTTTTTCGTAGCCAGCAGCTAACATTCTTCTCCATTCCGCCCAAGAGTCGTATCCCTGTAAGTAAAGAGCAACCCATTTTTCATATCCTATAGACTCTAAACCTACATAAGGATTGGCAGCTATATAAGCTGTTGCGTCAGAATCCGATACTCCCCATTGGTCCATAGAAGCAGTTATTGCATCTTCATATAGGCTAGAAGCATCTTCAGAAGTCCAACCTAGTGCTGCGGCCTCAGCTCTTGCAAATAGGATCTCAGCATATGTAAACATATATAATGGAGCTTTAGTATTATTGATTACATTCTGGGTAATAAAGGAATAACTGTCGGTATCAGAATTAGATTGACCGTATGGCGCTCCAACGAAGGTACCACTGTTTAATGCAGGCTCTGCCATTTCAGCAAGTCTAGGATCCTCAGGAGTAGCTGAACTTCCAGATCCAATTAGGGCATTTACAAAAACATCACTAACTAAATAATCTCTACGAAAACTAGGTGCATAAAACCTGTCTTCCCAAGGGTTATCATTGTTTTCATCTTCTAGGTATGGGTAAAAAAAGTTTTCGCTATTAGAAGTTATTACATTTCCAAGAGCTTCGTTGAATTTAGTTTTTCCCAAAGTAGGATCTGCCTCAGAAAGTCTTAAGGCCATAACCATTTTAAGAGTTTGTCCAAATTGTTCCCATCTAGCCATATCTCCTCCGAACAAATAATCTCCATTTGGGCCAATACCAGATTCAATCATTCCTAAAGCAGAATCAAGTTCTGAAAAGAGACCATTGTAGATTTCTTCCTGAGAGTCATAAGCAGGAAATTGATTGTCCAATCCACCTAAGGCTTGCGTGTAAGGAAGTCTACCCCAGCGGTTAGTCATTCCTTGAAAAATGTAAACTCTTAAGATGGTAGCTACTGCTATTTGATTTGCATTTGATGCGTCACTTGCAGAAACTTCATCTTTAGTTTCTTCGTTTGTATTAAGTGCAATTATTCTTTTTAGGTCTGTTAAAGTAGTGTACCAATATTCATATGACCAGTTTAATGTTTGATATCTAGATTCTTCATCATACTGTCCGTTTGATAAATATTGAACATATAGATTTGGTGTTGTAGTTCCCAAATAATTTGATACTGCACCTTCTACATTTGATAGTAAAATACTTGGAGAAGCACTTGTTGGTTCATTTGGGTTTTCATTCAATGATCCAAATTCTGCTGTTTCGCAGGCAGTAAGAGACATGACTGCTGCTGAAAGCATAACTATCGATTTTTTTATTCTTGTTTTCATGCTTTTAATTTTTTAAAATGTTAGACTAATGTTTAGTCCGATAGTTCTTGTATTAGGAGATTGACCTCCTTCTGTCCACCCGTACTCACCTGATCCTTGGTTATCTTCTAATTCCGATACGTCAATTCCATCTACAGCTGTATAAATTAACCAAAGGTTAGTGGCAAAAACACCTATGTTTGCATTTTTGATAAACGTGTTTTCAATAATACTTTTAGGAATTGTGTAGTCTAATCTTGCCTGTCTTAATTTAAAGTAAGATGCATCATATAGCCATCTTTCATGTAATGCAAATAATCTTCCCCAATAGGTTTGTGCTTCTACTAGATAAGAAACTGGCTCCCCAGTGCTGCTATCTACACCTTCAATAAGAATACCACCTGAGTTTGAGTCTGCATCAGCAAGAGCTACTGCTGCACCTCCACCTGTTACAGGATCTCTTTCTGGATTTCCTAGAACGTTGTTTCCTATAGTCTCTGCACCTAATCCGGAATATGCATTAAACATTCTGGTTACAGAGAAAACTTTTCCTCCTTTTTGGAAGTCAAAATCTAAACCTAAGCTAAAGTTTTTATATGTCATATAACTTGAGGCTCCACCTGTGAAATCAGGAAGAAGGTTACCTAAATATTGATTTGTATCATATAATGGTGATCCTGTAGAGGATAGAAGAATGTTTCCATTGGCATCTCTTTGGTATGCTCTACCATAAATTGCGCCCCATTCTTCGCCTGTTCTTTCTTGTAATTGGATTCCACGCCATGTTTGAGCAAGTACATTAGTGGCGGTGCCATCAGCAATTTGGTCTACAGTTCTTTCTAGAGTAGCTAAGTTTGCTGTAAGGTCCCATGTGAAATTATCAGTTTTAATAGGCACTACATTTAAAGCAAATTCCCAACCTTTATAAGTCTGTTCACCAGAGTTTGTTAGGAATGAGTTGTATCCAGTTGCCGGGTCTAAGGTTACTGCAACGGGTAGTTCTGAATCTTTCTTCGTGAAATAAGTCACATCTAATCCAAATCTACTGTTTAGGAATCTAAGCTCTGTACCAAATTCATATTCTTTCCTAACACCTCCAACTAAATTTGGATTGAATAACTGTGATTTTACAGAAAGTTTACCATAGGTACCATAAGGTGTGCCAACACCAAAGGTTTCAGAAAGCTGGTATGGATTTGGGAAAAGTGGAGCTTCCGCAACACTTGCTCTTAATTTACCAAAGGTTAAGAAGTCATTGTTTTCTAATAATTTACTGAAGATAAAACTGAAAGATCCACCATAAGTTTCTACTCTGTTGGCATCTGAATCTGCCGTAGATTGCCAGTCAAAACGAGCAGTTCCATCTATATAAAGAATATCTCTAAAACCAATAGAAGCTTTTGCAAAAGTAGATTTTCTGGCAAAATCTTCTACATAACTAGATACATTTGGTCTACCTGTTGAGGTATTAAGACTATAAAAGCCTTCGGCGTTTAATCCTCCAGTAGTACTTGCACTTATACTTTTGTAGTTTTGGTCGTAAATTTCGAAACCTAAACTAGCACTAATATCAAAATCTTCTGATAGATCTGTTTCGTAATTTAGAATACCAAAAAGTTCATCTGTACCTTTAGTGCTTTCACCTTCGGCATAAAAAGGAGTTCCTAACCCGCCAAAAGCAAATCTATCTGAGCTCTCGTAGGTGTTTAATGTTTTTCTTACTTCTATACTGGCATTTAAATCGTCAGTAAATTCATAGCTTAAGCCAAATCTTCCATAGAATGAATTTTTATCTTGGGGATTCAAATTCTCATCAGTGTCGAAGAAGGGCATGTCCCAATAAAGAGGAGAAATATTTGTTGGTCCGTTTATGTTCCATGATACAATTTCTCCATTTCTTCTATAATCTCTTAGTCGGTCAATATCTAATTGTCTTTGCCACCATTGATTAAAGTTGGAAGCGATATTCCCATAACCATTGTTAGGAAAATTGTTTGTTCTTCTATCCTGATAGTTTACATTAGTAAAAGCAGTAAGCTTATCGGTGATATCCAAAGTAGCTGAAATAGATCCTTGAACGGTATTTCGTTCTGAATTTGGAATGATTCCGGTTCTGTCAATTTTAGCTAAAGAAGCCCTTACAGAATAGCCTTCTCCACCTTTAGAAAAGGTAAGGTTGGTGTTTGTAGTTATTCCGGTATCAAAGAAATCCTTAACATTATCGGGATTAGGTGAAAAAGCTCTTAATTTACCAAATTCTGGTGTATTTGGGATCCAAGAATCCCAATGTCTTACCATTTGTCCTTCCATTTTTGGTCCCCAGCTTTCATCAGCATAGTACTCTACCATTTGCTGGCCATCGAAAGAAGCCCAGTCTGAAGGGTGTTTAGATGGATCGTAGTTAAAGGTGTTAAATTCTTGAGAGTAACCTCCACCATATTCGTTTTGATAATCAGGTAAAACATATAGATTTTCTATAGCCGTACTATGATTAATAGTGATGCTGCTTTGTCCATCTTTAGCAGTTTTTGTGGTAATAATAATAACACCGTTTCTTCCTTGTGGTCCGTAAAGAGCTGTAGCGGCAGCACCTTTAAGAACAGACATATCTGCTATGTCATCAGTAATAATATCTGAAGGATTTTGTACTTTTACGTTATCTACAATATAAAGAACACCGGTATTACCTCTTAAACGAATGTTAGAGTTACCAAAACCGGAACTAGGAGCCCCTTTAAATTGCACCCCAGCTACTTTACCGGCTAGGGCATTGTTAACGTTGGTTTCTCTCGATTTAACCAAGCTACCTCCATCAACGGTTTGTTGTGCATAACCTAAACTCTGTTTATCTCTTTTGATACCTAAAGCAGTAACAACAACCTCACTAAGTTGAGAAGCATCTTCCTGCATAGTAACATTAATTGTGTTAATGCTGGTAACAGGGTACTCTGCTGTTTTAAGCCCTACAAAAGAGAACATTAAAACATCTCCTTCCTTTGCATCAATAGAGTAGTTTCCATCAAAATCGGTTTGTACTCCATTAGAGGTTCCTTTAACGAGAACATTTACTCCAGGAATTGGCAGCCCACTTGCGTCTTTAACCGTTCCCGTGATGGTGGTTTGGTACGCAAGAGCTACCTGTGAACATAGCGCCAAAAGTAACGCTATTAGAATCGTAGTTTTTTTCTTCATTTTAAAAAAATTGTTTGAATTAGCCGTTTCAAAAATGATAATAAAAAGTTAACAATGCAATAGTTTATTCTTTGTAACTGTTAAAAAGAGCTAATTTTTTCAATTTTATTTAATAATTATGCGATTTGTGCATTTTTTGAAGGTTAATTTTTTAAGAAATTAAATGAAATTGGAAGTTAGATTTATAATGTTTTTAGTGTTTTTAGTGTTTTTATGAAAATATCATAAAAATTATAAGCTAATTCGTTTTAGTTAATTAAATTTCGTTGGTTTTTTAGTTAATTTTAATTTTAATCGCAACCGTACTTATAAAAAAGTGTAGATTTTTATATTGCTATTTTTAGAAATAGTTAATCCGACTTGGATTTTAATTTTGAATATTTTAGAAGAATATGAAATCCCAATAATTTTTGATAGGGTTTAAAATTATTGGGACACTCATTATAATTAAAACTTAAAATGTGTTTTTGGAGTCAATCTTTTCGTAACTTGATATATTAATCTCCTAATTGATCTAATTTTAGAGGCTTGTATTGAAAGTGAGCAAAGATTTTTGTAGCAGTATTGAGGTATATTAAGTAGTAAATTCTGAAATTTACGGAGAAGATCGCCCTTCTGGCTGACTTGTAGAGTTGTTTAGACAATTATTGAAAGGCTTTAGTGAAAGAACAAAATATCTTAGGATAGTATCAAAATTATATTTAAGAAATGGGCGTGATGAAGAACAAAGGAATATCAAAGAGATATTACTCAGTGGTTAAAGCAAAATCGAAATCAATTGTATCTAAGTAAGTAATGCGACTTAGATACGTTGCCGAACAACTTCATATAAAAAAGCTCCACAGGCAACCGAAACATTTAAAGATGCGATTTCACCGTGCATAGGTAATTTAGCTTTATAATCTATAGTTTTTAAGATGGAATGGGAGACTCCTTTTGCTTCATTGCCCATAATTATTGCAGAAGGTTTTTTGAAGTCGATATCGTAGATTAGATCATTAGTTTTTTCGGTAGCTGCTACGGTTTGAATGCCACTCGACTGAAGATAAAAAACGGCGTCTTTAATGTGACTGACTTTACAAATAGGAATTTTAAATACGGCTCCCGCTGAAGTTTTTACCGTATCGGCATTTATGGGCGCAGCACCTTTTTCTGGAATAATAATGGCATCTACACCACAGCACTCTGCCGTTCTGATAATAGCGCCAAAATTACGAACGTCGTTTACCTGATCTAAAAGAAGGAAAAAAGGTGCTTCTTTTTTGGCTAAAATGGGTTCTACGGTTTCTTCAAGTCCCTTAAACGCTATTGGGCTAATTTTAGCTACAACACCCTGATGATTACCTTTACTTAGTTTGTATAGTTTTTCTTGTGGAACGTAAGAAATATTGAAATTCCCTTTAGATAACGTCCTTTTTAGTTCTGAAAATAGCTCGCCAGAAAGCCCTTTTTGAATAAATATTTTATCTATGGTTTCGCCGCTCTCAATAGCTTCAATAACGGCTCTAATTCCAAAAATCGTTGTAGCATCTTTCATGTGGCAAAAGTAATTTTTATTCGAAACATATCATTGTTTTGCAGAAATAAAAAAAACCACCCGGAGATGGGTGGTTTTTTGTCATCAACCTAAAGGATTGTTTTCCTTTATTTTTTTAAATTTCAATCTATATCCCAGAAGACTTTTGTTTGCTGAGTATTTCCGCCCATTGCTTCACCAGCAGCAGTATAATTGCTTCCGTTAGCACTAGCTTCAATTACAGGATAAGTAAAGCGGTTTGGTACAGGTAATTCAGATACTGCAGCATTAGGAAGTTCAGGATATCCTAATTTTCTATATGTGGACCATCCCTCGAATCCGCGGTTGTAAAGAGAAATCCATTTTTGAATACCAATTTTCTCTTGCCACGAATCACCAGCTGTGGCGTAATTTACTTGAGATTGAGAAATATATTCCTCCGCTTCCTCCGAAGTGCCTCCCCAGTAAACTATAGACGCTTCGATTGCGGAATTGTAGAAATCTTCAGCATCACCACTAATAAAGCCTCTTTCTGCAGCTTCTGCTTTAAGGAATTGAACTTCTGAATAGTCAAGAAGAACTCCTTCTAAAACCGGATTTTCGAATTTTTCACTGTATATGGTACTATTGCTGTGTTGATTACCGCTTCCTGCGTAAGTGCCGCCAATATATTCAATTTCTTCAGTATCTGGATCATCAAGATTAGCTGCAAAGAAATCATTCCTTCTTGGATCATTTCTTTCGTTCATGGCATCCACAATAGTGTTAGCTGCAACGAAATCTGTTCTTCCTGATTGAACCAAGTCTTCCCAAAGTGGATTGGTGTTGGGTGAAGATTGAAGATACTGCATGGTTGCATTATCATCATTAGAGGTAAAGACTCCTGTACTAATTGCTTCGGTAGCCATGGCTGCTCCTTTTGTATCATCCACTCCACCAAATCTCAATGCCAACCTCAATTTTAGTGAGTTTGCGAATTTAATCCACTGTGCCGTATTACCGTCATAAATCAAATCAGATCCATCTCTGAATCCATTAAATGAGGGATTCAAAATATCTAGCGCACTATCTAATCTGTCAGCGAGGTCATTGTAAATAGTCTGGTCATCATCATAAGCAGGAGTGGTATTTTCAATATCAAGAGCTTCGCTATAAGGAATGTCGCCAAAAGTATCTACAAGTATATGGTAGGAATAAACTTTTAGGACTTCAATCATAGCTCTTTGATTATCGATTTGCTCTTGAGGCATTTCCACAAGTAACTCTTCTTCTCTCTCGTCTATTAATTCATTTGCACGATCTAAATCCTTTAAAACGTCTGCATATAAAATATTCCAATGATTCTTAGGTATTGAACGTTCTGTAAGATTGAAGTTCGCTTCATCAGTATAGGTGGTTTCCGTCCAATATTGTGCTAACAAACGAAATATATTATTGTTAACGTTTGTATTCACCATTTGGTCTACTAGGCTTTTTGTAGCGCTAGTAACTAAAGTTTCATGAGGAACTTCAGAAGGGTTCTTGCTATCTACATTTATGTCTGATAAATCATCGGAACATGAAGCTATTATGACAATAAGCAAGAATGAATATATATATCTATTAATTTTCATTGTTCTGTTTTTAGAATTGTAATCTTACGTTTAATCCATATTCTCGTACTGAAGGATACGCTCCCGATTGGTAACCTTGAACATTACCTGAGCTTAATCCTGCTTCAGGATCTGCATACGGTGTATTTTTATGTATGATCCATAAGTTTCTCCCAACAGCTGAGAAGGTTACACCGGTTAATGAAACATTTTCAATCCAATCTTTAGGTAAAGAATAAGAAAGAGTTACTTCTCTTAGCTTAACATAGCTGGCATCATACACATGTGCTGCGTTAGGAGCATAATAATATCCTAAAGCATTTGCGTAAGATGTCATTGACGCTCTCGTTTCATTTGGAGATCCGTCTTGGTTAACTCCGCTTAATAAAATTCCCCCTCCTTCTGAGACAGGATCTCTAACTGGATTTCCTAATTCGTTTAAACCAGCAGTATTTTCAGTTACTCCAGTTGCATAACCATACCATGTATCTAGAGAAAATACATCTCCTCCTTGTTGAATATCTACAAGAAAACTTAAAGCTAAATTTTTGTATTTAAGCGTGTTGTTAATACCGCCTTTCCAGTCTGGATTAATATCCCCTATAGGTTGCGGTGTATTATCAACAACATATCTACCATTCTCTGCATTAATTAATTTTTCACCATTTAGGTAAGTATAATTAGTACCCCATATACTACCATAAGATTCACCTACTGTACCGTTTATAGTAATACCACCTTGAAGTGATGCTAGAACTAGGTTTTGATTGTCACCGTTTAGTGATTTTACCGTATTTTCATTGGTAAACCAATTGACATCTAGTCTCCATTCAAAATCTTCGGTTTTTATAGGGCTCACAAAAGCAGATACTTCTAAACCTTTGTTTTCGATTTCACCGGCATTAATATATTGGCTTGTATATCCGGTAGCTCCACTTATCGTTGAATTCACAATTTGATCTACTGTATTTGTTTTGTAAGCTGCAATGTCGAAACCTGCCCTTTTATTGAAAAAATTCATCTCCAAGCCAATTTCATAACTCTTTTGAGTTTCACTTTTCAAATTGGGATTGTTTTTAACCCTTTGAACAGATCTAAGAGGTGACGAAAAACTTACAGGGCTGTCATAAACATCGTATACAGCTAAGGGAGGAGCATAATTTCCTACTTCGGCATAGTTGGCTCTTAATTTACCGAAATTAATGAAATTGGAATCAAATAATTCTGAAAAAACGAATCCTCCATTTATTGATGGGTAGAAATAGGTGTTGTCATCTTCCGGTAGAGTAGAAGATCTGTCTATTCTTCCTGTAGCTTCTAGGAATAAGAAATCTCTAAATCCAAAAGAAACATTTGCAAAATATCCATCTGCGATAAGTTCATAAGCATATTCCGAAGGAGGGACGAGTAAATTAACCGAGTTTCTTAAGGCATATTCGCCTGGAACAACTAATCCTCCTTCTGTTTTTGATCTCAGTCTTCTTTCTTTTACACTTCGGCGAGTTGCACCTAAAATTCCTGTAAAATCAATATCTTCAGTTAGGTCATGATTAAAGTTAAGTAATAAATCATAATTCATTTCTCGATAATGTCCGTCATATCTACTGTATTCTGACACTCCATTGCTCCCTACGTTAATTCTTTCTTCGCGAAGATCAGTGTAATTATCCATAGATGCTCTTGCGGTGATATTAAACCAATCCGCTACTTCATAATTTATATTGGCATTACCAAAAAACCTGTCTCTTACATCTGTTTCGTAATTTTCATATAATGTCCAGTATGGATTGTCAGTATATTTTGGTTTTACGTTGCCATTAATAGGGTCTGCCATATTCCAGGTTACATTTCTTCCTGTCGAGAAATAAGCCTCTTTTTGTTGTTTGAAGTCAACATTGTTCTGGTTCCATTGTCTCATACTTTGTAGTATGTTCCTAGAATCGTAGCCAGTACCATATCTACCTTTTCCGTTGGTCTTCGTGTAAGTACCGTTAATACCCACAGTTAATCTATCTGTGAGATCGTGCTTGCCATTAAAGTCTACAGTTTTTCGTTTGATTTTACTATTAGGAAGAATACCTTCTTGCTCAAATTGAGTAAATGATGTTCTGAATGAACTTTTTTCAGTTCCTCCTGATACAGAAACGCTGTTATTTATAGCTGCTCCAGTACGAAAAATGGACCCTGGATCATTTTTGGAAGCTGTCCACGGTGTAGCTTGTAAATAATTTTCTGACTCTGGGTAAAAAGCATCCCATTGATAAACTAGTAAATTTGGATCAAATCTTCCTCCGAAGGAAGCGTCTTCGTATGTTGGCACTACTAGATCGGGTGTGCCATCTCCGTCAATATCTGCATCGTCAAAATATCCTGTTTCGCCATAATATGCTCCATAACCAGAGCCGTATTCTTTTTGATATTTGGTAAATGTAGATTTGTCATAATTTGAAAAAGTTACACCAGAATTTATCGTAACTCCAATTCCTTTGTTTCTTTTTCCTGTTTTAGTAGTTATAATGATGGCGCCATTTGCAGCTCTAGAACCATATAGTGCTGAGGCGGCGGCTCCTTTTAAAACATTAATTGAAGCTACGTCATCGGGATTGATGTCCATAGCTGCGTTTCCGTAATCATAACCACCGCCACCAGAAGCTTGTCCACTTGCGTTAGTGTTTTGGTTACTGATGGGTACGCCATCTACCACAAAAAGAGGTTGATTATTTCCTGTAAGTGAAGTATATCCACGTAATATAATATTGGATGAACCTCCTAGGCTAGAACTTTTCTTTACATCCAGACCTGCTACTTTACCAGATAAAGAGTTGATGAAATTTGCTTCTTTAGCTGTATTAACTTGGTCACCGGATACTTCTTGTGTTGCATAGGCTAGTGATTTCTTTTCTCTTGAGATTCCAAGAGCGGTAACTACTACTTCTTCAAGCTGTGATTCATCAGGTTCCATCACTACGTCGATGGTGTTATTGTTTTCTACGGTGTACCTGACTGTTTGTAATCCAATAAAACTGAATTCAAGCACATCGCCAGTGCTGACCTGAATGGAATAATTGCCATCAAAATCGGTTTGGGTTCCATTGTTGGTGTCTTTTACCAATACTGTAACCCCTGGTAGGGGAATACCATCTCCGTCCGTAACATTACCCGTTACGGTCTTTTCTTGCGCAAATGAAATTTGCGCAACTAACACTAAGAGCAGTGTTAGAATACTACATAATTTTACTTTCATTTTGAATTTGTTTGAATTAGCCATACCAAATGTGCTAATAAATAGTTAAGAAATCAAACATGAAAATCTGTTAAAAGGCTATTATTTGCCGATATTATGTTAATTTATGTGTTTATCTTGTTGGTTTTTAGATGTAAACGTTGTAATGTTAAAGTTTGTGTTTTTTTTATAATTAACAGTTATTGGATTAATATTTAGATTTCTATAACATTTGTACTAACGTTTGAGGTTAATTATGGAATAAAATTGAGAAGATGAATTCTGATATTTATTTTTTATTCTAACTATTTGAATACTTGAAATTTATTTATACCTTTGCGCACCTTTTTAATAGAAGGTGGTTTAAATTAATAATTAGTGTAAAAGAAATTATGCCAACAATTTCACAATTAGTACGAAAAGGAAGAGCCAAGATAACTAAGAAGAGTAAATCGGCTGCTTTAGATTCGTGTCCTCAAAGAAGGGGTGTTTGTACACGTGTGTACACTACTACTCCTAAGAAGCCAAACTCTGCTATGCGTAAAGTAGCAAGGGTGAGGTTGACTAATGGTAAAGAGGTGAATGCCTATATACCAGGTGAGGGACACAATCTGCAAGAGCACTCGATAGTATTGGTTAGAGGCGGAAGGGTAAAAGATTTACCAGGTGTAAGGTATCACATCGTTCGTGGTGCTTTAGATACCGCGGGTGTTGAGGGAAGAACTCAACGTCGATCTAAGTATGGTGCAAAACGCCCTAAGAAGTAATTTATTAAACTTTTAATGTAAAGAAATGAGAAAAAGACAGGCTAAGAAAAGACCACTTTTGCCGGATCCTAAGTTTAATGATCAACTTGTTACGCGTTTTGTAAACATGATGATGTGGGATGGTAAAAAATCTATTGCCTTTAAAATTTTCTATGATGCAATTGCTATCGTAGAAGAAAAGAAACAAGATGAAGAGAAATCAGCTTTAGAAATCTGGAAAGATGCGTTGTCAAACGTTATGCCTCATGTAGAGGTTAGAAGTAGAAGGGTTGGAGGTGCTACTTTCCAAATTCCTATGCAAATTAGACCAGATAGAAAGGTTTCTACTGCGATGAAATGGCTTATTAGTTTTGCTCGTAAAAGAAATGAGAAAACTATGGCTGCGAAACTTGCTGCAGAAGTTTTAGCTGCGGCTAAGGAGGAAGGTGCTGCTGTTAAGAAGAGAGTTGATACTCATAAAATGGCAGAAGCGAATAAAGCATTCTCTCACTTTAGATTCTAAGATAAAATGGCACAAAGAGATTTAAAATTTACAAGAAATATAGGTATTGCTGCTCATATTGATGCTGGTAAAACAACAACAACAGAGCGTATACTTTATTATACTGGTATTAGTCACAAGATTGGAGAAGTTCATGACGGTGCTGCTACTATGGACTGGATGGAGCAAGAGCAGGAAAGAGGTATTACTATTACTTCTGCTGCTACACATTGTACATGGCCATATAACGGTCATGAGTATACAGTGAATATTATTGATACTCCCGGTCACGTTGATTTTACGGTAGAGGTAGAGCGTTCATTACGCGTTCTTGATGGTGTTGTTGCATTGTTTTCAGCAGTTGATGGAGTAGAGCCACAATCCGAAACAGTTTGGAGGCAGGCAGATAAATATCGCGTACCCAGACTAGGGTTTGTTAATAAGATGGACCGTCAGGGGTCAGACTTTTTTAATGTTTGTCGTCAGGTAAGAGAAATGCTTGGAGGTAATCCTGTTCCATTACAGGTGCCAATCGGTGAAGAGGCGGATTTTAAAGGTGTTGTTGATCTTATTTCCAAAAAGGCGATCATCTGGAATGAAGAGGATATGGGTATGACTTACGAGACTATCGATATTCCTGAAGAATTACAGGCTGATGTTAATAAATATAGAGCTGAGCTTGTTGAGGCTGTTGCAGAATATGATGAGGCTTTAATGGAGAAATTCTTTGAAGATGAAGACTCTATCACCGAAGATGAAATTATAGCTGCATTGAAAGCTGCGACTTGTGATATGTCTATCATCCCAATGATGTGTGGTTCTGCCTTTAAAAATAAAGGAGTTCAGGCTATGCTTGATGCGGTGATGAGATATTTGCCTTCACCAGTAGATGTTGATGCTATTGTTGGAGAAAACCCTGATACAGGAGAAGAAGAAAGTCGTAAGCCTAATGTAGAATCTCCTTTTTCAGCTTTAGCTTTTAAAATTGCTACAGATCCATTTGTTGGTCGTTTAGCATTCTTTAGAGTTTATTCTGGTACTTTGGATGCAGGATCTTATGTTCTTAACGTGCGTTCTGGTAAGAAAGAACGTATTTCAAGAATTTATCAGATGCACTCTAATAAACAGGAACCTATAGATAAAATTGAAGCTGGAGATATTGGTGCTGCAGTAGGTTTTAAGGATATTAAGACTGGTGATACCTTGACTGATGTTGATAAGCCTATTATTCTGGAGTCTATGACGTTCCCAGAACCTGTAATTGGTATTGCGGTTGAGCCTAAAACTAAAGCGGATGTGGATAAAATGGGTATGGCTTTAGCTAAACTAGCTGAGGAAGATCCAACTTTCCAGGTTAAGACCGATGAAGTTTCAGGACAAACTGTAATTTCTGGTATGGGAGAGCTTCATATCGAGATTTTAGTAGATCGTTTAAAACGTGAATTTAAGGTAGAGGTTAATGAAGGTCAGCCTCAGGTTGAGTATAAAGAAACAGTAACGAAATCTGCTGAGCACAGAGAAGTTTATAAGAAACAATCTGGTGGACGTGGTAAATTTGCGGATATTGTATTCGAAATGGGTCCTGTAGATGATAGTTTTGAAGGAAAAGGACTTCAGTTTGTAGATGAGATTAAAGGTGGTCGTATTCCTAAGGAATTTATTCCTTCAGTAGAGAAAGGATTTAAAGAAGCGATGAAGAATGGTCCTCTAGCAGGATTCCAGGTAGATACTTTAAAAGTAACTCTTAAAGATGGGTCTTTTCACCCTGTGGATTCTGATCAGTTATCTTTCGAATTGGCTGCAAAAATGGGATTCAAAGCTGCTGCTAAAAAAGCTGGAGCGGTAATTCTTGAGCCAATAATGAAAATGGAAGTTGTAACTCCAGAGGAGAACATGGGTGATATTGTTGGGGATCTTAACCGTAGAAGAGGTCAGGTAAACAACATGTCAGACAGATCTGGAGCGAAAATCGTGAAAGCTGATGTGCCATTAGCAGAGATGTTTGGATATGTAACTACATTAAGAACGCTTTCTTCTGGTAGAGCAACTTCAACTATGGAATTCTCACATTATGCTGAAACTCCTTCTAATATTTCGGAAGAGGTAATTAAAGCAGCTAAAGGATCTAACGAATAATTTTAGGGTAATGAGTCAAAAAATCAGAATAAAATTAAAATCCTACGATCATAATTTGGTAGATAAATCTGCTGAGAAGATTGTAAAGACAGTTAAAACTACAGGTGCTGTGGTAACGGGCCCAATCCCGCTTCCAACACATAAGAAAATATTTACTGTGTTAAGGTCTCCTCACGTAAACAAGAAATCTAGAGAGCAGTTTGAACTTAGTTCTTACAAAAGATTACTTGATATCTACAGTTCTTCTTCAAAAACTATTGATGCTTTAATGAAATTAGAGCTTCCTAGTGGTGTTGAAGTAGAGATCAAAGTGTGATCTTAAAGAAACCTGTTTAGAATTTGAGCAGGTAAAATGTCCTGAGCGTTTCGCGAGGGAAAAACGGGAAAGATACATTCAGGACAGAAGTATTTTTCTGTCCTGTTTTTTTTAATAAATAAGTAATAACAATTAATAATTATGTCTGGGTTAATAGGAAAAAAAATAGGCATGACTAGTATTTTCGACGAGAATGGGAAAAATATTCCTTGTACCGTTATACAAGCTGGTCCATGTGTAATTACCCAAGTCAGAACCAATGAGGTTGACGGGTACGAAGCACTTCAACTTGGTTTCGATGACAAAAAGACTGCAAACAAAGCTGCTACAGGGCATGCTAAGAAAGCAGGAGTTGCTGCGCAACAAAAAGTCGTTGAATTCCAGGGATTTGAAGGAGATTATAAATTAGGAGATACCATTAATGTGGAGCACTTTAAAGAAGGTGAATTTGTAGACATTTCTGGTACTTCTAAAGGGAAAGGTTTCCAGGGGGTTGTGAAAAGACATGGCTTTGGTGGAGTAGGGCAATCTACTCACGGTCAGCATAACCGTTTAAGAGCTCCTGGTTCTATTGGTGCTGCCTCTTATCCTGCGCGTGTATTTAAAGGTATGCGTATGGCCGGAAGAATGGGTGGTGAAAAAGTAAAAGTAGAAAACCTTAGAGTTTTAAAAGTAGTGGCTGAGAAAAATCTTTTAGTGGTTAAAGGATGTGTTCCAGGGCACAAGAACTCTTACGTAATCATTAGAAAGTAATGGAAGTAGCAGTTTTAGATATTAAAGGAAAAGAAACAGGTAGAAAGGTGAGTCTTTCTGATGCTGTTTTCGGAATAGAGCCAAATGAGCATGCCGTATATCTTGATGTTAAGCAATATCTTGCTAATCAAAGACAGGGTACTCATAAGGCAAAAGAGCGTGCTGAAATAACAGGTTCTACTCGTAAACTTAAAAAACAAAAAGGTACTGGTACAGCTCGTGCGGGTAGTATCAAGTCGCCTGTGTTTAGAGGTGGTGGTAGAATTTTTGGTCCTCGTCCAAGAAACTATGGTTTTAAATTAAATAAAGCCTTAAAGCGTTTAGCAAGAAAATCTGCTTTATCGATTAAAGCAAATGACAATGCTATTACCGTTGTAGAAGATTTTTCTTTCG
This sequence comes from Zunongwangia pacifica, assembly GCF_023499215.1. Classification (GTDB taxonomy): domain Bacteria; phylum Bacteroidota; class Bacteroidia; order Flavobacteriales; family Flavobacteriaceae; genus Zunongwangia; species Zunongwangia pacifica. Next base: position 42,942 of record NZ_JAKHSK010000010.1, read on the forward strand.
ATACTCCAAAGACTAAAAACTTCATCGAAGTTTTGAAAGCCATTGGTATTCAGGAGAAAAAATCTCTTATAGTGTTGGGTGAGTCAAATAAAAACGTATATTTGTCGTCACGTAATTTAAAAGGCTCTGAAGTTATAAGTATCTCAGAATTAAGTACTTATAAAATATTAAATGCAAATAGTGTTGTGTTTATGGAGGGGTCTCTAGAAGGATTAGAGTCGAATTTAAGTTAAATAAGCGTTATGAGTATCTTAATAAAACCAATTATTACAGAAAAAGCTACCGCAGAGAGCGAACTTAAAAACTGTTTCTCTTTTGAGGTAAGTAATAAGGCGAATAAGATTGAAATTAAAGATGCAGTAGAATCTGCTTATGGCGTTTCAGTAACTTCTGTTCGTACAATTAACGTCCGTCCAGATCGTAAAACCAGATATACAAAGTCTGGTATGATCACTGGTAAAACTAAAGCTTATAAAAAAGCTATGGTACAGGTGGCGGAAGGTGAAACTATTGATTTATACAGTAATCTTTAAGATTAAAAAATGTCAGTAAGAAAATTAAAACCAATTACTCCTGGTCAGCGTTTTAGAGTAGTTAATGGGTTTGACGCCATTACTACTGATAAGCCGGAGAAGAGTTTACTTGCTCCGTTAAAAAAGTCAGGCGGTAGAAACAGTCAAGGAAAAATGACCATGCGCTATAAAGGTGGTGGTCATAAAAGACGTTACAGAATTGTAGATTTTAAGCGTGATAAACACGGGGTTCCTGCTACTGTAGCTTCTATTGAATATGATCCAAACAGAACGGCCTTTATTGCTTTATTGAATTATCAGGATGGTGAGAAAAGGTATGTTATTGCTCAAAATGGACTTCAGGTAGGTCAAAATATTGTTTCTTCTAATGAAGCAGTTGCTCCTGAAATTGGTAACGCTATGCCGTTAGCAAACATTCCATTGGGTACTATAGTTTCTTGTATAGAGTTAAGAGCTGGTCAGGGAGCTGTTATGGCTAGAAGTGCCGGTGCATTTGCACAATTGTTGGCAAGAGAAGGAAAATATGCAACTGTGAAGTTGCCTTCTGGTGAAATTAGAAGAATTCTTTCTGTTTGTCTGGCAACTATAGGTGCTGTGTCTAATAGCGATCATCAGTTACAAATTTCTGGTAAGGCTGGTAGAAAACGCTGGTTAGGTATCAGACCAAGAACTAGACCGGTAGCGATGAACCCAATCGATCACCCAATGGGTGGTGGTGAAGGTAGAGCTTCAGGAGGTCATCCACGTTCTAGAAAAGGTTTACCTGCAAAAGGATTTAAAACCCGTACAAGAACAAAGGCGAGTAATAAATATATTGTAGAACGTAGAAAGAAATAATAGAGTATGGCACGTTCATTAAAAAAAGGACCTTTCGTTCACTATAAACTAGAGAAGAAAGTAGCAGATAATGTAGATTCTGGAAAGAAAGCGGTGATCAAAACCTGGTCTAGAGCTTCAATGATTACTCCAGATTTTGTTGGGCAGACTATTGCTGTTCATAACGGTAAACAATTTGTTCCCGTTTATGTTACTGAGAATATGGTAGGTCATAAGTTAGGAGAATTTTCACCAACACGTTCGTTTAGAGGACATGCAGGTGCTAAAAATAAAGGAAGAAAATAATTGAAGCTATGGGAGTTCGTAAAAAAGAAAGAGCAGAGCAAATAAAAGAAGCTAAGAAGCAGACGGCTTTTGCTAAGTTGAATAACTGCCCTACTTCACCAAGAAAAATGCGTTTGGTAGCGGATTTAGTAAGAGGTGAAAAAGTAGAAAAAGCGCTTCAAATTTTAAAATTCAGCCAAAAAGAGGCTTCATCTCGTTTAGAGAAATTATTGTTATCTGCTATTGCAAATTGGCAAGCTAAAAATGAGGATGCAAGTATTGAAGATGCTGAATTATTTGTGAAGGAGATTCGTGTAGATGGAGGGAGTATGTTAAAAAGACTTCGTCCTGCTCCGCAGGGTCGCGCACATAGAATTAGAAAGAGATCCAATCACGTTACATTAGTGCTTGGCGAAAACAATAATACACAAAGCTAAGAAGAGTATGGGACAGAAAACAAATCCAATCGGGAATCGCCTTGGTATCATTAGAGGATGGGAATCCAACTGGTACGGAGGAAATGACTACGGTGATAAATTAGCCGAAGACGATAAGATTAGAAAGTACATCCATGCTCGCCTCTCTAAAGCGAGTGTATCCAGGGTAATAATAGAGCGTACCCTTAAGCTTGTGACCGTTACTATCACTACTGCCAGACCTGGTATTATTATCGGTAAAGGTGGTCAAGAGGTAGACAAGCTTAAAGAAGAGCTTAAGAAGATCACGGACAAAGAAGTTCAGATTAACATCTTTGAAATCAAAAGACCAGAGCTAGATGCACATTTAGTAGCAGCTAGTGTTGCAAGACAAATTGAGAATAGAATTTCTTATCGTCGTGCAATTAAAATGGCTATTGCGGCTGCAATGAGAATGAATGCTGAAGGAATTAAAATTGAAATTTCAGGTCGTTTAAACGGAGCTGAGATGGCACGTTCTGAAGCATATAAAGATGGAAGAATTCCTTTGTCTACTTTTAGGGCCGATATTGATTATGCTTTAGTTGAAGCACATACTACTTATGGTAGATTAGGTGTGAAAGTATGGATCATGAAAGGTGAAGTTTACGGAAAAAGAGATTTATCTCCGCTAGTAGGTCTAGCTAAGAAACAAGGAGGTAAAAATTCCGGACGAGGTGGTAATAAATCACGTCGTAGAAAGTAATTTTAAAGTAAAGAAAAATGTTACAACCTAAAAGAACGAAATATCGTAAGCAACAGAAGGGGCGTATGAAAGGTGTGGCTCAAAGAGGTCACCGTCTTTCAAATGGAACATTTGGAATCAAGTCTCTTGATTCAAGTTTCATTACAGCTCGTCAAATCGAAGCTGCGCGTATTGCTGCTACCCGTTATATGAAGAGAGAAGGTTCTATCTGGATTAAAATATTTCCAGATAAGCCTATCACTAAGAAGCCTCTTGAGGTTCGTATGGGTAAAGGTAAAGGTGCAGTAGAATATTGGGCTGCTGTTGTAAAACCTGGAAGAATTATGTTTGAAATTGGTGGTGTGCCTATGGCAACTGCTAAAGAGGCACTACGTCTTGCAGCACAAAAACTTCCGGTAAGAACTAAATTTATCGTAGCTAGAGATTATCAAGAATAATTTTTTGAATTATGAAACAATCAGAAGTAAAAGAATTGTCTGTTGCAGAATTGCAGGAAGAGCTTGATAAATCTCGTAAGGCATATGCAGATTTAAAAATGGCTCATGCTGTTTCGCCATTAGAGAACCCAATACAGTTAAGAGCTGTAAGGAGAAGTATAGCGAGATTAGCTACCGAGTTAACTAAAAGAGAACAACAATAAGTGTTATTCTGCTGAAAGATGGAAAAAAGAAATTTAAGAAAAGAGCGAATAGGTGTAGTTACCAGTAATAAAATGCAGAAATCTATAGTGGTTTCTGAGGTTAAAAAAGTAAAACACCCTATGTACGGAAAGTTCGTATTGAAAACTAAGAAGTACGTAGCTCACGACGAAAAAAACGACTGCAACGAAGGAGATACTGTAAGGATCATGGAAACTAGACCTATGAGTAAATCTAAGTGTTGGAGATTAGTAGAAATAATTGAAAGAGCGAAGTAATTATGGTACAACAAGAGTCTAGACTAAAAGTAGCAGATAATACTGGGGCTAAAGAAGTTTTAGCTATTAGAGTATTAGGAGGTACAAAGAAAAGATACGCTTCTGTTGGAGACAAGATTGTTGTCAGCGTTAAAGAAGCTACACCTAATGGAAACATTAAAAAAGGTGCGGTTTCTACAGCAGTTGTTGTTCGTACCAAGAAAGAAGTGCGCAGACCAGACGGATCTTATATTAGATTCGATGATAATGCGTGTGTGCTTCTAAACCCAGCTGGAGAGATGCGTGGAACACGTGTTTTTGGTCCTGTAGCAAGAGAACTTCGTGATAAGCAATTCATGAAAATTGTATCATTGGCACCTGAAGTGCTTTAATACATTAAAAAAATGACAAAGCTTAAAATAAAATCAGGAGATACAGTTCTAGTTATTGCTGGTGATCATAAAGGTCAGCAAGGTAAAGTTCAAAAAGTATTTCCAGACAAGAATAAAGCTATTGTGGAAGGAATCAATACGATTTCTAAACATGAGAAGCCTAGTGCTTCTAATCCACAAGGCGGAATTACTAAGAAAGAAGCTCCAATAAATATTTCTAATCTTTCTTTAACTACCAAAGATGGTAAGGCTACCAGAGTAGGTTTTAAAGAAGAGGATGGGAAAAAGGTGAGATTTTCTAAAAAATCAAATGAAGTATTATAGTTATGGCATACGTACCAAGACTTAGAAAAGAGTATGATGATAAAATTAAATCATCTCTTATAGAAGAATATAGTTACAGCAATGTAATGGAAGTGCCTAAGCTTAAGAAAATCGTTATAAGCCGAGGAGTTGGAGGCGCTGTTGCAGATAAGAAATTAATTGATCATGCAGTAGATGAATTAACAGCTATTACTGGTCAAAAGGCAGTTGCAACTATTTCAAAGAAAGATGTTGCTACATTTAAACTTCGTAAAGGAATGCCAATTGGTGCAAAAGTTACTTTACGTGGTTACAGAATGTACGAATTTTTAGATAGATTAATTACCTCTGCACTTCCACGTGTACGTGATTTTAATGGGATTAAAGCTAACGGTTTTGATGGTAGAGGGAATTATAACTTAGGAATTACTGAGCAGATAATTTTCCCTGAGATTGATATCGATGCGGTAAACAGAATCGCAGGTATGGATATTACTTTCGTTACTACTGCTGATACTGATAAAGAAGCGAAATCTTTATTAACTGAACTAGGTTTACCCTTTAAAAAGAATTAAGACATGGCTAAAGAATCAATGAAAGCCCGTGAGGTGAAGAGACAGAAATTGGTAGAAAAATATGCTGAAAAAAGAAAGGCTTTAAAAGAAGCTGGTGATTATGAAGCATTGCAAAAATTACCAAAAAACTCTTCTCCGGTACGTTTGCATAATCGTTGTAAGCTAACTGGTAGACCAAAGGGATATATGAGACAATTTGGTGTTTCTCGTGTAATGTTTAGAGAAATGGCTAATAATGGTCTTATTCCTGGAGTTAAGAAGGCTAGTTGGTAAATTATAAATTGATTATAGGTTCCAAATTAAATAGGAAAACCATAATCGCAAATTAATATAAATGAATACAGATCCAATTGCAGATTTTTTAACGCGTATTAGAAATGCGGTAGCAGCAAACCATAGAGTTGTTGAAATTCCGGCTTCTAACGTTAAAAAAGAAATTACTAAGATTTTATTCGATCAGGGATATATCTTAAGTTACAAGTTTGAAGATACTACTGCGCAAGGTACTATCAAGATTGCTCTTAAGTATGATAAGGATACTAAAGACTCTGTAATAAAAGATATCCAGAGAATAAGTAAACCTGGTTTACGTAAATATGCCGGTGCTGGAGAATTACCACGTATATTAAATGGTTTAGGTATTGCTATTATCAGTACTTCTCACGGAGTAATGACAGATAAGCAGGCCAGAGCAGAGAATGTTGGTGGTGAAGTATTGTGTTACGTTTACTAATTCTTAAAATAAGAAGAAATGTCAAGAATAGGTAAAAGCCCAATTACAATTCCAGAAGGTGTTAATGTAGACTTTAAAGATGGTTTTGTAACGGTAAAAGGAAAATTAGGAGAACTTAAGCAAGAAATTAGCGATATAGATGTTAATGTAGAGGATAATGTAATATCTTTTGAGCGTTCTTCTGATAAAAGTGATCAAAAAGCTAAGCATGGTTTATACCGTGCACTAGTGAATAATATGATTGAAGGTGTAACTAATGGATTTACTAAAGAATTAGAGTTAGTAGGTGTAGGTTATAGAGCTTCTAATCAGGGACAAAAATTAGATTTGGCTGTTGGGTACTCCCATAATATTGTTATAGATTTAGCTCCAGAGGTTAAAGTTGAAACAATATCAGAAAAAGGAAAGAACCCAGTTGTTAAACTTACTTCTCATGACAAACAACTTTTAGGACAAGTTGCTGCAAAGATTCGTTCTTTCAGAGTACCTGAACCTTACAAAGGAAAAGGTATTAAATTTAAAGGAGAAATAATTAGAAGAAAAGCAGGTAAATCAGCTTAATAAAGTTTAGTTATGGCATTTTCAAAAGAAAAAAGAAGATTAAAGATAAGAAAGCGTATTCGCAAGAATATTAGCGGAACTGAAAGCCGTCCAAGATTGTCTGTATATAGAAGTAATAAAGAAATTTATGCTCAGATTATAGACGATGTAGCTGGAAAAACTTTAGCTGCAGCTTCTTCTAGAGATAAGGAAGTGAAAGATGCTTCAGGTACTAAAAGTGATATTGCTGAGTTGGTAGGTAAAAATTTGGCAGATAGAGCAAAAAAGGCCGGAGTTGAAACTGTTTCTTTCGATAGAGGAGGTTACTTGTATCACGGTAGAGTTAAATCATTAGCAGAAGGTGCTCGTGAAGGAGGACTAAAATTCTAAGAAGATATGTATCAAGATTATAAAAACGTAGAACATGTAAAACCAGGAGGTCTTGAACTTAAAGATCGTTTGGTAGGAGTGCAACGTGTTACTAAAGTTACTAAAGGTGGTAGAGCATTTGGTTTCTCTGCAATTGTAGTAGTTGGTGACGAAAATGGTGTTGTTGGACATGGTTTAGGTAAATCTAAAGAGGTTGCCGATGCTATTTCAAAAGCCGTTGAAGATGCAAAAAAGAATTTGGTACGTATTCCTTTACATAAAGGTACTTTACCACACGAGCAAAAAGGTAAATATGGTGGAGCGAGAGTTTTACTTTTACCTGCTGCAACTGGTACAGGGATTATTGCCGGTGGTGCGATCCGTGCGGTACTAGAGTCTGTAGGAGTACATGATGTACTTTCTAAGAACCAAGGTTCTTCTAACCCTCATAACGTTGTTAAAGCTACTTTTGATGCACTATTACAGTTAAGAAGTGCAGATACAGTAGCGAAACAAAGAGGAATCACGTTGGAAAAACTTTTCAAAGGATAAAATCAGGGATAAGATGGCAAAGATAAAGGTAACTAAAGTAAAAAGTGCGATTAATAGATCTCAGAACCAAAAGAGAGTTCTAGAAGCACTAGGTCTTAGAAAAATAGGACATACTGTAGAGCACCAGGATACACCAAACATCCTTGGTATGATAAATAAAGTTAAACACTTAGTTTCTGTAGAGGAAACAAAATAATAGGTTTACATGGATTTAAGTAACTTAAAACCTGCAAAAGGTTCAGTTAAAAGTAACAATAAACGTGTTGGCCGTGGAGAAGGATCCGGTAAAGGTGGGACCGCTACTCGTGGTCACAAAGGGGCTAAATCACGTTCTGGTTACTCTAAGAAAATAGGTTTTGAAGGAGGGCAGATGCCCCTTCAACGCCGTGTACCAAAATTTGGTTTTAACAACAGAAACCGTAAAGAATACCAAGGTATTAACTTAGATACTTTACAAACATTAGTTGATAATGGTAAAGTAAAGGATACGGTAGACCTAAGTGTACTTGTGGAAAACGGTTTAGCTGGAAAGAATGAGCTAGTTAAAATTTTAGGTAGAGGTGAATTAAAGGCCAAATTAAAAGTATCTGTTCATAAATTTACGGCCTCAGCCAAAGAAGCTATTGAAGCTGCAGGAGGTGAAGTTGTTACTTTATAATAGATAGCCAAATGAAATTCATCAATACTATAAAAAATATTTGGAAAATCGAGGAACTAAAAAACCGTATTTTAGTTTCCCTCGGTTTACTTTTAGTTTATCGTTTTGGAACTCAGGTTGTACTTCCTGGGATAGATGCTAGTCAGTTAGCAAACTTAGCTAATCAGACAGATAGTGGTTTATTAGGTTTGCTTAACTCATTTACCGGAGGTGCTTTTTCTAATGCCTCTATTTTTGCGTTAGGTATTATGCCTTATATCTCGGCTTCTATTGTTGTTCAGCTTATGGGGATTGCAATTCCTTATTTGCAAAAGCTTCAAAAAGAAGGTGAAAGTGGGCGTAAGAAGATAAATCAGATTACCAGATGGTTAACCATAGCAATTACCTTAGTTCAGGGTCCAGGTTATATTTATAATCTGTTTAATACCTTGCCACAAAGTGCTTTTCTTTTAGGAGATAGCTTATCCTTTATTATATCTTCTGTTATCATCCTTACAACAGGAACGATCTTTGCTATGTGGCTTGGAGAGAAGATTACAGATAAGGGTATAGGTAATGGTATTTCTCTATTAATTATGGTAGGTATTATTGCTAATCTACCTAAGGCATTCCTTCAGGAATTTGCTTCTAGGTTTGATGGTAGTGGTGGACTTATTATGGTATTGATCGAGTTGGCAATTTGGTTTGCAATTATTCTGGCTGCTGTAATGTTGGTAATGGCGGTTCGCCAAATACCGGTGCAGTATGCAAGAAGATCTGCTACTGGAGGCTATGAGAAAAATGTATTTGGATCAAGACAATATATTCCTCTTAAGCTTAATGCTTCAGGAGTAATGCCAATTATATTTGCTCAGGCTATTATGTTTATTCCAGTGGCTTTAGCTGGTCTTTCAGATTCTGATGCGGCACAAGGTGTGACTGCTGCATTTAGTAATATTTTTGGTTTCTGGTATAATTTAGTATTCGCCTTATTAATTATAGTATTTACTTATTTCTATACTGCGATTACGGTGCCAACCAATAAAATGGCAGATGATCTTAAACGTAGTGGAGGTTTTATTCCTGGTATTCGTCCAGGAACTGAAACTGCTGAGTATTTAGATCGTATCATGTCTCAAATTACACTTCCTGGATCTGTTTTCTTAGCTTTAATTGCAGTGTTCCCTGCATTTGTTTATTCTATACTTGGAGTTCAGCAAGGATGGGCACTGTTTTTTGGAGGTACCTCTCTATTAATTTTAGTTGGAGTTGCAATCGATACTATGCAACAGGTAAATTCTTACTTGTTGAATAGACACTATGACGGATTAATGAAAACAGGTAAAAACAGAAAAGCAGTAGCTTAATTATGGCAAAGCAACCAGCAATTGAACAAGATGGAACGATTATCGAAGCATTATCTAATGCAATGTTTCGTGTAGAGTTAGAAAATGGTCACGTGGTGACCGCTCATATCTCGGGTAAGATGCGTATGCATTATATAAAATTGTTGCCTGGAGATAAGGTGAAATTGGAAATGAGCCCTTACGATTTAAGCAAGGCGCGCATAACTTACAGATACTAAGAAGTAAATTAAGCTATTAATAATTTTTTCATTACTTTTGCACACTGAAAAAATTATTAGGCAAAAAAGCCTTATGTGAATTTTATTTTTGCATCTGGCGTTATAAAAAATTAGAAAGATGAAAGTTAGAGCATCAATAAAGAAAAGAAGTGCCGACTGCAAGATAGTTCGCAGAAAAGGGCGCCTTTACGTGATTAACAAAAAGAATCCTAGATTTAAACAAAGACAAGGCTAATTATGGCAAGAATTGCAGGGGTAGATATACCTAAACAAAAGCGAGGAGTTATAGCATTGACCTATATCTTCGGAATTGGCAAAAGCAGGGCTCAGGAAATACTTGCTGAAGCTAAAGTTGATGAGAGTAAAAAAGTTTCAGATTGGAACGATGATGAAATTGGTCGTATCCGTGAAGCTGTAGGTAACTACACAATCGAAGGAGAATTACGTACTGAAGTTCAAATGAGTATCAAACGTCTAATGGATATTGGATGTTACAGAGGTATTCGTCATAGATCTGGGTTACCTTTAAGAGGTCAGAGAACTAAAAACAACTCTAGAACTAGAAAAGGAAGAAGAAAAACTGTTGCTAATAAGAAAAAGGCAACTAAATAATAAGTAATATGGCAAAGTCAACAAAAACTGCTCAAAAGAAACGTAAAGTAAACGTTGAGTCTATTGGAGAAGCTCATGTTACTGCTTCTTTTAACAATATTATCATTTCTTTGACTAACAAAAAAGGAGATGTTATCTCTTGGTCGTCTGCCGGTAAAATGGGCTTTAGAGGATCTAAGAAAAATACTCCTTATGCTGCGCAGTTAGCATCTGAAGATGCTTCTAAAGTAGCGCACGAAGCTGGTCTTCGTAAGGTTAAAGTTTATGTAAAGGGACCTGGTAATGGTAGAGAATCTGCTATCAGATCTATCCACAATAGTGGTATCGAAGTAACCGAAATCGTTGATGTTACTCCACTACCTCATAATGGATGTCGTCCTCCTAAAAGACGTAGAGTATAATTAATTATATAATTAAGAGAGGAAATTACGATTATCGAAGGACGTATGCCTTAATTCATAATCCCTCTCTATAAATCTATTTTAAATGGCAAGATATACTGGTCCTAAGACTAAGATAGCTCGTAAATTTGGCGAGGCTATATTCGGAGATGATAAATCTTTCGAAAAAAGAAATTATCCTCCGGGACAACACGGTAATAACCGTCGTAGAGGTAAAAAATCTGAATATGCTATCCAGTTAATGGAGAAGCAAAAAGCGAAATATACCTATGGTATTTTAGAGCGTCAGTTTAGAAATATGTTCGAAAAAGCTACAAGATCTCAGGGGATTACCGGTGAGGTTTTACTTCAGCTTTGTGAATCAAGATTAGATAATGTTGTTTTTAGATTAGGTGTTGCTCCATCAAGAAGAGCCGCTAGACAGCTTGTTTCTCACAGACATATTACTGTAAATGGAGAATTAGTAAATATTCCTTCTTACCAATTGAAAGCTGGTGATGTTGTTGGAGTAAGAGAGAAATCTAAATCTCTACAAGTAATTCAGGATGCATTAGCTAACAATAGCAATGTTTACGAATGGATTACTTGGAATAATGAAACAAAACAAGGAACTTTTGTTTCTGTACCTGGAAGAGTTCAGATTCCAGAAAACATAAATGAACAATTCATCGTCGAATTATATTCGAAATAATAATTCACAGAAGTCGTAATATGGCAATACTAAATTTTCAGAAGCCCGATAAAGTTATAATGATTGACTCTACAGATTTCGAAGGGAAATTTGAATTTCGTCCTTTGGAGCCTGGATATGGGTTAACCGTTGGTAACGCTTTAAGAAGAGTGCTGTTATCATCTTTAGAGGGATTCGCGATCACTTCGGTTCGTATCGAAGGTGTGGATCACGAATTCTCAACAATTCCTGGAGTTGTAGAAGATGTAACAGAAATAATATTGAATCTTAAACAAGTTAGATTCAAAAGGCAAATTGATGAAATAGATAACGAAGCCGTTACAATTTCTGTTTCTGGTGAAGAAGAATTAACCGCTGGTCATTTCCAGAAATTTATTTCTGGTTTTCAGGTCTTAAATCCTGAGTTGGTGATATGTCATCTTGATAGTAAAGTTAATATCAACATGGAAATTACTATTGAAAAGGGTAGAGGTTATGTTCCGGCAGAAGAAAATAAAAAGGCCAATGCTCCTTTAGGAACTATTTTTACCGATTCTATTTACACTCCTATTAAGAATGTAAAATATAGTATCGAAAATTATCGTGTAGAACAAAAAACTGATTACGAAAAACTTGTTTTCGAAATTATTAGTGACGGTTCTATTCATCCTAAAGATGCATTAACTGAAGCTGCCAAAACTTTAATTCACCATTTCATGTTGTTCTCTGATGAGCGTATTACGCTAGAGGCTGATGAAATAGCTCAAACTGAAACTTATGATGAAGAATCTCTTCACATGAGACAGCTACTAAAAACTAAATTAGTAGATATGGACCTTTCAGTAAGAGCACTAAATTGTTTAAAAGCGGCTGAAGTTGATACCTTAGGGGATCTTGTTTCTTATAATAAAAATGATCTTATGAAGTTCCGTAACTTCGGTAAGAAATCATTAACGGAGCTTGAAGAGCTTGTAAGTAACAAAGGATTGAACTTTGGTATGGATCTTTCAAAATATAAATTGGATAAGGACTAATTCACGTTAGTGAATTACTCTAAAAAGAATAGTAATGAGACACGGAAAGAAAATAAATCATTTAGGTAGAAAGACCGCTCATCGTAAGTCGATGTTGGCAAATATGGGGTCTTCACTAATTGAGCATAAGCGTATTAATACTACTGTGGCTAAAGCAAAAGCTTTAAAAGTTTTTATAGAGCCATTAGTAACTAAGTCTAAAGAAGATACTACTCATAATAGAAGAATCGTTTTCAGTAAACTACGTGATAAGTATGCTGTAAGTGAATTGTTTCGTGAAGTAGCTCCTAAAGTAGGAGATCGTCCAGGTGGATATACCCGTATTATCAAATTAGGTAACCGTTTAGGGGATAACGCTGATATGGCGATGATCGAATTAGTAGATTTTAACGAAACTTATAACGTTAATAAGTCTGCTAAGAAGAAATCAACTCGTAGAGCTGGTAAGAAAAGCACTGCTGAAACTACCGAAGCTCCAAAAGCTGAAGAAACAAAGCAAGAAGAAAAAGACGATAAAAAAGAAGAATAAATGATTCTTTACTATCAATAATTTTTAAAAGGATAAACTCACCGGGTTTGTCCTTTTTTTATATCTAATAAGTATACATTTTTTAATATTCCTTAAATTTAGGTCGTATTATTTTTTTAGTATGAAATATCAAACAAGAAAAAAAGCTATCATTCTATTAGCAGACGGAACTATTTTTCATGGCAAATTGGTGGGAACCAAAGAAGGTAGTGCTGTTGGCGAGGTATGTTTTAATACCGGGATGACCGGTTATCAAGAAATTTTTACAGATCCATCTTATTTCGGCCAGTTGATGGTAACCACCAACGCTCATATTGGTAATTATGGTACAAGTGAAGATGAAAATGAGTCTGATGGAGCCAAAATCGCGGGTTTAATTTGTAAAAATTTTAGCTACGACCAATCCAGACCGGCAGCAGATCAAACTTTAGAAGAGTTCTTAGAGGATAGTAATTTATTTGCTATTTCAGATGTCGATACACGGGCTTTAGTGACCTATATTCGTGAAAATGGAGCAATGAATGCGATTATTTCTACAGATGTAGATAATATCGAATCTTTAAAGACTCAGCTAGCCGAAGTCCCAGACATGAATGGTCTGGAACTAGCTTCTAAAGTTTCCACTAAAGAAGCTTATTATTTTGGTGATGAAAATGCGACTTATAAGGTTGCTGCATTAGATGTAGGCATTAAAAGAAACATTTTAAGAAACCTTGCACAACGTGATGTTTACGTAAAAGTATTTCCTTATAATGCGACTTATGCTGAAATGAGTGAGTGGAATCCAGACGGCTATTTTTTATCTAATGGACCGGGCGATCCGCAACCTTTAAATGGCGCCATTCAATTAGCGAAAGACATTATAGCGAAAGATCATCCATTATTTGGTATTTGCCTGGGGCACCAAATTATTGCTTTGGCCAATGGAATTCCTACCTATAAAATGCACCACGGTCACAGGGGGATTAATCACCCGGTTAAAAATTTAAAGACTGGTAAAGGAGAGATTACCTCGCAGAATCACGGTTTTGCTGTAGATAAAACAGCTACAGAATCCCATCCAGATGTAGAGATTACCCATATTTGTTTAAATGATGGTACTGTAGGTGGATTACAAATGACCAACAAGAATTGTTTTTCAGTGCAATACCACCCTGAAGCCAGTCCAGGTCCGCACGATGCAAGTTATCTGTTCGATGAATTTATAGATCGTATCAAACAGGCAAAAGCCTAATTTATATTTAAAGCCGGAAAAATTCCGGCTTTTTTATTTTAGGATCGTCCAATGATAAATATTCAAAGTTTATTTCCTCTCTTTTTGCACTTAAAAATCTGTTGATTTAAAATACTGTTTGGGTGTATTCTTTGGGAAATTGATGCCAAATTTTATGACGTTAATAGATTGCTATTATAAGATTAAGAATGATGTTTTTTCGAAAACGTTTTAGGTAAAATACTTGTTATATTATAAATTATTCCTCGTTTTTTTATTGCTGTATTCGTATCTTGCAGACTAATCAATTAATTAAATTATAATACAGACTATGAGTGCTATAGTAAATATTCATGCGCGTCAAATTTTTGACTCTAGAGGTAACCCAACAGTTGAAGTAGATGTAATCACAGAGAACGGAATATTAGGAAGGGCAGCTGTTCCTTCTGGAGCTTCTACAGGCGAGCATGAGGCTGTAGAACTTCGCGATGGTGGAAATGACTTTATGGGTAAAGGCGTTCTTACTGCCGTTGAAAATGTAAATACTAAGATTGCAGAGCAACTTTTAGGCTATTCAGTTTTTGAACAAAATCTAATTGACCAGACAATGATCGAATTAGATGGGACTTCAAACAAATCTAAATTAGGGGCCAATGCAATTCTAGGTGTTTCCCTTGCTGTTGCTAAAGCAGCTGCAAATGAACTTGGTCTTCCGTTATATCGTTATGTTGGTGGTGTAAGTGCAAACACGCTTCCTGTTCCAATGATGAACATTATTAATGGTGGATCTCACAGTGATGCTCCTATCGCTTTTCAGGAATTCATGATTATGCCGGTAAAAGCTGAAAGCTTTTCAGAAGCAATAAAAATGGGAACGGAAATTTTCCACAATCTTAAAAAAGTATTACACGATAGAGGCTTAAGTACTGCTGTTGGTGACGAAGGTGGATTTGCTCCAACTTTAGACGGAACTGAGGATGCCTTAGAGACCATATTGAAAGCTATCGAAAAAGCAGGTTACAAAGGCGGTGATGAAGTAATGATCGCTTTAGATTGTGCTTCAGCTGAATTTTACGAAGACGGTAAATACAACTATGCTAAATTCGAAGGTGATAAAGGTGTAGTACGTACTAGCGAAGAACAAGCTGAATATCTTGCCGAATTAGCTTCTAAATATCCAATCATTTCTATCGAAGATGGTATGGATGAAAACGACTGGGATGGATGGAAAGCGCTTACCGATAAGATTGGCGATAAAGTTCAGTTAGTAGGTGATGACCTTTATGTAACTAATGTAGAGCGTTTATCTCGAGGAATCGAAGAAGGAATTGCCAATTCTATTCTTATTAAAGTAAACCAGATTGGTACGTTAACCGAAACAATTGCAGCGGTGAATATGGCACATAACGCCGGTTATACTTCTGTAATGTCCCACCGTTCTGGAGAAACAGAAGATAATACCATTGCCGATTTAGCAGTAGCTTTAAATACAGGACAAATAAAAACCGGTTCTGCTTCAAGAAGTGATCGTATGGCAAAATACAATCAGTTAATTAGAATTGAAGAAGAATTAGGAAGTGTTGCTTATTTTCCAAAAGATAAAGCTTTTAAAGTGAAATAAGAATTTCCTTACATAATTTTAGATTATAGAGCCTTTCATTAATTTGAAAGGCTTTTTTATTTTAATTTAATATTCCTTTAATCAAATGTTTGAAGATTAATAATTAACTTTTGCGAATAATAGTTCTAACCTAATCCTAACCAGATTTTCATGCACAATTTCCTATTTGTAGCTTCAGAGAATGATGCTATTCCCCATTGCAAAGCAGGAGGCATGGGCGACGTAATACGCGATGTACCCCGGCAAATTTCCCAAAAAGGGGATACTGTTCATGTTGTAGTTCCTTCTTATTCCAGGCTACATCAAAACGCAAAGTTCATTTCTAACTTATCATTTAAACTTCGTGGTTTAGATTATCTAGCAGAGATTTACGAAGTTCAACCCAAAAAAGATTTTCCAGGAATCACTCATTATGTTATTCATCATCCTGAAATTGAGGCGGGCGATATCGCGCATATTTATCATAATGATTTAAATGAACCATTTTATACAGATGCCATAAAATATTTTATTTTTTGTACCGCAGTAGCCCAAGCCGTTAAAATTAAAATTTTTGGAGATTTAGATGTAATTCATTTGCACGATTGGCATGCCAGCATGGTGTTGTTTTTAAGACGATACCATAAAGACTATACCTGCCTTCAGGACATTCGTGTGATTTATAGTATCCATAATCTCGCCATTCAGGGAATTCGTCCTTTTGAAAATAATTATTCTTCTGTACGTAATTTTTTCCCAGAGGTAGATTTTAATTATGATGAGCTTAGGGACCGTCGCTATCACGATTGTATAAATATGATGGCATTGGGTATTCGTTTTGCAGACGCCGTGCATACAGTGTCACCAAGCTATAAAAATGATGTGCTTTATCCCAGCAATCCCCCAGAATTTATTGGAGGAGAAGGTTTAGAGGAAGATTTAAATCAGGCCGATAGAGAGGGGAGATTTATAGGAATTCTTAATGGCTGTAACTATAGAAATATCCGTAGGGCACGAAAAAATAATCTTTATTTCAATATAGCTTCAGCAATATTTAAATGGTTACAACAGGAATCTAAAAAATATAAATCAGATTTTTTAGCACATACAGGAGAAAAAGTCATGCCATACCTTAAAAGGAAACCAGACTTTGTATGTTCGAGTGTAGCCAGACTTACGGAACAAAAGTTCTATTTTTTTAAACGTTCACCGGAAGCCTTCTTAGAAATATTGGATTTACTTGCCGAGGTTAATGGTATTTTTATCCTTTTAGGAACAGGAGCGCCAGAATACGAGGAGCTTTTGCGCAAAATAAGCCATGAAAAGAAAAACTTCTTATTTATAAACGGTCAGAGTGAGGATGTAATCGATAGTATTTATCTGGAAACCAACCTTTATTTTATGCCTAGTCTGTTTGAGCCTTGCGGCATCAGTCAAATGCTTGCCATGCGTAACGGCCATCCATGTTTAGTACATCATACGGGAGGATTAATAGATACGGTAAAACATTTAGAAACCGGTTTTGTGTTTGATGGTAATAGTTACGATAAGAAAGTAAGAAATATGGTCGATTCATTTAAGCATGTTTTAAATATGTTTTTTGAAGATAAAGCGAAGTGGAGAAAAATCGAGCAAAATGCCAAAAAAGTACGTTTTACCTGGGAGAAATCAGTAGACGATTACTATAAATCCTTATATAAATTACCGGCATAAAAGATTCTTATCTTTATATAGGTAAAATCTCTCGAAACCCCTGTTAATTATAGTATAATTGCTAGGTTTTAATTGAATAGAAGCTTAGATTTTATTAAATTCGTAATCGATTAATTTAAATTTTGTAATTCAATACAATGTCAGATAAAGCTATATTAGAATATCAAGGAAAAAAGTACGAGTTTCCGGTTACAGAGGGAACTGAAGGTGAACTGGGTATAGACATAAAAACCCTTCGATCTGAAGCCGGAATGATAACTTTAGACCGTGGTTACAAGAACACAGGAAGTTGTGAGAGTGCTATCACTTTTTTAGACGGTGAAAAAGGAATCTTAAGATATAGAGGCTACGCTATCGAAGACCTTGCTGAAAAAGCAAATTTTCTTGAAGTAGCTTATCTTTTGATTTTTGGGGAATTACCTAATAAAGCACAATTAGATAAATTTTCTAATGATATTAAGGATCAGTCTGAAGTAGACGAAGAAATGAAGAAAATTTTGGATGGTTTTCCAAAATCAGCTCATCCAATGGGCGTTCTTTCTTCCTTAACCAGTGCCTTAATTGCTTTTAACCCATCTTCAGTAAATGTAGATTCTGAAGAGGATATGTATAAAGCGATAGTGAAGATTATGGGTAAATTCCCGGTACTTGTTGCATGGACTTTACGAAAGAAAAACAGTCTTCCGCTTAACTATGGTGACGATTCATTAGGTTATGTAGAAAACCTACATGAAATGATGTTCGAAAGACCAGGTAAAAAATATAATGTCGATAAGTCTATAATCGAAGCTTTAGATAAATTGCTAATTCTTCATGCAGATCACGAGCAAAACTGTTCGGCGTCCACAGTTAGAATGGTAGGTTCTTCACACGCAGGATTATTTGCTTCTATTTCAGCGGGTATTTCTGCTCTTTGGGGACCACTTCATGGTGGGGCCAACCAGGCAGTGATCGAAATGTTGGAAGGAATTAAAGCAGATGGTGGCGATACCCATAAGTTTATGCAAAAAGCCAAAGATAAAGACGATCCTTTCCGTTTAATGGGATTTGGTCACCGTGTTTATAAGAATTTTGATCCACGTGCTAAAATCATCAAAAGATCTGCAGACGAAGTTCTTGGAGGTCTAGGGATTGATGATCCGGTACTGGATATCGCTAAAGGATTAGAAAAAGAAGCTTTAGAAGATCAATATTTTGTAGAAAGAAAATTATATCCAAACGTCGATTTCTACTCAGGAATTATTTATAGAGCTTTAGGAATACCAGTAGAAATGTTTACGGTAATGTTTGCTTTAGGTCGTCTTCCTGGATGGATTGCACAGTGGAGAGAAATGAGACTTAAAAAAGAACCAATTGGTAGACCACGTCAAATTTATGTGGGTGAAAACCTTAGGGAATTTAAACCAGTAAGCGAAAGATAAACTTAGCTTAATTATAAATTATTTAAAAAGCTCCATTATTAAATGGGGCTTTTTCTATATTTGAAAAAATTTTTAGTGATGCACTTAAAGATCAATAATGAAACTTCAAGATTAAGAGCAGTTGTTTTAGGTACCGCTAAAAGTAACGGTGGGGCACCAGAACTAGACGAAGCTTACGATCCAAAATCTATAGAACATATCAAAGCCGGGACTTATCCGCAAGAAGAAGATATGGTGAAAGAAATGGAAGCCGTAGCTCATGTTTTAAAGAAATATGACGTAGAAGTTTTTAGACCTCAAATTATCGAAAATTACAACCAGATTTTTACTCGTGATATTGCCTTTGTAATCGAAGATAAATTTGTGAAAGCCAATATTCTTCCAGACCGGGAGAAAGAGATAAAAGCCATACAGCATGTGGTCGATAAGATAGATCCAGATAAAATTATAAAACTTCCTGATAATGCGCATATTGAAGGAGGTGATGTAATGCCTTTTGGGGATTATATCCTGGTAGGCACATATACAGGAGAGGACTATCCAGACTATATTACCGCAAGAACCAATATTCATGCAGTGAAAGCACTTCAGGAATTATTCCCAAAGAAAAAAGTAGTGTCCTTCAACTTAAAAAAGAGCAATATCGATCCTAAGGAAAATGCCCTGCATTTGGATTGTTGCTTTCAGCCGGTAGGAAAAGATAAAGCGATTATTTATAAAGGCGGATTTTTAGACTCGAAAGAGTATCAATGGCTGGTAAACCTATTTGGAGAAAAAAATATCTTTGAAATTACCAAAGACGAAATGTACCACATGAATTCAAATATATTTACTATTGCTGAAGATGTGGTAATTTCCGAAGAAAAATTTACTCGTCTAAATGAGTGGCTCCGTTCTCACGGAATTACTGTCGAGGAAGTTCCTTATTCGCAAATAGCAAAACAAGAAGGTTTATTGCGCTGTTCAACATTACCATTAATTAGAGATTAACATGAAGCAGATTACAGATACCGTTTTAATGGTGCGCCCGGTTGCATTTAGGATGAATGAAGAAACGGCGGTGAATAATTATTTTCAGAAGAATCTAAAAGGTAAAGACGTAAATAAAGAAGCTCAGGCCGAGTTTGATGCGTTTGTGAAAAAACTGAAAAGTGTAGGCGTGAAGGTTGTGGTCGTAGATGATATTGCCGATGATAATAAGCCAGATTCGATTTTCCCTAATAACTGGGTCTCTTTTCATGAAAACGGAGAGATTGCATTGTATCCCATGTTTGCTGAAAATCGAAGAAAAGAACGTCGATTGGATTACTTTGCAAATCTTGAAGAAGAAGGTTTAAAAATCACTAATATTGTAGATTATACGTCAGCAGAAGATGATGATATTTTTTTGGAAGGAACCGGAAGCTTAATTTTAGATCGTGAAAATGAAAAAGCGTATTGCGCTTTATCACCCAGAGCCGATGAAGATCTTTTAATTGAATTTTGTGAAGATTTTGAGTTTACTCCGGTTATTTTTAATGCCTATCAAACGGTAGAAGGGAAACGAAAGCAAATTTATCATACCAATGTGATGATGTGTGTGGCTGAAGAGTTTGCGGTAATTTGCCTGGATAGCATTGACGATGCGAAAGAGCGTAAAAATCTATTAAAGCATCTAAAACAAGATAAAAAAGAACTAATTGTGATTTCTGAAGAGCAAATGCACGAGTTTGCCGGTAATATGTTACAGGTTCGTGGTGCTTTTGATAAGAAGTATTTAGTGATGAGTGAGCGGGCGCACCAAAGTTTAACGCCAGATCAGGTTGCGAAAATCGAGAAATATTCAGAGATTTTAAGCAGTGACCTTAACGTGATCGAAACTTGTGGAGGCGGTAGTGCCCGGTGTATGCTTGCCGAGGTTTTCTTACCCAAAGCTTAATGTTTCTTTCTAATTTCAATAACAAAAGGGAGCATCATTAGTGCCGTTAATATGGCAAAGGGAAGCGAGCCTATAATCAGGAATTTTTGCATGGCATCTAAAACGTCACTTTCTGGTTTTACGTTTCCTAAAAGTATGATCGCCTCAGAAAAAATAAGAATCAATACCGCCCAAATAAGGCGGTATTTCTTTTTAGGATTTTCATTCCCCTTATCACTAAACATGCTTAAAACATAGATCGCCGAATCTACCGAGGTGACCAAAAAACTGATCAGCAATAAAACGGTGATCACATTGGTGATATTGGAGAGTGGAAAACTCTCGAAGAATTTAAAGATCGAGGTAAATACATTACTAAATTCACCATTGTAATTGGCCATATCTTCAATAATATCAAATGAAGATCCGCCAAAAACACTAAACCATAAAAAACTCCCTAAAGAAGGAAGGATCAAAACGCCCAAAATCATCTCGCGTACCGTGCGACCTTGTGAAATTCTGGCAATGAAAATTCCGGTAAATGGCGCCCAGGCCAGCCAAAATGCCCAGTAATAATAGGTCCAGTCGGTTAAAAATTGTTTTCCCGGGTTAAAGTCTCCAATCGCTAAACTCAGCTGAAAAAAGTCTTTGAGGTAAAACCAGGTAGCAGTAGAAAAAGACTTTAGAACTTCAATAATATCGGCCTGTAGAAAAATAAAAATCAATAAAGCGATGGTGATATAAATATTCCAGTTAGAGATTCGTTTAATCCCCTTTTCTACTCCAGAGTATGCCGAAATAAAGGCCAGTAAACAAATAAGAAAAACGAGACCGATCACTATCCAAAGTGTGCCCGGTTCTCGATCTGAAAGATGACTAATACCCCCTTCAATTTGCGTGGTTCCCAGTCCTATTGCGGCAACCAAACCAAAAACTGTGGTCAAAATCGTTAAAAGATCGATACTTTGCGGAATTCCCTTTATTTTTTTCAGTTGTGGTAAACTGGTACCAAGCAGCATATTATTTTTTCGTACAAATAAAGAATAGCCAATAAAAAGTGCAAATATTCCGTAGAACGCCCAAGCGGTAAATCCCCATTGATAAAAGGTGAACTCTAAAGCGATAATATCGTTTGGATAAGCTGTTTTTAATGGCGGATTTTGATACATAAATACCGGTTCCTGCACGGCCCTAAGTAAAATACCTGCTCCCATCCCGGCGCTATAAAGCATCGCGATCCAGGAAAGTCTGTCAAATTGTGGCGGGGAATTTCCTAAACGTATCCTTCCGTATTTAGAAAAAGCGATAATAAGCAGAAAGAGTACACAGGCTAATCCCAGCCATAAATAAAATTCACCAAAAATTTCCCTTACCCAAATAGAAAGACTATCGATAAGAGCATAAAATTCCGCAGTAAAAGAAAAAATAATTACAGAAAAAATAAATAAAATCAATGCTGCGCTATAAAAAAGCGGATTTTTTTTAATATCGGTATGGAGCTTTCTTAAATTAATTAGCGAGTTGTTTTTTGGGTTTGGCGTTGGCGATTTTTGTAATCATACCCTCAAATATAAAATAATGAAATGGATACATGGAATACCAGTATAGTCTGCCCATAAGACCTTTAGGTCTAAAAGTTGCGGTTTGATGGACCACGTTATCTTCATCGATACAAAACTCCAGCCAGGCTTCCCCGGGAACTTTCATTTCAGCAAAAAGAAGTAAGCGTCTTTCTTCCTTATCGGCTAAAAGAACGCGCCAAAAGTCTAATGAGTCTCCGGGAGATAATTCAGTAGCATGAGTACGGCCACGACGTAGGCCAACGCCACCGGCGATTTTATCCATGAAACCCCTTATTTTCCAGAGCCAGTTTCCGTAGTACCAGCCGTTAAGTCCGCCAATAGACCAGATCTTTTTTAAGGCTTCTTCAGGGTTGTTCGTTTTCTTCTGTTGTTTATCCAGCAGGCAACCGTAGGTGGGTACTTTTATATATTTATTAAGTTCCTTTTTAAAACGGCCACTGCTTAACGAATCTTTCCAGCTGGAAATCACCTGATTTTGCTCGATTTTATAAAAAGCCATTTCTATCGCTTCTTTATAAGAAATGGTTTCTATATTTAGGATTCTGGCTAATTTATCGTCCCGTGCAATCACTTCAACCTCCATACTATCCACCAGGTTTTGGGCCAGCTTGTATGATGTTGAGGTTACAAAATATAACCAGTAAGACGAAAGTTTGGGCGACATTACGGGAACGCTAAAAATCCAGATTTTTAGTCCGCGTACCTCGGCATATTTTTCCATCATTTCCTGGTAGGTTAAAATATCTGGTCCACCAATATCAAAAGACTGGTCATAACATTCTTCGTGACCAATAACACCGGTTAAAAATTTTATAACATCTCGAATTGCGGTAGGCTGGCATTTAGTGCGAACCCATTGCGGTGTGACCATAACCGGTAACTTTTCGCACAAGTCCCTTATAATTTCAAAAGAAGAACTACCTGAACCAACAATAATCGCAGCCCGTAAAACCGTAAGATGAAAATCTCCTTTATAAAGAATATCCTCCACCGCTTTACGTGATTTTAAATGTTTGGAAAGCTCATCCTGATTCACCATTCCACTCAGATAAATCACCTGTTTAACGCTGGTCTGGCTCATTAGCTTATTAAAGTTATTGGCAGCTTCAGCTTCCTGGCTATCAAAATCTTTGGTGTTACCACTCATCGAATGGATTAGATAATAGGCAATATCAATATTCTTTATTTTCTCAGGAGTTTCAGGCAGGTCTAAAAAATCAATTTCAACAATCTCTACCTGATTGATTAACTCTTTACTCGAAAACCTATTTTTATTGCGAACAGCGCAAACTACTTCGTGACCCTGCTCTAAAAGTTCAGGGAGTAATCGCATTCCTATATAGCCATTGGCACCGGTAAGTAAGATTCGCATAAAGTAGGTTTTCTTTTAAATTTTATATTCTCAAATTAGCATATTAATCACTACCTTACCTTATGATTAATAAAACTTTATAAAATGAATAACGTGCTGAAAATCTCACTTTTAGTCATAGGGATAGGATTAGTAGGATATGGTTTGTATACGTTAATTTCTCCGGAAGTTTCTTTAGAAGCCGGCCCTATTACAGTTGAAGCACAAGGAGACAACACCCAATCGTATGCCATGATGGGATTTGGATTGTTAGCGCTTATTGCCGGGCTTGCTTTTGGAAAACGCTAAACAGCATTACTGATGACTGAAGGTAATGCCCAAAACCGTCATTACCGAAGAGCTTATATATTCTATACCTATAGCAATAACAATAAATCCGATAATTCGCGAAATGGCGTTTATCCCGGAAGCTCCTAAAAACCTTGCAATATAATGCGCACTCTTCAGCATTAAAAAGGTAGAAAGACACACGGCAAAAATCGCCAAAATCGTGATTAATTTTTCTGAAGTTAGACTATAATCCTCGTACATTCCTATTAAAAGGGAGATCGATCCCGGCCCTGCCAGCATAGGGATCGCAAGCGGAGTTAAGGATATTCCTTCTCGCTGTTGTGCATCGTCTTTTACCCGTTCGTTCATTCCTTTATGTTTCGAAAAAGAACCGGTTAGTAATGCAAAACCAGATGTTACGATAATTAAACCACCGGCAATGCGCAATGATTCAATACTTATTCCGAAGAATTGTAAAATATACCGACCTGTAAAAAAGCATATCGTAAGAATTACAAAAATATTGACAGACGTTAAAAGCGAAGTTTTAGAGCGTTCTTTTGCGGTATCCTCTGTAGTTAAACCTACAAAGATTGGGATGGTGCCAAGCGGATTGATCACCGAGAATAATGCCGCGAAAACATAGATAAACAGATCCATAATTTTTTCGGCAAATATGCGCTAAGTGCAGGCACTGGAAATTAAATAAAAATTAGCCTTAGATTATCAAAAATCGATATTTAAGCAGGCAATGTTAAGTGAGTTTCAATTGACAATAATCAATAAACAATAAACAATTACCAATGATCTAGTTTACTAATATTCAAAAAATCCAAAATACGAATATTACCATCTAAAGATCATCAATCCGGGTGGGGGCATTATCGTCTTTATAAGCGATTAGCTTTTTAAAAAATTTATGTACATTTTCGTCTTTGGCTTCCACTTTAATAAAATAATGATCCCGGTAAATCGAGTATTCCTTTGCTTTCCCTTTATAGATCTTTAGTTTCCAAAATGGAATCACCAATGCGTAAGTCTCTAAAATAGACCGAAACCGAACGATAATTCCGCCAGGTCTAATTTCGATATTACAGGTATTTCGGTTATTATCTAAAATAAGCAGGTTGTGAATATCGATACTTACTGAAGTGATTATTAGTCTTGGTGAGCCACTGCCTTTCAGTTTAAAACGATCTGACAGCGTAAGTGTTTTTCCAACTTCACGGTCAATCTTTTCTTTAATATCGGGATTATTGTAAGAAATATTCAGGAGCATTTTTTTCTTTTAAGATAAGAAACTTCTAGGAGTTAAGGGGTAAACTTTGGCCTTGGGTTGAAATATAAGGATTTACCATACAAGCCTTAGCTTAAAGTGCAATTTCTGTTATCTTTGCAGCGTTTTTATAAACTACTTTGGTTATCCTTAGAATGCTTTATAGTAATTGATGAATTTCGATCATATCGATTTAAATTATATTGCAGTTTACAGGATTTAAAAAATTTAATCTCACTGCGTGAGTGAAAAACTAGAAATGATGAATATTCAGGAAATGCTTACTGGCTACGTAAAAGAGGCAGTGCAAAATATTTACGATGTAACTTTAGAAACGGTAGAATTTCAGCCAACAAGAAAAGATTTTGAAGGGGATGTTACCGTGGTTTGTTTCCCAATGTTAAGGCAGGTAAAAACTAATCCTGTAAAGCTTGGTGAGGATATAGGGAATTACCTTCAGGAATACGTAACCATCGTTAGTCGTTTTAATGTTGTAAAAGGATTTTTGAATATCGTGCTGGACGATGCTTATTACCTGGATTTTTTCAATGAGATTAAAGACGATCCTGATTATGGTTTTGTAAAAGAGGTTGAAGATCCCAGAAAAATTATGGTAGAATATTCTTCGCCAAACACCAATAAACCACTTCATCTTGGGCATATTCGAAATAATTTATTAGGATTTTCGGTGGCTGAAATTTTAGAAGCTGCCGGGAATAAAGTCTATAAAACACAGATTATTAATGACCGTGGTATCCATATCTGTAAATCGATGCTTGCGTGGCAACGTTTTGGAAATGGAGAAACACCAGCATCTACCGGATTAAAAGGGGATAAACTGGTTGGGAATTATTATGTAAAATTCGATCAGGAATATAAAGCGGAAATCGAACAATTAATTGCTGAAGGAAAATCTGAAAAACAAGCAAAAGCTGAAGCGCCGATTTTACTAGAAGCTAAAGAGATGCTTCGAAAGTGGGAAGCTGGTGATGTAGAAGTGGTAAAACTCTGGAAAACCATGAACCAGTGGGTTTATGATGGTTTTGAAGAGACCTATAAAGCACTTGGCGTAGATTTCGATAAAAATTATTACGAAAGTGATACCTATCTTTTAGGAAAAGATGTGGTAAACAAAGGTCTGGAAAACGGTGTTTTTTATAGAAAAGAAGACGGCAGCGTTTGGATCGATCTTACCGACGAAGGCTTGGATGAAAAGATCGTATTACGTAGCGATGGTACTGCGGTGTATATGACGCAGGATATTGGTACTGCAATTCAGCGAGTAGAGGATTTTGCGATAAACGGAATGGTGTATACCGTTGGTAATGAGCAGGATTATCATTTTAAAGTTTTATTCTTAATTCTGAAAAAGTTAGGTTTTGCCTGGGCAGAATATTTATATCATTTAAGCTACGGAATGGTAGATCTTCCTAGCGGAAAAATGAAAAGTAGGGAAGGGACTGTAGTAGATGCCGATGATCTGATCGCAGAAATGACAGAAACCGCCAGAACAATCTCTGAAGAATTAGGAAAATTAGACGGTTTAAGCGAAGAAGAAAAAGAAGAGCTATACCGAATGATTGGGCTTGGGGCGCTTAAATATTATATCTTAAAAGTAGATCCCAAAAAACGAATCTTATTTAATCCTGAAGAATCTGTGGATTTTCAGGGGAATACAGGACCATTTATTCAGTATACGCATGCAAGGATTCAGTCGATCTTAAGAAAAGCCGATTTTGAATATCAATCTCAACTGGTAACCGAGTATGAACTTCAGGATAAAGAAAAAGAGTTGATAAAGCAAATTCAGCTATATCCGGAAACGATTCAGTTAGCTGCCGAAAATCATAGTCCGGCGCTAATTGCCAACTATACCTACGATTTGGTAAAAGAGTTCAATTCGTTCTATCAAAACGTATCGATTTTAGGAGCAGAAAAAGATTTAGAAAGACAATTAAGAACACAACTTTCTAAAGTGGTTGCCAATATCATTAAAAGTTCGTTTGGATTACTAGGCATCCAGGTACCCGATAGAATGTAGACTTAAATTTATAACAGTTAATCACTTATAAACGCGGACGAATCCCAAAGATTCGTCCGCTGTTTTTTATTGGTACCGCCAAAGGGTTTAATACCCAGAGGCTCGCCTCAAAATTATAATTTTGTCTCTATCGAATGCCTCGTGGGCTTGCCCCGAGGTAGTTTACTTGTTATTGATAGTAGGATATTTTTGTTAAAATTATAGGAATAAAAGAAGGACAAACTTGAATTAAATTTTAATCATTCTTTATTTAATACGATATCAGAGTCAGCTATCACTTCTTGAGCTTTTTGATATTCAGATTTTAATACAAATAATTCTACGTCATTTTGCGGAACGCCAAATCCCGCTAACCGGCCAGATTCAACATTATCTCTTACGCGTATAGAAATATTCTTCTCGGTTAAGAGGGAAGCAATTCTATTTATTATAATGGAAGTGCTTGTTAATATTTTGGTATAATCATGCATATTTCAATTGATTTTTCTAGTTAGTTCCTTCAATATTCAGATTTTAAAAATATTTCTTTAAAATAGACTTAGATTGCTAATAGACAAGTTACTGAAAAAGATCAATACTCGAATGATTTCAGAATAAATTTATTCGATTATCGAGGTTAAAGGCTACCAGACGTCGCGATCGGGAAATCCCAAAATAAAAAGCGACTCCACTTGATGTCCAGTTAAAAAAGCAGGGCTGAAATTACACAATTTCAGCCCTGCTTTTTTATAATTTTTAAAACTTAAGCATAAAATCCATTCTTAAGCGATTAGTGAGGATAAAAAACTTTTCACTTCACTACCAAATCATTAAATTTGCAAACCCGTTATCACAATAGCGGAAATCTTAAACTACAGGAAAGCATATGTTTGATAATTTAAGTGATAAGTTAGATAGTGCCTTACATGTCTTAAAAGGACATGGACAAATAACCGAGGTTAACGTTGCAGAAACCCTTAAAGAGGTGCGTCGCGCCCTTGTTGATGCCGATGTTAACTATAAAATTGCGAAAGAATTTACCAATACTGTAAAGGAAAAAGCTTTAGGACAGGACGTTTTAACGGCTTTAAAACCCGGGCAGTTAATGGTGAAGCTGGTAAAAGATGAGCTTACCGACCTTATGGGTGGCGAGGCTGCCGGCGTGAATCTTAGCGGAAATCCTTCGATAATTTTAATGTCAGGTTTACAGGGTAGTGGTAAAACTACTTTTTCTGGTAAGCTAGCTAATTATCTTAAAAATAAGAAAACTAAGAAGCCGCTTTTAGTAGCCTGTGATGTGTACCGTCCTGCAGCGATCAATCAGTTGCATGTGGTAGGAGAGCAGCTTGGTGTTGAGGTTTTTAGTGATGAAGGTAATCAGGATCCTGTGGCGATCTCTAAAGCTGCGATTGCGCATGCTAAAGAAAACGGGCACAATGTGGTGATTATCGATACCGCGGGTCGTCTTGCTGTAGATGAAGCGATGATGACCGAAATTTCAAACATTCACACTGCTATCGAACCTCACGAAACCTTGTTCGTGGTCGATTCGATGACAGGTCAGGATGCTGTTAATACCGCTAAAGCTTTTAACGATCGCTTAGATTTTGATGGGGTAATCCTTACCAAATTAGACGGTGATACCCGTGGTGGTGCGGCAATTTCAATTAAATCTGTAGTAAATAAGCCTATTAAATTTATTGGTACTGGTGAGAAAATGGACGCTATCGATGTGTTCTATCCTTCTCGTATGGCCGATAGGATTTTAGGGATGGGAGACGTTGTGTCTCTTGTAGAGCGCGCGCAGGAGCAATATGACGAGGAAGAAGCGAGAAAACTTCAGAAGAAAATCGCTAAAAATGCTTTTGGTTTTGATGATTTCTTAAAGCAACTTCAGCAGATCAAGAAAATGGGATCGATGAAAGATCTTCTTGGAATGATCCCCGGAGCGGGTAAGATGCTGAAAGATGTGGATATCGATGATGATGCTTTTAAAGGGATCGAAGCGATTATTCACTCCATGACACCAGATGAAAGAAGTACGCCAAAGATCATTAACTCTAGTAGAAAGAAGAGAATTGCAAAGGGTTCAGGAACTACTGTACAGGAAGTGAATCAATTACTGAAGCAATTTAACCAGATGGGTAAAATGATGAAGATGATGCAGGGAGGCGGTGGCCGCCAGATGATGAATATGATGAAAGGAATGCGTTAATTGTTCCCCCAACCCCAAAGGGGAGTTTTAATATGTAACTTAAACCTCCTACCCTTCGGGGAGGTCGGGAGGGGCTTATAATATAATAATGACAATTTTAGACGGTAAAAAAGTAAGTAACGATATCAAGAACGAAATCGCTGCTGAAGTTGAAAAAATGAAGCAGCGTGGTGAAAAAGTACCACACCTTGCTGCTATTATTGTTGGAAATGATGGAGCAAGTAAAACCTACGTAAATAGCAAGGTGAAAGCCTGCGAAAGAGTTGGTTTTGAGTCTTCGCTTTTCAGAATGTCATCTACCATTAGTGAAATCGAACTTTTAGATAAGATCGAAGAGCTAAACCAAAATGATGATATCGATGGCTTTATCGTTCAGTTGCCATTACCTCCACAAATAGACACACAAAAGGTGTTAAATGCAGTAGATCCAGATAAAGATGTAGATGGTTTCCATCCAACAAACTTTGGGAAAATGGCGTTAGATATGACGACTTTTATCCCGGCAACACCTTTTGGGATTTTAGAACTTTTAGAGCGTTACGATATTCCTACTAAAGGAAAGCATACCGTGGTAATTGGTAGAAGTTATATCGTAGGTCGCCCAATGAGTATTTTGATGGGAAGAAGTGGTTTCCCGGGGAATTCAACTGTAACACTTACGCACGAATTTACTAAGAACATCACGCAAATCACTTCTCAGGCAGATATTATTATCATTGCCGTAGGAATTCCAGATTTCTTGAAAGGAGAGATGATTAAAGATGATGCTGTAATTATTGATGTTGGGATCACTCGTGTACCAGATGATAATGCTGAAAAAGGCTATATTATTAAAGGTGATGTAGATTTTGAAAATGTAAGTAAACGAGCTTCCTTTATTACTCCGGTTCCAGGTGGAGTAGGGCCAATGACCGTTTCTATGCTGTTAAAAAATACATTATTGGCAAGGGAACGCCACAGACAAAGAAAAGCGAAAAAGTAAGATTTTATATTTATAAAAATAAAACCTCACATCTTCTAAATGTGAGGTTTTTTGTTTTCTGAAATTTATGTAAATCAACTTCAGGTTAAATTAAAAAGACTTCCAGAATATTGAAAATCGAATTGTAGTTGAAGCTTTATTTTTTGACTAATAATTTCGATTTATTATATTCATAATTCATTCTGGCGATATTCAATACTGAAATATTTTCAGGGCACTCCACCTGGCAGGCTTCCGTATTACTGCAATGGCCAAACCCTTCTTTTTCCATTTGCTCTACCATTTCAGTAACCCTTACATGCGTTTCTTTTTGACCCTGCGGTAAAAGTTCGAGATGGGTGATTTTTGCTCCGGTAAACAAGGCAGCGCTTGAGTTTTTACAGCTGGCTACACAGGCACCACAACCTATACAAGCAGCTGAATCGAAAGCAGATTCGGCTTCCTGGTAGGTTATTGGGATGCTGTTGGCTTCTGGTGCCTGCCCGGTATCTACAGCCACAAATCCTCCTGAAGTTATAATGCGGTCCAGGGCAGATCGGTTTATCTTTAGGTCCCTGACTATCGGAAAAGCAGCTGCTTTAAAAGGTTCTACATAAATAGTATCACCATCTTTAAAAGACCGCATGTGCAATTGGCAGGTAGTGGTGTTTTTTAGTGGGCCATGAGCAATTCCGTTAATCATTACGCCACACTGCCCGCAAATTCCTTCTCGGCAGTCATGGTCAAATTCTACAGGTCTTTCTCCCTGTTTTACCAATTTAAGGTTTAGCGTATCCAGCATTTCCAGAAAAGACATGTCTTTATTTACATCGTCAACCGTATAATCTTTAAAACAGCCTTTGCTGTGGTTATCTTTTTGTCGCCATATTTTTAAATATATTTTCATCTGAATAGATTTTTAGTGGTTAGCTACAATAATTGAGTTTTATTACTTATAACTTCTAATTGTAGGTTTTACGAATTCAAAAATTAAGGGTTCTTTATTTAATTTGGGTTCCGATGGATTTGCGGTCCATTCCCACGCAGCCGAATACGAAAAGTGCTCATCATCTCGTTTGGCTTCTCCATCTTCGGTTTGATATTCTTGCCTAAAGTGAGCACCACAGGATTCTTCGCGTTGCAATGCATCAATACACATTAGTTCTGCCACTTCCATATAATCGGCAACCCTTCCTGCTTTTTCCAGTTCGCTGTTCACTTCAGCAGCATCACCGGGCACCATTAAATTGGTTTTAAATTCTTTTCTTAATTTTTGAATGTTTTCAATCGCTTGTTCCAGGCCTTGCTTAGAACGTGAAAGTCCGCATTTATCATAAAGTTCTTTTCCCAGTTCTTTATGAAATTCTTCAGCAGTTTTTTCTCCTTTCGTTGTTAGAAAACTTTCCAGTTGTTTTTTGCAATTTTCTTCAGCAATATCAAATTCCTTATCCTGAATATTTGTTTTTGGAACTTTGATTTCGCCAGCAAGATAATTGGCGAGTGTATAAGGCAAAATAAAATAGCCATCTACACAAGCCTGTAAAAGTGAATTCGCCCCAAGACGATTCGCCCCGTGATCTGAAAAATTAGCTTCCCCAATAGCAAAAAGCCCATTTATGCTGGTCATTAATTCATAGTCTACCCATAGACCACCCATCGAAAAGTGTGCAGCAGGAGAAATTTTCATGGGTTCATCATAAGCATTTATTCCGGTAATTTTTCGGTACATATCAAAGAGGTTTCCATAGCGCTCTTTAATAATATCTTTGCCATATTCTTTTAAAGCACGAGAAAAATCCAGATATACCGCATTTTTAAGTGCACCTACTCCTTTACCTGCATCTATCTGTTCTTTAGCGGCTCGGGATGCAATATCCCGCGGGGCAAGATTTCCAAAAGAAGGGTACTTACGTTCTAAATAATAATCACGTTCTTCTTCTGGAATGTCATTGGGTTTACGGGTTTCGTTTTTGTCTTTAGGTACCCAAATACGTCCGTCATTCCGAAGAGATTCAGACATCAAAGTCAGTTTAGATTGATACGGTCCACTTTGCGGTAACGAAGTTGGGTGAATTTGCGTCCAGCTGGGATTAGCCATAAAAGCTCCTTTTTTATGTGCGCGCCAAATGGCAGAAGCATTACAACCCATCGCCAAAGTAGAGAGGTAATAAATTTTGCCAAAACCTCCGGTAGCCAGTACGACGGCATGTGCGCCGTGGCGTTCTATTTCGCCGGTGTCTAAATTTCTGGCAATAATCCCTTTGGCTTTATTGTCTATTAAAACCAGATCCAGCATTTCGTGCCTGGCATAAAGTTTTACTTTTTCAGCTTTTACCTGGCGCATTAGGCTTTGATAGGCGCCCAAAAGTAATTGTTGTCCTGTTTGGCCACGGGCATAAAACGTACGTGAGACTTGTACACCACCAAACGATCTGTTTCTTAAGTAGCCGCCATATTCACGGGCAAAGGGCACGCCCTGTGCAATGGCCTGGTCGATTAAACTGGCAGAGCATTCCGCTAATCGATAGGTATTGGCTTCCCGAGATCTAAAATCACCTCCTTTCAGCGTATCATAAAACATGCGATAAACACTGTCCCCGTCATTCTTATAATTTTTTGCCGCGTTAACGCCACCCTGAGCAGCTACAGAATGGGCTCTTCGTGGGGTATCCTGAAAGCAAAAGCTTTTTACCTGGTATCCCATTTCGGCCAGGGATGCCGCTGCTGAAGCTCCAGATAATCCCGTACCCACTACGATAATTTCCAGTTTTTTACGGTTGTTGGGGCTTACCAGTTTTGCATTCCGTTTATAATTGCTCCATTTTTTTTCAAGTGGGCCTTCAGGTATTTTGGTGTCTAAAAAAGGGGTGTTCATAATTTAGTGTTTTATGTAAATGATTATCGGAATGATGAGATATCCCAGGGTGATAAGTATTGAAAACAGGTATCCAAGTATTCGTATTAGTTTTGAGTAAAAAGGATGGTAAACTCCCAAACTTCTATGGGCGCTGGCAACCCCGTGAAGTAAATGAAATCCTAGTGCTAAAAATGAAACAGAATAAAGAATAACATACCAAATACTGTCAAAAGCATTTACGACAAGCGTGTAAAGATCTTTATTGCCATTTTCATCGTGAGGGAGCTCCCCAAATTTATAATGATACCAGAAATCTTTAAAATGAATTACCAGAAAGAGAAAAATAATAATGCCCAGAAACATCATATTTCGGGATTGCCAGGTGCTTGCTCTGGATCTTCGATCTCTTGAAAGTTTTGGACCGTTAGCTTTTTTTGATTTAATGCCAAGATAAATGGCATCTAAGGTGTGTAATAGAATACAAGCGTAAAGTACGTAGGAAACAAGTTTGATAACGATATTTCCAGACAGGAAATGGCTGTATAAATTATACTGTAACTGTGCCTCCTTTTCTGGCAGCAATAATTGCAGGTTCCCTAATAGATGAATGATTAGAAAAAAAGAAAGAAACAGGCCGGTTAATGCCATAAGGTTCTTGCGAGTTAGGGCATTTTTAAAATAGATCATCATTGTGTTTGTTTTTGGTAAAGCTGAATGCTGTGTAGTTGATTACTAAAGTATTTGGTGGTTGTATGAAATCAATATTGGATGTTTTTCTGCGTAATTTTAAAACTGATACTGGTGTTAAAAATGAATGATCTTTAAAAATGGTAAGCGCACGTTTTAAAAGAAATCGGAAGAATAAAATGGCATGATGGGTAAATGGGAAAAGCCTGTTTTTTGGTCTAAAATATAAATAGATGCCGGTGAGCAAGCTCAGGAATAGGAATACTCCGGGAATTACCGTTTTTAAAGATAAAAACCACATAAAATGCCGAATTTAGAGGCCTAAAATTCGGTATTAATAGGGGCAATTTTTATGATAATTGTCAGACTATTGAATGGAATCTAAATATTTCAAATATTTGTAAATGGAAATTTTAGATTTTAAAACGAAGAAAAAATATAAGTGGAATAGGACTTAAAATTTAAGGTTAAAATGGCTGATTTCAATTTCCGTAATGATGATCTCTAAGATTTAGAGAAGGGACGTAAAAGAGGAATAAAAAAAGCCAAATATGCGTAAACATATTTGGCTTAGGTGCTATTTTATAAGGTAATTTTTAATCTTTTGTTTCATCAAGTTTATAATCCAGATATTTATGAATATCAGATTCTATAAACCTGATGGCAAAAGTTATAATTGCAAAATCATCGATATATCCTAATCCCGGGATAAAATCTGGAACAACATCTAAAGGATTTAAAATATATAAAAACGAAAAGGCAATTGCAGCAATGGTAAACCAAGGCACATCTTTATAAATTCCTTTTCTGTAATCGTTAAGCATGGCATACATAAGCTTGCCAATTTCAGTATATTTTTTAAGCATACCAGAATTGATAATCTTATCGGCCACTTCTTCCTGCGATTCAGCAGCAAGTTCTACGTCTCCTTCGTCAACACTTACCACTCCTTCTTTAAAGTACTCTTCGTTAACTTCTTTTTTCTTTTTGCTGAACATATTTTTAGTTTTTATAGGTTAGTTTTAATTTTCTATAGCGGGTAATTGGGGTATTGATTCAAAATATTATTGTGGTAAATTAGAGGCTTATTTCAGGTTTATAAGCGATCATTTTCGTTACCATATTCTTTCTTATAAATCTTCAGAATAAGTAAAAATAACGAAACCAGTAAAGGGCCAAATATTAAGCCTATAAAACCAAATATCTGTACACCTACAATCACTCCAACTAGGGTTATTAGTGTATGTACTTTAGCTAACCGATCTAAAACCATTATCCTAATTAAATTGTCTGTAGATCCTACTACCACAATGCCATAGATAAGAAGGGCAACACCTTGCCAGTTTTGCCCATCAGCGAATAAAAGTATGGTGGTTGGGGCAATACCTATAGCTGTACCAATAAAAGGGATCATAGAGCCTATTGCCGTGATACCAAACCAAAAAAATGGATCTGGAACCCCTAAAATAAGATATCCGATAAGTGCAATTAGGCCTTGCACTAATGCAACTAAAGGAATCCCAAGCGCATTAGACTTTACCAGTAAATTACTCTCTTTAGCTATTGTGCTTAAATTTGCTTTTCCAAGGGGAATGTAATCAATAAGTGCTTTCTTCATTTGCTCCCGGTTTATCAGCATAAAGTAGAGCATAAAGTACATTAAACCTATGGCAACAAAAACATTAAAAGTTCCTCCTGCTAAATTTTGGAGCTTTTCTGAGACCCAACTGGATATCGCTGTAGTATCTATCGCACCAGTGATATCGTAACCTACGTATTCTTCTATATGTCGTAACTGTTGTTTTAATGCCGAGACCACCATTTCAGAATTATTCACGGCCTTGCCTATTTTTGAAGTAAGCATGATAATAATTCCGCTCACAGGAATAAGGATCCCTATAAAGGAACCAAACATAAGCAAACCGGCTGCAACAGATGGCTTCCAGCCTTTCTTAAGTAATTTTTCCATCCAACCGGCCATTAGCACGTATAAGGTGATAGCTCCTAATATGCCGGTTAAGTAAGGAACAAGTTCGCGGAAAATTAAAATTCCTAAAAAAAGAATAAGCAATAAGACAAAAATCTGCCGTACCAAGGCTGGTCTTAATTTATTCATATATAGATTAGATTAGTAGTTGTTAGTTCTATAAGCTTAGCTGGCAAAAAGTTGATCCATATTTTTAAAAGATTTAAACTCAAGCGCATTTCCGCAGGGATCTTTAAAAAACATCGTGGCCTGTTCCCCAACTTTACCCTCAAACCTAATATAAGGTTCGATAATAAAATCGATATTTTTCGAGGCTAATAATTTAGCGAATTCCTGAAATACGTTCCATTCTAATACGACACCAAAATGGGGTACCGGTACCTCTTTACCATCTACCGGGTTGCTGTGCTCGCCGGCAATTTCTTCCTTAGGTTTGTAATGTATAACAAGCTGATGGCCAAAAAAGTTAAAATCTACCCAGTGATCACTGCTGCGGCCTTCACCACAGCCTAAAGTTTCCCCATAAAATTTTCTACATGATTTTAAATCGTAAACCGGGATGGCCAGGTGAAAAGGCTGTACTTTCATATTAGTTATTTCTTAATGCTTTTATAAGTTCGTCTTTGGTCATTTTAGAGCGTCCTTGTATACCTACTTTTTTGGCTTGTTGGTATAACTCTTCTTTGGTGCGGTCTTCATATTTTTCAGCGGCGCCACCTTTTTCACCAGAATTTTCAGTATTCGCGATTCTGGCCGATTTTTCTTTGCTGTAGCCTTGTTCTCTTAAGGCTTCGTACTGCTCCTGATTCTTAATGCGTTTCGCCATATTTTTCTATTAAAAATAGGAAGATAAACGTGATTCAAATCAGTATTTTCGCTAATTCTCTGTTAAGATTTTTTACGGGGCCTTTTGTGCTTATTTGGATTTTTAGGTTTAATCCCTTTTGGTTTGGTGATTTTCTTTTCTTCGGCAAGCTTTGAAGCTTCCTCTGTTTTAGAAGAAGTATTTACTAAACGGTCAATCTCTTTAAGTTCGGCTTTAGTGATATGGCGCCATTTTCCAACGGGAATATCCAGCGGAACATTCATGATCCTAATGCGCTTAAGCTTGGTTACTTCGTAGCCTAAATATTCGCACATTCGTCTAATTTGGCGGTTAAGACCCTGCGTTAAAATAATCCTGAATTCTTTTTCTCCCGTTTGCTCAACAAAACATTTTCGGGTCACCGTATCCAAAATAGGGATCCCGTTACTCATTTTTTCAACAAAATCTGGCTGAAGGGTTTTGTTCACTTTTACAATATATTCTTTCTCGTGATTGTTGCGAGCACGCAAAATTTTATTCACGATATCACCATCGCTGGTTAAAAAAATTAAGCCTTCGCTAGGTTTATCTAAGCGGCCAATGGGGAAAATACGTTCAGGGTAATTAATATAATCGATAATATTGTTTCTCTCCCGTTTTGTATCGGTAGTGCAAACAATGCCTATTGGTTTATTAAAAGCGATATAAACATTAGGCTTTTCTTTTTCTTCCGTAGCAATTAACTGGCCATCTACCCGAACCTGATCTCCGGGAGCGATCTTTGTTCCCATTTCAGGAACAACGCCATTTATGGTTACACGCCCCTGGTCGATAAGTTTATCGGCAGCTCTTCTGGAGCAATATCCAGCTTCACTTAAAAATTTATTAATTCGGGTTAAATTCTCTTCAGCCATTATAAATTAAGTGTTTCGCAAAGATACAAGATTAAGAATTGCTGCCAATTTTAAAAAACTTCAAAAAAAATTAAAACCCAGACAACCTTTTGTAACTTTTCTGCGTCTATGTAAATAGAAGGTCTTTTAGAAATATAACGGTGAAAGTAATTCAACTCTTTAAAAATGAATCCCTGCTTATAAAACGTGCTGCGCAGAATAATCGCGAAGCGCAACAAAAACTCTATGAGATTCACTCGGGTAAAATGCTTAGTGTGTGTCGGCAGTACATTAAGGATTTGCACGATGCCGAAGATGTGATGCTAAGCGCGTTTTTTAAGGTCTTTACCCATTTAAAGGATTTTAAGTTTGAGGGAAGTTTTGAAGGTTGGGTTCGCAGGATCATGGTACGGGAAGCGATAAGTTTTCTTAGGAAGAAAAAGAATCTCGAATTTCAGGAAGATGAATTTAGTAATTATGCAGAGAGCGCAAATAATATCGACGAGCGATTAAGCGTAGCGCATATTCAGCAGTTAATCGACGATTTGCCCGAAGGTTACAAAATGGTTTTTGTGCTGTATGCGGTAGAAGGTTATAAGCATCAGGAAATTGCAACAATGCTAAATATTACTGAAGGGACTTCTAAATCTCAGCTTTTTAAAGCTAGAAAAATGTTACAGGATAAATTAACAACAAAAGAAACAGGTTATGGCGCCAATTAAATTTGAAGAGCATATCAAGGAGCAGTTGGAAGAGCGTCGTATTTCTCCGTCAGCAGCAAGCTGGGAAAAGCTTAGCACACGATTAGATGACAACGAAAATCGACAAAAATCGAATAAAAAATGGTGGTTAGGGATAGCAGCCTTGCTAGTGATTGCTCTTGCAGTAGGTGGTTTTATGCTGAAGTCTGAACATGGAAATATAGAACCGCAAATTGTAAACATGCCATCAGAAGAAAGTAGTAAACAAAAAAATAAAACGGTAGTTCCTTCCGAAGAAAAAGACAATAATTCGGCTATTGCTGCGGAAGAAGTTAAAGAAGAAACTGAAAAAACTGAGCCTGAAATTATCCAAAATCAGCTTAAAAAAGATTCAGAAAAAATAATTCCGGTTAATAATGAAATAGGCGTGGCAACAATCAATGTTAAAGAAGTGAAGACCGAAACTTCTGAAAAATTAGTGCCAAAAATCGATAATATCAACCCTGATTTTATTAATCCTACAGTAACCGAAAAAGATTATATCGCACAGAATGAAAATTTAATTCAGCATAAAATTGAAGAAATACTGCGCTCTTTGGAAGCAAACACCGAAGATTCGGTTACTGATGCTGAGGTGAATGCCTTATTGCTGGCTGCGGCAAGTGATCTGGATCAGGATTATCAAAAAGAGTATAGCCATCAATACAGTGCGGAAGCTTTACTGGCAGAAGCCGAACGTGAAATCGAAACATCCTTTAGGGATAAGATCTTCGAACTGCTAAAAGAAGGATATTCTAAAGCTAAAAATGCCGTAGCACTCGATTAATAAAAAATAAATAACATTTTAAATACCATCACCCAAAAAAGGGTCATTCATCAATCGGTTTTAGAGCTGTTGCCCTAAGACACTAAAAACTAATACTTATCATGAAAACAATTATCATCTATTTTGCCTTCTTAATTTCATCTTTTGCTATTGGCAGTATGGAGGCTCAGGAAACAACAGGGACTAAAAATGAGCATAATGCAGATTCGATTGCTCGTGTACAGGAAATCAAAGAAAGAAAAATTAAAATTGCTACTGAAGAGGAGAAAGAAAAGCTTAAAAAAGAAATTCAGAGAATTAATAAAGACTTGGAAAGTGGCTGGTATGACAAAGAAGAAGCTGAAAAGAGAAAGAAAGAGGCTGCAAAATTAGCAGCTGAAAATATCAAAAACCGCATTGTGATTATTGATAATCAGGTTGATATGGACGAGCGTAATCGTCATGGCGGGAAATATCTTGAACTTAAACTTACCGATGGAAGGTTAGGTTTAGGAATAGAGGAATCTGATGATTATAAAAGAGCCCAAAAAAGAACGACTAACGACTTAGTGCTTGCCTTTGGTTTTAATAATGCGTTGGCCGATGGGCAATCCATTAATGACTCTGATTTTAAACTGGCAGGAAGTCGATTTTTTGAAATCGGTTGGGCCTGGACAACCCGGGTTTTTGAAAATGCGAATTGGTTAAGGGTCAAATACGGATTGTCTTTTCAGTTAAACGGATTAAAGCCTACAGATAACCGCTATTTTGTTCAGGATGGCGATATTACGAGATTAGAGGAATTTGAATACGATTTAGATAAATCGAAATTTAGAATGGATAATCTTGTAGTGCCTGTTCATTTTGAAATTGGGCCTTCTTCACGAGGAGAATCTAATGGTTATAGAACTTTTTCTACAGATGACCAGTTTAAAATTGGTTTTGGAGGCTACGCCGGATTTAATATTGGGGAGCGCCAAAAGCTAAAATTTAATGACGGTGACCACCAGAAGATAAAAGATAAAAGCAGCTTTAATACCAACGATTTTGTGTATGGCGTAAGTGGTTACTTAAGTTTTGGAGGTACTGCACTGTATGCCAAATACGATTTAAATCCAATATTTTCCAGCCCAAATACAGAGATTAATAATTTCTCTTTAGGTCTAAGATTTGATATAGACTAGTCACTATATAATTTGTATTTTTGCAGACCTTATCGATTAATCGATAAGGTCTTTTTTGTTTTCTGATCATTAGAATAGCCTCAAAAATCATCCAAATTTGATTTCTAAAAGTACCATAGACAGTGTTTTCGAAACCGCCCGGGTAGAGGAGGTGATTCAGGATTTTGTTCAGCTTAAAAAATCGGGGACAAATTTTAAGGGGCTGAGTCCCTTTACCGATGAGCGTACACCAAGTTTTATGGTCTCGCCGGTAAAACAGATCTGGAAAGATTTCTCTAGCGGAAAAGGAGGGAATGTCGTGGCTTTTTTAATGGAACACG
Source organism: Zunongwangia pacifica (assembly GCF_023499215.1). Taxonomy (GTDB): domain Bacteria; phylum Bacteroidota; class Bacteroidia; order Flavobacteriales; family Flavobacteriaceae; genus Zunongwangia; species Zunongwangia pacifica. The sequence continues at coordinate 83,344 of NZ_JAKHSK010000010.1, forward strand.
AGCATTTTACCTATCCCGAAGCCATAAAATATCTGGCCAAAAAATATGGGATCGAAATAGAGGAAACACAGCAAACCGACGAGCAGAAAGAGCAGGCCAATGAGCGCGAAAGTATGTATCTGGTTTCTGAATTTGCTAATAAATATTTTCAGAAGGTACTGCATAAAACCGATGCCGGGCAGGCGATCGGACTTAGTTATTTTAAGGAACGTGGTTTTACAAACGAAACCATTAAAAAATTTGAGCTTGGCTATTGTTTAGACGATTGGGATGCTTTTACCAAAGAAGCTTTGGCCGAAGGCTATAAGTTGGATTATCTTGAAAAAACAGGTTTGTCTATCGTAAAAGGCGAGCGACAATTCGATCGTTTTAAAGGCAGGGTAATGTTTCCTATTCATTCCATGTCGGGTAGGGTGTTAGGTTTTGGAGGCCGAATTTTAACTTCAGATAAAAAAGCAGCAAAATACCTAAACTCTCCAGAGAGTGAGATTTATCATAAAAGTAAGGTCCTCTACGGAATTTCGTATGCCAAACAGGCCATAGCTAAAGAAGATAACTGTTATTTAGTTGAAGGCTATACCGATGTTATTCAATTTCATCAAAATGGAGTAGAGAACGTAGTTTCTTCTTCGGGAACTGCTTTAACCAGCGAGCAAATTCGGTTAATAAGCCGCTTAACTAAAAATATTACGGTACTTTTTGATGGGGACGCGGCAGGAATTAGAGCCTCACTTCGTGGTATCGATTTGATCCTGGAGCAGGGGATGAATGTAAAAGTTTGTTCTTTCCCCGAGGGCGAGGATCCCGATAGTTTTGCCCGTCAAAATTCCGAAGATCAGCTTAAGGAATTTTTGGCTGAAAATGCAACCGACTTTATAAGTTTCAAAGCGTCTTTATTAATGAAAGATGCCAAGAACGATCCTGTAAAAAAAGCAGCACTTATTCGGGATATGGTAAGTAGTATTGCCAAAATCCCCGATACGATTCAGCAGGAAGTATATCTACAGGAATGTTCAAGGATCATGGATATTTCAGAAGATGTGTTGTTTTCTACATTGGCACAGCTCACTAAAAAAGGAGAGCAGGATCAAAAAAGAGCAGCGAAAAAAGATCAAAAAAGCTTTCAGGTTGTAAGAGATAATCAACAGCAGCAGGAGCAACAAACCATTCGACGTGTAGACGAATTGCATGTGTTGGAAAAAGGCATTGTGAGTGCATTACTACTTTACGGAAATGAAAAACGGGAGTTTGAAGAAATGTTTTTGGAAGCCGATGAATCTGGAGAGCCAGTTTTAAAAAGTGCTAATGTAGAGCGAAAAGTAGCCCGAAAAATCTATCTGGATTTACAGGAAGATGAGGTAGCATTGGCTAACCCCGATTTTAGGGCGATTTATGAGCATTTAATCGAATACTACAACCGCGAAGAAAAGCTGGTTATCGAGAAGTTTGTTAGTGAAATTCCGCCTGAAAAATCGGCTATTGTGACCGATATTTTAATGGCCGAGGAACAATACCAGCTAAGCGACTGGATGCGCCAGGATATTCCCGTAAAATCTAAAAATGAGCAGATAGACCGTTTGGTTTCAGAAACCATCCTGAATTTTAGGCGTCATTTATTAATGAGTAAAATAAAAGAACTGCAAAGTTCAATTACCGAGTTGAATGCTGAGGTCGATAATTCAGAAAAACTGGAAGAAATTATGGATTATATCCAGCTTCGTAAAACTATCGAAGAAAAGCTAAACCGGGTAACCAGTTAAACCACAGGGCTTATTTGTAATAATCGGGATTGCGTAATAAGCTCGGCCACACTATCAGCCTCTAATTTTTTAAGCAATCTTGCTTTATAGGTGCTTACTGTTTTTTCATTAATGTTTAGCGCTTCTGCAATATCCTTGTTGCGTTTGCCTGTACTAAGAAGATTTAAAACTTCAGTCTCCCTGGAAGAAAGCTTTTTGAATCTTGAGATCTGACTTTGTCCATTAGAAATACCGCTATTTAATTTCTGGGTAATTTCATCATTTAAATAAATCCCACCGCGTGCAACCTGCTTTATCGCTTTATATACAATATCAGCCGAGTTTGTTTTAGAAATGTATCCTGCGGCTCCTGCTTTAATGGCACTTAGTGCATACATTTCTTCAGGATGACAGCTAAATACCAAAATTTTAATATGCGGATATTGTTGTTTTATCTGTCGTAAGGCATGGATCCCATTTAATTGCGGAAGATCAATTTCGATCATCAGCACATCTGGAGCTCTGTTTTCAAGATATTTAAATAATTCGTTTCCTGTAGCAACCTGGCCAATAACATTTATAAAGTCATTGGTTTCCAGGATATATTTAATACTTTCAGCAATTACAGGGTGTTGGTCGGCGATTAAAACAGTACTCATTTAGGGATAGTTATGCTTTGTTCAAAGTGATACTTTAACCTAAAATTAAGAGATAATGTTAATAAACTGCCTGTATTTATTGCAATTTCGATAAAACGTTTAGTTTTTAAGATGAACAGGTATCTCACATACCGGGATTGGAATCATTTTATGCGAATTTGCTGTATTTAATCGCATGTAAGTTTTGTAAACTTCTTGTTCCCTGCCTTCAAAATCGGCTTCCGTTTTTCCGGCATTCTGCATTTTCATGGCCCATTCTAATTCATCATAGCTGGCGCCCAGTTGCATCTCATCACTTCGGCTATCACCAAATAATCCATCGCTTGGTGCGGCAACCATAATATCTTCGATAACGTTCAATTCTTTTCCTAGATCGTAAACTTCACTTTTCATTAGATCTGCAATAGGACTAAGATCTACACCACCATCACCGTATTTTGTGTAAAAGCCAACCCCAAAATCTTCTACCTTATTACCGGTGCCACCAACCAGCAGTTTATGTAAACCTGCAAAATAGTACAATGTCGTCATTCTTAAACGTGCTCTGGAATTTGCTAAACTCAGGTCCACATTGGCAGATGCTTCAGCTTCAGGTAAAGCACCTTTAAAACTTTCGAAAACAGGAGTAAGGTCTACGCGTTCACTGCTTACATTCGAAAATCGTTCTTTTAAAGAAGCAATGTGTTTTTGGGCACGGCTAACATGCGAAGGATCCTGATGGATAGGCATTTCTAAAACCAAAACTTTCATTCCTGTTTTTGCACAAAGTGTCGAAGTCACCGCTGAATCTATTCCGCCACTAACCCCAACAACAAATCCGTTCATTTTGGCGTTTTTAGCATAGTCTTTTAACCAGTTTACAATGTGATCGATTACTTTTGTGGTTTGCATAATTTTGGGTGAATTAGTTTGTAAATAATACCTTTGCACACAAATCTAATACTTAAACAGTATTAATAAAAGGGCAAAAGCCAAAACCCATGATTTTTGACAAAAGCTTATGATGAAGAGAATTTTATTTGCCTTTTTTTTATTTCTTAGCCTTATTTCCTGCAATTCTGCATCAAAACGAGAGGAGGAAATAGCAAAAGTAAACGTAGATTTTAAGATTATACGTTTTGACAGGCTTTTTGCTGAAGCTTCGCCGCAGGATCTTCCGCAATTAAAAAAGGAATTTCCTTATTTATTTCCGAAACAATTTTCAGATAGCGTATGGATCGATAAAATGAAAGATACGATTCAGTTAGAAATTAATAGGGAAGTCGAAAAAAAGTATCCCGATTTTAGCGAATCTGAGGATGAGTTTTATGCGCTTTTTCAGCATATTAAATTTTATTTCCCAGACTTTGAAGCGCCCGATGTAATTACGGTAACTTCAGAAGTGGATTATAAAAATAAAACCATTTACACGGGCGACTATCTTTTTGTATCGCTGGATACCTATCTTGGTGAGGATCATAAATTCTATATTGGGATTGTAGAATATTTTAAACGGAATTTTACTAAAGATCAAATCGTACCCGATGCAGCAAATAGTATTGCCGAGAAATATGTTCCGCGTGCAAAATCCAGGACCTTTTTAGCGAATATGATCTACTACGGGAAATTACTTTATCTTAAGGATATCTGGCTTCCAGAGCTATCAAGTTGGAGAAAAATGGGATATACCCAAGAGCAGTGGCAATTTGCCGAAAATAACGAAGAAATGATCTGGCGATATTTTGTGGATAATGAGCTTATTTTTGATACCGATTCTAATCTGGCGCCCCGATTTTTATATCCCGCGCCATTTTCTAAATTTTATTTGTCATTAGATGCTGAAACTCCCGACAGACTTGGGCAGTACATTGGCTGGCAAATGGTGAAATCGTATATGGATAAAAACGAGGTTTCTATCAGCCAGATGTTACAGGCTGATGCCGATACAATTTTTAATAACGCAAACTATAAACCAAAGAAATAATGGCAGCTTATAAAAAATCGAATATAAATATTGAAGTGGTTACCGATGAAAATAAGGTACCTGAAGAAATTTATTGGAGTGCTGAAGATGGGAATATTTATAAAGAAGAAGCAAAAGCGCTCATGCTTTCCGTTTGGGACAGCAAATCTCAGGAAACCCTAAGGATCGATCTTTGGACCAAAGAAATGCCGGTAGACGAGATGAAGAAATTCTTCCATCAAACCTTGGTTTCTATGAAAGAAACTTACTATCGCGCTACCCAGGACGACAAAATGGCCGATACAATGGGCGATTTTTGTGATTATTTCGCAGAGAAATTAGAAATAACAAAGAAATAATTTTGCATAAAAAACTCATCTTTGTTTATAATGCAAACTCGGGTGCTTGGAATTCGGTTTTAGATTCGGCCCACAAGATGCTGAAACCAGAGACCTATTCCTGTAAACTTTGTGCGGTAACTCATGGTTTGACCGGAGAAAAGAAAAGCTGGAAAAAATATCGAAAATCGTCGAATGTACCAATGGAGTTTTATCATAAAGATGAGTTTCTTAAAACCTTTGCTTCAAAATACTTGCTGAAATTTGAATTCCCGGCAGTGCTGTATCCTGAAAATGAAGAATTGCAGGTGCTTATTTCAGCAGAAGAGTTTAAGGAGATTTCTTCCGTAGAAAAACTGATCGGAATTATCGAAAATCGAGTGTAATTATTACTCGGTTACCTCATTATTCAGGTTTTCAATAAATTCCAGAATGTCTTCACTTCCAGTTTTAGCGGTAGAGGACGTTACAAAAAAGTGTGGCATTTTCTCCCAAACCTGAAGCATTTCTTCCTGGTAATTCAGGATGTTTTTTTCAAGTTCTTTAGGCTTTAGTTTATCGGCTTTAGTAAAAATCATACAAAATGGGATCGCATGCTCGCCAAGCCATTCCATAAACTCCATATCGATAGGCTGCGGTTTATGGCGGCTATCGATCAATACAAAGGCACAAACCAGTTGTTTGCGTTCTTCGAAATAAGCCGTGATAAACTTTTGAAAAACCTTTTTTGCCGATTTCGAGACTTTTGCATATCCATAACCTGGTAGATCGACCAGATGCCAGTTCCTGTTAATCAAAAAATGATTAATAAGCTGCGTTTTTCCCGGTTTTGCCGAGGTTTTGGCCAGATTCTTACGGCCGGTAAGCATATTGATTAATGAAGATTTTCCCACATTACTACGGCCAATAAAAGCATACTCGGGTAATGGGCTGTTGGGGCACTTAGCGACTTTAGAGTTGCTAACTACAAATTCAGCAGTATTAATCTTCATGATCTTATTTTTAGAAATTTCTTTTTTGTAGCCAGTCAGACAATAACTCGTTAAAAAGATCTGGATGCTCCATCATGGCTGCATGGCCACATTTATCTACCCAATAAAGATCGGAGTCTGGTAATAATCTGTGAAAATCTTCCGCAACTTCTGGCGGGGTAACATTGTCATTTTTCCCCCAGATAATACAGGTAGGTGTCATCATTTTTGGTAAATCTTTCGCCATATTATGTCTAATGGCACTTTTGGCAATAGCCAGGGTTTTTACCAGTTTATTGCGGTCGCTTACCGTTTCGTAAACATCGTCTACGATTTCTTTGGTAGCCACATCTGGATCGTAAAATACATTTTGAGCCTTCTTTTTTATAAACTCGTAGTCACCACGACGTGGATAACTTTCGCCCATAGCATTTTCGTAAAGACCGGAACTTCCGGTAATCACAAGGCCTTTTACAATTTCAGGATAAAGTTTTGTGGTTAAAAGGGCGATATGCCCACCCAGGGAATTTCCTAACAGAATAACTTGGTCTAAACCCTTAAAATCTACAAATTCCTTCAAATATTTTGCGAAAGTTCCAACACTTGTTTTAAGAAGGGACATAGAATAAAGCGGAAGTTCAGGGATTAAGATTTTGTATCCTTTGGAAGGGAAATAATCTACCACTCCGTCAAAATTACTAAGGCCGCCCATAAGTCCGTGTAAAATAACTATCGGAGTTCCTTCGCCTATCTCTAAATATGTGAATTTTCCCTCTTTCCTTAAATTATTTTTCATTGATACCCTTTGCGGTTAGCAATCGCAAATATAGCGATTTCATTACAAGTATAATCATTTTTGAGTAATAGCAAAGCGATTCCTGGTTTTCAATACTATTTAGTAAAAGAATGAGGATGTGGGAATTTTAACACAAATTTAAGCGGCGAAAATAAACTCTTGGAACCGAAGAGAATAGCGCTATTTAAAAGTGTTTCAGTGAAATACGGTGGAAAAACTTATCAACAATGTGGGAAGATGTGGTAAAAAGTGGTAATATTTTCAATATATTTGACTTTGTAAAGCAAATTTGTGGTAAATCTTATTGGAACATACGAGTGTAAAGTTGACACTAAGGGGAGGCTTATGGTGCCTTCAGCCCTTAAGAAACAACTTATGCCTATGCTTCAGGAAGGTTTTGTGATTAAAAGAGCTGTCTTTCAGCATTGTTTAGAGTTGTATCCCATGGAAGAGTGGAATAAACTGATGCAACGAATGAACAAACTTAATCGCTTTAAAAAGAAGAACAACGACTTTATCCGAAGGTTCACGGCTGGCGTGAAAACCGTTGAGGTAGACGGGAATGGCAGGTTGCTTATCCCAAAAGACTTGGTTGGTTTTGCCGGTATTACAAAGGAGATTGTGCTGTCTTCAGCAATTAACATTGTGGAGATTTGGGATAAAGATAAGTACGAAGAAGCAATCGAGGCTGCAAGCGATGATTTTGCAGATCTGGCAGAAGAGGTAATGGGAAATGACGATTTCGATGTTGATGGAGTATCATAATCCGGTATTATTAAAAGAATCTGTAGACGGTTTGAATATCAAACCCGATGGCGTGTACGTAGATGTCACGTTTGGTGGCGGTGGTCACTCACGTGAGATTTTAAGCAGACTTGGGGAGCAGGGGAAACTATTTGCCTTCGATCAGGATACCGATGCTTTGCAAAACAAAATAGACGATCCTCGTTTTACACTGATCAATGAGAACTTTAGGTTCCTAAAGCGATTTTTGAGGTTTTACGGCGTAAAAAAAGTAGATGGCATTTTAGGTGATTTTGGAGTGTCTTCTCATCAGTTTAATGAGGCCGAACGCGGTTTTTCAACACGCTTCAAGGCAAAGTTGGATATGCGTATGGATCAGGATAGTTCACTTAGTGCCTACCAGGTCATTAACGAATATGACGAAGAGCAGCTAAAGAACCTTTTTTATCAATATGCCGATTTAAAAAATGCCCCAAAACTGGCAAGAATTATCGTTACTGAACGTAAAAATAAACCTATTGAAAATAGTGAGGATTTAAATGAGCTTTTAAAACCGAACTTATTTAAAGGAAAAGAAAATAAAATTTTGGCACAGATCTATCAGGCGATTCGTATAGAGGTGAATCAGGAAATAGAAGTGCTAAAAGAGTTTTTACTGCAAACGGAAGAAATAGTGGAAAAAAATGGGAGGATTAGTTTAATCTCTTACCACTCTTTAGAAGATCGTTTGGTAAAAAGGTATATAAGAAGCGGACTTTTTGAAGGAGAGCCAGAAAAAGATTTCTACGGAAACATTTCGGTGCCTTTTAAAAAGGTAGGCGGGTTAATAGTGCCTTCAAAACAAGAGATTAGTGAAAACAACAGAGCACGAAGTGCAAAATTAAGAATAGCTAAAAAGCTATAAAAACCGAATTGATTTATGAAGAAGGGTTTTTACAATATTCTTAAAGCCAATTTTTTAATTAACGAAGACGCCTTTAAAAACTGGCGTTTTATCGTATTCTGCACTGTTTTGGCCATTATCATGATTGCCAGTTCGCATAGTGCCGAGCGTAAAGTGCATCAAATTGCACGTTTGCATGATGAAGTTTTAGAATTACGAAGCGAGTTTCTAGAAGGACGATCTAATTTGATGAAAATCAAAATGGAATCTACCGTCACCAGCGAAATGAAGAAAATAGGAATAGGTCCTTCAGATAATCCACCTTATAAATTAAGAGTAAAAGTTAGCGAATAGTAAGTTGTATGGCAACCACTGAAAAAGGCATATTAAACAGATCATATTTTATTGCAGGATGTATGTTCATCTTTGCAATCGCTGTTGGTGTGAAGCTTATGGATATTCAGTTTGTAGAAGGCGAACATTATAAACAGCTTTCTGAAGAACGCGTATATCGCAACTTTACCATTCCTGCAAATCGCGGTAATCTTTACGATTCTAATGGAAGCCTTTTAGCAGCTTCAGTACCTAAATATGATATTAGGTTTGATGCAGTGACCGTTTCAGATGAAGTTTTTGAAGAAAATGTGTTGCCACTTTCTAAGGCACTGGCGAAGATGCTTGGAAATACGTCGTCGTATTACGTCCATAAATTAAGAACCGCCAGAGCACACAACCAACGATATGTATTAATTACCCGTGGTCTTGGATATTCAGAATATATGAAAATGAAGACCTTCCCGATTTTTAATCTGGGAGCTTATAAAGGTGGACTCATTGTAGAGCAACGTACGGTAAGGGAGCATCCATTGGGGAAAATGGCCGAGCGTACCGTGGGTTATGAGCGTCAGGATGAGGAAGGGTATTTTACAAGAGTGGGTTTAGAAGGTGCTTTTGGCCCTTATTTACGAGGGACAGACGGTCATCGTTTAAAACAAAAAATAGCTAAAGGACAGTGGAAACCTATTAGTGATAATAATGAAGTGGAGCCTAAAGATGGTTATGATGTCATTTCTACTATCGATGTGAACATTCAGGATATAGCCCACCATGCTTTATTGAAACAACTAGAAGATTTTGAAGCCGAGCATGGTACCGTGATCGTAATGGAAACAGCAACTGGCGAGATTAAGGCAATGTCTAATCTTGGTCGTACAGAGGAAGGTACCTATTACGAAAAAAGAAATTATGCGGTGTACGAAGCACATGAGCCTGGCTCTACATTTAAATTAATGGCGATGGTAGCCGGTCTTGAAGATGGAGTGATCGATACCAGCCAGATTGTAGATACAGAGAATGGTGTGGTTCGTTTCTACGGAAGAGCGGTGCGCGATTCCCACCATGGCGGTTATGGTAAAATTTCTGCGGCCAGAGCTTTCGAGGTTTCCTCGAATACCGCATTTACCAAGATGATTTCTGAAGGGTATAAAAATGATCCCGGAAAATTTGTAGATCGGCTTGACGATATGGGCGTTACCCGAAAAATTGGTCTGGAAATAAAAGGAGAAGGAACTCCTCGAATTCCGCATCCAGATGATAAAGGATGGAATGGTTTAAGTCTGCCCTGGATGGCCTTCGGCTACGGAGTTGCGATTACGCCTTTACAAACCTTAACTTTTTACAATGCGATAGCCAACGATGGCGAAATGGTAAAACCACGTTTTATAAAAGAGGTAAAAGAGTGGGATAAAACCATCGTGAAAATGGAGCGTGAGGTAATGAATCCTGCCATCTGCTCGCCAGAAACGGCAAAGAAAGTGCGCGAGATGATGAAAAATACCGTAAAACGCGGTACCGCAGCTAATATTTATACGCCTAATTTTTCAATGGCCGGGAAAACAGGAACCTGCCAGACGGAATACTGGATAGAACCGGGAAGATATATTGCCTCTTTTGCAGGCTATTTTCCTGCCGATAATCCTAAATATTCCTGTATAGTGGTGGTTCATAAACCAAAACGGAGTAAAGGCTATTACGGGAATATTGTAGCAGCACCGGTTTTTAAAAGAATAGCGCAAAAAATTTATACCGATACACCAATTATGGATGAGCTTCCTTCTTTAGAGGTAGAAAGTGAAGCGGTAGAAAAAGATTTTGAAAAATATTATACCAAGGTTCAGAATGAAAAAGTGCTGATGCCTAATGTAAAAGGGATGCCGGCAATGGACGCTATTCCGCTTTTAGAGAATCTGGGTTTAAAAGTACAGGTTAATGGAGATGGGATTGTTACAAGTCAGTCAATCACCGCTGGACAAAAAATAAAAAGTAATCAAAAAGTAAATCTGAAGTTAAGTTGACAATACTTAAGGACATATTATATAAGGTAAGCATGGAATCTGTGGTAGGGAATACCGCAGTGGCGATCAAGAATATTCATTTTGACTCCAGAAAAGTTGAAATGAATGATGTTTTTGTTGCCATTACGGGGACAGTTTCTAACGGACATGATTTTATAGAAAAAGCCATTAATCAGGGCGCTTTGGTAGTTATTTGTGAGAAGCTCCCCAATGATATTGTAAATGGAGTGACCTATGTGCAGGTTGCAAATTCTAAGGAAGCGCTAGCATATATGGCCGCCAATTTTTACGGAAATCCTTCAGATAAACTAAAATTGGTTGGGGTTACCGGGACAAACGGAAAAACAACCATTGCTACTTTATTATACGATTTGTTTACCAAAGCAGGTTTTAGAGTAGGTTTACTTTCCACAGTAAAAGTAATGGTTGGTGATAATCTTTATGATGCCGAGAGAACAACGCCAGATTCGTTAACGATTAATCGTTATTTAGCTGAAATGAACGAAGAAGGGGTAGAGTATTGCTTTATGGAAGTGAGTTCTCATGGGATAGATCAACATCGTACCACGGGCTTAGAATTTGCCGGCGGAATTTTTACCAATCTTAGTCATGATCATTTAGATTATCACTCCAGTTTTGCAGAATATCGTGATGTGAAAAAGCGCTTTTTTGATGAATTACCAGCTTCAGCTTTCGCGTTAACAAATGTAGATGATAAAAATGGACCGGTAATGCTTCAAAATACGAATGCGAAGCAGTACACTTACGGGTTAAAAAATTATGCCGATTATAAAGCCCAGATCCTGGAAAATCAATTTACCGGATTATTACTGAAAATCAATGATCAGGAAGTGTGGTCCAGATTAATAGGAAGTTTTAACGCCTATAATATTCTGGCGATCTATGCCGCAGCAGAATTATTGGGATTAGAAACTTTAGAAAACCTGAAGTTTATTAGTGAGCTTCATTCAGTTAATGGACGTTTCCAGTATTTTATTTCTTCCGAAGAAAAAATTACAGCCATTGTAGATTATGCGCATACCCCAGATGCATTAAAAAATGTGCTGGACACGGTTAATGCGATAAGGACAAAAAATGAAGAATTGATTACGGTGGTAGGTTGTGGTGGCGACAGGGATCGTACCAAAAGACCAAAAATGGGGCATATCGCTTCGGCTTTAAGTTCTAAAGTAATTTTTACCAGTGACAATCCAAGAACCGAAGACCCTGATGCTATTATTGAAGAAATAGAAAAAGGGGTAGAACCTCAGAATTTTAATAAAACAGTTTCAATAACCAATAGAAGACAGGCGATAAAAACCGCCTGCCAAATGGCAAAAGCTAACGATATCATCTTAATTGCCGGGAAAGGCCATGAAACCTACCAGGAAATAAACAGAGAGAAACATGATTTTGATGATTATAAGATCGTGAGTGAATTTTTAAAACAGCTAAAAAAGTAACGCCAAGAGGCAGAATATTAGAATATGCTTTATTATTTATTTCAATTTTTAGAAGATAAATATCAGTTCCCAGGGGCGCAGTTGTTTGAATATCTTTCATTCCGCTCGGCCATGGCTATACTTTTATCGCTGTTAATTTCTACGATTTACGGGAAGCGAATTATCAACTATTTGCAAACCAAACAAATTGGGGAGAGCGTAAGAGAACTTGGTTTACAGGGGCAAAGCGAGAAAGCAGGAACGCCAACCATGGGTGGGATTATTATTATTATTTCAACCTTAATCCCGGTATTACTTTTAGCAGATCTGGCCAATATTTACGTGATTTTACTAATTATCACCACCATTTGGATGGGGGCCATCGGTTTTCTGGATGATTATATAAAAACATTTAAAAAGGATAAAGAAGGATTACCCGGTAAATTTAAAATTCTTGGGCAGGTAGGCCTTGGTTTGATCGTTGGTTGCATCATGTATTTTAATGACGGCATCACCGTGAAGGAAAAGGCAAACCCTACAGCTGTGATTTCTCAGGAAATGATGCTGGGCAATAAGAAATTGCCAGAAATGGGACCAGAGCAAAAAACACTTACGACCACTATTCCTTTTGTTAAAAATAACGAGTTCGATTATTCTAAAATTATTTCATGGATAAATCCGGATTTAGCAAAATACGCCTGGATTATTTTCATCCCTATTGTGATATTTATTGTAACAGCAGTTTCTAATGGAGCTAATTTAACCGATGGAATCGATGGCCTTGCCGCAGGTTCTTCAGCAATCATTGTACTAACATTAGGCATTTTTGCATGGATTTCTGGGAACATCATTTTTTCAGATTACCTGAATATCATGTATATCCCAAATTCTGGGGAAATGACTATTTATATCACAGCATTTGCCGGAGCATTAGTTGGTTTCTTATGGTATAATACTTATCCGGCTCAGGTTTTTATGGGGGATACGGGAAGTTTAACCATTGGAGGGATTATCGCCGTATTAGCCATCGCTACCAGAAAAGAATTATTGATCCCTATTTTATGCGGAATTTTCCTGATAGAGAATCTATCGGTAATGCTGCAGGTATCATGGTTTAAATATACCAAAAAAAGATTTGGCGAAGGACGTAGGATTTTCCTGATGTCTCCTTTGCACCACCATTACCAAAAGAAAGGACATCACGAGAGTAAAATTGTTGTTCGGTTTTGGGTAGTGGGGATTTTCCTGGCCATTCTAACCATTGTGACACTTAAACTTCGATAACATTGAGGAAGAAGATTGTCATACTTGGTGGAGGAGAAAGCGGTGTTGGTACTGCTATTTTGGCCAAAAAAGAAGGCTATAAGATCTGGCTTTCAGATAAAGGAAAAATAAAAGAAAAATATAAAAAGGTTCTTGAACATCTTGAAATAGACTGGGAGGAAGAAAAGCATACCGAATCGCAGATTTTTGATGCCGATGTGGTGATGAAGAGTCCGGGGATTCCAGATACGGTACCCATGATTAAAGCACTTAAGGAAAAAGGGATTCCGGTAATTTCTGAAATAGAATTTGCTGCCGAATATACCAGCGCTGTGATTGTTGGAATTACTGGGAGTAACGGGAAAACAACCACTACAAAATTAACCGATCATTTATTAAAAGATGGCGGGTTAAAAGTAGGAATGGCCGGTAATGTTGGGGATAGCTTTGCGAAACAGGTCGCCGAGACGAATCCAGATTATTATGTGTTAGAGCTTAGTAGCTTTCAGTTAGATGGGATTGAGACGTTTAGACCACATATTGCGGTTTTAACCAATATCACTCCAGATCATTTAGACCGATATGATTATAAGTTCGAAAACTATATCGAGGCTAAATTCAGGATTACAAAGAACCAAACGAAGGACGATTATTTTATTTATGATGCAGATGATGAGGTTATCACAAACTGGTTAAAAAACAACAAAGTTGAAGCACAGTTATTGCCATTTTCGCTAGAGAAAAAGCTGGAGAATGGTGCCTATTTAGAAAACGATACAATGATTATAAAGACAGAAAATACAGAGTTTACTATGACGACTTCAGATTTAACATTACAAGGTAAACACAATACAAAGAATGCAATGGCAGCCGCTACTGTGGCAAAGCTTTTAAAAATAAGAAAGAATACGATCCGTGAAAGTATGGAGAGTTTTCAAGGGGTAGAGCACCGTTTAGAGAAAGTGCTTAAAATAAATAATGTTCAGTATATCAACGATTCTAAGGCAACAAATGTAAATGCTACCTACTTCGCTTTAGAAAGTATGGAAGGTCAAACCGTTTGGATTTTAGGAGGGGTTGATAAAGGCAATGTTTATGATGAGCTTTTACCACTGGTAAACGAAAAAGTAAAAGCAATTATCTGTCTTGGTGTAGATAATACCAAGATCCTTAATTCTTTTGGGAATTGTGTAGAAACAATGGTAGAAACTCAAAGTATGAGTGAAGCGGTAAAAATGGCCTACAGACTTTCTGAAAAAGGAGATACGGTATTGCTTTCTCCCGCTTGTGCGAGTTTCGATCTTTTTGATAATTATGAAGATCGCGGAAGACAGTTTAAAGAAGCGGTTAGAAATTTATAGAATATCAGTCAGTTAAACTGAAACAGCGAAATGGGGAACATTTTTGCAAATATTAAAGGAGATAAGGTAATCTGGGCTACTGCCGGACTACTGGCAATATTTTCATTTTTGCCGGTGTACAGCGCGAGTAGTAATATCGCTTACCTGTATGGAGATGGAGGTACTTTTAAATATTTGATCGTTCATTTTTTCCATTTACTGTTGGGGTTTTGTGTGTTGTTCGCAGCACATAAAGTGCCTTATCATTATTATAGGGGATTGTCGATTTTAATGTTGCCGGTGGTGATTGTTTTATTGATTTATACGATGGCTCAGGGAACGGTAATCGATGGCGCCAATGCCAGTAGATGGATAAGGATCCCGGTCTTAGGGGTTACCTTTCAGTCTTCTACGTTTGCAGCAGTGGTTTTGATGATTTATGTCGCACGGTACATGTCTAAAATCACCGAGAAAAAAATCACTTTTAAAGAGACAATTTTACCACTTTGGGTGCCTGTAGGTTCAGTATTAATGTTAATTTTGCCGGCCAATTTTTCCACAACTGCGATCATTTTTGCTATGGTTTTGGTACTCATGTTTTTAGGTGGGTATCCAATAAAGTATCTGATGGCGATTGTGTTTGCCGGAGTGATTTTATTCGGAATTTTTGTTTTGGCTGCAAAGGCATTTCCCGGTGTTTTACCAAACAGGATAGATACCTGGGCAAGTAGGATAGAAAATTTTACGAACGACGAAGATACCGAAGCCGATTATCAAATTGAAAGAGCAAAAATAGCCATCGCCAGAGGTGGTATTGCGGGTACGGGGATTGGAAAAAGCGTACAGCGAAACTTTTTGCCGCAATCTTCTTCAGACTTTATCTATGCGATAATTGTTGAAGAAATGGGGCTTATTGGTGCTCTTGGGGTCATGTTGGCGTATTTAATGATTTTATTCAGGATTATTATAGTCGCCACCAAAGCCAATACCATTTTTGGAAAACTGTTGGTAATGGGAGTAGGTATTCCCATTATTTTCCAGGCATTGGTGAATATGGCGGTTGCGGTAGAATTATTTCCGGTAACAGGGCAAACACTTCCGCTGGTGAGTAGCGGGGGGACCTCCATCTGGATGACCTGCCTTTCATTGGGTATTATTCTTAGTGTGAGTGCAAAAAGGGAAGAAGAAAAAGAAACAGAAGAAGCAAAAAGAAATGCAGAGGATGAAAATCCTTTGGATATTTTAAGCGAAGCAATATGAGTAAAGATCTACGTATCATATTATCTGGTGGAGGCACGGGTGGTCATATTTACCCGGCTATCGCTATTGCCGACGAGGTAAAGCGCCGCTATCCCGATGCGAAGATCAAATTTGTGGGAGCGCAGGATAAAATGGAGATGGAAAAAGTACCACAAGCCGGTTACGAGATCGAAGGTCTTTGGATAAGTGGTTTGCAACGAAAGCTTACGCTTAAAAACCTGATGTTCCCATTTAAATTAATGAGTAGCATTAGTAAATCCAGAAGGATCATAAAGGATTTTAGACCTGATGTTGCTGTTGGTACGGGCGGATTTGCCAGTGGCCCTTTATTACATGTGGCCAATAAACAGGAAATACCAACCTTGCTTCAGGAGCAAAATTCATTTCCGGGGATTACCAATAAAATATTGGCAAAAAGGGCCAATATCATTTGTGCGGCTTATGATGAAGTAAAACGATTTTTTCCGCAGGAAAAAGTAAAGAAAACTGGAAATCCCGTACGTCAGGATTTACTGAATATCGATATCAAAAGAGAAGAAGCTCAAAAGTTCTTTAATCTTGATGCCGGTAAAAAAACAGTATTAGTACTTGGTGGAAGTTTAGGCGCGCGACAGGTGAATCAGTTAATCGCTGAACATGCCGATCGATTAAAAGCAGAAGATATTCAGTTAATCTGGCAATGCGGGAAATTATATTACGAAGAATACAAAACCTATACTGAAGGAACTGTGCAGGTGCATCAGTTTTTAAATAAAATGGATTTGGCTTATGCTGCGGCAGATGTGATTATTTCCAGAGCCGGGGCAGGTAGCGTATCTGAATTATGTATCGTGGGGAAACCGGTAATTTTTATTCCGTCTCCCAATGTAGCTGAAGATCACCAGACCAAAAATGCGATGGCGGTTACCAAAAATAATGCGGCTATCACTATGGCGGAAACCGAGCTGGATGACAAATTTGAAAATACCTTTTTCGATTTGCTGAAGAATGAAAGTAAGCAAAAAGAATTAGGCGAAAATATTAAGAAAATGGCGTTGCCAAACGCAACGTCCAGTATTGTAGATGAAATTGAAAAGCTAATTATCAGAAAAGCCTAAATTGAATACTTTAAGTCACATACAAAACTATTATTTTATCGGTATTGGCGGTATCGGGATGAGTGCGCTGGCGCGTTTCTTTAAATCCCAGGGTAAAAATGTTGCTGGTTACGATAAGACAGCTTCAGTGCTTACCAAAGAACTGGAGGCTGAAGGTATTTTAGTGACTTTTCAGGACGATATTAGTGAAATTCCGCAGCAATTTAAAGATTCAGAAAAAACACTGGTCGTATATACTCCTGCAGTTCCTAAGGAGAATGTGCAATATCAATATTTTATTGAAGAACAATTTATCTTAAAAAAGCGTGCCGAGGTACTAGGCTTGATTAGTAGTAATCGTTTTACCCTTGCTGTTGCAGGTACCCATGGTAAAACCACCACCACGGCAATTTTAGCACATTTATTAAAAGAAACCAATGCGCCGGTAACCGCATTTTTGGGCGGAGTAAGTGAGGATATACAGAGTAATTTAATTTTGAAGGGAGATGAAGTAATTGTTGCTGAAGCTGATGAGTTTGATCGCTCTTTTCTTCATCTGTCACCAAATATCGCCGCCATAAACTCTATGGATGCCGATCATCTGGATATCTATGGTGTAAATGAACATTTGCAGGCTTCATTTAAAGCCTTTGCAGCCTTGCTTCCTGAAGATGGAACGCTTTTCGTGAAGAACGGACTTCCGCTTGAAGGGAAAACAATTGGAATTGAAGATGATGCTGATTTTTCAGCAATCAACATAAAAATAGTAGGCGGAAGTTATCATTTTGATCTTAAAACGCCTACTGAAGTTATCGAAGGATTTCTTCTTAACCTACCAGGTAGACACAATGTCTTAAATGCTGTAACAGCATTGGCTATGGCGCTAGAGTACGGTAGCCCAGCCAATCAGCTAAGCCAGGCGCTACAGGATTTTAAAGGAATAAGAAGGAGATTTTCTTATAAAATTAAGACGGATCAAAAAGTTTTAATCGATGATTATGCGCATCATCCGGCCGAGATTAATGCAGTTTTTGAAGCGGTAAAAGAAGTGTATCCCAAAATGACCAATTTGGTTGTTTTTCAGCCACATTTATTTAGCAGGACCAGAGATTTTGTCGATGAATTTGCTGAAAAATTATCACAATTTGATGAGGTCATGCTTATGGATATCTATCCGGCCAGAGAAAAGCCGATTGAAGGGGTAGATTCCCAGTGGTTGTTAGAAAAAATCGATAACCCAAATAAACACTTGGTAAAACGAGAAGAATTAACGGCCAAAATCACTAAATCTAAAGCTAAGGTTATTTTAATGCTTGGCGCCGGAGATATAGGAAACGAAGTTGAAACCGTAAAAAGAGCCCTGGAAGATGAAATCTAAATTAGGTTACATAAAATTTGTGCTTTTACTCGCTTTGGTGGCCTTTTTATTTGGCTTTGCTGAAAAAAGGCATAGTCAACGAAAATTGATAGGTGCTGAAGTTCATTTTACAGATAACGAAAACCTGTATGTTACTGTAGATGCGGTTAATAAGTTGTTGATACAAAATGAAGCGACCAACGAAAACTTGGGGCAGGAAACTTTAGATTTGAATAAGGTAGAGACACTGCTTAACAGTCATGATATGATCGAAAATGCTGAGGTTTTCCTAAAATTGGACGGGAAACTTTCAGCAATCGTGACGCAGCGTAAACCTATTGGAAGAGCCGTTGGGAATACTTCATTTTATCTGGATAAAAACGGAGAGGTAATGCCGCTTTCAGAAAATTTTTCAGCAAGGGTGCCTCTTATGTTAGGTTTTAATGAATCTAATATTTTGAAGGCTTATCCGTTGATGAGCTACATAAAAAATGATCCTTTTTTAAGTAAGCATATTACAACTATCCAACGTCTAGACAACGGGCGATATGAGCTGAAACTGCGAAAAACAGATTTTGTAGTGTATTTTGGAGAGATTAAAAATATAGAATTGAAATTCAATAATTTCAAGGCATTTTATAAAAAAGCATTAAAAGATAAAAAGTTAGATACCTATAAAAGAGTGAATCTACAGTTTGGTAATCAGGTTGTATGCACTAAAAAGTAAGATATGGAGCAAAATGATATTGCAGTAGGATTAGATATAGGGACGACAAAGATTGTTGCCATGATTGGCAAGAAGAATGAGTATGGTAAAGTAGAGATCGTTGGGATTGGTAAGTCCAGGAGCCTTGGTGTGCACCGTGGTGTTGTAAATAATATTACGCAGACCATTCAATCTATACAGCAGGCCATTCAGGAAGCTGAAGCAGATTCTGGGCAAAAGATTAAAGATGTAGTTGTTGGGATTGCCGGGCAGCATATAAGAAGTTTACAGCACAGTGATTATATCACCAGGCCAAACCCTGAAGAGGTTATCGATGCAGAGGATATTCATAGTTTATGCAATCAGGTACATAAACTGGTAATGTTGCCAGGGGAGGAGATTATTCATGTGCTTCCGCAGGAATATAAAGTAGATGGGCAGGCAGAAATTAAAGAGCCTATCGGGATGTATGGTGGTCGCCTTGAAGCAAATTTTCATGTAGTTGTTGGTCAGGTTTCTTCCATAAGAAATATTGGTCGCTGCGTGAAGAGTGCAGGTTTAGATCTTTCAGCTGTAACCTTAGAGCCTTTGGCTTCAGCGAATGCAGTCCTTAGTCAGGAAGAGAAAGAAGCTGGTGTGGCGCTAATCGACATAGGTGGCGGTACCACAGATCTTGCGATTTTTAAAGATGGCATTATTAGACATACAGCAGTGATTCCTTTTGGAGGAAATGTAATTACAGAAGATATAAAAGAAGGCTGCTCGATTATTGAAAAGCAGGCAGAATTGTTGAAGATCAAATTTGGATCGGCATGGCCTGGTGAGAATAAGGATAACGAGATTGTTTCTATTCCTGGATTACGAGGAAGGGAGCCAAAAGAAATTACGCTTAAAAACCTGTCGAAAATTATTCACGCGCGTGTGGTTGAAATTATCGAACAGGTGTATTTAGAAATAAAAAATTACGGACACGAAGATCAGAAGAAAAAACTGATCGGTGGTCTTGTGTTAACAGGTGGAGGTGCACAGTTAAAGCATCTTAAGCAACTGGTAGAGTATATCACCGGAATGGATACCAGAATAGGTTTTCCTAACGAACATCTGGCAGGAAATAATGATAGTGAGACGACCAGCCCGATGTACGCAACAGCGGTAGGATTGGTGATGAATAGTTTAGAAACCAGTAAAAGTAATTTTCAGGAAGAAGCCGTTCTTAAGGAAAAAGAACCAGAGCCAATGCCTGTAGATGAAGAGGTAGAGGCTGAAAGAGAAAAAGAAGAGCCGCAAGTACAGGTAGAACAGCCTAAGCCCCGAAAAAGTATTTTCGATAAATGGGCAGAAAAGTTCAAAGATTTTTTAGATAACGCAGAGTAATACATAGCACAATAGAGAACCAGTAAAATTGAATTTATGAGCAATACAGAATTCGGAGACATTTCATTCGATTTACCTAAAAATCAATCGAACGTGATCAAAGTTATTGGTGTAGGTGGTGGCGGTAGTAATGCTATTAACCACATGTTCCAATTAGGGATTAAAGGAGTAGATTTTGTAATCTGTAATACCGATGCGCAGGCATTGGAAAACAGTACTGTTCCTAATAAGATCCAGTTGGGAGTAAGCCTTACCGAAGGACTTGGAGCGGGAGCAAATCCTGAAATTGGAGAACAGGCCGCAGTAGAAAGTTTTGACGAGATTAAAAATATGCTCGATGTAAATACCAAAATGGTATTTATAACCGCAGGTATGGGAGGAGGAACCGGTACTGGTGCCGCTCCGGTCATCGCAAAACAGGCTAAGGAAATGGATATTCTTACGGTGGGTATCGTAACTATTCCTTTTCAGTTTGAAGGTAGGATGAGAAATGAACAGGCACAAAGAGGGGTCGAGAAACTCCGTTCTCATGTAGATTCTTTAATTGTGATTAATAATAATAAGCTTCGTGAAGTCTATGGAAACTTAGGTTTTAAAGCTGGTTTCTCTAAAGCAGATGAGGTTTTAGCAACCGCTTCTCGTGGTATTGCTGAGGTTATAACGCATCACTATACTCAAAACATTGACCTTAGAGATGCTAAAACCGTGTTGAGTAATAGTGGTACTGCAATTATGGGATCTGCATCGGCTTCAGGAGCAAATAGAGCTCAGGATGCTATTGCCAAAGCTTTAGATTCACCATTATTAAATGATAATAAAATTACCGGTGCTCAAAATGTATTGCTATTAATTGTTTCCGGTTCCGAAGAAATTACTATTGATGAGATTGGTGAAATTAACGACCATATTCAGGCAGAAGCTGGTCACAGTGCCAACATCATTATGGGGGTTGGTGAAGACGAATCTTTAGAAGGTGCGATTTCTGTTACTATCATTGCAACTGGTTTTAATGTAGAGCAGCAGGATGAAATTACCAATACTGAAACTAAAAAGATTATCCATACGCTAGAAGATGAGCAAAAAGCAGAACATGAGTTCCCTTCTAATCGTAAGAATACCGGTAATTCTTTTACCGAATTACCTTTGCCAGAGGAGAAGACAGAACAGGAGCAACCTAAAAAGATTGTCCACACTTTAGATGAAAATTTGGATGAAGTTGAAGCTCCGAAACCTGAAACTCCAAAGCAGGAATTTAAGGCAGAAGTTCAACCAGAGCCTAAAGTTGAGGTGAAAGAAGTGCAATCCACCCCTGCTAAAGATCCAGATCTTTATACTCCTCCTTCAGCATATAACATGGATGTGTTTTATGATGAGGTAAATCCAGAAGATTTTGTGATTAACGATACCAATGCAGAAGTTGATGAAGTAGCGATGGAGGAAGAGGAAAATGATGAAGAACAATTTATGTTCACGTTCGATTTTCCAATAAATCAGGAAGAAAAAAAACCTGCGCAACCAAAAGCTGAGACTCCAAAGCCAGAGGTTAAAGAAGCGCCTAAGCAGGAAACGGTAAAAAGGCATGTGCTGAATACCGATGATGCTGAAGAGCCAAACTATGAGGCGAAAAATATTGAAGTAAACGAGCCGGTAGAAGTTATTCCTGCTACCGAGAATTCTATCGACGGAACGGTGAAAAGATATAGCCTTGATGATTATATGGAATTCGAGCAGCAGTTAGAAAACTCTAAGCCTGCAAAAAAGCAAGAGAAAGAAGCGCCCAAAGATGAAACGATTGCTTTTGAGAAGCGCACGGTGCAGCCAACCCCAAAAAGGGAAGAGGAGCAGGATGAAAATCCTTTTAATAATCCAATTCCAGAGCATGTGGTAGAACGTGCAGCCGAGCGTCGCGCTAAAATGAAGGAGTTTAATTATAAGTTTAGGAGTAATGCTTCCCAGATTGAAGAAATCGAAAAGCAACCGGCATATAAAAGAGCCGGGATAGATCTGGATAGCACTAATTACGGTGAGAATAAAATGTCCCGAACCAGTTTAGGTCGGGACGAGAATAATGATCTTCAGTTTAGAAGAAATAATTCGTTCTTACATGATAATGTAGACTAAATAACCAATTATTTATAAATGAAGAAGAGGCTGTCTAAAAACATCCAAAAACGTCATTCTGAACTTGTTTCAGAATCTCATCTCATTGATTTAAAAATCGTTATGAGAACCTGAAACAAGTTCAGGTTGACTAAAATTGAGTTTTTAGACAGCCTCTTTCTTTTTGTATTAAAACTGCGATTATAAATCTCTTTTGTTCTCGGCCTGGATCACATCGGTGTCCTTTCTGTATTTAAGAAGGCTAATACCTGCTAAAAAGAAGATAAAACCAATAATGCTTAAAGCCCAGGGGCTTAATGCTAAAGCAAGGCTTCCAAAGATGCCTAGTATTCCCATTACCAGTGCAATCGCACCGCCTACGGTCATTATAAGTGCAAAAATCTTAATCATAATTGTCGATTTTGGTTAATTGTTGCACTAATTTATATAAATAACTGATATTCAGTTTTTAATTAACAAATTGTAAGGATTTTTAGAAATATCTATTTCGATGGTTTGGCCCATTTTTGAATTTGGAGTATTGCCGCATTTTCATCTTCCCATCCTTTTATTTTCAGGCTATTATCTTTGTCATAGCTTAAAAACCAAAGCTCAATGATTTCTTTAGCTTCAGGATAATTGTTTAGGAAAACTTTATAAGATTCAGCTTTAAAAATTTGATCTTTTTTTAGCGCAGGTACGGCGATAATCTTATCATCCTGCTCGCCTTCATCCAGTAATTTTAAAACCGCTATGGGTTTTATGGGGAGAATCTCTCCTGTTTTTACAGATTGTCCTAAAATAAGCACATCTAAAGCACCGCCATCGCCACCTTTATCGGGATCTGAATAAGTTGAAGGAATAAAACCGTAATTGCCGGGATAAGGAAGAAATTCTATAATCCTATCAATCCCATTTCGTTGGTCTGGAATAAATTTCTGTAAGGAGGGATCAAACTCGATTTTAAGATTGGTGCCCAAAGGGATTTCGACTACGGCCTGATAGTTTCCGTTATTGTCTTTTAAAGGAAGATTCTCATAATCTGGTTTATTGTTACAGCTAAAAGCGGTAAATAGACTACAGTATATGAGAATCTTTATTTTTTGCATCATTGTTTTACTAATCCCAGTAGATCATAAAATACTTGAATTTGGCATCATCTGGAATTTGTGAAGATCTAATCTTTGTATCGGTATCGTAGCGTAAACTGGTTGGTAATTCTTTTTTATCGATGGTGATGTAAGCATTTATTTCATCTAGAAATACCACAGCCGAACTAATCGTGTTTTCTATTCTCGAAATTTTATAATTTTCTACAATATCTTTAAAAGTACTTGCCGTATTTAAACCCGCTTTGGTTTTAAATCTTGGGTCTAAAACGCGTATATAGCCAATAGTACTGGTAGTATCAAATTCTACCGCAGGTTCTAAAATAAGTAATGCATCACCGCCTTTTTCGAAAACCTTAATCTCATTAGACGCTCTTAATTGCATTGGGCTGCTGGTTTCTTTTACCAGAGAATCTTCGTGGTATAACGAATCTAGCTGATTGATTTTAATATCTTTTTTTAATTTACCAACCTGTGTTGCGGTAATCAAAAAAGGATTGTCTTCATCTTTTTGACAGGAAGTAAGTATGATGGCAGTTAAAGTGAAAATTGCCAATAAATGTTTCTTCATAGTTATTTTGGTTATTTTTCTATTTGTTGAATTTGGCGTATGTGGATTAACGGAAAAACTTGATTTTTGGTATTTATGGATTAAAAAATACCTACTAATTTTCCTGAAATTCAACCGAATTAGATTTCTTAATTTTTTATAAAAGTAAACAATACCTTGTAATTGCGGGAAAAGAATTTTTTAGTATGCAGTTAGATTACGGCTGCTTCCAGTAATTGAATTGTTCCTGCATCGGCATCTGTTTTGGCTTCAATTCCGTTTGGGATTGTGCTATTATCGTCTATATGCCCAATCATGGCGCCGCTAAAAGCCGGAATGCCCAAAGGTTTAATATAATGATCTAATACTTCTTCTAAGGTTAAACTGCCATAGCCGCTTCCGCCGGGATCACATTCGGTACATTTACCAAAAACAAAACCTTTAATTTGCTTAAAAACACCGCCAAGCTCTAGCTGCGTCATCATGCGATCTATAGCATATACTTTTTCGCCAACATCTTCGATGTAAAGGATGTTGTTGCTCCAGTCTTTTGGAAAATATTCGCTTCCCATAATCCCGGTTAATACCGATAGGTTTCCGCCTAATAATCTGCCTTTTACGGTTCCGGGCGTAATGGTACGTATACGATTGGAAATTTGGGTGAGATTATCGCCAATTGATTTTGGATTTTCTAACAGTGGACTTTCTTTATTGAATAGAATAGCTTTTAGGTGGGAAACGCTAAAAGTATTCCATGTAGAAACGGCAACCGGAGCATGAAAAGTTACCAAACCTGTTTTTTCGAAAATGGCCAAATGTAAAGCGGTAATATCGCTGTAGCCAATAAAGATCTTTGGATTCGCTTTTATAGCATCATAATCCAGAAGTTCTAAAATCCTTGCTGAACCCGAACCACCGCGTAAGGCGATAATCGCATCTACAGATTTATCTTTAAACATAGCATTTAATTCGCCAGCCCTTTCTTTATCTGTACCCGCTAAGTGACCATATCTGTTTTTTACAAATTCGCCAAACTTAACCTTTAGCCCCATGGCTTCAAAAGACTCTTTAGCGATTTGATAAGGTTCGGTTTCAAAAATAGCACTTGCGGGACTTACAATTCCTATCGTGTCACCTTCTTTTAAAGCTTTTGGTTTAATGATATTTTCAGTCTTGTAACTTTCGTGGAAATTTGTGGTAGCATACGAGCTTAAAGGAATAGCAAGGCTGCTTAGACCTATATTTTGTAAAAATTTGCGTCTTTGCATGATGATGAGTGTTTCTAATATTAGTATTGATCGCGAACAGTGGCCAAAATTTCTTCCATGGCTTTTTTAAGCTGCGTACTAGCAACGGTGTAGTTACTGTTCATAAAACTAAAATATAAGGTTTTTCCGCTTTTGGTAATTAGTAGTCCGCTTAGCGAATGATTATTTCTAAGCGATCCCGTTTTAGCGTAAATATAAGGTTTACTGGCTTTATAAGAATTTTTAAGCGTGCCAGATTCACCACTGGCGGGTAACAGGGCTTTAAATCTATCTTTGCCAATTTCATTGGTGATTTTTGAAATTAGTTTTACCACACTGCGCGGTGTAAAAAGATTATAACGGGTTAGACCAGAGCCGTCATACCAGTTTATGTTATCAGGAAGATCACTTAACAGGTTTTTCTGAGCATAATTTATGGCGATATTGGTCTTTAATGTGTCTGAAATTTTCCCTGCGGAAACCAATAAAAGCTGCTCTGCAATAAAATTGTCACTATCCTGAAGCATTTTTTTATACAAGCTATCTGAAGCGGTATTGTAAATAATATGCTTTAAATCTACATTTTCAGGTTTTTGATGCAAAATCATAACTTCTTTGTGCAGCGTGTCACTTAATAATTTAGCCGAAGTAAATTCAGAAGTAATAAAAGGTACCAGTCGAGTACTCCCTTCATTTCTTTTGATGTTTTTTACCCTGAAGATGTTCGCGTCGAAATCCCGATAAACTCCTGTTCCTAAATTTTGGGTAGCTTCAGTAGAAATGGAATCTTTAAAAATAGCCGGATAGCTATTGGGTAAATTTTGACCATTTTTAAATAGGAATTCAACTACATTGCCGTAGAGCGGAAATGCGTTTCTTTCTGCTGAATAGTAATCATTATAATCATCCCACGCCCAACCGGGGCCAAATTTGGTTTCAGTAAAATTAGGGGAAAGTAAAAACAGTTTTTTATCTGATTTTCGTAAAAAATCGAGTGTATTCTGAGAATCGAATTCGGCATAAAGAAAACCAGGGTCGCCGGTGCCTTTAAAAATAAGACTGTCGCCATAAGTTGCGTACTTTATGCTTGGTATAGAATCCCCAAGAATCTTAAGAGCTGTATAGAATGTAAATAATTTGGTATTTGATGCCGGGGTAAAATATTTATCTCCGTTTTTATCGAATATCGTCTTGTCATTTTCTGGGTCGTAAATAACAAGCCCTGCAAAGCCTTGTTGAAAAGCTGGCGAGTTTTCAAAAACCTGATTGATATTTTTAGTGGTTTTTATTGATGCACAGCTAAAGCAGAAAAGGGAGAGTAAAAAAATAATGTGGTTAATCTTAATTTGCATTTTGTTAAATTCTAATGTTTTAAAATAGGGATTTTAAGTTCTAGGTTCATTTTAAATCATTATTTATTAAATGTGTGTTTAATTCCCGGAATAAATGTGAATAAAATCATAAAGTACGTATATTTATTCTAGTAAGTTCAAAATTTAACACAAAAGGAATGGAGAAAAAAATAACTCTTTTAGCTCTTTTGGGCTTAATGTTTACTACTACTTTTTTTGCGCAAAATCAGATTATTTCTGGAACGGTAATAGTCGCAGAGGATAGTATGCCTTTGCCGGGAGTAAATGTCATTGTAAAGGGAACCAGTAATGGTGCCGTTACAGACATGCAAGGTAGATATAGTTTAGAAGTCTTACCAAATTCTATTTTGGTATTTTCTGCAATCGGTTTTGTAAGTCAGGAAATTAAAATTGATGGGCAAGAAGAACTCAACGTGAGTTTGGTTCAGGATACTGAAAGCCTTGGTGAGGTCGTTGTGACGGCATTAGGGATTTCCAGGGATAAAAAGTCTTTAGGTTATGCGACGCAGGAAGTTGAAGGGGAAGATTTAAACATCACAAATCAACAAAATGTTCTGGGAACGTTATCAGGAAGGGTTGCTGGTGTTCAGGTAACAGGCTCTTCAGGAGCAAGTATGGGGGGAACCCAGAAAATTAAAATTAGAGGGGTGAATTCTATTAATGGAGGAGATGAACCTTTAATTGTTGTCGATGGTACGCCTATTTCAAATAGTAATTTCTCTGGCAGTTCAGGTGCAGATTATGGGAACCTCGCTCAGGATATAAATCCTAGTGATATAGCATCTGTAAATGTTTTGAAAGGTCCGGCAGCTTCAGCATTGTATGGTATTAGAGGGCAATACGGTGTAATTATGATTACTACCAAAAAGGGTAAAAAAGGGCCAAAAGAAGTTAGAGTTCAGGTAAATTCTTCTTTGATGTTAGAATTTGCAGGTAATTTTCTTCCGAAGCAAAATATGTATGGAGGAGGATCTAGTCAAACATTTAGAACCTTACCTAATGGAGATCCTTATGTGGATCTAAGTGTAGATGAAAGTTGGGGGCCTAGAATGGACGGCACCCCTGTACGGCAGGTATTTAGTTTTTATCCGCAAGATCCTACTTATGGGCAGTTAACGCCATTTGTACCGCATCCAGATAATATTGAAAATTATTATGAAACGGGAGTAAACCTGAATAATGGAGTTACGGTGTCTGGAGGAAATAAAAACACAACATATCGCTTAAGTCTTAACGATACTCGAATTGAAGGAGTAGAGCCAAATACAGAGCTTAAAAGGAATAATCTTGGGTTGAGTGCAAGTTTAGATTTAGCAGAAAACCTAACAGTTTCTACTAATATCAATTATGCCAGAAATGAAGCTCAAAGGCCTGGGCAAGGTTCTGAGGATGGGGCAGCTTATCTTAACCAGTGGTTTCAAAGAAATCTGGATATGGATAGGTTAAGGGATTATAAATATGACGATGGAACAATATTGCATTGGAATTTAAGAAGACCAGATTCTGATACAGGTGAAATTACAAATTTTGATCCTTTGTACTGGAACAATCCTTATTTTAATGCATACGAGAATTTATCGAATGATAGTAGAGATCGGTTTTTTGGGGATGTCACTTTAAGTTATAAGATCTTGCCAGATTTAGAGATAAGAGGCGCTATTAGATCTGATATGTATACTCAAAATATCGAAAATCGTACTGCATTTGGTGGTACGGGTTTGCCGGCATATTTTGTAGGGAAATATCAAAATAAAGAATGGAATTATGAATTACTTGCGCAGTATAACAAGAAAGTAGGAGATATTTCTATAGATGGAACACTTGGTGGAAATATATATAATAGAAATTATTCGTATTTGTCGCAAGCAACCGCCGGCGGGCTTTCTGCTCCTGGATTTTATAATATTGATGCTTCTATAGACCGTCCATCTACAACATCATATAAGTTAGAGAAACAAATACGTAGTCTTTTTGCTATGGTTTCTTTAGGTTATTTGGATACTTATTTCTTAGATGCCTCTATTAGAAATGATAATTCTTCGGCCTTGCCAGAAGATAATAATTCGTACTGGTATCCTTCAATCTCTGGTAGTTTGGTATTTAGTGAGCTAATAAATTGGGATGCCTTGTCATTTGCTAAGTTTCGAGCAAGTTATGCGCAGGCAGGTTCAGATTTAAGTCCATATAGAACTACATTGGCTTATGGCGTAGGAACTGTTTACGATGGTATAAATACCTTATATGTTCCAGATAATTTAAATAATCCTGATATTAAACCTTCATTCTCTCACTCTTACGAAACCGGATTGGATCTACAGTTTTTTGGTAATAGATTGGGACTAAATTTTACATATTATAAGCAACGAAATAAAAACCAGATCATAAGCTTAGATGTTTCTGGAGCCAGTGGGTATGAATCTAGTACTATTAATGCCGGATTAATTGAAAATGATGGTATAGAAATTAGTTTATCTGGAAAACCAATTAAAACGAATGATTTTAGCTGGGATGTGATTTTTAATATAAGCCGAAATGAAAGTAAAGTAGTAGAGCTAGCGCCAGGTATCGATGTTTATACTTATGGTTCTACAACTTATTCTAGCGTTACCAGTTATTTGAATTCTTATGAAGGGAAGCCTTTTGGTAGTCTTGTGGGACAGGCTTATCAAAGAGATGAAAGTACAGGTGAGATCTTGATCGATGCTAACGGAATGCCTTTGTATACGGATGCTACTTACGATTTTGGAACTGTTTTGCCCGATTTTACCGGGGGTTTTCAAAATACTTTTAGATGGAAAAATTTAAGCTTGAATGCGATGATCGATTTTCAGGGAGGGGGACAGTTTTTTAGTCGTTCAAAAATGTTAGGGGTTAGAACAGGACAGGATCCTTTGACGGTAGCAATCAATGAAAATGGGATGAATGTTAGAGATCCTTTAGAAGATGGAGGAGGAGTGAAAGTCACTGGAATTTCAGCGGAAACCGGTGAGCGGGTAGAAAATTTTGTAGATGCACGTTCTTATTATAGAAATGTTTTAGGTCGAAGAATTTATGAGGAGTGGTTATACGATGCCTCGTACGTAAAATTAAGCGAAGTGAGAATAGGATATACCTTTGGGGCAAAGATGATGGAGGTACTTCCTTTCGATTCTGTTAATGTGGCTTTCATTGCTCGTAATCCTGCTATGATTTGGCAAAATGCACCAGACGGTATTGATCCCTCAGCAATTTCTACCGGTTCGCAATCCATAAGCTGGTATGAGTCTGGACAGTTAGCTACGGTTAGATCTTACGGAATTAATCTGAATATCACATTTTAAGAAAAAATAAAAATGATGAAAAACATATATATAATTCTATCTCTGGCTTTGCTTTTTCAAAGCTGCGATAATTTTGATGAGGATATAAATATCAATCCTAATTTGCCCAGTCAGGCTTCAGGTACCCAGTTAATAGCCAATGCAGAACTTTATTTACCAGGTTTGTCCTCATCGCCAAAGGGTGAGTTTCTTGCACAATATTTAGCAGAAACTCAGTATGTAGGAACTTCTTTATATCCGCAGGAAAGTACAAGTTTTTATACCTACTATCAGGGGCCTTTAGAAAATTTACAAACTGTTTTAAATAATCGGGAGAACTTGAGTTCTGTTGGAGGCCCTGTTGATAATCAAGTAGCGGTAGCTAAAATTCTTAGGGCTTATTTTTACTGGAATGTTACAGATCGTTGGGGGGATGTGCCCTATACAGAAGCTTTAATGGGGTCCGCGAATTTTACTCCAGCTTACGATACACAAGAGTCGATTTATTTAGATCTTTTCGAAGAATTAAAAGAAGCAACTTCTATGATGGTTTCTGGAAGTATTAATAATGATATCGTATACGACGGGAATATGGAGAACTGGCGTATGCTGGCAAATACGATTAGATTGTTTATGGCTTTGAGATTATCTGAAGTTGATCCTGATTTAGCTCAAACAGAATTTACTGCTGCCTTGAGCGATGGCGTAATTTTAGACAATGCAAATAATTTGATGTATCACCATTTGCCAGAAGCAAATAATCAAAATTACTGGTATGGACAGGTAGTAAACCAAAATAGAGAATGGTGGGCACTAACTGAAAAGCTGGTTGCGCAAATGTTGCCTGTTGATGACCCAAGATTACAAGTTTATGGAAATCCTGCAAGAGCCAATGATGAGTTTGTAGGACTTAAGTTTGGTGAAGAGGAATCTATAGGCACCGAGGAATATTCTCTGTTGGGTTCAGATATTTATGCTCAGGACGCTCCTGTTTACCTGGTAACTTCTGCTCAGGTTTATTTTGCGATTGCTGAGGCCGCTGCGCGAGGCTGGGTTGCAGAAAGCGCGGAAGAAAACTATAATATGGCAATTGAACAGTCATTTTTGCAATGGACGGGCAGCAGCGAAGGGATAGACTCATTTCTAAGTCAGCCAGAAGTTGCTTTCGACGCTGCGAATGCTATAGAAAGTATAGCCAATCAAAGATGGGTACATTTATATATGCATGGTTACGAAGCCTGGTCTGAATGGAGAAGAACAGGTTTTCCAATAGGTTTTGAGTCTCCTAATGGAGCTGAAATTCCTTTGCGCTTAAGTTATCCAAGTAATGAGTCATTCAATAATTCAGATAACTATGAAGAAGCGGTAAGCAGACAGTTTAACGGAGAAGATTTAATTTATGGGAAACTTTGGTGGGATCAATAAGTCTATTCTATTATTTCTCCTGATTCATATTGCCATAAAATCGGTAATTTTTTCACAGGAAATTATCGATAAGCCAATTCAATTTTCAGAAGAGAGAAAGCAATTAAGTTTAGAATATTTAGAAACACATTATGATATAAAGCAGGAAGAGCCAATTATCATGCCCAGAATGATCGTTTTGCACTGGACGGCAATTCCTTCTTTTGAAGAATCGTTTAAGGCATTTGACGATGTACATTTGCCAGACTCAAGAGCTGGGATAAAAGATGCAAGTACATTAAATGTTTCTACTCAGTTTTTAGTAGATAGGGATGGTCAAATCTATAGACTGATGCCAGAGACTTTTATGGCAAGACATGTTATTGGCTTAAATCATGTGGCTATAGGAGTCGAAAATGTTGGGGGTAAAAATGCTCCTTTAACAAAAGCGCAATTAAAATCTAATATCTGGCTGGTGAATTATCTGAAGGCAAAATATGAAACTATAGTGTATCTTATTGGACACTATGAGTATAAAAATTTTGAAAGCTCAGACTTATGGTTAGAAAATGATGATACCTATCGAACCGATAAGATAGATCCAGGCGTTGATTTTATGAATAAAGTTAGGGCGGCTACAAAAAATCTTAAACTAAGAGGAGCAATCTAGGCGTTTTTTAGATTTATGTATATGGCTTGTATCATAAATTCAAAGATTCCGTATCTTTGCAGGCTATGATTACAGAAGAGACACAGGAGCTGGTAGATAGAGGGGTAATGCTTCCGCTAATGGAAGAGTTTTATACCATACAAGGAGAAGGGTACCATAAAGGTACTGCTGCTTATTTTATAAGAATAGGTGGGTGTGATGTAGGTTGCCATTGGTGTGATGTAAAAGAAAGCTGGGATGCCGGTTTACACCCACCAACACCTGTTGGGCAGATTGTAGAAACTGCAGTAAAATATAGTAAGACAATTGTTGTTACCGGGGGGGAACCGCTTAGTTGGGATATGACAACGCTTACGTCGAGTTTAAAAAAACAAGGCTGCCAAATTCATATAGAAACCTCTGGTGCTTATCCTGTTACCGGAATTTGGGACTGGATTTGTTTGTCTCCTAAGAAAATTAAATTACCAGAACCAGAAATTTATCCTTTAGCGAACGAATTAAAAGTGATTATCTTTAATAAGCATGACTTTAAGTTTGCTGAAGAACAGGCGGCACAGGTAGGGGAACATTGTATTTTATATTTGCAGCCAGAATGGAGCAATCGCGAAAAGATGATTCCGCTTATAGTGGATTATGTGATGCGAAACCCAAAATGGAAGGTTTCATTACAAACACATAAGTATCTTAATATACCTTAAATAAAAAGCCGCTCTTTTTAATAGAGCGGCTTTTTTGATTTTCTTGAAAGCTATTATTACTACTCTTTTGCAACTTTAATTGGAATTTTTACATAGCTTTTGTCCCATCCAATAAGTAGATTGGCACTATCGTTTTCATCTTTTTCAAAAGCCATGGATAGCGCATCTATAGGATTTTGCATTTGTCTTACCGGTACATTGATTCTCACTAAATCCAATTCGTCACTATATTCGTACGCACCCCAGGTAAGTGTTTTTTTGTTTAGAATAATGGTCCACTCTTTTTCTTCTGGAATGGAGTATAATGTATAAGTGCCCGCATTTACTTTAGCATTGGCAATCATTACATCTTTATAGAAAGTAATTTCAGTAGCTTCGTTTGCTCCTGTTCTCCATACTTCTCCATAAGGAACCAGTTTTCCAAAGACTTCTCGATCTCTTTTTTGCGGTCTGCTATAGATCACCCTTGCGATGGGTTCGTTGTTATCATTGCGGTATAAGGCAATATCCATAGGACTAACATCCATTTTGGCAAAGTTAGGCCCCTGTGTTTGTGCCATAAGTCCAGAAGGGAAACTAAGTCCTAATCCTAAAATGGTTAATATCAGTAATTTCTTCATAACGCTGTTATCATTTATGTTTTGAGTAAATATAAGAGCTACTGAGAATTAGTGTGTTTATAAGCTGTTAAAATTTGAAGAAGTTACATTGGTAAAGTGAATTTGGCAATTATTGAAAATTAAGTTGATACGACTTTTTAATTATTTGATTATTATTTTTAAATGTAATTAAAACACCTGTTAGAGTTTAATAACTGTAAGTTCTTAGCGATATTTGTTCCCGAATTTTAAGTATTAGTCTTAAAAATTTGTTTGATTTTTAGTTTATTTCAATTCGCTGTGAAGCCTTAAAAATAGTAAAGTAAACGTGTGGTTTGTTATGCCCGTGACGCCTGGAATTTTCCAATCGTGTCATGGGCTTTTTTTGCACAAATTGTTGATAACTTAAAGCCTTTGTTGCTAGGTATTGGCATAAAGAAATTAACGTTTTGTTATATTTGTTCGTTATTCATAAAAGAGACGAATTTAATTGACATAATATGAGCGAAGAAGCCAAAGGGAAAAAGTATTCGGCGGA
Organism: Zunongwangia pacifica; assembly: GCF_023499215.1. Taxonomy (GTDB): domain Bacteria; phylum Bacteroidota; class Bacteroidia; order Flavobacteriales; family Flavobacteriaceae; genus Zunongwangia; species Zunongwangia pacifica. The sequence goes on from NZ_JAKHSK010000010.1 coordinate 117,175, forward strand.
TAGTATACAGGCGTTGGAAGGAATGGAGCATGTTCGTATGCGACCTTCGATGTATATTGGAGATACTGGTGTAAGGGGATTGCATCATTTGGTGTATGAAGTTGTTGATAACTCAATCGATGAAGCGTTAGCCGGGCATTGTGATGCTATTAAAGTTGACATAAACGAAGATAATTCGATTACTGTAGAAGATAACGGTCGTGGTATACCTATCGATCTTCATAAAAAAGAAGGAGTTTCTGCATTAGAAGTTGTAATGACCAAAATTGGTGCGGGAGGAAAATTCGATAAAGATTCTTATAAGGTTTCAGGAGGTCTTCACGGAGTAGGGGTAAGTTGTGTGAATGCACTGTCTACTCACTTAAAAGCTACCGTTTATAGAGATGGCCAGGTTTGGGAGCAGGAATATGAAATAGGAAAACCATTATATCCTGTGAAACCTGTTGGGGAAACAGATCTTAGTGGTACCATAGTGACCTTTAAGCCAGATCCTTCGATCTTTCAGCAAACCTTAGAATATAGTTATGAGACTCTAGCCAAACGTATGCGAGAGTTGGCTTTTCTTAACCGAGGGATAAGAATTGTTCTTACCGATAAAAGAGAAAAGGATGAAAAGGGAGAATTTCTTTCAGAAGAATTTCATTCTGAAGAAGGGTTAAAGGAATTTATACGTTTCTTGGATGGAACAAGAGAGCCTATTATTGCTGAGGTTATTAGCATGGAAGGTGAAAAGAACGGTATTCCTGTAGAGGTAGCTTTGGTTTATAATGATACCTTTAACGAAAACCTTCATTCGTATGTAAACAATATTAATACCCACGAAGGTGGAACGCATCTTTCTGGATTCAGAAGGGGGCTAACCACTACTTTAAAAAAGTATGCTGATGCTTCAGGCTTGCTTGATAAGGTGAAATTTGAAGTTACCGGAGATGATTTTAGGGAAGGGCTAACTGCGATTATTTCGGTAAAAGTTGCAGAGCCTCAGTTTGAAGGGCAAACGAAAACAAAATTAGGTAACCGAGAGGTGACTTCAGCAGTATCTCAGGCAGTTTCAGAAATGTTGGAAAACTACCTTGAAGAAAATCCTAATGATGCCAAAACCATTGTTCAAAAAGTAATTCTTGCTGCTCAGGCACGTAACGCTGCGAAAAAAGCCCGTGAAATGGTACAGCGAAAGACAGCGATGAGTATTGGTGGATTACCCGGGAAATTATCAGACTGCTCAGAGCAGGACCCTAAAAAGTGTGAAGTATTTCTTGTAGAGGGAGATTCTGCAGGTGGAACGGCAAAACAAGGTCGAGATCGTAATTTTCAGGCAATTTTGCCGCTTAGAGGTAAAATTCTGAATGTTGAGAAAGCAATGTCCCACCGGGTTTTTGATAATGAAGAAATCAAAAATATTTATACCGCTTTAGGAGTTACGATTGGTACAGAAGAAGATAGCAAGGCGTTAAACTTATCGAAGTTGCGTTATCACAAAATTGTAATTATGTGTGATGCGGATGTCGATGGTAGTCACATTGAAACCCTGATCCTAACGTTCTTCTTTAGATATATGAAAGAGCTGATCGAACAGGGGCATATTTATATCGCAACACCACCACTTTATTTAGTGAAGAAAGGAAGCAAAAAGCGTTACGCCTGGAATGAAAAAGAGCGTGATGAGATTGCTGATGAATACAGCGGAGGAGTTCAGGTGCAGCGATATAAGGGTCTTGGAGAAATGAATGCTGAGCAGCTTTGGGATACCACGATGGATCCTGAACGTAGAAAATTACGCCAGGTAACTATTGATAATAGTGGAGAAGCAGATCGTATTTTCTCTATGCTAATGGGGGATGAAGTTCCACCACGTAGAGAGTTTATCGAGAAAAATGCCAAATATGCCAATATTGATGCATAATCTTGATTTTATATAAAATTTGATAAAGCCCTGGAATTTTTCAGGGCTTTTTTATGTGTGATAGTCTTTTCCTTTTTTAGATCCAATTTCTTCAAATATTGGGATATAGTCTTTAAGTATTTATCTGGTCTTTATTAGTAAACCATTTTCATTATTCGTATTTTTGGGATAGTTATTAATCGATAAATTCATAAAATGAAAGTTACAGTAGTAGGAGCTGGTGCAGTAGGTGCTAGCTGCGCTGAATATGTTGCCATTAAAAACTTCGCTTCAGAAGTTGTTTTATTAGATATTAAAGAAGGATATGCTGAAGGCAAAGCAATGGACCTTATGCAAACGGCTTCTTTAAATGGTTTTGATACTAAAATTACAGGGAGTACAAACGACTACTCTAAAACTGCCGGAAGTGATGTGGCCGTAATTACCAGCGGTATTCCAAGAAAACCAGGGATGACTCGTGAAGAGCTTATTGGTATTAATGCAGGTATCGTAAAAGAAGTTGCAGGAAACCTTATTAAGCACTCGCCAGATGTTACCTTAATCGTGGTAAGTAACCCAATGGATACGATGACGTATTTGGTACATAAGACCACCGGGTTGCTAAAAAATAAGATCATCGGAATGGGGGGCGCATTAGATAGTGCTCGTTTTAAGTATAGACTGGCAGAAGCTTTGGAAGCTCCAATTTCAGATGTAGACGGGATGGTAATTGGGGGTCACAGTGATACCGGAATGGTACCACTTACAAGATTAGCTACCCGAAATAGTGTTCCTGTTTCCGCTTTCCTTTCAGAAGAGCGTTTAAATCAGGTGGCAGAAGATACTAAGGTTGGTGGAGCCACTTTAACCAAATTATTAGGGACAAGTGCTTGGTATGCTCCCGGTGCAGCAGTTTCAGCATTAGTTCAGGCTATTGCTTGTGATCAAAAGAAAATCTTCCCATGTTCAGCTTTCTTGGAAGGTGAGTATGGTTTAAGCGATATTTCTATAGGAGTTCCAGCCGTTATAGGTAAAGACGGATTGGAAAAAATTGTAGAGATTCAACTGGATGAAGCTGAAAAAGCTAAGATTCAAGAAAGTGCAGAAGGTGTGAAAAAGACAAACGGTTTGTTAGAGCTGTAATCTGTAATGTTTGACGATAAAGCAAAAAGCCACAAAATTTGTGGCTTTTTTTTATGTTTAAAAGTTAAAATTTTCAAAAAGAATTTATTGGGATTTCATTATTGAAACGCTATATTTGTCCGTTTTTAAAAAAGACCTATATAATTATAATTTGAGGAATAATGCAGAATAAAGGACTTATTAAAGTTTTTGCAATTTTATTTGGTTTAGTATGTATTTACCAGTTGTCGTTTACGTACATAACTAATAATGTTGAAAGTGAAGCAGAAGAATTTGCCGCTCAGAAGATTGATGAGAGCGTAGAGAATTATTCAGATTTAAGAGATCAGGCCGAGCAGGAATATCTTGATTCTATTGGGAATAAAGATATTATAGCCGGGATTACTTATAATGCTGCTAAGGATAAAGAATTAAACAAAGGTCTTGACCTTAAAGGGGGGATCAACGTTATCCTACAAATCTCTGTAGAAGATATTATTAGAGGTTTGGCTAACGATTCTAAAGATCCTGCTTTTAATAAAGCACTTACTGAGGCTAGAGAAGAATCAGTAACCAGTCAGGATGATTATATCGATATTTTCTTTGAAAAATTCGAAGCTATTCCTGATGCTAAATTAGCCTCTCCAGATATTTTCGCTAATAAAACTTTAAGCGATGATATCACTTACGATATGTCTAACGATCAGGTGAAGCCTATTATTAGAAGAAAAGTAGATGAGTCTATTACTTCAGCTTTCGAAGTATTACGTAAACGTATCGATAAATTTGGTGTTACTCAGCCAAATATTCAGCGTTTAGGGAATTCAGGAAGGATTTTGGTAGAACTTCCCGGAGCAAAAGATGTAAACCGTATTCAGAATTTATTACAAAGTACAGCACAATTAGAGTTTTGGCATGTATTTAAAAATACTGAGTTTGGTGGTTTCTTAACTCAGGCAAATCAGGTTTTAAAAAATGTGGTTTCAGAAGAAGAGGAAGCTACCGAGGCTGTAGATACCACTGCACAAACTGATAGCGATATAGAAAATCTTTTAGCAGATGCAGAAGATAGTACGGCTGTAAAAACCAATAATCCTTTATTTGATTTAGTTGTTGGTCCTGGGGCGCAGGGAGGTCCTGTTTTAGCTTATTTTAATGTTCAGGATACGGCAAAAGTTAATGGTTATTTAGCAATGCCTCAGGTAAGAAACCTGCTTCCTGCCGATAAGCGTTATGCTCGATTTGTTTGGGGCGTTCCAGATGATAAAACTAGCGCCACTGGATTGTATGCGTTAAAATCGAATAGAGAAAATGAACCGCCATTAAGTGGTAGTGTGATTACCGATGCACAGCAAACTTACGATCAGGTTGGTCGTGTTGCCGTGTCTATGCAAATGGATGGAACCGGAGCTAAGATCTGGGAAGAAATGACAGGTTATGCTTCGAATAATCAAACTCAGATCGCGATTGTTTTAGATGACGTTGTGTATTCTGCTCCTGGTGTTTCTACCGGAGCCATTTCAGGTGGTAGAAGTGAAATTACCGGAGATTTTAGCATTGAAGAAGGAAAAGATTTAGCGAATGTATTAAGAGCTGGTAAACTTCCTGCTTCAGCAGAGATTATTTCAAGTGAAATTGTAGGGCCTTCTTTAGGACAGGAAGCGATCGATAGCGGTATGCTTTCATTTGGTATTGCACTATTATTGGTACTTCTTTGGATGATTTTTTATTACGGTAAAGCCGGTGCCTTTGCAGATGTGGCTTTAATTGTAAACATTTTATTCATCTTTGGTATTTTAGCAGGGCTTGGTGCTGTGCTTACTTTACCTGGTATTGCCGGTATCGTTTTAACAATAGGGATGTCTGTAGATGCGAACGTACTTATTTTTGAAAGGATCAAAGAAGAGCTTGCAAAAGGGAAATCTCAGGTAGAAGCTATTAAAGATGGATTTAGTAATGCATTATCTTCTATTTTAGATGCAAATATTACTACCGGTCTTACAGGTTTTATTCTTTTACTTTTAGGAACCGGGCCAATTAAAGGTTTTGCAACTACATTATTAATTGGTATTGCGACCTCTTTATTTACTGCGATTTTTATTACCAGACTTTTTATTGATGGATATGGTAAAAATGGTAAGTCCTTAGAATTTGCTACAGGTATTACTAAAAACCTTTTCAAAGGAATGAATAACGATTTCCTTGCTAAGCGAAAAGTGGCGTATATTATTTCTGGATTATTGATCGTAATTAGTTTAGGATCTTTATTTACTCAGCAATTAAATCTGGGTGTAGATTTTGTTGGAGGACGTACATATACAGTGAGATTCGATCAGGATGTTAGTCCAACTGAAGTACAGAGTATATTGGAAGAAAGATTTGGAAATGCTGAAGCAAAAACTTTTGGGCCTAACAATCAGTTAAAGATTACTACAAATTATAAAATTGAAGAAGAAGGTACGGTTGTAGATGAAGAAATTCAGAAAGGACTTTATGAGAGCCTTCAGCAATATCTTCCAGAGAATCTTAGTGAAGATGAATTTATAAATGGTTCATCAGATAAAACTGTAGGGATTATGGAATCTATGAAAGTAGGTCCTACCATTGCAGAAGATATTAAAGCAGCATCTTTTTGGGCGGTTTTAGGTTCTTTAATAGTGGTTTTCCTTTATATCTTATTAAGATTTAGAAAGTGGCAGTTTAGTTTAGGAGCAGTTGTGGCAGTATTCCATGATGTGTTAATCGTTCTAGGGGTGTTCTCATTGCTTTATAAATTTATGCCTTTTAGTTTAGAAATTAACCAGGCATTTATCGCTGCGATCTTGACCGTAATTGGTTACTCGCTGAATGATACGGTGGTTGTTTTTGATAGGATTAGAGAGTATGTTAACGAGCATACTACCTGGAAATTAGGAAGAACGGTAAATGCAGCTTTAAATAGTACATTAAGCCGTACCTTAAATACCTCTTTAACGACATTGGTGGTATTACTTGCGATCTTCATATTTGGTGGAGAAAGCATAAGAGGATTTATGTTTGCACTTATTATAGGTGTGATCGTAGGTACCTATTCTTCTATCTTTATAGCAACACCAGTAATGTTTGATAGTGTAAAGAAGAAATCCTCTCTTCAGGATAAGAAAGGAGAAAAACTTGAAGAAGAAGCTACGGCTTAATCATAAGTTTTCTAGAATATAGAAAGCCTGGCAATCATAATTGCCAGGCTTTTTTATGTCCATAATAGATCATAATGAGGTGTTGTCATCCCGAATCAAGTTCAGGGTCTCATCACAATAGCTGTCGGAACGGAATAAAGAAAGAAATTATTACAGATTATGGGTAATCAATTTATTTTTTGAGCAGTGAGCGTTTAGGAAATTTGAAAATAAGAGGATTTGATAGAAAGATAGGTTGTTTTTGAGGGTAATGTTGCAAAATTTGATTAGTGTGGTAAGCGGTGCTTAAAAGCTGTAATAGGGATGAAGTAGTGTAATGTTGGGTATGAATAGTTCGGGGCCTTGACGATTTAGAACCGCTACGGAATTAAAATGAAATCGGATAAGAAAAGATGTCCTGAATTTATCTAATATTGGATAAATTCAGGACATCTTTTTTATAGCTTTAAAATTAACAAATCTTAGTATTAAAGCTGCTGTTTTTAATTTTAGTGAGTAGAATTGCCTGAAAAATTACTGCTGAACGCTAAAACGATCTCCGGTTTTAAGTCCCCATCTTTCTGATAAACCCGCGTTAATCTCTAAGATAAACTGCGCCGGAACTTGCGATGGTAAATTAGTTTCATCTAAAGGTTTTGCATCTTTCTGAAAGCTAACTATAGTGCTATCTCCATCAAAAAAGATAAGATCTAACGGGATATAAGTGTTTTTCATATAGAAATTATGCATCGACTCTCTCTGGTAGACAAAAAGCATCCCTTGTTTTTCTTCCATCGATTCCCGGTACATTAAACCTGTTTGTCTAGAGTAATCATCATCCGCTATTTCGATGTCCATAGATTTAATCGTGTCACCTTCAGTATTCATTAAATACAAGTCGGCATCATCTCGAAATTCGATGTTTTGAGGCTTAATTTCCTTTCCATCATCATTTTTACAGGAACTACATAAAAGTACAATTCCTGTTAATCCAAAATATAAGAATCGTTTGATCACTATTGTGCTGTGTTTTGTTGATTGGCCTGTGGGCGATACATAAAATAAAATCCTGCAATAATAAAGGGTATACTAAGCCATTGGCCCGTATTTAAAAGCCATGTGGCACGTTCTTCTACCTGAGCTTCTTTTACAAACTCTACAAAGAACCTTACCGTCCAAAGGAGTACTAAAAATAAGCCGAAAATATATCCAATCTTAAATCTTTTATTTGTTTTCCAGTAGAGGAAATACAGTAAGAGAAAGATTAATAGGTAACAAAAACTTTCGTAAAGCTGTGCAGGGTGCCTTGGGAAGGATTCACCCAGATTTTCAAAGATTACGCCGTAGTCGCTATTGGTAGGTTTACCGATAATTTCAGAATTCATAAAATTCCCTATTCTAACGAAAATACCACCACAGGCAACCGGAATAACAATACGGTCTAAAATCCATAAAACAGGCTTATCCAAAACACGTTTACGGTAAAGATACATAGCTGTAATAATTCCTATTGCAGCACCGTGGCTGGCGAGCCCTCTAAAACCCGTAAACTGAAATTCAGGTTCAAATTTTACTGGTAAGAATATTTCTAATAAATGATGTTGAAAATAGTCCCAGTCGTAAAAAATCACGTGGCCAAGACGTGCTCCTATTAGTGTGGCAAGAACAGTATAAATAAAAAGGGAGTCTAATTTTTCTAAAGCGATGCCTTCTCGTGTATAAATAGCCTTCATGATATACCAGCCTAAACCAAAGGCGATAAGAAACATCAGGCTGTAATAGTGTATGGTTAGGATTCCTAAATCTATCCCCTCAGAAGGACTCCATCTCATGGCGTTGATAAGCATTATTGTGAATTTCGGTTGAGCTGTAAATATACATATTTGAAAAAACTTCGCCTATAAAATGAAGCTTAATCACTCTCATTCATCAATCCTTATCTAAATTTTAAGAAGAAAAATATTAAGGAACAGGATCATAGCCACTGCCGCCCCAGGGATGGCAACTAAATATTCTTTTAATGGCTAACCATCCACCTTTAAAAAGGCCGTGTTTTTTTAAAGCTTCAATAGTGTAATTAGAGCAGGTTGGCGCATATCTACAGGTTGCAGGGGTAAGAGGGGAAATGAAATTCTGATAGAATTTAACTAAACCAATAAATGGATAAGTAAGCAATTTCTTAAGCATAGTTATCCATTTATTGGTTGTTTGTTTTTAATTTATAGAAAAAGTGGTTCCGTCTTTACCATCTTTTAGCTGAATGCCAAGCTCTTGTAATTCGTCCCGGATTTTATCACTGGTAGCAAAATCACGATTGTTTCTTGCTTCGGCTCTAAGTTTGATTAGAAGATCTACGGTTCCTGAAAGTTTATCGGAATCATTATCCAAACTTGTGTCACCGTCCCGTAAGCCTAAAATATTAAACAAGAAATCATGTAATGTCTGCTTCAGCTCTTTTTTGTCTTCAGCAGAAATCTTTAAGCTTTCTTCTTTAATAGCGTTAATCGATTTTACAGCATCAAATAACTTTGCGATTACAATAGGGCTGTTAAAATCATCGTTCATGGCATCATAGCAGGACTGTTTCCATTCAGTAAGCTTAAATGTGCTTTCTGAGGATTCGGGTAGTTCATCTATAGATGCATAAGCTTCCATTAACCGGTTAAATCCTTTTTCACTTGCGCTTAATGCTTCTTTAGAAAAGTCTAAAATGCTACGATAATGTGCCTGTAGCATAAAAAAGCGTGCTACATTAGGAGAAAAAGCTTTGCCAATTACTTCATTCTTGCCGCTAAAAAGCTCTTCAGGAAGAATATTGTTTCCGGTACTTTTTGCCATTTTCTTACCATTAAGGGTAAGCATATTGGCATGCATCCAGTAACGAACAGGATCTTTACCGGTAGCAGCTTCGCCTTGGGCAATTTCACATTCGTGATGCGGGAATTTTAAATCCATTCCGCCACCGTGAATATCAAACTCTTCCCCAAGATATTTGGTGCTCATTACAGTACACTCTAAGTGCCATCCCGGGAAACCATCACTCCATGGTGAAGGCCAGCGCATAATATGTTGTGGTTCTGCTTTTTTCCAAAGCGCAAAATCCTGTGGATTCTTTTTATCACTTTGTGCTGCAAGCTCTCTTGTGTTTGCAATCATATCTTCGATTGCTCTGCCGCTTAGCCTTCCGTAGTGCTTTTCTTCGTTATATTTTAAGACATCAAAATAAACTGAACCATTGGCTTCGTAAGCAAATCCTTTATCGATAATTGTTTTAATAATTTCTATCTGCTCTACAATATGCCCTGTCGCCGTAGGTTCTATACTAGGAGGAAGATTATTGAACTTCTCCAGAATATTATGGAAGTCTACGGTGTATTTTTGTACAACCTCCATAGGTTCAATTTGTTCTAATCTTGCTTTTTTAGCAATTCTGTCCTCTCCGGTTTCTGCATCATTTTCCAGATGACCGGCATCGGTAATATTACGAACATATCTAACTTTATACCCAAGATGCTTTAGATATCTAAAAACAAGGTCGAAAGAAATAAAAGTACGACAATTCCCTAAGTGAACGTTACTGTAAACGGTTGGCCCACAAACATACATGCCTACGTGGCTATCATTTATAGGTTTAAATACTTCTTTCTCTCCAGAAATTGAATTGTAAATTTTTAGCTGTTGTTCTTCGAAAAGCGCCATAAAGAGCGTAGTTTTAAGAAAGCAAGTTAATTAAAATGTAGTATCTAGCTTAATATAGTCCAAAAATTCTCTACGAACTTCTTTATTTTTAAAAGCACCACCAAATTCACTGGTTACTGTACTACTTTCAATATCTCTTATTCCGCGGCTATTCACACAAAGATGCTTGGCATCAACAACACATGCTACATCTTCAGTGCCTAAAACTTTTTGAAGTTCCTGTACAATTTGCATGGTCATTCGTTCCTGTACCTGTGGTCTTTTGGCATAATAATCCACAATTCGGTTCATTTTGGATAAACCTACAACGGTACCATTAGAAATGTATGCCACGTGTGCTTTACCTACGATTGGTAGAAGATGGTGTTCACAGGTAGAATAAACAGTAATGTTCTTTTCTACAAGCATTTCACCATATTTATATTTATTATCAAAAACCGATGCTTTTGGCTTTCTTTTTGGATCCAGGCCAGAGAATATCTCGTTCACAAACATTTTTGCTACACGTTGCGGAGTTCCCTTCAGGCTGTCGTCACTAAGGTCTAAGCCAAGGGTTTGCATAATATGTTCAACATCTTCTCTAATTAGTGCGATCTTATCAGTATCACTAACTTCAAAAGCATCTTTTCTTATAGGTGTTTCTGCACTACTTCCGGCGTGTGCATCACCCATTTCATCAATTTCATTCAAAACTTTGTCTATTTTCATGCCGTTTTACGCTATAAGTCGTAAAGTATTCATTTAGCTTGCAAAGATACACATTTAATACATTTAATACTGATTTTCCTGCCTCTTGTCTATTAATGAAATTTCACATTATTTATTTTTATAATTTGCGCGCAATGCGCGCAAACACGTTGAAAATAAGTCTTTTTATATCCTTTTTTTTGCTGGTTACAACTCTTTCCGCACAGGGTTCTCGTTGTTCCGATATCCGTCCTTTTTGTGCGGGTAGTGAGGAGCTTGTTTTTGTAAATTCCAATAAGCTGAACAGTGAAGTGGTGGCAGGTGAAAGTGGCCCCGATTATGGTTGCGTAGAGTTTCCAAGATATCCTTCATGGTTTTATTTGCAAATAGAAGATTCTGGAGATTTAGAGTTTTTGATTTCGCAAAGTGAAAATGAAGATGGAAGCGGTGAAGCTCTAGATGTTGATTTTGTGGTTTGGGGACCATTCAATACTTCAGATGATTATTGTCAAGACGAATTACTTTCAGAAGCATATCATGTGGATTGTTCCTATTCTGAAGATGCAGTAGAGGTCGCTAAGATCAATGATGCGAAGAAAGGTGAGATTTATGTTTTTCTGATAACAAATTATAGTGAGCTTCCTGGTTTTATTAATCTGAAGCAAACTAATTCTGGTAGCGGTGCAGGTTCTACCAATTGCGCTATTTTAAATGGAGTTTTGGGAGGAGATAAAGCGATTTGTGGGGAAAGTGAAACTACGCTTAATGCAGAGTTGCAAGGAGCCAAAATCTATCAATGGTTTGTTTTTGATGAAAACAAAGGTGATTTTATTCAGTTATCAAATGAGAGTAAATCGCATTTAAAAGTGACGGTTGCTGGTACCTATCGCGTTTTAATCGAGGATGGCGACGGCGATAACACCATAGAAGATACCGTGGAAGTTGTTTTTTATGATCCTCCCCTAATTACGCAGCCTGCGGAAGCCTTATTTGCTTGTGGCCAGGAAGGTTCTATCGACTTAACTGTAAAGCAAACCGAATTATTATCGCTTAATGCTTCTCCTGAAGTTTGCCAAGTAGAGTATTATGAGACGGAAGCTGATGCTCTAAACAAAAATAAAATTCAGGATCCTAGTGCTTATGTTGCAAATAATAATAAGATAATTTTCGCCAGAATAGTGAATATTGATTCTGGTTGTATATCAGATATTGCTAAAATAGCTTTAGATATCCGAACGCTTCCGCAACTTTCCCTGGAGGAAAATTATAGAGTTTGTGTGGACGCTTATGGGCTGTTTAGTGAGGAGTTAGTATTAGGAGAGGATTTTGGGAAAAGTTATCAATATGCCTGGTATAACGGAGATAAGTTAGTGTCTTCAGAATATGATTTATATTTATATGAAGAATCGGCTAATCCTGATTATACTTTGGTGTTGACCGAAAAATTTACAGGTTGCGAAACGCGTTTTACAACTACGCTCTCTTACGTGTCTAAACCCACCTCGATAAAAATTGGTATTTTAAAAGGTGATTTTGAAAATACAGGGACTGTAGAGGTCAGAACGATGCGTAATACTGGACATTCCTCAGAATTTGAATATAGTTTAGATGATGGGGCGTATACTACTAATCCGGTTTTTCGAAATATCCAACGAGGATTTCACCAGTTGAAGGTGAAGGAAATAGGTGGTTGTGGGGGCATTGTTGAACAGGGGTTTACGGTGGTAGGCTACGATTTTTTCTTTACCCCTAATGGAGATGGCTATAACGATCGTTGGGCGGTTACTCAGGATGCCGATTATAAAGTACTTAAAATTAGGATTTTTGATCGTAATGGGATCTTTTTAAAAGAGATTGATCCTGATGGAGAAGGTTGGGATGGACTTTTAAACGGAAAGGCTTTGCCTGAAGATGATTACTGGTTCAATTTAGAATATGTAAATTTTAAAACGAGTAGCAGGCATAATTTTAGTTCTCATTTTAGTTTAAGAAAATAAAAAAGCCTAATACATCGAAACTTTTCGAATACTAGGCTTCTCCGTAAATCTCGCGATTTACTCGATTCATCGAGATTTTAATTCATTATTTAGCGTAGAAATTCCGGGTTTGCTTCAAAATGGTAAAAAGGCCTTTTCGATTTATAAATCGCTGCTTTCCCAGAGTTTCTTTGTTCTTATAATCCAAAACTTAGCGAAAACACTAAGCTTGAAAATTCCCTGTCGATTGAAGCGGTATTGGTTAAGCCAACCTGATAAAGCGCTCTTCTTTCAGAAAATTGAGTGTTCGTATACGCGGCGTCGATTTTAAATGCACCAAAAGTATAACCAATCCCTGCAGAATATCCATCTAAATCACTCATGGTAAAACCGTCTTTATAAGGGCTTTCTTCATAACGATATCCACCTCTTAAACTCCAGTTGTCAATTCTATATTCGCCTCCGATCTTAATGCTGGATGCTCCTTTTAGATTTTCAGAAATTATATCGTTTTGGATCATAAAATTATCATCATCAGTGGGTCTAAATTCAGTATTTCCATAATCTTTATAACTATAATCTACGCTAATCAATCCTTGCCCTCCAAGTACCACAGCAGCGCTTCCGGTAATTTTTCCAGGAGTCCTTAATTTATATTCAGGGTAAACATTAATAACATCGGGATTTATAATTACGCTTTCATCATATAGATCGCTATAAGTTCTTAGTGATTGAGAAGCTTCTTCTCTAATATTGTACCAGGTGGGAGTGTCGTAAGTAACCCCGATTCTAAGCTTATCGGTCATCTTGTAGATACCACCGACCTGTGCAGAGAATCCATCTCCGTCAGTGCTTAAGGCATTAACAAAAGAAACTTCATTTGTTTCGCTACCTGTATTTGTATTTTTTTCAAAATATCTGGTGGTACGATCGTAATTAATAAAATGACTGTTTAGATTAATTCCCAAGTATAATTTCTTCTGAAATTCTGCCGCAAAATTAAAAGAGATTTTTCCGTTAAGCCCTGTAGAAACGTAATTATAATCGTTTTGAAATTGCCCCGGAGAGAGCAGTGAATTGTATTTAGTATTTTCTATGTCTTCGCTTTCCGGGTTAATGATATATCCCTGATATCCTAAGAACGCTTGCTGTGCTCCATAACCTTCATTCTCTCCAAGATAAGCGTAAAGGTCGTCAATGGTTTCGTTGTCATAAGGCATCAAAAGATCTAATGGTACTCCCTGAGCATAACTTAGGAAATATTGATCGATAGAATTATTACTTATCCCGGCAGCTCTAAATGCATCATCAAAATTATTTTCTTCAGCATAGTTCACGGCAAAACTGAATTTAGTAAACTCACTATCACCGTTAGAATTAAATATTAACGCAATACCGGCCTGATTTAAATTGAAATCGTCTTCTTCTGAATCATTAATGCCAGAGAAATAAGTCGTGGTATTTTTCTTAGAGACATCACCAAAGCTTACTGTTGCAGCACTATTTAAAAATACAGCTGAACTGGCGGGGTTAATGCCTATGGCCGAAATATCACCACCAAGAGCACCAAAAGCGCCACTCATAGCCTGGAATCTGGCTGTACCCTTTAGGTTGGTATGGGAATATCTAAAGGCATCGGTTATATCCTGTGCTTTCAAATCGCTGAAGGCAATGAAGGCCAGGAAAGTGAACGTTAAAATTTTTTTCATAATCTAGGTGTTATATTCAAATTTTAGGCAATAAAATACCCTACAGTGGTTCACTGTAAGGTATTTTATAGGTATAAGTTTATTTTAGCCTCTTCCTCCTCGACCACCGCGAGAACTTCCTCCTCTGGATGTACCTCCAGATGATCTGCTACTTCCAGACGAACTTCTTCCTACAGAGCCCGAACTTCTTGATGGTGAAGATGTTCTTACAGAAGATCTTGTTGGCATTGTAGATCTGGATCTACTAGACTGATAAGTAGAGTTACTTGAAGATCTACCTACAGAGGATCTTGAGCTAGAGCTGTTACTTCTACTATAAAAGGGAGTTGAGCTTCTTCTATTTGACCTTGTATAAACATTACTGTTATCTCTGTCAGTAACTCGACTTCTCACATTGGAAGATCTGTTACTTCTACTAATTCTGGAATTACTATCATCGGTATTTCTTATATCTCTAATTCTTCTGTAATAAGAGGAGTTGCTTCTTGTTGTTCTTGCAGTGACATTATTTCTACGGCTAGTACTTGTTGAATAGGAACTTCTAGAGTTACGGCGAGAGTTGCTATAAGCATATCGGGGTTGGTAGTAGTTATGATAATGATTAGCATAATATCCACCATAGTAGTAAGGTCGGTTCCATCCGCCATAATACCAAGGTTGGTAATATCCGCCCCATCCATAAGCCCATCCAGAGCCATAATAAGGAGCCCCCCAACCTATACTCCAGTAAGGGCCACCAAAGTAGGGATCGTAATATCCGTTCCATCCAAAGCCGCCCCATCCGTAACCATAGCCATATCCATAATAATAAGGATTGTAAAATCCTCTACCCCAAGCACCTCCATAATTATAGATGTTTATGGTAGTATCGTCTGGATCACCCTGTCCCCATGGGGCGTAAGAGCCATTATATGCCATTGTTCCTTCTTCGTTATACATTTCTTCATCTTCAGGATATCCCGAATTAGAAGAATAGGAATCAATATCGGTAAATACAACATCTTGCTGCATAGCATTTTCTAACATAGCAGACTGCTGTGCAAACATGTTTCTGTAATAAGAGTTAGCTTCTTTAAGTTTTTCCTCTCGTTGCTCATTAGCATTTTGAGGTCTTTCGTAACCAGTGCGAGGACGATCTACAGTTCTAGAAGACTCTCCATAAATACCATCGCTGTAACCTGAATATTGGTAAGAACCACATGATGCTAATAATAGCAATAACACAGGTGTTAAGAAAAATGAAGATCTGTGAAGTAAATTATGATTGCGTATCATTAGCTAGTTTTTTAATTGTTGAACATTACAAATTTAGTTAGTTTTGCGCTAACAAAATAAGTCTATATTGTGTTTGTTTAAAACACAATATTTATGCCAAAAAACAATAATGGGTAAGAATTTAACTAGCAGAGAACAAGACTATTCTAAATGGTATAACGAGCTTGTCGTAAAAGCAGATCTTGCTGAGAATTCAGCAGTTAGAGGGTGTATGGTTATCAAACCTTATGGTTATGCTATATGGGAAAAAATGCAGGCCGAATTAGATAGAATGTTTAAAGAAACCGGGCATCAAAATGCCTATTTTCCGCTGTTTGTCCCTAAAAGCCTTTTTGAAGCTGAAGAGAAAAATGCAGAAGGTTTTGCAAAAGAATGTGCGGTAGTAACCCATTACCGATTAAAAACCGATGAGGAAAATAAAGGGAAACTTATTGTAGATCCTGCAGCTAAGTTAGAAGAGGAGCTTGTGGTAAGACCTACTTCTGAAGCGGTGATATGGAATACCTATAAAAACTGGATACAGTCATATAGGGACCTTCCTATTCTTATAAATCAATGGGCAAACGTTGTGCGTTGGGAGATGAGGACAAGATTGTTTCTTAGAACATCTGAATTTTTATGGCAAGAAGGCCATACCGCCCATGCAACAAGACAGGAGGCGTTGGCTGAAACCAAGCAAATGAATGATATTTATGCCGAGTTTGTAGAAAATTTTATGGCTACACCCGTTATAAAAGGAGCTAAAACTGAAAATGAGCGTTTCGCGGGAGCAGAAGAAACCTATTGTATTGAGGCTTTAATGCAAGACGGTAAAGCTTTACAGGCGGGAACTTCGCATTTTCTAGGTCAGAATTTTGCAAAAGCCTTTGATGTTAAGTTTGCGACCAAAGAAGGTGGTTTAGAACATGTTTGGGCAACATCCTGGGGTGTTTCTACACGTTTAATGGGAGCACTTGTAATGACGCATAGCGATGATAAAGGTTTGGTGTTACCTCCAAAACTAGCACCAATTCAGGTGGTAATCGTTCCTATATATAAGAGTGAGGAACAATTAGATCAAATTTCTGAAGTCGCTAACGGCTTGGTAAAAGATTTAAGGGCTAAAGGGCTTTCAGTAAAATTTGATAATAGGGATACTCAAAAACCCGGATGGAAGTTTGCTCAATATGAGTTACAGGGAGTACCGGTTCGCCTGGCTATAGGGCCAAAGGATATCGAAAAGGGGACTGTAGAACTTGCTCGCAGGGACACACTTACCAAGGAGTTTGTTGCTATGGATGCGGTGGTAGAAAAAGTCGCTGCGTTAATGGAAGAAATTCAGGACGCTTTATATGATAAAGCAAAGAATTACCGTGACGAACATATTACAAAGGTGGAGAGCTTTGATGAGTTTAAAGAGGTTTTAAAGAAAAAGGGAGGTTTTATATCGGCTCACTGGGACGGTACTCCAGAAACTGAAAATAAAATTAAAGAATTAACTAAAGCTACCATTAGGTGTGTCCCTTTTGATCGTAAAGAAGAGGGAGGAGCCTGCGTTTTAACTGGTAAACCGTCTATGGGTAGAGTGTTGTTTGCGAAGGCATATTAATTTTTTTCAATTTTTTTTCGCGAACTCTTGCGGCATTCAAAAATAGTTGTATTTTTGCATCCGCAATTGAAACAAAAAATTATTGGTCCGTTCGTCTAGGGGTTAGGACGCCAGGTTTTCATCCTGGTAACAGGGGTTCGATTCCCCTACGGACTACTAAAAACACAAGTAATTTGTGTTGTCGTGAAGCCTTAAGTGGCATGAAATGTTAATAATATTTGGTCCGTTCGTCTAGGGGTTAGGACGCCAGGTTTTCATCCTGGTAACAGGGGTTCGATTCCCCTACGGACTACTTTTAAAGAATTAATTAAATTATCTGTAATGGCAAATCATAAGTCAGCGTTAAAGAGAATCCGTAGCAACGAGGCTAAAAGGCTTAGAAATCGCTATCAACATAAAACAACAAGAAACGCGATTAAAAAATTGCGTGACACTGAAGACAAAAAAGAGGCTGAAACTCTTTATCCTTCTGTAGTTTCTATGATTGATAAGTTGGCTAAAAAGAACATTATACACACAAACAAGGCTTCTAACTTAAAGTCTAAGCTGGCTAAGCACGTAGCTGCACTTTAATTTAGAGTTTTTATAAGTGTTCAATTTATAGAGGAATGCTCTCTACATTAGGGAGCATTTTTTTATTGTTCGGCTTTTAGTAAAAAATAGAGCTCCTTCAAAAAAATGAAGGAGCTTTTCTTATTTTTCAGAATTACAGCTTGAGCTTGTTTAAAATACGGATAGACCGGTTAAGGTAGTAAGTCGCTCTAAGGCTTTCATACCTAATTCAGAGTTTCCTTTTTTATTCAAAACGGGACTCCATACAGCAACTGAATATTGCTGAGGGTGAATCGCAGCAATGCCACCACCAACACCACTTTTTCCCGGTAA
Source organism: Zunongwangia pacifica (assembly GCF_023499215.1). Classification (GTDB taxonomy): domain Bacteria; phylum Bacteroidota; class Bacteroidia; order Flavobacteriales; family Flavobacteriaceae; genus Zunongwangia; species Zunongwangia pacifica. The sequence goes on from NZ_JAKHSK010000010.1 coordinate 135,153, forward strand.
GCCAACTTCAAAACTAAATTCACCTGATTCATCATAAAATCCACAGGTCTGCATTAAAGCGTTTAGCCGTTTTACCGTACTGGGATTCAAAATCTGTTCGCCAGTATGTAAAATTTCACCTTTATTGGCATAAAGCATAAATGCTTTTGCTAAAGACTTACAGGACATGGCTATGGAACAGGAATAGAAATAAAAATCAATAATTTCTTCTACGTCACATTTAATATTGCCTAATGCCTTCATATAATTTACTAAGGCAATATTACGATAACCTGATGAAAGTTCAGATTGGGCTACACTTTCGTCATAATCAATATCTTCTTCTCCGGTGATTTTTCTAACAAATTCTAATAATTCTTTTTTAGGATTTTCTAGAATATCAACAAGAATATCTGAAATAACCAAAGCGCCAGAATTTATAAATGGATTTCTGGGGATGCCGCGGTCTTGCTCTAACTGCATTAAAGAATTAAAAGGATTGCCAGAAGGTTCTACATGAACACGCTCCCAAACTTTAGTTCCTAAATTTTTAATGGCCAGGGAAAGGGTAAACACCTTACTGATAGATTGTATCGAAAATTTCTCTTCATGATCGCCAAATCCATAAGATTCTTCTTCATTTCGATATAAATGCATTCCGAATTTTTTCGGATCCACTTTAGCCAGTTCAGGAATATAGGCGGCAACTTTGCCTTTTACATCACGATAACTCATTTCTTCCTGAATGGTGTTTAATATGTCTTGATAATCTATCATTAATTAAGATTAGTTAATTTTGTACCCGTTTCTACTTCGTAAGGATCTTCACTACATTTAAATATTCTGGCAGAAAGTTTTCCTCTTAAAAAAACTTCGTTTTTATCTAATTCTAACCAACTTCCTTCTCTTAAACCTACCACCGGCTGGCTGTTAAAATGATGGAATTCTTTAATACGTGTTTCTCTTGTTTCTCCTTTATGAGTGGAGTTTACATCGGGATCTAAGTAGTGCGGATTAATATTAAATGGAACCAAACCTAATGTTTTGAACGATTTAGGAAGAACAATGGGCATATCGTTAGTAGTGCCCATGGTAAGTCCGCCAATGTTTGTGCCAGCACTGGTTCCCATATAAGGAGTGCCATTTTTTATAGCCTGCTTAAGGAGGTCTATTATTCCATTTCTATATAGTTCGCTTACCAGTAAGAAAGTGTTTCCACCACCGGTAAAAATCCCTTCGGCTTTTTCTATGGCTTCAGCAGCATTTTTAAATTCATGGATGCCTCTTACACTAAGATTGGTCTTTTTGAAAGCTTCTTTTGCGTTTTGCGTGTATTCATCATGGGAAATACCGCCCGGCCTTGCATAGGGTATAAATAAAATTTCCTTATCATTCCCGTAGAGCTCATTAAGATGCGGAATTAAATATTCTAAATATCCCTGGCCATGCAGGGTAGACGTGCTTGCTAATATCGCTTTCATCATTTTCATCATTTTGGGTAAAAGTAGCTAGAAAACTGACTTTTAACAAAAGTTTACGTTAGGTATAGGTCTAATTTTAAGTTAAGAATCGTTACTTTAAATATATAATATCTGGTTATGCGTTATAAGTTATTTTTTCTGTTTTTATGTATTTCAGCAATTAGTTTTGCTCAAAATAAACCTATAGAATTACAAGGAGAGATTACTGTTCCCGAGGGTGATGACCCCGATGGTATTACTATTTTTAATGAAGCTTCCAGTAAAGGCACAATTTCTAATGAAAATGGGGAATTTAAGATCAGAGCGCGTTTAAATGATCAGATAGTATTTTCTTCCCTTCAGTTCGAACAGTTTACCATACGAATTACTGAGGATATTTTAGCTTCTAAAATACTTAATGTATCCATTAACATTGCGCTAAACGAGCTTCCTGAAGTTATGGTTTCTGCAGGGACTTTATCGGGTTCTATACGGGTAGATGTGAATAGAATAAAAGTTACTCCGGCCCAAATCCCAAATACAAATATTTCAATGCTGGAAACACCAAAAATTAATACGCCAGAGTCTCATCCTGTTCGTAATCAGGCACAGCTTTCAAGTCAAACCTATATGGTAAATGGCCTAAACCTAATCAATGTTTTTAAACTGGTAACCGGTAAATTCGGAAAAGAAAAAAAGGATTATAGAGCCATTCCGTTTGCACAGTTGGACGACGAAATTAAGGAAATGTATAGTAACGATTTCTTTAAGGAAACATTGGATCTTGAAGCAAATCAGGTAAATGACTTTATATTTTTTGCTGCCGATAATGGATTAAACGGGCGTATGCTTTCTGAAGAAAATGAGCTTGACATTATCCAGTTTTTGGTAGAGCAGCGTAAAGCCTATCAAAAGCATTTGGATGCTCAGGTAGAAACGCTAGATTAGTATTTGTTGATTTTCGGTATAATTTTTTTAGAAAATTAAAGTTATACTATTGGAAGATTTACAGGATGTTGTTTTGAGGAATACTGTGTTAGGGTAAGTTTTCTTAGTTAGTTTTCATCAATCAATTATCATTTGCGAAATCAAATCTTCTTTGCATGTATTCTAATTATTCCGGCTATCGGTTTTTCACAATCTAAAGTGATTCAGGGAAAAATTGTAGCCGATTCTTTAGATGGTAGCTTGATTAATATTGTAAATATATCTTCTGGTAGAGGTACTACCAGCGATAAATTTGGGGAGTTTACGATTGCTGCTTCAATCAATGATACCATACTCTTTTCGTCAATTCAGTATAAAAAGAAGGAGGTCATAATAAATCCTTCAGTTTACAAGAATGCTTTTCTGGTCGTTAATCTTGAGGAAGGCATAAATGAATTAGATGAAGTGAAACTGCCCAATCTCTCAGGGAATTTAGCTGCAGATATCAAATCGATGCCTATTAACGATAAATATGCGCTAAATGCACCTATGTCTTTAAAAATGCCGCTTCGGCAAGAAGAAAAATTATTGTATACCGCGACTACAGGCCCTGGTGGTACACGTTTAAAATGGTATAGTGCTTTATTTGGCAGTGTTCCGTTGGATCCTATTATCAATGGATTAAGTGGAAGAACAAAAATGCTTAAACACTTAAATGAGCGTGTGTTAGATCAGAATATATTGGAAACTGAGTTAGATCTGCGGAAAAGCTTTCTACTCGAAAGATGCCATTTAACCGAAGAACAATTATATCTTTTTATAAATTATTGCTTTGCTCAATCTGAATTTAAAGAATTGCGCGACGATCCCGATAAGCTTCAGCTGTTGGAGTTTTATAAGCGTGAATCGGTTAAGTTCCTAAAATTATTAGCCCAGCAACGCACAAAGACCCAAATCGATTCTGTTCATTAAAACAAAATTTAGTGCAAAAACCTTTTTTCGTAGTTATTTTTTTGTTTTTAAGCATGATCTTAAAAGCGCAGCAACCGGTAGAACTGGAAGGTAAAATCCTGGCCGATAGTTTAGAATATACTTTTATAAACATCATCAATATAAGTTCGCATCGCGGTACTACCAACGATCCAGATGGCCATTTTGTTGTTAAGGTAAAAGAAAATGATACGTTGCAATTTTCATCAGTTCAGTATCAAAAAAAAGAGATTGTGATAACTAAGGCTATTTTGAATGCGAAGTTTTTAGAAGTCTTTTTATTGCCTGGCGTTAATCAGTTAGACGAAGTCTATCTTTTCGATTCAAAACTAATTGGAAACCTGGAAAAGGATTTTACCAAGATCGATTTTTACGATAAATACCAATTAAATGCACCACAATTAAAACAGGATATTCCTTCTTTAATCGACAGAAAATTAGCGGCCACAGGTGGCGATCCTTCTAATCTTCTTTTAAATACCATTGCAGGAGAACGGCAAAAAGTAAAAAAGATAAAGGCGAATATGGTTTACGATGATCGGGTAGAAAAATCTCTGGAATTAATCAGGCCAGAGAATATTATCAAAATGGGAATTCAGGAGGACGAATTAATGTTGTTCATCTATTTCTCTGCAGAGGACGAATTATTCAATTTGTACGTAGATCAGGAAAGCAAAGGACTTCTATTTGAGTTTTTTCAGCATAAGGTAGTATCCTGGAAAAAGAGAAAAGGGCAATAATGCGATATTTGCTATTTTTAGTAGTAGTGCTGTTAAAGATGTCGCTGGGGTTTTCTCAGGAGCGGGAGGCGTTATTGGGTAAAATCACTAACGATTCTATCGGGGATACCTTTATAAATATTGTGAATTTGACTGCGGAAACGGGAACCGTAAACGAACCCGATGGACGATTTGCAATTTTGGTGAGAGAGAACGACAGTATTTTGTTTTCTTCGGTACAATTTCAAAAAGAATATATCGTCATTACCCGTAACATTTTAGAGAAAGGTTTTTTGGAGGTCACTTTAACCGAAGAAATCAATCAGTTAGAAACGGTTCATCTAAGCAACATAAAACTTATGGGGGATTTAGCAAGTGATATTAAACACATGAAAGTGAAACCGCTAATGTTTATTCCCCCTCCCCGAAAAAAGCTGACAATGGCTGAACGTAGAATGGGTTCGTATGGTGGCGGTTTGGGAATGCTTATCGGGATGCTAAATGGAGAAATAAAGTATCTGGAAAAAGCTCAGGAAAATTACGAATTACAGGATGAAGCCAGACAATTGTTAGAAACGATACCAAAATCTATTTTTACCGAGGATTTTGGTTTAGAGGAATGGGAGATCATCAATTTTATGTTTTATTGTGCCCGTAAAAATGATCCTGAACTTCAAAGACTGGTAGCTAAAGACGACATCTTAAAACTTATCGACTATTTTAAAGCCGAAGCTGAAGCATTTAAAACTATAAGTAGGGAAGAGAACGTGTCTGAATTGGAAAGTAAGAACAGATAATTATCATCTTGCCTCTTAAAAAGTCCTTTAAATTACTGAACTTCGTATTTTGGACTAGTATTTGTTATTTCTGAAATAAAATTTTTTAAAATGAAAAAAGCCGTCCTGTTAGTATTGGTTGTTTTTGCAAGTCTTTCTTTTAAAGCGATTGCGCATAAATTTTATTTAAGCGTGACTGAAATCGAATATAAAAAGGAAAAAAAAGAGCTTCAAATCGTTTCAAAAGTATTTATAGATGACTTTAAAAATGTTTTAGAACAGCGATATGGCGAATCGATTACTTTATCTAAAGAAGCTGAAGCAGGGCCGGTGAACCAATTAATCAAGAAATATTTAGCCTCAAAATTTCAAATATCGGTAGATGGGAAATCGGTACCTCTAAATTACCTTGGTAAAAAGTACGATAAAGACCAGCTTGTTTTATTTGTACAAGCTGAAGATCTTGAAGCTTTTAAGGAGATAAGGATAACAAATGCTGTGCTTACCGATATGTTCGATGACCAAAAAAATGTGGTTAACGTTAAAATAGGGCATCAGGTTAAAAGCCTTATGCTCCGTAAGGATGCTGAAACAGATGTGTTAAATTTTGGCGATTGGTTCTAAAACCGATAATAAATTATTTATTTTTAGCAATATTTAACAAATCGATCCTACATGAAGACAATCAAACTATTATGTACTGCGTTTTTAATGTTTGCTATAGCGGGAGTGAACGCCCAAGAGCAACAACAGGAATCTCCAAAACCGCAAGGACATACTAATCAAAACAAATTTAGACAATTATACCAGGAGTTTAGAGATCCCAGTATGTACCGTACGGCCTCTGGAGCGCCTGGAGAAGCCTATTATCAAAACGAAGCCGACTATAAGATGGACATCGTTCTGGATGATGAAAACACCAAACTTAGCGGTGAAGAAACGATAACCTATCACAATAATTCAAAAAACAAACTGGAGTATTTATGGATGCAATTAGATCAAAACATTCGTAAAAAAGATGCTCCTGCATTAGAAAAAGGATCTAGCGGGATGAGCCCGGTAACCCAACCTTCTCGTTTTGCAGATGAATATTTAAAAGACCCATTCGATGGTGGTTTTAATATAGAAGAGGTTAAAGCAGGTGGCGATAATCTTTCCTATACCATAAATAATACGATGATGCGTATCGATCTTCCTGAACCCTTAGAAGCAGGAGAGAGCTTTACGTTTAGTGTAAAATGGTGGTATAATATCAATAACCACGTAACCAATAGAGCACGTTCTGGTTACGAGCAGTTTGAGGATGGTCATCGCGCTTATGAAATCGCTCAGTTTTTTCCAAGAATGGCTGTTTATAATGATGTAGAAGGATGGCAGAATATGCAATTTTGGGGAAGTGGAGAATTTGCCCTTCCTTTTGGCGATTATGAGGTAAGCATTACTGTTCCTGCAGATCACGTAATGGAAGCCACTGGAGAGCTTCAAAATCGTGACGATGTTTATACAAAAGATATGATGAAGCGCTATAAGAAAGCGCAAAAATCTTATGATGCACCGGTAATTATTAGAACTCAGGAAGAAGCGGTAGAGGCTTCTAAGGATTTTGATAAGAAAACCAAGACCTGGGAATATAAAGCTGAAATGGTTAGGGATTTTGCCTTTGCAACATCAAGAAGGTTTATCCTGGATATGATGGCGGTTAAAATGAATGATGATAGCGATGTTATGGCCGTATCTATTTATCCAAAAGAAGGAAACCCACTTTGGGAAAAATGGTCTACCAGAGTAGTGGCTTCAACACTTCAAAGTTATTCAGATCACACTTTTATTTATCCTTACCATAAAGCTGTTTCTGTACATGCTAAAAATCAGGGGATGGAATATCCAATGATTTGTTGGAACTACGGTCGTCCAGATGAAAATGGAGAATACAGTGACCGTGTTAAATTCGGTATGATGGGAGTTATTATCCATGAAGTTGGTCATAACTTTTTCCCTATGATCGTTAATAGTGACGAACGCCAGTGGGGATGGATGGACGAAGGGATCAATACTTTTGTACAGTATCTTGCTGAGCAGGAATTTGGAGAAAGATATCCAGAAGCTATAGAGGGTTACGATACGTATCCTTCACGTCGTGGTATCCCGGCAAATATAGTTCCTTACATGAGAGGAAATCAGGATTTTATAGCTCCGATTATGGCAAACCCAGAGGAAGTGTATCAATTAGGGAATAATGCCTACGGGAAGCCGGCAACAGCTTTAAATATTCTTAGAGAAACAGTAATGGGGCGCGAGCTTTTTGATCATGCATTTCATACCTATGCGCAACGTTGGATGTTTAAACACCCAACTCCCGAAGATTTCTTTAGAACTATGGAAGATGCTTCAGCGGTAGATTTAGATTGGTTTTGGAGAGGTTGGTTTTACACAACAGATTATACCGATATTGGAGTAGAAGACGTAAAGAAATATTACGTGACCGATAAACAAACCAAAAAAGGTCGTGAACTTTTAGAACGTTACGGTGCAAATCCAGATGAAGTAGATGCTATTTATGTGGTAGAGGAAGGTGACGAAGAATTTGAAGAGGGCATGAAAGGAAAATCTATTCTTGAGAATTCTAAAAAGCTCAACGAGTATGTAATGGACAATTTTTCTTCTGAAGAAAGAAATAATTTAGAAGTGCCTAAATATTTTTATCAGGTAACTTTTAATAAACCAGGAGGATTAGTAATGCCTTTAATCGTAGAATTTACGTATGCTGATGGTTCTACTGAAATGAAAAGATATCCTGTACAGGTTTGGATGAAGAACGATAATACAGTAACTAAAACCATTGCTTCTAATAAAGAAATTACGAAAGTAGTGGTAGATCCAGATCTGGAAACGGCAGATGTTGATTTAAGTAATAACAGCTGGCCAAAAGAAGAAACTCCTAACGAGTTTGAGCAATTTAAAAACAATACGGACGGATAGTCTAAAAAAGTTGATAAATTTTTAAGCCGACTTTAACGAGTCGGCTTTTTTTATGCTGATATTTGTATCTATATTTGTTATTATTATGGTGACTACACTTCCGTTTTTTATTAGTGGCGCAGAGATTGGCTTTATCATTTTTATCCTCGTTATGGTTTTTGGAGCAGATAAAATTCCTGAAATCGCACGTGGTATGGGTAAAGGCATGAGAATGCTTAGAAATGCTTCAGATGATATTAAAAATGAGATCACTAAAAGCGCAGATAAACAGGGAATCGATACAAAGAGCATTACCAACGATGTAAAAGGTGAGATTGATAAGGTAAAAGATAATATCGACGAGATTACCGGTTCTATAAAACGTAAATTATAAATTATATTTTCTGAATGTTCGAACAGCTTAAGCAATGGGATAGGGAGCTTTTTGTGTATCTCAATGGTTTAGGGATCGAAGATTACGATAACTTCTGGATTTGGTTTACCCAAATTCGACACTGGATACCGCTTTACATTCTTTTCTTTGTTTTATTTTTTATGGCGTTTCATAAAAAGAAAGCCATTTATTCCTCTGTATTTCTATTAGTTTCCTGGGCGGTAACTTTTGGCCTTACGTTTTGGACAAAAAATGTAGTAGACCGTTTACGACCCAATAATAATCCGGAAATCAATGAAATTATAAGGATTCTTCAAGAACCTACCAACTTTAGTTTTTTCTCGGGGCATACCTCTTCAGCATTTGTGTTGGTCACTTTTGTCGTTTTAGTACTTCGAAAAACCTATAAATGGATCTGGTTGCTTTATATCTGGGCATTTATGTTATCCCTAAGCCGAATATTTGTAGGGGTTCATTATCCAAGTGACCTTTTTGTAGGGGGCTTGGTTGGCGTACTTATGGCTTGGATCTTCTATAAAATCTACTTGAAATATGAAAGTCGGTTTTATTGATTTTTAACCCGGCTTAATGTCAATCCATCTCGAAGTGGTAAGATCACTGTTTCTATACGGTCATCTTCTGCCAGCATCTTATTGTATTTTACAAGCGCTTCAGTAGAAGTATCGTCCTTTTTGACTTCCTTTAAAACCTTGCCACTCCATAACACATTATCCGATAATATTAATCCGCCGGGATTCATTTTGTCGATGATGATCTCAAAATATGTTGGATAGTTTGGTTTATCGGCATCGATAAAGACAAGGTCAAATTTGAGATCTAATTGCGGAATTATTTGAGTGGCATCGCCTAAATGCTGAATAATCTGATCTTTATATGCCGATTCCTGAAAATACTTTTGCTGAAAGTCAAAAAGCTCCTCGTTAATATCTATGGTATGAAGCTGTCCTTTATTCTGAAGTCCTTCGGCAAGACATAGTGCAGAATATCCTGTGTAAGTGCCAATTTCCAGAATATGTTTAGGATTTGCCAGTTTTGAAATCAAACTTAATAATCGGCCCTGATAATGCCCGCTAAGCATACGTGGTTGTAAAACCTTTTGGTGTGTTTCTCTGTTGAGTTTAGCTAAATATTCAGGCTCTTTTTCAGAATGATTTTCGCAATATTCAATGATATCCTGAGGTAAAAAATCCATAAAAAAATCTTTTTACAAAAATACTAAAATAAACCGCTTGGTATTTTATCAAATTTCGATTCTGGATCTTTAGAAAAGCTTCACTTATCTCATACTGGCATTCTAAAGCCTAAGTTGTATTTTAGCAAAAATTACAATCCACATGCAATTTGAAAATTCTCGCGAATTTGCCAGGCAATTAGATGGCAAAGATCCGTTAGCGAAATATCGAAACGAGTTTATTTTTCCGAAGATCAATAATGAAAATGCGATCTATTTTACTGGTAATTCTTTAGGATTACAGCCAAAATCGGCACAAAGTTACGTGAATGATATCATGAAAGATTGGGGTGATCTGGCTGTAGAAGGACATTTTCAGGCCGATAAGCCCTGGTGGGATTATCATGAGCGTTTTGCTGAAAAGCTATCTAAAGTAGTGGGAGCAAAACCAAAAGAAATTACGGTGATGAATACGCTTACCGTGAATTTACATCTTATGATGGTGTCTTTTTATCGTCCAACAAAAAAGCGCTATAAGATCATTTGCGAAGAAAAAGCTTTTCCAAGCGATCAATATATGATTTCGAGTCAGGTGCGTTTTCATGGTTTCAATCCTGAAGATGCTATTGTAGAACTAAAAAAGCGTGATGGCGAACATAATTTCAGAACTGAAGACATTCTTGCTAAGATTGAAGAAGTAGGAGAGGAGTGTGCTTTGATTTTAATCGGCGGTGTAAATTATTATACCGGGCAGGTTTTTGATATGAAAACCATTACTGAAGCAGGACACAAAATTGGGGCTTTTGTAGGATGGGATTTGGCCCATGCCGCAGGAAATATAAAATTAGAATTACACGATTGGAATGTAGATTTTGCCGCCTGGTGTAGTTACAAATATATGAATAGCGGCCCGGGAAATGTTTCGGGTTGTTTTATCAACGAAAAATATCATAACAAAAAAGACATTCCACGATTTGAAGGCTGGTGGGGACATAACAAAGATCGCCGATTTTTAATGGAACCTGAATTTCAGCCAGAAGACGGTGCAAATGCATGGCAAATTAGCAATGCGCCTGTTTTGGCCTTGGCACCCTATTTGGCCTCGTTACAAATGTTTGATGAGGTTGGAATGGATGCTCTTATTGAAAAGAGAAATAAGATCGTTGCTTATCTGGAGTTTATTTTGCATGAAATTGATAAGGAAGTTGATAGCACTTTTGAAGTGATCACCCCGGCTAACCAGGAAGAACGCGGGACACAATTATCTGTGTTTTTACACGGCGAAGGAAAAGAACTTTTTAATTACCTAATGCAAAATGGTGTAATTCCAGATTGGCGAGAACCCAATGTAATACGATTAGCACCAGCACCTTTTTATTGCTCTTACGAAGATATGTACGAATTTGGCCAGATCTTAAAAAAGGGGATTTTAGGGAAGTAATTATTTTTACTCAAAACCAGTGACCATTGAAGGAGCTGGTGGCGGAGGCGGGCCTGGAATTCTTGGATCAAAAATTATCGAATTTGTTATTGGTTGTTGAATTTTAGATTCTAATTCTTCATTGGCTTCAAATAGTTTTTTCAATGTAATTTTTACTTCAGAGATTCTAGTTGAATCTGGATAGTCGATAAAGAATAGATTTTTTCTTGGACGGTCAATGTTATATGAGCGTTGAGAATCTTCAACAAGCTCATCAATTTTTTTATCTAAATGATCGATAGAAAACTTGGTTCTATAATTTTCTAAAATAGAATCATTGTAAATGTAAATAGCATTAGATCGTAAATAGCATGCTACACCTCGAAAATTGGGACAGGTATGGTAGCCTACAAGATGATATTGTTTATTTTTAACCTTAAATTTTATAGCAGAAAGATAATCGTTACAACTATTCTCATCTAAACGAGCACGTAAATCGGCATAGGTTTTTAAAGCATCCAAATCGATAATCTTTAAAGTTTGATCCTGCATGTCTAAAAAGCGCTTCGAATATAATTTTTTAGTGGGTTCCAGCTGCTGAAGGTTTTCTTTCTCAACTTCAGAGCAGGAATTAAATATGAAGAGCAATGAAAGCGTAATAAAGTATATTTTTTTCATAAGAAACGGATTGCTGCTAAAAAACAGAAACAACAATCAGTCCGAAAACTCATAGAGCATCATTTTCAATAAAAAAATCCAGTGGCTTATATTTTTAAATAAATCACTGGATTTGACATTCGATAATTGAATGTCTACAATAGATCATAATAAAGTGTTGTCACCTTGAACCTGCCCGTCCGGCAGGCGGGCTTGATTCAGGGTCTCATCAAAATAGCTTGTTTTTTTACTACAGTATGAGATTCCGGATCAATTCCGATAGCTATCGGAACGGAATTACGAATAAAACGAATTATTACAAATTACGGCGAATTAATTCGATAAATAATGCAGCTTATTTTATCACAATATCAGTAAAATAGAGTTGAAAGCTTCCATCCTTAGATCTTTAATGCTTTGTGATTGTTTATAATATTCTATAATCATTTTTTTAAATTAAAACTTACTCAAAACCTTACTATTAGGAAGGTTTTGATTTGCCATTGGGACAAAATATTTGAGTATTTTTCCAGAAATTTTTGTAAAAAATTATTTACTGTGATTTTTCGAATATTTAATTTTTAATTGATCAAAGAAGGTTTAATTCTTAAGTTATTTTTTTAAAAATTAAAAAGAAATATACTATTAATTACTGGTGGATAAATTTATTAAAAGGCATCTTAGGTCTTTTTAGTTTTTATATAGTTTAATGAAATTACTTTAATATGAAATCAAAAATTGGAAGTAAAGGTTTAATATATGTTTTCCTTTTCTTTTTAGTATCTATTACCGTTCTTGGACAGGAAGTTCCTGACATAACTCCTACATCTCCTAACGCAGCTACTTTAGGAGAATATGGTAATACACCAGTTAGTCTAGCAATAGGAACCCCGAACATTAGCATTCTAATTTGGAATATAAAAGGGAGTAAACTATCACTTCCAATTTCGGTTTCTTACCGTGCATCTGGGATAAAAATAGAAGATCAAGGTTCAAATATTGGATTGGGCTGGGCTTTAAATGCGGGAGGCGTTATTACAAGATCAATTAAAGGTCTTCCTGAAAATGGAATTAATTCATATACTAATAAAATATCTCCCAAACGCCCTGAGAGTCTTCCGTTTAATATGAATCCTGATTTGTTGGATCTTTCTATTGTGACGGAGATTTCTAGTGAATACTCTACCACAGACACTGAACCAGATTTGTTCTTTTACAATTTCGGAAATTATTCAGGAAAATTTGTATTTGATGAAAATGGAGCGGCCAGGATTATGCCAGATTCGCAATTTAAATTAGAATATACAACTAATCCGGAGGCCGATATAGTAATTACAGATTTAGACGGAATAAAGTACTATTTTGATGATACAGAGTCAATAGGTCTAAATAATATATCGTGGTATTTAACAAAAATTGTTTCTGCAGATGGTTCAGAAGAAATTTCATTTGAATATGCCTTGGAGAAGTTCACCTATTGGTACCCCGCAAGAAGTATAGCGTATGTTGATGCAAGACTAACGATAGAAGAAAATATTAATGCGGTAAATGTTCAACAAAGAGCTTTGAGATTAACAAAAATAAATACAAATTTTGGAGTCAGCCTGGAATTTAAAGCAGAACAAGAGCGGTCAGATTATAACTTAAGCTCAGCGTCGTCGGCGAACAAAGCAAAAGCAATAACTGGTATTGAAATTAAATATGAAGGTCATCTTAAAAAAAAAGTATTATTTGATCAAGAGTTTATAGAAACAAATAAGCCTTTAAGCACTTCAAATTATTTATGGAAATTTCATGATATGTCTTGGGCTAACAAAAGGATGTATTTAAAAAGCATTAAGGAGATAAATACTATTAATGTAGACGAAAAAAAGCATGTTTTTGAATATTGGGGTAGATTAAGCAATGGGAAAGATTCATTAGCTAATAAAATGTCTTACGCGCAGGATCATTGGGGGTATTATAATGGTGAGAACTATAACTCTTCATTGAGACCGGCTTTCTCGGGCTCTGTACCACACGGACTTAACGTAACGCTTTCCCAAAAAATGGTTTCAGGGGCAGACCGTTCTGCATCATTTCCTTGGAGTAGGTGCGGAACTTTAAAATCAATAACCTATCCTACAGGTGGGAAAAGCACCTTTAATTATGAAGCGCATATTGGAGATCACGCGCATGCAGATGATGTTGAGGTTGGTGGTCTGAGGATTTCAGAGATAGTTGAGCGTGATTTTTCAGGAGATATTCTTAAAACAAAAAAATATGAATATAAAAATGGTTTTATAGTTGACTATCCAAATTATACTAATTACGATGCTATTTTTGTTTTTCCAAATTTTGATAACGATCTTGGTAATTTTTATCTATATAATTCAAATTTTAATCACACTGATCCTATTGGTAACCATAAGCAATACAAAGTAATGATTCATTCAGGATCCGTATTTGGTTTGGGATCTACAAACGGATATCATATTAGTTATAGAGAGGTAAAGGAAATTGAGGTTGGTAATGGTTTTATTTTAAATGTTTATAATGGAGCAAATGAATCTCGGTCTGGAGATTTTACAGATACCTATTATGAATACGACCCAGTGTCTGTAAATAATATGCGTCAAAGGTATTCTTGGAGAATTGCTTGGCAGGAGGAGGGAATTAGAAAAGGTAGTAATTTTCCAAGAAGTCGGGGCGGATGGCCTTACGCCCCTAGAACAGATTACAGTTGGAAGCGTGGGCTGTTACAGGAACAATACTTCTATAAAGAAGGAGAAAGTATCCCTATTAAAAGTATTATCAATGATTATTCCTATAAAAATTTAATCCCAGTATACGGGCTTATTTGGCAAAAAGAAAATATTGATAGCTATACAGAAAATCCTAGTACGGCCTGGAGCGTATTCTTTTATGGTAATTATAAGATTCAATATGGGGTCGCTAATCTAACTAAACAAACTATAACACAAGATGGGGTTACGGTAGTTAGGGACTATGATTACAATGATAAAAACCAAATAGCTTCTACTACAATTACCAACAGTGATGGAAAGGTAATGGTCACAGAGACCAAATATCCTAATGATTTTGCAGTTTCTAATAATGTCTATAAAAAAATGGAAACCGCGAATATTTTAAGCCCTGTAATAGAAGAGAAAATAAGAACCCATAATGCAGCAGTATCAACCACAAGAACGAATTATAAAGATTGGGGTAACGCTGTTTATCAACCTGAAAGAATTCAAAGCTCAAAAGGCACAGGCGTTTGGCAGGATAGAATCGTTTTTGAAGATTATTATGCAAATGGAAAAATCAAAGAAGTATCAAAAGCAGGTGGTGCCCATATAGTTTACCTGTGGGGCTATCATGGACAATACCCCATAGCCAAGATAGAGAATACGACCAAAGCGACTTTAGAAAATGAACTGGGTCTACTTAAGAATGTTGATGAATCGGATTTACCTGCAATCAATAATCTCCGCTCCAATAGTGCTTTCAAAGATGCGATGATTACAACCTATGAATATGAACCTTTGGTAGGGATGACTGTTATGACCGATCCCCGTGGCAGGACAACAACCTATCACTATGATGATTTCGGCCGTTTGGAGATGGTCAAAGACCACGAAGGTAAGTTAGTAGAGGAATATGAATATCATTATAAAGGCGAATAAACCCCCTAGGTTATGAATAAATATATATCACTTACCGTTTTTTTTCTTATAGGTTTTATAGGGGACACATTGTTAGCCCAGATTGGTATACCGGATGATGGCGATGAATGTCCCCCCGGCACCACGCTTTATTATCGGGATAATGATGGGGATGGTTATGGGAACCCGAATATTTA
>NZ_JAKHSK010000011.1 GCF_023499215.1 Zunongwangia pacifica
GGAAGACCTCACCGCCTTCTATGAGTTCCCTGTAGAAATCAGGCGTATTATCTATACCACCAACCTCATTGAAAACCTGAACGGTAAAATCAGGAAGTACACCAAGAATAAATTATCCTTCACTACCGATGATGCTGTAATGAAATCTGTATATTTGGCTACAAGGGAAGCCACTAAAAAATGGACAATGCCTGTTAGAAAATGGGGGATTATCCTCAATCAGTTCTTGACCATATATGAAGAAAGGGTTCAACTTTAAGTTATAAAATCAAACCCCTTTATTTAAAACTTACACACTTTACGGAATAGTGTCCTTGTTTCATTTCAAAAGTAGTTTTATAACCTAAAAAACTTAGCTGTCAGATTTTATCTTGGCTATTTCGGCTTAATCATTTTTGGTTCTTTCTAAAATCAATGATGAAAAAGATTTAATTCCAATTTTCATACATTCTTCGTCAACTCTGAAATTTGGTGCGTGATTCATAGCAACAATTCCTTTTTCAAGATTTGAACCGCCCAATAAGAAATATACACCCGGTACTTTTTGCTGAAAATAACAGAAGTCATCGTTGAAATATGGAATCTGACCATAATCCAAAACAATCGTTTCATTTCCATAAATGCTGTTGAGTGATTTTATTGCTTTGTCTGTTAACCCTTCATCATTCAATACCGTTGGGTTTTCCATTATATATGAAGTTGCTATAAATTTATCTTTATATTCTGAATTATTGATGATGCGTTCAATTCTCGGTAAAATATTAGGCAAATTCGATTTGTTAGTTTCATAGGCAAATGTTTTTATGCTAAATTGATTTTCATTTTCTTCAATGACGAAATTTTCCTCCATAAAAAAATAATCTTTAAAAATGGTATTTGGATTGCCTAACCCTATTACTGAGTCAAAAGCCAATGGAATTTCCCAAGGATTGCCCCCTTCTTTTTTTCTTAATGTTTTATCCTTTATTTGATTGTATAAAATCTCTGCATCCTCTTTTGAAAAATCATCATCAAATTTTATTTGTATTAGCTTTTGATATGCATACATTTCATTTGGTTTGACCATTATCTGACCAACAGGCAATGCAGTTACGTGCAATGCATACATTTCGTCAATATTTAATTCCGAAAACAAACTGCTACTAGCCATATTTTTTGCTCCAAGAAAAGGTTCTTCTTCCGGTTGAAAAATGAAATAAATTGTACCTTTAATCGATTCCTTATTTTTCGATAATACTTCAGCTATACCAAGCCCAATTGCCATATGAACATCGTGTCCGCAACCGTGTTGTATTCCTTTAAACTTAGACTTAAACGGGACTTCGTCAGGAAAATCATTTGGCAGAGCATCCATATCAGCTCTCCAAGCTATATTTTTTCCTTCTTTTTCACCTTTCAGAATTCCAATAACACCATAACCTGCGATACCAGTTTTAACTTCTAATCCTAAATTCGATAGGTGTTTCGCTATAATTTCAGCGGTTCTTTTTTCATTTCCTGCCAATTCCGGATTTTCGTGGAAGTCCCTCCTTATTTCAACTATTTTGTTAAATAATTGCTCCGTATCATTTTCAATTTTTTGATGGATATCTTTTTCTTCGAAAGTTTTACATCCAAATATAATGTTCAACAAAAGGATAATTAATAATATACTATTTTTCAATCTCATTTTTTTTGTTTGTCTGTTTTCAGACATTGTTCCCTAATTATGTATACTACAACCAGTTGTATCATACCCATTTTAGGTACTAATCTACCCTATTTTTCATTACAATAAAAGCATTTGCAGCTACATGAATATAAATTTCAGCAATTTTTGTGGATTGATGCCCATAAAAACTCAACATGTATTGTCCTCACGTCTACCCTAGCCTAACGGCTACTATTAAAATGCTTTAAACAAAAAGAGACTAATCTCCATCGTGGCAATCAACAGGATCTTTATGTTAGGCGTTACCGGTCATACGAAGACTTAGTTATTAGCTACTGTATTTATTTTTCAAATTTAATTTTCTAATTCTAGTTATGATAGACGAAACACTTCTTCCCATCTTTTCTTCAATTTCATTAGGTTTTTTTCCAAATTTGGGTAAATCCAAGTTCTATCTCTTAATCTTTTGCCTATCTTTTTCTTGATCCATTACGGATCAAGAAAAAATTGAAAGATTTTATATTCCCTATTTTGAGAAAAAACAGTATTTTACACTAAAAATTATGAAAATTCCGCCTGTTCCTTACAACGATGCTGAACGATCTGAAGAGGCTACTCAATATAGCAAATACTCTATAGAGGAAGAGGATTTGAATTTTTTAAGCGCAATGGCTGCTGAAATTTGTAACACCAATAGCGCTCTCATAACACTTATCGGTAAAGACAAGCAGTATATTCAGTCAGCTTTTGGTATAGAATTAGAGGTTCGGGAATTTCCCAGGGAATTTACGTTTTGTGCCCATACTATTAATAATACAGATAGTGCTACTGTGATCCCAGATGCGAGAAAAGACGAACGATTTAAAGATAATCCATTTGTCACGGGTGAAAATCCGGTAATATTTTATTCCGGTTATCCTTTAGTGAATAAAAATGGGTATGCTTTAGGTACTATTTGTGCCATAGATGGTAAACCGAAAGATTTAAATGAAGAGCAGAAAAACAAATTAGCTTTACTTGCAAGGCAGGTAATGAATTTACTGGAACTTAAAAAACAGTCCGAAATTCTTACCAAAACAAATAAAGAACTTTCTAAATTAAATAAAAGATTCCAATACATCACCAATAGTACAAACACGGGTACTTTTGAATATGATATAAACAACTATTCTCTCGAATTTAATGAGGGCTGGTGCATAATTACAGGCTATCCCAGCGAAAAAGACTTATCTTTAAAAGAATGGGAGCAGCTTGTTCACCCAGAAGATCTTCCTGGTTTAAAGCAAAAAATTAAAAAACATTATAATGCTCAGGATCGTTTTAATTATCAGTTTCGGCTTTTGCATAACAATGGGAAATACATCTGGATAAGCGCCAAAGCCCAGTTTAATTTTGGCTTCGCTAAAGATGATCCTACCCATATCTACGGGATACTTATAGATATTACCAAACAGAAAAATAAAGAGTCTGAAATTCTTTATAGACAAAAACTCTTGCAATCATTATATGAGCTCTCTCCCATTGGTATTGCCCTAAACGATTTTGAAACGGGGGCTTTCTTAGAAATAAATGAAAAACTATTAGAACCTACCGGTTATACCCGAGAAGAATTTTTAAAACTGAATTACTGGGATATTACCCCAAAAGAATATGAACTACAGGAAGCACAGCAAATAGAATCCATGAATGCAACAAGTTCCTACGGTCCTTACGAAAAAGAATATATAAGAAAGAACGGAGAAAAATATCCGGTACTTTTAAGAGGTATATTGGTAGAAGATCTGGAAGGAAATAAGAAAATATGGAGTTTTGTTGAAGATATTTCTGAGCACAAAAAAGATGAATTTGAAAAGGCACAGCACCTAGAAAAGATCCAGAGTTTATTGCATATAAAAAACGATCAAAATGAGCGTTTAAAAAATTTCGCTCATATTGTTTCCCATAATTTACGTTCCCATTCTGGTGCTATTAACACCCTTATCTATTTTATACAAGAAGAGAATACTATCTTAAATGACCAGGAAACATTTAAGTATTTAATTCAGGCATCATCAAACCTGGAGGGTACTATTAAGGATTTAAATGAAATTGTGGAAGTAAATCTATCTGATGCCAGAGATTTTAAACAGATTGACATCTACCCCTTGATTCAAAAGAATGTGGAAAGTGTATTTCCGCTTGCCAAACAAAACAAGGTAGAAATCTTTACCAATGTTGAACCGGAAACCTATATGGTAGGGGTACGCTCTTATTTAGAAAGCATTTTCCTTAATTTCATCACGAATGGTATTAAATACAGCGCTGTAGACCGGGATAGCTATCTCAAAATTTCTGCGCAGTCGGAAGGAAATTTTACGACTGTAGTCTTTGAAGATAACGGTCTGGGAATAGATATGAAAACTTATGGCAAGAAACTATTTAAAATGTATCAAACCTTTCATACCCATAAAGATGCCCGTGGCATAGGACTGTTTATTACCAAAAACCAGATAGAAACGATGAACGGAACTATTGAGGTAACTAGTAAAGTAAACGTAGGTACTACTTTTAAAATTAAAATCCCTAATAAAAAATAGATAATAGTTCTCTTAAAATTAGCTTTTTTAAGAATTTAATTTAGCAAAAAATACATTCTTTTAAAGTATTATGAACCAAGTAATTCCTCCTGTTTCAGGATTTGTTTCTTCCCTAAAGAATTTTCGTTTTGTTTGATTGTACATTCTTTACAATTCTTCTTGCTGCCGTTTCCACTTCTCTGCCATTCCCGAAAATTAAACCTGTAGCAGTTCATCCTGGACAAACGAACAACAGGTTTTATTTTTTTCATTATTCATCGAGCAATGTCCACCAATATTCCATTTATTTAAAATCTGTTGAAACCGATACCTGTTTCCAGTCCTTCATCGTATTCGTTAAGGATTCAATTTTAGACCACGCTCTATCGTAAGCATCACTGCCCATAAATAAATTCATCGGTGGATTGGGTTCAACTACCAATTTTAAAAGAACCTCCGCCACTTGATCAGGATCTCCAATTTGATTTCCATCTGTCGATTTAAACTTGCTATGTGCTGTTCGGATATGCTCATAATCTGTAATTTCCGTCTTACTCAAATAAATAGATTCTTCTTTGGCAAAACTGGTCCTAAACCAACCGGGAGAAACTATAGAAACATTAATTCCTAATGGTTTGAGCTCATTTGCCAGTCCTTCAGATACTCCATTAATAGCAGATTTAGCAGCCCCATAAACAGACCATCCCGTACCCGGTGCGAATCCCGCTATCGATGAAATATTAATGATATGTCCTGACCTTTGCCTTCGCATATAAGGAAGTGCCTGCTGTATCACTTTAATAACAGCAAAAAAATTAACTTCAAAACTTTGCTTGATTTCTTGCTGAGTGAGTTCTTCTAGAGCTCCTCCCGTGCCAAATCCGGCATTGTTCACAACTACATCAATGCGATTAAATCGAGCTATGGTCAACGCTATTGCATTTTTTATAGAAGGCTCACTGGTCAAATCTACTTCGAGTGGCAAAAATGAAGCGGAATAATTTTCCCCGAATTCATCGGTTAATCCTTTTATAGTTCTACTTGTTGCAGCGACTTGATGTCCTTTTTTTAATAGTTGTTTGGCTAAAGCTAATCCGAGTCCTTTAGAAGCGCCAGTAATCAACCATACTTTTGAATACTCCATAAATTTAATTTTTAGACAAAATTACTGGAGCTTTCCGTAGATAATTTATGGTAATCAAACCATAGTTTGCATTGATCAAACTTTTCTAAACGCTGATGGGGAGTATTGGGTTTGCTTTTTAAAAAAAGCATTAAAATGTGATTGATCTTCATAACCAAGTGCCTGACTAATTTCCGCTATATTCCAATCTGTATGTTTTAGTAATGCTTTTGCTTCGGCTAACAAGCGCTCAGCAATATGCGCTGTAGTGGTCTTTCCGGTAGTTTTTTTCAAAGCCCGGTTTAAATGGTTCACGTGAATAGCCAATTGATCTGCATAATCTGAAGGATTTCGATAATTAAATTTCTGTGTCCTATGTTCAATCGGAAATTGCCTATCCAGTAATTCCTTAAAAACGGCTGTAATACGGGTATTGGCATCTACAAACCTGGGTTTTACCTGAAGTGGAGAAAGTTTAATGCTCAAGAATATCAACTGCGATACATAACTTTTAATAAAATCATATTTATAGGCATAATCACCTGTGATCTCTTTTTCCATTTTTACAAATAGAGCGCGTATTTCTGCTAACAAATTACCTGAAAGTTGATAGATAGGTTTTGCTTGCGGTTGAAATAAAGGAAGATCAGACAGGTTAATCCTTAGGCTTTCTTTTAAAAATTCTTCTTTAAAAACGCAAAAATAGCCTTTGGTAGCTGGTTTTAATACTTCATAAGAGTAGGGAGTCTCCGGATTAAAAAAAAGCAATGTTTCTCCTGAAACCGGTACACTCTCATCACCAAAGTGAAAAATATTCTCGCCTTCAAATAACATCATTTTATAAAAGTCCCTCCTTACGTATGGTGGTATCTCATAGTTGCGTTTTATATTATCTTCAATATTAAACACGTCAAACAAACCAATTTCTTGATCCCTTACTTTTGGCGGTGTTTGAAACTTATGTTTATAAAATTCTTCTAAAGATTCCACTTAAATAATTACTTTCAACATTATTCCAAATCTAAGTTTTTTGTTTCACTTATTGCTAAAAGCCTATATGCCAACAAGGATTTTGTCATATCTATTTTCCTTAAACACTCCAAAACTTCCCGTTTCTCTCTATAAATAACCAAAATTCTCTATTTCCATTAAGGTTTCCTTTAAAATGCTTTTGGAACGTATTTTTTTATAGTGCTACTCTCCTATTTTATATAGAAAACTGTTAATACTGATGGCTGTCGGGACGGATCTTCTATAGATAAAAGTTTATTGAGATACGTAGCTTGTGCAACGGTTACCATTTTTAGCACAAGTATCTTTTATTTTAACTTCATCAATTTTATAAAAAACAATTTTTTTTGTGTCCCCATAATGTTTCTTTAGGAACTTTTTTAGTGATTGAAATTCAATTGGTTTAAATATTCCATTTTTAGAATAAAATATATCATTTTGGAAATAAACAAAATGAATTACCCAATCACTTTGATTAACGAATGCTAATAGCACATCATTAGGAATAGCTTGTTTTAAGTTTTTAGACGGTTTAGTGGATATTTCCCCTATTTTTTTGAAATAATTATTTAATATTTTCTCGGCTGATTCTCTGTCTATACTTGAACGTTTCCCAAATAAATATTGATCAAAAGTCTCATTATTAAGAAAATATTTTTCTAGAGCATATGTATAACAGTTCTGACCTCCCGTTTTTGTGATCTGTATTAAGTCATCAATATCTTGTTGAGTTCTGTATAAAGTACTGTCCTTTAATGATTTTCTCAACTTTTCTAAATAAGTGGTATCAATTTTTATATTTTTATTTTGAATATTGACTGTTATTGTATCATTTAACCATAACACACGAGTTAAATTAGAATTTAATTTTGTCTTAATAGTATCTACTACAATGGATTTAATAGTAATTGGATTGAGAGATATTGAATTTGTCTGACTATATATAGTTACAAATGCAAAATAAAATAATAAAGTAGTAATGGTTCTTTTCAACTTAGTCATTTTTAATATTTGTGCTAACGTAATTGGCTATGATTTAGTTGCGTGAAAATCCTTGCGGATTTTCCGCCGAGAACCGAAGATAGCAAATTTGCGAGGACTTTCCTATCGGAAAGTCAGAAGCGATGAAATATAGCACCTGTTTTTTATTCCGTTATTGGTTTTATAAATTCTGTCAATTTCTTTTCATTTATTTCATTGACTTTGTGCCAGTCCATATATTTTGTTGGAAACGCAGCCCCTCTGGTTAAGTCAAGAATTTTTTTGTCTTTATCTATTAGATAAGCTGCTGGATAGTCAAGTTTATGGTTAAATCCGCTGATTATTATTGATGATTTGTCAATTGGTTCAGATTCAGATGGAATTAAATGAATTCTTTTGTCATATTGAGAAGCAATTTTTTTTAAGTCCTTTTCTTTGTTTGGATGAGCCGGCAGGCAGGAGTACCTAAAATATACCGGTAAAAAGGTGAAAACAGGGGCAGCACAGCTTGCCCGGTCTATTCATTATCAAAACCTTGAAGGAGCACTTAAAAGTAGCCTTTTAAGCACTCCAATTTTTGGAGTATAGTCTACCAACTTTAAACAATAAAACCGCTTAAAGCGGCTTATTTAAATCAGGATTTTTTGAAATTATTGGCTTGTGCAACGGTTACCGGTGTTGTAATGCGTTTTAATTTTCAGATAGTATTTTTATAATATTAGTTCTATATTCTTCGTCCTTTTCTTTTATTTCTATGAATCCATTTGGCAAATCAGGATTTAGATAGAATTCAGAATATAAATTACGTTCATCGTTTTCATCAAAGAACAATTTAAATCGAAAACTACTATTTTCTAGAATAGCTTTTTCTCTGTTTAAGGATAATGCTATAAAAATCAGTTTTTTGTTAGAGAACTTTGTCTTAATTGGTTGTCTATAAAGTTTGGACATTATTTCAATTAGTTTGTCGCTTTCTTTTCCAATTGACTTAAATTCAACTCCGTTGTAAGAAACTCCAGGGTTATCAATTGCGCCTCCAGAAATTCCATTTTCTATATTTATTTTTAGTCCGACAATTTGGTCGTTATACTTAGCTTTGCAGGTCAAGCTCCAAAATCCGTTGTCTAATTTTTCTTTTTGGGTTATGGTCAAAATTAAGTCCATCCAACCTTCTTCAGCGTCTTGGTTTGAAGTCAGTTCAATTAAATTTCCGTTTTGACTAAATCCGAAAAGACTACTTAAAAATCCCATTATTAATATTATTCGTTTAATTTTCATTGGTTGGTCAAATGCATTACAACGGATTGTATAAATTTAGTTGCGTGTGGCAGCCCTAAGTTAGCAAACAAACCAAGAGCGGAAAAATCCGAATGGATTTTTCCAAATAGGGAATGGCCTAGCAATTAACTTTATACGGTTTTACCTGCTGGCTTTTATATTTTTTCATTTCCAAATTCGTTATTAAAATCCCTAACTCTTTTTTCTGGATATTCGTATTCTGCATTCATAAGCAAGTCTCTCCAATCAGTTCGAGTCAGTTCAATCATTTTTTTCAGATGATTTATGTCTTTGTTTCCAGCAAATATTAATGCTCGGACAATTCTGTGACTTCTAAATTCTTTATTGGATTTAATTAACTCTTGAATTTTCCTTTTCGCTTCTCCAGAGTTCTTTCCGTAATCAGATTCAAGTTTTTTTATGATGTCAGCAGGATATAAATTCAGATTAAGTGTTTTTTGGTCAGAATCCAGTTCCAATTTTAAATCAGGATTTATAATTTCAATGATTTTCCCATAACCTATAATTCGACTTCCTTCGCAAAACTTAAATTCCAAATTTTTATAAAGTCGTTTTGAAAAGTATTCAGTTCCTAAAATTGCGATTTCAGCCTTTATCTTTTCTCCAGATTCAACAATTTCTTTTCCGATATAAGTTTGATTTCCAGAAGTCAAATATTCAGGATAATTGTCAAATTCAATATGCGGTCTGTAATTCGAATGTGCAGGTGTTTTTCTGCCACCTTGCTCTGATGTCAAAAATTCTAATTCAGCTATGAAGTCAAGTTGTTTCACGTATTTTTTTCAGCTTCTGACTAACGTATTATAATGATATGATTATTAATTTATTACAAAACCTATATCTTCATTAGTCAACCCAAATTTATCGATTTGCTTTTTAATACGCTTTACCAGCCCCAGTTTTCTTTTCTGGTCAAGGAATAAGTAACCTTCCGGATTTATATAAGGCACGACTTTTATAACCATGTTCCAAATAATCACGGCTAATTTTCTTGCCGTGGCACTAATAGCCGAGACCCGTCCTTTTCTAAAGTTTATTCTATGGAAAAAGTCCCGCAATGGTGTGGGGTCTTTTAAATTGCCTATGGCATTGGCAGCATTTCTAAGCGCAATTTTAAGCCGGTTGCTTCCCTTGGGGACTTTACTCGATAGTACTTTACCTTATTGTTTGGAGCCAGCCGCAACCAGCTTGCAAAGTGTTTGGCAGTTGGGAATTTCCTGATCCCTTCAATTCCTACTTCGATAATCAGTGCCAGGACTGTAGCATAGCTCATTCCCTTTATGGCCAATAAATCTGTTCCTTCAAACATCTGGTAAGATTTTAAGTTCAGGTCGATGTCCTTGGGCGTGTTTTTATGGATCCTCTTATGGGGCTTTGGGTCAAGGTGGTGTTCCCGCTTATTATCGTCAGACCCTATGATCTCTTCCAGCATTTTTGCTATTTCTTTATCACACTGGCCTATTTTTAATTGCAGGTGATCATAGGTTTCCAGCTCCTGCCCAAGGGCGAACAAGTAATCCTTCCTTCCATTGGATTGCAAAGCACTGGCTATTTCGGCTTCACTTTTGCGGCAATTCCCGTGGCGTAGGGAAGCAAGTTTTTGGGGATTGGTCTCTCCATTGCAGATTTCCCGTATGATCAATAAACCGGTAAGCCCACAAATGTCTTTTACCACCACATCCAGACGAAAATTGAGCAGTCTTAGATATTTCTGCATTTTTTTGGAAGTAGAGGCGGCTGCATGCAGAAGATTGGATCTGTGCCTGCAGTAGGTGCGCAACTGTTCAGTTTTTCCATCGGGCAGGAAACTACCGCTGAGCAGTCCCAGGGTATGCAACTTCTGGATCCACTGACAGTCCATCACATCACTCTTTTTTCCTTTGATATTCTTGGTGAATTTCCCATTGCAGAGGATGACATAGAACCCCATGGCAACCAAAACAGCATACAGGTTTTGCCAGTACGTACCGGTGCTTTCCATAGCGACGGTTTTGATGTGTCTTTCCTTCAACCACTCAGCCATGGCAAAGAGGTCCTGGTTGAACACTCCGAACTCGCGAACATCCTGTTCGGATTGGCCAACGGCCACCCAATGAGAGCGGCTTCCAATGTCGACCCCAGCAGCGTGGGGATGGACAATTTCCATTGAAATTGATGCTTCCATAGTTTTTGAAAATTTAAATAGCTCCAAGGAGATGTGCTTTTGGCTAGTAAATATTCTGATCGGGGTTCCTGAATGATCAGGACCGCCACTGGAGTCACCGCAAACATCTCAACCAGGATTGCGCACGTGCTCCCCAAAGGGGCAACAGTTTGAAAATCGGTCTTGCAAAGAGCTCAACTAATTTAGGAAATAATGGAATGAAAAACGTTAGCTGGGGGAGTTAATGGTGTGGTATAGGGAGGATTGCAGGTAACTGTCAACTAAAATGAGTATGCGCCCCAGTTGCTAGAAGCACTGAGATTTCTGATTTCAAACATCCTATCAAAGAGCTCAGTTCGCATATTCATTTTAGTATCTGTTATGATCTTTTAGTCGTTTTTCAAGGCGTTAAGTTCCTTTTCAAGTTGTTCAATTTTAGCCTGTTGAGCTTGATTCTGCTTGTTCTGCTCGATCAAATACAGCGTTAGTTCCTCGATCTTCTGAAGAAGTTTAGCATCCATCTCTCCTAAGTTGATACCATTCTCGGTTACCTCAGCTTCATTTGGAATTTCAGGGAGATGACCTTTCTCCACTATGTGTTCTTCTACTTCCTCAAGAGTTCGCAGGTTATAATCGTTCTCGAAAACAAAATCAGACCAGCCACTAGCTTCAACTTTTATTTCCCTTGCTCCAATAGAACCTTCAACTGCAAGTTTGTGAGAACCAGTTGTAAAAGTACCTATTCCAATATTACCTCCTTGAAATATTGACATTGCTGTTGTTAATGATTCAGAACCGAGCTCTGAGTACGAACCGACATTAAAGTCTAAATGACCTACGCCACCAGTTTGTGACATTTCAATATGGGCAGGATAAAAGGTTGCGTTTGTTCCAGTCCATCTGTAAAATTTTAATGCTGGGTTTGCGGTGCTGGATCCATAGCCGAGTAAAAATTTAGCTTGATTACTATTTTCAGAATATTCCCATTTAAAACCACTAGATCCGATTAAATGCATGTTTGATTCAGGAGAAATTGTACCGATTCCGACAAGCCCATTACTCGAAATATGAAACCTATTGGTTGCATTTGTTCGAAGAGTCAATCCAGTATTAATCATTGACCCTACCATTAAAGTATTACTTGGGTCTATTTCAAACCGTGCAATTAATGAGCCGTCTCTTAACACATCTAATCCTTTCTTCCAGCCAGTTCCGCTATGATTTGCTATAAATTTCCCGTCGTTTATCTGATAATCTTGCGCATTCAAGTTATAGCAGGTTATCAAAATTAATATTAGTGATTTGAGTATTTTCATTTTATTCGATTTAGGTGAAATTGATTACAACGGTTTGCATATGGCTTGTGGCGGTTTAGAAGCACTTTCCTGTCCATCGAAACCAAAGCTGGCTGTGAAGCAAAAACCTTGCTGGCAGCTTTTCACCCGCCATAAGCTATATGCGTTGTGTGTGCCCAGCATGGGCATCTTTATCATATCTAAGATATGATATTAATCTAGAGGGTGCAAGTCCCTTATGGGCAGGGGTGACGCCTTGAACCATTAGTAAGCCGCAAGGTTGTTATCTGTGAAGATAGAACTGAAGGAAGCGGGACTACAAACCCTGGTACTGACGAACAGGAACCGGATAAGAGGCTATAAGGTTGGATGAACAAGCACATCATTGTGAAGTCCTAAACGTTTCTTTGGAAATGAATACCGAAGTAGTAGATCCGGCAGGAATCAGGGGAAAAAAGATATCCTTACCTGGGGAGGTCTCCATAACCACGGCGTGGTATAGTGGAGAAGTCAGCAGAGGTCATAGTACCCATAGGGAACGAGGTGCAGCAAACTGCATAGGTCTCACAAATGGGAAAGGACTGAACATAATCCTTTCGGAAATTAGAATAGGAGCATTGTTTTTCATTCATTGGGTGACCGAATCCCAAGAAAATCTGTAGCCTATTCATAAAGTACGAAATAGTTTCAATTGGTGTAAAGAGCGAGTGAAAAGATGGATTATGAACCGCAGTACCTGCCTGCCGCAGGCAGGTACGAGACCCGTATGTACGGTGGTGTGAGAGGCGCACTCCGTCAGTTACTGGCGGAGCCATCTACTCGATTGTAGCACGTTTTTATTTTATTTTTTCTTTGTCCACGAGCTTTGAAAGGTTCGTGTGATAATACTGTTTTACATCTGTCTTGTCTTCAGGGACTATTTCAAATGACTTTGATTTAATTTCAATTTGATTTTTTAAGGTTGCCGAAGTTCCTAATCCGAAAAATGACGAATTATTGAATCCTACCAATTGTTCTTCTAAATTCTTACCGTTAACGTCTACCACGATTGGTTTTGAATAAGTATGATTGAATGTCCATTCGTTCAAGTATCCGATTCCATTTGAGTCTACTGTCAAAATGTTTTCTGTCACATTCGATTTTATGAGACTGACTTGACCCGTATAATTCTCGGGCACGACAATTTTCAAGGTCGGTGAGTAGAGTTGGTAGTGAAAAACAGAAAAAACTATGGCTGTTATCGTGAAATAGATTGTCCAAAAAGGAAGTTCTTTTGAAATCAATTTGGTCAACCAAGTCAAGATTAGTCCGCCAACCAAAATTAGAGTGATTATCATTCCACCTAAAAACAGTCCTGACAGAAACACTCCGCTTGAAACTTCTGTCAACTTGTAAATCAAAGTCGCTAAAAGTCCCAATGAAATTAGTCCTGTCACTATTTTCAAATTTCGGTTCATTTTAATGTGTTACAACGATAGCCATAAAAATAGTGTTTCTTTTGGGATATAAGGGTTTGGAAACATTATTTTTATGGCCTGTTAGGGGACGTTTTTTTTCCCAACAATTGGTTTTGGAGGTGCTTGGTAAGGAAAAAATCTCCGGTTTTCTCTACGAACTCACCCGTGTTTTCTACGGTAGCAGCGGTCAGAAGAGTATTGATCCCATCGTGTTTTTTAAGCTTTGTTTGGTGGGTTATTTAGAGGATATCATCAGCGACCGTAAGCTTATCGAGCATTGCAGTATGCGACTGGATATCCTGTATTTTATAGGCTATGATATTGATGAGGAGTTGCCCTGGCATTCAACCATCAGCCGCACGCGGCAGTTGTTCCCTGAAGATGTGTTTGAATCGGTTTTTACTAAAGTGTTCACGCTTTGTGTAGAAGCCGGGATGGTGAGCGGACATACCCAGGCTATCGACAGTGCCCCGGTAAAGGCCAACGCTTCGATGGACACTCTGGAACTAAAAGTACCTGAGGAAGAACTGGAATCTCACCTGCGTAGGGTTCGTCACATCAGCGCTATGGATAAAGAACAGCCCTTTCGCAAAAGCAAAGAGGATAAATCAGACAAAGGTCAACGCAGCATAACTGCCAATGAGCAGGAACTACAGGCTATTACTACCCGTAACAAGCGTTGGAGCAAAGATCAGGATCAACGTCCGGGAGCCGGGAACAAAGGCAGTAAATACACCAGCAATAAAACCCATTACAGTCCTAGCGATCCTGATGCACGCATCAGTGTTAAACCGGGCAAGGCCAGAAAACTCAATTACCTGAGTCAACTTAGTGTAGATACGGGCCATCACGTGATCACCGACATCAAAGCTTACCACGCCGATGGTAAAGACAATCAACAACTTCCCGATATTGTAAAACGGGTAAAGCGACGCTTGTGGCAACAAGGTCTAGTC
Organism: Zunongwangia pacifica; assembly: GCF_023499215.1. Lineage (GTDB taxonomy): Bacteria > Bacteroidota > Bacteroidia > Flavobacteriales > Flavobacteriaceae > Zunongwangia > Zunongwangia pacifica. Next base: position 14,472 of record NZ_JAKHSK010000011.1, read on the forward strand.
TGGGAGAACTGTGTGGCAGACACGGGATATAGCAGCGGAGAGAACTACGCCTTCTTAGAGCGTCAGGGACTCAAGAGTTTTATACCTGCCCACGGCACCTTTAAAGGCGGGCCTGATGGATTTATGTATGTTGAAGATCAAGATCATTACCTGTGCCCACAGGGCAAGATCATCCCGTTTACCAAGGAGTTCAACGATTACAGGACAGGTACCCGCAAGAAAGAATACCGTGCCCGCAAGCACGTGTGTATTGACTGCCCAATACGCAGCAGCTGTCTGGGCAAAAGCGCACAGGAAAAGAAGTTTAGCGTTACTTATTACCGGGCAGAATACCAGCGCAACATCGCCCGGGTAGAAAGCCCTCAGGGCAGGTATATGAAAGGCAAACGGCAAAGCACGGTAGAGCCCGTCTTTGGAACCTTGACCCAGTTTATAGGATTAAGGAAGGTAAATACCGTAGGACTAAAACAAGCCAACAAGTGTATGCAACTGTCCGCCATCGCCTACAACATTAAGAAGTACCTCAAATTCACTCAAAAACGGGTGAAAAGTGGGGCAGGAATGCTCGGCTTGTATTTTAGACTAAAAACAGCCCTAAAAGAGGTGTTTAAATCAATGCAAACGACCGTTCATTAAACGGTATTAGACTAGAAAACCGCTTAAGAGCGGTTTAAATAAGTGAGATTTTCTAAGAATTAGAGGCTTGTGCAACGGTTACCTTTGTTACCACACGTTTTATTTTTTAAAGTTTTCATAATATGTTCCATTCGGATTTAGATTAAAGAATTCAAAAATGTCCTTTTTAGCACTTATGTTTTTTGGATTCCTCAAGTCAGCTTCCAATTCGTAAAATTCGGATTCCCAATATGGTTGATTAGAATTTGTTTTGATACAATTCTCTAATGTCTCTTTGTGAAAATTTACAGTAGCTCCAATCGATTCCACTCTATAAGGATTTGACTTTAATATTTTTTCCCAACTTTTGGCATTTTTGTCTGGATTTTCAATCGCTAAATGCTTGTTGTATTTTTTTGTTGTGGTTTCTTTAAAAATAAGTCCATATTGCAAATAAACGGTATCAAAATCTCCGTAATGAATGCTTTTGGAATAAGAAATAGGAAAATCAAATTCTGATTCCGATAGAGGTTGGTTTCCAATTACCTCATAGTCTCCGTAGAACAAAACATTGTCCATAATATATTGAGCAGGAATTGACTTTTTTGTTTTAAGTTCTTCTAAATCGGTTTCTTTAGTTGGGCTTATGAAATGGTAAACTTTAATGACAAGAGGTTGAGTCATAAGGTTCATTATTCCGTAATTTTTATTTGCCTTAAACTTTGAATCCTTTCTTAAAGGTCTCAAATCGAAAATCAATCGTCCAAATCCATAATTTCGTCTGTCAACTTTGAAAGCAAAGAAGTCACCTGCTTTTAGCTTTATCCTTTTTCTTTTTTTTGAAGAGAATTGTTCGATTGATTTCAGGTCTTCTGAATTTGAGTTTCTTATGAAATCATTGAGCCAATTTTTTAAATCCGAAATATCTTTAAACTTTATATTCTCAAAATGAGTTGAGTAAAATGTGTTTTGAGTTGTGTGGTTTCCGATTGTTATTCCACTAATCCCAAAATCGAAATAAGTGCCAATTGGTGTTTTTGATTCTAATGTTGAAGAAGTCAGTTTCTTTGCTTTTCCTTTTTGAGTTTTTGGAAGCAGAAATTCTCGGTTTTCAGTTTCCTCATTATATTGAATTTCTGAATATTTTAATTCAGTTGAAATCACTTGTTTTCGGATAGTATTTTTATCAAAGTATAAAATTGAACTTGGGCGATAAGAATCCCCTTGAAGTGTGACTTTTTCCCAATTATTTGCAACTAATTCTAAACCTAAATATTTGCGTTGTTCATTGTTTAATTCAAAAGTCATATGGTTTTCTCAAATGTGTGGTAACGGCCCTGGCTATGGCAAGTGCGGGATTTTGAAACCGCTTTCTTGTCCGCTAGACCGAATGTTATTTAGTTTAATATCTTCATTTTTAAGCAGTCAGCCCGCATTTGCTATAGCCGATGTTGGCAACTGGCTTTATTTTTTTAGTTTCTGCATTATTTTTTCGTCTTGAAATGTTCTAATTCCATTTTCATAATTCGTCCTGAAATATTCGTCATATCCCGTTTCGTTTATTTTATCAGCAATAACCTGTTCGTCCAAAAATTTCTTCGGGTCAGGAACAGTCAATGTCGCAATTAGAAAATCGAAGTCATTCATTTCTTCTGTCCATTCGATATTGAGAAATCCATTTTCATCAATTATCTCAGGTTCGTTGTCTATTTGATAATCTGATTTATTCCAATCGTAGTCTTGGTATATTTTAGCCCACCTTTCTTTTATGATTTCAAGACCTTTACTATTCTCCAATTTCGGATTTATTAAAAGCCCTAATGTTCCCCAAGTTTTGTTTAAGGAAGGTCTAGACTTTTTCCAAAGTCCTTCAGCTCCAGCCATAGCAAAGGCCTGACTTTCTAAATTTCGTGCATTTTTAATAGTTTCTTTTAATGGTAGGATGTATGCAGTTCCAAAATCAGTCTTTAGATGGTTAGAAACAATCATTGTGTAAGTATCCTGTCTGGTGCTTGATTTTCTTCCATAGCGAATTCTAATTCTTACTGGAACTTTATTGTCATTTGTTTCGAGATAGACTTGTCGCCATTTTTCTCGTTTTGGTGTTTTCTCCCAAAATAAAGAACCAATGATTATTGCTCCACCTTTAAATTCCATTTCGTTCTGTTTTCAGCTTGTTGCCAACGTACGGATAACACAACTTGTTGTGTTATCTCCATTTTAGTTAAAGTACTAATCTACCGCATTTTTTATTTTTTTAAAAGCATTTGTAGTATGACCTGCCAGCATTTTTCTTTTTAATTGTTCCATTCGATAGTATTTGATATTCCGTCTTTCCTTTACTCAATATCATATTCCCATAAATACCCATTAACTAAGTAGCAATCAAAAATCGTGAATTTCCTTTATATAAATTATGTAAAACCAGTAGAAATAAGACACGAAGTTACTCAACTTCTACCCTACCATTTTGGATAATATTGTTCTTTTAGTTTAGTAGGCAGACTCAAGGCAACATAAAATATAATTTTGATTTCGATCATACCCTGACTCTGATTGAATACAAACAATTTAGGGCTATTTTAAACACTTCTTAAAATTTTAAAATACTAAGAGCTATACAAATCTTGTTTTCAATCCCTGTTTCAACTATTTTTAAGACATAATCACTTAATTTTTAGATAGTTTTACATTTTTAAACAATTTGGCTAACGGAATAAAATAATTCAAAATCAATAAAATGATCAAAAGATTAAAGATTGTATTCATATTAGGATTTATCATTTTCCTTCAGCAATTTGCAAAAGCACAGGGAAATCAAAAGTTTTTACAAAAAGTAGGTGTCGTGGATAGTCTTTATTCACAGATCCTAAACGAGTATAGAAAGATTTATGTACAAATACCATCTAGTTTTATCCCTTCAAAAAATCAAAAGTATCCAGTTGCATTCATTATAGATGGAGAAACCTTGCTTCCAACAGTTAATGATGTGCAAAATTATTATAGTGGTGGTTTTACACCCGAAATGGTTCTTGTAGGTATTGCTAACAATAAAAATAGAGTTCGCGACCTCACTACTTCAACAATAACTTGTAAATATGGCATGCCTTTCAACGAAAAAAATGGAGAGGCCAACAGTTTTAGGAAATTCATCCAGAATGAACTGATTCCGTTTGTTGAAATTAAATATCCCGTCACCGATTACAGAACCCTCATTGGTCACTCTTATGGTGGGTTATTTACCATATACACGCTACTTTATCACCCCAATTTATTTGATAACTATTTAGCAATCGATCCCAGTTTGGATTGGGATAACCAAAAACTATTAAAAAATTCACAAGAACAACTTAGCAGGAACAAATACCATGGTAAGGCTCTGTTCATGTCATTAAGTGGCCAATTACATATGCAGAATTCTGCAATAACTTTAGAAAATGTAATGCAGGACACTACAGATTATACAGTATTCTCACGTTCTAACATTGCATTTTCAAATTTGATTAAGCAAAACAAGGACAATGGTTTATCTTATAAATGGAAATTTTATCCTAACGATATCCATGGAACAATTCCGTTTCCTTCAATTATGGAAGGTTTAATTATTCTTTTTGAATGGTACCAAATGGAAAATACCGATAGAATAAACTCATTTGAAACATCCAAAGAAGTGCTTTTTGCAATAATAAAAAACAGGGAAAAGAAACTTAAGGAGCATTTGGGCTATGCAGTGCCACCGTACCCTGAAGAACTTTTAAACATGTCAGGGTATATGAACATGGAAATGCGACGACCTGAAATAGCCAAAATGTATTTTGAACTTGCTATTGACTATTACCCTAAAAGTGCAAACGCCTATGACTCTATGGCTGATTATTATGAATCCCAAAATGATATGGCCAACGCAATAAAATTTATTCAAAAAGCTACTGAATTAAGTGATGATGCATACTTTAAGGATAGATTAAGGCAATTAGGGGAGAAATAACAGGTTTAGCCAATTGGGAATGCTCTAATGAATAACTTTAAAAACTTAAACCCTAAATTAACCTTCCAGAAAGCTATAGGGATAAACGTTTTTTAATTTTTGAAAATATTTTTTTGCTAAAAACAGTCTTAAAGCTATCTAGAAAATATAATGATCATTGTATAGAATTTGACCAACTTTAAGGACAATAAGTTTCTTTTTAGTGCTAAAACTAGGGGCATAATTGATCCTGAATCAAACAAAATTGAAAGCGTAATGACTATTTTAAAAATCTTACTGGAGACTTTTAAAGGCTAAAACGAAAAATGTTAAAAACACACATATTGGACTGTAAATTAATAAAGTATAAACTATTTTTTATTAATTTCGATTTTAACAAAATCATCAATCATGAAAATCATCACTTTTACAGCTCTCTTTTTCTCTTTACTTATCTCAAGTCTTTGTAATGCGCAAGCAAACTTACAGGTAATTGAGAACCCGGCCTATGAAGCAACAACCAGCGGAATCACTCATATCAGCCGAATAGAACGGACCCCACAAGTAACCCGGGTCACCATTCATTCTAAATTTGTTCCCGGATGGTGGGTCAATTTTACCAAAGACACCTACCTAAAGGATGTGGCTACCGATAAAATGTACAGGATTAAAGAGGTAATAGGTGCCGAATTTGACGAAAAACTCTGGACTCCCGATTCTGGAGAGCAATTCACCGAACTCATTTTTGAGCCGCTCCCCGCTTCTACTCAAAAAATAGATTATGTGGATGGCCAAAGTACCCTATTCGGTGTTTCACTAACTAAAAGTGCTTCCAAAACTACAAACGAAGTACCATCAGACGTGATGAGCTGGATTCAGGATGAGGTTTCTAAGTCTGATCGTGCCTTAGCTGGTTTTGAAAGCCCCGATTTTTTTAAGCGTGAAATGGCCCATGTAGTGGGTTATATTAAAGGTTACGATCCCAGACTGGGTTTTGAAACCGGAATAATATACATAAGTAACGAGCTTACCCGGGAAGAATATCCCACCGTTGTCGAAATTGCAACTGATGGACGATTTGAAGCCCAAATACCAATGGTTCAACCCGCAGAAACATTTATGGTAATTGATGAGGAGGGCTTTAATTTTTATCTGGAACCCGGCACTTCCCTGGGCCTTATCTTAGATTGGAAAGAGTTCCTGCTTGCCGACCGGTATCGTGATCGCCGTTATGAATTTAAGGATATAGAATTTTATGGTCCGCTGGCCAAAATAAACCGTGAATTAAACGCCTTTTCCCCAATACGTCCCGATTACCGAGAAGAATTTCAAAAATGGGTAGGCACACTTGCTCCTCTCGATTTTCAAACTAAAATCCTGGACCTATATGCTCAAAATGAAGCTAAATTGGATACCTATTTAGCTGAAAATAAAATATCTCAAAAAGCGGAAAACTTTCTCAAGGCCAATATAAAATTAATCTCAAGTACCGATATGTTTGACTACGTAGATCGCAGGGATTATTTAAAAAGAAATGATACAACCAATGCCATTCTGAAACTAAAAATACCCGATTCCTACTATGAAAATATGAAAGCTTTATTACCGGTAAATGAACCAGCCGCTATAGCTACTAATCAATACAGTACTTTGATAAACCGCCTGGAGTTTGCTGATCTATTTTCTAAAGTAGAGCACGGATCACAACTAGGAAGATCTCGAAAACCGGAAAAGACACTCCTCGAATATTTTGAAGAAGAAGGTATTGCTCTAGAAGAAAAGTACAGGGAATTATTAAAACCAATAGCAAAAGACCAAAGCTCCAGTCTTGATTCTTTAGAACAAATTAACCTGGCAAAAGAATTCAATGAAAAATACAAAACACAAATACAGGCACATTTTAAAAAGTATGTTGAAGCCCCGCCCGAGGACAGAGCCCGGGACGTTCTGAATACATGGATGAAAAAAGACAGCCTAATGGTAAAAGACCTGGGGATTAAAAGAGGTTTGGCTAGTGATATTATTAAAGTACGAAGTTTAAAATTTTGGTTTGAATTTTGGGGAAAAGAAACATCAGACCTGGTTTGGGCTCGCTTAAAACAGGATTTAGCAAATCCATTTTTAAAAGCTGAAGGGCAACGTATGTATGAAAAAGCATACCCGGCTGAACTACCTGATAACCAAACTCTAGCTGATAAAGATATCATGGACCCCCAAACTTTTAAGGAAAAAACGCTTATACTTCCCGAAGGTAAGGGTACCACGGCCTTTCGTAACATTACAGACCCATTTAAAGGGAAAATAGTGTTTATTGATTTCTGGGCAACATCATGCGGTCCCTGCGTGGCGACCATCAAGCGCATGAAAGAAACCCGGGAAAAATACAAAGACAATCCTGATTTTGATTTTGTCTTTATCACCGATCAATCCCAATCCCCCCAAAAAACTTATGACCAATTTATTGCAGAACAAGAACTGGAACACGTGTATCGGGTAGATCAAAGCACCTATCACCGTTTTAGGGACCTGTTTAGTTTTAATGGGATTCCCAGATATATTGTCCTCGATAAAACAGGTAATGTGGTAGATACTGATTTTGCAATGCACAGCTTTGATTCTAAACTACCTAAAATTCTCGATAAATACAAGTAAACTATCTTAGGCAAGCCTAAGAGCATTTAATCTCGGTAATGAGGCAATGGCCAAGAAATATTTTGAAAGCTGATACTCATCTGGAAAAGATTCTCATTCTTCATTTAAAAATCAATAAGCCGAAAATTTCCAAAACATTCCAATCCAATCCTAAAACAAATTGAAGAGTTTACATACTTATGCTAGGGCCAATTAGATACATATACCCTATTCTGGTAGACATCTCGATAAGGCCAAATTCGCTTTGTAAGGAAAGCATCATCTATCGAAATGTCTTTACCAGAGAAATGTAGGGATGGGCAAAAAAGTGTACTCTAAAATTTCATTGGTTAGAAACAAGCCATTTTGATATCCAAAATATGACCTAAAGTGCTATAACGGTCTTGGTACAAATTTTCAAGTTTTCTGCAAAGACTTGTCTTAAAACCTAGCTATGCTAAAACATTTTCGCCAAAAAAACCTATCAACTACAGTGCTTTCTAAGTTAATTATCCATTTAACCTATTCTTAAAAAAATAAAACTTAATTGATTTTTTCAACTATATCTAAAATCTTAAAGGCTTAATTATCTGTTGCCGAAAGATGATTTATTTTCTGGTCATTTGTTTCTAAAGGTTTCGGATAAATAGTAATGAATTCGCGATACAGTATCCAGCTAAAGAAAACAAGAAGGATAAAGATTACCAGTCCTATTTTTCGATTAAAGGAACGTATTTCTTTTTCCAATTGTTTCTGCTGCTCGTCCAGTTGCGCTATTTTTTTATCCTTATCCATTACCCGGTTTCTTGTAGCTGTTTCTTTCGTTTCGCTTCAAGCTCTAAACGCTCGTTTTTCTTTTTCATAGCTGCGGCCCAAAAAAGATTTTCAATTTTCTCATGCTCTTTTTTACCAGTATAAACCAGTGAAAAGAAAGGCCGGGAATAAGGTTCTCCATTTTTTTTGGTAATTCCTTCATCAATAGCTAAATCCATCACATAGGCAATATGGCCGCGCTTTCCCAGCTCTTCTTCTAATAGTTTTCTATGCTTTTTTGTAATCATACGTATCAATTGTGTATAGGTTATGGCTTTTATCTTACATTTGTAACACAATGGTAACATAAGGGTAGAGCAATTTACAAACTATTTTACTCATTGACAACTATTTTACCTAAAAATATCATGTATTGAAAACTATTCACCGAATTAAAGCCTTTATAGACTATATGGATATTAGTCTGAACAGCTTCGATAAAAGTATCGGGAGGCCTGCAGGATATATTGGAAAACAAATAAGAAGCGAAGCATCCATAGGATCAGATATTCTGGAAACTATATTACGTACTTATCCAAATTTAAGTCCGCAATGGTTAATATTTGAAGAAGGTGAAATGCTAAGGGAGAACAATAGTACAAAAGAGTTTATCTCTGAAGAACCTAAAAAACACTACGGTAGGGAAGACTATTTTGAAAACCTGCTCTTAGAATATCTGGAAAAAAAGCCGGTGAAAGAAAAAATACTAAAACTAATCAACAATAAAAAAAAGTAAATTAAGGCTTCATAAAGGTAATAAATATGCCGCTTTATAGAGGAAGTACTATCCTTCTACTTTTCCTAAGTATTGAATTTTCAAAATCTAAAGAACCGCTTAGATTATAAAAATGTATTAGTATTCGTATAAAAAGGGCTTTCTTAAATCTCTAACTAAAAAAATTGCTCATCCATAAAGCAAACTCAACCGCTTCGGTACAAGCCTTAAAACAGTCTCTTTTTTTAATAACCTTTAGTGCTAAAATATCGAATTTTATAAGCATTTTTGCGAATATCTATTAATCCATATAACTTAATCTATTTTATCATTTAAAAATGAAAACTTTTTACTTTGTTCTACTAAGCCTATTCTTATTTTCCTGTGGAAATGACGATGAGGTTAAAGATTACCGGGAGGTCAATGATCAGCAAATTCAAAAATATTTAGAAGCCAACAATCTGGACGCTCAAAAATCGAATTCTGGTTTATATTATATCATTGAAGAAGAAGGAACAGGCGCTCAGCCGTCAGCGAAGAGCCAGGTTACGGTAGCCTATAAAGGCTACTTTTTAAACGGAAATATTTTTGATCAAAGTAACGCTTCAGGAGTCACCTTTGGCTTACAGCAGGTTATCCCCGGCTGGACAGAAGGTATTACCTATTTTAAAGAAGGTGGTAGTGGCAAATTGCTTATTCCCTCTCATCTTGGTTACGGCTCTGATGATAGCCGCGGAATCCCAGGAGGATCGGTTTTAATTTTTGATATCAAACTTCTGGAAGTTAAAGAACAAAATCCATAAGGGCTAGCCCATAACGCATGTATTAGAAAAATGTTTTTTATTTCCAGGCATATTGGGAAACGACCAGAGCATTTAATCTCGATGATCAGATAAATAAATTTTTTAATCATCTTCAATCATAAATTCCCATTAAAAAGGTCGAAACTTAAAAAGTCTCGACCTTTTTAAGTTCCGACCTTTTTACTTCCATTTTTGATGCAAATATTCGACAAAAATTAAAGTTGTTTTTCGATAATTTCGCATCGCTTTTCTATACCATTATTTTATATCTTTAGAAGGTAATATCTAATTTAAATTATCCTAGTAAGTCCCTATGAGCAGAACATATTCTATCGCTGTTATACAACTAAACCTTAATGACAACGCGGCCAATAATCTTGCAAAATGTAAAGATTGGGTAAAAAAAGCGGCTAGCGAAGGCGCTCAGGTTATTTGTTTGCCCGAATTATATAGCAGTCATTATTTTTGCCAAAGTGAAGATGTAGATAATTTTGCGCTGGCCGAGCCACTTTACAGCACTTCCTTTACCGCTTTTAGTAGTTTGGCAAAAGAATTAGGGGTAGTGATTATCGTTCCTTTTTTTGAAAAAAGAATGGCCGGTATTTATCACAACAGTGCCTATATTATCGATAATGATGGTACTGAAGCCGGACTTTATAGAAAAATGCATATTCCAGATGACCCTCATTTTTACGAAAAATTCTACTTTACTCCCGGTGATCTTGGTTTTAAAACCATTGCTACCAATATTGGGCAAATTGGCACATTAATTTGTTGGGATCAGTGGTATCCAGAAGCTGCACGATTAACCGCATTACAGGGCGCTGAAGTTTTATTTTACCCCACAGCCATAGGCTGGCACCCTTCTGAAAAGGATAAATATGGCGATAATCAATATGGCGCCTGGATGAATGTAATGAAAGGTCATGCCGTGGCTAACGGCACCTATGTTGCTGCTGCTAACCGTATTGGTATCGAAAAATACTTACCAAATACCGATGGTATCGAATTTTGGGGAGCTTCCTTTATTGCCGGTCCACAAGGCGAAATCCTGGCACAGGCCTCTCACGATAAAGAAGAAATTTTAATTGCAGAAGTCGATTTGGACCATCAGGAAAATGTAAGGCAAAACTGGCCATTTTTAAGAGATCGAAGAATTGACTTTTATGGCAATATCACTAAAAGAGCGATCGATAAATAAGCTATGAAAGCTGCACGTAGATTTCCGGCAGAATGGGAGAAACAAAAAGGAATTTTACTTTGTTTTCCCGAAAATGGCAATGACTGGCCAGGCAAGTATCACGCCATCCAATGGGCGTTTGTAGAGTTTATAAAAAAAGTAGCGCAATATGAAATGGTTTACCTTATTGTAGCCAACACTAAGCTTCAGGATAAGGTTATAGATATGCTGGAAAGAGCTCATGTAAATCTGGAAAACCTTCAGTTTATTATTCAGAAAACCAACAGAAGCTGGATGCGGGATTCGGGACCAATAATCGTAGAATCTGCTAATAAAACACCTGAAGCAATCAATTTTAACTTTAATGGCTGGGCAAAGTATAAAAACTATCGGCTGGATAAAGCAATACCCGGTATCGTCTCACAAAATTTAGCTATTCCTTTAACCGTGGCTACCTACAAAGGCAAGCCAGTGATCTTAGAAGGTGGTGCTATAGATTCTAACGGTAAAGGCACTATACTTACTTCTGAAGAGTGTTTACTACACCCTAGTGTACAGGTAAGAAATCCCCGGTTTACCAAAGCAGATTATGAGGTGGTTTTCAACGAATATCTGGGAGTTTCTAATATTATTTGGATGGGTAACGGAATTTTAGGCGACGATACCCACGGCCATATCGACGATCTTTGCCGATTTGTGAATCCAGATACCATTATCACCGTGGTAGAATCTAATAAAAAAGATAAAAACTATACCGCATTAAAAGATAATTTAGAGCGATTAAAAAACGCGAAACTGGAAAATGGTAAATCACCAAATATTGTAGAACTCCCTATGCCTAAAAAACTGATGTTTGAAGATTTGCGTTTGCCTGCCAGTTATGCCAATTTTTTAATTATTAATGGTGCTGTTTTAGTGCCTACCTTTAATGATCCTAACGACAGGATTGCACTAAATATTTTGGCCGACTGTTTCCCACAAAGGGAAATTATTGGACTTAGTGCCATAGATCTTGTCTGGGGATTTGGTACCTTACATTGTCTAAGTCAGCAATTATTTTAGACCATAATTATTGTTTGTAGAAAAATATTTGAGTTTATAATCTTCCTAAAACCGATATTACACAAAAGGCCTTCTAAAAATGAAGGCCTTTTCGTTTTTTATCAAGTTCTTCCGCAGAAAAAAATCTAAACAACTGACTTGCAAAAATTTAAAATTTCGTTCTCTTTTTTTAGTATATTCGATGGAGTACAATAAATTATAGTATATGTTATTATTAAAAGATTTAAAGCTATTGCTTCCCTATCACAATAGCTAAAAATAATACTTCCCCATATCATCAATCAACTTCAGTCATTATGAAAAAAAGAACAAAAAGTGTATTAAAATATCTACTGGAATTTTTAGTCGTTGCGTTTGGTGTATTTTTAGGAATTTATATCAACGAATGGCAAAAGGAAAATAATTTAAATTCAGAAAAAGAAAAGTCTATTAATTATATCAAAAAAGAAATTGCACAAAATAGAGAACAACTTCAAACGGCAATCGAATATCACAAATTTATCGCTCAGGAGCTCGACAGTATTTCTGAACATTTAACTATGGAAGATTTTTATAAAACCTATCTCCAAAATAACAAATTTCAGTATAATCAAATAAAAGGCTGGCGTGGCATCTATGTGGCAAGAGTGGAACAAACCGCTTTTGAAAGTGCAAAATTAAGCGGAATAATTAAAGAATATGACTTTAAAGATCTTCAAAATATTACCAAGATTTACAATATTCAGGACACCTATAATAATTTTGGTATTTCGTTAACCAACAGAATGCTTAATACCAATTCATCTTCAAAAGTGGTTGATATTTATATTGTTATACAACTAATCACAACAGATCTTCTTAGCTACGAACAGGAATTGTTAGAAGAGATTGATAAATTTTTATAGAAAATTTTAGGCCCGAAGGTAATTCCTGAAAAACTAAACGTTCTTTAATGGATCAAAAACCTTATGGAAGCCCGGTCGGTATAATCTAAAACTATTACCATTTTGAGTGATTGCCATCCTATGATTGAAGCTTTAGAATTAAGCAAGAAATGAGGGATTAAATACTGTTATATCTAAACGCTCCTGTAATTTTAGCTTTTTAACTTTTTCCTGAATAACTATCTTTGGAAAGCCTAATAAAATTGCTATGAGAAGTCTTATTTTAAAGCGCCCTTTGGCGTTTTTCCTATTTATTTTTTTCAGTTTTCATTCGCCTTTTTCGTTAATTGATGATTATCAAAACGCTGTAAAGGCCCAAAATAGTAATTCTACAGGAACTTCACCTTCTATTAGCTCTCAAGATCCGCTAGGCCGTGGGACTCCTCGTGGTACCGCTTCAGGATTTATTAATGCGGTGGCCGATAAAAATTACCAAAAGGCTGAAGCTTATTTAAATCTGGAAGATGTAGAGGATGTAAAAAAGAATACAGAGATCGTTAAAACCCTAGAAAGTCTGCTAAATCATAATGGATATTTATATCCCTATTCCTCGATAAGTAATGAAAGTACCGGAAAATCTAATGATGGTTTATCTTCATCTATAGAGCGGGTGGGCATCTTATCGATTAATGGTGAAGAGATGGATCTTACGCTAGAAAAAATAGCTGGTCCCGATGGCGCACCAATTTGGTTATTTTCAAAAAATACGGTAAAATTAATTCAGGGAATTGATATTCGTTCTTTCAATGCTTCTGGTACGATCGAAACTTTGCTTCCTAGTTTTTTAAAGCGGTGGAGTTTTGGCGGAGCCGTAATTGGCCATTGGATTGCCATGTTTTTAATAGGCCTTTTATCGTATTTATTTGCCTGGGCTTTTGTAATTATTACAAGTAAAATCATAAAAACCTCTTGGAAATCGGCTAATCATGAACCCGTTTCTAACATTATAAACGCCATAGCTTTTCCGCTGCAACTTTTTTTAGCGGTGTGGTTATTGGTTTATGTATCTAATCAAATGGGAGTTTCTATCGTAGTAAGGCAAAAATTTAGCTGGCTGCCGGTTATTTGTACAATTATAGCTGCTTCTCTTTTACTTTGGCGTGTTACGCAATTTTTAAGTGATTTTAGCCAAAGGAAAATGAATTTACGCGGAAATGTCTCTGGTGTTTCGGTCATCCTGTTTTTAAACAGGGCTGCAAAAATGGCCATAGTAGTATTTGGGATCATTGCCATCTTAGGGGCCGTAGGTGTAGATGTGACAACAGGACTTGCCGCGCTTGGGATTGGTGGTATTGCTTTAGCATTAGGTGCCCAAAAAACGGTAGAAAATTTTGTAGGTAGTGTTACGGTAATTACAGATCAGCCGGTACGAGTTGGTGATTTTTGTAAAGTTGGTGAAACCGTTGGAACCATAGAAAATATAGGGATGCGGTCTACAAGAATTAGAACGCTAAATAGAACCATTGTGACCATCCCTAACGGGCAGTTTTCTTCTAGTGAAATCGAAAATTATGCGCATCGAGATCGCTTTAGGTTTTATCATATTTTTGAAATGAGGTATGAAACGACTCCAAATCAAATACGCTATTTGTTGGTAGAGCTTAGAAAAATACTTTACGCGCATCCTAAAGTAAATCCAGATCCTGCACGTGTACGATTTACCACTCTGGCCGCCCATTCAATCAATATAGAAATTTTTGCCTTTATCATGGTCATAGATTTCAATGAGTTTTTAGAGGTGCAAGAAGATATTCTGCTAAGAATGATGGATGTGGTTGAAGCCAGCGGTTCTGGCTTTGCATTTCCATCACAAACGGTCTATTTATCACGTGATAAAGGATTATCCCAGGAAAAATCAGATCATGCTTCTACAACGGTGGAAGAATGGAAAGCTAAAAAAGACTTACAAATCCCTAAATTTACTTCAGAAAAAATAGAGGCATTAAAAGATAGCCTCACTTATCCTCCTGAAGGAACCGCTGAAAATTCTAATCTATAGCCTTACTCATGTAAAACAAAAAATGGGATCTTCTTAAAATATTTTGGGGCTTCAGAAACAGGATAAAATAATAATTTATCGACGTAATTAAGATTTTTGCCCATCATCATAATAAGCTGTACATCTTTGCTCTTTACAAATAGCTGCATCGCATCCTGTAAAGAATCGTTGATGCTATAATAAAAACCATGATGAATGTCAGACAGTTGCTCTTTTAGGAAATCCCTGTTTGATTTTTGAGAGTCTGTAAGTGTTTCAGATTTTTTAGCGTAATAAAGCACTTTAAGTTTGGATTGGTGGCAATTGCTTATAAGCTTTAATCCCCTTAAAATTCTGGATTTATAAGTCACATAAAAATCTGTGGGAAAAGCTATATTTTCAGGTTTTTTATATTTTGCTTCCTCCGGGACCACTAAAATTGGGCATTTTATGCGTGAAATTACAGCGGTACTGTTTTTTCCCACCAGTGATTGCTGATTCAAATTTGCTCCACGCGTTCCCATAACAATCAAATGGATTTTACCATCTTCAATTATTTTTCTTAATCCCGGAATAAATGAGGTTTGTTGAATGGAAAATGAAAATTTATGAAACTTAGGATCGGCTATTTTTCGCAATCGATTTAAAAATGCCTGAAGTTCTGCCAAGGACTTTTTATTAGTGCTTTCTAGATCTGTCGCATATTCATCTATTATATGTGAAATGTGAAAATGAACCTCGCTCTTATTAAAAAAATTAACCCCATACACCATTGCATTCCAGGAGTTCTCTGAAAAATCTGTTGGTAAAAGTATATTGATCATCTCTCATTTTTTTGCAATTTTAACGTTGTTTCACTTGCAAAAATATGATCGGCGTCAGTTTTCGGTTATCTACCTAATAATTAATAACATAAAATGATGCATTTAACTAATGAAAATGCATCATTTTATAACAATTCAAATTAGTCATTTTAGCAGATTCTTTTTAGTCCACCATTTCTAGCCTTTCAAGATCTAAAACCCTAATTACCCTGCCTTCAATCTCTATTAGTCCTTCTTTTTTAAATGCAGAAAGTGTTCGTATTAAAGTCTCGATAGCAATCCCGGCAACACTTGCTAAATCTGAACGGGTAATCCTTATATCCTCTTTTGTTTTTTTGCCTAAAATTTCGGCAAACTGAAGTATCGTTTGTGCTGTTTTTTTGCGGACCGTACTATAGGCCATAATAAGCAACTGCTGCTTTATGAGCGACAAATTATCGGTAAGCATGTTTATTAATTCTAAAGAAACCGTGCTATTTTGCTCTAATATCTCCTTTAGTTTATATTTTAAGATCCTAACAACCTTAGTGTCTTTTACAGCTACGGCAGATTCCTGATGCGGGTAATTTTCAGCTAAAGAGGTAAAACCTAAAAAATCATCTGGTTTGTACAATGCTGTTACCAGTTCTTTACCTTCTTCGTCCCTTTGAAAAGTTTTTATGGTTCCTTCTAAAATAAGATAAACGTAATTAGAATGATCCCCGGCTTCAAAAATACTATCCTTTGCTTTAAATTCTTCTACTTCGCCCTCATCATCAAAGAAATTCTTTAGTTCATTTAAATTTCGAATATCATCTTCTGCATTATTACCATGGTTTATGCTAGGAGATTCGGCCACAAAAACCTGAGACACCAAATTGGCCTTTTTAAGCCTGGTTTCTATAACCTCGATCAATTCATCTTCATCAAAAGGTTTGGTAAGATAATCGTCTGCTCCCATATTCATGCCCCTTCGTATTTCCTTATGCTCTGTTTTTGCAGAAAGAAATATAAAAGGGATGTGATGCGTCTTGGTATTAGAAGATAAGCTTTGTAAAACGCCATACCCATCTACCTCGGGCATCATAATATCACAAATAATAATATCGGGAATATGTTTTATGGCTTTTTCGATTCCTATTTTACCATTTGGGGCCGTAATGACTTCGTAGTCTTGTAATTCTAAAATCTCAGCGGTATTTTCGCGTAAAACCGTATCGTCTTCTATAAGAAGTATCATAGTTTTTGGGGGTTATTTTAGTCGATAGTTGATATTAAATGTCGAGGCTCGTCCCGATCCCGATCGGGATGCCTCCAAATAAAAATAATTTTATAATAATTACCTCATTCACTTTTCCTGAGGTAGTTTACTTTTTTGGAATTTGTACATGAAAGGTACTCCCTACATCCTGCTTACTTTTAAACGTAATACACCCTCCTACGTTTTCCAAATGACTTTTAATAATATTTAAACCTATACCCGTACCCTGATTGGTTAATGCATTCTCTGCCCTAAAGTACCGGTTAAAAATATGTTTTTGTTCGTTTTCAGGAATTCCTATCCCCTGATCTTTTACCAGAATGTGAACCATGTCCTCCTTCTCGTAACTCTCAACCTCAATAACGGAATGCTCTGGTGAATATTTTATCGCGTTATTCACAAGGTTCGTTAAAATGAGCTCTAATATTTTGTCATCAAAATATAAAACGATATCATCAATTTGCTTGGGATACAAAATCTCCTGCCCTTCCTTAAGTAACATATTCGCATCATAGATTACCTCATTAAGGGTTTTTGTAAGCGGAAAATGAGAATATTTATAATTCACTTTACCGGTCTCTAAACGTTCTACAGATAAGAAATCATCTAAAATATTATTAAGGTATTTTACTTTCCCCGCAATAGTTTTTAGATGCTTTTCTCTTTTTTTCTGCTGTTCGGTATCGGTATATTTTCCAATAAGTGTGGTAGACGTTAAAATCCCGGTTAAAGGGGTTTTAAACTCGTGCGATACCATCGAGAGGAATTTGGTCTTTAATTCGTTTAATTCCCGCTCTTTACGCAAGGACTCTTTAATCTTATTTTCAGCAGTTTTTCTTTTAATCACCTCGTCTTCTAAATCTTCAACCGCCTTTTGTAATTCGCTGGTACGTTGTTGAATCCTCGACTCTAATTGGGTATTAAGCATTAATATTTCGTGTTCATGCTTTTTTCGAAGCGTAATATCAATGACCATGGCCATTACATAATGATCGTCCTCTAATTTAAAAGGATTAAGTCCCACCTCTACTGGAAAATTGCTACCATCTTTTCTTGTACCGAAAAGATCCCTGCCCTGCCCCATTAGCCGATGGCTCATATTCTGCAAGAACTTTTCCATGTGTACATGGTGGATCTCATGTTTTTTCTTGGGAATTAAAATATCAAGATGTTTCCCTTTTAATTCATTTTCAGAATAACCAAAAATAACATTGGCAGATTCATTGGTCGCTACAATAATCTGATTGGTGTCTACAACTATAATTCCTTCGGAAACTGCATTAAATAGAACTCCAAAAGTATTTTTGTTTATCGATTCGAAATTTTCCATACACAAAAATAAAAATTTAAGCGACATAACACGCCGTAAACATTAGTAAAACGTAGGAAATTTCATTCTGAAATGAGGTAAAGATTAAGGTGCTTTCTTGCAATTGGTAAACAAAAAAATGGCTTTTCGAAAAATCGAAAAGCCATTTTAAAATTATGTGTTTAAAGTTTAGGTCTTAGTCTAAAACTTCTACCGAAGTTGCCTGGAATCCTTTTGGAGAACGTTCCTTTCTATAACTCACTTTCATTCGTTCTGATAAAGGTTTAACCGACTCCTGATGATGTACAAAAATATTATCTCCCGTCATATCATCTTTTATAAAACCAAAGCCTTTATTTTCAAAAAATGAGATAACAACGCCCGTATCCCGGGTATCTGTTTTGGTCTCTCTTTGATAATTTAGGTCGATATCCTCTGCACTAACCTCTACTTTTTGCTGCTCATCTGGCGGCGTATCGGTAAGGTTTCCATTCGCATCTACATACGCAATCATGTCTTCAAAGCTTTTACCCTTATCATTTTCCTGCTTGCGCTCTTCCCTGCGTTGTGCTTTTAATTTCTTTTTTAATAATTTCTTTTTTTCTTTTTGTCTTTTAGAAAAAGTGTCTGCCATATATTAATTTAGATTATTATTCTTTTTTAATGCTGAAATAATTAAACATCAGCAAACTTTCTGAAGTTATTAAGCAACAATCCTATGATCACATTCTATTAAAAATCTTCGAAGGAAATATAAACAAAGGCTTTATGGACTCTGAGTAACTTTCAGTGATTGATTTAAAATCTTGATTATTGATTAATCTGAAATTGCCCGTTGTACTGAAATAAAAGTAAATCGGTTAGAAAATATCGGGCAAAAACCATCGAAATATGGCCAAATTTACGACAATTTTTCGAAAATAATAGGGTTTTAGAGATCTTTCTTCTACCTTCAGCCACAACAATGATTATACCGGGAAATTCTCATCAGACGATAAGTCACTGGAACATAAGGTATAAAAAAGAAAAAGGATGCAGCTCCTACAACTCCATCCCCGGCTAATTCTTTACATATTGACAATAAAAAAGGGGGTGTGACTATCATTTCAGAATTGCCCCCTCTTTTTCATATCAATTATTTACGACAAAGTTAAATTTAAGAATTATATTTTAAATCCATTCTATATTAACAAATTAATAATAATTTATTTCTAAATTATTAATTGCATAAAAAACAATTGGCCTAAAAAGCAAAAAAGCCTTAGTGGTTAGCTAAAGCTTTTTCTGTGTCGCTTAAAGTTGGAAATTATAAGGTTTGGTTAATCGCGACCGTAAAATCAACCTAATCTTCTTCAATAAATTTTAGACATACCAAAGATAAACGTAAGTTTTACAAATAACTCAATTTTTAAAATATTATTGCCATAACCGTACCATTTTTTCTTAACTATGATTCATAAAAAAGCCGGCGAATTGCCGGCTTTAAAATTCAGTTTTTCTTGGTCTTAGTATGCTTGGTTTTTCCTGTAATTGCCCAAAGCAAACCTATACCCGTTAAGATCCCTGAGAAAAAATAGATTTCAGTATGTCGCAAAAAATAGGTAAGCCCAAGTCCTGCGATTATAAATAAGATTCCTGCAATTCTAACTTTTTTCACTTTTAAAATTTAGTTTAAAAATTCTATACAAACAGGAGTGGGTACAGCAACAGGCTTGCCTATTGCATCTAATTCTCCGGTTGCTGAATTTATTTTATAAGCTTGAATGTCTCCAGAATCCTGATTTGCTGCATATAGATACCCTCCATCTTCAGCAATCGCAAAATTACGCGGAGTTTTACCATTGGTACTGGCATAACCTTTATTTTCTAAGGCACCGGTGGCCTTATCAATGCTAAAAATCGCGATACTATTGTGTCCTCTATTAGAAGCATATAAATAATCTCCCGAAGGGGAAATATGGATATCGGCACCACTATTATTTCCTGTAAAGTCTTCAGGAATACTGGAAATGGAATTTTGTAAGGTTAAACCTCCATTTTCTTCAACTTTAAAAGTGCTTACCGTACTATTCAGTTCATTCATACTATACGCAAATTTCTGATCTTTGCTAAACGTAAAATGTCTTGGACCAGCCCCTTCTAGTAAAGAAACCGATTCCTGCTCGTTTTTCTGAATAGTTTTTTCTTTCGCATCAAAATCATAAATCCAGATTTTATCCGCACCTAGATCACAAATATAAACGTGTTTATTATCTGTAGAAATTGAAACCGAATGGGTATGTGATTCCTTTGGATTTGGCATATCAAGCTGTAGATGTTTTTCTAAACTCCCATCCTGTTGTATGCGATACATCACTACTACCCCGCCCATATAATTAGAGACAAAAGCAAATTTATTAGTCTTATCTATTTCGATATGGCAAGGTGCAAAAGCTTCAGTAGACACTTTATCTACTTCAATTAAACTATCATTCTCTTTTACCTGAAAACTATGTATAAATCCCGATGCCGCATCTTTATCCCCTAATTCACTTACAGCATACAAATATTTATTATCACTGGTCAATTTTACAAAAGAAGGGTTTATCACTTCTGCAACTGTTTTACCTAAGCTAATTTCACCTGTTTCAGGATCTTGTTTTATGGTTAAAATCCCATCGGCTTTTCCATCTACATGACCTTCTTTCTTGGTATATGTACCTATAAAAGCAGTATTCATATTCGACATTTTTTCAGTATTTCCTGAAGCATCTTCTTCAGTATTACCTTTCTTTTCATTCTTACAGCTACTAAACGAAAGACCTGCAATTACAATTGCTACAGCCACTTTTCGGTTGATCATTTTGTTATGTTTGATTTAAATTATAAATTTTGGCCTACAGCCATTTTTTACGTTTAAAATAATAGAGCATTACAAAGAAAACGATAATCATCACTCCCCAAAGTACAAAGTAACTGTATTTCCATTGCAATTCGGGAATGTATTCGAAATTCATTCCATAAATACCGGCAATAAAAGTAAGTGGAATAAAAATAGAAGCCATAATAGTTAGTACCTTCATCACTTCGTTCATTTTATTACTTATCGTAGTCATGTACATATCCATTAAACTCCAGATCATCTCTCGATAAATATCAATATTTTCTGAGATTTGAATAATATGGTCTACAAGATCACGTAAATAATTGCCCGTATTTTCATCGATTATAGGATGATTAAGTTTTTCTAATCTTCCCAAAACTTCGCGTAATGGAAAAACAGAACGCCTTATCCTTACGATGGCCCGCTTTAATTCTTGTATTTCCCTTACCAGATCATCATCCTGATCGTTTAAAAAGATCTGATCTTCAAAACCTTCAATTTTTTCGCTAATATCCTCTACAACGATAAAATAATTATCAATTATCGCATCCAGTAAAGCAAACATCAAATAATCGGCATTTCGGTTTCTAATTCGACCTTTTTTCTGCTCGATCCGTTCCCGCACACCATCAAAAACATCGCCCCCGGCTTCCTGAAAAGTAAGCACATAATCCTGTCCCACCACCAAACTTATATGTTCTATTTGTAGCGTACCATCACCATTATAATAAAGCATTTTTGCCACTATAAAAAGATAATCCTGATATTCATCGATTTTGGGGCGTTGGTTCGTATTGGCTATATCTTCTAAAATTAGCGGATGAAGCTCAAAATACTTTCCCAGCTTTTCAATTTCCCCGGTATTGTTAAGTCCGTCGATATTAATCCAGGTAACTTTAGATTCATCTTCAAACTTTAAAGCATCCTGCGGATTTTTAGATGTAAAACGCTCGTAATGCTCTGCGTTATAATCGATAACATCCAATAAAGTTTCAGTAGATTGCTTAGTACCAACATAAGTAACCGTTCCCGGGATTTGGTTTAGCGCCTTACTTGATTTGGGACGTCGCAGGGAAAGGCGTTTTCTTTTGGTTTTAGCCATACAAGGTTTTTAATGTTAAATGTAATAATAATCCTTTAATACCGGTTTAATTTCAATTTCAGCTTTTGCGGCCTGCTTTCTTTTTTAACTTTGCAGTATGGAGAAACAGCAGCTGCTTAATACACTTAAAGAATATTTTGGGTACGATAGCTTTAGACCCTTACAGGAAAAGATCATTCGGTCTATTTTCGATGGTAAAGACAATCTTGTAATTATGCCTACCGGTGGCGGAAAATCTATTTGTTACCAGTTACCAGCCATTCTTTTACCCAAATTAACTATTGTTATTTCTCCGCTTATCGCTTTAATGAAAGACCAGGTAGACGGATTAAAAGCCAATGGTATTGAAGCCGAATTTTTAAATAGTAGTCAGGACGCAGCAGATCAGGAAAGCATTTTTCAGAAAATCGATAAAAACGAACTGAAATTACTGTATATCGCTCCTGAAAGTTTACAAATTTTAGATCGCTTTTTAACAGAGGAAAACATTAGTTTAATAGCCATCGATGAAGCACACTGTATCTCTAGTTGGGGTCACGATTTTAGGCCCGCCTATACACAGCTTGGGTATTTAAAGAAACGATTTTCTAACATCCCTATCGTTGCCTTAACGGCTACGGCAGATAAAGCTACACGCCACGACATTTGCCAGCAATTAAATATTCCCGAAGCCAAAAAACATATCTCTTCGTTCGACCGAAAGAACCTGAGTCTGGAAGTTCGCCAGGGCATCAAACGATTTGAGCAAATCATAAAATTCATTAAAAACAGGCCAGATGAAAGCGGCATTATTTATTGTTTAAGTCGAAAAAACACCGAAGAACTCGCTGAAAAACTTCAGCAAAAAGGATTAGATGCCAAAGCCTATCATGCGGGATTAAAACATGAAGAACGCGAAAGCATCCAGGATGATTTTATCAATGATAAAACCGAAATTATTTGTGCTACCGTCGCTTTTGGGATGGGAATCGATAAATCGAATATCCGTTGGGTAGTCCATTACAATATGCCCAAAAACCTGGAAGGCTATTATCAGGAAATTGGACGTGCCGGAAGAGATGGGCTGCCTTCAGACACCTTGCTGTTTCACAGTTATGCCGATGTGGTACAATTGCAACGCTTTGCCGAAAACACGAAAAATAAAGACATTCAGGTGGCCAAGTTAGACCGCATGAAGCAATATGCAGAGGCTCTTACCTGTCGCCGAAAAATTTTGCTAAGCTACTTTGGCGAGATTAAGCAGGAAGATTGCGGGAACTGCGATATTTGCAAAAATCCGCCTCAATTTTTCGACGGTACCGTTGCCGCCCAAAAGGCTTTGTCCTGCATCTACCGTTTAAAAGGGAAAGAACCCCTCACTACCGTTGTAGATGTTTTACGTGGTAGCCAGAATGAACAAACACTATCTAAAAACTATAACCGTTTAAAAACATACGGAATTGGACAGGATATCTCCTGGAATAACTGGCAACAATATATCTTACAGCTTATTAATTTAGGCTATGCTGAAATTGCTTTTCATCAGGGAAATGCCTTAAAACTAACCAAACACGCTAAAGATGTACTTTTTGAAGGTAAAAAAGTACATTTAGCGAAAGTACCCGACCGTAAATTACAAACGGCAGCTGCAAATAATACATCAGAAAAAATTGCTGCTGAAAACTCCCTTTTTGAGAAGTTAAGACAACTTCGACTCGCAATCGCCAGAGAAGAAGAAATCCCGGCCTATCTTATTTTTAACGACGCTACGCTAAAAGAAATGGAGCGTTCACGACCTATGACCGATGATGATTTTATGCTGATTAACGGGGTTGGGCGAAAGAAAATGGAAGAATACGGCTATCGTTTTATTAAAGAGATTATTGCTTTTTCTAAGCAAAAACGAACCCGAAAAAAACAGAAAAAAGGAAAAACCTATAAAATCACGGGCGAATTATACGCTGAAGGAAAAACTCTGGAAGAAATTGCCAAAGAGCGGGAACTTTCTGAAATAACGATTATGTCTCACCTGCTAAAACTTTATGATGAAGGCCAAAACATAGATTTAAAACAGTTTATAGGAAAAGTCGATCTGGAAGCGGTAAAAAAAGCAAAAAAAGAACTTGGCGATCCCGATAAACTAAAACCTTATTTTGAGCATTTTGAAGAAGCCATTCCGTATAACGATATAAAAATAGCCCTCAAAATTATCGAAAACGAGGATTAGTTTTTATTCAAAATGCATGTCGTTCAAGATAAGTCCGCTGGCCGGGGCACTGTAATCCATTTGTAGATGTTCATTCCCTTCTTTAAGGCTCTGCTCTATATCCTCTAAAGAAAATTCACCGCGTCCCAGCTGAATCATCGCGCCCATCATCAACCGTACCTGATGGCGCAAAAAGCCTTTCCCATGCACATGGAAAATATATGATTTCTGCGGAAAGAAATTTGCGGTATACAGGTTATTTTCTACAATTTCAGCCTTTAAAATTTCCCGTTCAAACGTGCTTTTTTCTGAAACCCGAACACAGTAATTCCTAAAATTATGCGTACCATTAAAAAGAGCTGCCCCCTGTTTCATCATTTCGATATCCAGATTAAACTGAAAATTCGCCATAAACGGTGCGCAAAACGGATGGTTTTTATTACCAAAAGAAAATAGATAGGCATACTCCTTTATCTTGGAATGCTGAATAATATTAAATTCAGCATTTACTGCCTCAATACCCGTTACTCGTATATCCTGCGGAAGATTAAGATTGAAAAGGGCCAAAAATTCCTCTAAATTTTCCAGCGGCTCTTCATCTACAAAAAGTTCGAATGCCGATCCGTTTGAAGAGACCATCGCATCAGTACGGCTACACCCCAAAATTTTATACTTGGCGTCTGGCATCACATAACGCAGGGTTTTGGTAATTAACCCTTCAACGGTTTTAAAATTAGGCTGTTTTTGCCAGCCATGTAAGCGATACCCTAAATATTGAACTTTTATAAGATAGTAATAACGGACTCTCTGCATTTCTGGATTTTGTTCAAAAATAGCAGAGTTTCATAGACTAGCCTAAAAATTGATTTTAAAACGGGGACAAATTCCCTTATTTTACGTGCCAAAAAGATATTTTTATTTTATAATTACAACTACTCCCAAGCGTTATGGGATTATTCCTATTTTTAGATCAACAGGAAAAATTGCTTCATACCTAGCAAATTTACTATCAATAAAAAATCAGCCTAAAATCTCATCATTATCACACTATTAGACGAAATAACCGGATTCCTGAACACCCCAAATTTATGGCACTCAGAAAAGTTATTCGGTCTGGAACCTTTTGAGCTACCAGCTAAAATCAAAGATTTTAAAAATGAGGTTTTACTTCAGGAAAATCTGGAAAATATTTTTGTACTGGGGAAACGGGTGGAGCGTTTTTTTGAATACCAAATTCGACAATCAGAACATTATCATTTAAAAATCTGTAATCTTCAGGTGATTAAAAACAAACAAACCCTTGGAGAACTGGATTTTATTGTAAAAGATAAAAATAACGGTCAACTTACGCATATAGAACTAGTGTACAAATTCTACGTTTACGACCCTAGTTTTAAAGAAGAGTTGGCCAGGTGGATTGGTCCCAATCGTAAAGATTCGTTGCTTGAAAAAGTAAATAAGCTTAAAACCAAACAACTCCCACTACTTTATAAGAACGCTACTCAGCAAATTTTAAATGTTCAGCATATCGCTACAAAATCGATAGCACAAAGAGTATGTTATAAAGCGAGTTTATTTGTTCCCAGAAATCTACAAAACAAAAAATTCATATCAATAAATAATGATTGCATTGTTGGGTTCTGGATTCATTTTGAAGAGTTCACTGAAGAGCAATTTAATGACGCCCAATTTTTTAGTCCGGGGAAACAATTTTGGCCGGTAGATCCCTCCAAAAATAAGCTTTGGTTTTCGTATTCAGAAATATTCTCACAAATCGAATCTTTTATTCAGCAACAAAGAGCTCCGCTGGTCTGGATGAAAACAGAAAATCATTACGAGAAATTTTTTATTGTTTGGTGGTGAAAGTGGGTGAAAAGTTTTAATAGGTAAATAAAATTTTGCCCATCAAATTAAAACATTTTCAAATTATCACATCATTAGCCTACAGCGCTGAAAAAAAATCAAAAAAAGCGTCTTAGTTTTTCTGTTAGCTTGTAACTTTGCCATCCTATTTTTTAGAAATGCGCGAAAAAGTAAAAGAAGCCATAAAAACATCCTATTTAAGCATAGCCGGTAATGGTATTCTTGCTTTGGGGAAATTCCTGGCTGGTTTTTTTGGTAATTCTTATGCATTAATCGCCGATGCCATAGAATCTACCGCAGATGTTTTTTCTTCCTTCTTAGTGCTTGTAGGACTTCGGTATGCCGCAAAACCGGCAGACGATAATCATCCCTACGGCCATGGTCGTGTAGAACCGCTTATCACTTTTGCCGTGGTTGGTTTCTTAATCGTTTCGGCTACCGTAATCGCTTACGAAAGTATCGAGAATATACGTACTCCGCATCAGATTCCAGAGCCCTATACATTAATCGTTTTGGTCGTTATTATTGCGATTAAAGAGTTTTTCTATCGATTTGTCTCTAAAAAAGGGGATGAGACCAATAGCTCTTCTTTAAAAGCAGATGCCTGGCATCACCGCAGCGATGCGATCACTTCATTTACCGCCTTTGTTGGTATTTCGATCGCTTTAATTATGGGAGATGGTTATGAAAGTGCCGATGATTGGGCAGCTTTGTTGGCCTCTGGATTTATTTTATTCAATGCCTATCTTATTTTAAGACCGGCTTTGGGAGAGATTATGGATGAGCATATGTATGATGATCTTATAGAAGAAATCCGTAAATCGGCTTATAGCGTAAAAGGGGTTTTAGGTACAGAAAAATGTTTTGTGCGCAAAACAGGAATGACCTTTCACGTAGATCTTCACATTAACGTAGACGGAGAAAAGACCGTAACAGAAGGCCATGATATTGCCCACCAGGTGAAAGATAAAATGCTACAAGATTTACCTGAAATTGCAGATGTTCTTATTCATGTAGAACCCAATTAATTTTTTATCTTACAAAGGTGAAAGCCGTTAAATTCTTCTGAAAAAAGCGGTTAAGAATCTCCATTTAGGCCAGGCTTTATTTTAAAACTTTATCTTTACTCGATAATCGAGATTAAATGCTTCGTGGGATTGCCAAGAAGATAGTTACTTAAAATTTATTTCATGGATCATAATTTAGCCGTCCTTATTGATGGGGACAATATACCTTCAGCATACGTAAAAGAAATGATGGAAGAAATCGCTAAACACGGTAACCCTACCATTAAAAGAATTTACGGAGATTGGACCAACCCTCATCTGTCTAAATGGAAAGCAGTATTATTGCAAAATGCGATTAGTCCCATTCAGCAGTACGGTTATACGCAGGGTAAAAATGCTACAGATTCTGCCATGATTATCGATGCCATGGATATTTTATATTCTAATAAAGTAGATGGATTTTGCCTGGTAAGCAGTGACAGTGATTTTACCAGATTAGCGACAAGACTACGGGAAGCCGGGAAAAGAGTTATAGGGATTGGGGAAAAGAAAACCCCAGATCCGTTTATTGTGGCCTGTGACCGGTTTATCTATCTTGAAATTTTAAAAACCAAAGACAAAGAAGAGCTACCTGAAGTTGTTAAAGGGAAACCCAATAAAAAACAGAGTGTGGATCGCTTAACACCCAGGGTAATTAATTTTATCTCTAATACCATCTCAGATGTTGCCGATGATGATGGTTGGGCATTTATGGGCGATGTGGGGAGTTTATTGCAAAAAAAGCAACCTAATTTTGATTCCCGTAACTACGGCTACCAGAAACTTACCCCAATGATCGCTTCTATAGATCAGTTTGAAATCGAATCCCGGGAGAACAACAATAACAGTAAGTTCAAACTTATTTTTGTTCGCAATAAAGAGTAGTACTAACTTTTATGTTAGCTAATTTGAAGTCTGAAATTGCTTAAAAACCAACAGCTTTTTCTAATTTAGATCAAAAAGATTATGAGAAGCATTAAGAAAATACATCAGGCAGATTGGCGCCCAATAGGCGATTTGGTCACTTATTCACCAATGCCAACAGCAAGCCTGCAAATGATCGATCCCTTTATTTTTCTAAATCATCACGGTCCACAGGTCTATCCTGAAAATAATAACGGACTCCCATTTGGCCCACATCCTCATCGTGGTATGGAAACCGTTACTTTTATTCTGGATGGTGATATTGCCCATAAAGATTCTGGCGGACATAAAAGTGTGATTGAAAGTGGCGGTGTGCAATGGATGACTGCGGGAAGCGGACTAATTCATGCGGAAGTTTCTTCGGAAGAATTTAAAAAGAAAGGTGGAGATCTGGAGATCCTTCAACTTTGGGTCAATCTTCCGGCAAAACATAAAATGGAAGCTCCTAAGTATATTGGCTTACAGAAGGATGATATTCCAATGGCTTATTCCGAAGATAAAAAAGTGAAAGCACAGGTGGTTTCCGGAGAGTTTCTTGGCGTAAAAGGTGCTTTTGAAACTTTTACCGATATTAACCTTTCTACCGTATTTTTTGAAGCAAATTCAGATTTAGAACTCGAAATTCCTGTTTCTCAGAATATTTTCTTTTACGTTATTAAAGGCCATCTTGAAGTCAATGGCAAAGCTATTACTGAAAGGCATTTGGTTGAATTCAATAATGACGATCCAAAACTTCAAATATCAGCCAAAGAAGAAAGCATTCTTTTATTTGGTTTCGCCACCCCTTTTGAAGAACCTGTAGTGGCTCGTGGTCCCTTTGTGATGAACAGCATGCAGGAAATCGAAGAAGCATACCAGGATTTTCAGGCCGGTAAAATGGGCCGATGGACAGAGTAAATTCGATCCCCCTAACCCCCGAAAGGGGGATTTTCCCTTTTTTTTATATTAAAAACTACGTTTTATAAAGAAATCTTGATTCCTGGCTCTTGTGTCTTAATTCTATTTTCTAACTTCTAATAGCCTGTACAAACACTAATAAATTTCCACTTTTAAAACGAATACGGGCAGTACTCTCGGTAATTGTATTTCGGGTTCCAATTCTGGTGGTTATGCTTAAATCTTCATCATGTAAGGGATATTTTACCCCTTCAGAATAAATATTTTTAGCTTCCGGAAATGGAAAAAGTGAAATAATTTCATCCTTAAAATCGATAATTTTGGTATCATTTTCAGCAAAAAAATAAAAGCCAAAATCATCAAAACACCTGATTTCAATTTCGTCTTTATGCTTCAACATCGAGTTCAGATTCCCTAAAAAATGATCCTGTTCTAAACCGCTACAGCCATAAACCGCCACACTTTTAAAACCCTCTTCGATAATAATCTTTAAAATTTTCTCGAAATCGGTCGCGTTTTGATCTGGCGTTTCTACAATTTTGGTTTCGGTATTAATTTCAGAAATCGCTAAAGAATCAAAATCTCCTGAAACCAGATCTGGCTGAACTCCGTTTTCTAAGAGTTTCGCATACGCACCATCGGTACAGTAAATTTTCTTAAAATCATCCAGCAAAGGCATGGTTTTAGGAAACTGACCGTTAATGAATAAAACAACCTGCGCTTCAGATTTATGCGTTTCCCTGCTCAGCTTCATTTAGTGTCTTTCCTCTAAAACTTTGGCAATATCTTTTAATCCATAGCCTTTAGCTTTTAAAAGAATAAGGTAGTGAAACAGCAAATCTGCGCTTTCGTTAAGGAAAAGATTTTCGTCATCGTCTTTGGCTTCGATCACTACCTCAACAGCTTCTTCCCCTACTTTTTGAGCGATTTTATTCATTCCTTTATCAAAAAGGGACACCACATACGAATCCTTATCTTCACGAAGCTCTGGCTCTACCTCACTCATTTTTTTACGCTGAGCGATAATTCCTTCTAATTCTGATAAAAACCCGAAAGATGCTTCGTTTTCTTCGCCCCAACAGGTATCGGTTCCTTTATGGCAGGTTGGTCCCTGCGGATTTACCATGATCAAAAGCGTATCGTTATCACAATCATTTTTTATGGAAACAAGGTTCAAAAAGTTTCCACTTTCTTCGCCTTTGGTCCATAACCGATTCTTGGTTCGGCTAAAGAAAGTTACTTTTTTGGTCTCGTTGGTTTTTAAATAGGCTTCTTCATTCATATACCCCAACATCAGGACTTTTTTGGTGGTTGCATCCTGAATGATTGCGGGTACTAGTCCGTCGCTATTTTTATCAAAATTGATATTCATCTTTATAATTTTATATTCTTACAGGAATTCCCTGATTTGCCAGTTCTTTTTTAAGATCCGGAATTTCTATTTCTTTAAAATGAAAAACACTTGCTGCCAAAGCGGCATCGGCCTTTCCTTCTTTAAACGTATCTACAAAATGCTGAATACAACCCGCTCCCCCCGAAGCAATAATCGGGATATTCAGGTCTTCAGACAATTTCTTGAGTGCAATATTAGCAAAACCATCTTTAGTACCATCATTATTCATCGAGGTAAACAAAATCTCTCCTGCACCGCGCTGTTCTACTTCTTTGGCCCAATCGAATAAATCGAGTTCGGTTGGTACTTTACCGCCCACTAAATGTACGATCCATTGGCCATTTACCTGTTTTGCATCGATGGCTACAGTGATGCATTGCGCGCCAAACTTTTGGGAAAGCTCGTTAATTAAATCTGGATTTTTTACTGCGGAAGAGTTTACCGAAACCTTATCGGCCCCGTTCTTCAACAAAATATCGACGTCTTCTACAGAAGAAATTCCGCCGCCCACCGTAAACGGAATATTTACTTTTTCAGCCACTCGTAATACAAGATTCGCTAAAGTTTTACGACGCTCTTCGGTGGCCGAAATATCCAGAAAAACAAGCTCATCTGCTCCGGTTTCTGCATATTTTGCCGCGAGTTCTACCGGATCACCAGCATCTCTTAAATCCACGAAATTAACACCTTTAACGGTTCTTCCGTTTTTAATATCTAGGCAGGGGATTATTCTTTTTGTTAGCATTTTTTTAGTTTACAGTTTTTTAGCTGTCAGCAATCAGCTTTTAGCCTTCAGCTGTTTTTTTTCAAATATTTATCATTTCTAGTGTCCCGATTGCTATCGGGAAAAATGAAGTTGATAACTCTTAGTGCATTTCATTCAAAATTCAACATTTAGCATTCAAAATAAATCCTGACTCCTGACACTTTCAATTCACCACATCATCAAATCGGGACATTTTCAAATCAAACATTGAACAAATTTAAGATTTCTCGACTCGTACCTCGCTCGAAATGACGCGCATCTTGGGTCTTGGTTCCTGCCTCCTGCTTCTTACTTCCATCATCAAATCGGCACATTTTCAAATTAGACATTGAACAGCATAGCGGTCTAAAATCTAAATCCTAATTATTGTCCATCATTCAGGATGTAGCTCTCTAATTGTTTTAAGCCGATTCTTCCTTCGTAAATGGCTTTTCCGATGATTGTCCCTTCACAGCCTAAATCAGAAAGTTCCAGCAATTCGTCGAATTTCGATATTCCTCCTGAAGCGATTAGTTTTATTTCCGGATTCTCCCTTAAAATACGATCATAAAGATCGAAAGCGGGCCCCTGCAACATGCCGTCTTTAGAAATATCGGTACAGATCACGTATTCCACTCCTTCTTTTTGATATTCTGTAATAAAAGGGATCAATTCTTTCTCTGATTCTTCCAGCCAGCCACTTACCGCTACTTTCTCATTATTTGCATCGGCGCCCAAAATAATCTTTTCTGAACCGAATTTTTCCAGCCAGCTTTTAAAAGTATCCGCATCTTTTACCGCAATACTTCCGCCGGTAATTTGTTTTGCTCCGCATTCAAAAGCAATCTCCAGATCTTTGTCGGTTTTGAGTCCGCCGCCAAAATCGATTTTAAGATTGGTCTTTGAAGCTATCGTTTCTAAGATCTTATGATTTACGATGTGTTTTGATTTAGCCCCATCGAGATCGACCAAATGTAAGTATTCGATCCCGTGAGCTTCAAAAGATTTCGCCACCTCAAGCGGATTTTCATTGTATATTTTTTTGGTGTTATAATCACCTTTAGAAAGCCGTACACACTTTCCGTCAATTATATCTATAGCTGGTATTAAGCGCATTTGTTTTAGTTTACGGTTTACAGTTAATTGAGCTTTTAGCTATCAGCTGTCAGCTTTTTTATAATATTGAATTTAACATTTGTCATTTCGAGCGAAGTAAAACGGAGTCGAGAAATCTTTATTCATTCAAAATTAAGATTTTAGAATAATATGATCTTAAACCCTGTCTTCAACTTATAACAATATATTTTCAAATTGAACATTGATACTCTGAGATCTCTCCACTATGCCTGCCTTTCGGCGAAGCAAGGTCGAGATGACTAGGAATCAAAATTTTCATTTTTCATTCAAAATTCAGCTTTCAAATAATATTAGAATCAATTTTCAAATTATCAGATTAACACATCATCAAATTATTCATTCTCTAACTTCAAAAAGTTCTCAAGGATCTTTTCTCCGGCTTTGCTGCTTTTTTCCGGGTGAAATTGTACTCCGTAGAAATTATTTTTCTTGATGGCAGATGTATATTCTACTCCGTATTCAGTAGAACAAATCGTTTCTTCGCATTCTTTTACGTAAAAGCTATGCACCAGGTACACATACTCTTTTTCATTTACGCCTTCAAACAAATCTGATTGTAGGTCATAAATCTGATTCCAGCCAATTTGCGGCACTTTAACCGAATTATCGAACTTTACCACTTTAGCATCAAAAATCGACAATCCTGTGGTGTCCCCTTCTTCACAATATTCGCACATCAGTTGCATTCCCAGGCAAATTCCTAAAACCGGTTGTTTTAGCTGCGGAATCACTTTATCGAGTCCGGTTGACTTAAGCATCTTCATGGCGCTGCTGGCTTCTCCTACTCCAGGAAAAATCACCTTGTCTGCCGACTTTATTTCTTCAGCGTCATCAGTTAAAACCGCATCAAAACCTAATCGTTTTATGGCGAATTTGATACTTTGAATATTTCCCGCGCCGTAATCTATAATTGCTATTCCCCCTTTCTTTCCCCCAGAGGGGGAAGATTCAGAGGATTTGTTTTTTCCTAGTTCACTCATATTTTTAAATTATTTTATTCCCCTTTGGGGTTAGGGGATTAAAGCATTCCTTTTGTTGAGGGTAAAATCATTTTCTCGGTATCTCTTTTTACCGCCATTTTAATTGCTTTTGCAAAGGCTTTAAAAATCGCTTCGATCTTATGATGCTCATTGGTACCTTCAGCTTTTACATTTAGATTGGCTTTCGCCCCATCGGTAAACGATTTAAAGAAATGGTAAAACATTTCTGTAGGCATTTTCCCAACCATTTCACGTTTAAAATCGGCTTCCCAAACTAACCAATTTCGGCCGCCAAAATCAATCGCTACCTGCGCCAGGCAATCGTCCATTGGCAGGCAAAATCCGTATCGCTCTATTCCCAACTTATTACCCAAAGCTTTTGCATACACTTCTCCTAAAGCAATGGCCGTATCTTCTATGGTGTGGTGCTCATCAACTTCTAGATCACCATCTACTTTTACCTCCAGATCCATCTGGCCATGACGAGCGATCTGATCTAACATGTGATCGAAAAATGCGATCCCGGTAGCAATGTCAGCTTTTCCGGTTCCGTCAAGATTAAGCTTGATCTTAATATCAGTTTCGTTGGTTTTTCTGGCAATTTCAGCGGTACGATCTTTCAGTTTTAAAAACTCATAAATAGCTTTCCAGCTGGAAGTTTTCAGTACAATCGTTTCTTTCAACTTCGAAACATCATTTTTCAATTCATCGGTCGCTAAATCTTCATGGGTATCGATAAAAATCCCTTTTCCGCCGAAATTATAAGCAAATTCAATATCGGTCATACGATCACCGATCATGATCGAATTTGTCATATCGTAGGCTTCAGAATTCAGATATTTTCTTTCCAGTAGTCCTGTATTTGGCTTTCGGGTAGGCTGATTGTCTTTTGCAAAAGTTCGATCGATTAGGATATCACTGAATTTCACGCCCTCGTTTTCGAAAGTTTTCACCACAAAATTCTGAATCGGCCAAAATTGATCTTCAGGATAAACCTCGGTTCCCAAACCATCCTGATTGGTCACCATCACCAATTCGTAATCCAACTCTTTGGCGATTTTCGATAAATAAAACAAAGCTTCCGGGTAAAACTCCAGTTTTTCTAATTTGTCTACCTGATAATCTTCTGGCTCCAGGATAATCGTTCCGTCACGATCTATAAATAAAACTTTTTGCATTTTAATTAGATTAGGCTTTTTAAAGCGGCAATTAATTTTTGATTTTCTTGAGTGGTTCCTACGGTTAATCGTAGGGTATTTTCGCAAAGCGGTTGTGTGGTTCTGTTTCTTATTACGATTCCTTTTTCGATCAATTGATTGTACCTGTCCGTAGCATTATCGACTTTTACCAATATAAAATTAGCGTCTGATGGATAGATTTTTTCGACATAAGGAACTTCCAGCAACACTTTAAATAACTCTTCTCTACCTTTTAGAATATCAGCAATTTCGCTCTTTACATTATCCACATCTACAATACGATTTAAGGCACGTTGCTGTGTTAATTGGTTTACATTATAAGGAGGTTTGATTTTCTTTAAAATCTCGATAATTTCTTCGGAAGCGCAACAGATTCCCAAACGGATTCCTGCCATACCATAAGCTTTAGAAAGTGTTTGTGTAATGACCAAATTTGGATATTCCTGAAGTCTGTTTAACCAGCTTTCTTTTCCTGAAAAATCAATATAAGCCTCGTCAATTATTACCAATCCGTTAAAATTTTGAAGCAGTTTTTCTACTTTTTCTTCTGAAAAAGTATTCCCAGTAGGATTGTTTGGCGAACAAAGAAATAACAGTTTAGAATTCTCGTCTGTTTTATCTAATATCGCTGAAACCTGTGGCTCAAAATCCTTTGAAAGTAACACTTCCCTATTTTCGATATTGTTAATTTCTGAAAGCACTTTATACATCCCATACGTTGGCGGAAGCGTGATCACATTGTCTTTTCCCGGCTCACAAAACGCCCTGAATAACAAGTCTAATACCTCGTCGCTACCATTTCCTAATAGAATCTGCTCTGGCTTTATCCCTTTGATTTTTGCCAGCTCGTCCTTTACGTTTCGTTGATGCGGATCTGGATAGCGGTTTACATCGGTTTGATAGGGATTTTCATTGGCATCGAGAAAAACCATCTCGGTTCCGGTCGATTTATATTCATCGCGAGCGGAAGAATATGGTTTTAAATTCTTCACGTTCTCACGAACAAGGTTTTGTATGTTTCTATTGGTGGGCATTTTTGTTTTATGGCTTTCAGTTTATTTTTTTATTCGTTATTTCGGAATTGATCCGTGATCTTAACATATTTAGAATCCACTGGATGAGATGCTGAAACAAGTTCAGCATGACGCCTTTCCGCGGACTTGATCCTTGAACCCCATCGTTTTTTCTCACTCAAAGGAGATGCTGAATCAAACCTGCCTGCCGAATGGTAAGGTTCAGCATAACATCTTTCCGTCATCCCTGACTTGATCCGGGATCTCATCATCCTTGGACTCAACTGGATGAGATGCTAAAACAAGTTCAGCATGACGACTTTCTGCGGACTTGATCCTTGAACCCCATCGTTTTTTCTCACTCAAAGGAGATGCTGAATCAAACCTGCCTGCCGAATGGTAAGGT
Organism: Zunongwangia pacifica; assembly: GCF_023499215.1. GTDB lineage: Bacteria > Bacteroidota > Bacteroidia > Flavobacteriales > Flavobacteriaceae > Zunongwangia > Zunongwangia pacifica. The sequence continues at coordinate 50,285 of NZ_JAKHSK010000011.1, forward strand.
TCAGCATAACATCTTTCCGTCATCCCGGACCTGTTCCGGGATCTCATCATCCTTGGACTCAACTGGATGAGATGCTGAAACAAGTTCAGCATGACGCCTTTCCGCGGACTTGATCCTTGAACTTCATCTTTTTTTTCTCACTCAAAGGAGATGCTGAATCAAACCTGCCTGCCGAATGGTAAGGTTCAGCATAACATCTTTCCGTCATCCCGGACCTGTTCCGGGATCTCATCATCCTTGGACTCAACTGGATGAGATGCTGAAACAAGTTCAGCATGACGACTCGTTTTCAAAATTAATATTCTAATGTTTCAAATTTTGGATTAAGAGATCTTATTAGATTCAACTTCCATTGTTTTTTCCAATTTTTTATTTGCTTTTCTCTTACTATTGCTTGATTAATATCACTAAACTCTTCAAAATAAATTAGATCTTTTATCTTATATTTCTTAGTAAAATTACTTCCCCTTCCACTCTGATGATCCGCTATTCTTTTCCTTAAATCATTTGTGACACCTGTGTAAAAAACCGTCCGGTATTTATTTGTCATAATGTATACAAACGATATCTTCATTTTACTTAGCTAATTACTAATCCGCACTAATTCGAGATCTTATCAATATCCTTTACAAACTGGATGAGATGCTGAAACAAGTTCAGCATGACTTTAATTTTAAAATCATTCAAAATTCAACATTTAGCATTCAAAATAAATCCTGATTCTCGTCTCTTGTTTCTTTAGTCTATCTTCTACCTTCTAACAGCGCAGCGATCTCAAATCTAATTATCAAATTGGCAAATCAACACATTAGCACATTAACCAAGATCTTTCAATCGCAACGAAACTGCATTTTTATGGGCTTGTAAACCTTCGGCTTCAGCCATTAACTCGATCGCCGGGCCAATGCTTTTTATTCCTTCTTCTGAAATTTGCTGAAACGTCATACTCTTCATAAAACTATCCAGATTTACGCCGCTATATTGCTTTGCGTAACCGTTGGTCGGCAAAGTATGATTGGTTCCAGAAGCATAATCTCCTGCACTTTCTGGAGTATAATTTCCTATAAATACAGAACCTGCATTTATAATTCCATCAGTATAAAATTTGTTCTTCTCTGTAGAAATGATAAAATGTTCCGGGCCGTACTCATTGATTAAGTCTATCGCGATTTCATCATTCTCCACATAGATCAATTTTGAATTCTCGATAGCTTTTTCTGCAATAGCTTTTCTTGGCAATGCTGACAACTGATCTTCCACCGCTACTTCTACTTCGTCCAAGAATGTTTTTGAAGTCGAAACTAAAATGACCTGACTATCGACACCATGCTCTGCCTGACTCAGTAAATCTGAAGCTACATAAGATGGTTTGGCCGAATCGTCTGCAACTACTAACAATTCTGATGGTCCTGCTGGCATATCGATCGATACATTGTGGCGAGTGGCTAACTGCTTGGCTACCGTTACAAATTGATTCCCCGGCCCAAAAATTTTATACACTTTGGGTACCGTTTCCGTTCCGAAAGTCAATGCCGCAATCGCCTGGATGCCGCCTATCTTATTGATCTTTGTTACTCCGCATAAATTTGCCGTATATAAAATCGCTGGATGAACTTTTCCTTCTTTATTTGGTGGTGTGCAAAGCACGATTTCTTTACAACCTGCAATCGCCGCCGGCACTGCCAACATCAATATTGTTGAAAATAAAGGTGCGCTTCCTCCAGGAATATATAATCCAATCTTTTGAATCGGTCTTTTTTCCTGCCAGCATTTTACGCCACTGGTGGTCTCTACTTCTACTTTCTCGGTTTTTTGAGCGGCATGGAATTTTTCAATATTCTTTTTCGCTAAAAGAATGGCCGATTTTAATTCTTCTGAAATTTCAGTTTCTGCGGCTGCAATTTCTTCTGAAGTTGCCAGCGTATTTTCAAGTTTAATCCCATCGAACATATCGGTATATTTTGCTACCGCTACATCTCCTTTAGCTTTTACTTCAGCAAAAATTTGGTTTACCGTGTCTTCAATATCATCTACGGTTTTTGTTGGCCGTTTTAAAACAGCTTGCCAGTCTGATTTTGAAGGATTATATATTTTGTTCATTTCTTTAAGTTTACAGTTTTTGTTGGTTGTTAGCCTCTGGCTTTCAGCCTTCAGCTGTCAGCTTTTAATTTATGATTTCATTTCTCCAGTGTCATTTCGAGCCTGCCTCGCCGGCAGGCAGGCATAGTGAAACAGAGTCGAGAAATCTCATCATAAATAATTCTCCATATCTCTTTTCTATTTTCTCTCTTCTTACTTCTAACTTCCTCTGGCTTCGATACGGTTACTCCTTCTTCGCAATCACTCAGCCGCCGGAACATCTAAGCTTTCATTTAAAATTCAGAATCAGTAATGGAAAATTAATTTTCAAATTACCACATTAACACATCATCAAATTAATTACAACACCATTTTCTCGATCGGCACTACCAGTAATCCTTCTGCGCCGTGTTGTTTTAATTCGTCGATCACTTCCCAAAAACGCTCTTCGTTGATCACGGTGTGAATAGAGCTCCATCCTTTTTCCGCTAACGGTAAAACGGTAGGAGAACGCATTCCCGGTAATAGCCTGATGATATCATCTAACTTATCGTTTGGAGCGTTTAACAAAATGTATTTTGAGGTGCGCGCGTTTAAAACCGATTTAATCCTGAATTGCAACTGATCTAAAATCTGTTGGCGCTCTTCAGAAATCTTTGGTGAAATGGCTAAAATCGCCTCACTCTTCAACATGACTTCAGCTTCTTTTAGATTGTTTTTAAATAAGGTACTTCCGCTGGAAACGATATCACAAATCGCATCGGCCAAACCGATATTAGGAGCAATTTCAACAGATCCATTAATAATGTGCAACTCTGCCGTGATCCCCTTTTCAGCTAAATATTCTTTCACCGTATTTGGGTAACTGGTGGCGATTTTCTTTCCTTCCAGATCCTGAATTCCGTTATATCTTACCGATTTTGGAACCGCAAGGGAAACCCGACATTTCGAGAATCCCAGTTTCTCACCACGAATAATATCTTTCCCTTTTTCTACCAGTACGTTCTCACCAAGAATAGCAACATCTACCACGCCATCTCTTAAATACTGCGGAATATCCCCGTTTCGTAGATATAATACATCTACTGGGAAATTGCGGGCTGAAGCTTTTAACTGCTCTTTCCCGTTATCTATTGAAATCCCGGCGTCTTTTAAGATCTGTAGCGAATCTTCATTTAGGCGGCCAGATTTTTGAATTGCGATTCTTAGTTTTTCTTTTTTCATCACAAAAGCATTTTATTTTTAGTGCTTAGTTATTTAAGTTTTAAAATTTGAACAAATAAAAAACCCGTTTGATTAGCTCAAACGGGTTTCTAAATATGCTTAACATGACCACATATCAAATTTACCTCGCCTGAGCGCAGCAGTAAATATGATGGTGGTGATGTAATTGTATCGTTCTCATTATGACAGCAAATCTAAGTATTAATTTTAAAATTCAAAATCAGAATTTAAAATTTCTACGATAAATTTTAGTTATCTCCTAAAATTAGTGGCAATCCATTTTCACCCGAGCCAATGATTACGGTTTTTGCATTGCCCGATTTTGCAAGTTCTAAAGTGGCCTGGATTCCTTTTTCCTGTAATACTTTATCGGTTAAAGACTCACTTAAAATTCGGTTTGCCCGCGCTTTACCTTCTGCATCGATTCGCTGGCGCTCAGCTTCCTGCTCGGCTTTGGTTAATCTGTATTCGTATTCTAAAGATTCCTGCTCCTGCCTTAACTTACGCTCTATAGCGTCTTTAATGGTTGATGGCAATGAAACATCACGTACTAAAACTTCGTTTACCTGCACGTATTGTTCTTTTAAAAGAATCTGTGTTTCTTCTAAAATCTCTTCCTGAATGGCTTCACGCTTGCTGGAATATAATTGCTCTGGATTATATCTACCTACTACCGCACGTGTGGCTGAACGTAAAGCGGGTTTTAGTAAACGTTCGATATACGCTTCACTTTTCTCTTTGTGTAATTTTCCCAAATCTTCATAAGAGGGCTGAAACCAAACGGAAGCATCTAGTTTTATCTCTAATCCATTTGAAGATAACACCGTCATCTTTTCGTCTAAAGATTGTTGCCGTACTTCGTATACAAAAACCCTGTTCCATGGGGCCACTAAATGAAACCCTTCGTTTAACGGCGGTTCATCGGTCACCACTCCATTTCCAAAAGTTTTATACAACACTCCCGCTTCACCGGAACCAATCGTAATTGTAGATTTAGAAATAAAAATGATTAAAACAACCAATCCTATAAAAATTGGTATTGCAATCTTAGGTAATCTATCCATAAATAATTTATTAAATTAAACCTTTATATTTTCTGTAAAACCACTCTCCCGCCAACAGCCCAATCAATACAAACAATAAAATGTACCAATCGATTATGGGGCGAGATTTAGTGCTTTCTTTTCGTATAATAGAAAAACGACTATCATCTAAAAGTTGTTTTTTTAACTCCTGAAGCTGATTGGGGAAATAAGCCTGGCTATCATTTTTAAGCGCCAGACTATTTAATTTTGAAAAATTTGCTGAAGAAAACTGTTCTTCTACATCGAACGAAATTACGGAAAATTTACCTGACTTTTTTATTCCTGAATTTTCCTCGGTGACGCTGAAATTATACTCCCCCGGTTGAAGATTATTAAAACGAACTTCATAAAAATTATTCCGTAACAAAAACCTGGAATCTAATGCTAAATTTAAACGATCATTTTCTAGTTGAATCTGAAGATTTGCATTAGGATCAAACTGGTAATTTTCATCAAAAAACTGAGCGTCAAATTTTACAATTTCGTTAGAATAATAGAACGATTGATAATCGATAGTTAAGCGTTCCTTTTTCTTTTTAGAAGATAAGTTTTGTATAAGGCCACCAATAAAATTATCAAACTTTTCAAAACTTTGATGGTCTATAAAAACTTTAGTTCGCCACCGCCAGATGTTTTCTCCGAACAAATACGCTGAACCTCTATCGTTATTTTTTACCATCATCAATAAAGGCTCACTGGTACTTACACCTTCGATTTTTTGATAAAGCAACGCATCAAAATTGGTGTTGATTTTTAAATCTCCGAACTTATCCTGAAGCGGGGGCAGCTCTAAAAATCCAATATCTTCAAACTGAAATTGGTTAAAATTAGGATTCATTACCGCATAAAAATCCTGCTCCTCATTACTGATGTTTTTTGATAAATAGGGGATCGATTTCTGAATAGCGTTCCAATTGGTCTTGGTTCCGGTAATAATAAAATAATTCAAATTGGCATCATTTACAGCCTTAAACCAAGTATTAAAGTTATTATTTGGCTGATAAAATATAACCAACTGATATTCATTTAATTTTATATTATTTTCGCTAGTATATTTTATACTTACTTTTCGCTGCTTATTTGTTTCTATAGCTTTTTTAAGCACTCCCAAATCTGGATGTGCAATACTGCTTAAAATTAAAACCGAAGTGCGTTCATCGATCACCTCAACCGCAAAATTATTTTTATTATTGATGGTGTTCTTTTCATTTTCTAGCGGAAGAATTTCTGCGGAATAGGTTTGCGTACCCAACTGCGAAGCGGGTAGATTTGCTTCTACCCTAATGGATCTGTTTGCTGCAGAAAAATTCAAATTTTCAGAAAAAACAGTTTTTCCATTTGTTGAAATCTGAAACCTTGAAGCGATATTTTTTGAAGCTGAATAATTTACAAAAATCTCTACCGGAAATTTATTTTCCAGAAAAGCATATCGATTTACATTTAGTTTTGAGATACTGAGATCTGGGAATTTTGTGGTATCGCCAATGACAATTGGAAAGATTTTCTGATTCTTAGAAGCATTAAAATATTGAAAATCCCTACCCAAAGTCTGGTTGCCATCACTAACCAAAATCGTGGCATTTTGCTTGTTTTTAAAGCCTGATTTTATATCATCCAAAACCCTAAAAATATCGGTTTGTTTTGCGCTAAAATCAGCCGAATCTATCGTAGAAATTTCACTACCAAAATGTATATTCTGAACATTAAAACGTTCATTAATTTCTTCATCATTATTGAAAAATTCAGCTATTCCTACTAATTTATTTTCCTGATGAAGATGGGCAATCGATGCAGAATTATCTAAAGCAAGGACTAAATCTGGCTTTTCCCTTTTAATCACAACCGATTCAATCTTTGGGTTAATTAATAAAAAAAGTAGCGTAAAAACGCTTAAAGCACGTAAAATAAAAAGGATTGTTCGCTGCCTGCCACTGCGCTTAGATTTCACATAATATTGAAAATAAGAAAACCCCAGCGCAACGCATGCAGCCAGGGTTAGATATATTATGTTGAGTATGGTCATTAATCGGTTTTGGGTTGTAATTTAAGAGAATATTAAGGCTTTACCAACCAAAACCTGAAAAACGACCTGAATTATTTAATCCCTCATTAAGGGTTTGATTTCCCAAGGCTTCCATGAAAGTTAAAAAAAGGATTTCCTCTTCTTAGCTTGTGGGATTGCCTAGAGCTTCTTTATTTTTATAGCTTAAGTTAGCATTCCGCCATCTACGTTAAGCACCTGCCCGGTAACATAAGCACTTAGATCGCTACCTAAAAACACACAGGCATTAGCAATGTCTTCAGGAGTTCCGCCACGTTTTAAAGGAATATTATCTCTCCATCCCTGTACTACTTTTTCGTCTAACTTCTCGGTCATTTCAGTTTCAATAAAACCAGGAGCGATCACATTCGTACGAATATTACGAGAACCAAGTTCTAGCGCCATAGATTTACTAAAACCAATAATTCCGGCTTTAGAAGCCGCGTAGTTTGCCTGACCGGCATTTCCTTTTACCCCAACAACAGAACTCATATTAATGATGCTTCCTTTACGTTGTTTAAGCATGGTACGTTGTACTGCTTTGGTCATATTAAAGATCGATTTAAGGTTAACTTCGATCACGCGATCAAAATCTTCCTCACTCATACGCATTAGCAGGTTATCTTTTGTGATCCCGGCATTGTTTACCAGAATATCGATAGCTCCAAAATCTTCAGCTACATGTTTAATTAATTCCTGCGCCTGTTCAAAATCGGCTGCATTAGATTTATAGCCTTTCGCCTTGATTCCGCTTTCAGAAAGCTCGTTTTCTAGCTCTTTGGCAGCTTCTTCAGAGGAGTTATACGTAAATGCCACATTTGCACCATGGGCTGCAAACACTTTTGCTATACCTCTACCAATACCACGGCTTCCGCCGGTTACGATAGCATTTTTACCTTCTAATAATTTCATATGTATTATAGTAAGTTAGATTTATCTTCGTCAAATATAAGAATATGCATTGTTTAGGTATAAAAAAACCTCCTTTTTCAAGGAGGTCTTTGTTTTTTCTTTATACTGAATTACAGTTTTAAGTCTTTCTCTTCTTTTTTCTCGTAATTAAAAAGATAATCGATATCCAGCTCTTGTACATCCCCTAATTTATGAAGTGCCTGCATATCTACATCTTTTTTATTTCCTATTACTAAAATATTGTAATCCTGTCCTTTAATATTGCTATCAAAAAAGTTTTGTAAATCTTTAAAGCTCATATCTTTAATAGCCTCGTACATTTCTTTACGGGTATCGTGATCTAAACCACGGTCTTTTAATCGCTCGTAGCTCCAAAAGATATTGGTTTTGGTGATCCGCTCGGCAGCAATTTTCTTTAAAGTTGCTTCTTTAGCCGCTTCAAATTGTTCTTTTGCTTCAGGCATATTGGTCATTAACTCCATCATGGCATCTACGGCCTGCGGCATTTTATTAGCCTGTGTACCTATATAAGCCATAGTATAGTTTGGTTTATCAACTTCGCTAGCCATTTGATAGCTTGAGAATGCGGAATAGGCCAACGACTTAGATTCGCGTATTTCCTGAAATACAATAGAGGATAATCCGCTACCAAAATAGGTGTTGAATAATTGCGTGGCTGCCATCTTTTCGGCATCAAAAATATCTCCTTTAGCTAAAAAGATCATTTCGCTTTGTACCATGTCGTAATCTACAAAGTACACATTACCACCGGTTTCTTTTTCGTTATATTCGCGTGCTTCAGGATACTCTTTAAGTTCTGAAGGGACATTGTGCTTTTCACTCACTGTGGCTACCGCGGCTTCAGGATCTTTCCCGTAATAAAGGATTCGTTGTTTGTAATTACGAAGATCTTTTACCTTATCTACCAATTCTGCCGGATCTAAAGCTTTTAATTCGGCTTCAGTATAGATATTCCGTAATCGGGAATCTTCACCGTATTTACCATAATTCATTAAACCGTTAAACAAAATATTTCCCTTTTGGGTTTTGGCATCATCACGACCTTTCATGATAGAAGCTACGTATTTCTCGTAAGTTTCCTGATCTGGTTTTGCATTTTCCCAAAGATGCTCCAGTAACGCCAAACCTTTAGGTAAATTTTCCTTTAAGCCGCTAATACCAACATAAATCTGATCTGAACCTGCGCTTACAAAATAACTAATACCAAGTTTGTAAAATTCCTGCTTTAATTCTTCAGGAGTGTATTTATCGGTCCCCAGATAATCCAAATAGCCAGTGGCTAGAGAGATCTCTTTATCATTATCCTGCCCCATATCGAAAATAAAGTACAGGTTAAAAAGGTCGTTATTCTCATTCAGAATATAAGAAACCGGTAATCCATTTTCAGTTTTGGATTCTTTAATTGCTTCTTCGTAATCTACATATTGCGGAGTTAATGCTGGTGCTTCAGATTTGTTGAATTCGGTAATAAAGTCTGATTGCTTATCGCGATTTAACTGAACCGGCGTTATACCGGGATTTTCTACTTTGGCGATGTTAGGATCTTCCCCTATTCTCTTATAAACCGCCACATAATTATCTTTATAATGCTCGTTAACATAATTTACCAGTTCTTCTTTGGTAATCGACTTCAGATCGTCTGTAAAATCGATTACATTCTGCCAATCCTGAAAATGAACAAACGCATCCATGTGTGCATAAGCGACTGAAGAAGCATCTTCGTATTCACGAATTTCAGACAACTTTAAATCATTAATTACGGCATCGATTAACCAGTCATCAAATTCTCCTTTTTTGATCTTCTCTACTTCAGCCAGTAATAAATCTTTTACTTCTTCTAAAGTCTGATCGGCTTTTGGCATACCGTATAACAAATGGAAACCATAATCATTATCAAAATTGGTATATGAAGAGGCTTGCTGTACTTTTTGTTTTTGGTTAAGATCCAGGTCTATTAAACCGGCCTGAGAATTGGCCAAAATATAATCGATCAGGTAAACAATCTTTTGATCTTTACTACCAACACCATCGGTGCGAAAAGCTACGTAAACAGATTCTGAAGTTGGTCCAAAAACCTCTTTTTCGATAGGCGCCGTGATAGGTTTTTCCTCTGGGAATGTAGGGTGAGTTACTTCTTTAGCGTCATATCCCCCAAAAGAATCATTTACTTTTTGAATGGTACTATCGAATTCTAAATCCCCTGAAAGGATTACGGCCATATTATTGGGCACATAATATTTCTCATAATAATTATGAATTGCCTCCATAGAAGGATTCTTTAAGTGCTCTGATTTCCCTAAGGTAGTTTGTGTACCATAAGGGTGTGTAGGATAAAGTCCTTCTAAAACGGCATAATATTGCTTTCTGGAATCACTGTCCTGCCCACGGTTAAATTCTTCGTAAACGGCTTCTAATTCGGTATGAAACAAACGCAATACAAGTTCGTTAAACCTTTCACTTTCTACCATTAGCCATTTATCCAATTCGTTAGATGGGATTTTATTTACGTAAACCGTTTGCTCGTTAGAGGTAAATGCATTGGTACCTTCAGCCCCCAAAGAACTTACCATTTTATCATATTCGTTGGCAATGGAATATTTTGAAGCTTCCTGAGAAACCGAATCGATCTGGCGATAGATCGCTTTTTTTTCTTCAGGATCGGTTGCGGCTTTATGTTTTTCGTAAAGATCTGAAATAGAATCGAGAAGCACTTTTTCTGTCTCCCAATCCTGAGTCCCTATTTTACTGGTGCCTTTAAATACCATATGCTCCAGATAATGCGCCAGCCCGGTATTATCTGCAGGGTCATAAGTAGAACCGGCTCGTACCGCAATTAAGGTTTGAATTTTAGGCTCCTGGTTATTCTGGCTCAGGTAAACTTTTAAGCCGTTATCTAACGTGTAAAGTCGTAAACCAGTAGGGTCATCTTCAAAAGTTTCGTAGGAGAAACCATTGGCATCAGTATGAATATTCGATTTTGCGTCGTTCTCTTTCTTACAGGATGAAAGGACAAGAAAAAGGATTGCCATAAGAGGCATATAATATTTCCTCATAGTTAAAAATTTGATTGATAAATATTTATAAAAATAAAAAAGTCCGTAAGCAAATAACGCTTACGGACTAAATTTATTTAAAATTATCTTAAATTTTAACTTTTACCCAAGAACCTCGGCAACTTTTTTACCAATCTCGGCAGGAGAATCTACCACGTGAACTCCGTTTTCTTTTAAGATCGCTTTTTTAGCTTGTGCAGTATCTTCACTACCTCCTACAATAGCACCAGCATGTCCCATTGTTCTACCTGCGGGTGCAGTTTCACCAGCGATAAATCCAATAACAGGCTTTTTATTACCGTTTTCTTTGATCCATTTAGCAGCATCGGCTTCTAACTGTCCACCAATTTCACCAATCATAACGATCGCTTTGGTCTCATCATCGTTCATTAAAAGCTCTACTGCTTCTTTGGTTGTCGTTCCGATAATTGGATCTCCGCCAATACCAATTGCAGTGGTAATTCCTAATCCTTCTTTTACAACCTGATCTGCAGCTTCGTAAGTTAAGGTACCAGATTTAGAAACGATACCAACAGTTCCTTTCTTGAAAACAAAGCCTGGCATGATCCCAACTTTAGCTTCACCGGGAGTGATAACCCCTGGACAGTTAGGCCCAATTAAACGGCAATCTTTGTTTTTAATATAATTAGAAGCTTTTACCATATCTGCTACAGGAATACCCTCGGTAATAGTAATGATTACTTTGATACCGGCATCTGCGGCTTCCATAATAGCATCGGCAGCAAATGCTGGTGGCACAAAAATAATGGTAACATCGGCGCCGGTTTCTTTAACAGCATCTGAAACTGTGTTGAATACCGGTCTATCCAAATGCTTTTGTCCACCTTTGCCCGGAGTTACACCTCCTACAACGTTGGAACCATATTCTATCATTTGCTCTGCATGAAAAGTACCTTCGCTACCGGTAAATCCCTGCACGATTATTTTTGAATCTTTATTTACTAAAACGCTCATAAGTATTTATTGTAATTAGCTACACAAAAGTAGGTTTTTAAAGATAAAACATAAAGCTTTTTTGATATTTATTCAATGATTTGTAAATCAATAAAAACGATAAGCATTGGCTAAAAACCATCCATTATTATTTTATGTATGTTTTAGAAACCTCTTTTTCTTTTTATAAAGTCATTGAGCAAATGATAGATTCGTTTTTCTTTCTTAAGATCCTGAAAATATTTGGATTTTATTTGGAAGAATATCATCATAAGGAGCGCTGCGATTACCACCTCTAAAACTATCATTATCAAAATAATATGCTCCATATAAATTTCCATAAACAATAGTTAAAATTAGAATTAAAAAATTAAAATTCTCAACAAACAAGTGTTAAAATTGAAAATTTATTAATTTTTAAACATCTAATCGGTTTAGCAATAGTGATTTTTTAAAAAAATCTAATAATATGACTCTATTGATTGAGATTTTCTAAAAATGTTAAAATAACACCTAATTTCTGGATAGTGTAAAAAGATTATTGTTCAATAAAAAACAAAAGGATAGTTGCGAAAACTATCCTTTTTTAAGGGTAAATTATAATAGACGTTAGCAAATAGAAAGATTTATTTATTGCTTTATGGCAGCAGGTGGCGGCGGTGGTAATAATTCTACTTTATCCTGAACTCCTTTTTCAGAAAGTTGGGTATAAATTGTATAAAGCTTACTTAGATTTTTATTAATTCGCTCCTGCTCTTTTTTATCTAATGTTGGATAAACTTCTGGGTAACCTTCAGGTAGCAGCGACTTTACTTTTTTAAGCTGCGCATTATAATCTTTAAGTAATTCTTTAACCGATTTTTGTTGGGTAGAAGTATGAACTTCTACCTTTTCTGCCGTTTCCTGTTCTTCTTCTACAACCTCGATAATTTCATTTTCTTTACTGGGTTCAGAAATTTCTTCAACCACTTCGATCACTTCAGGATGTTTTGGTTTAGCTGGTGGACTTGGAACTGCCTCTACCACTTCAATCACTTCTGGTTTTGACGGTGTGGGCACATCTTCAACTACCTCAATAACTTCCACTATACCATCTGTATTTGGTGCTTTTGGGGAAACGGGTGAAGCTATCGGCATTTGTTCTTTGTTCTGGATCGGTGGTGGCGGTGGCGCTGGTAAATCAGGAAACAAAGATGTGTTTCTAGAATTTTTCTTCATTAACTGGTAATAATGAGTTTTACGATACTCCTTCTCTACCTTCTGTTTAAAATCTTCAGGAACGTTCCTTAATGCTAAGCGTATATTATTTTTTAGCAAATCTTTATCCGGATATTGATTGGTGATTTTATCTAATTTCGAAGCGAATTCGTTTAGTCTAATTTTCTCTCCGTTTAGTTCCATCTGTTCTCCATGAATTTTCAGGGTAAAAGCTTCTAATGTTTCAGTAACAATAGGCGGTTCTTGCTGCATCGTTTCAGCAACAATAGCATTATTGAAAAAATAAATGCAACAACATAATACCGGTACTAAAAATCCCATTTTTAGCCCTACTCTCTTTTTTGAAAATGAATTTGAAATCATAACGATTCGTTTTTTGATTAATGAATGTTTAAATGAACTCGTCATTGCAGCCTGATGTTTGCCAAACGAGCTGTTGAGCAATAAAGTTGAATATGATAATGCGCTTATATTTTGTTTTAAAACGGCTTCATCGGCCAGAAATTCGTGATTTAAGCGTATGGATTTTTTAATGAAAACAAACAGCGGATTGAACCAAAAAATAACCTGTAAAACTTCCAAAATCAACAAATCCAGCGTATGTTTTTGGTTTACATGTGCTTCTTCGTGCTTTAAAATTTCCTGCGGAATGGCATTCTTTTCAAAGGCCTGCTTTTCTACAAAAATATACCTGAAATAGGAATATGGAATTTGCTGAAATGGCAGTAACACCTTTGTATTTAGCGGCTCTATAACATGCTCGTACCGCTGAATTCGTTTTTTTAAATACAGAAGATTTTTTATAAATCGTATCAAAAAAACTACAACACCAATGGCATATACCGCCCACAATACCAACGGAACACAATCTGTCCAGGAAATTGCTTTAACTTCCTCTCCCTTAGTAATGGACTCTGGAATTACAATCGTTGCTTGTGATACTGGTTGTGTTTCTGCCTGATAGGTGATGGTAATAAATGGAATGATCACCGATGCCACCAAAGCAAACAATAAATAAAATCGTTTGAAATTGTGATTTTTTTCGTTTTCGAGCAACAGCCGATAAAAAGAATACAATACCAAAAGACAGCCTGTAAATTTTAGAATATAAAGAAGCATAGGCTATTGATTTTTGATCCTTTCGTCAATGATTTTTCGTAGCTCTTTTAGCTCCTCCTCAGATAAATCTGTTTCCTCTGTAAAGAAGGAAGCGAATTGGGAGGCAGAATTATTAAAGAAATTCTTTATGAGTCCGTTCATTTGTTTAGAGAAATAATCTTTCTTTTTCACCAAAGGAAAATATTCCCTGGAACGGCCATATTGCACAAAATCAACAAACTTTTTATCCCGCATTCTTTTTAATAACGTGGCAACGGTAGTGTTTGCCGGTTTAGGCTCTGGATAAGCATAGATTAAATCTTTCATAAAAGCTTTTTTCTGCTTCCATAAAATTTGCATCAATTCTTCTTCTGCATTGGAAAGTTTCATTGTTCTACTTAATTAGAAGTACCTCTACAAATGTAGAATAAAATTTTAATTCTACAACCATAGAACAAATATTTAACAAAAAACCGTCATATTCTTGTGACGGTTATATCATTTTTAATCAACAACTAACTTAGTTACAGAATTTATATAAAATATTTTCCCTGATCTTCTAAATCGCCATAAATATGGACAAAAACTAATCCCTTATAAGGATTTTCCATAGTTTTTATAGGGAGCATAAATCTCTATATTTTGTTCTTGCTCTAGGGCATCGTGAATATGTAACCTTAAGACTTTGTAAGCAGCATTCATTTGTTCCTTCAAATCTGTCAGGCTAGCCTTATCACGTTTACGATAACCTATACTGCTGTACTACTCTAGTGTAAACTTATCGCCTTTATTTCTTTTGGGCATTCTTTATTAAATCGGGTAAATGTTTAAGACTGGCCTGTTCTTTAAGAAAAGTTCTAACTTCTTTAAACGGTGTTCCCCAATAGGTAATTCCGGGCTGTGTACTTTTGCTTACTCCTGTTTGGGCCATAAACACCCCTCCTTTACCCAACGTCACATCACTTCTAACACCGGCCTGTCCCCAAAGGGTCACTTCGTCTTCTACGATAACACAACCAGCAATACCTACCTGAGAAGCGATAAGGCATTTTTTACCAATCACGGTATCGTGACCAACTTGTACCAAATTATCTATTTTAGTACCTTCTTTTATGGTAGTATCACCACTCACTCCACGATCGATAGTACAATTGCAACCAATTTCTACATCATTTTCTATAACTACACGTCCACTAGAAAGCAAACGATCAAAACCCTCTGGTCTATTTTTATAATAAAATGCGTCACCGCCAATAACTGTTCCCGCCTGAATAATGACATTGGCGCCAATTACAGTATGATCACTTATCGTAACATTAGCACCAATGATACAATTTTCACCAATACTTACATGATTACCTATAAAAGCAGTGGGCTGAATATGCGTTCCTTTTCCTATTACTGCGGAATCTGATATCGATTTTTCAGCTTTTAGAAAAGGTTTAAAATACTTAGCAAGCTTATTAAAATCCCTAAAAGGATCGTCTGAAATTAACAGCGCTTTCCCCTCTGGACATTCCACTTCTTTATTAATTAAAATAATGGTCGCGGCAGAGTTTAATGCTTTATCATAATATTTAGGATGGTCTACAAATACAATATCACCGGGGGTTACCACGTGAATTTCGTTAATTCCTTCAACGGGAAAATCTTTATCCCCTACAAAATCGCAGGAAATAATGGTTGCAATTTGTTCTAAGGTATGAGTTTGTGGAAATTTCATTTCAATATTAAATATAAAAAAAGGAAAGATAAATTTACCTTTCCTTTTTCAATTTTCACTATAAATCTTATTCTTTAATTCGTTCTTTATAGGTCCCTTTTTCGGTTTCTATACGAATTTTATCTCCTTCGTTAATAAAAAGCGGCACGTTAACTTCAGCACCTGTTTCTACGGTTGCAGGTTTAGTGGCGTTGGTAGCCGTGTTCCCTTTTACACCAGGCTCGGTATGTGTTACCTCTAACACCACACTTGCGGGCATCTCTGTAGAAAGTGGCATATTATCTTCTGTATTGATAATTACGGTAAGTACTTCTCCCTCTTTCAACAATTGTGGCATATCTAAAGCACTTTCTAAAAGACGAATCTGTGTATAATCTTCTACATGCATAAAATGATAAAACTCACCATCCTGATATAAAAACTGGTATTTATGAGTTTCTACACGAACATCCTCTATTTTATGTCCGGCTGAAAATGTATTATCTATTACTTTACCGGTAGTCACACTTTTAAGTTTGGTTCTTACAAAAGCAGGTCCTTTTCCCGGTTTTACATGAAGAAATTCAATAATCTTAAAAATATCGTGGTTGTATCGTATACAAAGTCCGTTTCTAATATCACTTGTATTTGCCATTCCTTTTCTTATTTAGTTTGAACTGAAGTATCCCTTCATGATACCTCGCTGAGAGTTTTTAATAAATTCTAATATTTCGTCACGCTCTGCTGTTGCCTGCATTTCTGCTTCAATAATAGCAACGGCCTGCGAGTTATTGTAATTTTTCTGATATAAAATTCTGTAAATATCCTGGATCTCCCTTATTTTTTCAGTAGTAAATCCTCTACGGCGTAAGCCTATTGAATTGATACCCACGTAAGATAATGGTTCACGTCCGGCTTTTACAAAAGGGGGAACATCTTTTCTAACTAAAGATCCACCGGTAACAAAAGCATGCTTACCAATACTACAAAATTGCTGTATCGCTGCCATACCTGCTAAAACCACATGATCGCCTACATTAATATGTCCTGCCAGCGTACTATTATTTGAAAAAATACAGTTATCCCCAACAATACAATCGTGAGCTATATGGCAATAGGCCATAATCCAGCAATTTTGGCCAATTACCGTCTTCATACGATCTGTAGTCCCTCTGTTAATGGTAACACATTCTCTAATCGTGGTATTATCTCCAATGATCGTTACCGTATCTTCATCGTCAAATTTTTTATCCTGCGGAATTGCAGAAATCACCGCACCAGGAAAAATACTACAATTTTTACCAATACGCGCACCTTCCATAATGGTTACGTTAGAACCTATCCAGCTTCCTTCGCCAATCACTACATTATTATGGATCGTTGCAAACGGCTCGATAACCACATTTTTGGCGATTTTCGCTCCCGGATGCACATATGCTAAAGGTTGATTCATTCTTCTTTATTTTGATTTTACAATTTGTGCCATAAGCACCGCCTCTGTCGCCAGTTTTCCGTTTGCATACGCGTACGCCTGCATTTGGCAAATACCTCTTCGTATGGGCGCTAAAAGTTCTAATTTAAATACTAATGTATCTCCCGGTACCACTTGTTGTTTAAACCTTACATTATCGATTTTCATAAAATAGGTAAGATAATTTTCTGGATCTGGAACCGATTTTAAAGCTAAGATACCACCGGTTTGCGCCATCGCTTCTACCTGTAGTACGCCGGGCATTACAGGTTTCCCGGGGAAGTGCCCTACAAAGAAAGGCTCGTTCATGGTTACATTCTTAACTCCTATCACCGTAGAATCGGTAAGCTCATAAATCTTATCTACCAATAAGAATGGAGGACGATGCGGAAGTGTTTCCATAATGGCATTTACATCCATGATAGGTTTTGCGCTCAAATCGATTTTAGGCACTTTGTTGCGCTTTTCTTCTTTAATGAATTTCGCTAGTTTTTTAGCAAATTCGGTATTTACGTAGTGCCCCGGTTTAGTAGCAATTACTTTTCCTCTAATTCGGGTTCCTATAAGTGCAAGATCGCCTAAAACGTCTAACAATTTATGCCTTGCCGCTTCGTTGGGATAATGTAGAGTAAGATTGTCTAAAATTCCGTTTGGTTTTACCGAGATCTCATCCCTGTTAAAAGCAACTCTTAGTTTTTTTAAGGTTTCCTCTCCTATTTCTTTATCTACATAAACAATCGCATTGTTTAGATCCCCACCTTTTATAAGTCCGTGTTCTAAAAGTGCCTCAATTTCATGTAAAAAACTAAATGTTCTGGAATTGGCAATATTATCTTTAAATTCTGAAACATTTTCTATAGAAGCATTTTGCGTTCCTAAGACTTTGGTTCCAAAATCGACCATAGTGGTTACCTTATATGTATCTGCCGGCATTACAACGATTTCACTACCCGTCTCTTCATCGCGATAGCAAATCACTTCATTAATTACATATTCTTCCTTCTCGGCTTCCTGTTCTTTAATTCCCGCTTCTTCCAAAGCCTGAACAAAATACTTTGAAGAACCATCCATAATTGGTGGTTCTGAAGCATCTAATTCAATAATAATATTATCGATTTCTAAACCTACGCATGCGGCTAAAACATGCTCTGATGTTTGAATTTTAACACCATTTTTCTCTAGGTTGGTGCCTCTTTTCGTATCGGTTACATAGCTAACATCAGCTTCGATAATAGGTGTCCCTTCAAGATCTACACGTTTAAACACATAGCCCGTATTTTCGGGAGCTGGTTTAAAGGTAAGTTTTACTTGTTTTCCGGTATGAAGCCCTACTCCTTCTAAGGAAACTTCATTCTGAATAGTTTGCTGCTTCAATACTTTTTCAGCCATTCTTATTTACTTTTTTATCTAACTGATGCAATAAATCAACAGTTTTTGGTAAGTTCTTAAAATGAATAAAGGATTTATTATAATCTGAATATCCTATAGCGGGTGATCCCTGTAATACTTCATCATCTTTTACATTTCTTCCTATACCACTTTGCGCCTGAATTTTTACCCTATCGCCAATGGTGATATGTCCAACGATCCCAACCTGGCCTCCAATGATACAATTTTTGCCAATTTTTGTAGAGCCCGCAACTCCTGTTTGCGCTGCTATTACGGTATTTTCACCAATTTCTACATTGTGGGCTATTTGGATATGATTATCTAGCTTTACCCCTTTTCTAATAATGGTAGAACCTAAGGTTGCTCTATCTATTGTAGTGCCTGCGCCAATATCTACGTTATCTTCTATTACAACGTTCCCTATTTGCGGCACTTTAGCATATTCTCCTTTTTCGTTAGGGCTAAAGCCAAATCCATCGGCTCCAACAATTGCGCCGCCATGCAAGGTTACATTTTCACCAATAATAGTTTCTGAATATACCTTTACCCCCGCAAAAAGTGTTGAATTATCACCAATTACGGTATTATCACCCACATAGGCGTAAGGATAAATCTTTACATTCTTACCAATCTTTACATTCTCTCCTAAATAGGTAAAAGCGCCTAGGTAGACGTCTTCTCCATACTCGGCCGATGCTGAAATATAGCTTGGTTGCTCTATCCCGCTTTTACGAAGTTTTACCTGATTGTAATATTCTAATAGCGTAGAGAATGCTTTATAAGCGTCTTTTACTTTAATTAGCGTAGTACTTACAGGCTGGTCTGCTTCAAAACTATCATTTACTATGGTGATAGATGCTTTTGTACTATATATATAGGACGTATATTTTGGATTACTTAAAAAAGTAAGCGATCCATCTTTTCCTTCTTCAATCTTTGCCAATTCTGAAACTTCTGCGTCAGGATTACCTACGATTGTCCCTTCGAGAATTTCGGCTATTTGTGATGCTTTAAATTTCATTCTGGCAAAAGTAAAAAAAATGCGTTAATGTTTAGACTTGGGGTAACAGATATAATATTTAGTCACCGTTTTAGATAATGCTTTTAAATTTAATTGATCTGAAACCTTTATTACATCGTTTATCTTCCCGTTTTTATGAAGAATATTAATATTATTCTTTTCTCGGGTATACGCAAGATTGGCTATTTCTCCAGTAAAAACAAAATACGAAGCTTCCTTATCACTTAAGTTATGCTTTTCTTTAAGCTCGGTCATATGCTTTTCGATCTTCGCTTTGGTGGGCTTCTTTTTTTTAATTTTCACTTTTAAAAGGTAACGGTTAATCACCATCTTACACAAGCTGCTTAACACATAATCTTCGTGATTGGCCCATTCTTTCATCGCCAAAACAATATCATAGTCATCAAGACAGGAAAAAACTTCTAAAGTTTGGGCATCAAAACTTTCTTCAGTTACTTTATGATGTAAAAAATAGCTGAGTGCCTTACTGGCACCAAGTGTTTTGCCTTCTGCAATTAATTCTTTTGCTCGTTTTAAAACCCTTATTAAAAGCTGCTCTGCAACCATACTGGTTTTATGTAAATATACCTGCCAGTACATCAATCTTCTGGCTACCAGAAATTTTTCTACAGAATAAATTGCCTTTTCTTCAATAACCAACTCGTTATTTACCACGTTTAGCATGATAATTAAGCGATCACTGTTTATATTACCTTCTGTTGTACCGGTATAAAAACTATCACGCTTTAAATAATCCAGTCTATCCATGTCTAGCTGACTGGTAATAAGCTGATGCATGAACCGTCGAGGATATTTACCGGTAAAAATATCGATAGCCAGCGTTAAACTTTGGTTAAAAACAGCGTTAAGCTCTTTCATAAAAAGAAGTGAAATCGACTCATGATCTACTCCTTCTACGATGCTATGTTCCATCGCATGCGAGAAAGGGCCATGCCCTATATCATGCAATAGTATGGCTATTTCTAAAGCCTCTTCTTCATCTGCACTAATCTCAACTCCCTTAAAGCGAAGTACTCGCACCGCTTTTTGCATTAAATGAACGCAACCAATAGCATGTTGAAATCTGGTATGATGAGCCCCAGGATACACCAAATACGATAATCCCATTTGTGAAATTCTTCGTAATCTTTGGAAGTACGGATGCTCGATGATGTTAAAGATACGCTGACTAGGTATGGTAATAAATCCGTAAATTGGGTCGTTTAATATCTTGAGTTTATTTTTTGAAGCCAAGCTTTATGAAATTAATGATAGAACAAATGTAAACATTGATTGGCTTTTGGATCATTTATTGTTCAAAAGAATCAATTTTCAATAAAAATATAAATTTTTAACCGGCTTATAAATATAACCGAACATGAATACAATCAAAATATTATGGGTTGATGATGAGATCGATCTTTTAAAACCACATATTTTATTTCTTGAATCCAAGAACTATGAGGTCTCTACCTGCCAGAGTGGAACTGAAGCGATAGAAAAAATAGACGAAGAACGATTTGATATTGTTTTCTTAGACGAGAACATGCCTGGTTTAACAGGCTTGGAAACGCTTTCTGAAATTAAAGAAAAACAAGCCAATATTCCTATAGTGATGATCACTAAAAGTGAAGAGGAATATATTATGGAGGAAGCCATAGGCTCTAAAATTGCAGATTACCTGATTAAACCAGTAAACCCAAATCAAATCCTGCTTTCTATTAAAAAGAATTTAGATCACTCCAGGTTAATTTCTGAAAAGACAACTTCAAACTATCAGCAGGAATTCAGAAAAATCGCAATGGATTTAATGAATGTTAGCACATATCAGGACTGGACTGAAATGTACCAGCGACTGATCTATTGGGAACTACAGCTGGAAAATATAGAAGACAGCAGTATGTTCGAAATATTGGAAACCCAAAAACAGGAGGCCAATAGCCAGTTTTGTAAGTTTATCGATAAAAACTACCCGGAATGGTTTGAAGATGGTGCAAAGGCGCCTACCATGTCCCATACCCTGTTTAAAAGAAAAATTTTACCTGAAATTAGCAAAGATCAGCCCACGCTATTAGTTGTGGTAGACAATTTACGCTATGACCAGTGGAAAGCCTTTGAGCCCATTGTATCTAACTATTATAAGAAGGAGAAAGAAGAGCCTTTTTGCAGTATTTTACCAACAGCTACGCAATATGCACGTAATGCAATTTTTTCTGGCCTTATGCCCAGTGAAATGGAAAAACTTTATCCCCAATATTGGAAAAACGATACTGATGAAGGTGGAAAAAACAATTATGAAGCCGAGTTTTTGGCTGAGCAACTAAAAAGATTAGGTAAAGAAATTAAACACGAATATCATAAAATAAGCAATCTAAAAGCTGGAAAAAAACTAGTTGAAAACTTCAAAACTCAGAAGAATAATGACCTTACCGTCGTGGTTTATAATTTTGTAGACATGCTATCGCATTCCAAGACTGAAATGGAAGTGATTAAAGAACTAGCTTCTAATGATAAGTCGTACCGCTCCCTTACCGAAAGCTGGTTTAAAAACTCACCTCTTTTAGAAATTATTCAGCAAGCACAACAATTAGGATTTAAGTTAATTATCACTACAGATCACGGGACTATTAACGTAAAAAACCCAAGTAAAGTAATTGGTGATAAAAATACCAGTTTAAATCTTCGATATAAAACCGGGAAAAGCTTAACCTACGAAAAGAAAGATGTATTAGCGGCTACAAAACCTAAATCATTACATCTCCCTACCATAAACATGAGTAGCTCTTTTATATTTGCTAAAGGTGATCTTTTCTTTGCTTATCCTAATAACTACAATCACTATGTTAGTTATTATAGAAATACTTACCAGCATGGAGGGGTTTCTTTAGAAGAAATGATTATTCCTTTTAGCGTTCTTTCCCCAAAATAGAAAAAACCTGAAAGAATTTTCTTTCAATGTAATTATCATAAACAACTGAAAATGAACCTAATATTCGTATTAGGTTTTTTTATTACATTTGCTTAATATTTCTTTTTGCTAATCATGGAGTTTGAGTACCATTTATCGAATATCGATGATGCTATTGCATTCATTTTAAAAAATGCCCGAAGTAAAACAATTCTTTTCTACGGAGAAATGGGCGCTGGAAAAACCACCCTTATAAAAAAACTTGTTAAAACATTAAACAGCGAAGATCAGGTAGCGAGTCCCACATTTTCTTTAGTCAATGAATATGAAACTGAAAAAGAAAAAATTTTTCATTTTGATTTTTACAGGATTGAAGACGAAAACGAAGCTTACGATATAGGATTTGAAGACTATCTAGAACAATCTGGATGGAAATTTATAGAATGGCCACAGAAAATTAAAAATTTAATTCCGGAAGATCATCAAAAATTAGAGCTGATAAAAAAAGATCCAGAAACAAGAATGTTAAAGTTAAGTTAAAGAAATGTGAATACTCGTTAGTTAAGGATCTAAAAAATAACATAATGGAGTCTATTTTTTTGTAAATTTGCTAATAATATAATCAATTAATAGATTTAAAAATTATATTTTTTAAGTATAATAGTTAAAACAATAGACAGAAGTAAAAAATTTACAAAAATTAAGAAGATATTCTAAGAAGGCGCAAAAGTACAATTAATGTATTTACCAATAGTAGGTGATCTCGTAGTAGGTTTGTATCAGAAAACAAAACGAAATACGATTTAAAAAATAATAAGATCAAAAAAACCTACTATTATGAAATTAAAAGCATTATTATTCGGAGCAGCAATTTTTGGAGCATCTTTTTTTGTAACTTCAACAACAGATAACGATCATGCAAAAGACCCAATCAAAAAACAAGCGGTTGACAGATCAACGATCAAAATTCCTGTTAACGGGTAGTATCATAGCTATTATAATAGCATTTTCACCATATTTATTTTACTTATATGAAATTTTCCCAGACGGGCCCGTCTGGGAAAATTCGTTTTTTACGTACAGAAGTAACTATTATGAAAATGTTATGACTGCCATGTGGACTTACTTTGGTAAAATCACACCATTGATCCTACTACTGATTTGGTTCTTTACCTGTAAACATTGGTGGTACCATGTCATATTAGTTCCTACCATTATGTACGCCTATCAATTAGTTACTGCAATCTATCAGGACATGTACCTTAATATCAATCCGATGGACACTAATCAACTTATATATTTGGCGCCTTTTTTTATCATCATTATTTCCATAGTTTATCTGGTTCGAATTAAAATTTTCGATAAGATATACGGTATTGACTTAAGTGAAATTGAAGAGACCCATATCTCTGTTTTTTCACCTGTTTCTGATAAAGAACTAGAAGAAATGGAGGATCTTAAAGAATCTGAAACGACCGAAGAAGATTATTACGCGAAACTTTAGAAAATCTCTCTACTCCTTTTCAAAAATAATTGTAATTTAACTTTTCTAATCAGCTGAAAAGATCACTATGGCCAAACAGGTTTCTCCTTTTACCAAAGAAGAGCTTATTCCTCAGGAAGAAAAACTTGAAATTTATAAAAATAAAGGAGAACTTTTTATAGGTATTCCTAAAGAAACCTCGTATCAGGAAAAAAGAATTTGTTTAAGTCCAGATGCTGTAGGAGCCATTACTGCACATGGTCACCGAGTAATGATCGAGTCGGGTGCCGGGAACTACGCTAATTTTAGCGATAAAGATTATTCTGATGCCGGTGCTGAAGTTACTAAAGACACCCAAAAAGTATTTTCCTGTCCTACGATTTTAAAGGTAGAACCGCCATCAATCTCAGAATTAGAGATGATGAACCCCCAGACCATTTTGATTTCTGCCCTTCAGATAAAAACGCAAAGCAAAGCTTATTTTCAAAAACTGGCTTCTAAAAGAATTACTGCTTTGGGATTTGAGTTTATTAAAGATGACGACGGCAGTTATCCCATTGTGCGGGCGTTAAGTGAAATCACCGGAACGGCTTCTGTACTTATCGCTTCAGAGATTATGAGTAATAATGGCGATGGTAATGGACTGCTATTTGGGAATATTAGTGGTGTGCCTCCTGTAGAAGTTGTTATTCTGGGAGCCGGTACGGTAGGCCATTTTGCGGCAAGATCGGCTATTGGTCTTGGGGCTAATATTAAAGTTTTTGATAGTTCTATTACCAAATTACGCAACCTCCAGTCAGCTTTAGGTCAAACGTTCTATACCAGCACCATTCAGCCAAAAAATTTAAGTAAAGCCTTAAAACGTTGCGATGTACTTATTGGAGCGGTTAGAGGTAACAATCGTTCACCTGTTTTAGTGACCGAAGAAATGGTCGCCTCGATGAAACGTGGTGCAGTAGCCATCGATGTAAGCATTGATGTTGGCGGATGTATTGAAACCAGCGAAATTACCAGTCATGAAAAACCAATTTTCACAAAGCATGATGTCATTCATTACTGTGTCCCAAACATCCCATCACGCTACGCAAGATCCAGCTCACTATCATTAAGTAATATCTTTACGCCTTATCTTTTGCATATTGGCGAAGAAGGCGGATTAGAAAACACACTTCGTTTTGACCGTGGATTAAGAAATGGTTTGTATTTTTACCACGGAGTTTTAACCAACAAATCTATTGCAGACTGGTTTGATCTCACCTATCGAGATATTAACCTCTTGATTTTCTGACAATAACTATCGATTTTAGTCATTTTCTATGAACATTTTTCAGCGTCTTGGATATTTTTCAGTAGGACTTTTTATGGGAATCATTATTCTCATTTTCTTTTTAAGCGGAAAAAAAACCAGTTGTTCCTATTTTCCAAATGCCCGTACCTTAAAAAGTATTCGTACTAAAGAGCGGCATTTTGATAAAAATGCGATGAAATTTTTTGCTGAAAATAATATTGATACCAGTACTGTTTCTTCTATTTTAGAAAATGGCGAAGTTCACTTTAGTGAAAGTATTACCGATAGAGATTCCTGCAACGTTTATCTAATTTCAGGAGAAACCCCTAAAAAACCAATCCAGTTTAAAGTCGAAAATTGTGATAGTATCGCTACCATCCAGGAAGCGGACTTTTATTCTGAAAAATAAACTACCTCGGAGCAACCCCACGAGGAATTCAATAGAAACAAAATTTCGATTCCGAGACATACCGATAGCGCTCCGGTATTAAACCCTTTTGCGGTGCCAATAAAAAAGCCTGCCCAAATCATACAATTTCGACAGGCATTATGTATAAGTCCTACAGAATTAATTCCGAAGAAATCAAAAACTGTATTCCAAATTTATAAAATCTGGGCAGCGTGGTCTTTGGTTTTTACCTTTCCTATGACCTCTTCTATTTTTCCTTCTTCGTCGATCACAAAAGTTGTGCGGTGAATGCCATCATATTCTTTTCCCATAAACTTTTTAGGTCCCCAAACCCCATAAGCGTTAATCACTTCTTTTTCTTCATCTGCTAACAGAGGAAACGGAAGTTCATTTTTAGTCTTAAAATTAGTTTGCCTACGTTTAGAATCTGCACTTACCCCTAAAATAGCATAGCCTTTTTCTTTAAAAACTTCCCAGTTATCACGAAGATTACAGGCTTCTGCCGTACAACCCGGCGTGCTGGCTTTTGGATAGAAAAATAAGACCAGTTTCTTTCCTTTAAAATCTGAAAGTTTTACCAGATTTCCATCCTGATCTTCTACTGCAAAATCTGGGGCTTTATCTCCTGCTTTTAATGTTGTCATAATTCTTATTTTTGTTTAAAATTAAAGCTTTATGGACAAACAACAAAAAGTGCAATTTGTAATTGACACTTTACAACATATTTATCCTGAAATTCCTATTCCGTTAGATCATAAAGATCCTTACACCCTCTTAATTGCTGTGTTACTTTCTGCCCAAAGTACAGATGTTAAGGTGAATCAAATAACACCTCTTTTATTCGAAGTGGCCGATACGCCCCAAAAAATGGTAAAATTAAGTGTCGAAGAAATCAGGGAAATTATAAAACCCTGTGGCTTATCACCCATGAAATCGAAAGGGATTCACGGACTTTCTGAAATTCTTTTAGAAAAATATAACGGACAGGTGCCTGCAGATTTTGAAGCTTTAGAAAGTTTACCCGCTGTTGGCCATAAAACGGCGAGTGTGGTGATGGCTCAGGCATTTAATGTACCGGCATTCCCGGTAGATACCCATATTCATAGATTAATGTACCGCTGGAACCTTTCTAATGGAAAAAGCGTAGCGCAAACTGAAAAAGACGCCAAGCGAATTTTCCCTAAAGATTTATGGAATGATCTTCATTTACAAATTATCTGGTACGGCCGCCAGTACTCGCCAGCCAGAGGCTGGGATCTTGAAAAAGATATCATCACTAAAACTATTGGCCGAAAATCAGTCATTAAAGAATATGAAGCGAAATTGGCTAAAAAGAAGAAGTAAACGATCTTAGGGCAAGCCCATGGATTCATTTATTATTTCTATACATCCACTATTGAAATGAAAATGTTTAATCTCGATATCGAGTAAAAAGATAAAAGCTCCGGATTATCGGAGCTTTTATATAGTTTATTTGCCAGTTTTTAAGCCTTTATTTTAGCGGCAATGTCCACAGCACGTTTCACCTGAACTTTAATAGCTTCTTTATCTTTTTCTGATAAGTCACTTCCTCCTACTGTACTAAAACCATAAGGATTCCCTCCTGTTTCAAAAATCACAGGATCGCTGTAACCGGGGTTGGCAATTATAGCACCCCAATGCATCATCGATTTGTATAAAGAAAGTAAGGTCGCCTCCTGCCCACCGTGAGGATTTCCTGCACTGGTCATCGCACTTATAACCTTATTTACCAATTTTCCTTTTTGCCATAACGGGCCGGTAGTATCGATAAAACTACTAAATTGAGACGGCAAATTTCCAAATCTTGTAGGCGCTGAAAAGATTACAGCATCAGCCCATTCCAAATCGTCTGCCGAAGCAACGGGAATATCTTTTGTTGCCTTAAAGTTCTTTATCCAGTCTTCATTCCTTTCCATTATTTCTTCAGGAACTGTTTCTGCTATCCTTAAAAGTTTAACCTCTTTTACATCTAATTCTTTAGCAGCTTCTTCTGCGGCTTTAGATAGTTTATAATTGGTACCGGTTGAGCTATAATAAATAATAGCAAGTTTTACGTCTTTCATAATTTATTTTTAAACCAATTTACGGTTTATAAGAGAGACCTTTGGAAAAACAAATTTTAAAATTTTTATAATTCTATCTAAATTAATTTAAACAGCGTAAATTTCTCCGGGGCAAGCCCACGGAGCATTTTAGCAGAACACGTTTTCAAACTATCAAAATTTACTAGCGAGACAAGTCTCGGGGTATTTACCCTCCTAGAATAAAAAAGCCTGCTTTTTAGCAGGCTTAATTTTAGTTTAATAGCATCTCAAAATCATCCTTTTCACCAGGTAATATTTTTAATGCTTTCGAATAATTTAATAGAAACGTTATGGTTTCTTCTTTAGGTTTCAAATCTTGTAATTTTTCTTCTTTCGAAGTTTTTTCAAAGTAAATATTCCTCATTAAATACGCTATTTTGATGGTTATGATTAAATAACGCAGCTTAATTTAGAATATTGTAAACCTAATTTGTTAAAACTAAATTATGTTTCTCTATTATTTTCCGAAGATTTATAAGTGCATATCTCATACGGCCCAAAGCGGTATTTATACTCACTCCCGTTCTTTCAGAAATTTCCTTAAAACTCATTTCTTTATAGATACGCATCGTTAAGACCTCTAATTGATCCTCTGGAAGTTCTCTTATCACTTCTCGTAAATCACTCTCAATCTGATCTTTAATAATTTGTTTTTCAACATTCAATCCCGAATCGCTTAATACCGAAAAAATATTAAAATCGCCACTATTATCAAATTTGGGCATTCTTTTATTCCTTCTAAAATGATCGATAACAAGGTTATGCGCGATTCGCATGACCCAGGGTAAAAATTTCCCTTCTTCGTTGTACTTTCCTCGTTTTAATGTATTGATGACTTTGATGAATGTGTCCTGAAAGATGTCTTCAGCAATATCTTTGTCAAATACCTTGGAATAAATGAAACTGTAAATTCTGTGTTGATGACGACGAATAAGTTCTGAGAGAGCAAGCTCGTTTCCGTTAATGTACTCTTTAACCAAAACGGCATCTGTTACCTTAGTTTTTTCCATACAGTTACTTTTAAAGGGCAAGGCCCTGTCTTAGATTAGGTTATTTAGATATAAAAGTAACTGTGTACTATAGGCAAATTTATTTTTGAGTTCGGTTCCAAATATAGTAAACTAAATTTGAGAAATACAAATAAAAGCTTAAAATTTTAACAATACTATAGGATTTTAATGGCTTTTTGCACTGGTTTAGATTGAGTACCTTTGCATACTTATTGCTAGAAATTGAACATGAATATTGATTTAGAAAAGATAAACCCCAAAGAAAATATTATCATTAAAGGTGCAAAATTGCACAATCTTAAAGATATAAATGTTGTTATTCCACGTAATAAACTGGTGGTCATTACAGGCCTATCCGGCTCGGGTAAATCTAGTTTAGCTTTTGATACGCTTTACGCCGAAGGGCAGCGAAGATATGTAGAAAGCTTATCCTCTTACGCTCGTCAATTCTTAGGTAGACTTAACAAACCTAAAGTAGATTATATTAAAGGTATTGCCCCGGCAATTGCAATAGAACAAAAGGTAAATTCAACCAATCCAAGATCTACCGTAGGCACGTCTACCGAGATTTATGATTATCTAAAATTACTATATGCCAGAATTGGTAGGACTTTTTCTCCAATTTCAGGCAGAGAAGTAAAAAAAGATTCGGTGACCGATGTCGTAAATTTCGTAAAAGAATTTCCAGATCGCACCAAACTTCTACTCCTCGCCCCTATTTATGTAGAAGAAGGAAGGGATTTAGATGAAAAAATTAAGATTCTTGCACAACAGGGATATAGCCGAATAAAAGTTGAGGATGAAGTTTTACGTATCGATGAAGCCGATTTAAGTAAAGCGAAGCCTGAAAATACCTCTTTGGTAGTAGATCGTGTGATTAAAAAAGATGATGAAGATTTCTTTAATCGTCTAGCCGATGCTATTGAAGCTGCTTTCTTTGAAGGAAAAGGAGAACTTTATATCGAAACACTTGCTGATAATAAGCTGCACCACTTCAGTAATAAATTTGAATTGGACGGGATGAATTTCCTGGAACCCAACGTTCATCTATTCAGTTTCAATAATCCGTATGGTGCCTGCCCTAAATGTGAGGGATATGGTGATGTGATTGGTATCGATGAAGATCTGGTAATCCCCAACACCGGCCTTTCTATCTACGACAATGCTATTTACCCCTGGCGTGGGGAAAGCATGAGCTGGTATCGGGATCAGCTGGTAAACAATTCACACAAATTCGATTTCCCGATACATAAACCATATTTTGAATTGACTCAGGAACAAAAGGACCTGGTTTGGAATGGGAATGAATATTTTGAAGGATTATATCAGTTTTTTGAATTTTTAGAAAGCAAAGCCTATAAAATTCAGAATCGGGTAATGCTTTCTCGCTATCGCGGTAAGACAAAATGCTCGGCATGCCAGGGAAAAAGACTTCGTAAAGAAACAGAATATGTAAAAATTAATGGATCAAGTATTACCGAACTTGTAGTTAAGCCTTTAGATAAAGTAAGCGCTTTTTTTGCTGAATTAAAATTAGACGAATACGAAGCTAAAATCGCAAAACGTTTACTTACTGAAATTAATAACCGATTACAGTTTTTATCTGAAGTTGGCCTGGATTACCTTACCCTAAATAGAAAATCCAATACCCTTTCTGGTGGGGAATCGCAACGTATCAATCTGGCCACGTCTTTAGGAAGTAGTCTGGTAGGATCGATGTATATTCTGGACGAACCTTCTATAGGATTACATCCAAGAGATGGGGAACGCTTAATTGGGGTACTTAAAAACCTTCGTGATTTGGGCAATACCGTAATTGTGGTAGAGCACGACGAGGAAATTATGAAAGAAGCCGATGAGATTATTGATATTGGCCCTGAAGCCGGAACTAATGGCGGCCATGTCGTTGCTACAGGAACTTTAAAGGAAATCCTAAAATCTGATTCGCTCACTTCGCAATATTTAAATGATAGAAAGCGTATAGAAGTTCCTAAAAAACGAAGAAAATGGACACGGGAAATCAATCTTCTTGGGGCCAGGGAAAATAATCTTAAAAATATAGATGTAATGTTCCCCCTTGGAATATTTACTGCGATCACCGGCGTTTCAGGTAGTGGTAAAAGTACGCTGGTTAAAAAACTGCTGTATCCGGCCGTGCAAAAACAATTAGGTGGATACGGAGAAAAAGTGGGCCAGTTTAGTGATATTAAAGGAGATTTTAAAAACTTAGGTTCGGTTGAATTTATTGATCAAAATCCAATTGGTCGATCTTCACGATCTAATCCTGTTACCTATATCAAGGCGTACGATGATATAAGAAATTTATTTTCTTCGCAGAAATTATCTAAAATAAGAGGTTATAAACCTAAACACTTTTCTTTTAACGTTGATGGCGGCCGTTGCGAGGTTTGTAAAGGGGAAGGCGAAGTGACCATAGAAATGCAGTTTATGGCTGATGTTTATTTACAATGTGAAGCATGTGATGGTAAACGATTTAAGAAAGAAATTCTTGAAGTAAACTTTAAAGACAAAAATATTGATGATATCCTTAATATGACCATCGATGATGCTATCAAATTTTTTGACAAGCATAACGAGGATAAAATCGCAAATAAACTTCAACCGCTTCAGGATGTTGGTCTGGGGTATGTAAAGCTAGGGCAAAGCTCTTCCACACTTTCTGGAGGAGAAGCACAGCGTATTAAACTGGCTTCTTTCTTAGTGAAAGGAAATACCAGAGATAAAGCGTTATTTATTTTTGATGAACCTACCACAGGGCTTCATTTTCATGATATTCAGAAATTATTAAAATCGTTTAATGCCCTAATCGACAAAGGCCATACGGTAATTGTTATCGAACATAATATGGATTTAGTGAAATGTGCCGATTACGTTATCGATCTGGGAGCTGAAGGTGGTGAAAATGGTGGTTATCTGGTTGCTCAGGGAACACCAGAACAAATAATAAAGAGCAAAGATTCGTACACCGCTAAATATTTAGCACCAAAATTAGAATAAAATTAATCAATTTTTAAAACGCTTAATTTCAAAATATTAACTCGTTTTAGCAAGATTAAAAATAACCTCTTCAGGAGCCTGTAAATGGCTCCTTTTTTGTTTTTGGCATGCGCTTTGTTTCTATTAAGGCGTAGATAACTACTACTTCAGTATTAATTAAAAAATAAAGCCATGAAAAAATTTTCCTTACTATTTTCAATATTGTTTCTAGGTCTGGTAAGCATTGCCAAGGCCAATGAAGCAGGTAGCAGATATGGCTATAATGATTCCTTCATTTTTGTTGAAGGAGGCGTTGAATTTTCAGTTTATCCAAATGGAGAGTTTGATTTTTATTATAACCCCGCATTTAGAAGAGCTAATGTTGTAAATATATCTGTACCACATGTAAACATTAGTTTTAATTCTGGTTATGATTATGATCCATATATTCAATATGACGATTATGGTGCCGTTATCCAGATTGAAGATGTTCCTATTTATTACGATTATTATGGTAGGATTATCCAGGCTGGTAATATTGTAATTAATTACGACAATTATGGATATGTTTTAAGTGTAGGAAACCTTTTTGTTCAATACGATCCATACCATAGAATTGCCGGCTATAGGGGCTATATAAACGCTTATAACCGTAGGTATGTGTATCGTCCCTGGCATAGATATTACAGACGACCAAGAGCCAATTTCAGCATTGTTTTTAACAGACCTTATAGAGCGTATTATCAACCAACGCGAATTACCTATATAAAACACGTTAATTATTATAATACGCACCATCATCATAAATCCTACAGAGACTTTTATCGTCCTGGTCAAAAAGTAAGGAGCTATAATCGTGGTCAACGAGTTACTCAAAAACGAAATTTGCGCTCTAATAGCAGTTACGGAAGAAGCAACGTATCCTCTAGAACAAGAAGTGCGAATAATCATAATAGCCGAAGAGATGTGAATAGATCCACTGCCCGACAAAGAGATCGTGTTGTGATTGGTGCAAGAAACGAAAGAGGTTCTCAACCTAGTGGTCGCGTTATCAATAAAAGAAATAGCCGTTCTTCTAACAACAATGTAATTTCTAATAGACAAGCAGTAGAACGAAAAAGTGATGCTGCTAATGGTAAAAACAGGACACAAAGAACAAATGTAAATAGAGTATCATCCAGCACTAGAAACACCCCTGCGGTGAATCAAAGAAACACAGCAGAAGTAAAAAGAGAACGATCTTCTAGAGCGCAAAGAACAGTAAATACCCAGCGCCCTAAACAAAGCAATCAGGTAAAAAGAGCTGCACCAAGCAGAAGTCAAAATACTTCAGCAAGAAGCTCTAGATCAAACAGTAACACTAAAAATTCTACTCGTTCACAAAGTTCGGCACGAAATGTGAGAAGTAGAGATTAGAGTTCATAATTTAATTTTTTGGTTGGTTAGTTGGAAAACCCCCAGTGGCAAAAGCCCGGGGGTTTTCCCTTTATATACGATACTTATTTGAAAAAATATTACTTCAATTTGACTAAAATCGCCTTAAGCATTGTATTTATTTCTTCAGAAAAATTAAAAAAATAAACGGCTAAAATATATAAGATCGATGTAATCCCGCCCTTTAACGCAATACTTATTACCGGATGAAAAGGAAATTCCCAAAAGTAAAAAACCAATGTAAAAATGAGGCTTAACCCGAATAAAAGAACACTTTGCCGGGTAAACGGGTGCATTTTAAATTTTTGCTGTACCAAAATAATTTTGGCTGTATTGTAAATAAAAAAGGCTAAAAACGTGGCAATCGCTGCCCCTTCGATCCCAAAACGAGGGATAAAAAATAAATTCAGTAAAAAGGCCAATAGCACTAAAAGCACGCCTATAGCTAACACCAATCGATAATAATCAGAATTAAAAAGAATACTATTATTGATCGCTAATATATTATCGTAAAGCTTTACCAGCGAAATTAACAGCACGATTAAAATGCTTAATGAGTATTCTTTAGGAATAAGTTCATAGAGCGTATGAACATTGGTAATAATCAGCACAAAAATTAAAGCACTTACAATGGATAAATTGATCGAGCTTTTTTTATACAATTCCTCCAGCTTTTTAAAATTGCGTGTATTTAGATATTCCGCCGTAATAGGATTCGTAATTTGATGCATCGCTTTTTGAGGAACAGAAATTACGGTAGCGATATAAACGCCAATCCCATATATCGCTACATTTTCTATAGGCAAATACGATTCGATCATTACTTTATCCAAATCCAACAAAGCCGTCGCTACTGACGCCGCAATGAGAATTAAAGCCGTATATTTTAACACCCTACTTAAATTGGACGGAAAGCTAAATTTAAACGTAGGCCTATGCAACTTAAAGGCATAACCACCCATCACCAATAGCCGGACAAGAAACACTACGCCAACCCCATACATAAAATTATCGGCTTCTAAAAGGCCAAAATATACCAGGAATAAAAGAATAGTCGTTCCCAAACGGTGCACCACTTCTTTCATAAAATTCCCAAAAACACTTTTGTAATAGATCTTTGCCCAGGCAAAAAAGATCTCGAAATAAGCAGTAGCAATGGCTAATAAATAAATAAGCCATACATAAGGTTTTACCAGTTCGTTTCCGTCAGAAAAATAATCCAGTAAAAATTCATAGGTAAAATGTCCAATAACGCCTAAAATAAGCGAAATAGCTAAGGGAAGATACAAGGCCAGATTCAATAATTTATCTTTGTCCTCTTTGGTTTTATAGCTTGTAAAAAATTTTACAATCGTACTATGCACCCCAAAAGCCATAAAAGGCCACATTAAATTCGCTGCTGAAAGTAGAAAACTTACCAGTCCGTAATATTGCTGATCTAAAAAATAGGTGTACAAAAAAAGCGTATTTAACGCACCAAGTCCAAAACCTATGTAGGTCGTCATCATGTTTTTGACCGACTGGTTAATAATTACGCCCATACTTTACTTCTTGATCAGTTTCGCTAATTTTTTTGTGAGGTTTTTACGATGGTAATCCTCAATATTTTTGCTATCCGAAAGTAATTGGTTTTCGCGATATTTTTGATAAGAACTTAAAATATATTCTTTTAATGCCGAATCTTGATGATATTGAAAACTTTTTCCTGAAGCCGTTTCCTCTATAATTTTCGACACATCCCATTCTCCTGGTCCAATGGCTAAGATTGGTCGTTTTGCCGCCAGATATTCAAATAATTTCCCAGCAATAATACCTTTGGTCTCTTCGGAATTAATTTCAATTAACAATAATAACTGACTCTCTTTTTGAACAGCTATAGCTTTAGAATGGCTAATATACCCGCCTAAAATAAGGTTATTCTCCAAACCGGCCTCTTTGATACTTTGCACCACTTCATCACTTACCGCACCGTATAACTTCAGTTTAAAATTAGTTCTGAAATTTTCATTTTCTTCGGAAATTTCAGCTAAAACCTTCCACAGTAATTTAGGATTTCTTCCTGAAAGCAACGAGCCAATATGAGAAATACTGAAGTTTTCATCTAATATTGAATTGGTATTCAATTCAGAATCAAAACCATTCGTAATCACTTCGATAGGTTTTGTTGTTTTTGAAGCAAATTCCTTTTTGGTGGTAAAACTTGTGGTTATAATTTGATCTGCTGCCTTTAAAACCTCTTTTTCTAGCTTTTGATGTTTTTCGGCGGAATTTTTAGTGAGTTTTAAGTCCTTTTGATAGCCAATTTGCGTCCATGGATCACGAAAATCGGAAATCCACCTCAATAGAAGTTCCTTTTTTAATCCTAAACCTATAAGATGCAAACTATGTGGCGGTCCCGTGGTAATTATCGTATCAATATTGGTCTTTTCCAGATAGGATTTTAGAAATCTCACTGAAGGTTTTATCCAAAACTTACGAGCATCTGGAATAAAAAAGTTACCGCGAATATAAAGCATGAGTTTCTGCATAAAACTCTGCTTCTCCTTTTGCTTAATAATTCCTGAACTTATGGTTTTTGTATCCTTTTTAGATAAAAAAGAAGCGAACTTATAAGGTTCAAAAATCGGCTGACGAATCATCTCGATATCCTGAGGAACTTCATTTAAAAAAGATTCATCAATTAACGGATAATTTGGATTTTCGGGAATATAAACCACCGGTTCTACTCCATAATCCCTAAGATATTTAACGAATTTCAACCAGCGCTGAACACCGGGACCACCAGCCGGCGGCCAGTAATACGTAACGATCAGCACTTTCTTCATAAACTAGGCTTTTTTGCGATAGGCAAAAACAAATCCACCAACAATCAAGATCACCAAAATAAGTGTACTTGCTAAAGCAATTGTTCCCCCGGTTTGAATTACTTGCGGCTCGAATTTAAAAGTCACCGTATGCTCACCCTGCGGAATATTCATCGCTCTAAGCACATAATCTGCACGAACATGGGCTACTTTCTCACCATCAATATAAGCCTGCCATCCCGGTTGATAATACATTTCAGAAAAAACAGCCAGCTGCCTGATTGAAGCTTTCGTTTTATAAACCAATTGGTTAGGTTGCTGACTTACCAACTCGATAGAACCGACTTCATCGTATACAAAGTCCATTTTAATATCGTCTTTAAAGCGATGGTCTATCACGGCCACATCTTTAAGATCTACCTCTTTCAACGCTAAAATTTCGGCATTTGCATCATCAACCCATTCAACATCCCGAACAAACCATGCATTACCATATACACCAGGATTTTGCTGTGCCTGTACACCATTTTCAGTAGGGATAATAAAATATTTCACGTTCAACAGATTTAAAATCTTCATGTTATTTTGTGAAATATAGAAATCATATAAATCCTGTAATCTTCCTGGTTTGGCAGCATGATAGCCGCCTATGCTATGATGAAAATACGAGGCTCGGGAACTTGTTAATGGATCTGCACTAAGATCGAACACGCGATATCGCGAAGTATCCTGCATGATTTGCTGATCGGCCACGTTTGGCTGATAGGGCTGCTCCATTTTACGGGCACTTACAAAATCATCTGCATTTACGTAACGGCGTGCCACCGGAACCAGATCGGCTAAAAATAGTATGGCAAAACCACCAATAATAAGTTTTTTAGAGATTTTTTCCTGAAGATAAAACCAGATTAAAAACACACTTAAAGCAACAAATATAAAACTACGAATAGCATCGCTAACAAGCATCGACTGGCGATCTTCTTTAAGGGCATTCATTAGATCCATCCCCAATTGCTGGCGTAGCTGTGCATCCCTAAGTCCGCTAAAGTCAAATAAAACCGAATTAAAAAGAATTAAAACCAACGCTAATCCTGCAGTAATGATCGAGCTCCATTTTAAAGCTTCTATTTTTTCCTCTTTGGTATGTTTATTGGTAAACAAGCAAGATAATCCTACAATTGCCAATAAAGGAACGCAAAGCTCTACAATTACCTGGATGGAAGAAACCGCCCTAAACTTATTGTAAAGCGGCACGTAATCGATAAAAAATTCAGTAAAAAAACCAAAATTCTTACCCCAGGAAAGTAAAAGCGTCAATATAGTTCCGCCTAAGACCCACCATTTTAATCGACCTCGAATTAAAAAGAGCGCGAAGATGAATAAAAATAAAACGGTAGCACCAATATAAGCCGGGCCGGCAACGATAGGTTGTTGCCCCCAATAGGTTGGTGCATTTTCAGTAAAATTCTTTGCCCGTATGGGAGAAGCACCCATTTTTTGCAGTTCAGAATATAATGCGGAATCTTCGCCTACATCTTCAGCCCCACTTCCTCCCATAAAACCAGGGACAAAAAGGTCTAAGGTTTCTGCAATCCCGTAGCTATACGTTGTAATATAATCATAAGTTAAACCTGCTTCTGGTTTCTCGCTACCATCTGGAGTAATCGTTAAGCCGGTATCGCCACGTGTACTATGACTTGTATATTCTTGTGTAGCAATAATATTTGTGGCATTGGTTCCAATAGCCAGTATAACCGCAACGATCATAACCGCTAAAGCCTTAAAATACTGCGGAAGCTTTTGTTTTTTAAAGGCATCGATCAAATAAACAATTCCAAGAATAATCACCAGCAGCAGCAGGTAATACGTCATCTGGAAGTGATTCGCCTGAATTTCTAAGGCCATAGCCACTGCCAAAAGACTAAAACCCGCAATAAGTTTTTGCCGAAAAGTGAGGATAATTCCGCCTAAAACCATAGGCATATAGGCAATCGCATGTGCTTTGGCATTGTGGCCAACACCCAGAATAATGATAAAATAGGTAGAAAAACCAAAAGCAATAGCCCCCAAAAAAGCGAGTTTATAATCGATTTTTAAGCATAACAGCAGGATATAAAACCCAATAAAATAAAGAAATAAATAATCTGCCGGTCTGGGTAAAAATCGTAAAACCGAATCTAATTTCTTGATGTAGTTATGCGGATAATACGCGCCAAGCTGGTAGGTTGGCATCCCTCCAAAAGCAGCATCTGTCCAGTAAGGCTCTTCGCCGGTTTCTGCTCTAAAATCAGATTGCTCTTTAGCCATCCCTATGTACTGAACAATATCACTTTGGAAAATTTCTTTTCCTTTTAAAACCGGATTAAAATAAAAAATAGCGATTGCCACAAATCCCAGCAAAACCAGAAGATGAGGAAGAAACTGTTTTAATTTAGCCATTTACAGATTATTTTTTGCCTCCTGAACAAGGAAACGCACATATTTAAGAATCCCGAAATTAATCAATTTCTTCGTAATCGATATACTCACCAACCTCTTTGTTTGATTTTCTACGATTTCTTGGCTTTTTGTCGATACTAACATTGCCTTCCTTGTTAATATTATGTTGTTGCGCACTTTGCTGCGCTCCATTAAATTGCTGGTTGAACTGCTGCTCAAACTTTCTTCCCATTTTTTTCATTGCATATTTTAACAACATGGGACCAAAGTATCGAAGTATTATTTTGAAACCGAAGTATACTAATAAAACAATAAGTATCGTTCTTATTACTCCGGAAAAATCTGCCTGAAACATAAAACTCTAAATTTTAGCAAAAATAAAAATTAAGCTTCAGAATCGGAATCTATGTATCTTAAATAAACAATAAATTCAATTATATTTGGCCATCAAGAACCCCGGGGCAAGCCCACGGGATATGAACCAGAAAACCTTTTTACTATTTCGAGGCAAGCCTTTGGATAAAATCTCCTTTTGGTGACGCCAATAAAAACCTACTAAACATGCAAAAACTAAAGGCTTTTGTACTTTTATTTTTAAGTAGTTCAGCTATTTGTAACGCCCAATTTACCGAAACCATTAATTCTAACCGGCCAGGGCAATCCCAGGGAGCTTTTGCGGTTGGAACAGGAGTTTACCAACTGGAAGCAGGTGGATTTTATGGTAATGACAGCCATGATCTAAGACAAACAGATACCGATTTGTATGGAGCCAATTATATGATTAGAGCAGGGCTTCTTACAGATATATTAGAATTAAGCATTCAGGGAAGATATCAGGTAGAAAAAACAAGCATTTTTCAGGGAGGACAAAATCGTACATACAAAATGAATAATTTCCCTTTTAATACTATAGGAGCAAAATTGTTGCTTTACGATCCCTATAAAAATGGCGATAATCGCAGAGAAGTAAACATTAGAAGTTGGGATGCCAATCAAAAGTTTGATTGGAGAAGATTAATCCCGGCAGTTTCCATTTATGGCGGAGCTAATGTGACCCTACAGGATGATAATCCTTATAGATTTGAGGGAGAGAGTAAATATACCCCACAGGTCACCTTAATTACCCAACATAACTGGGGAAGATGGGTTTGGGTAATGAATTTTACTGCTGAAAAGTTTACTGAAACCTATGATAATTATGAATTTATAGGAACATTAACCCACGCTTTTACTCCTAAATTTGCCGTTTTTGGCGAATATCAGGCTATTATAGGAGATTTGTATGCCGACGATATTTTTAGGGCTGGCGGGGCTTACCTGATTACCGATTATCTACAGGTCGATGTTGCCGGACTTACCAATGCCAAAGACACACCATCCAGATGGCAAATACAGGCAGGATTATCTGTACGATTAAATTTCCATAAAGACTCTGAATTTAAGTCGCTATCCAAAGATGGAGATAAAAGAAAAGCCAGAACACAAAACCAATACGATTTCTAGAATTCGATAAAAATAGACACAAAAAAACCGCTAAAAATTTAGCGGTTTGTTTATAGTATTTATATAACTTCTAAGCTTTATTAGCCATAGCCGCGGCTACAGAAGCTGATAATCTTTTATAAGTTCCGTTTTCAAGACGCTCTCTAATTGAAGAAAAAGCTTCTAAAGTGTCTTCTACATCCTGTAACGTATGTGAAGCGGTTGGGATCATTCTTAATAAAATTAATCCTTTTGGAATTACCGGATAAACTACGATAGAACAGAAAACTCCGTAATTTTCACGAAGGTCTTTTACCAGTGCCATCGCTTCAGGAATACTACCTTTAAGGTATACCGGTGTTACACAACTTTGTGTGGTACCAATATCAAAACCACGATCCTTTAATCCGTTTTGAAGCGCATTTACATTCTCCCATAACTTATTCTTAAGCTCTGGTCTTGTTCTAAGCATTTCAAGACGTTTAAGTGCTCCAACCACTAATTGCATTTGTAGTGATTTAGCAAACATCTGCGATCTAAGGTTATATTTTAGGTAATCGATAATTTCTTTATCACCAGCGATAAATGCTCCTGTACTTGCCATGGATTTAGCGAAAGTAGCAAAGTAAACATCGATATCATCCTGTACACCCTGCTCTTCTCCTGCTCCTGCCCCGGTTTTTCCTAAGGTTCCAAAACCATGTGCATCATCTACAAAAAGACGGAATTTATACTTTTTCTTAAGCTCTACAATTTCTTTAAGTTTTCCCTGCTCACCGCGCATACCAAAAACCCCTTCAGAAATTAAAAGGATTCCTCCTCCGGTTTGCTCTGCAATTTTAGTAGCCCTTTGCAGGTTTTTTTCGATACTTTCCATATCGTTATGCTTGTAGGTAAAGCGCTGTCCTAAATGAAGACGAACACCATCGATAATACAAGCGTGAGCATCTACATCATATACAATCACATCTTGTTTAGATACCAATGCATCGATTGTAGATACCATTCCCTGATATCCAAAGTTTAAAAGATAAGCGGCCTGCTTGTGTACAAAAGAAGCTAACTCGTCCTGAAGTTTTTCATGCAAACTGGTGTGACCACTCATCATTCTTGCTCCCATTGGGTAAGCAGAACCCCACTCGGCCGCAGCCTCGGCATCTACTTTTCTAACCTCTGGATGATTGGCAAGACCTAAATAGTCGTTCACACTCCATGTGATTACATCTCTCCCTCTAAACTTCATTCTGTTAGAAATAGGCCCTTCCAGCTTTGGGAATACAAAGTATCCCTCGGCCTGCTCTGCCCATTTTCCTAAAGGTCCTTTATCCTTGTATATTTTGTCAAACAGATCTCTCATTGAATATTTTTTATACGAACCGCAAAAATACTGATTTTTGGTTCAATTCCACAAAGTATTTTGTATAGCTTAAAAAAACAAAGCATCCCTAGCTAAGGATGCTTTAATTTATCATTTATGTGTAAATAAACACAAAATATTATTTTATAAATTCTATAGCTTGAACCTCAGCCTCATTTTTGGTATCAAAAAAACCCTGCTCTTCCATCCAGTCATCACTATAAATCTTACTCATATATCGGCTTCCATGATCTGGAAAAATAATAACCACTTTAGAGTTTTCATCAAATTCGCCTTCTTCAGCCAATTGTTTTACTCCTTGTGTTGCAGCACCACTGGTATACCCCACAAACATTCCTTCGGTTTTGGCAAGTTCTCTGGCGGTATGCGCACTTTCCTCATCAGTAACTTTTACAAAACGATCGATCGCATCAAAATCTGTAGCTGTAGGAATTAAATTTTTACCTAAACCTTCAATTCTATAAGGATAAATTTCTTCTGAATCAAATTCTCTGGTTTCATGGTATTTTTTTAATACCGAACCATAAGCATCGATCCCGATGATATTTATATTAGGATTTTTTTCTTTAAGATATCTGGCAGTTCCAGAAATTGTACCACCGGTACCACTACAGGCTATAAGATGTGTGATTTTACCTTGAGTTTGGCTCCAGATCTCTGGGCCGGTAGACTTGTAATGCGCTTCTGTATTTAAATCGTTGAAGTATTGATTGATATATACAGAACCTTTAATTTCTCTATGCAGTCTTTTAGCCACTTCGTAATAAGAACGGGGATCGTCTGCTGCAACGTGAGCCGGACAAACATAAACCTTCGCTCCCATAGTTCTTAACATATCGATTTTATCTTTCGATGCTTTAGAACTTACGGCCAAAATACAATTGTAACCTTTTACCTGGCTAACCATCGCAATACTAAATCCTGTGTTACCAGAAGTTGTTTCGATAATGGTATCTCCGGGTTTTAATATTCCTTTTCGCTCTGCTTCTTCGATAATATATAAAGCAATTCGATCTTTAGAGGAGTGCCCCGGATTAAAAGCTTCTACTTTAGCGTAGAATTCTCCTTTGAAACCTTCAGTGATCTTATTAAGCTGTACTAGCGGTGTCTTTCCTATAAGTTGTAGAACATTATCGTACACCTGCAAATCTTCTTTCATAAATGAAGTTCTTTACGTTTTAAGGTTGGCTTTTTGAAAGCCGGGAAAAATGTTTCAAAACCGTTCAAAGTTAAGGCAAATTTTTTTAATTATTCCTTAATTCCGACTAAATCGAATAAAAAGGCATATTCTTCTGCCACTTCTTTAAGTGCTTCAAACCTTCCTGAAGCCCCACCATGACCGGTATCCATGTTGGTATGTAATAATAAAAGATTATTATCTGTTTTTAATTCTCGTAATTTAGCCACCCACTTTGCTGGCTCCCAATATTGCACCTGGGAATCATGCAAACCTGTAGTTACTAACATATTAGGATAATCCTGCGCAACTATATTATCGTATGGCGAGTACGACAACATATACTCGTAATAATCTTTCTCATTAGGATTTCCCCACTCATCATACTCTCCGGTTGTTAACGGAATACTATCATCTAACATCGTTGTGACTACATCTACAAAAGGAACCGCCGCAATTACGCCTTTATACAATTGTGGCGCCATATTAATTACCGCTCCCATCAATAAACCACCCGCAGATCCACCCATTGCGAATAGTTTTTCTTCAGAAGTATATTTTTCAGCAATAAGATGTTTGGAAACATCGATAAAATCGGTAAATGTATTTCGCTTGGTAAATAGCTTACCGTTTTCGTACCAGTTTCTTCCCAAATATTCCCCACCGCGAATATGAGCAATCGCATATACGAAGCCGCGATCCAATAAACTTAATCTTACAGCCGAAAAGTAAGGATCGATTGTTGAACCATAAGAACCATAAGCATACTGAAGCAATGGGTTATTTCCATCTTTTTGAATTCCTTTGCGGTATACCAACGAAACCGGAACTTTAGTACCATCTTCGGCAGTAGCCCAAATACGCTCTGAAGTATAGTTTTCTTTTTTGAATTTTCCTCCTAAAACTTCCTGTTCTTTTAATACGGTTTTTTCTTTGGTAACCATATTAAAATCGACTACAGATGTTGGCGTAGTCATCGAGTTGTAGGTATATCGAAGCACTTCAGTATCAAAATCTGGGTTTATTGAAGTAAAGGCCGTATACGTCTCATTATCAAACGGAATAAAATAATCATCACTCCCATCCCAACGAATAATCCTTATTTCATTGAGTCCGTTTTTACGCTCCCCAATGACCAAAAAGTCTTTAAAAATATCGATATCCTCCAGAAGCACCTCTTCACGATGTGCAATAACGTCTTCCCAATGTTCCTTTT
Source organism: Zunongwangia pacifica (assembly GCF_023499215.1). Classification (GTDB taxonomy): domain Bacteria; phylum Bacteroidota; class Bacteroidia; order Flavobacteriales; family Flavobacteriaceae; genus Zunongwangia; species Zunongwangia pacifica. The sequence goes on from NZ_JAKHSK010000011.1 coordinate 93,683, forward strand.
CAGTTTTAGAAATTGGCGTTTTCATCAGCTTAAAATTATAAGCTTCGTCTTTATTGGTAAGGATATAAAAATGCTCTCCAAAATGAGAAATGCTGTATTCCAATCCGCGTACCCTTGGCTGAATCACATTAAATTCACCTTCCGGTTTATCGGCTTCCAACACGCGATATTCGGTAGTTAAGGTGCTATGCGATCCTATTACGATATATTTTTTGGATTTCGATTTATAAACATAAGTATTAAAGGTCTCGTCATCTTCCTGATAGATCAATTGATCGTTGGCAGGATCTGTACCTAAAATATGCTTATAGATTTGAAAGCTTCGCAACGTCTGCTCATCTTTCTTGGTATAATACAATGTTTTATTGTCGTTTGCCCAGGTAGAACCTCCGGTAGTATTTTCAATTTTTTCAGGATATAATTCCCCGGTCTCCAAATTCTTTATCTGGATGGTATATTTTCTACGGCTTACCGTATCGGTTCCAAAAGCGACCATTTTATTATCAGGACTTACATTTAAACCGCCTAAACGATAATATTCGTAGCCTTCAGCCATGATGTTTACATTAAACATCACTTCTTCTGGTGCTTCCTGCGTTCCTTTTTTTCTTGAATAAATTGGATAATCGCCGCCTTTTTCGAAACGGATGATATACCAGTAACCATTTAAACGATAGGGAACAGATTGGTCGTCTTCCTTAATCCTGGCCTTCATTTCCTCGAACAAACTTGCCTGAAATTCTTTGGTATGAGCAGTTTGTTTTTCGTTATAATCATTTTCGGCATTTAGGTAAGCAATCACTTCTGGATCTTCACGATCATTCATCCAGTAATAATTGTCGACTCTAACATCCCCATGAATCGTTAATTCTGCAGGTATTTTTCTAGCCTTTGGTGGCTGCATTTTTTTATTCAAAATCAATTCAATTTTTTAACGTGCGCAAAGGTAAGGCTTCAAATCTAAAATCGTAATCACAGATTCACAATTTCTTAGAACAACTTCAGCTTAGATTTTACTAATTTTGTTTTTCTAACTAAAAAGAAACAGCATATGTTTGGAGATATGATGGGTATGATGAATAAAATCAAAGAAGCCCAGGAGAATGTAGAAAAAACAAAAGAACGTCTAAAAACGGTACTTATAGATGAGCAATCTAGCGACGGACTATTAAAAGTAACTGTATCTGCAGCTCGCGAAGTAAAAAGCATCGATATTGCAGACGAACTTTTACAAGATAAAGAACAATTAGAAGATTATTTGGTACTTACACTAAATAAAGCCATCGCAAAAGCATCTGATATTAACGAAAGAGAGCTTGGCGCTGCGGCTAAAGACGGAATGCCCGATATTCCTGGTCTTGGTGATATGTTTAAATAATATTTAGAAATTAGATCTGAGAAACTATAATAATAAGTGGTCGTCACCCTGAACTCGATTCAGGGTCTCATTCTTAGATTTTCATTTTTCAATACCGCATGAGATTTCAGATCAAGCCCGCCTCGCCGGCAGGCAGGTCCGGAATGACGAAAAACAAATGAGTGCAAATTCTGGATAATCACATAAAAAACCTGCAACATCGATATTGCAGGTTTTTTGTTTCTTTTTTTCTGAATATTAAGCTTCCCCGCGAGCCGGATAGTTTTTGTCTAACACAAAATCTACAGCCTTTAAAATGGCGTCAAACTCTGGTCTGGCAAAAGGCATCGATTGTATGCTTGCAGCGTAAACGCTATTATCGGGTTTAATTAAAAACAATCCAGGTTCAAAAAATGCTTCTGGTTCTTTATCATTAATCCCTTCAGAAATATATAAATCCCATTTTCTAGCATCTTCGGTTAATAAACCATAACCAATATTTAGCTGATCGATATCCCAGGATGCTACTGTTTTTTTCGCTAATTCTTCAGTATTCGCACTTATGCAAATCACTTCTATTCCTCTGTCCCGAAATTCCTCGATTTTTGAATTTAATTCGGTTAAATACTTTTTACACACCGGGCAGTGAATACCACGATAAAAAACAACCATTGTAAAATTCTCTGGTTTTTCGTTAACAAGGTTCCACTCTACTCCTTTTGTTGTCTGAACAGTCAATTGAGGCGCTTGCTTTCCTGGCAATACATTTTTCATCTTTTATAGCTTTTTTATTTCTCAACAAGCTAAAGATTAATAGACGAAAATTGTATTAAAAGCTTTGTAAGCTTGCGTTAAGATTAACTAAAGGCTGATATTCTTTAAAACTGAAAGAAATTTTTGGTGCATGGCTTCGGTATAATCCAAATGCGTTACGATCCTTAATTTTCCTTTTCCCAGCGCACTAATTCTAATCTTATTCTCCTGAAGAATTTTATTGAATTGATCTTCAGCAGAAGCATCTTTCAGATTAAAAATAATGATATTGGTTTCAACCTGTTCTACTTCGCCAATATAAGCTTGTGCACACAAGGTTTCAGCAATTTCTGTAGCTCTTTTATGATCTTCCGCTAAACGTTCAACATGATGGTCTAAAGCATATATTCCTGCTGCGGCCATAAATCCAACCTGGCGCATTCCGCCTCCTAAAACTTTACGAACGCGCATAGCGCCCTTCATGATATCTTTATTCCCGATCAAAACCGATCCCATTGGCGTTCCCAATCCTTTAGAAAGGCAAACAGAAATCGTATCGAAAAGTTTCCCGTAATCTTTTGGTGATTCTCCTTTTGCCACCAGTGCATTAAATAATCTGGCACCATCTAAATGCAACCCAAGCTTGTTAGTATTACAAACTTTTCTAATCTTTTTAATTTCTTCGAGATCATAGCAAGCACCGCCGCCTTTATTGGTCGTATTTTCTAAACATACCAAAGTGGTAAGCGGACTATGATAAAAATCTGGCGGATTTATATTTTCTTCTACCTGCGCAGCAGTGATCATCCCACGATGACCATCTACAAGTTTACAGCTTACGCCACTATTAAAACTCGCACCACCACCTTCATAATTATAAACATGCGCCCATTTATCACAAATTAGCTGATCGGCTGGTTGCGTATGCAACTTTATCGCTGCCTGATTGGCCATACTCCCAGTAGGAAAAAACAAAGCTTCATCTTTCCCAAAAAGACTGGCTAATTTCTCTTCTAAAGCATTCACCGAAGGATCTTCTTTATACACGTCGTCACCAACCTGGGCATTCATCATCGCTTTTAGCATTCCTTTGGTAGGCCTGGTTACCGTATCACTTCTTAAATCTATTTCACTCATAAAATCTATGTGGTTTTTCTACAATCCCGTGCACATAAAACTTCCAATTGGCGAACCATCCGGAATTTTAGGGGCATCGGGCATGGGTTCAAATTCGCCTGGTTTATCAAAAAACAGCTCAATTTCTTCTAACATTTGCTCATAAATCGCTCCGTCTTTTTCGTCCAACCAGTCCTCTAATTCGGCTAACTGTTTATTAACCTCTGCTTTCACCAATGCTGTACTATTTTTACTGACGGCTAAATTAAATAAATGCTGTAATACATTATAATTTATAGTCTGTTGTGCCGCAAGTAAATAAGAATCTTTGGGTTGATATTGGATGGTTTTAGCAATTAATTTTTCAAGCATATCCCCTAGCCCCAATTGTTTTTTGTCTAATGATTTTTGCTGAACCAATCTCGCCATACGCTCCGGATTCAGTAATAATCCTAAGGTCATATCACTTGCTGTGGCCGGTGCTCCCAAAGCGTCGAAAGCGACACCGGTATTACTCTTAAAGGATTCTCGCGATCTCCCATAGCCAAAAGCTCTTGGCGGGAAAAGCGCTAATTTTTCTTGCGGAATCGCCAAAGTTTCTGCTCTTAAAGTTTTGATTAAAGCCTCCAAAGCTGCTTTTTGACGTTTTGGCGATAAAGTTTCGACCACTTTTTCATCTCCGCCTTTTACCGCATAATTATAATCTAAACCTCCAATCAATTTACTTACCGCTTCGGTTTGATACCGATGAAAGAAATATAAAGGCACAAATACATCTTCTAAAACCGAATAGGCTTCGTTGGTTCTAAAATTATCTTCAGAAAAATTTGCTATCGCTTTTTTACGAATTTCGAGTACCTCATTTAATTCTTCCGTGACATCTTTGCCATTATCCCATAAATGCGCATTTACATGAGCGCCACCTTGCGCACGGGCATCACTATCACTAATAAACTGAATGCCCTGATTGTAAGCTTCCTGAATTACTGTGTTTAAATAAGCTCTTTCTGAAACTCCCTTCGGAATATCAGAATATGCATATTTTACGATTAATTTATCCCATTCCCCTATATTGGTATCGTAGGCATTTGCTGCGGTAATTTCGCCGTTTTCTATACGGAACTGCGGATGCGGATAATCCATTACCGAAGCTCTATCGCTTACACTGGCGGCAAAGTTATGAGCAAATCCCAGCGTATGACCAACCTCGTGCGCTGAAAGCTGTCGAATCCTGGCAATGGCCATTTCCATCATTTTCTCGTGATTTTCGTCACTTTCAGCAAAAGGTTTATTTAGTAGGGCCTGGGCGATCATAAAATCCTGGCGAATCCTTAAACTTCCCAAGCTTACATGCCCTTTAATAATTTCCCCGGTTCTTGGATCTACCACACTGGCACCGTAGCTCCAACCCCTTGTAGAACGATGCACCCATTGGATTACATTATAACGAACATCTAAAGGATCGGCATCTGCCGGTAACATTTTTACCTGAAAAGCGTTCTTATAGCCAATACTTTCGTACGCCTGATTCCACCAGCTTGCCCCCTCTAATAAAGCCGAACGAACAGGCTCTGGTGTACCGGGATCTAAATAATAAATAATGGGCGCTACTGCTTCGCTAACTTCTGCATCCGGATCTTTCTTTTCTAACCGGTGGCGAACAACATATCTTTTTAAAATAGGTTCATAAACCGGTGTCGCATAATCGTAATACGAAATGAAGTTTACACCACTTCGAGGATCAAAAATTCGTTTTTTATAATCATCATCTGGTAAGGCTACAAAAGAATAATGCTGAATAACACTAATATTAGCTGCATCTGGCACCACACTTCTCACCGTTCCGCCCTGCGGTGTACCTTCAAAAGTCAGTAAACTTTCAAATTCTACATTTTTAGGAAAGGCCTTGGTTCGATCTAACTGTAAAGCGCTTTTGTTTTTACTTATTTTATAACTTCCGTAGTTACCCCGCTTTAATCGCTGGGCGACACCGTGGGCATCTTCCATAATAAAAGGAGTAAGATCGATAATAAAGGTATCGTCTTTCTCCTCTTTAATTTCAAAACCATAGATTACCGATTTTGCAAAGGCCTCCTCTATACTTTGTTTTTCCAGTTCGTTATCGGTAACCGCCCGGTAGCGCTGATTGGGTTCTACCAGCAGTAATTTGTCACCGGCTCGTTGAAATTTTACTACCGCAGCACCACCTAACTGACCACGATCTAATCCTATATCGTTACTTCCTACTCCGCTTCTCAGCGCGTGATTATATAAAAACAAGCTATCTAATTTATCTACTTCCAGATAGATTTCATCGGTCTTTGGATTGTAATAGAAATCAAAATAACCTTCGTATTTCTTTAGATCCTCTTTTTTCTCCAGGAATTGACAGAATATATTCTGTGAAAACAATAAAACAAATAGTAGTAATTTTTTCATAAGGGTAGTTTGGATGTTCTTCAAATTTAATTTTTTCAATTCGATAAAAAAGGATTTTCAAGCTTTAGAGCCAATTTCTAGTAATTCAACGTAAAACAAGTTTATTTTTTATGAAAATAATAGCATCTAATAGTTATTAATATGAATAATTTAGAAGACAAACTAAAGATTTTCTGTATTTTAAGAGAAAATAAGTGCTTATGAAACTAAACACTAATCAACCAAGCTTTTCGTCTTACCAAAGGGACAATCATTTTTACGACGAAATTTTTTCAGAAAATAACGAAGTTAAAGAGGTTTACAAAACGTTGTTAAACCTTTACAGTGAACATACTGTTCAGGATTTTGCAAGATTAAACGAAAAAGCAAAAGCCTCGTTTTTTAATCAGGGGATTACTTTTCAGGTTTATGGAGAGCATGAAACCAAAGAAAAAATTTTTCCATTCGATCTCTTCCCCAGAATTATCGATCATAAAGAATGGAGCCATATCGAGAGAGGTGTCTTACAACGTAGCAAAGCGCTTAATCATTTTCTCTGGGATATTTACCATGATAAAAAGATTTTAAGACAGGGAATTGTTCCTTTAGATCTTATCAATTCTTCGGCAAATTATTTAGACCAGATGCAAGGTTTAAATCCTCCCGGCGGAATTTATAATCATATTAGTGGTACCGATCTTATAAAACATTCTGATGGGAAATATTATGTCCTAGAAGATAATATACGCTGCCCATCTGGGGTAAGTTATGTGATTTGCAATCGTACGGCACTTAAAAGAGCCTTATTTGGGGTTTTTAACCATTATCAGACCCATACGGTGACCGATTACGCTGAAAATCTTTTAGAAATTATGGAATCGGTGAAACCACGTGGTGTGGACGTACCCACCTGCGTAGTCATTACTCCCGGTATTTATAATTCTGCTTATTACGAGCATTCTTATTTAGCCAAAGCAATGGGAGTAGAACTGGTTGAAGGGAGGGATTTATTCGTAGAAAATGATTTTGTGTATATGCGCACCATTAACGGCGCCCAAAAAGTAGACGTTATTTATAGAAGGATCGATGATGTTTTTATGGATCCGTTGGAATTTAGACCAGATTCAACACTTGGTGTTCCCGGTTTGCTGGCGGCCTATAAACTAGGCAATGTTTGTCTTGTAAATGCTCCTGGGACAGGCGTTGCAGACGATAAGGCTATTTACACTTATATGCCACAAATCATTAAATATTATCTGGGAGAAGAACCCATTTTAAACAATGTACATACCTATCATTGCAATCGGCCAGACGAACTAAAGTATGTGCTGGAAAATATTGAAAATCTGGTTATAAAACCCGTAGACGAAGCTGGAGGATACGGAATTTCTATTGGAAATAAACTCACCAAAGAAGAAATCGAGAAGGTAAAAACAGTTATCAAAGAAAATCCCAGAAAATACATTGCCCAGCCTATCATGTCACTTTCTGTACATGCAACCTATATCGAAGATAGCCAAAGCTTTGAACCAAGACACGTAGATCTTAGAACCTTCTGCCTGTTGGGAAAAGATAAAAGCTTTGTATTAAAAGGAGGATTAACCCGCGTGGCACTTAAAAAAGGGAATCTTATTGTAAACTCCTCACAAGGTGGCGGTTCTAAAGACACCTGGGTATTAAAAAAATAATTCAAAATTTATGTTAGCAAGAGTTGCCAATAACCTCTTTTGGATGGGGCGCTATATAGAAAGATCTGAACATGTAGCGCGATATTTAAATGTAAACTACTTTTCTTCACTGGATGCTCCTAACGAGCTTTCGCAATCCAGACAATTTGTGCTTAGATCGATGCTCTTTATGGCCAGCGATCCTGTTACAGATCCTAATATTCAATTAGATGAAGGTCAGGTGCTTTTTGATATTGCACTTAATAAAGACAAACCAGATTCTATTATTAATTATTTGCAATATGCCAGGGAAAATGCTAATAGCGCCAGAGATTTAATTTCTACGGAATTGTATGAATCCCTGAACAAATTTTATCATTATACGCTTAATTATCCGCCTGAAAAATTTATGAAAAGTGGATTATATGAATTTACAGTTCATGTAGCAGAATCTACCTCGATTTTAAGAGCGAAAGTAAGAGGAACTTTATTGCATGACGATGTGTACAGCATCATTATGTTAGGCATAAATATCGAAAGAGCTACCCAGATTATAAGGATCATCAATGCAAAATATAACGATGCCAATTTGGCCGGTGGCAGCTATGGCGACCAACTAAAAAACAGTTATGAATGGACTACACTGCTAAAATGTGCCGAATCTTATGATATGATGCGGCGATATTATAAAAAAGCGCCGCGTAGCTTAACCACACTGGAGTTTTTAATTCTCAATCCAAACTGCCCAAGATCAATAATGAATAGCTTAAACCAGGTGAGTAAACACATTAGTGATCTTTCTCATTCTAAAAATCCCGATAAAAATTCGGCTGAATTTCTGGTGGGAAAAGTACGAGCGGAATACGAGTATAAATCGATAGAAGAAATCGAAGAGGACCTTCAGGGATTTATCGAAAAAATTCTAAAGACCTTAAACGACATTGCAAAAAAAATAGAAATTGAGTATTTTTTATGAATGTTTAAAACCGAGAATCTTTAAATTCGCATTTATTTTATAACATGGCACTAAACTACGTCATAAAATATGCAGCAACAAACGTCTACGAAAATCTTGTAGGTGAAGCCCTATGGCAATTTTTAATTGCTCCTTTAAATTCAGGTTCTCAGCAAATAATAAGTTCAGAATTTAGGAATTCCCTGCAAATTCCGGTAGAAAAATCTATTAATGGATACGGATTTGAAACCTTTAGGATCCATCCTAAAAAAAGCTTTACATCTATCGATTTTGAAGCTGAATTTCATTTAATAAAAGATCATATTAATCCATTCGAAAAAACGAATGCTTCAAATTTAGAGGACGAATTTTCTCAACTTAATTCGTTAAACTTTAAAGTAGAGCACGCTACATTCTTAAAATCAACAGCGCTTACCAAGCTTCCTAAATGGCACGAAATAGATTTTATTTATTCCGAAGAAGTATCCATTTTCGAAAACATGAAAAATCTGAATTTATGGATTTTTGATGGTTTTAGTTTTAAAACTGATGTAACCGATGTTGATACCGATCTGGATATCATTTTAGAGGAAAAACAAGGGGTTTGCCAGGATTTCACCCATTTATTTTGTGCGATTGCCCGTTCCCACAACATCCCAGCGCGTTATGTTTCGGGTTACTTACATCAGGGCAATGGTTATTTTGGCGATTCGCAAATGCATGCCTGGGCAGAAGTTTTTATCCCGGGATGTGGATGGATTGGTTTTGATCCCACAAACAATCTGATTGCTGCAGAGAATCATATAAAAGTGGCACATGGCAAAGATTATTCAGATTGCCCACCAATTAAAGGGATTGTTTATACTTCAGGCACCAACCAAACAACATATAGTGTAGAAGTAAATGCTCAGCAAAACGCCCAACAATAGAATTAACAAATTCTTCAAATTTTAATTACCCAAAAAGAATTATACTGCACTAAATTAAGGTTTATGATAACTACCGATCAGGTAAAAGATATAACAGCAAGAATAGATAATTTAAAAGTTCATTTAAATATTGAACAGAAACAAATTGAAATTCAGAACGAAGAAGAAAAAACCTTCGACCCCAGCTTTTGGGATAACCCATCTGAAGCGGAAGTGTTTATGAAAACCCTAAAAGGAAAGAAAAAATGGGTGAATGACTATAATGCAGCCAAAAGCGGATTAGAAGAATTGCAGGTGTTACTCGAGTTTTATAACGAAGATGAAGCTGAAGAAGAGGATGTTGTAAAACAATATCAAAAAATACTGAATATCGTTGAAGAACTGGAATTTAAAAATATGCTCTCTGAAGAAGGTGACGATTTAAGCGCCGTATTACAAATTACCGCCGGCGCAGGTGGTACTGAAAGTTGTGATTGGGCCCAAATGCTCATGCGAATGTATTTGATGTGGGCAGAGAAGCAAGGTTTCAAAATAAAAGAACTTAACTATCAGGAAGGTGATGTTGCGGGAATAAAAACAGTGACCCTGGAGATTGAAGGTGATTATGCTTTTGGATGGCTTAAAGGGGAAAATGGCGTACATCGATTAGTACGAATTTCACCATTTGACAGTAATGCCAAAAGACATACCTCTTTTGCTTCGGTGTATGTTTATCCACTGGTAGATGATACGATAGAGATCGAAATAAATCCTGCCGATATCGAAATTACCACAGCAAGGTCTAGTGGTGCCGGTGGGCAAAATGTAAATAAGGTAGAAACAAAAGTGCAATTAGTGCATCACCCTACCGGAATTCAAATTTCATGTTCTGAGACCCGTTCGCAGCACGACAACCGGGATCGTGCAATGCAAATGCTTAAATCGCAATTATATGAAATTGAACTAGAAAAACAACGGGAACAACGGGAGGATATCGAAGCCAGCAAAAAGAAAATCGAATGGGGATCCCAAATAAGAAATTACGTGATGCATCCTTACAAACTGGTAAAAGATGTTAGAACCGCTGAAGAAACCGGAAATGTAGACAGCGTAATGGATGGGCATATAGATCCGTTTTTAAAAGCCTATCTTATGATGATGGGACAAAAAAATGACGATTGATATTGTTAGAAAATAACAGTATTTTATATAAAAAAATGTTAGCTTTTTAAAACTAGGAGGACTTAAAAGCTAAAATTGTTTATTTTAAAGAAAAAGAAAAAATGATTACCATTTATCACAATACCCGATGTAAAAAATCGAGGGAAGGTTTAGAAATTGTAGAAAATTCGGGCAAAGAATATAAAATAAGGGAATATTTAAAAGACCCACTATCTGAGGACGAACTAAAATCTTTACTAACAAAACTAAATATGACAGCGATTCAGTTGGTTAGAAAAAATGAAAAAGTATGGAAAGAAAATTTTAAAGATAAAGATCTTAGTGAAAACGAATTGGTACGAATTATGGTAGAAAACCCTAAGTTAATAGAACGACCAATTGTAGAAAATGAAACGAAAGCTGTTGTAGGAAGACCTCCTGAAGATATAAACAACGTAGTTTAACAAGAGTTATTCCTTGCTAAAAATTAAAAACATGAAACTTACACTTAACCAAAGAATATCTTTAATAAGCCTGGCAGGAATGCTTGTTGCAGGATTTGTGGTCTCACAAATTTACATGAATAGAAAAAGCCGGGAAGAAATAAAGGAAATTGCAGAAGAACTGGCCTTATTATGGAAAGAGCGGTTATTTTTAGATGAAGAGCAAACCATTAAAATGGAAGATCTTATTATCGAATATACCCTGAAGAAAAACGAGATTATTAACAGTAGTATGAATCCTATTGCGCAGGTAAGAAAACTTAAAAGTATTCAAAAAGCCGAGCATCGTAATCTGGGGAAAGTACTCTCTAAAGATCAATTCGAAAAATATCTTAACATAAATAAAGAAATTCGGAAAAAATCTTAGTAACTGAAGTTCAATCTATAAGACGTGGTTTTAACAAGCGCCACAGGCTTCTTTAACGCAAGTTTAACCAATACGCGTTAAACCTTTTTGATAAAAGGCGGTCATAAAAGAAAAAGTTTTAATGACCGCCAAATTTAATTTTAGACACAGTTTAGTGCTTTTATTTTTTTTAAGCCTAAACATCACTCTTTTCGCACAAGGTGCAGATTATACCATAACGGGTAAAGTTATAGACAATGATTTAAAAGTTCCGTTAGAATACGCTACGGTAAGTATTACCAACACAAACGATCCCAGTAAAGTAACCGGAGGCGTTACCGATGTTAACGGTAAATTTTCTATCGATGTTGCCAAAGGGACATACAATATCAAAGTAGAATTTATCTCCTACGAAAGTAAAGTCTTTAATAATAGAACAGTAAACTCAGATCTTAGCCTAGGCACGATTGCCCTGGGAGTAAGCTCTGCAAGTCTTGATGAAGTAGTTGTACGTGCCGAGACCACCCAGGTTGATGTAAGATTAGATAAAAAAATATACAATATTGGTAAAGACCTTACTACCTCTGGTGGGACCGTGAGTGATGCACTAAACAATGTTCCCTCTGTCTCTGTAGATATCGAAGGCGGAATTAGCTTAAGAGGTAACGAAAATGTAAAGATCTTAATAAACGGTAAACCCTCTGCAATGGCCGGATTTGGTTCTACCAATGTTTTAAGTCAGCTTCCTGCCGATGCTATAGAGCGTGTAGAGGTGATCACCTCCCCTTCTGCCAGATACGACGCTGAAGGAACTGCCGGGATCTTAAACATTATTCTTAGAAAAGAGAAAACCTTAGGTTTTAACGGTTCGCTTACGTTAACCGGTGGAGATCCTGCAAATGCCGGTGCCTCTGCAAATATTAATTACCGTACAGAAAAATATAACCTATTTAACACTACCGGATATCGTTATAGAAAAAGTCCCGGAAATGGTTATTTCGACACCAAATATTTTGAAGAAAGAGCAGTCCCTCTTTTAGAAGATATTAATTACGATCGTAACATCGAGGATCGCGATATGGATCGTGAAAATAAAGGTTTTAATACCAATATAGGTTTAGAGTATTATATAAACGACCAATCTTCGATCACAGGTTCCATTTTTTATAGAAAAGGTGATGATGAAGACCTTACAACCAACATCAATGAGTACTTTCTAAATGGCGCAGACCAACTGGGCACCACAAGATCTGAGTTAGAGACCGAAGATGACGAAAGCTACCAATTTGCCGTAAACTATATTAATAAATTTAATGATAAGGGACACCAATTAACGGCAGATTTTCAATATGAAATGGATAAAGAGGAAAAGGCCGCTTTTATTTCAGAATTAGTAGATTATAACAATACTGATAAAGACAACATTCGCATTCCGCGTGAAGAAACCAACACCAAAGAAGACCAAAAGGAATATTTAGTTCAGGCTGATTATGTCTTACCGATTGGAGAAGGATCTCAATTTGAAGCCGGATATCGTGGTAATTTTGAAAACACGGTTACCGATTATGAATTACGCCAGGAAAATGAAGAAGGTATTTTAGCGGTAAATGAAAACCAAACCAACATTTTTGATTATACCGAAAATGTACAGGCGCTTTACACGCAATACGGATCGAAATTTGGCGATTTCAGCTTTCTTTTAGGACTACGATTAGAAAACACCCATCTTAAAGGTAAAATTGAATCTGAATTAACCGAAGAGGAATTAAGAGAGGAATTTGGGTTCCAAATCAATACCAATTTCGATAATAATTATTTAGGCCTTTTCCCTACAGTTAATTTAATTTACGAGCTTGGAAAAGAAGAAAATATCACATTAGGATATAATCGTAGGATTAATCGCCCATGGGGATGGTTTATTAACCCTTTTCCTTCAAGAAACAGTAGAACAAATATATTTCAGGGAAATCCCAATTTACAACCCGCTTATTCTAACGCTTTTGATTTGGGATATTTAAAAAGATGGGAAAAATTAACTTTAACCTCTTCTGTTTATTTTCAAAGAGAAACCGATGCTTTTCAGAGAGTACAGGATAATATTACCATTCCGGGACCAAATGATACCGAAGTGGATGTGATTAGAACATTACCCATAAACTTAGGAACTAATGATCGTATTGGTGCAGAACTTGGGTTATTATATAATCCAGCAAAATGGCTGCGATTAAACGGTAGTGTAAACTTTTTTCAGTTTGATATTAATGGAGAATACAACGGGATCAATTATAGCCAGAAAAATACCAGCTGGTTTGCCAGGTTCAGTTCTAAAGTCACTTTACCGGCATCAATAGATTGGCAAACCAATGCATTTTACCGCGGAGCTTCAGAGGATATTCAGGGTAGAAATGATGGTATCTTATCCATCGACCTTGCATTGAGTAAAGATATTTTTAATGAGAATGCAACAATTTCGGTAAATGCAAGAGACCTGTTAAATTCCAGAAAAAGAAAGGGAACAACTATAACAGATCGTTTTGAGCAGTATAGCGAATTCCAGTGGAGACAACGTCAGGTTAATGTGTCTTTAATTTATAGATTCAATCAACAAAAGAATCAGCAAAGAAAAGAAAACAGAGAAATGCAAAATGAAGATATGGAAGGAGAGTTTTAATCAACTCTTCCTTTCCTCTTCTGTCAACAAAAAGCATAAAAAAAGGGACTTAGTAAAGTCCCTTTTTTTATGCTTTTTGTTCTTTGGCAGCTTCCCTCTTGGCTTTCTTTTCTTTTAAAAGATCCATAATAGAACCTCCCAACCAATAAGGAACGATCACCGTTGTTAGGAATATCATTAGCCAGAATCCCATCGTAAGGATTGCTAAAAATGCCAAAAAACCTAGAAATTGACCGAATTCGAACATCATAATTTTCAGTATTTGGAATACAAAGATAAAAACATTATAAAGCTTATCACAATTTAATTTATACTTTTTAAACAATATATCAACAATGTAGAATCTCAATGTATTTGAACCAATTTTAAAGCTTTTTTATACCTAAAAAGAGGCTGAAACCTTAAATTTGTGTAACAATCAATATTATCATTATGGACTTTAGAATAGAAAAAGATACCATGGGGGAAGTAAAAGTTCCTTCAGACAAACTTTGGGGCGCACAAACAGAGCGTTCCCGTAATAACTTTAAAATTGGCCCTGCGGCAAGCATGCCCCTAGAAATTGTATATGGCTTTGCTTACCTAAAAAAAGCGGCTGCCTATACCAACTGCGAGCTAGGTGTTCTTCCAGAAGAAAAAAGAGACCTCATCGCTCAGGTTTGCGACGAAATCTTAAAGGGTAAACACGATGATCAATTCCCATTGGTGATCTGGCAAACAGGTAGTGGTACCCAATCTAATATGAATGTTAACGAGGTGATCGCCAACCGTGCCCACCAGCTTGCAGGGAAAACCATAGGTGAAGGAGATAAAACCTTGCAGCCAAACGACGATGTAAACAAATCACAATCTTCTAATGATACTTTCCCTACCGGAATGCATATCGCTGCTTATAAAAAAGTGGTTGAAGTAACCCTGCCAGGAGTAAAACAGCTTCGCGATACTTTAAAGAAGAAATCTGAAGAATTTAAAGAAGTTGTAAAAATTGGGCGTACCCATTTTATGGACGCCACTCCCCTAACCCTGGGACAGGAATTTAGCGGTTATGCGGCGCAATTAGACTACGGAATTAAAGCCCTGGAAAATACACTTCCGCATCTTGGCGAATTGGCTTTAGGGGGAACTGCCGTAGGAACAGGATTGAATACTCCTGAAGGTTACGCAGTAAAAGTAGCTGAACAAATCGCTGAATTTACAGGCTTACCATTCACCACGGCAGCTAATAAATTTGAAGCGCTTGCAGCTCACGATGCTTTAGTAGAAACACATGGTGCCTTAAAACAATTAGCGGTTTCCTTAAATAAAATTGGGAACGATATTAGAATGATCGCCAGTGGCCCAAGAAGTGGAATCGGAGAAATCAATATTCCGGCAAACGAGCCTGGTTCTTCTATTATGCCAGGAAAAGTAAACCCTACGCAATGTGAAGCTTTAACTATGGTTTGCGCACAGGTAATTGGGAACGATGTGACTGTTAGCGCTGGTGGAATGCAGGGACAATTTGAACTTAACGTTTTTAAACCGGTTATGGCCGCTAACCTATTGCAAAGTGCACAATTGATTGGTGATGTTTGTGTTTCTTTTGATGAACATTGTGCTCAGGGAATCGAACCCAACCATGCAAGAATTCAGGAGCACTTAAATAATTCTTTAATGCTGGTAACTGCTTTAAATACCAAAATTGGCTATTATAAAGCTGCTGAAATTGCCAATACCGCTCATAAAAACGGAACGACACTTAAAGAAGAAGCGGTAAACCTTGGATACCTAAGCGCTGAAGAATTCGACGAATGGGTACAACCAAAAGATATGGTAGGAAGCTTAAAATAAAAACGAAGCTTCGTTTTGTACAAAATCAAAAGGCTGTCTAAAAACATCCAAAAACGTCATTCTGAACATGTTTCAGAATCTCATCTTATTGATTTAAAAATCGTTATGAGAACCTGAAATAATTCCGATAGCTATCGGAACAGGTTGACTAAAATTGAGTTTTTAGACAGCCTCTTTTTTATATTCTATTACGAACAAAAAACGATTAGTTTAGAGTTTAGATTCTTTCCTCTTTTTTCGCTTTAATCTCTTTTTTGGCTTTTTTCTTATAATGAATGCTATATCTCCAATAGGAAACTGCTCCTAAAATAGCCACCACTACTACCGAATAATATACGAATGTTGGCGTAATCACTTTATCTCCGCTAGCATAAGAATGCAGCCCTGTTAGGTAGAAATTCACTCCAAAATACGTCATCATAATCGATGCATACGCTACCACAGCCATAAAATTGAAGGTCCATCGTCCTCTCAAACCAGGAACTAAACGCATGTGGATTACAAAAGCATACACCATAATACTAATTAGAGCCCAGGTTTCTTTAGGATCCCAACCCCAGTAGCGACCCCAACTTTCGTTAGCCCACTGGCCACCCAAAAAGTTTCCAATGGTAAGCATCACTAATCCCACGGTTAATGCCATTTCAGTAATTATGGTGATTTCTCGAATACTTAATTCTATTCGTTTTTTGTTCTTTTCGGTGGTCATAATCATCAAAAGCAGGGAAACCACCCCCAGGATCATTCCCAAAGTGAATGGCCCATAACTTCCTACAATAACCGATACGTGGATCATTAACCAATAGGAATTAAGTACTGGTACTAAATTCGCAATTGCGGGATCCATCCAGTTCCAATGCGCTACCATTAAGATCATAGAAGCTACAAAAGCTGTAGAAGCTATGGTTAAGTTACTTTTCTTACCAAACGCCAACCCAAAGAACATGGTCGCCCAGCCTACATAGATCATCGACTCATAAGCGTCACTCCAGGGCGCGTGCCCAGAGATATACCATCTAAAGCCTAATCCTGCGGTATGCAGCACAAATAAAATAATAATCGCTACTGTACAAATATTAATAATTAATCGAATGGCTTTTCGATCTTTAAAAATTTGTACAACAACAAAAACTAGCATTACCAAACCTGTAAGCATATACATCCAGAACAGGTTTCTAAAAATATCGTACTTATTATATAGAATTTCAGCTTTTATCTTTCTTTCAGAAGGCATTACTTCTTCGCCGAACTTTTGCTGATAATCCTTTATACTTTGCAAATACTTGTTAGCCTGCTCGTAATCATTGGTTTGTCTTGCCAATTTTAAGGCATTCATATACAACGGAATAATTTGCCGTGTGTACACCGAATCCATTCCTTTTAAATTAGCATCCTGAGCTTCTTTATGAGAAACCCACTTATTATTTTCGTCTCCCGGTATAGGAAAAACCCTTAGAATATTACCATCTAAGGCCTGCCATAAAAGATTTACACGCTTATCGGCTTCAATAAAATCTTTCTGAAACTGGTTAGGCACAGGCGCTCTATAGGCTTTCTCTAAAAATGGCGAAAGTTTATAATTACCTTCCTCATCCATAAAATCAAGCAGACTCAAATACTTTTTACCTTCAGGAACTCCGGTAATATGATGAATACTATCATTATATTTTTTCACATAAATCAGCGGAATATCGTACCAGTAAAACGGACTTTCTGACATCGATAAAAATACCTGATCTGAATTAAGCCCATTGTAATCGTCTTTCTTACTTAGCTTTCTTAGTAATTCCGAAGAAAAAGTATTGGCGGGTTTCATTCGCCCCCCGGCATCCTGGATAATTAAACGTCCAAACTTTGCCGCGTGTTCTTTGCTTACGGCATTGGCCATAATCACAGAATCCAGCTGCTCCTGGGTAGTCTGAATATGTGCATGATCATCCTGAGTTTCCTGAGCAAAAGCACCAAAAGTAGTCCCTAAAATCGCTAAAAGGACCGCTAGCGATTTTTGTTTTGCTTTAACTTTATCCAGCATCACTTTTACTTTCCCAAAACGTGAACCTTTAGCAAACATGATCCACATTAAGCCAGTATACAATAAAAAGTAACCTATGTAAGTAATCCAGGTTCCCCAAAAATCATGGTTTACCGAAAGTACCGTTCCGCTTTCATCGGGCATA
This sequence comes from Zunongwangia pacifica, assembly GCF_023499215.1. Lineage (GTDB taxonomy): Bacteria > Bacteroidota > Bacteroidia > Flavobacteriales > Flavobacteriaceae > Zunongwangia > Zunongwangia pacifica. The sequence continues at coordinate 111,545 of NZ_JAKHSK010000011.1, forward strand.
AAACTGGACTGGAAAAAACGATAGCCGTGTAAATCTAAAACATGGTTCATATAAATTTCGTAAGGCCTTGGCTCTTTGCCATCCTCGATAATTTCGATCTTACTTTTAAATGAAGAATAGCTATTTTTGGTACCCGGATATTTTTCAGCAACAAAATCCTCCAATTTTAACGAAAAAGGAAGTTCCATTTCTTTAGAACCATAATTAAGAAAAATATCAAGCCCTCCTAACGAGATTTTTTCCGGCTCAGAGGCAAGCCCCTTACCGCCCATCAAGGTCACACTTTTAGTTTCACCGTTACTGCTGATTTTAAGGTCAACCGCATCTGGCTGACTTTTTTCTTTTTGTGGAGTGGCTACAACATCATAACTTCCTTTCACGACGGGATCTGGGATTACAAATTGCATATTTCCCATGGTGTAAAGCGATCTCAGCATTAAAGGCTGAATAGAATCGGCCACCAGACTTCCCTTTTTTTGATCGGCCATGCGCATATAATCGGCTTCAAAAGGCGACTCGATTAAATATTCACCATCCTGAGTAAGTTGTATGTTTATAGCGCCTTCGGTAGGTTTATTTAAGGAGAACAGCACATTATGAATACTGCTTACTTCCCCTTCTTTAAGGTAATGATCATGTCGTGAACCTCCGCCGGCTTCCACTATTTTTAGATAATTATCACCATTAGGGTTTTCAATCAATTTCTCTTCGGCACCATAAATAAAATTTGTAAGTTCAAATTTTACCGGCTGCCCGTTATAATCGGTATTCAGTACATATTCATTATCGTACTCTGGCCCAAAAAGCACAGGTTCCTGTAGTACTCTACGTCTGGGTTCACCATTAATTTCACCATCAATAAAAAAGGTAAAATAGGTTTTTTCTGAAAGAAATTTATTAGTAGTTTCTCCTTCCTGAATGGGCATTACGCCTTCGTAACTAATATATCTGGTCACAAACGCACCAATTAAAATAAGAATAAAAGAAAGGTGCAATAAAAGGGAAGACCACTTTTCCTTCTTATGCAGATTGTAACGTTTAATATTCCCTAAAAAGTTAATAAGAAAAAATACCATTATGGCTTCAAACCACCAGGTATTATAAATCATTAAACGCGCTGTCTCTATACTATACCAGTTTTCGATAAATGTTCCTAGTGCCATTGCAATGGCAAAAACGACGAACAACACTGCCATTATACGAGTGGAAAATATGACAGAAGCAATTTTTTTTTGCATGAAAAGATAATCTTTGAAATGGCTGCAAATTTAAGGATTTTGTATTAGTTAATAAGTCTTAAATCCAAGCAATATCTGGTTTCAAATGTTAATTTTGCCTGAGTTATTTTTTTAATAATTTAGCGCAATGATAAAAGTGGTACTTCTTGGCGCCGGAAATCTTGCTCATCACCTGTTTAAGGTTTTTGAAGCCAGTACAGGGATAGAAATCGTTCAGGTTTTTAATCATCACGAGAAAAAATTAAAGGCCTTTGCAGATAAAGTTGCTACGACTACTTTGATTTCTGAAATAAAAGAAGCCGATTTTTATCTAATCTCGGTAAAAGATGATGCTATTGCTGAAGTTTCTTCACAATTACAGGCAAACAAAAATATTGTTTTACATACTTCAGGCGCGGTAGACATCAACATTTTAGCGAAGCATTCTAATTTTGGTGTTTTTTACCCTTTACAGAGCTTTTCTAAAGAAAAAGAAGTCGATTTTAGCCAAATTCCTATTTGCATTGAGGCAAATTCTGAAGAAAACTTTAAAAAAATAAGGCAACTGGCTTTACAGATTTCAGCATCGGTTTATAATATTTCATCTAAACAACGCAGAATATCTCATGTGGCTGCGGTTTTTGCAAATAACTTCAGTAATTTTATGCTCTCAAAAGCTTCTGAAATTTGCGAGAAGCACGAAATCCCGTTTGACATTTTAAAACCTTTAATCGAGGAAACTTTTCAGAAAATCAAAAAAGTTTCTCCTAAAGAAGCGCAAACCGGCCCTGCCCGTCGTAATGATAAAAAAACGATGGTGGCACATTTAGAATACTTAGATGAAGACCAGCAAAAATTATATAAAACAATATCTGAAGCAATACTAAAAAGCTATGGAAAAGAGTTATAAAGAGTACTTAAACAACATCACCACTTTTGTTTTTGATGTTGATGGCGTTTTAACCAACGGATCTGTTCACGTCACCGCAGATGGTGATTTATTAAGAAGCATGAGCGTTAAAGATGGTTATGCATTAAAACAGGCGGTGAAAGCAGGGTATACCGTTTGTATCATTTCTGGAGGTAAAAACGAAGGCGTACGTACCCGCTTAAGAGATTTGGGGATTACAGACATTTATTTAGGAATAGATGATAAGGTAGAACAACTGGATGAGTTTTTTGATATTTACGATATCAAGGCAGAAAATGTGCTTTATATGGGCGATGATATTCCCGATATGTACCCTATGAAATTGATTGGTTTACCTACCTGCCCACAAGATGCCGTACCTGAAGTTAAAGATGTTTCTAAGTACATTTCTCATAAAAACGGTGGTGATGGCTGCGTTCGGGATGTTATCGAGCAGGTAATGAAAGTTCAGGGGAAATGGATAGAAAAATAAAAAGGCTGAAAAAACAAAATACTATATGCCATATTTAAAACTGGTACGATATGGCAATTTGCTATTTATAGCTTTGTGCCTGCTGTTAATTAGGTTTGGCTTTTTTAAGCAATTCGATGCCAGCACAGCGCTTAGCGATATAGAATTTATTTTGTTGATTATCGCAGTGGTTTGTATTGCAGCATCGGGCTATGTGATCAATAATATTTTAGATTACGAAGCCGATCGTATTAACGCCCCCAAACGACTTGTCATTAGGGAAAAAATCAGTGAAAAATCGGCCTATAACTTATTTTTTGCACTTAATATTATGGGGGTAGGGCTAGGCTTTTATATTGCCAACAAAATCGATACTCCGGCATTTTCTGCTATTTTTATCCTTACTTCTGCCCTACTTTACCTTTATGCCACCTATTTAAAACATATTGCTATTGCCGGGAACCTGGTGATAAGCATGCTGGTTGGACTGGTTGTTTTATTACCGGTGATTTTTGATTTGTATCCAGAAATTACTTCTGAAAATATTAAAAATCAGCGCATGCTTTTTAATACGCTGGTATATTATTCGTTGTATGCCACATTGTTGAATTTTGTACGAGAAATCATTAAAGATCAGGAAGATATTAATGGCGACTATAAAACACAAAGTAACACGCTCCCTTTGCTCATTGGCCAAAAGAGAACCAATATGTTTGTTTTTATTTTTTGCCTTATTTTGCTGATTTTTAGCATCATTTTTTTAGGAGATGATCTATACCGTAGTACTAAAGCTGTGGTGTATGCATTGGTTTTTATTATTGCTCCCCTACTCGCTTTGGTCGCCGGAATTTTAAAAGCAAATTCTAAGAAAGATTACTCAAAATTTAGCCTTATTTTAAAGTTCATGTTATTTTTTGGACTGCTCTCTTTAGGATTTCCAGAATATTTAATGTCCTGATTTTTTATGCTGAATGAAATTTTAAAAAACAAACAGATTATTTTGGCTTCGGGTTCCCCTCGAAGACAGGAGTTTTTTAAGGATTTGCATATTCCTTTTATTGCAGATGTAAGGCCGGTTAACGAAGTTTATCCCCAACATTTAAAAGGTACTGAAATTACCGATTATCTGGCGAAACTTAAAGCCGAAGCTTTCGACGATCTTATCGAAAATCAGATTGTTATCACCAGTGATACCATTGTAAGTAATGAAGGTGTTGCAATGGGAAAACCAAAAAATGCCACCGAAGCAAAACAAATGATCGCTTCACTTTCGGGTAAAACGCATAGTGTAGAAACTTCTGTTTGTTTCACTACTGTTAAAGATCAGCAAAAAGTTCAGGAGATCGTTCATTCTTCCACAAAAGTGACTTTTAAAAAACTTTCTGAAGAAGAAATCGATTTTTATGTAACTAACTATAAACCTTTTGATAAAGCGGGTGGCTATGCCATTCAGGAATGGATTGGTTTTATTGGGATTACACATATCGAAGGGAGTTATTTTAATGTGGTGGGTCTTCCTACACATTTGGTTTACGAGACCTTAACAGCGCTTGCTTCTGCATAAAATTAAGGTGATCTGCGCAATTTAACTACGGCCCATGACGTTTTGCTTTAAAACGCTCCAAGAGTTCGCTAAAGTACTTGACTTTTAAAAAGAAAAAAGATGTGCCAAATATCCAAAATCGCACTGCTGTTTTGCATATTGTGTTTTGGCTGCGATAAAATCCCCGATCCTCCAAAAGATCGAAAATTATCTACGGAATTTAAAGAATATTGGTTTGATGGTACGGCTGAAATTACATCGTACACCTTAACACAGGCAAGATATGGAGAAATGCGGGAAGGTACCGCGGTAAAGATCTTTGTAAAAGAAGATTTTTCTCCTGAAGAACAGGTAAAAGCCAATGAAGTTTCAGAAAGAACATTCCCGGTTTTAAAACTGAACAGCACCAAAAATTTTATCACCGGCATCTACCCCTACTCGATTATGGAGAGTAGTTTTTTTCCGCTACATAAAGAAGGCCATGCTACAAAAGTTTCGGCTTCTGTACAGGAATGGTGCGGACAGCAGTTTATTCAGCTTAACAATCGCACAAATTTTGAGATGAACTCACATTCGTATTTTGAAGGGGAAGCCGATAAGCAATTTAATCTTCCAAAAACACATTTAGAAAATGAAATCTGGAATATCATACGGATTAATCCGGCTGAATTACCTGAGGGCGAATTAGAAATGATCCCGTCTTTTGAATATTTACAATTGCAACACCGCGAGGCTAAAGCTTATAAAGTTTCGGCTAAAAAATCCAAAAAAGATTCCCTTGCATTATACGCCTTAAATTATCCAGACCTTAATCGAACGATAAAGATCTATTACCAGCCTGCATTCCCTTTTGAGATTGAAAAATGGGAAGAAACAATGCCTTCTGGCAATAATGAAAATTCAAAAATGCTTACCACAAAGGCGGTAAAAAACAAGCGCTTAAAAATAGACTATTGGAATAAAAATGCGTTGAATAATGTATCTTTGCGCGAAAAATTAGGATTAAAATGAACATCCCCGAGTTTGCATATTCTACAGAGCTTTTTTATACCTTGCTTATGCTGGTGATCCTTTTAGTGATCAATTTTGTACTTAAAAAAACAGCACAGCGCATTGGTGAGAAAGGGGAAATTCATATTACCAGAATTCGTTTAATGTTCAGATACATCAATATTTTAATCGTTATTCTGGCACTATTTGTAATGGCGGTGGTTTGGGGGATGAATCTTCGGGATCTTGCCTTAATATTCTCTTCGGTTTTTGCTGTTATTGGCGTAGCCTTATTTGCGATCTGGTCTATACTTAGTAACATCACTTCAGGAATAATCATGTTTTTTAATTTCCCTTATAAAATTGGGGATAAAATAAAAATCCATGATAAGGATATGCCTATCGAAGCATTAATTGAAGACATTAAAGCCTTTCATCTTCACTTAAGGACAGACGATGGTGAACTTATTACCTATCCCAATAACCTTATCTTACAAAAGGCAGTTTCTTTAGTACAGAAAGACGTTTTTTTAGATGAAGGAAAAAATGCACTCTAACTTTTAAAGAGCCTTTTTTGTATTAATTAATTGAATGTCCGCAATAAAGCTTGATTCAGGGCCTCATCACAATAGCTTGTTCTTTAATACACTATGAGATTCCGGATCAAGTCCGGAATGACGAAAAAAACGAATTATTACAAATTACGGATAATTAATTAAATATAAATACTACCATTAGGGCAGTAAACTGCCCAGGGCAAGTCCATATGTCCCTTTTTTAGAAAATTATTTTTTAATTTAAGACAAGCCTTGTAGCATTTAATCTCGATTATCGAGTAAAAACTTTATATTTGATTTTGTTTAAAATAAGGCATAAAAATGCGTAAATTCCTACCCCTTTTATTTTTAATACTCTCTTTTAAATTAAATGCACAGGCTCCCCAAAAACTAAGTGCCTCAGCGATTTATGAAAAAATTGAAAAACTGAATTTTTTAGGTTCCGTTTTATATCTGGCGGCTCATCCTGACGATGAAAATACCCGATTGATCTCCTATTTCTCTAATGAAAAACATGCCAGAACGGCTTATCTTTCTTTAACCAGGGGTGATGGCGGCCAAAATCTAATAGGACCAGAAATAAGGGAACAATTAGGTTTAATTAGAACTCAGGAGTTACTTGCTGCACGTAAAATTGATGGTGGGCAGCAGTTTTTTAGCCGCGCCAATGATTTTGGATATTCTAAAAATCCAGATGAAACTTTAAAAACCTGGAATAAAGAAGAAGTTTTAAGTGATGTGGTTTGGGTGATAAGAAATTTTAAGCCCGATGTGATTATTAATCGTTTTGATCATCGCACACCGGGTACAACGCACGGCCACCATACCTCTTCTGCAATTTTAAGTGTAGAAGCTTTTGATATTACCACTGACAAATCGATATTCCCAAAACAATTGGAATACACCAGCACATGGCAGCCAGAACGCTTATTTTTTAATACCTCATCCTGGTTTTTTGGGAGTCAACAAGCATTTAAAGAAGCAACAAAAAGTGAAAAATACCTGAGTTTTGACACCGGAGTCTATTTTCCTTTAAAAGGACTTTCTAATCCAGAAATCGCATCGTTAAGTCGTAGTCAGCACCAATCACAGGGTTTTGGAAGTACGGGTTCTCGTGGTAGCGAAATGGAATATTTAGAACTTATTAAAGGTTCACAACCAGCTTCCAGGGAAGATATTTTCTCTGGAATAAATACCACCTGGACGCGTGTTAAAGGCGGCGCTGAAATTGGTGAGATGTTAAGTGATGTTCAGGAAAAATTTGATTTTACTAATCCGTCTGCCAGTTTACCAGCACTTTTAAAAGCCTATTCGCTAATTCAGCATTTAAAAGACGAACATTGGAAAGCCATAAAAACAGAAGAAATAAAATCAATCATACAGGCATGTGCGGGACTTTATCTGGATGCGGTATCAAATTCAGAATTTGCTTCGCCAGGCGATACTACCATGCTTCAGCTTGAAGCTATTAATCGCAGTAATGCCGAAGTGGAGTTAACATCTATCGTCTTAAATCCGCAAAATCAAGTTGAAGAAACGGCTACTGTACTCCCTAATAATGAAGACTGGAAAAAATCCTTGGAATATAAAGTTCCTGAAAATGCCACGTATACTTCACCATACTGGTTAAATAAAGAAGGAACTGTAGGAATGTATCGTGTAGATGATCGAAAATTAATTGGGAAACCAGAAACTCCGCATCTTAACACGGTAACTTTCAACATCGATATAAATGGCACTTCCATTCCTTTTGAAAAAGAAATTGTTTACAAATATAATGACAATGTAACCGGTGAAAATTACGAGAATTTTGAAATTATTCCACCGGTATCCATAGGTTTTACAGAGGATGTTATTCTTTTCCCTAATCAGGAAAGCAAAAATATCAGGATAAAAGTGACTGCGGAAAAAGACAGTACCAGCGGAACGCTAAAATTAAATTTACCTTCAGAATGGCAAATATCGCCAAAATCTGAAGCGGTAAACCTCCCGCAAAAAGGAAGCAGTATCACGTATACTTTTAAAGTGACCCCACCTTCAGCGCAAAGTGAAATTTGGATTTATCCTGAATTTGAAACTTCTGGAAAAACATACAAAGACGAAGTTATTACGATTAACTATCCCCATATACCAAAGCAAACACTGGTTATCCCTGCAAAGCTGAAACTGGCTAAAATCGATATTCAGAAAAAAGGAGAAAATATCGCGTATATCGCCGGTGCCGGTGATGTAGTGCCTGAAAGTTTACGCCAAATTGGTTATCATGTGAGTGTGCTATCGCCTGCGACAATATCCGCAAAAGGCTTAGCAAAATATGATGCAGTAGTAACCGGCGTTAGAGCTTATAATGTATTGGAAGAACTTCGTTATAAGAATGACGAGTTAATGAAGTATGTTGAAAATGGTGGTACACTGGTGTCGCAATACAACAAAGATCGTGGTATTACAGTAAACCAAATTGGGCCTTTCCCTTTTAAATTATCCTACGATCGTGTAACCGAAGAAGATGCCGAAGTTGATTTTGTAAATCCCAATTCACCTGTTTTAAATACGCCCAACAAAATCACCAAAAACGATTTTGATGGCTGGGTACAAGAACGTGGACTATATTTCCCGAACGCCTGGGATAAGAATTACAATACCATATTATCAATGCACGATAAAAATGAAGAAGCTACAGAAGGCAGTCTTTTAATTGCTAAATACGGTAAAGGCTATTATGTTTATACCGGTTTAAGCTTCTTTAGACAATTTCCTGCCGGAGTTGCGGGATCGTACCGCCTTTTTGCTAACTTGCTTTCTTTAGGAAAATAATGGAAGAAAAGCCAGAGAAATATCAATGGAAAATGCGGTACACCGCTGTGTTGGTCGCCAACGCTATCTATATTATTGCCTTTTATTTTATAATGAAATCTTTCGCCTAACATGCAATTAATTGATTGGATAATTTTAATAGTTACCATTAGTTCGATTGTTTGGTACGGCGTCTATAAATCTCGTGGTAGTAAGAACGTTCAGGATTTTATAAAAGGTGGTAACGATGCCCAATGGTGGACCATTGGCCTATCGGTAATGGCCACCCAGGCCAGTGCGATTACTTTTTTATCGACGCCGGGACAGGCCTTTAATGATGGGATGGGATTTGTACAATTTTATTTTGGGCTGCCTATCGCTATCGTTATCATTTGTATTGTTTTTATCCCTATTTATCACCGATTAAAGGTTTATACGGCTTACGAATATTTAGAATCCAGATTCGACCAAAAAACAAGAGTATTAACCGCATTACTGTTTTTAATTCAGCGTGGTTTAGCAGCCGGGCTTACTATTTTTGCTCCTGCTATTATCCTATCGGCTGTTTTAGGCTGGGATCTTACCACGCTTACCTTACTAATTGGAGTATTGGTCATTATTTATACAGTTTCAGGCGGTACCAAAGCCGTTAGCGTAACACATAAGCAGCAAATGGCGGTAATCCTAACCGGAATGATCGCGACATTTTTTATCATTTTATATTACCTGCCAGAAAATATAACCTTCACAAAAGCATTGGAAATTGCCGGAAGCGAAGGTAAAATGGATGTGCTGGATTTCTCTTTCGATTTTAATAACCGATATACGTTTTGGAGTGGTATTATAGGGGGTACATTCTTATCGCTTTCCTATTTTGGCACCGATCAAAGCCAGGTGCAGCGTTATCTCTCTGGAAGAAGCGTAAGGGAAAGTCAGTTAGGAATGATATTTAACGGATTTCTAAAAGTACCATTGCAATTTTTTATATTGTTAGTTGGTGTGATGGTTTTTGTATTCTACCAGTTTAATAGCACGCCACTTAATTTTAACCCTGCTGCGACTGAAGCCGTTTTAAGTTCAGATTATGCCGAGCAGTACGAAGATTTAATGGTGACTCACCGTGAGCTTCAGGAACAAAAACAAAAACTTACTTTAGATTACGCCAATAAAATCGATCAGCTCTCTGAATCCGAAAATCAGCAATTTAAAGACCAGCTTTCCGCATTAAACACTCAGGAATTCCAAAATCGTGAAAAAGCAAAAATATTTATCGATGCGGCAAAAACCAGTGCAGAAAGTAACGATAAAGACTACGTATTTATTCATTTTATTCTGAATAATTTGCCCCGAGGTGCTATTGGTCTTTTATTGGCCGTGATTTTATGCGCTGCGATGTCTTCTACCGCTTCAGAGCTAAATGCGCTGGCATCGACGACGACCATCGATATTTATCGCAGAAACCTGAAAGAAGAAAAAAGCGAAGAGCATTATTTAAATGCCTCAAAATGGTTCACCCTAATGTGGGGTGTTCTAGCCATCATCTTTGCCAGTGTAGCCGATTTATTTGATAATCTTATTCAGCTTGTCAATATTATCGGTTCGATATTTTACGGCAATGTACTGGGCATATTTTTACTTGCCTTTTTCATCAGATTCATAAAAAGCAATGCCGTTTTTATTTCAGCAATAATCACTCAATTAATTGTAATCGTAGTTTACTTTTTAGATATTTTACCGTATCTATGGTTAAACGTTCTTGGCTGCCTGTTGGTCATTAGCATTGCATTGCTTATACAAACCACCACCCAACCTAAAAATGCATCATCATGAATAAAACAATAAACTGGGGAATCTTAGGACCGGGAAAAATCGCTAAAAAATTTGCTTTGGGCTTAACCCATGTTCCCAATGCTAATTTGTATGCGGCTGCCAGCCGATCTTTAGAAAAAGCTAAAGATTATACTGAAGAAATGGGAGCCGATAAAGCCTACGGAAGTTACACTGAAATGCTCAATGATCCTGAAGTGGATGCTATTTATATTGCGACACCTCACGTATTTCACCACGAGCATACGTTGCTTTGTCTGAAGCATAAAAAGGCCGTTTTGTGTGAAAAGCCTTTTGCCATGAATAAAAATCAGGTAAAAGAAATGATCGATTTTGCACAAAAACAGGATACATTTTTAATGGAAGCTATGTGGACGCATTTTCTTCCTCATTTTAAATATACTGCTGAAGTTATAAAATCTGGCAAATATGGGAAAGTCTTATCAATGGAAGCCGATTTTGGTTTTGATGCTCCTTTTGATGCCAACAGTAGGATTTACAATAAATCTTTAGGTGGCGGTAGTTTACTGGATATTGGTATATATCCAATTTTTGCGGCCTTGAGCTTTCTGGGTAAACCAGAAAAAATAGAAGCTACCGCTAAAATGGCCAAAACCGAGGTAGATGCCAGATGCCACGCTACATTTATTTATCCTGAAAATGTAAGGGCCGAACTTTATAGCTTTGTAGATAAAAACACTGATGTTGCGGCCACCATAACATTAGAAAAAGCCAAAATTTATATAAAACCAAGATTTCATCAACCAAGCTCCGTAGTCATCACTACTGAAAATGAAAGCCTCACCAGAGAATTTGGCGTAGAAGCTAACGGTTATAATTTTGAAGCCGAACACGTAGGCCAAATGCTATTGGAAGGCAAAAAAGAAAGTACTGAAATGACGTTTGAAAAAAGTTTAGAGCTTATAGAAATGCTGGATGCGGTTCGAGAAAAAATTGGTTTGGAATATTAATAATATTGCTTCAGTGAAAAGAGGCTTTCTAAAAATATCAAAAAACGTCATTCTGAATTTATTTCAGAATCCCATCTCATTGATTTAAAAATAGTTATGAAAACCTGAAACAATTCCGATCGCTGTCGGAGCGACTTGACTAAAATTGAGTTTTAGACAGCCTCTTTTTTATTATTAGATATTTTAGAGCTCCATTATTTTGCTCCCCACTCTTTTAATGAATCTTTGTTCATTTTTACGTAATCTTTATTTCCGGCCTTTTCAGCAGCAGTCAAAGACTTTTTAGCCGCTTCAATTGCTTCCTCTTTTTTACCTAAATCGGCAGCGATCAACGACTTTTTTCTCTGTATCCAATAAGCATCTGGATTGGCTTCAGTTGCTTTATTGATCCACTCCCAGGCTTTATTTAAATCTTTATCGGCATCATGATAATAAGCAGCGGCAGCATAATAGTCGCCAGCTCCCGGGCCGTTCATTACTCTATCGATACTAGCCATTGTTTTTTTATCTGTAGGAACAGAAAATTTTAAAAAAGCCACGGTATTCTCCCATAAGAAATTTAAAGTAGCACCATCGTTTGTAAGCTCATCGATTAAAATAGTGAAACTTTGCATTTCCATAGGCATTTTAACCACCTCAGCTTTTGCTTTTAAAGCGACCATACTATCATCCCAATTTTGAGGATTTCCCCAGTTATTGGTAGATTTATAAAACATTACATCCCAATTGTCTTTATTAGGGATCGTATAAATAGCATATTTACCCGCTTTTAAAGTTTGGCCCTGGATTTCTACATCATCAGAAAAACCTATAACGGTGTTCTCATTTGCACCGGTTCTCCAAATTTCTCCGTATGGCACTAAGTTTCCAAAAATCGTTCTGCCGCGCATTGCAGGCCTTGAGTAGTCTAATGTAACTGTGGTTAACCCTACCATCTGCTCTACTTTAGCAGAAGGACTTGGTTGTGGCGCCTGTATTTGTGCAGATACAGATATACCTAAAGTTAAAATGAATAGTTGTAGTAGTTTTTTCATGATTGGGTATGATTTAGTTTTTCACTAAGATAATAACATTCACAGCTAATTAAATTAAGAAATACATACTTAATGATATTTTTTTATAATAAAATCAATCATTTAAATTTTGTTTAACTAATATAATTTTTCATTAAACAATTATCATTGTAATTTTATTAAAATAACAAATTGCTTAAAAATGCACCAAATCCATACCTTTCAAAAACTCCCTATTTCAAAAAAACAGGCATGGGATTTTTTATCTGATCCCAAAAACCTTAAAATCATCACTCCAGATTATATGGGTTTTGATATTACCTCTGGTGGAGATCGCCCTATGTTCGAGGGGCAGATTATTCAATATATCGTTACTCCAATTGGCGGTATAAAAACAAAATGGGTAACTGAAATCACCCATGTTAAAGAAGGTGAATACTTTGTAGATGAACAACGTTTTGGCCCGTATGCGTTATGGCATCACAAACATTTTATTAAAGAAATTGATGGCGGAGTAGAAATGGAAGACATCGTAGATTATAAGCTACCAATGGGAAAATTGGGCAATTTGGTACATCCATTTATGGTAAAACCAAAATTAGAGGAGATTTTCGAGTATCGTAAAAAGAAGCTCATTGAGCTTTTTGGCGAGTACAAAACTCCACAAGCTTCTGAAGGTACTCTTAAACAGGATATTTTAAATTAATTATGGAAAAGAATATTTTACTTATTGGCGGTTCTACCGGCATAGGACTAGAAATTGCTAAAAAACTACATAAAGAACACAATATTTATATTGCTTCCAGAAGCCATGGTGATATTGGCGATTTAGAAGTTAATCATTTAGAGTTTGATGTGCTGAAAGATGACATATCGTCTCTTGATTTACCCGAAAAATTAGACGGATTGGTGTATTGCCCAGGGAGCATTAATCTGAAACCTTTTAAAATGCTAAAACCAAAAGATTTTGAAGATGAAATGCAACTCAGTTTTTTTGGTTTAATTAAAGTTATAAATGCATTGATGCCTATATTAAAAGAATCCCAACAAGCTAGTTTAGTATTTTTTAGTAGCGTCGCAGTAAAAGTAGGGATGCCTTTTCATACCAGCATAGCCGCCGCAAAAGGCGCAATAGAAGGTTTTGCTAAATCTTTAGCGGCAGAATATGCACCGAGTTTAAGGGTTAATGTGGTCTCCCCTTCGTTAACTGATACTCCACTTGCAGAAAAACTATTAAATAACGACAAGAAAAAAGAAAAAATGGATCAGCGTCACCCCCTAAAACGAGTGGGAACTACAGCCGATATTGCTAATATGACCGCATTTTTATTAAGTGAAGAAAGTAGCTGGATTACAGGACAAATTTTTGGTGTAGATGGCGGACTTTCCACACTAAACATTTCGTAAATGAGCAAGGATAAAATAAATATATTCTGGTTTCGTAGGGATTTAAGATTAGATGATAATGTAGGTTTTTTAGCAGCTTTAAAAGAAGGGCATCCCGTAATGCCTATTTTTATTTTTGATACTGAAATCTTAGATCGTTTACCTGAAGATGATGCCCGGGTAACTTTTATTTTTGAAACACTTCAGAAAATGAGGAGTGAACTTCAGAAAAATCATCATTCTTCAATCGCCATGTATCATGGTAAACCTGAAGAAATTTTTAAAAGCCTAGTAAAGGATTACAACATTGGCAAAGTCTTTACCAACCGCGATTACGAGCCATACGCCAAAGACCGTGATCATCAAATTCAGCAATTATTAGAGGCCAATGATATTGAATTTGAAACATTTAAAGATCAGGTTATTTTTGAAAAGGATGAAGTTGTAAAAGGTGACGGCGATCCCTACGTGGTGTACACGCCGTACATGAAAACATGGATGCAACATTTTAAAGACATCGACCTAAAGATTCATTATACCAGTCAGTTTCTAGATAATCTTATTCAAAACACCAGACTACCAAACTTAAGTTTAAGTGATATTGGCTTTAAAAAATCATCTTTAAAAGTACCTGATTTCGATATTACGCCAACACTTATTCAGCAATATGAAAACACCAGAAATATACCTTCAAAAGAAGGCACCAGTCACTTGGGGCCTCATCTTAGATTTGGGACAGTAAGCGTTCGGAAAATGGTTAAAAAGGCTAATAACGAAAAGAATAAAACCTTTTTGCAGGAATTGGTGTGGCGCGAATTTTTTATGCAGGTTTTATATCATAACCCCTCAACGGTAACCGATGCTTTTAAAAAGAAATATGACACTATTAAATGGCGTAATAACAAACAAGATTTCGAAAAGTGGAAAGCTGGTAAAACAGGTTTCCCTTTGGTTGATGCCGGTATGCGTCAACTTAACAAGTCTGGTTTTATGCACAATCGAGTGAGAATGCTGGTGGGTAGCTTTTTGTGCAAACACTTGTTAATAGATTGGCGTTGGGGAGAAGCCTATTTTGCTGAAAAATTACTAGATTACGAAATGTCATCTAATGTTGGAAACTGGCAGTGGGTTGCAGGAAGTGGCGTAGATGCCGCTCCTTACTTCAGGATATTTAATCCTACTACTCAAATCGATAAATTCGACAAAGACAAAAAATACATAAAAGAATGGGTTGAAGAATTTGGCTCCGATGATTATCCCGATAAAATGGTAGATCATAAAGAAGCGAGAGAACGCGCACTTTCAACCTATAAAGAAGCAGTAAGCAATGGTTAATTGTTAGTTAGTAATTTCTGTATTGCCAAACGAAAACGGCCAGTAATTTTAAGTTACTGGCCGTTTTTTTATTGAATATTTAATTCCTGTCTAATTAATTTTCTAAAGATTGTAGATATTCTTTTGCACGCTCTAAATCTTCAGGAGTATCAATCCCAATAGTCTGTCTATCGGTTTCTACCATTTTAATATTTTTACCATATTCTAAATATCGAATACATTCAATTTTTTCAGCATTCTCCAATTGCAGCATGGGTAAATTATAGAAATCTAAAAGTGCCTGTTTTCTAAATGCATAAATCCCAATATGTTTATAATAAATCACTTTAATATCGGTATTTCTAGGATAAGGAACAGGAAACCTTGAGAAATATAGCGCATAATCATTATGATCTGTAATCACCTTTACATTATTAGGATTGGTAATTTCTTTACTATCCTGTATTGCTACTTTTAAGGACGCTAAATCGATACTTGAAGCATCATCATCCTGAAAAACATTCAGTAATCGCTCTAAACTTAATTTATCAATAAATGGCTCGTCTCCCTGCACGTTCACTACAATATCTACATCCATATCATGAACGGCCTCGGCAAGGCGGTCACTTCCGCAGTCATGCTCTTTTTTGCTTTTAATTACTTTACCGCCAAAATTCTTTGCTTCTACTACTATCTTGTCACTGTCTGTAACAATATAAACATCATCAAACAGCCCGGTATTCTTAGCTGCTTCATAAGTTCGCTGAATTACCGGTTTCCCATTTAAATCCTGCATTAACTTCCCCGGAAATCGTGAAGCTTCGTATCTGGCGGGAATCATCGCGACAATCTTAAGTTTTTCTTTCATCAAAAAATATTGATTAATTTTTTCTAAAAATAAGCTTTTAAAAACAGGCCGGCTGTTTAAATTTAGTTAATCCTGTACCACAAAAAAATCATCTTTAAATCCTATAAGATATAATTTATCTGTAGCCCGTGTTACCGCTGTGTACAACCAGCGAAGATATTCTTTGCCTACACCATTGGGTAAATAAGGCTGTTCTATAAAAACGGTATTCCATTGCCCACCCTGACTTTTATGACAAGTAATGGCATAAGAGAATTTTACCTGTAATGCATTAAAGTATTTGTTGTTTTTAACCTTCAAAAACTTTTTATATTTCGCTGTTTCATCTTCATAATCTTTCATTACTTCCTGATAAAGAAGATTAGATTCTTCAAAAGTAAGCGAAGGGGAATTACTGGTTAACGTATCTAACATGACCACCGTCTCAAAAGGACGCATCTTTGGGTAATCGACCATTTGCACCGAAACTTCAGCAAAACGAAATCCGTAAAGTTCCTTTATCGCAAAAATCTCCAAAACTTTTACAATATCCCCATTGGCAATAAAACCAGCTTCAGAAGAGGGTTTTATCCAGAAATAATTATTTTTTACCACCATTAGATAATCGCCGGCAGAAATTTCTTCTTCCTGGTATAAAATTCGGGATCTAATTTGTTGATTGTATTGATTAGCTCTTTTATTAGAACGAACAATAATACTGGTATCCTCGTTTCCCAGCGAATGATAGGTATCCTGAATGGCTTCCATAATTTCGTACCCATCCACCAGCCGTACTACATCTGCTTTAGGTCCTAATTCAAATTTAAAACTCTCATAAAAAGCTTCACGAATAGCTTCTCTAATTAATGTTGCATTATGTAAAATATCACTTTCCTCACTTTGCCTAACCACTTCGTCTAATTCTATATGCCCAACCTCTTTAAAAAAACCGGTTCGTAATGTATCTTGATCCAAGGCCGGACTTATATCCATTTTTACAGGCGGAAGCTGTGCAGTATCCCCTATAAAAATCAATTGGCATTTGTGCCCGCTATACACATATTCCATTAAATCGTCTAGCAAAGAACCATTATCAAAATTCTTAGAATCACCTGGATGATCTGCAATCATCGAGGCTTCATCTACAATAAAAATCGTATTTTTATGTTTATTTGTTTGTAAAACAAACTGAATTCCGCTTCCCCCCGATTTCTTCGGAAAATAAATCTTCTTGTGAATGGTAAAGGCTTCCCTTTGTGAATAATTCGCTATTACCTTGGCTGCACGACCCGTTGGCGCCATTAAAACACCAGATTTCTTTATTTTCCACAGATTTTTAACAAAAGAACTGATAATTGTTGTTTTTCCTGTACCGGCAAAGCCTTTTAGCAAAAAAAGATCATCATTGGTTCCTTCTACTGCAAATTTGGCTAATTGCTGTAAGGCAATATCCTGTTTTTCACGGGGTTGAAAACCCAAATCGTTAATCAAAATTTTATAAAATGCTGAAACATTCGGTTTTTCCATAGCTGAATCTTCAAAAAACCAAATATAATGATGGATTTTTAGGCAAGAAACTTTTGCGAATAAAAAAAAATTGTAGATTTGTCATATAACTCTAATAACTTAAATTAATTTCTTAGAAGCATGAGACTTGTAATTCAATTACTATTGTGGGCGGTTATAGCTTTTCTGGCTTGGTTAACTTTTGATGCTGTATACCGACCAATTCAATTTAACAAGGTTAAAGAACAACGTTACCCAAAAGTAATTGAAAACCTTAAAGACATAAGAGCGGCCGAGCTTGCTCATAAAGAGATCACTGGTGATTTTGAAGGTGATTTTAACAAACTTGTACAATTTATCGATACTGCTGAATTTGCGATTACTCAACGTAGAGATACTACAGTATTAGATGAAGAATACAGAAAGACCTATGGTGTAGACGAGTATATCGAAAAAGTTCTTATCGATACTTTAGGATTCGTACCGGTAAAAGATTCTTTATACAAAGGTGATCGTGATCGTTACACCAACATGATCAACGTACCAATTAAAGGAACAGACGCTAAAGTCGAACTTCAAGCTGGTTCAATAAAAAAAGGAGATAACAAAATTCCCGTTTTTGAAGCAAGAGTTGCTAAAAGTGTAATCCTATACGATCAGGATAAGCATTTGATCGCACAAGAAAACGAAGTACAATCTGTAGAAGAGGTTAACGGTCGTTACATTAGTGTTGGTTCTATGGAAGAAGTAAACACTACAGGAAACTGGCCACAAACTTATGGTGACCAATAATCCAGAAAATATATCTTTGAAATTGTCCATTCAGGTTAGCCTGAATGGACTTTCTTTTTGTACCCTAAATACAAAAAGTAATACTATAGTTTATTACCACAAAAAATCCTTCGAAAAAGAACTCGATCCGGTAAACCTTCTTCAAAAGATCGAAGAAGAATACAATACGCAACCACAGCTTAAAACACCGGTAAACGAGGTGAAATTATGCTTCTGTAATAACCTTTTTACATTAGTTCCCAAAAAATGGTTTAAAGAAGAGGTCGCTGCTTCTTATTTAAAATTCAATACGAAGATCCTTAAAACAGATTTTGTTGCCGTAGATGAAATTGAGCATAAAGAAATGGTGAATGTCTATATTCCTTATACCAATATCATCAATTATTTTTTTGAAAAATACGGTGAATTCGAATATTCTCACCATCTATCGGTGTTATTGCAAAAGTTTCTTTCTTTTGAAGATCATAAAGGAATTAAAGTCTATGCACATAATAGTCACAAACGGCTAGATTTATTTATCATTGAAGAAGGCAAACTACTACTTTGTAACAGCTTTAATTATTTTAGTAAAGAAGATTATTTATACTACTTGCTTTTTGCTGCAGAACAGTTAGATTTAGACCCCAAAAAGTTTAAGCTTCACTTAAGTGGAGAAATTCATAAAGAAGACGACATTTACAAATTGCTTCAGGATTATATTCAGAATATTCATTTTTTATCTTCAGAAACAACACACGAAATAGAAAAAGGCTGGAATATTAATAAATCTGAAGAATACATACTTTTAAACACGCTTTAAATGCGCATTATTTCAGGAAGCAACAAAGGCAAAAGAATTATTGCCCCCAAAAAATTACCCGTAAGGCCAACCACAGATATGGCAAAAGAAGGCTTGTTTAATATTTTAAACAATCATTATCATTTTAGTGCTTTACGGATTTTAGATTTATTCTCTGGAACAGGCAATATTTCCTATGAATTTGCGTCACGTGGTGCTGAACAGATTACCTCGGTAGATGGTAATTTTGAGTGCGTAAAATTCATAAAGAAAACAGCGGCGGAACTCAATTACTCAATCACTGTCATAAAAAGTGATGTTTTTAAATATTTAGAAAAATCCCCCATTACCGCAGATGTTATATTTGCCGATCCTCCTTACGATTTTTCCACGGAAGATTTTTTAAGAATAGCCGAATTAGTGTTTAAAAATAATCTGCTTAGTGAAGACGGAATGCTAATTATTGAATCTGGAAAACATACCGATTTATCTACTAGCCCAAATTTTGTTGAGAAAAGAGGATATGGCGGTTCTGTTTTTTCATTTTTTTATAAAACTGGTGATAACGATTAAAAATACTAAAAGTTTATATTATTTTCTTACAATTTTAGTGTGCTTATCGATGGAAGCTAATGCGCAGGATTATGAATTAATTTGGAATGATGAGTTTGATTATCGTGGTAAGCCCGATAAAAACAAATGGACACATGAAACCGGTTTTATTCGTAATCTTGAGGAACAATATTATACCAAAAGAAAGAAGAATGCCATTGTTAAAAATGATGTTCTAAAAATCATTGCCAGAAAAGAAGGATATCGAAACAAGAAATACGATCCCGATATTCAGAACTATCGTTATAATACAGAAAAAGCGCATTACACCTCGGCAAGCTTACACACCCATAAAAAATTCGATCTAAATTTCGGTAAAATTGAAGTCCGCGCTAAACTTCCACAGGGAAAAGGCGTTTGGCCGGCCATCTGGATGTTAGGGGCTAATTTTCACGATATCGAATGGCCTTATAGCGGTGAAATTGATATTCTTGAATTTGTGGGCAAAGATCCTTATAATATCCATGCTACCGTTCATTATCCGCATGGTAAAGGATCCAAAATTAAAAGTGAAGGCGGGCAGTTAAAATTAGAGACTGCTCCTAGTGAGGATTTTCATGTTTACGGGATGAACTGGGATTCAGAAAAAATTGAATTCTCTTTTGATGATTACGTGTATTACACTTTCAACATCGATCAGGCAGATACCGAAAATAATCCTTTTAAAAAGCCATTTTTCTTAATTATTAATCTGGCTCTTGGTGGAAAATGGGCTGGGGAAATTGACGATTCCATTTTTCCGCAGGAATATCTAATCGATTATGTACGGGTATATAAAAAAGCAGGTCTGTAAGCCGGATTCTGTTCACCCTGAAATACATCAGGATGCCCTTGTCATTTATCTTAGAACATTGTTACCAAAGTCCTTTAGCTGCCTACCCTCCAACGACAAACGAGCAATTTGATAATGTTGGTTTACATGGCATTGCACCGCATAGAGTTTACCTGATTTCACTACAGCATTACCTGTACATTCTTTCTGTTGCACTTGTCCTGGCCTCACGACCGGTGGGCGTTACCCACTATGCTGCTCTATGGTGTCCGGACTTTCCTCTAAGCCACAAATATGAACTTAGCGATAGGGCCGACCTGCTTGGCTGCAAATGTATTTAAATTAAGTTGAAAGTTTAGAGTAAAAGTTCATGAGTTTACAGTTAGCAGTCGCGTTTGTTAAATTTAAAATATCTCGAAAAATCAACAATCTGAGCAAAAAGCCAAGAAAATCATTTTCAAATTAATACATTTTAAAATTCTCCAGCCCTTGGTCTATCATCTATGCCCTAATAACGAAACAATGTAAACTCAGAAAAGCTATTTGTAATTAACCATTAGCTTTCAGCTATCATCACATTATCAAATTTCAACATGCCACTCATAAAGTTGATGATTTGTTTATAAATACTAGTACATATTTTCGGAGTTAAGCAGGCTATTTTTATATTTGTCGTTCAAACTTGTTAGATGGAGCATTTTGTAGTTTCGGCACGTAAATACAGGCCACAAACCTTTAAAGATGTGGTTGGGCAACAGGCCATTACCAATACATTGGCTAATGCTATCGCTCATAACCATCTGGCGCAGGCGCTTTTATTTACCGGCCCTCGTGGCGTGGGAAAAACAACTTGTGCCCGTATTTTAGCCAAAATGATTAATCAGGACGGTACTGAAAGTCCAGATGAAGATTTTGCTTTTAATATTTTTGAGCTCGATGCCGCCTCTAACAACTCGGTTGACGATATTCGTAACCTTATCGATCAGGTAAGAATACCACCGCAGGTAGGAACTTATAAAGTGTATATTATCGACGAGGTTCACATGTTATCCACCTCGGCCTTTAATGCATTTCTAAAAACCTTAGAAGAGCCGCCTAAACATGCGATTTTTATCCTTGCTACGACCGAGAAACATAAGATTATCCCTACTATTCTTTCTCGTTGCCAGATCTTTGATTTTAAAAGAATTACGGTAACCGATGCTAAAGACTACTTAAAATATATTGCCGAGCAGGAAGGGGTGAATGCTGATGAAGATGCGCTGCAAATCATTGCTCAAAAAGCCGATGGCGCGATGCGTGATGCGCTTTCTATTTACGATCGTGTAGTAAGTTTTAGTGGAAAAGATTTAACCAGACAGGCTGTTACGGAGAACCTGAATGTGTTAGATTATGACACCTACATGCAGGTAACAGATCTGTTGTTAGATAATAACATTCCGCAATTACTGGTACTATTTAATGATATCCTATCTAATGGATTTGACGGGCATCATTTTATTGCCGGTCTGGCTTCGCATTTTAGGGATTTATTAGTTTGTAAAGATCAGCGGACGATCCAGCTTTTAGAAGTAGGTGAACAAACAAAAGCCAGATATTTTGAGCAATCACAAAAAACGTCTCAGCAATTTTTGCTTCAGGCTATCGATCTGGCCAATGAATGTGATTTAAAATATAAAAGCAGCCGAAATCAACGACTCTTAGTAGAACTCTGCTTAATGCAAATTGCCTCTGTCACTTTCGACGGAGAAAAAAAAAACAGCAGTCCTAAAATAGTTCCCGCTTCTCATTTTGAACAACCTGCAAAATCGATCTCAAAAGAGGAAAAATCGATTATCAGGAATAACGAATATGGGCAAAATGATACCGCCCCCAAAGAAGCACAACAACCTTCAGTTGAAAATCGCACAGAAAATGATACCTGTGCCCCTGAAGCCACACCAGCCAGTCAGGAATATTTTAGTAATGAAGTTCCCAATACTTCCGAAGAAAAAGAAGAAAAAACTGAAGAAGAACAGGAAACAACTAAAATTCAACCTCCAAATAGCGAATTATCGAAACCTGCTACTGATACCGAAGTAAAAAGAGAACGCGTATCTGGACTTTCACTTGCAAGTATTCGAAAGAAAAAAGAACTTGAGGCCCAGGTTAAAGATAAAGCTCCGGAGCGTGAAACGGTAATGACCGGAAAATTTACCGAAACACAATTACAGGCGGCTTGGGACGATTATGTACATAAACTGAAGAAACGCGGCGAAAAAATCCTGGCTTCTATTTTAGAGACAGATCTTCCTACCTTAAAGAACGAGAACGAAATTCATATAGAATTACCGGCAGAATCCATGAAAATCGATCTGGAAAGAGGTCAACACAAATTAATGGGGTTTCTGAAAACCAGATTGAAAAACACGACTATTTCGCTGGTTATTGATGTGAATGAGAGTACGGCGAAAAAATTTGTATTTACACCAATAGAAAAATACAATAAGCTAAAAGAGAAAAATCCGCTTTTGGATAAATTACGAACAACTTTTGATTTAGACGTATAATTATGCTTGGTTTAAAACTTCCTACCGATCCCAGATGGGCCGATATCGCAAATAAAAATATTGAAGAAATTTTAATCGATCATGCATGGTGTGAGCAAAAGGCAGCATCAACCGCTATTTCTTTAATTGTAAATTATCCTGAATATCCCGAGCTTGTTACTGCCATGATTGCCTTATCCCGTGAAGAAATGGGTCATTTTAAAATGGTACACGATAAAATTTTAGAGCGTAACATCCAGATGGGATGGGATCGTAAGGACGAATATGTTGTTCAGCTTTTGAAGTTTTTCCCAAAAGGCGGCAGCCGAAAAACGCAGCTCATCCATAGATTATTGATCGCAGGCTTAATCGAAGCCAGAAGTTGCGAGCGTTTTAGATTATTAAGCGAAAAACTTGAAGACAAGGAACTGGCCGAATTTTATAAAAATTTAATGATAAGTGAAGCCAATCACTACACCATGTTTTTAAAGTTTGCCAGAAAATATGGTGATCGCGAAGTGGTTGACAAAAAATGGAACGATCTTTTAGAATTTGAAGGTAAGATGATTCAGGGAT
This sequence comes from Zunongwangia pacifica, assembly GCF_023499215.1. GTDB lineage: Bacteria > Bacteroidota > Bacteroidia > Flavobacteriales > Flavobacteriaceae > Zunongwangia > Zunongwangia pacifica. The sequence continues at coordinate 134,949 of NZ_JAKHSK010000011.1, forward strand.
TAGGAACTAAAGAAACCATTCACGGATAAATTAAAAAAAAGCCGTCTAAAAATATCCAAAGAAGTCATTCTGAACCTGCCTGTCAGCGGATAGTTTCATTTCAGAATCTCATCATACTGATTCAAAAATCTATATGAGAACCCGAAACAATTCCGACAGCTATCGAAACAGATTGACGAAAATGAAATTTTAGACAGTCTTTTCAGAAAATTATAAATCACTATTATTCAGAATGATATAAGGATTTTATAATTCCATCGGCCAAACCAATTTTAGGCACATAGATTTGGTGTGCTCTAGCCCATCTCATAGAATTCAGATAAATTCTAGATGCCGGAATAATTACATCTGCACGGTCATTCTTTAAGTCTAACTCAGTAATCCTTTCTTCGTAATTATAGCTATTAAGCAATTCGTCGTACTTTTTAAGATAAGTAAGGCTTAAAGGCTTGCCTTCTTTTTTACCGCTGGTTTTAAAAATATTATTAATATTCCCACCCGATCCTATAAGGCTAATATCCTGATATCCTTTAGTGGTTTCTCGCACCCAGGATTCCATTTCTCGCCAGGTTTTATTTTCTACTAAATCATTTAGTAAACGTACCGTCCCTACTTTAAAAGATCTTGAAGCTATAGATTTTCCGTTACTGTAAAGTGTATATTCTGTACTTCCACCACCAACATCTACATACAGATAATTATGATCGCCCTGGATTAAGGCATGCAAATCTGTCGCTGCGATAATTGCAGCTTCGTGTGATCCATCAATGATTTCGATTTCGATACCTGTTTTATTTTTAATGATCTGGGTAACGGCTTCACTATTTTTAGCTTCACGCATCGCTGATGTTGCACAGGCTTTATATTTTTCTACTCCATGTGCTTTCATTAACAAGCTAAAAGCTTGCATGGCATCTACCATACGATCCTGATTATTTTCAGAGATATTTTGCTTTAAAAAAACATCTGCTCCCAATCTTATAGGCACGCGCACTAAAGATGTTTTTCTAAAGATGGCTTCCATTCCTTCTTTTTCAGTAATTGTAGAGACCAATAACCTAATGGCATTAGAACCTATATCTATTGCTGCTAATTTCTTTTGTACTATCACTCCTTATAATTTTGGTTTTTATTTAAGTAATAATCGTAAAGTGCTTCCTGAGAGCGGACTCTAGGCTTCGTTTTTTTACGATAAGCATTGTTTTGCTTTTCTGAAAAAATACGAGCTTTTACATTATCACTCCAACTAATTTCAAAGCCATCGATTACTTCCTGTTTTATATCTTTATCGTAAATAGGGCAGGCAATTTCTACACGATTATCAAGATTTCTAGACATTAAATCGGCCGAAGAAATATATACTCTTGGATTACCTGCATTCTCGAAAATATACACTCTTGGGTGCTCTAAAAATTTATCGACAACGCTAATGGCTTCAATATTCTCGCTCATACCGGGTACTCCTGGAATTAAACAGTTAATCCCTCTAACGATTAATTTGATCTTAAGCCCAGCCCTGCTAGCCTGGTATAGTTTATCGATCATGGGGTAATCTGATAGACTGTTTAACTTTAGCTTAATCCCAGCGGGTTTCCCTTCAAGCTGATTATCGATTTCCTTTTGAATAAGCTTTGTTAAAACCGTTCTGGTATAATGTGGGGAGACAATTAAATGCCTGTATTTACTTACTTTATAATTGGTTTCAAAAAAGTCGAAAACCTTATTCACTTCTTTTAAGATCTCCTGATTAGCGGTAAAAAGGGTATAATCGGTATAAATTTTTGAAGTTGATTCATTAAAATTCCCCGTGCTTATAAAGCCGTATTTCTTTAATTTCCCATTGTTTTCTTCACGCTCGATTACACAGGTTTTACAATGCACTTTTAATCCAGGCACCCCAAAAATAAGCTTAACCCCTTCGCGCTGCATTTGCTCAGCATACTTTATGTTTGCTGCCTCATCAAAACGCGCTCTTAATTCTATCTGAACTAAAACCTTCTTCCCATTTTTAACGGCATTAATTAAAGAACTGGCGATGTGCGATATTTTAGCCAGGCGATAAATCGTAATTTTAATCGTTTTTACTTTTGGATCTAAAGCAGCCTCTCGTAAAAACTTCACCACATAAGAGAAACTTTGATAAGGTGCATAAAGCATGTGGTCTTTTTTACCCGTACCCTGTATTAAACTTGCTTGCAACGCAAGGCCGGGAATAGGAAGGGCTTCTTTGGTATCGTAAAGCAATTCTTTGCTTCCTAATCTAGGGAATCCCATGTAATCCCGACGGTTATGGTAACGTCCACCGGGAATAATACTATCGGCATGATCTATTCCCATTTTATTCATAAGGTAATTAAGTGTGGCCTTATCAATATTTTTATCGTAAACAAAACGAACAGGATCCCCTTTAATTCTATCTTTTACGCTTTCAGAAATTTTTTCTATAAAACTCTTACTAAGATCACTGTCAATATCTAATTCGGCATCCCTTGTAATCTTGATCATGTGTGCCGAAATAGTTTCATATTCAAAAATATTTAAAATACTATTAAGATTATACCGAATTAAATCGTCTAGAATAATAATATATTTTTTATCATCATCAGATGGCAACATCACAAATCGCTCTATGCTTCGCGGAATTTCGATAAGAACATACTTACGCTCATGCACAGAACTTTTCATCAATTTCGAAATTTTCCCTGCCGGTTTGGGAGGTTTCATTTCCATTGTTACAGCCAGATAAGCGGCACTATCTTTTAAACTTGGTAATTCTTCTAAATCGTTAAGTACAATAGTCACCAACGCCGGACTTACTTGAGAAAGAAAATAATCTTTTACAAATTTCTGCTGCGATTCAGAGACTTCTTTTTCATTAATCACACAAATACCATGTTCCTCACGGAGCCGTTGTTGGATCTTCTCTAAAATCTTTAAACTTTCAGACTGTTGCTTTATCACTACTTTAGTAATATCTTCTAAAAGCTTACTGGCTTTCATACCACCCAACGCGCTTTTTCCTGCTTTTCCGGCAAGATCAATACGTTTTACAGTGGCATAGCGTACTTTAAAAAATTCGTCTAAATTATTACTGAAAATCCCTAAAAATCGGAGTCTTTCTATTAATGGTACGGTTTCATCTTCGGCTTCCTGTAAAACACGGGTATTAAATTGAAGCCAACTCAATTCTCGATTGATGTACTTATTTTCCTGCATGCTTAACGTAAATTCTTTGGAAAAAGGGTTAGTAAGGTTTTACCTGATGATATAGAATCCCAACTATGGTCTTCAAATTCTATAACGCACAGGCCGGTTGTTGGAATATTATCAAATTTGCGATCTCCCATGTGGTTTACCAAACTGGTAATCCCGGGATTATGCGAAAAAACAACTAGCGTTTCTATGGAATTTGGAGCTGAACGAATTATCTTTTTTAACTCCCCACTACTAAAAGTATATAATGATTTTTTTATCTGGAAATCTTCGTCCTTAATCCCTAATTTTTTCTTGAATATTTTCGCTGTTTTTTTAGCACGTACAGCATGACTACTCCAAAATAGCGTAGCATCTTCATTTATATTTTGCCTGAAAAATGTTTCAAAAACGCCTAAAACCACTTTTGCATCTTTAAAAGCCCTCTTTTTTAGAGGTCTTTCATCATCTGGCAAATTGTGTTTCCAGGAAGATTTTCCATGTCTCACTATAACTAACCGTTTCATCATTAAGGGGCTAAACGTTTATTATTCCATTTAGCATCTTCTTTAATGTAAGCAATACGATCGTGTAATCTGTTTTTGCGTCCCTGCCAAAACTCTATTGCAAACGGCTTTACAATATAACCGCCCCAATATTCTGGTTTAGGCACTTCCTGACCTTCATATTTATGTTCTACTTCAGCTAAGTTATTTTCTAATACTTCTCTGGAAGCAATTTCAGAACTTTGTGGTGATGCCCATGCACCTAATTGGCTACCACGTGGGCGAGAATGATAATATTCTGTCGCGGTTTCTTCATCTACTTTTTCTACAACTCCCTGTATAATCACCTGTCGCTCTGTAGAAGGCCAAAAAAATGATAAACAAACATTAGGGTTTAAGGCTATGGCTTTTCCTTTTTCAGAATTAAAATTGGTATAAAAAATAAAACCATCAGCATCGTAGGATTTTAAAAGTACTACTCTCGATTTTGGAAAACCGTCCAGACCAATCGTAGCAATCGTCATCGCATTTACCTCTCCTGCCCCGCCTGCGATTTCGGTCTCATTAAACCATTGTTCAAATAATTGGAATGGATTATCAGAAATACTGCTTTCTAACAATTCATCTTTTTCATAAGATTGTCTATAATCCTGAAGATTCCTGCTCATTGCTTTATGTTTTTAACTTTCCTAAAAAGGTATTTTTTTTACTAAAATCAACCTAAATCTTAGATCGATTTTACTCAATATTTATAGAAGCCGTAGGCTCTATTTGTTTACTGCAATTTACAAGTTTTAAAAATAAGGTCGAAAAAAATTGCCCCTGTTTATAGCGATTTTCGAGAAAATTTTAAAGTATTTTTGATTTGCTGAAATGAAGTTGGTATTCTAAAAAAGCAGTAACAATCCTACCAATCTTCAATTTGGAGAATGCATAGAATAAATTACAATCAATCCTAACTTAAAATCCCATCTAAAGCAAGATTCTTCAGCAAAAACCAGAGTGATGCATGCGAAAAGCTTTTTGATAATTTCTGGGACATCCCAAGAACTAGAGACCTATAAATTAAAACTTCAATTAGGCATTAAAACTCAAAACTCTTACCATCTTCGGCCAGTGAAACATTAGGAAAAACCTCTTCGGCCTCCTTTTCAAATAGCTCAATATCAGGATATCTTGTAGAGTAATGCCCTAAAATTAATTGTTTTACGTTAGCTTTTTTGGCAATGGTTGCAGCCTGTTTTGCGGTGCTGTGCTTGGTAGGTTCGGTTAATTTAAGCTGCTCCTCTAAAAAAGTAGATTCGTGGTACAACACATCGATATTGGATAATTGCGGAATAATATTTTCAGAAAAAACAGTATCACTACAAAAAGCATAACTTTTAGGCGCGTCTCCAGGTTCTGTTACCAGTTCGTTTTTTATAAGCTCGCCTTCTTCAGAAACTACATCTTTTCCTTTTTTAAGGCTTTTAAACAATGTCACATCTATATTATACTTTTTGGCTTCTTCCACTAACAATTTACGATCACCTTGTTTCTCCCTAAATAAAAATCCATTAGTGTACACCCGGTGTTTAAGCGGAATGGTTTCTACGGAAAGTTTATTGTTTTCGTAAACTATTTCTGGTTCTGTTGAAGTCAATTCGTGAAAATACAACGGATATGGTGTCCAGGCATTGGATAGTTTAAGCTGAAGCAAAATCACTTCTTTTATTCCTTTTGGTCCATAAACATGAAGTTCTTTCTCCCGGTTTAACAGCATAAAAGTAGAGATAAGCCCTATTAAACCATAAAAATGATCGCCGTGCAAATGCGAAATAAAAATATGCTCGATTTTACCGAATTTAATCTTATTTTTTCGAAGCTGAACTTGTGTACCTTCCCCGCAATCGATTAAAAACATCTGATTTTGCATTGTTAAAACCTGGGAGGTGGGATTGGTTAAAGAACGTGGAGTGGCTGCGTAACAACCTAATATATCAAGCTTCATTAAAATCGATTTTAAAAAGAAATAGATGTTATTTTAGGAAGAATTCAAAAACCAAGCTCTCGCTCTAATTCTTCCATCTGGATCACATCTTCGGCTTCTCTTAAAGTAGGCACTACAAATAATTCTTCAGGGATTTTATCTATATTAATAGCATCATTGGCAATTACAAAAGATTTTTTGTTAGCACGATGTACGGTAGAAAGCTCTAAAAACCCCAATAACTCTTCTAACTCCAGTTCACCGTATTTTAAAATGTCCACCACCACGTTTTCATTTTCAAACTGGTGATGATTAGTGGTAAGCCTAGATGTGAAATCGGTTATAGAATCCTTATCATCTGTAATTAAAAGATAGTTTTCTTTCTTTTCAATTTTCATTAGCCTCTTTTTGTAAGATAAAGTACTAATTTAAAAAATAAAATCTATTGCTTAATTTTTGAGGCCAATAAATATATCGCCGCCATTCGTATGGCCACACCATTTTGAACCTGATCTAATATAATTGCCTGATCACTATCGGCAACATCGCTGGTAATTTCTACCCCTCGATTAATTGGACCCGGGTGCATCACAATAATTTCTTTGTTCAGGCTATTGAGTATTTTCTTAGTTAGGCCAAATTGCTGTGTATATTCTCTGGTAGAGGGAAAATAACTAATATCCATTCTTTCATTTTGCACCCTAAGCATATTGGCAACATCACACCATTCTAATGCTTTTATAAGATTGGTCTCTACCTCTACCCCTAAAGAATCTATATATTTAGGAATAAGCGTTTTTGGCCCACAAACTTTTACGTTTGCTCCCTGTAATTTCAAAGCAAAAATGTTAGACAGTGCCACGCGACTATGCAAAATATCCCCTACAATCACCACATTTTTACCGGCCAACTCGCCTAAACGTTCGCGTATAGAATACGAGTCGAGCAGGGCTTGTGTTGGATGCTCGTGCGCTCCATCCCCTGCATTTACAATACTTGCTTTTACATGCTTAGAAAGAAAAATTCCTGCTCCCGGATTGGGGTGCCGCATCACCACCATATCCACTTTCATCGATAAGATGTTATTTACGGTATCGATAAGCGTTTCTCCTTTTTTTACTGAAGAAGAAGCTGCAGAAAAATTAATGGTATCTGCACTTAATCGCTTTTCGGCAAGCTCAAAAGAAAGACGGGTTCTTGTACTATTTTCGAAAAATAAGTTGGCTATGGTAATATCACGTAACGAAGGAACTTTTTTAATAGGTCGGTTAATAACTTCTTTAAAATGATCGGCAGTATTAAAAATTAGGTCAATATCCGATTTTTGCAGGTACTTAATCCCAAGTAAGTGGTTAACACTTAATTCGCTCATTACGCTAGTTATTTTGAAATAAGGTAAACAATATCTTCGCCTTCATTTTCCTTCCAGTTTACTTTTACTTTTTCCTCGTTTATGGCGTCTACCTGCCTGCCATTATAATCTGGCTGAATAGGTAAATGCCTGCTAAAACGACGATCGATAAAACTTAACAATTCAATTTCTTTTGGTCTTCCAAAAGACTGGATTGCAGTTAGGGCTGCTCTTATACTTCTACCGGTATATAAAACATCATCGATAAATACCACGCGCTTATCTTCTACCACAAAATCGATCCTGGTTTTATTGGCTTCTAAAGGTTTATCACTTCTACGGAAGTCATCCCGATAAAAAGTAATGTCCAATTGGCCGGTTTTAAGATCTTTTAAATGATATTCCTTTTCCAAAATTTCCTGAAGTCTATTTAGTAAAAATATACCTCTTGGCTGTATACCGATAAGAACAGTATTAGAAAAGTCAGAATGATTTTCTACAAGCTGGCAAGCCAGTCGTTGCAAAATTATTTGTACTTCTTTAGCGGTAAGTAGCACTTTTTGACTCATATACTGGGTTGAAATGAAGGTTCGGAATGCAAAAATAAGGTATTTTTTGATTCTTCTAATCAAATAAGATCATAGATTTTCTCAAAAAAATAAATTATTAAAGGGCTTTTAGTCTCTAAATTTAAATTTTGAGGGCTAAAAAATACAGGAATCATAATAATAATTTACAAACGAATATTCTATTGACTATCAAATAAATATAAACTACCTTTAAAACAAAAAGAGCCCTAAAGATTACTTAACATACCATACTTTTATTTCATTTTTTCTAAAAATTAATTTAACCCAAACATAAATTCTAAAAACAATCAAAAATGAAATTAATTTACAATGGTGGAAACCGAAGACTTTCCCGAGTTGTTAAACGTGCCAATGAAATATTATTAAGTAGTTTTTATTACATCGAAATAGAAAAATATCTTCAACAAAATTATGATGAAGAGACCTCATCTATTTTTATCAAAGAACTTCGATCTTTGAATAAAAGAGTTAGTATTAAAGGTTTTTGGAACCCTATTCGTCGTGAACCTTTAAAATCAAAAAACGATTACATTTTAATTAATACGGCACATCTTAGCAAATCACATAGAACGCTTTTAGCGCAGCTGATTGCAGAATATCTTTTAATTCTCAATCAAAGCGAGCAATTATCTCGCATAATACCTTTTACTGATGAAACCAACATACCGGCAAATTTTGGATCGATTGCCAAAAACTTTATGTGATCTAAAATTTAATAGTCTTAAAAGAAGAATTCATCAAAACAAAATCACTGTAAAACAGCAACTCAAAATAATGAATAACAAGTTCTCTCTCTTATAATGATGAATCTTTTAAGTTATAAAAATCATAAGATCGAATTTGGACAGTTTTTACTGTCCTTTTTTATTTAGTTTTGACCTTGAAGAAAAATTAATGATTATGACAGAGGACGATAAAAAATTTATGCGAAGGGCTATAGAACTAGCCGAAGAAGGTATGAATACCGGTGCTGGCGGACCTTTTGGAGCAGTCGTGGTTAAAGATGGAGAAATTATCGCTGAAGGATGGAATATAGTAACTTCCAGTAACGACCCTACAGCCCATGCCGAAATAACCGCCATTAGAAGAGCCTGCGAAAATTTAAATGCATTTCAGTTAGAAGATTGTGTACTTTATACCAGTTGTGAGCCTTGCCCTATGTGTTTAGGTGCTATCTATTGGGCTCGTCCTAAAAAAGTCTTTTATGCCTTAAACCATAGCGATGCTGCTAAAATTGGTTTCGACGATCAGTTTATTTATGAAGAACTGGATAAAGACATCGAAAATAGAAAAGTTCCTTTTGAAAATATTCTTAGAGAAGAAGGATTACCCGTTTTTGAAAAGTGGGACAAAAAAGAAAACCGAATCGATTATTAAGATTCGGTTTTTTTATGTTTACATTTCAATTTTTTAAATATGCTTCTTTTCTTTCAAATTTTGCCAAACCCTAATACTCCGTCTAATTTCTTCATCTAAGCGTTCCCTCTCTAAAGCTGTTTTAGGCGTATGAGTAGGCACCAACTCCGGTATAACTACTTCAATCATAATTGGCCCCTCAAAGCCTATTTCCTCTAATACAGCATGATGTTTTACAAAATCTACCTGTCCCCTTCCAATTCCAGATCTATTGGAATCTGAAATATGATAACTAAATAATAGCCCTTTAGCTTTTCTTAAAGCTTCTATAGGGTCGGGTTCTTCAATATGCATGTGAAAACTATCCAATACTAATCCAAAATTGCGATGCCCCACAGCCTTTATTAATTCCATACCCTTTTCTGCTGTATGGATCATGGAAGATTCGTATCGATTAACACATTCGTAAGCGATCTTTACTTTTTTTAACTGTGCATAAGCATCAAGTGTTTTACAACAATGTACCAGCATTTCCCAACAATCATTGGCAGTATTGCAATTAATTGTCCATTTTGGTAATCCCTGAAGGCTTACCCAGGGCGCTTTAACCTGTACTGCAAAATCAATTACATCTTTGTAGAATGCTACAGCAGTTTCAATATTTGCCTGCTGTGGCTCTGGTGGCTCACAATTAAAGGGATCTATCGCGAAAATTTCAAGATTAAAAAGATCTGCGGCATCTCTAACTTCTTTAGCATCATATTGACGGCAATCACCACTAAGCTGTACGCCATCCAGCCCCAGTGATTTTACTTTTTCCATCAATTTATTTATATCTGATATTCCCAGGATCCAGGAACAAATACCCAACTTACCCATTTTATTATTTTTTTATACTGAACTCGTTTAAACTTTTTCCTTTTTGAAGGGTTTGAACTTTTTCAAGGCTAATACAATAAAAGCAAGATAGTTAAACCCTGTCCAGCTTGCCACGGTAGTATCAAACCTGTTTAGTAAC
>NZ_JAKHSK010000012.1 GCF_023499215.1 Zunongwangia pacifica
CCCTCTCTATGAGGGTACTACTTTTTTTTCATAACTTTCAATGAATTAATTACACAATACTTAAAGGTAGTGAATAGTGATTTAACGATCTCTTGAAGCTACCTTTAGGTTTAGTTCAACAGGCTATAAAAATAATATTCTAAAAAAACACTATTTTTATAGCTATCGTTGTGCTTAATTGTACAAAAAATAGAAATTAATGATAATTGGACATACGTTAAAAGGCATAAAAAACTTCAAACCATTTTCAATAATTGGATTTATTATAGCATATTTTGCTCTTAAAACATATTTTACCCAGAATTATAAAGAAAAAGATTTCACAGAAATAAGTGGAATAATAAAAACTAGTAAATTAGTAATTAAACCTAATTTGAGTTGACGTTTAAAAACGATTATGATAAAACTTACGAAATTAGTGGTACGAAACTTAATTTTATTGAAAACTATGAGAATTTATCAAACTAAATTTCAAGAAGTAATCAAATAACGATTAAAGTTTTAAAAGATAAAAAAAAATTGGATGACATAATTCAAGTATTTTATTTACAATCTGATGAAAAAGTTTTACTAAACCTTAAAGAATCAATTGCATATACAAATTCTAACCGACAAGCTGCTCTATGGGTTGGAATAGCATTCATTCTAATATCATTATTTATATTAACAGGCATAAATATTATCATTGATAGAAATGGAGTTACTATAACAAAAAATAACTAAGCACGATCGAGTGGATGGCTCCGCCATCGAATGACGGAGTACACCCCTCACACCACCTTGATAATTTACTTTCTCAATTGACTGATGTAAAAGGAGAAATACAAAACTGGGGAACCATTCTGTTTACTCTTTATTACCACAACATCATTTACAATTCAATAAAATCTGACAATGAAGAACAATGGTTAGAATATTTAAGACGGATTTTTTTTACGAGAAGTTTGAAATACAAGCTATACATAACATAAAAAAGGAAATTGAATTGCTTTGATAATGCTTAAATTGAAATAAAGCACATAAACTTTTAGGATGGGACAAAATAAATTAAAAAAGGCTTCACATTTCTGTGAAGCCTTGTCGTTACTAGTAGCGGGAACTGGACTCGAACCAGTGACCTTCGGGTTATGATTTTCAGGGGATTACGGAGGTGAGCAATATATGTATGCCGATTAGTACGCCTCGGACTTATTTTCGACTATCAATTGACAACTTCTGTTGTTTTTAATAAGTACCTGGAGAATGATTAAATGATTGGAGATATTCCCTAGGATTGAATTTATTTGTGTGTAATGACAGAGTTCAAATTCAAAGATGACTCTCATAAGAATTTCACCGTTATATTGGAGAACAACATTTTTTGAAAGCGGAATTCCGAATAGAGCTACAAAATCATTTTTTATGTATTCGTAATTCTCATATTCTAACCCATTTTCAAAAGTTGAACCTATGGATTGTAAATTAAACTCATTGAGTTCATATTGTTCTCCAATTTGAAACCTTAACTCTTTAAATAGTGATTCATGCATTCTATTTTAAAAAGAATATGTCTGTTCATCTATTGAAAAAGTATTGTCATTAACATTATAGGTAAAAGTAACTTCGTATCTGGAATCAGTACAATAATACAATTCTCCTAATCCTTCATTTAGAATTACTTCTCCCTGTTCATTCTCAATAGAAACATTGATGTCATAGATATCTATATCTTTATTTAAAATTTGAGGGTCGAAATCTGTTAACTCTAGTTTTACTGATACTAAATCTCCTGAAACAGTTTGTTCTTCATCTATTTGATAACCTGGAGGCATAGAGTAATTAAAGTCATTAACTATTTCTCCATCTGATGAAAATGTAAGTTTTGTGTTGATATTTTCTGTGCTAGATGATAATCCATAGCAAGAAGAACCCCAACTGGAATTCATTACGTTTCCTGTGTCTATTATGATTGTTAATTCATCATTATTGCTTTCGTTCACTTCTCCTTCTCTAAAATAGTCTCCTACATAAGCTGTTGACCCCGAAATGTCTGTTTCTTGGAATTCCACTATGTTTTCAGAAATAAATACAACTTTTTGGATAAAAGTTAGAGTAACACCTTCTGGAAAGGTCATTGTCATAATATCTCCATCAAAACTGTATGAGCCATCCTCACTAATATAAGATTCAGAATTTGGATTCCAATTTGTATAGGTTACTGTACCATTAGATGTGAATGTGAAAGAATTATTATGCTCTGGATTAGTACTAGGATTTTCAAAATACCATTTTCCTATTAATTGAGATTGTATTTCACTTAGAACGCTATCATCATCACTTGAACAAGCTACTATTGACAAAAACGCTATTAATGCTAAAAAGTTTTTCTTCATGATATAAATTTTATTGGTTTACTATGTATGTTCTTAGAAAGGCAAATCGTCATCACCTGGAATTTCAATAAAGCTGAGACCTTGGTGTTCTACTGTGGTTTCTTTCGCAGCTTTTGGGCTGTCTAAGGATTGAATTCTCCAACCTTGAATGGAATTGAAATACTTAGGAACTCCTTCTGGATTTATCCATTCTCTTCCTTTTAAGTTGATGTCAATTTTAACTAATTGGCCAACTGCGTAAGCATCTAGCATATCACATTGGTCTTTTATAAATTCCACAAGTATTTTTTGGGAATATTGTTCTTCTGTTGCAATAACTACTTCTCTTTTTTGAAAACCATTATTACCTATAATCTGTGTTTGGTTTAAGACTTTTATCTTTCCTGTTAATTCCATGTTTAATATTTTATGGCACTAAAAACCTTATCAAGATTCACTAATTTGTGAGTGTTACCTTGCTCTCTTAAATAGTCTGAAACTTCATCTAGCTTTTCATAAAGTTTGATAAATTCATAGTTTTTTTTGAATGTTCTGTCTTCTTTTAAAATATCCTTGGGAAATTCTGATTCCAGAATATTGAGAGTTTTCATGCAGGCGTGATACCTTCTTTCTTCTTTAAGTAACCACCAATCTATTTTTCCTCTAGTGTAGAATCCGTTTACTGATAATGATTTTAGCTCGTTGACTAAATCAATAAATTTCACTTTAAATAAGGTTTTGATTAGCTTTTTTCTTCCTGTTGAAAATAAGATATAGAATATTTATCCATGCTAATAATAGCATTGGTAATAAGATTAGAATGATGATTCTCATTTAATGATTTTTATAATTGAAATAGTTCAAAGATTAATATTGCTATCATCAATATTGATAATAACACGTAGGAGATAATTGTTTTTGGATAGGGATTAACTAAATGCTTTAATACTTTATTAGGTAATAGAAGTGAAAGTAATTTTATGACAATAGAAGGAACTAATATAAGTCCAATTAAAAATGAAATGATTGCATAAATCCAATATGTTTTAAGAAAGAGATTGATAGCTAATAAGATGTAACCTATAAAAGGAGTCGTTCTTAAAAGCAAGCTTAAAAATGTATTATAGTCAGCCGTTATTGTTCCTTCTTTAATCCTTGATGAAATTGAGTTATGAATTCCAAAGATTATGAAAGACAACAAGAATAGAGCGTAATAGTGTTTCATAGTAATGGTGTTTAATCTTGATTTACTTTAACAAACATACTTATTTTATCATATATGATAACCAGTTCAGGTTGTTTAATTATCATTTTTGATAACTATTCAATTAGTTATTTAAATGAGCAATAAAGAGCAACTACAGTTAGCAATTGGTAAGCGAATTAAGATGTTGAGAGAATCAAAAAAGATAACTCAACAAGACCTTGCTGCTAAGTGTAATATAGAAAAATCTAACTTTAGTCGCTTAGAAGCTGGAGGTACAAATCCTACTTTGTATACTCTTAAAATTATTGCCGATAATCTGGGGGTAAGTCTTTGTGATATTGTAAGTATGGAAGATACTAAATAAAAATTTAGCTATTAATACTAATCTGTACTTTTTCATTCTTTTATAAAAACTTCAAAAAACAGGGCATTCACATTCGTATGTAAACGAGTTAAGAATAAAAAGTCCTACTTTTTCCATTCTACTATATAGTTAAAAAGAAAAAATAGGATTTTTCTATAGCATCCCTTCATCTGCAAAGCTTAGATAATTGTCTTTACTGAGTATGATGTGGTCAAGTAGTTTAATATCTAAAAAATCAGCAGCACTTTTTAATCTTCGTGTTAAGGTTCTATCTGCTTCGCTTGACTTTAAATTTCCACTAGGATGATTGTGAGCTAAAATTATGGCAGAAGCATTACATTTGAGAGCTACACTAAAAACTAATTTAGCATCTACCAATGTTCCAGATACACCACCTTTTGATAGGGGATAGATGCCTAAAACTTGACTACCTCTGTTCAGCATAAGAATTTTAAATTCTTCCTGTAGCTCAATAGTTCCATCATTCCAACAAGCTCTTAGAATCTCATAAGAATGTCTACTACTTTTTATTTTTAAGCAACTATTGTTATTATTTGAGTACGAAACGTTTATTTCAGAAATTTCCATTTTAATACGATTTTTTCTATTGATTATGTCAAAAAATTTATATAACTTTGCTCAAAGAAAGTTTCTTTCGAAACACTTCGGAGAAATTCTTTCATCAAATTTTATATGATATAGGAGAAGGGAATAGTCTAAAGTTTCTTTCTTTTTGGTACTTTTTCTTTCTTTAGCAAAATTCAAAAACCCTTATTTAGATTATATTATTACCTATCCAGGTACAATACTAATTTTAAAAGACCTGGATAAAAAGAAGCCTAATCCATATTATTATAGATTAGGCTTTTTTATCTAAATAGAGTGTTCTAAAACACCATTGTTAGAGAATACTTCAGCTTTAGCTTTTACATTATTCTCCTCTCTAGGTTTTTGTTTTTGCTGAACAACTTCATCTGTAACATATACCCAAGTGTGATACAGTGTAATTTCTTCACCAGTCTCCTTGATAACGTAGTCAAAAGGCTCACACTCTTCTTTAATGATGCTTCCAGACATTTCTGTTCCCACTAGGGCAGAACAAGTCTGTTCGTCAAATGTAGAGGGGATAAATGCCCTTTTTGCAGTAGCGTAGAACTTCCCGGTAACTTTGCTCATTACCATTTCTATGCCTCCTTGCAGTTCCAGAACAAAGAATGATGTTCCATCCTCTTTCTGTCTTTCTTTGTAGTTAATGATTCTAACCATTTCTTTAAATTTTTGAGTTGAAGTACACCACGTAGCAGTTTAAAAAGACCTGGAGAAAAATAAATATCAACTATCACCTTGAATTTAATATTCCTGCCAACAAAATTTTCACGCTATATATTGTGGTGGGGGAGTTTCTCTTCCCAGAAATGGGTGGGGGTCTCCGAGATAGGTAGGTCAAGCGCTCACTTTAGGCTAGCTCCAAAAAATTTCGGAAAATTTTTTTAGCTTGTTGAAATTAACTGTACTTTTAGACAAGTTTTGACAAACTAGAAGATACCCCACTCATGACCCTATCACAATTATTAAAACACAAAAGGGAGACCAAAGGTTTACTTTTACGTGAAGTAGCATCTATAGTAACTGTAGACACGGCTTTGATTAGTAAACTTGAAAAGGGAGATAGGAAACCTACAAGAGAGCAATTAAAAAAGTTGGCCATAGCTTTAGAGATAGAGCATGTTCATCTTTTAAAGTTGTGGTTGAGTGAAAAAGTATATGAAGGTGTTAAAGGAGAAGATGTTGCTGTGGATGCTGTAGAATTAGCGCTTAAAAGATTAAAAGAACAAGGAGAATAACCTATGAATAGCAAAGAGATTCAACAGAATGTACAGGTATTGCTAGACAACTTTACCGAAGAAGAGTTTATCTATGATTTTTTGATTGCTTATGGCACCTCAAAATCAGTTACTACAAGACTTAAAAAGGGAGATTTTAATCTTTCAAAAGTTGATGGAGAAGTATTATATAAAAAGAAGATATTTTTTAAAGTAGAAGAAACTAGTAAACTTTTAAGTTCAATAGATACTATTTCTAAGGATGAAAGGATTTTAAAGCATAAACCACGTTTTGCTATTTTAACAGATTATGACCAGCTTGTAGCTAAAGACCTGAGATTAGGAACTACTAGAGATATTAAACTTAAAGAGTTAGTTAATCATTTCGATTTCTTTTTACCTCTAGCTGGTAGCGAAGTTTATAATTCTAGTAATGATAATCAGGCTGATAGAGATGCAGCTTACAAGATGGCTTTATTATATGATTATCTTCGAGAAGAAAACCCTGATATTTATAAGTCAAAGGAAAGTATTCATAACTTAAATATCTTCCTCTCAAGGTTGTTGTTTTGCTTTTTTGCAGAAGATACAGAGATTTTTGAGGAGGAGAGTATTTTTACAGATACTTTAGCGCAACACACCAATGGAAATGGTAGTGATACTCATGATTTTTTAAATGACTTATTTAAAAGGCTTAATACTAAAAAAGCTGATGGTTTTCCTGCTTATTTGCAAAAGTTCCCTTATGTAAATGGGGGGTTGTTTAATGATACCATAAGCTCTCCTCATTTTTCTGCAAAGGCTAGAAAAATTTTAATTGAGTTAGGTGAGCTTCAATGGAAAGATATTAACCCGGATATTTTCGGGTCTATGATTCAGGCAGTGGTAATAGATGAGTACCGTAGTGACTTAGGAATGCACTATACTTCGGTGCCAAATATATTAAAGCTTATTAAACCGTTGTTCTTAGATGAGTTGTATGAAGAGTTTGAAAAGTATGAAAACAATGTTTCTCAGTTAAGAAAACTAATAAATAGAATTTCTAAAATTAAATTTTTTGACCCTGCCTGTGGTAGTGGTAATTTCTTAATTATTACCTATAAGGAAATAAGAGTTTTAGAAATTAAAATTTTAAAACAAATAATTGATTTAACTCCAAACCCACAATTGGAGTTTACTCAGATTCGTTTATCACAGTTTTATGGTATAGAAATAGATGACTTTGCACATGAAATGGCAATACTTGCCTTGTGGTTAGCGGAGCACCAAATGAATAGAATATTCGAAGAGCAATTATTTGATTATGGTAAATCTGAACCAATCCTACCTTTAAAACAAGCAGGGCAAATTCAACAAGGGAATGCTACCAGAGTAGATTGGAAAGAAGTTTGTCCATCCAGAAGTAATGATGAAATATATATTGTTGGAAACCCTCCTTATTATGGTAGCAGAAAACAAAATGAGGAACAAAAAGATGACTTAAAGCTTATTTTTAAAACTAACTATAAAAGTTTAGACTATATCTCTGCATGGTTTTATAAGGGAGCCAACTACATTAATGGTTTTAACGCTAAATGTGCTTTTGTGTCGACTAATTCAATCTGCCAAGGATTATTAGTTTCTATAACTTGGAATAGAATTCTCACAGAAAAAATAGAAATAGACTTCGCTCATCAATCTTTTAAATGGACTAATAATGCTAAAGGTAATGCAGGAGTAACCGTAATTATTGTTGGCTTGAGAAATAGCTCTAGTAAACCAAAACATTTGTTTACAGGTAACTTAAAAAAGGAAGTTAAAAACATTAACCCTTATCTAGTTGAAGCTTCAAATATAGTTGTTACCAAAAGAGAAAAAACTCTGTCTAAGTTTCCAGAAATGAATTTTGGAAATATGCCTGCTGATGGAGGAAATCTATTATTTACTCAAGAAGAAAAGAATGAGTTTTTAAATAAAGAGCCTAATGCTGAAAAATGGATAAAACCAATAATTTCTGCTCATGAATTTTTGAATGGAAACAATAGGTATTGTTTATGGTTAGAAGACATAAAGGAAGATGAATACTCAAAACTGCCTTTGGTAAAAGAAAGAGTTGATAATAATTATAATGTAAGAATAAAATCTTCTAGACCACAGCTTGCTGAAGTGCCTCATTTATTTGCTCAAATAACACAACCTCGAAATAAAAGCTTTATTTTAATACCAAGACACTCTTCAGAAAATAGAGATTACATTCCTATTGGTTTTTTTGATTCATCATATAAAGCTGGTGATTCAAATTTAATAATAGCTACTGAAGAGCCTTGGCTTTTTGCTGTAATTACGAGTAGAATACATATGGTATGGGTTGATGCTGTTGGCGGTAAGCTAGAAACAAGGTACAGATATTCTGCTAAACTTTGCTATAATACATTCCCATTTCCAGAAATTTCTGAAAAACAAAAAGAAACTTTGAACCAATATGTGTTTGATGTACTTGATGAACGAGCCAACTTTCCTGAGAAAACAATGGCTTGGTTATACAACCCAGACACCATGCCTAAAGGCTTAAAACAAGCTCACAAAAACCTGGATGAAGCTGTGGAAAAATGCTACAGACTCCAAGAATTTAAAAACGACACAGAGCGTTTAGAGTATCTTTTTAAATTGTATGAGGAGATGGTGAAAAAAGATACCTTATTTGCAAAAGAGAAAAAAAGGAAAACAACTAAGAGTAAAAAATAAGTTATGCCTAATCTTATAGAAGTTACATATAAACAAACGGGGAAGAGTAAAAAAACAAATGAGTTAGGTATGCGTGAAATGCAGGCAGAAGCATTTAAAGCAAATTCAGCTCAGTATTTACTAATTAAAGCACCACCAGCTTCAGGTAAGTCTAGGGCTTTAATGTTTATAGCTTTAGAGAAGTTATATAAACAAGGAATTAAAAAGGTTATTGTTGCAGTGCCAGAAAAGTCTATTGGAGCCTCTTTTGGCACTACAGAATTGAAAAAGTTTGGTTTTTTTACGGATTGGGAACCAAACCCGAGATATAATCTTTGTACACCTGGACCCGAAAAAAGTAAAGTATCAGCATTTTTAGAGTTTCTAGACAATAATGAGCAAATTCTTATTTGCACGCATGCTACATTACGTTTTGCTTTTCAAGGGTTAGACGAAAAAAAATTAGACAACACATTGGTAGCCATAGATGAGTTTCACCATGTATCTGCTGAGGGAGATAATAGGTTGGGTGAAGTTTTAAAAAGCGTTATGGCTAAGTCTAATGCTCATATTATAGCAATGACAGGCTCTTATTTTAGAGGCGATAATATACCGGTTCTTATGCCGGAAGATGAGGCTAAATTTACTAAGGTTACTTATAACTATTACCAGCAATTAAATGGTTATGAGTTTTTAAAATCTTTAGGTATAGGCTACCATTTCTATACAGGGAGATATTTTAAAAAGCAACCAGACAAAAATATGTCTGCATTGGAAGAGGTTTTAGATGTTAACAAGAAAACAATAATTCATATACCAAGTGTAAACTCTGCGGAATCTTCTAGAGAAAAATTTGAAGAAGTAGGCCATGTAATAGATGTTTTAGGAGAAATTGACTATCAGGATGAACATACCGGAGTAATTTATGTTAAAAGTAAAAAAGCAGGACGAACATTAAAAGTAGCAGACTTAGTAAATGATGACCCAAAATCTAGAGACAAAATTGCAAATTATTTAAGAGGGGTTAAATCTCCTGATGATATTGATATTATTATAGCTCTAGGTATGGCCAAAGAAGGTTTTGATTGGCCTTACTGTCAACATGCTTTAACAATAGGTTACAGAGGTTCACTTACTGAAATTATACAGATTATAGGTAGAGCCACTAGAGATAGTTCTAATAAAACTCATGCACAGTTCACCAACTTGGTAGCAGAACCAGATGCAGAAAATGATGATGTAAAAGTTGCTGTAAATAATATGCTCAAAGCTATAACGGCATCTTTATTAATGGAACAAGTACTTGCTCCTAATTTTAAGTTTAAGCTTAAAAGAGATGATGAGGATGAAAGTGAAGATGATGACGATACAATAAGAATTAGGGAGTTTAAACTTCCTACTTCTCAAAGAGCAAAGGATATTATAGAAACAGATTTAAATGACCTTAAAGCACGAATTCTGCAAGATGACCAAATGCTTAAAGCTATGCCGGGTAATTTAGATGCAGAAACTATAAATACAGTGTTAATACCCAAAATAATACGTGAAGTATATCCTGATTTAGATGATGAAGATGTTGAAGCTGTTAGGCAACATGTTGTTGTAGATTCTGTTATAAAAAATGCTACTATAGAAGAGCAAGGAGACAAAAAATTTATTAGAATGGCTAATAGTTTTGTGAATATTGACGATATTCATATAGATTTAATTGACCAAGTAAACCCATTTCAAAAGGCATTTGAAATATTGTCAAAGGCTGTAACAGCACAAACGCTTAAATTAATAGATGAACATATTCAATCTACAAAGATTGCAATGACAGAGGATGAGGCTATTTTGTTATGGCCAAAGATTAAGGAGTGGGTGACAAAGACAGGGGAACAACCAAGTTTACAGGCTTTTGACCATAAAGAAAAGAGAATGGCGGAGGCAATTATATTTTTGAGAGAATTAAAACGTCAGAGAGATTTAAATGGATAAGAAGAAAACGACATTAGATGATATTTTTAATGATGATGAGTTTGGGTTGTTAGAATCTAAACCGAAAGTTTCTACCATAAAATCAGAGGAAGATAGGCTAATAGATTCATTTGAAGAAGTTAATGTATTTATAGATAAAAATAATAGAGAGCCAGGCAGGGGTAGTATGTCTGAATATGGACTACAGGCTAAGCTTAAAAATTTTAGACAAGACGAAGAAAAGAAGAAGTTGTTGAAACCTTTTGATAGGCATAATTTATTAGGTTATGTTGAGATTGATAACCCTAGTTTAGATGATATATTGAATGATGATGACTTAGGATTATTAGAAACAGATAAAGATTTATCTATTTTTCAATTTAAGCATACACCTAAACAAGAAGACAGAGCTGAAACTGACTTTGTTGCTCAAAGACAACCTTTGTCTGAAAATGAATTTGAATTATATGAAAAAATGTTTCATAAGGTTCATCAGGAAATTAAGGAAGGAAAGCGAGAAATTAAGGAGTTCCGTAACATAGAGAAGAATCTTCATGTCGGAAATTTTTATGTTATGGATGGAATTCTACTCTATTTGGAGTCTGCTGACCTAGAAAAAACAGAGTGGGAGCAAAAGTCCGGTAACAGGGTTAGGATTGAAGGTAGGACAAGAACCATTTTTGAGAATGGAACTTTTAGTAATATGTTGTATAGGTCTTTAGGAAAACAAATTCAGAAGAATGGAAAACTTATTACCAACTCTAATGAATATACAGAGAATCAGCTTTTTGTTAACTCAGGTTTAGTACAAGAAGAGGATATACAGACTGGGTGGATTTATGTATTGAAATCCAGGTCAACAGACCCTAGAATATCAGGTATAGAAGATTTACATA
This sequence comes from Zunongwangia pacifica, assembly GCF_023499215.1. Classification (GTDB taxonomy): domain Bacteria; phylum Bacteroidota; class Bacteroidia; order Flavobacteriales; family Flavobacteriaceae; genus Zunongwangia; species Zunongwangia pacifica. The sequence continues at coordinate 11,304 of NZ_JAKHSK010000012.1, forward strand.
AAATAGGATTTTCTAGTACAAGTGTAGATGATAGAATAAAAAATGCTAAAAGGGAAGCTACCTATCTCTATTCCGATGTGAAAAAAGTGGCAACCTATAAGGTTTATAATAGAAATGCAGACAAGCTAGAGGCTTTACTCCATAGGTTCTTTGCATCGGTTTGTTTAGATGTTGAGTTCACCAATAGCAAAGGACAGAGACTTAATCCTAGAGAATGGTTTGTAGTACCCTTCGAAGTAATTGAAGAAGCCATTCAACTAATTTTAAATGGCAGTGTAGTTGATTATATGTATGACTCAGAAAGTAAGATTATTAAATTAAGAAATAGATAGTTAATAGTATAGAATAATGGCTACCGATTTGCATATTGTAAGTAATTCTAGGTCTTTCTCTAAAGTACAAATTGAGCAACTTAAAGATGAAATTTTAGAGAAACTAAAGTCTTTAAATCTTGAACCTATTGTGGTTATTGGTGTAGGTAAATTAGAAGGAGATTGGAGTTATGAGTTTCCTGAATATTACAATGCAGAGTTAGATTTATTTGAGCCAGATGAAAACGCACAGGAGCTAATTTCTTTTAATAGTCCTTTTGTATTCAACATAAGAGTTTATGAAAATTGTATTGAATTAATTACTATTTATAAGTATCGATTTTTATATGAAGATGAAAAGATTGATAATTTTAATCAATTCCGAAAAAATATCTATGATATAATTTCAATTTTTGGAGGTACTGAAATTATCTATCTGGCAGACAATAGTTGCAATAAACTTAGTGACTATTTAGAGTTACGGCTATGGGAACAAGGAGCTTCCTATGAAGATATTAAACAAGAAATTATAAATAAAGAATTACCATTTGTTTCTGATTATGGCAGATTGAAGTTAAATAATCTAAATTATAGAAGCATTAAAGAAGTGGTTTTTGACGAGTTTAAAGACATTTAATAATTATGGATGTAACAGAAATGTATAGTAGTTTAGAAGAAGTAAAAGCTGATTTTTCATTGTTGAATGAAGAGTTTGAAAAAATCAAAAGTAAAGAAGGAGTGTTTAAATATCCTGACTACACTAATGACAGATTCGCAGAGATAAATAATTTGATAAATAATTCTGATTTTGAAGAACCTGTTCGAATCAACAAAGCATGGTCTTTAATGAAAGAAATAAGAAAAATTCATTTTACAGGAAAACTAAGTGTAAAACATATCTTAACTTTTGCTAATTCTTCAGAGGTTTTACTAAGATTTTCAAAATATTGTACGGAATTAGATGATGAAGAATACTGGAGAGGTCTTGCAGATGCGTACATAACTCAAGATTATGAAAGTATCTCTTACGAAATTATAAGAAGCCTTTTTTGTGCTAACAGGAATAAAAAGGAGTGTTTAATGAATGAGGAAGAAAGTAGCTTTTTTAAAAGTCTACCCCAAAAAATAAAAGTTTATAGAGCAATGACTTTAAAAGAAAGTGAAAGTGGTAAATTTAGATTTAGTTGGACTTTAGATGAAGAAATTGCTGAAAATTTTTTAGAAAGAAATTCAATGATTTATGATGAAGAGATGACCATTCATGAAATGGAAATTGATAAGTCAGACGCTTTAGCATATTTTAAAAGTAGAAATGAAGAGGAAATTATTTATTTAAAAAAGTAAAAAATAAAGCTTTAATAAAGTGTTTGATACTAAAACAATTGAAAAATTAGGTTATTATGTTTATGCTTTGGTTCATCCGCAAACTAATGTTCCTTTTTACATAGGTAAAGGGCTTGGGAATAGAGTGTTTGAGCATAAGACACTGGCAATTTCTACAAAGGAAGATAGCCTTAAACTTGATTTAATTAGAGGTTTAATTTCAAAAGGGTTGGAAGTTAACCATGTAATTATTCGGCATGGATTAAGTGAGGCTGAGGCATTTGAAATTGAAGCGTCATTAATAGATTTTGGAAATTTTTTAGGGTTAAACCTAAGTAATTTGGTGGATGGCCATCATGTTAATTTTAAAGGATTAATGACCACCAATGAAATTATAAGGTTGCATAATTCACCTCCTCTACTTGAATTATTACACCCAGTAATTATAATAAATATTAATAAAAAATATAACAGAGGTATTAAGACTGATACTATTTACGCTGCCACAAAAGAAGCTTGGGTGGTAGGACAACATAAGCGAAATACTGTAAAATATGCTTTATCCGAATATTCAGGTATTATAATTGAAGTCTTTGAAATTATGGAATGGTATCCTGTGCCCATTACTAATGCTAATATTAGATGGGGGTTTCATGGTAAGGTGGCTGAAGATGATGTAAGAAGCCTTTATATTAATAAATCAATTGCACATACTAAGAAAAAAGGAGCGGCTAATCCTATTAGATATATTCTTTGACTTTAATTAGAAGTATTAAAATGAACTAATATACAACTCCGATTAATCATACATAAAATTTAATTTAAACATGCAAATAGAAGAGCTCAAGCTAATGTGGATATCTTCATTAATTATAACAGATAAGAGTAGCATTGTCTCAACTGAAACATTTCAAGATTTAGCCAATTACACTATAGAAAAAACAACCTTAAATATTAATATTTTGAGTAAAGATTTTTATCTTAATGAGGTTGATTTTAAGTCTTTTATAATAGATGAAATTACTAAGAAAATAATTTCTAGTGGTTTGGATTATGAACATAGTATTGATAATTTCAATTTAAGGTGTGAAAAAGATATAATTATTAGGGCCGACTTATAAGTCAGCCCTAATTTTTCAACTCAAAAACCAATGGCGGTTAGTATCACCACTGATAGCTTTTCCTAAGCCTTTAGAAAATTCAAAGGCATTCACATTTCTTGCAAGAAAAGAGTCGATATAAGAGCTCTTATTAGCTCCTGTAAACAAGTTGTATACTTTCCATAGATTGATGTTTCCATACTCATCTTTACAAAAGCTGTTATCTAAATAAAAGTCTTTTGCCACTGTAGAAATTTGTCCGTCATTGAGTAGTAATTCAGGGACTTGAGATTTCTCTTGTTTGGGTAGATAATTGTATAATCTGGCTCTACCTATGAGTTGAGCAAATTGGTTTTCGGTAATGCTTTGCTGAGATAGTTTTCTCATATCTTTCAAATGCTCCTTTGCATTGTAGTTTTCCAAAAGATTCAAAATTTTAGATTGCAGCTCTGTTTTACTTCCTGCTCTTATTTCATCTTGAAATCCATCTGTAGAGATGCATAAATTACAGCACACCATATTTTGAAAACCGACGAAGAACTTAAATTTTTCATAGCTCTTTCTATTGTACAAGTTTTCTTGGTTATAAGCTCTTACGCCACCAATGGTAAGAGCAACCTCATTACCGTTAATAGTTTCCGTAATAGAAGGGACACGTACAATAAATGCCATTCTTTCAAAATACTGAGTCTTTTCATGTTCTAGGAGCTCTTTTACCGGCTTGTAAATAGCATCGGCAGTTCTACCTTTAATTTGGTGAGATACTCTTATTTCAGGAGTTTGGATAGTATGATTAGAGAATGTTTGTGCTATACAGTCCTGAGCAACCTCAATAAATTCTTGATGTGCTAAAGTCTTCTCGTTGTCTTTTGAAAACACGGGAATGATACAATCATTTTGTAAACAAGAAAGGCTAACCTCTTTCGTGTTAGCCTCTATAAATGGATTGCTCTCATATATTTTATGCTCTCCAGGTACTTTAAGATTTGAAATAAATTCGACATTACCTGGAATGGAATTAACTATTCCGTGATGTGGCTTACTAAGCTCTGTTGTTGACATTGTTTCCATTATGTGAAAAGTTTTGTGGGTTAACTAATTTTTCTAATTGGACTTTTTTTGCTTGATATAAAGCTTGGAGTGGCATCTGAAAACTTGGATGCTTTCTGTAGAGTTCCATTAATTGACTAACCGATAAGCATTCTTCAATTTGTTGTTTTACCTCTTCTTCCTTAATTGGAGATACACACCATTCAAGGATACGTTTTCCTGTAGCTGAGTTAATCATAAATTCAGGTTTACCCGAAAATAGATTAGTTCTGTCTTTGCTTGCTCTGGCAAAATGCTTGGTGTCAATATCAAAGACAATGGTAAATTCATAAGAAACATCGTTTCTCTGTATAGCCTTCAATCCAACCTTTTCTGGTATATATTTACCATCTTTTTGTTGTAGAACGTAATCTTGCTTAGTCCTCATTGTTGCTATAACGTGAGTATTACATTGAAGTATTTTATCAATAAATGCCTTTTGTCTTGGAGTTACCTTATTCCAATTACTAAATGAGTTTCCAGGTAATTTCGAATGAAAATCTAAAAGCTCATCCCATACGTGAGAAATTGAATCTAGTATGATTACATCCATCTCAGCATTTTCACAAACTTCTATTGCTTGTATAAACTTCTCTGGTGTATAAGGTGGTTGCAATGGTAAAACATTATAGTTACCCAAATGAGCATAAAGGTCTGCTGAACCATTTTCAGTGTCGATAACAGCAACTTTGGAGAGTTGCTCTTTAGTGAGTCCCTTAGCAAGCAAAAGAGAGCTTAAAGTCTTTCCTGCTCCTGATGAACCTTGCAAAGCCATTTTAATTTTGGCTTGTTTTCTTTCGGATTGTCTTAACTGCATAGTATTAAGTATTAAGAGTTAAATATTAATGTGAAGTGTTTAAGATGAATCTGAATTGATTCGCTATAAAATGAAAAGACCCACATAAATGTGAGTCTTTTTGATATGGTTTAAAAAATCCTATTTTTTCAAATACACTATATATAGAAAAGGAAAAATAAGGACTTTAAAGTACAACCTCGGGTAAAGGCTTATAGAGTAGATTAGGTATAGAATCATAATTTCTATTTTCTACTTCATAATAAGATATTTTCTTTCCATCCTTTGATGTCTGTCTAGAAGTTGAATTATAATAAGTTTTGATACATAGTCTATAAAATGATTCAATTGTATCTTTTCTTTTTATAGATTTCTGAATTGTATTTTTAAATTGAAATATGTCAGTGCTTAGTAAGGTTTCATTTGCTATTAAATACTCCAGGTCTTCTTTAAAATAGAGGTTTTGAAACTCAATTTTAAACTCATCAGTGGGAGTTGTTGGTAGCCTATATCTCTCTTTAACTTCGTTTTTGTTTTTTTCAAGAATATCTAACAAAGAATTCCATTTCTTAAAAATTAGAATACACCTAGCTTCTACTTTGTTTATGCTGTCTTTTTTATTTGGATAATATTTACTGTGATGTAAACAGGAGCTTAGATAGAGTGTAAACATCTTTAATTTAGCCTCTCTTGATTTAAAATCCTCAACACCGCCAAAGGTGTAAGCCATCATCATTAATAAAACATTATTGTTTTCTATTGGAGAGGCTTTTTCATTATTAATGTATAAATCTGCATTATGATGAAAATCTTTTATGAATTCTAATTTTTCGTAATGAGAAAAGCTATCAAATAGATTAAATTCATGAGAAAGGCTATTTATTATTTCAATTTCACTGTCGATTAAATCCTTGGTGTCTGAATATAAATTTTCCCTTTCTAAATTTATTTTAGAACTAGTTTCTATAGTTTTCAATTTACAGTTGAGAAATTGGTTTGTGATAGCAGCCCAAAAAATATAGGTAGGTAAACTTCCTCCGAAATATTCTTTTGAGAGATATTTTTCTCCTTGTGATATCGTAAATATTTCTTTTGTTGGATATAGCAATCTATTTAATCCAGTTCTATTTACATTATTTATATTTTCCAAAGCCTCTTTAGATTCACTAATTAATTTTTTATAAGTGTTATCTAATACGTTCTTCTGTTTGTTTAGATTCGTGTAATCAACGTGTTTGTGATAATCTTTTTTGTAGGTTGTAAATATAGATTGTATTCTTTCTTTTATATCATCGTTGTATGGTAGAGATTCCTTATTTAATATTTCTGGATTAGGAGAAAAAATGTGGATGTCTCCTTCTTTTCTTTGCCTCGCTAGTGCTTGTATTATGGTGTTAGCTCCATTAGTAAAGACACCCTTGTTATTAACGTAATCAAGTCCTAATTCCCTAGGTAATAATATGATGAGATTGTGGTCTTTTTCTTTTATGTTAATTCCAGTGCTAAAATTAGTTCCAATGTTAATGATATTAGAATGGCTGTTATATTTTTTGTTGGCTGTAGGATTAAATGGATTTGAGTAGCATTTATTTATTCTATGTATATGCGGTTTAAGTAATTCTGGAATGTTTTTTACTTTAGAAATATCTTTCTTCTTTGGGTTAGTCAATTTTTCAGCTAAAGTTTTAGAATAGACTAGGATATCGAATGGGCTACTTTTTTCTAATAGGCTTTCTACTAAGTGAGTAAAACTAGAGTCTCTTTCCAGCTTTGGACTAGAATAGAAATTAATGTGTAAGTTGCTTTGTTTTTCAGGGCAAGGAATCCTTTCTGACTCGATGATAAATATTTTTTTATCTGTGAATTCAGAAATATACTTTATTACCTCTTTGGATGCTTCATTAAAAGTAGCACTAATGATATAGCTTTTGTGTATTAATCCATGATATTTCCAGAGATTGACAATTAGATGTTCCTTAAAATTATGGATGCTGTCATGTATCTCATCAAATAGCCAAATGATTTTTTTGTTATCATTTTTGGCATGATTTCTCAGAGTATTAAAATATTCATTTCTTAATTTGGCTGTAAATAAATTATCTTCTCCAGGGTTTTCTAATAATGCATTGGTAGTAATTACATGGACTTTGTAGTTAGGTATTCTTTTAGAAATAGGAATCATTTCTTCGTCACTTGTAAAGCCCCATTCACTTTTTTTATTTGATTTGCTGTCTGGTTTTTTATGATGTTCTGTGTAGTTGAGTAGGTTAAATATTTTTTCTTTTGGAACGTAAGAACTACACTCATCAACGTATTGCTCAATAAGACTGTTGTAAGGAACGGCAATAATAACAACATAGTCTGATAGTTTAGAATATTTGCCGATAACATTTAAAATAGCTCTTGTTTTACCTTGGCCAACACCGGCATTGATTATAGTAGTGTTTTTATTTTCCAGGTCTGCTTCTAATATTGGTGATAGAGAAGCCTTGATAAAACCCTTTTTGTCTGGGGTAATTATTTGTTTTGGAGGTACATTGTAATATTCTTTGTCAAAATCTTTTGGGTTAATTTCTTTGAACTCTATTGGGATTCCTTCTATGGGAATATCTTTTATTATCATCGTGAAAATTTAACTGTGCTATAAAATTATTATAACACAGTTACTAATCACCTCTTTTTATTCAATTTTTTATTGAGTTTGCTCATTTGAGAGCTTACCCTTTGCTGAACAACCTTTGCGTAATGTCTCTGAGTTATGGTGATACTAGAGTGTCCTAGTAGCTCTGAAACAATTTCTATAGGAATATTGTTGTAGAGTAGAACAGTGGTAGCAAATGTTTTTCTAGCAATATGATGAGTGAGCCTTTTTTTTATATTCACTACAACAGCAATCTCTTTTAAGTAGGAATTGAACTTTTGATTACTTATAATGGGGAGAAGTTGTTCCTCATTTTTGTATTTATCTATAATTTTAGCGGCTTTAGGAAGTAGAGGAATAGAAACTGCTGACTTAGTTTTTTGTCTCATCATTTGAATCCATATGCCTCCATCAAAGCCCTTTACTAAATGCTCTTCTTTTAGGGAAGCCATTTCTTGATAGGCAAGACCTGTGTAACAACAGAAGATGAACATATCTTTTACCTGATTAAGTCTATCTTGTTTAAAAGTGTGTTGTTCTAGCTTTTGTAGTTCTTTGTGGTTAAGATACACTACAATATTGTCATGCTTTTTTGGCTTATAGAGAATGAACGGGTCTCTTTTTAAATATCCTTGAGCAATGGATAGCTTAATAATCTTTCTTACACGTTGTATACTCTTGTTAATAGTAATTTGTTTTTGATTCCTTTGAGATTTCAGATAGAAATCAAACTCACTAAGAAAGTTTGGAGTAATAGATTCTAGTAGAATATCATTTTTCTTGTATTGGAATTTTAAAAAACGAGAAATGTGATTTTTGGCTTCTTTGAATTTAGTGTAGGTAGATTTTGTGTATTCAATGCCAATGAGTTTTTCCATTCTTTCATTATGGAGAGAGAACACTTCAAGTAAAGTTTTGTTAGCCTTTATATTTTTCCCTGTGTACTGTAGATAAATATCATCTACATCAAAATTTTCTTGGTTGACATTGAGCAATAAAAAAGCCTGGTTAATTTTATTCTTAATCAGGCTTAGTTGTGAGTTGTATACAGATTCGTTCTTCTCTGGTTTTAGTACTTTCTGTTTTTCATTATTCCAATAATCAGGGTGTACTTTAACACCTGTAGAGAACTGTTTTCTTTTCTTATTATATGTGATTCTACAGAAAATGGGTGCCTCGCTATTCTTTTTTGTTCTGTTTAAGGCTATGATAAATCGTATGTGTAAAGTGAATTTTTCCATTGATTTCGAGTGTGTTAGTGTGTTGAAAATTGATGCCTCGAAGTTGAAAATTGATACCTTAAAGTGCACCTCGAAAACTAATATTTAATATTATCCAGGTTTTTTAAATAATCAACTAAAAAACCTAATCCTCTAAAAATCTTCAATTTACTCCAAAAAAAAAGAGTAACCATTGCTGATTACTCTTACTTAGTAGCGGGAACTGGACTCGAACCAGTGACCTTCGGGTTATGAGTGTTTTTCCATACTGCAACAACAATAAACAAAAACATTGATTTTCATTGTTTTAATTAAATTTAAATAGTATTTACAATCAAATAATATCAATTAAATACACAAAATGTTGTACCTATGTTGTACCTGTTTTTATTATCTTTATAATCTAAAAACATTTACTATGGCAACCGTTAAGGCAGTACTCCGAAAAAAAAGGAATCCTGAAGGTCAGTATCCAATCGCTGTCAGAATTACAAAAGATAGAAAAAGCTCTTACATAGGAACTGGTCAATATATTGAAGAAAAATATTGGGACGAGAAAAATAGATGCGTTAGGAAATCTCATCCTAACGCGAATATCATTAATAACTTTTTACTTACTAAAGTTGCCGAAGCAAATAAAAAGGTTTTAGAAGCTGAAAATAATTCTGATTACCAAACAGTAAAAACGATCAAGAAAAATATTATGCAGAACAAAAAAGTCAACTTTTTTGTAGTTGCAGATATGCATCTGAAAAACCTAAAGGACAGAGAAAAACATCATCAATACGATACCGAGCTTGGTCGTCTTAAAAAATTTAAGAGTTTTCTAAAAAAAAACGAGTTATCGTTTAATGAACTTAATGTACCCCTTCTCAGGAAATTTGAAACACATTTACTCCACAATAAAAAACGCTCGCCAAGAACAGTTGTAAATTATTTGATCTTAATAAGAACTATTTATAACCTCGCCATATCTGAATCTCTAGTTGATCGAGGAAGATACCCTTTTGGAAAAGGGAAAATACAGATACGAATTCCTGAATCACAAAAAATTGGACTAAACCGCAAAGAAATTATGAAATTAGAGAGCAGTACAGATTTGACAGAGGCTCAGCAAAAAGCAGTTGATATATGGCTCATTAGTTTTTATTTTGCTGGTATAAGAGTAGGTGATGTTTTGAAACTAAAATGGTCTGATTTTTATGATGGTAGATTAAGATACCGGATGAATAAAAACAGTAAGCTTGTAACGCTAAAAACACCTGATAAGGCTATTTCAATTTTTAAAAAATATCGACAAAACAGTTCATTAAATAATGATTTAATTTTCGATTATTTAACAGGAACAGATTTGAATGACACTCAAAAGGTTTCTATACGAACACAAACTGTAACTCGAAACCTGAATAGACATTTGAAAAAAGTTGCTAATAAACTAGGCATTACCAAAAGAATGAGTATGCATATTGCTAGACATAGTTTTGGAAATATTTCAGGTGATAAAATTCCAATTCAGATGCTTCAGAAACTTTATCGCCATTCTTCGGTTACCACTACGATAAATTATCAAGCTAACTTTATTCACAAAGATGCGGATGAGGCACTAGATAGTGTAATTAATTTTTAACTCATCAACTGTATGAAAAAAAGAATTCTATGAAAAACGAATGCTGTAATATAAACGAAATTGTACAAGAATTTTATGAATTCTTGAAAGCTTATATCATAAAGAAAACAAACGATATAAACCTTGCTGAAGATATTGTTCAAGAGGTGATGCTCAAATTGGTAGAGTCTCATAAAAAAAACATAGAAGTTAATAATATCAAAGCTTGGTTGTTTCAAGTAACTCGCAATACCATTGCGGACTATTATAAGGACTATTATAATAAAAACAAAATTGAATTTAATTTTAATGAAGATTGGAAAGAACATAGTATTTCCAGTGAAAATATTTCTTCCATTTTAGAGTCTGATTTTATCATCCCTATGATTGGTTTGCTGCCAGAAAAATATGCGAAGCCATTACATCTAAGCGATATTGAAAATATCCCTCAAAAAGAGATTGCTCTACAACTTAACCTTGGTTTATCCGCAACAAAAATGAGAATACAGCGAGGTAGAGAAAAATTAAAATCCCTATTTATAGAATGTTGTGATATTCAATATGACAAATCAGGTAATTTTTCGTCGTGCACAATAAAACCTCACTGTACACCATTACAAGAAATAGAAAAAAAAATAACTAATTAACCATTGATACATAGTTGGTTATGAGTAATCTCTCAAAAAAATACTTTTTTTTGTTCCTAAAAATGTGTCTTTTTTAAAAGATTTCAGACTTCGTAATAAAGTTTAATAATTAAAAACATTTATTATGAACACTGAAGTTAAAATTTTACACTCTTCTTGTTGTGCAAAAGGTTCCCCTATTAAGGAACAATTAGAAAAATTAGCACAAGAAAACAATCTGTCAATTACTATTGAGGAACTCTCAGAAATGCAAGACACTATGGTCTATGGTACAATGTCTTTTCCTTCATTAGTAATTAACGGTAAGGTTCACGCTTATAAATCATTTAATTCTGATGCAGAACTTCTTGCAGCACTAAAAGCAGCATAATATGGAGAAGTTGACAGAATTATTATCTAGTTTTTCAGACTATATAGTGTTTGAATTATTAGGTTTAGACCAATCAGGGCTGTTTGCAACAGCCCTTCAATACTTTATTGCCACGTTTATTTTAATAGCTTTTTTGGTTGTGATAGTAACCTACGTTATGGGTATCATCACCAGTTATTTACCAATGGATAAAATACGTGACTATTTAGAACGCAATAAAAAATCAGGTTTAGGAAACATATTAGCCTCTTTGTTGGGAGCTATTACCCCTTTTTGTTCGTGCTCATCAATTCCATTATTTGTAGGAATGATGCAAGCTAGAATTCCATTGGGTATTGCATTATCTTTCTTAATAACCTCACCTTTAGTAAACGAAATAGCTATTGTATTATTTTGGGTGTCTTATGGTTGGAAGGTTACTGTAATTTATATTTTATCTGGTATTGTTTTAGGTGTTATAGGTGGGATTATTCTTGATAAAATGGGAATGTCAGCTCATATTGCAGAATGGTTAAAACAATTGCATTCTAAAACTGAAAAAACTATTGAAGATAAAAGGTCTTTAAAACAGAAGTTTCCAGAAATACATAAAGAAGCCTTAAGTACATTAAAAAAATTAGTGCCATACATCTTTATTGGTATTGGAATAGGTTCTTTTATTCACGGTTATGTGCCTCAATCCTTTTTTGAAGAATATATTTCAGAAAGTAACCTTTTTGCTGTACCTATTGCAGTGATTATGGGAATTCCACTTTATATTGATGCTGTAGGTGTATTGCCAGTGGTAGAAACTTTGGTGGATAAAGGTGTACCATTAGGTACGGCTATTGCCTTTATGATGGGATCTATTGGTTTATCGCTTCCCGAAGCTTTACTCTTGAAAAAAGTGATGCAAAAAAAACTAATCATTGCTTTCTTTTCAGTCATCGGAATAGGAATGATTATCTCAGGTTATGTTTTTAATTTAATATTTTAATTTATGAAATCAATTTTATCATCCATAAGTGCTGTATTTGTAGCATTAGTCGCTTGCACTTGTTGTGTTGTCCATTAATGGCTTTTGCAGGAATGTTAGGAGCAATTGTTTCTCAATTGGTATGGCTAGCAACAATAAAACCGTATCTTATAGCATTCAGTTTAATAGCAGTTTCTTACAATTTATATAGAGCATATTTTCCTAAAAAAGAACAAGCTTGCTGCACCATAGAAAGTCAAGAGACAATAAGTAAACTAGATACTAAACAAAAGAAATCATTATCATTTCTACAATCAAAAACGTTTTTATGGTGCATTGCCATTATAACATTAATCATATTAATTCTACCATATATTTAAAAATTTAATAATTATTAAATCAATAACATCTCTTATATTAACACTAGTATTTGCTACAAATATTTTAGCTTTTACCCATAATAACGATACAAATATTCATCAGAAAATTGAAGGAAACATTGTTATCTCTGATACTGTTAAAAAAACGTATCAATTAGAAAAATTCACCCAATCTTGTTGTACAGGAATTGTAGAATATTCATTAAAGAAAAACGTTAAAGGTTTTATTAAAGCTGTTTCTAACACTAAAAAAGGTCAAATAACCGTTTGGTACGATAGTACAAAATCTACCGATAAAGAAGTAAAAGAAGCCATTAACAAAACCCCTTATAAAGTAATTAAAGAAATTAAGTAAGGGCTTATTATGGCAATACCTAATAAAATATTTGATTGTATAATAATAGGTGGCGGGCAGGCAGGCTTGTCCGTTGCTTATTTTTTAAAAAGAAGTAAACTAAATTATTTAATTCTAGATGCAGAAGGTAATTCCGGTGGTTCTTGGTTACATACTTGGGATAGTTTAAAATTATTTTCACCTTCTCAATATAGCTCACTTTCTGGTTGGCAAATGCCAGAAAGTAAAAATGAATATCCCTGTAGGCAAGAGTTTATTGACTATCTCAAAGCCTATGAGAAACGTTATAATTTTTCCATACAGAGAAATACAAAAGTAACTAAAGTTAAAAATAAAGATGGTATTTTTAAAATAGAGACCAATCAAGGAAATTTCGCTGAGACTGTAGTAAGTGCGACAGGAACAGCTAAAAACCCTTTTATACCCAGTTTTCCTAAGCGAAAGGATTATCAAGGAGTACAATTACATTCGGTGGACTATCGTAATACAAAAAAGTTTAAAGGAAAAAAGATTCTTGTTATTGGAGGCGGAAACTCCGGGGCGCAGATTTTGGCAGAATTATCTAAAGTAGCTCAAACGAAGTGGGTAACATTAGAAGAACCTACTTTTCTTCCAGAAGAAATAGATGGTCGCTATTTATTTCAGCAAGCTAACTCTAGTTACTTTAATGAAAAGAAACAAACTGAAGAAAAGGAGGTTTCATTAAGTGACATTGTTCAAGTGGAAATTGTCAAAAATGGTCTAAAAAGAAATATTTACGATGCATTAAGACCGTTTGACTCTTTTTACAAAGATGGTGTTATTTGGCAAGATGGAGAAAAGGAAACTTTTGATGCTGTAATATGGTGTACAGGTTTTAATGCTAATCTCAAACATTTAAATCCATTAGGCATTATTAAGAACGGACATATCGAAACCAAAAATACCCGCTCGATAAAATATCCGAAGTTATGGTTAGTGGGCTATGGTAATTGGACGGGTTTTGCATCTGCCACAATATATGGTGTTGGAAAGACTGCAAGAAATACGGCTAAGGAAATAAAAGCGCATTTTGATGTTTAAGTTTTTTAAAACACTTAAATAGCATTTCACGTAGTGCATAATTAAAGCTAGTTGGAAAAATACTAACCATAAAATCAATACTCTTTTTGCAAAAATCGATTAAGAATATACTCAAATCATATCAAGAAGATATCAACGAGATCGGAAATTTAGATCTCGATGATTTTAAAAATGTTGAAAAAGGTCTGCAATCCTCCCGATATTTCTTACAAAAATTAAGAATTGTTGTTAGAACTGGAGAATTTAAAAACAAAGAGGAGGAGATAAAGTTCTTCAAAAAACAAAAGCCTTTTATTTATGGAAATTTGAAATTCTTTGTAAAGCTATATAAACACCTTTTGTTAAAACCCAAGGGTTCAAATAAAATAAAGAAGATCTTTATTGAAGAAGAGATTCACAAACTTCAAACCTATTATACTCAAAATATAGATTTTATACGATACTATCGACAAAATTCTAGCAGTTTGGATGAGTATTATTTTTTGAGAGGCAATGATAATATAGGGCTAATTTCAGACACGTCCCATTTCTACACAGATGCCGAATTTTCGACTAGTCACGATAATTCAGTTGCCAAAATTATAGCCTATGATCTACTATTTACGCACTATCTAAATGAATTAAAGAAATTGGAGTGTCAAAAAAGCAATATCAATATTCCAGTTAAAAGGCGCTTTAAGCGATTAGATCTGGGATGGACGGCAAATAAAATTGATCTGGTCGAGCTAATTTACGCTCTTCAAGCATCCGGAGCAATTACAGGAGGGAAAGCCGGAATCAAAGATATGGCAATAGCCTGTGAAGAGATTTTTGACTTGGATTTGGGTAACTACTATAGAAAATTTCTAGAAATAAGAGCTCGAAAAATTGAACCTACCAAGTTTATAGATAGAATGAAATCAAGTCTTTTAAAACGGATGCAGGACGCAGATGAATAGACTAGTGAGTCACACAACTTGTGCTGACGTTTTTATGTTTCATTTTTCATTTTAATTGTATCGAAGTGGTACTCCCTAAAACTTCAATAAAGTCTATTTTCACACAATTTAACTCATTGAAAATTAGTATATAAAAACACACAACTTGGGTGTTTCTTGTGAATAAAATCCAATAAACCTATTCAAATTTGTAGAACGAAAGTCAAATCAGGTTAAGGGCTATCAATTAAAAATTCCCGATAGCCCTTTTCCATAAATCGTTCTATTATGCCAACAAGTATTATTACCACCGACGATCTTCGAGAATTCAAAATGGAATTACTCGATGATATCAAAAACCTTCTAGCCAAACAAGCTTCTGGAAAAATCAAGAAATATCTTAAATCTTCCGAAGTGATGGAATTGCTCCAGGTCAGTCCGGGAACACTTCAAAACCTTCGCGTCAATGGCACGTTGCCGTACACCAAAGTGGGAGGTATCATTTACTACGATGCCGAAGAAATCCAGAACGTGATGACAGAAAACCGTGTTCATCACAAATTTGATTCGTAAGGCAATGAATTATATAAAGCTACTCAATGCGGCTTTTGAAAAATTCTTCTTCGACGACCGCTTGAATCCGACCCATATTAGTCTATATATGGCGCTGTTCCAAGAATGGAACAGCAGCCGCTTCGCCTATGAATTTTATGTGAACCGTAGAGATTTGATGCGCGCAGCCAAGATTGGTTCTAAATCTACTTATCATCGTTGCATAACTGACCTTGACTGGTGGAATTATCTCACCTACTTTCCATCGAATAATCCCTACAAAGGCAGTAAAATCAAGATGTCCATTATCAGGACAAGTGATGAACCGGTTACGGGACACTACGATCCCAAATTAGAACAACTTGCGGAACAGTACCATCCCGTACGTGAACCGGTAGTGAACCAGCACCGTCCCTCCAGTGGACAAGCATTGGTATCTACTATAAACAATAACAAACAAGTAAACAATACTAAACAGCCAAAGGCCAGGCAGGCCGTCTTAGATTTTTTTATTAAAAAAAATTTTAATGCGGATGAAGGAAAAAAATTCTTTGCCCATTATCAAACCAATGATTGGAAAACGAGCGACGGAGAACCGATACGTGACTGGCAAGCATTGGCCGTTAACTGGATGGATCGAGCTGAATTGTTTGATCAGGAAAACAAACCAAGCAAAAAACAAGCGTCCCTTAAAGAGGACAACTTGCGAACCACTAAAACCAAAGACTATGGACAACCCCTCTAAAATAACCGAAGGTGGCGTGGAATATTCGCTAGGTGAATTTGACGGTAAAAACGTAACATACGATTTTCCGAAAATCTTGATTTACCTGGATGCAAAGGGGAAACTAATTTTCGGAAAAAGATTCAGGATTTATGAAGAGGATAAAAAGATAATTTTGAAATTATGCTCTTATTTTATCAAAGACCGTGAGTCTTGCGACAAATTTAATATAGATTTAGAAAAAGGGATTCTCCTTTCCGGTCCGGTAGGATGTGGCAAAACCAGTTTAATGAAACTTCTTCGTCATATAGTTCCTTTTCGACGCCCCTATGAAATGATCCCTTGCCGTAATGTAAGTTTTAGCTTTAATCATTTAGGTTTTAAAACTATTGAAGAATATGGCAATACTAAGTTCTTCTGCTTTGACGATTTGGGGGTAGAACCAGCCGGTAGGTTTTACGGAAAAGATTTAAACGTTATGGGCGAAGTGCTTTTATCGCGTTATGATCTGTACTTGCAAACCAAACATAAAATTAAGACTCACGCTACCACCAACCTAAATGCTGAAGAATTGGAAGAACGCTATGGCAACCGTGTCCGTAGCAGAATGCGGGAACTTTTTAACTTGATTGCTTTTGATGAGCGAGCTGGGGATAAACGGAAGTGAATTATGCTCTGGATTTTTGTCAATTTAGAACTTCGGTTTTGCCATAATATTTTTTTCGCAACCAAAAGGAAACCCTAACCAATAAGATCAATGCAGGAACTTCTACCAAAGGGCCAATTACCCCTGTAAAGGCCTGTCCCGAATTCAACCCAAAAACAGCAATAGCTACCGCAATGGCCAATTCAAAATTGTTTCCAGCTGCCGTAAAGGCTACAGAAGCCGTTTTATCGTATTCAATTCCCATCGCTTTAGAGAAAAAGAAACCTATAATAAACATTACGGTAAAGTATAAAAGTAATGGTAAGGCAATAATCAGTACATCCATTGGGATTTCCACGATTAATTCACCTTTTAACGAGAACATCACCACGATGGTAAACAAAAGTGCAATCAAAGTCATCGGTGAAATCTTAGGTATAAATACGTTCTCATACCAGTCTTTCCCCTTTAGTTCAACTAAAATCAAGCGGCTTAAAATCCCCATTAAAAACGGAATCCCCAAATATATTGCTACACTTTCCGCAATCGTACCTATAGAAATATCTATAATAGCACTTTCAAAACCAAAGTAAGGAGGGAGCACCGTAATAAAAATCCAAGCATAAAAACTATACGCAAAAACCTGAAATATACTGTTCAGAGCTACCAGCCCCGCACCGTATTCGCTACTTCCCTCGGCCAGGTCGTTCCAGACCAATACCATAGCCACACAGCGGGCCAGGCCAATGAGAATGAGGCCAACCATATATTCCGGGTAATCTCGTAAAAAAGTAATTGCAAGGACAAACATCAAAGCGGGACCGATTATCCAGTTTAATAAAAGGGAAATACCCAGAATTCTTGTGTCTTTAAAAACCTTTGGCAACAACGAATAATTTACTTTTGCCAGTGGTGGGTACATCATTAATATCAGGCCGATTGCTATCGGGATATTGGTTGTTCCGCTACTGAACGAATTTATGATATTTGGAAAGGTAGGAATGAAATATCCAGTTCCAACTCCTATTGCCATTGCAATAAATATCCAAAGTGTCAGATTTTTATCAAGAAAACTTAGTTTTTTATTAGTCATCTTATTTTTCGATTTTTTTTTGATATTCGGCTTCGCTCAAAAGGTTTGATAGTTCTTCCAAATCCTTAATTTCTATTTTAACCATCCAACCTTCCACAAAAGGTTTTTCGTTTACAAGTGTGGGGCTGTCAAGCAAATCCTCGTTGATAGCCGTCACTTCCCCCGTCAGGGGCATAAACAAATCGCTAACTGTCTTTAACGCCTCAACGGAGCCAAAGACTTCGTCTTGGTTGAACTCGTCGCCAACGCTGGGCAGGTCAACATAAACTATTTCGCCGAGCTCGCTTTGAGCGAAAGTGGTAATCCCCACAGTTCCTGTTTTATTTTCTATTCTAATCCACGTGTGTTCTTTGGAAAAATAGATATCATTAGTGTTTTTCATTCCTTCTAATTTTAAAATCCATTTCTTAAATTTTCGGCATAGTCGTTTGGTAGGATACTCTCTTCAATTGCCTTGGCAGCTTTTTCAATATCATATTCAAATTTTACAAATTGTACCGAAATACTGTCTTTGTCCAAAACAGAAGCATTTTCGTTGATTTCCAGAATCACGTAACTACCCCGATTATCGTTGTCTTTTGGTTTACCTACTGAACCTATATTGATAGCGTGTCTAAAATATGGTGTGTTTTCATCTGCTGAATTGAAAGTTCTGTGATATGGCTTGTGTGTATGACCAAAACACATAATGTCCGCATCGGCTTGTTCCATAATGCGTATCATACTCTTTTCGGCCCTGTCCTCAAAAAGGTATTCGTTTATTTTCCTTGGGCTGCCGTGAACCAACAACACATTCAATTGATCGTCATTCAGTTTAAATTCAATCTTGATATGTGCAGGAAGGGTTCTCAAATAAACTCTATTGTCATCATTTATCAATTCATTGGTCAACGAAATAGAAACCGCTCCATTGGCTTTTTCTTCGTCTGTTTTGTAGGCACAACCACAATCATCACTACTTCTTCCGATACCAAAATCGTAGTTTCCAGCTATGGTCGGTATTTTTCGTTTCTTGATTTCTTCGATGACCTCGTTTGGCCAAATATTGTAGCCCACTAAATCGCCGAGACAATAGATGGCGTCTGCATCCCTTTCCTCCACATCGTTAAAAAAGGCCTGCAACGCAGGTAAGTTTGAGTGAATATCACTAAACAGGATAATTTTCATAATTAGTATTATTTTTAAGTTTAACAGCAACCGCTTCCCGGTGCGCAAGAAGTTTCGGTTTGAATTTCGGATAATTTCATTTTAGGTTTTTCTGAAGGAATGCCACATTGCTCTTTAGCCAAACAGTCGGTTTGTTTGGATGTCAGCAAGAAATTCTTTCCGTCAAAGTCAAGTCCGAATTTCCCAATCGTATCTGCTTGATATTCCACTTCGATTTCCAAATCGCCTAATTCCAGTACTTTTTCGGAAAGCTCGATGATGCTCAACAGTTTTTCGGGATGCAATCTGTGATCATAATCGTTGGCATTCCAAAGTTGGAAGTTTACTACTTCTTCAGTTCTTTCGGTTCCGCCACAGTCAATAAAATGCTTTGTGATCTTACCGACTTCGGTAACGTGGAAATGGTTGGGAACCAGTTCCCCATTTGGTAGTTGGAAGGCGATTTCTTCCAATTGGTTCAGTTTGTTCTTTACTTCTAGGAGTTTCATATTTATTGTTTTATTGCGATTATACGATTAATATGTTTAAATTTTTTTAACAACAATCTGGTTTTGGAATGTCCTGATCTAAAAAACGAATCATAACTTCTTTCATTTTGACCCAATTTTCAGTGTTGATACAATAGCATACACTTGTCCCTTCCACATTCCCTTTAATTAAGCCTAAATGCTTCAATTCTTTTAGGTGTTGTGAAATGGTCGGCTGGGCAAGTCCAATTTCGTTGACCAAATCACCACAGACACAATGGTCGATTTTAAAAAGGTATTCTAAGATCGCTATCCTTGCCGGATGTCCAAAGACTTTTGCGAACAAAGAAATTTCGTTTTGTTCGTCGGTAAACATTTCTGTTTTGGCTAATCCCATTTTTTTTATTGCTTATTTGTTAATTGCAATATTACGATTAATATATAAACAACCAAAATATTTCATCGTATTAAATTCCAAAACTCTTTAAAGTATATAGTTGTGAGTTGTTGAATGCTATTGATAATTTCGATAAACAGTTCAATCATAACCTAATTTTTTAATTTCTAAACCTTTTAAAATAGTCAGCACAATGGCGAGGACATTTTTTTCTTTCATCAGATATCGTGCTTCATCCCAATTACTCAAAAATCCCAATTCAACCAGTACCGAAGGAAAATCATTAATCGTTTCCCGCAATACCTGAAAATCTGCAAACTTCACGCCCCTACTTTCAAAACCAAGTTTCTTGTTAAGGTCTGCCTGTAGTTGAAAAGCTAACCAAATGGCTTCTTCGGAAAACCCAGAACTTTGATTAGCCACGTAAGCTTCCACTCCTCTTGCGTTGGGATTATCGGAATGATTACAATGCAATGACAAAAACAAATCCGCCTTTATGGCTTTTGCCAACGTGATCCTATCGCATAATGAAATAAGCGTATCAGTATATCGAGTTAAGTAGATATCCAGAGGTTCATCCAACTTCTTATTCAGTTTTAAAATAACTTCAGCAATGTCCAATACCACATCCTTTTCCTGGATGCCATTTATTCCGATAGCACCTGATTCTTTTCCACCGTGCCCAGGGTCAATTACAATTACCTTTTTTGCATCCAAATCCTGACTCAAAAACAAGCAACTTTTGAGTAGAAAAATCATAAAACTGACGTTTTTGAGCACTTTTTTCATTTTCAATTTTCGAGTTATTAACAACCTCTCTTCCAAATTCCATAGAATTTGATATTAAATAACAGCATCGAAATCCAAATCAATCCGAATAATATTTTATTAACAATTATTTGATTTACAGGTATTTAAATAAGTAAATTATTACTTTTCTCATAACGAAAACGAATCAAAAATTTAAACCGTTCCGTTATGAAAAAATCATATTATTTGGCCAGCGTTCTTTCGCTGCTATCCACTTCTCTTTTCGCACAAATTGGTGGTATTGAAGATTCCGTTGATGATGTATCCAATACCATTAGAACAATTTTCCCCATCATCCTGGGGGTCATTTTCTTAATCGGCTTTCTTTTTAATGCCGGCCATTTCTTCGGGGAAAATGCCGACCTTAAAAAAGGGATTACCCGTGTGCTGGTCTTTGTCCTTATTGCCGGCGCCGTAGTAGGCATTTTCACCTACCTCATTGGAATCGTAGTCTAAGTCGCCAAGCGACATTTGGAAGTTAATAAATCTGTTATGAAGAAGTTCGAGGTCTATAAAAACATCAGAAAAAGGGCAGTCATTTTTGGATTGCCCCTTTCCCTCTTTGCGGTGATGATGATATCCATCATAGCTTCTTTGCTCATTATTATTTTCTCGTTCAGTTTTGGAGTGATCATCAGCGTAATGGTTTTTAATGCAGTCCTATATGTCGCTCTGATACGAATCATCAACAATCCTCAGATTTTTCAGCTGACAAGAATCTTCCCCAAAAGCATCAGTAACAAACGAAATTCCGGTCTTGATTATGAACACGATTAATCTTTCTACTTATCAGCCCATTGCGGATATCCGTAACAACATACTATTTGCCAATAATGGCAATGTAGTAGTATGCTATAAAGGAAACCTACCTGAAATTTATTCCTTATCGGAAAAGGACTTTGAGGATATGCACGGGGCCTGGTTTCAGGCATTGAAATCATTGCCTGTTGGTACTGTAGTCCACAAGCAAGATGTCTACCTCAAAAAGCATTATACTGCTGACGAGCTTCCCAATACCACATTTTTGGAAAAAGCTACTAGCGATCATTTTAAAGGTCGCGAATTTATGGATCACAACTGCTATCTCTTTTTTACACTAACCAAAAATAAAGCGCTGAACAACACTAAATATGTCAATCCTTTCCGCAAGGTTTCAAAAACGATAATACAGGAATTGGATGACAATGTTCAACATTTTATAAATGCCGTAAATGATTCCGTCTCCTTTATCAATAACAGTCGGAAAATTGAATTTATTCCACTTGATGCTAAGGAGATTGAGATCATAACTAAACAGTATTTCAATGGCTTCAATGAGGGTTTTGACACCGATATCATACTGGACAAGAAAAACGTCAACATCGGCGAAAACTATTTTGATGCCCTGGCCATCAACAGCGAACTGTGCTTTGGCGAAAGTGTACAGACTAGCAAAACCAATGATAAATTCACTTCTGACGATTTTGTATTTCATCAAGGGTTTATTGATGGTTTAGGGCTTACGCTAAACGAAAACCATATCGTTAACCAAATCCTATACCTGGACGACAAGCACAAGTGGCGCAAGTTGCTTGATAAGAAAGTGGAAGAGCTTAACAAAAGCTCCAATTTCGGTTCGCAAAACAAAGTGATACTGGGTAAAATCCAGCACATCCTGGATCAGATCAATGCCGATGATAATGCCCGGATTATACGCGGACACTTAAACATCATTTTCTGGGACCGGGAAGCCCGGAACCTGGATAGAATTGCTTCCAAAATAAAAACGGAATTTAAAGAGCTTGATATTATTCCCTACTATCCACGGGGCGAAGAGCGGAAAAATTATATCCTGAACAGCTACTGCGGTTTTTCTTCTAATTTCTCCAATAATGATTTGTATGTAACGGATCTGAAACACGCACTTTGCCTGCTTATCAATAACAGCAATTACAAATCAG
This sequence comes from Zunongwangia pacifica, assembly GCF_023499215.1. Taxonomy (GTDB): domain Bacteria; phylum Bacteroidota; class Bacteroidia; order Flavobacteriales; family Flavobacteriaceae; genus Zunongwangia; species Zunongwangia pacifica. The sequence continues at coordinate 33,872 of NZ_JAKHSK010000012.1, forward strand.
ATTCTACTGGAATCATCTTCAATGACCGGGAACATAATATACCTGTGCTCAAAGATGTCTGGGACGAGGAAAAAAAACGCATCAAAGCACGAAACTTTGCCATTTTTGCACCAACCGGTGAAGGGAAATCCTTTTTGGCCAATAACATTCTGCGCCAGTATTTTGAAAGCGGAGTTCGCCTGGTCATTATTGATTTGGGTGGTTCCTATACCAAATTTGCTAAGCTTTATCCTGAGAAGTACACCTTACTCCGTTATGAAAGTGGAAAAAACTTGGGCATCAATCCATTTTACATCAGCGACACCAATGACCTAAGCCCGGAACGCCTGGAGGATTTATCTGTATTTCTCTTTGAACTATTTGCTTCTGATTTAAAGGTAACCAAGGCACAATCGGTTTCCGTAAAAAAGATATTACGCCATTATTACCATAGTGTTTCTGAAAATCACTCACTGAATGGCTTTTACAATTTTATTGAGAGCAATCAAAAAGATCTCTTAAGGCAACTTAAAATCCATCCCGACTACTTCAACGTTACCAGCTTTTTACACGTAATGTCTGAATACGTCGGCGATGGTCTATATAGCTTCCTTTTTGAAGTCAGCGAAGACCAGACTTATAAAATCGAAGATAAGCGTCTTATTGTATTTGAACTGGACGAAGTAAAGGACAATAAAGAAATACTCTCCGTAATGCTCAAGCTGATTAAATCGGCCATTCAACGAACCATTTGGAAAAACCGTGCTGAAAAAGGCATCATCCTTTTTGATGAGTTCGCCAAGCAACTGAAGTTTGAAAACGTACTCGAAAGTGTGGAATTTTACTACCAAGCTATCCGAAAACAAAATGGTGCAATCGGCATCATTCTGCAATCCATTAATCAACTTCCCAACAATTCCACCTCTGCAAGCATATTGGAAAATACACAGGTCATTTATAGCCTGAACAATGAAAAGGGCTACGATGAATTGGTCAAGCGCCTCAATCTGTCCAGTCACGACCTGAACCAGTTAAAATCTATAAAAAACAATCTTACCGGCCAAAGAAAGTATACCGAAATGTTTATCAAAATTGGAAAGGAAAGCAACATTTTCCGCTTGGAAGTTCCGAAAGAAGTATATGCCGCTTACCTCACCGATGGACAAGAAAATGAGACCATAATGTCCCTTTATAAAAAGACCCAGGATATGGAAAAAGCTATCAAGGAATTCATCGCTAAAACATAATACTATGAAGACAAAAATTTTAATCGTTGCAATAGCCCTGATTTTTATAGTGCACAGCCGTGCTACGGCCCAGGGAATGCCCGTTTATGACAATACCAATTTTGTAAGTCTGGTAAAACAACTTGTAGAATCCGGGAAGCAGACCGCTCAACTTATCAAGTCCGTGAAATTCCTCAAAGAGGCAAAAGAAAGGATTGAAAAAGTTTCTAACGTGGTACGGCAACTTAGGGCTGTACAAGAGATTGGGCAAAACAATCATAGGCTTATTAGCGTAATGCAAAATGATTTACAGGATATCTTAAACTCCCCGTATATCAAGCCGGCAGAAATTTCCCGTGTCACAGCATCTTTTGAAAACATTGTTCAAAATTCTTTGGATACAATGGATTTTATTGATCAAATCTTATCCAGCGATTACCTAAAAATGAGCGACGCTGAACGTGCTACCATATTAAAGCAGAAAGAAATGGAATCGAAGGAAATGGTCTCCGCTATTAGGGTAAAAACCAAACGCTACCGTGACATTATTTCCTTTCGAAAAATGCAGGATAAAATCAATAACAGGGAAACAGAATATTGATTATGAATGCAGTAATTATTTTAAGTTTTGGTCTTGAATATGTAGATACTGTTTTTCAGACCATTCAAGACAGTGATTTCTCCCAGTATACCATTGGCGGAATGAAAACCCTTGCAGTGCTTTTCTTCCTGATTAATATTCTAAAAAAATATAATGAGGGAGTGGCTGACAAAGACGGTTACACTTGGGGTTTAAGCCCGGGGGAACTCGTCAAGAATTTTGCGGTAGTTATCCTCGTTATATTCTCCACACAGGTATTGGGCTTTTTTGACAGTATTCTTGTTTCCATTGAAAGCCAATATCGGGACACCGCTCCTGCTTTGCTCCCCTTGCAGATGCAGGATATTCCTATCGAAGAAGAGGTCAACCTTATAGATGCTGCTAAAAATGCAATGACATTGCTTTATGAAGCTTTGGTTACCCCGCTTTACGGATTCAAGATACTTGCCTTTATTGGAGGGGTCATTTTGTGGATTCTAGATTTATTTATCTATCCGTTGTTCTTAGCGGAACGTTTTTTCCTTCTCGGTATAATGCAAGCGTTTTTTCCGCTGGTGATTAGCCTGTCCGTATTTGAAAAGTTCCGTTCCCTGGCCTATACCTTTTTCAAACTATATGCTGCCGTTTATATGTTGGTGCCGGCGTTCTTCTTGGTCAATGTTTTTGTTAATGCACTCTATACAGAGATCAATACCAACTTTTGGACAAATCTATTCGGTACCGATACGGGAAGCGGATTTTTTGCCCCGGTGGTACAGCTTGGAACCATAGGGTTTATTGTTTTTCTGAAGTTCAAACTGTACCGACGTGCCACCTCTTTCACTTTACGATTATTTACCGCCTAAAACAGCTATGATGAAAACACCTTACAAGAATATTTACGCCATCCTTAAAACAAATAGGTTCATTGTTTTAGCCGTTGTGATCTGCTGCTTACTCTCCAGCTTTTTTGCCATTTGGATGGTATTCAACATCAACAAAAAAGCCCTGAACAATGCTTTTGCCATTAATACCGATGGTAGTATCATTCCCTTAAAGCTCGTTAGCCAGAAAGAAAATTTTAAAGTGGAGACTTTGGCGCATTTAGAGCTTTTCCACAATTATTTCTACAATATTGATGCAAGTAATTATGAAAAGAATTTAGAAAAGGCACTGTGGCTGGGCAATAGCACAGTGGATGATTTATATCGTCAAAAAAAGGCAGATGGTGTTTACAATCGGCTATTACAATATTCCTTAGTTCAAAAAGTATTGAGTATCGATTCTCAAGTCGAAGAACAAAATGGAACTTATTCCTTCAAAACGATTACTGTTTTTGAGATCAACAGGGGTTCGATCATCGACACCTATCAATTAATTTCTACCGGAAACCTGATGACCGTCGACCGAAACTTTCCCAACAATCCGCACGGATTACTCATCACCGATTATTTCGAAAAATCTCTTAAAAAATTGAATAATGAAGATAGAAAAAAATAAAATAGTCTTTGCGTCAGTATTCGCTGTCGTGATCATTTTCCTGATTTCCTATTCTATTATGGTAATGGGTAATGATGAAAGTGAACCTACAAACCTTAAGGAAACTTCGGTTCCCGCACTGGAAGAAGACCAAAAAGAATATGATTCCAAACTGGATGCCATTAACGATCTAAAAGAAGTCCGAGAAACTAATGCGCCCAGCATCTATGACGAAAAACTGATCGATTCGCTTGGCTTTTATGATGAAAATCTACCCGAACGGGAAAAAGAACGTATCGTGGACAGTATCTACGCCACAGGTAGAATTAAATATTCCCAAAGAAATTATCAGCATATGAGTGCTAGCGAAGCTGAAACCAAAGTGGAAAGGGTAATTGATTCTCACGAAATAAAAATGGAACAAAAAATTGCGGCTAAAGAAATGGGGCTGGAACATCAATTGTTCTTTGCCTCAGATCCGAAAGAAAATGAAATTTCAGTTTCTGGTACTACCGATGACTTCATTTATGCCGTGGTGGATGGCGACCAAGTGGTCAAAGCCAATTCCCGTTTACGGATGCGCCTGTCCAAAGCCGCTACCATTAACAGGAAACACCTTCCAAAAAATACGCCTATTTACGGTTTTATCAGTTTTCAGCCCAACCGGGTATTGATCGAAATCGAAAATATTAAGCATCATCCAACGAATTTAAAAGCCTTTGACCTTCAGGATGGCAGTGAGGGTATCTATGTGGAAAACAACTTCCGTGCCCAGGTTTCCACCGAGGTCATTGGGGATATGGTGGATGATATCAATATCGCCGGTATACCACAGGTCAGTGGTTTCAAAAAGATATTTCAGCGTAATAACCGCAATATTAAGGTCACCGTGCTCAACAATTACAGGCTCATCCTGAAGCCTAAGTTATAGACTCAAAAACAAAACTTAAAACTTATTTTTATGAAGCATTTAATTTTTATCTCACTATCCCTGCTTGTTACTGTTATGATGACAGCACAAACATCTTTTCACCTTGATACCATTTATGCGAACGATCAAAAAAATGTAGCACTATTCTTCCCAGAACCGATCCGTCAGGGAATAACAGGCTCTGAAAATTTTGTCTTTACCTATAATCGTGAGAAAGGGCAATATTTCGGATTGCTTCAGGCAAAGCCCGGAAAAGAAAGCAATCTTTTGGTAGTCAACAAAAACGGTGCTGTTTTTTCGTATATTGTAAAGTATAGGAAAAAGCTGGATCGGCTGAATTACTTTATACCGTCATCTAAAAGCATCGGTAATGAAAAGCCTATTGTTGCTGATTCAACTACTATTGTCAAACGTGAAGACACAATAGATAACAAAACCTATTATTACAATAAATTTTGTTCTTATCTAATTGATCGAAAACAACGCATTGGCCGACTCAAAAAAAGGAATGAGGGTATCGTATTGCGTGTAGAGAATATTGTTTTTGACAAGAAGGAGCTGTATTTCGTGATTCAGATTGAAAATAAATCTTCGTTGGATTATGACCTCAATTTTCTGAAATTATCGGTAGAAACAAGAAAAAAGGGCAAAAAGAAATCTTTACAACGGCTTTATCAAGAACCGGTTTTTAAATATGATTTACCTTCAAAAGTAAAAGAAAACGAAACTGTGAGATTGATTTATGTACTGCCAAAATTTTCGATAAGCAATGACCGAAGAACGGTTTTTGAGCTCAATGAAAAGAACGGGGAACGAAACTTAAAATTAAAGATATCGCATAGATTCATCAATAACCCAGATTAACATCATTATGAAAAAAATAGCCGTTTTTTCGTTAGTAGTATTATTTCTCTCTTGTACCAGAAAACAAGATTTATTTCCTTCAGAAACCGCTAAAATCGTCGCTAAAAGTTTTTATCACGGTGATAAGACAACTTTAAAGGAATATACTACAGAATCCGGGTATGCAAATCTTTCCAGTATACAAGAAATGTTTACCGAGGATAAAAATTCCGAACCTCATTTTAAGGTCGTGGATGAACAAAAAGAAGGTACGGTAACCTGGATTAAATATTCAACATCCTACGACCCCAAACCCGGTATTTTTAAATTAGTCAAGGAAGATGGCGTATGGAAGGTTACACATAATGGGCCGAAAGATACAGGACCGTTTTTGAGAAAGTAGTCCTATGATAGGCTATCGCTAAAACTTGCAAAATTTTCACTATTACAATATAGTATCCTAACAAGCAGTATTATCAAATGTTATCTGGATGTATGAAGACTAAATTGTCTTTTTTAGTTATTTCATCCATTAAACTTTCTTTCAAATCACTTCCCTCTTCATTTGATAGTTTTAATGTTATTTGTTTAGATTTCGGGTCTTCTGTTGCCTTATATGGGAAGTCGTTAATCTTATCTCCTTGATGAAAATTAGTTAAAGCTGTATGATGAATATAAATATTTATAGCAGAATCGGTTCTATATAATATTACCGAATATATTTCTTCTGGAAGTTCAACATCATCAGCTAAATCAAAGCATAATAATTTTTTCTTAAGTACTTCACTACATTCACAACGTATCGTAGTACCTAGCAGTAATTTTTTATTCTTTTTTGCTATTTCATTAAAAATAAAATCTTGGGCAAAATCATCGATAACATCGTCTTCAATATCTCCTGTTAGATTATGTGTAGTAGCTCCACTTGGGCTTTTGATTTTTTTAATATTTGAAGTTTCTGGGAGTGTTAAATCATTATCTTGAAAGACATCATCAATTGAGGACATTCTATAATTTCCACCTCCACAAAAAGCTTTATAAAATTGGTCATCGTTAGTCAGAAAAATAGTATGTTCCTCTTTTAAAAATTCTTGTGGATAAACACTGGACAGTAGAACTAAGCTATCTTCTTTAGAAAGACGTGATGACAACACTAAATCTTGATGTGGAAGCCAAAGTGCTTGATGTAAAATGTTTTCATCATAAATAATCTCGAAATCATCATTGAGCTTTTTCAATTCTTCCTCAATAGTATTTTTGATATCAGAGTAGCATTCCGAATAGTCTAGTTCTGGAGCCTTAAATTCATTGCGATATTTAAGAGCAGAACTAAAATTCATATTCCCTTTTGTGGATTTATAGAGTGTTCTCAGATAGTGTTCTAACTTCCTAATTCCAATATATTCATAAGTGACAAATCTTGAACACACAATATCTACAAAAGGAGAGTTAGTAAGGTTTTTAAAAAATCTCGTAAAACTCGGATAACTATCATCTATTAGGTATGCTAATAATTGAGTATCTACCGCAATTTTAATTTTGAAAACTGGATCTACATAAGGTTGGTTTGACATAATATTACTGAAGATTAGCTTCTACAAATTTCACATCTATCTCGTTAATAGATTCAGAGTCAGCTGCTCTTTCTAATAAAAAGTAAAGTTTTCGAAGAGCTAATCTTGGCAATTCTCCTGTAATCTTATTCACCATTTGAATTGCTTCTTCAGTAAAAGGAGTGAGCGAATCACTATTTTCTCTACTTAAGTTAAGATAGTTTAATACTAAAATTTTCATTTGTGCAGTAGATAATCTTTCTATATTAATCTCCCGATCAGTAAGACGATCAGCAAGAGGAGGTGAAATTTTTTGGATATCCTCTAAGGCTGTACGGGTCAAAGCGATTAAAAGACACCACCTTCTTTCCTTATCAATTAAAGCTCTTAGATTGTATGCATAAGTATCACTCTCTTTTTTTGTTAAACGCCCTGAGGTAATATCTTCAAATTCATCAACTAATAAATAAAATCTTTCAAAACCCTGCTCCTGTACAATATCAATGATTGCATTAAGTAATTTAACTACTTTGTTGTTTAGGTATTTACCACTCCCTGATGTTATCGTTTCCCAAGTTTTACTTATACCGAAATCTTCAGAGATTAAATTATAGAAGTAATCGGCTATAACCGCATCTTGATTCCTTTCTTCTAGTATACTTAGAATTATATGTTTTAATGTATTATTCAATTCAGCCCTCTTCGACCTGCTATTTATTTGCTTGATAAATGCATCCAAAAAAGCTTTATGGTTAGCTTCATTTTCAATAGAAAATGGATCATTAGATTTTCCGAACATATCACCTTGAGGACTTGCGAGGAACTTTTCAAGATCAGCTTTATATGTATTCTTTGGTTTTTTAATTTCATCAAGAACCTGAGTCCAAAGATATTTTTTAAATTGCTCCTGCCCGATTTTTTCAATTATAGATCCTATAAGTTGCGGTAAATTTGTTCCAGGATTATTAATGTAAATAGCAAAAGCTTTTTTACTTTCGTTCTGAATTATTGATTTTGCATATAATAATAATTGAGTTTTCCCTGTACCATAATCTCCCGTTATCGTTCCAATTAATTTTTGATCTTTTTTAGAACTTGCATATAGCGAATCAGCAATATAATTAACAATTTCTTTATGTACTTTTTCATCTATTGGAGCAAGTGCGACTGTTTGATCAGATGATTCGTTGATATTTGCAGTTCCAGATTTAGGAAAGGGATTGGATTTAAGTCCGAACTTAGAATAACGGTCTTTTTGAGACTGTTGAGCTCTATCTTTCAAAATTTTATTTACGTCTATACTCATTTTCTTACTATAATATGTGACACATAACTATTATCTATTAATGGATATAGATATGTAGCCGATTTTATTTGTTCACTTTTATTCTTGCCTTTAACGATAAATACCGCTGACGTTCTTTCATAAGTAAATTTATCATTGAATTGAATTTCATTAATTAGAAAAGATTTTATCTCATCTACTGCATAGTGAAAATTTTGACATATACTAAAAATTAGTTCTGGTAAAGAAATTTGTCTTTGATACTGGAAATGCTTTTGAATAAACTTCATTAAATCGAAATTCTTGAAAGGCCTTATAAAGTAAGTACAAGTGATTTCTCTATTTTCAAAAGTTTTAATATTTACTGAATTTAGATTAAATTTTTCAATGAAGTTAAGTGTTGTACCCCATTTATAAAAAACTTCAATAAACCGCATTAGATGAGAGTCTTTTGGAGGAATCACATATACTTTCGACACATCCTCTAGAGAGAATAAGAATTTATTAAAAAATTTATCTTCCTTTATAGCATACATAAGACGGGACTTTTCTATTAAGTCCGGAATAGTTACCTCATTAATATCTAATTGTTTTTTAGAATCGGAAATTAGATACCAAGTGGCTATCTCTTTAAACCTAAAAAACTCAAAAAATATGTCTTTGAAATCTTGCAAATCTTCATCGGATAATTCATTTCCTAAAGCAGAATTAATGAAAATATTTTTCTGGACTTTATAATTTCCATCAATGAGTCCAAAATTTTTTATTGCATTGACATATTCTAATATTTTTCTTTCAGACCATTCTTTGCTTAGATCTTTAGTTATTTTAAGATATTCATACCTTATAAACTTATTATTTAAATCTTCAGTTTTATTTTTTTTTATTATAAGATAAATATCCCTTATGGGTTTTAAATAGTAGATATTTGAAAATGACCATCCTTTATTATAATACTGATATACTTCTTTATCAGTAAGAAATGGTAAAACTTCCTCGGGAAATAAGCTAATATTAGGTAATCTTTTAATCAAGTATCAATATGTTTTCTGACAATTTAATATTATGTCTATAAGTAAGTGACTGCCACTTAGTGCCTCTTTCTCTAATTTTAATTATTTCATAACCTTTAAAACCGCAATTCTTAGCAATTTCTCCCAAAATTTTAGTTGTATCTATAAAAATACCGTATGGTGCCGAATCTCCTAAAACCAAATATGCCTTACTACCTTCTTTCAAAACTCGTCGCATTTCTAAAAATACTTTGTACATATCTTGAAAGTAATACAAGGCAAGGATATGAAAACTTTTCCTTCCCTTTCTAGTTTTACTAATTTCTTCAATTTTTTTAATATCGGGTAATAGTTTATCAATGATACTTTTATTTTTAATATAAAAATCACTACTTTTCCACTGTTCCAAATCGAATTCGGATTCTTTGTAATGTGTTGTAGCGCCTGTCACCAATTCCTTTCTAACCTTTTCAGTAATTTCATTCCAGTCATTGGTATAACCGAAAAAATGAGAACAAACCTTAGAAACCTCTCCATAATCTAAATTATTTAAATACGGCGGAGAAGTAATTGATATTGAACAGCTATCAGTTTCAATTTTTTCATTTCTCTTGCGAGAGTCGTGTCTATAAATATTCGTACAATTACTCATCCCATCTACTGTTGCTAAATCCTCTATCATTTTAAAAACAGTATTTTTGAAAGTATCATAAGCAGTAAGATTACCACTTAACATTTTACTTCTTGATATATAAGGGATTGCAATAGGATGAATACTTACTTTATGTAATGTTTGGGTTAATGCTAAGTTTAAAAAAACTTTACAATTATTTTCCAGTTTACTATCAGTAATGAAATCTCTAATATAATATAATTGAAATAAGTTGCTATCTGTGTAAAGCGTTTTAAGCAGTTGGTGGTAAGGCTTTTCGTAGGTTCCATTTTCTATAGACAACTCTATTTTCAACATAAACTGCTTCAAGGAATTTATGTTTACAGACCAATCCAATTTTGCTTTTATTACATTGTATAATAATTCTTGACCTTCATTACCTACAGCAGGAATACCATTTTTCTGAGCAGAAACTAATGTTGTCCCACACCCTGCAAAACATTCATATATACAGTCTTTATCTCCTAGTTCTTCCAATTCTATTATTTTCTGAACTAATTTATATGAAAATCCTGCCGTAAATCTATACCAATCGTGTATTGGATTATTCCTATTATCCTTTGCAGTTCCAATATTTTTATGTAATTCTTTAAGATCCATCTAGTTAAATTAGTTTTCAAAGATAAAATCGCATATACAAATTTTATTTGAATTCACAAATATATTTAACTAATTCCACACTTTTTGCTTATTATCAGTTTATTTAATCAATTTTCAGATAGGTAAAGGTTTAATAATTTGGATTCTAGTAATATTAACAGTTGAAAATCGATCTTGCCTCCTCATAAATCCGCTCAAAATTAGTCTCCAGATCAGTTTGAGAAAACTGCTTTAAATTCTCTGGTAAACCCCTTTGAATCTTTGCTAATTTAAACTGCACTTTTTTGTCAGTCCCATCTGCATAAGTAATAAACTCCCCCTGCTTTAAACGAAAGAAAACATCCGCCCTGATTTTTGGAATTTCCTTTTCCCCTGTGGTTATACGGGTATCAAAATCGAGGTTATGGCCACGGCTTATACTTTTAGTCGGGTCTTTAATGATTTCAAAAAAACGTTCATAATATTTTGCGGTGTCCGGGTCGTTGACCTTTCCAAAAAACTGATAGGAAAGATTGCTCAATATCGCCTTGCTTGCCTTATCTCCATACATCATATCGTTCTGGATCTTATCCTGCATCACATAGACCGTAGAAATATTATAGCTCCGCAATGTTGCCGGAATACGATGCATATTCAATAATCGAATAGTCGGCGCTTCTTCCATTAACAGGAATGAAGGGTTGGAATTCCGTACGCTCATTTGTTTGGTAATGGTATGGACAATGGTAGCAATCACCGGAGAATACGAGCTTTCAAACTTGGGATTATTGACGATTGAAATTACCGCAGGATTTTCTTTACTATTGATATTAAGCGGCACTTCATCTGCCGACAACGCAATAAAGATCCGTTGCGTACTGATACGCTTGAGTGCATTGGCCAAGGTACTTTTTACCCCAGCGGTCTGCCGTTCCGAATCCTTACCACTAATAAATGCATCTGCCATAGCCCGTGAGGTGGTATTTGTTTCCAAAAACTGTATCAGGCTGTCGGTGTCCAGATATTGATAAATAGAAATTAAATGTGGAAGGGTACAGAATTGGGGATAGGTCGTTTTCAGTTTCCAAATGAGTCCACCAATTAATCCTTCCGCAGCATCATTGAAAAATTTAGTAGTTCCGGTGGTGCCAGCTTCCCTTTGCTCCAATAGGTTCTCGATAAGTACCCGTGAAACCTCATTCACACTTTCCTCATTCTCTAAATAGCGTGGAGCAATGGGATTAACCCGATGGATTATTTTATCAAAGGAAATCACCTTAAACGGAATATCCCCATCCTTAAAAAGTGGATACGCCATTTCCGTCAGTTCAAAATCCTTATAATCGTGAATAATTCCACAAAAACCTTCTTTTTGGAAATGTTTTAGGAATCCATAGACCACACTTTCGGTTTTTCCGCTTCCCGCAGAACCGATGATGGATGCCCCACGTTTAATATTGTCCAGTTTGAAACTTCCGTTGGTTGTGGCAAAATCAACCTGATACCTATGGTCACTATTTTTTGAGTTTTCCCTTTTATGCAGGAAAACATACAATGCCGTGTTGATTAGCAAAAGCGGACAGACCACATTTAACAATACCAAAATCAAATTATTGGAAGATTGTAAACAATAAGACAATGCAAACAATAACAGGTTGTTTACCCAAAATGCATAGTTGGATATCTTATACCCACCAAAAAACAACGCACTGGTCAGCCCTATGATGGAAAGAACGGTAAAGAGATGATCTACAAACATACTATTAGAATTAAATTAAATACCTATGGAACTTGATTTGATAGCTACTTCCACGCCGCGGCGTAGGCGGTTAAAAGCTTTCATTGCTAATTGCGCTTGAGAAACCGGAATGCTGGGCAGCATCGGAACACCACTTTCTTTTATCATTTTAAAGGCAATCGCTTTTTCATTGGTGGGCAGTTTCATCAGCGATGCAAAATAGGCTTTCGGGTTTTTAATGAAATCCTTTCGAGCTTTGTAGGTCTCAGCGAAGTTCCGTTGATAGCCAAAAGTTTTATCAAAAGTCTTCTCCGCCCGCTGGAAAAACCCATCACGGTCAAAGCCTCGTTTTACTTTCTTCCCGTGCATCTCGACTTCCGATGCCTTATGCTTGCTCCCCGGGGAAAGGCTAAAGGTATTGGAGGCATCCTTTCGGCTTACGATGATATGGATATGGCTTTGTTTTCCGGATTTTGGCATTCCCTGAACGATACGCTTTCCATCCTGCTGATGGGGCGCTTCCCTTTCTAATTTGGAGATCCCTCGTTGCAGGGATTTAATTTCCCCTTCCCTACTTTGTGCTTTCAATTGTCGGATCTCATTTTTAAGCTGAAGGATTTGAGTAGCATAAGGCTGGTTTTCTTTAATCTGCCAATCGGTCCCTTTAAAACTACGCTGGTGTTCTATTTTTGCATAATACTTAATATCTTCAATACGAATAGGTCGTCCGTTGATTTCACGGTTGAACGATGCCACATAATCCTTCATCAGTTCCCGGGTGTATCTTTTTAAATCTTCGCTACTATTCTGTAATCGGTTCAGTTCGTATTTGGAAGGGCTGACCGTAATGGAATAAAATTTGGGTTCGGTCTTTTTGAGTTTAGCAGCGTTGCCATCAATTTCTTTGACGACTTCTTCAGCGGAAATCTGATCATCATATTGATTGAAAAAATCTTCCATTTCAGAAGGCTCCAAGCCTTCGTTTTCTTTTTCCAGGTAACCCACAAAATCGCCTGAACTTTGTGAATAATTGCCTCCCAGTTTTTGAGGTGTGATCGTGATGTACATAGCTCAAAAATTTAGTGTTCGTTATGATGATTTTGCTTTTCCTGAAACCTTACTTTAGGTTGTTCTTCGGCATATTTCTTTTCCACAATCAAGGGTTTCTTTTTGGGTTCTTCTATTTCAAACAGTGATTGAATCATTGCCGCAGTCGGTTTGGTTTGTGTCTTTTCCACGTCCCGCATTATGGCGATAACGGCATTAATCCTTTTTAAAAGTTTCGCTTCTATTGTTCTTCCGGTAGGCCCTAATTTTTCTTTTGGGGAGATCTCATTGTAGAAGAAAAAGTTGAGCATTGTTTCCAATGCTTCGGTGTGTGATTTGAAGTGTGTTCTTGAAAATTCCTGAAAACGTTTTGCCGTTTCCTTTTTGAACCTGATGCCGATAAATGAATCCATAATTCGCCGATTTGTCGCAAATCCTTCCCTAAAAATGGGCGTTCACAGGGCATTTGTCGCAAATTGTAGGAGGTCGAGAATTTTGTCTTTTTACAAATTACTGAATATCAGATATTTGAAAATCAAAAGGAGTACTAAACATCGCATCGCGTGTTACCCTCTTGCTACTCCTTTTCGTCCCGCCCAGCGGGACAAAATTCCGTACAATTTGGCTAAAAGCCAATTGCCAGTTTCAGGGAAATAATTTCCTGTTATGTGATTTTTCGATAGGTACGGTTATCGGCGAAAGTCAAAAAATGGATAACCCTACGTAAAATTGAATGCTGAATTTCAGCGAAATAAAGATAGTGATTTTTATTGAATTGGAATTAATCAAGCAAAAAAACACCTCCAAAAATTCAGAGGTGCTTGACTTGACTATAAAGTTTAGAAAATCAGATATTGAATACAAACGTATAGGAATACAAATTCCGTAATGCTTCTTCTTCTATCATCGTTTCAAAACAAGTATAATTTTCCCTTACGTATTTGCGGATGTCCTCCCCAAATTTTCGTTCCACATCCTTTTTAGAATTCTCCAAAAGTCGGTTTTGAGTCTCTTCGCTCAAGTCGGTAAAATTTAGATAAATCATAAGCGTGATTTTAAAGGATTCCGTTATCTGCAAAACTGTAATAGTCGCCATCGGGAGAAATTATCAAATGGTCTAGAACTTTAATATCAAGTAACTCTCCTGCTTTTTTAATTTTTTGGGTCAGGCGTTTATCCGCTTCACTTGGTTTTAAGGTTCCACTCGGATGGTTATGTAATAAAATTACTGCGGTAGTGAGACTCTTTAAGAGTACGGCAAATAAGATGCGCACATCTACTAAAGTGCCGGTAATCCCCCCGTTGGAAACCTCATAAATCCCTTTTACCTTATTGGCATTATTGAGCAATAGTATTTTAAAGGTTTCGTGTAGTTCGATTGTTTCTTTGTTCCAATGGCTATAGGCTAAATCTGCCGCACTTTGGGAACAGGTGATCTTGGGAAGTAAATTTGCTTTGGTGCTTCCGCTGTAACTTATGGCTATTTCATTAACTTTGCTTTTCATTATTAGCTTATTTAGAAGGTTAATAATTAAAAGAGGGCGAAACTTTCGACGATGACGCCCTCTTTGCTTTTTAGAATTAATTGTTTTTGCTTCCTAGTAATAGGATTTCATTGGCTTCCACCTCGGTTACATAGCGTTGGTTTCCCTCTTCGGTGGTATAGCTTCGTGTTCGTAGTTTTCCCGTTAGGGCTATTTCTTTTCCTTTACCTACATAATTTTCGATAATCTCGGCTGTCTTGCCCCAAGCTACAACGGTGTGCCAGTCGGTGGACTGTACTTTTTCGCCCTTGTTGTTTTTGTAGTGTTCATTGGTAGCGATTGATAAACGGGCTACTTTTTTTCCGCTTTCAAGGTTGGTAATGGTTGGTTCCTGTCCAACGTTTCCGATTAACTGTACGTGATTTTTTAAAGTACTCATAATAAAATATTTAAAGATTAATAATGCTATCTGAACCATTCAGACAGTTTGCGTTTCTATTTTTTTGAAGTGATTTACTTATTATATCTTGAGCGTTTTCCTTTTTTGTTTTTTTTGGTGCCGCTTCCTTTTTGATGTTTTGTATGATTTCATAAGATTCATTTTAGATTTACTTCCCATAGCGCCCTCGCTGTTACCTTTTTTTGTTGCTGATACAGTTTCAATATTTGGAATTGATAAGGATTTATAAAAAAGAGGCACGACTGGCTTATGCAATCCGTTCAACTTCCAAATGTTGGTATTTTGCTATCAAAAAAAGGGAGGGACAGTGAGGGTGCGGGAGTAGACCTAAAGGCTTTTGTGAAGTACCAATACATAGGAAGTGGCACCAAATGATTAAATGGAATTCCGATGGGGCGGACTTCGTTCACGATTTCGGATGGGAATGCAGTGTTCCTTCCCAGAGCATCGGGAAGGGTCAACGGAATGGAAAGGAGAAATTGTGGATGGTGTCCAAGACTTTTTAGGGAAGCTTTTTTGCCGAAATGTAGCTTTTCGCGGAATGGAGGGGCAATGTGCTGAACGGTATTTTAAATAATGGAAGTGTTTTTAGTTAAAACACAGTACACTAATACAGATTAGCTAAATCTAAACCTGAAATTATTGTTTATTAATTCCAAATCCATCAAAATCTTTCAATGAATAATCAGAATTACTAGATTGTAAAGAATTTTTGAAATATCCAAGTTCTTTTTGAATCTCTTTAGCGTGCTTAACAAAATCATCAGAAACCTCAGGAATGTAGTGGTAACAAATATCATAGACGCTCTCATCCTTTCCGTTGGATCCAAAAGCTAGTCCAATAACTGTAATTACAGATGGGTTTAAGTATCGAGCGACAATGCATCTCAACTCTAATTCTCTCTCTTTCCCTTCCCAATTTTTTTGTGTTAGAGGCATAAATACATACATATGATTGGCACCTGGCTGTGGGAGAAGCATTCTACCAATTGACTTTTTTTTAATAGCATCATCAAGAGCTAAACCTAATTCAGTTCTATTTATCCTGTCCTCTAGATTTATTATTCGGATTGCATTTTCTAAATCTTGAATTTGCTGATCATTTGTTTCATCTTTTATGTGATAAGCGTGTAATTGGTTTATCATATAATCCCAAATAAAACTAGGTGCAATTCTTTTTCTCCAATCACTATAATCTTCTGACTTAATGTAACTTTCCCAAAGCCCACCAGAACCAGCAATTGAATCTACTGGATAATCGAACTCAAGTCCTGTCTGAATATAAAGAGCAAAGAAATCCGTTTCCTCTGGAAGTAACATATGATTTGAACTAAGAAATTTTTCTTTTGCTGTTAGATATCTTGTAAAATCTGTTATTGTGTCAAGTTCACTGATAATAGTAGCTGTTGATTGTTCATCAAATATGTGTACAAAACCCTTATTATTCATTCCCATAGGCAATGGAAAATCATAATCACTTCCAAAAGCAATAGCGATTCTATAAATGGTTCGTTCATTTTTATCTGGTAGAGCAACCTTCGTGGTCCGATTCTTTAATGTTACGTCATCAACATTTTTCAAGAATCTTTCTGCTCCATAAAGCTGTTGAATTGAATCGTCCACAGCCTTTTTAACCCATCTTGAGTATTGGATGCTTTTATCTTTGTGGCTAGATACTTGTATATCTTTAACAGAAATCAAAAGGATTGTGCTACCGCATACAACGAGCACATCGCATAATTCTTTGTCCTTCTTGCCTAAAGGGTTGGGAAAACTCCAAAATGGTAAAAAAGATTTTTCACATAAATCTGCTACATATTTTTCTGATGGTGTCATTATATTTTAATTAATTGGAAAGAATTATTTGATGTAAAGACTGGTTGCCGAACAATTTAAATCACCATTTTAACTCTCGGATTTGTTTCTGGAGTTTATTAAGCCTTTCCGTCAATTCTTTCCAAGAAAGGGTATTACCCGAGAACATACTTTCTTTCATCTCATTATAATCGTCTTCGTAATGTTTAATAACATTGTCAGGTGGTAAAATGCAAATAGCCTTTGGCTGATGATCTTCATAATCTACTCCTTTCACAGCTGAGAATTTACTTCTGTGGTCAATGATGTGAAAATACAAATCCTTATCATTCAAAGCTTTTTTGCCAAACTTAGTATCCATTAAGCGTTCTAAGTCATATAAGTGTCTGCTAAGACGATCAACTCTAATTACTTCCTTTTGCCATTCCTCGTGAAGCAAAAAAACTTTTTCTAAAAATGTTCGTTGGGGTTGTACTGTTCTTACTGGAAATGTTGGGTTGGTAAATGTCGTATCTGGATATTCCTGATCCACTAAAGAATTAATGGGCACTTCTTCAAAAGGCTCTATCAATGATCTACAGCTTATCTCAAGTAAAATTCTCGGAGTAACATATTTGTTCTTTTCCGTCAGAGGTTCATACGTAATATAAATTCTTAACGGGTCAGTGTCAGATGCTTCATATGGCTCCACCCCAATAGAGGTAATTGGAAGTTCTTTCTTTGCGATTTCTTCTGTTAAGTGCTCAATCAATTCTGTACTAATAAATTTAGAGTTCTTCTTTCGTAATTTCTTAATTTGGGTTCTTGATAATTCACCAGGCATATCAAAAAATGTACGATCAATCGCTAAATCAATGTCTTCGGAAAAACGTCTTATCAAATTATACCCCTTACTTAAAGAAGTACCTCCCTTAAACACAAAAGCTTCAGCATAGGGAAGTGAGAAAACTATCCTCATAATTTCCGTAACCCACCAATCTTTTTCTACCGCATAGGATGGAAGACCTGTTCTAACAGCAGTCTGACTAAAAATTAATGCCTTTCTATCATTATCAAATTGTAAAAAATCACTCATAATAATACATCAGTAAATCACCAAAAATGTTTGCAATCCAAGATGGAGCAAGCTTCATATCGTGATATAACAATTCCGGTTCTTCCTTTTTAAGTTGTTCTTTAATTTTGGCAATTTCTTCTTTGGTTACTTTTTCTTTTCCAATCTCTTTTAATGCCTGTATTGCAAGACCGCTCAACCTACCCTTGGCAGCTAAATTTTTTGGGCTGGCTTTTTTGAATTTTATTTTTCTCTTACCAATTTTAATGGTGCGAGGCGAACCATCGGTTAAAAAAACCACATTCAATGGAACTTGTGTTGAAAGCCCTAGTAAATTCAAAGCTTGTAGTCCAGTCGGAATAATGCGAGCGTTATCACGCAGTGCAATTTCTTCTGCGATAGTTTCGATATCCGGATACAGTACACCCAATAACTCATCTCTTTCAGGGTATAGATAAATACCACGTGCTAAACGTTCTAAAAACCCTTCATTGGTAAGGCGCAATAAGGATTTTTTCGTGTTTTCTACCCCATACTTTATTTCAAAGTCTGATGGCAACACTATCTTACCTTTATTTCCAAGTTGGATATCGCTCTTTATTTTTTCTTTTACAGACTTCACTGTTTTAATTTGTCCCAAAAATATACTTTTTTTGGGACATTTTAAAATGAAAAAACCAACAAAATTCTTCAAAAAACACACAATTAAATAAAATTTTACATTTTTGTGTGTGTAATAAATTTTTCGTATTTTTGTAAAAATGTTGAACTAACACGTTTAAAAAATGGAACTTGGAAAAAGAATAAAACAGTTAAGGCAAGATGCAGGGCTATCCCAGCAAGAATTTGCTGATTACACAGGATTTTCAGTTTCATATATCCAAAAGTTTGAAGAAGGAAAACGAGAAATGAAAACCAATCATTTAATACGCTTTTCTAAAGTTTTAAATTTGAAACCATTCGATATAATAAATACTGAAAGCACAAACTTAGAATACAATCCGACCAACAAGTCTGCATTCTCGATGACTAATATTGAATATAGGGAAAAGCAAGACTCACACAAAATTTTTGAAAATGAAATCATAGAAACCATTTCAAATGATTTCTTCAACATCATTGAGCTTGAAAACATAATGGACGATAAAATCAAGTTCAAAAATCCAGTTGAAGATATTGTGATAACCAATGGTGATGATATTGAAGATGCAGTCAAGGTTATTCGCAAAAAATGGAAACTTGGAAAAAACCCTATATACGATGTTATCCACCTATTGGAAAACAAGGGTATCAAAATATTTGAGGTAGAAAAACCTAATAGCTTTGTTGCTTTTTCTGGTTGGGCTGGAGAAGTACCAATTATCGTACTCAACGCTGTAAATCCAGACATTGCACGAAGGCGCTTTACAACTTTGCACGAGTTGGCCCACCTGATACTTGACTTTGACATTGACGACCACAATAAGATTGAACGTTTTTGCAATCACTTTGCAGGTGCAATGTTGCTTTTTGAAGATGTCCTGTTTGACCACTTCAATAATCAAAGAAACGGTATCACACTAGAAGAACTAAAGAGCATTAAATCTGCCTATGGCATATCCATTTGGGCTATTATAATGCGCGCCCTAACTCTCGGCATTATCAATTGGGACACTTATCACTCTTGGAAAGAGAACTATGACCAATGGCGAGAAAATGAAACCTCTTTTGGCGAGTATCGCGGTGTAGAAAAACCAAAACGATTTTTCAGCCTATTGGCAAAAGGATTGAATATCGATAATAGGGAAGGTAAATCTTTACTTTCCCATACAAGGGCGGCGGAACTATCAAATATGACAGTAAAAGATATTAAAGCTAGGTTTGGTGGTAAAAACTTTATGAGAAACTAGATGTATATATTCAGTGACATAGAATTATTGCTTCTCTTGGATAGTCTAAGGATATTGGACAATTCAACAGATTGTTTTTATGTAACTGAAATGGCACTTGAATCACCTTGTTATGATTATGTAGAACAAAATCGTCTGAAACGCTTGGTAGAAGAAGGTAAAATAAAAACATACTCGCTGGAAGGCGATTTTTTTAAGTTCTCTTGTAAGGAAAGTATAAAGTTCAACGGGTTGCACATTATGGATTTTGCAGCTATTTATTATTGCAAAACAATAAATGGATGCCTTGTGGAAAGAAACGATGTGATAAAGGAATGCGCCTCAACTAATGGAGTCAATGCCTTATCAGTCGATGAAATATTGAGTAGTATTGTTAAAGAAAAAAAGTATATGGAATTTATAAAAGCACTATAAAAAAAGCTGACATCTAGATATCAGCTCTATTATTTACTTTAAGATAAGATTGGAATATTATCTGTAAAGACTTTGTTTTTGGCGAAACAAATATACCGTTTATTTCGGTATTTACAAGTCCCTCACACATAATCTTCCCTTTTCAATTAGAGTAATAATCCGCTACCATAATGGTGGCAAGAAATATTTGTTTAATTACTCAAAATAAACCTGTTATGGCAAAGAACAAACCGTATGGTGACAATGCTAGAAAAGGGGCAGTTAAAAACCGTTCCCAAGTATTTAATCCCAAAACTGGGCTTTACGTTAAAAGAGATTCCGACTCAGGAAAATTTATGGATGTAAAAACCAGCGGCGGAAAATTTAAGGGTGTTACCGATAAAAGTAAGTAACGCTTCAGCGAAACCCAAATGCTGTGAACTTGGGCAAATTTAAATTTTGACTATGAATTATTCATTTCAAAATGACAGGTTGAGTCTTTGTGAAAAAGACACCTGTTTACATTTAAAAGGAAATAACGCTAAAGTTATTTCTACAATTCTTACTGTGGTAACTTTTGTTGCGGCTGTTTCAGCCATTGCAAAGACTATTAAGTAATCAACTAGGCTGGTTCTTAGGATTCAGCCTAGTTAATAATTTAACTCTCTATGGAAAAAGAAAGATTGGAATATACCGTGAGTCGCCTAGATCATTATTACGATAGCGTTAACAACAAAACAGCAGTTTATATTGCCATAAATACCTTTATCACAGGTGGTGCAATTACGCTATTAACCCAAATTCAGGAATTCTTTGATAAAGAAATATGGCTCTTAATATTTTTAGCAGCGATTATTCTATTTGGCGTTGGCAGCCTCATACTGCTGGCATTAGCAAGTATGCCTTATTTCTCACCTAAGTCAGATGTGGAATCGCTATACTATTTCGCCAGTATCGCTCAGAAAGACAAAAAAGAATTTTTCGAGCTTTCAAAAAAGCAAGATAAAAAAGAGAATGTAAAAGATTTGAGAAATCAAGTTTTTGTTCTTTCACAAGGCTTGAAATCAAAATTCAAAAAACTAAAGTGGGCTTGTCGCCTATTAATCGTACAATTTATGCTATTGACACCCTTAACCTGCATATTAATTAAAATAACCTCTTAAATGAACTTATTTGAAGACTACAAAAACGTAATTAAAAAAGCGGTCGAGAACGACCCTACAAAATCAAACAAAATCTACGGATTAAGCGAACCTTTGTTGGAAAGCAACCGTGAATACCTTAAATCGTTGAGAAACGAACTTCCAGGTCGAGAGCTATCCCACGAAATGAAATTATTTGCGAAAGGGATGGGTGTGCCCGAGACTTTTGATTATCAGCCGTTGGGAAGTCATCCAGACTTTGCGCACTTAAAGGGTACAGACCTAGTTGAAGAACATTGGATAATTTCCGGCTTCATAGATGTTAAGAAAAGCACTAAACTCTTCAACAATTTCACAAAAGCAACTGTAAGGTTGATTACAGAAAGTATCATCCGAGCATCAATATTTGCAGTAAACCTATGCGGTGGCTACGTGCATCGCATACAGGGCGATGGTTTAATGGTATATTTCGGCGGAAAAAAGAAAGAAAAGCTAAAAGCCGTAGAAGATGCCTTAAAGTCCTTCTCTATGATATCCTATTTCGTGAAAAATGATCTTAAAGAGTTTTTTGAAGATAATGGTATTCAAGACATACATACAAGAGCAGGATTGGATTTGGGTCATTCCAAACAAGTGGATTGGTTCTATTCCGGCATTGGTGAATCAGGCGAAGTTACTACTTGCAGTCTTCATACGAGTCTTGCACCTAAAATGCAAAGTAACGCAAAAAACAGTGGCATAGTTGTAGGTCACAATGTGACAACACAACTTAGAAAGGACAAGTATTTTGAGCAACGAAGCAAAGAAATACACGATTATGAGGATGGAAGAAAATATTACCAATACAACTTTGATTGGGAACGCTATTTGGTAGATAACAACCTAGCTGTTCAAAATGATATGGGTGTCTTGGTATTGACAATTAACACCTTTCCTGATCCCAACAGGAATAGCCGTGATTTGTATCCAATCGCTTCTAAAAGTAAACCTTACTTCAACTATGGGTAAAAAAGGCCTCAGTACTGATATTGAAAATTTTCTGGACAAATATTTTGCCTTTGAGAAAGTTGAAAGCCCTAAAACCGGATATTTAGCTCTGGAAGGCAAAATAAGTGTCTTAGACAAAAGTGATAAGCTCTGGGGGCACTTTAAAATCCTAATTCTTATAAACGAAGCTGAATACCCATATACCGTTCCTATGGTAATCGAGAAAACTCAAATTATCAATAGAGATTGGGACTTTCATATTTCCAAGAAAGGGGAATGTTGTTTGGACATTCCGCATAAGCTAATGAAAAGAAAAGGGAGAGGTATCGTTTTTGAAGAGTTTTACAGAGAAGTTATATATCCTTTTTTTGCCAATTATCATTATAAAGAATCCACAGGGGGTTATGCGAATGGGGAATACAAGCACCACTTTGATGGTATCGCACAATTTTACCAAGAAGAATTTGGACTATCTGATTTAAAAAATATTGTTTCCTTATTGGAAACGGCCATTAATGGCATCAAATATCACCCCAATAAAGAATGTCCATTATGTGGCGGGCCTAAATACAAGAAATGTTGCCGGAAGAAAATCTATGATTTGAAAGGGTATGGCTTGCAACAATTAAAATTTGATTTGGCACTTTTTAGGAAATACAAACCTCAACTCAATATAGAACAAGTTTCGAACTGAAACTATAACCAAAATAAGATATAAGTACAATTGACATCAATTCTCTTCAAATTAAAATTCTTGAAGAAAAAATTTAAAATGTTGTACCTATGTTGTACCCAGTCTATAAAAAAAGGCTTCACATTTCTGTGAAGCCCTGTCTTTGCTAGTAGCGGGAACTGGACTCGAACCAGTGACCTTCGGGTTATGAGCCCGACGAGCTACCTACTGCTCTATCCCGCGATATATATTGTATAATATCTTATTTCAGTATGTCTTGATATCGCTTATTGCGTTATCGGGATGCAAATATACAACGCTTTTTCACTTCTCCAAAACTTTTTTCAGAAAAATATTTAGCAATTCAACTAAATATTAAAATTCGATATTTAAGAGACTTATTTTGTAAAAAGTATCCTCTAGACAAAAGCCTTAAAATCAAAGAATTTCAGGGAAAAATTCAAAATGACTGGTTAATTGATATTTTCTCAGTAACTAAAAAAATAATCAGATTTCTTTCTAATGTGAAGAAATAGCTGCGAACAGATTTTAATAGAGCCCAAAAAAGACATTCAACATCAATGCATCTGATTACTGCTCGATACTTTCTGCTGCAAACTCCATTAATTCGCCATCCTGAAAAGAGACCGTAAATTCTATTGGATTACAGCAATTCTCGCAATCTTCAATATAAGTTTGGCGGCTTACTGAAGGGTCTAAAAGTACCGAGATTTCTTCCCAGCAATAAGGACATTGAAAAAAATGTTCAAACATATCAAAACTCAATATTTAGCAACTGGCCGGTTAATTGTAATAATTGCAGTTCGGCCAATTTTGCATCGTACTTCGCTAAGTTCAGACTCGTCTTGGCGTCCAGCAAATTAATCTGTGCCTGCCTAAACTCAATCGAAGAAATTTGTCCTAAACGATATTGCTCTTCAGATCGGTTAAAATTATCCTCGTTGGTGAGTACATTTTCTTCCTGAACGCGATAGATGTATAGCTTATTCTCATAATTGCCTAAGGCATTGGCAATATCTCGCTCTACTTCTAATGCGATCTGTTTTTTCTGAAGTTGTTGATTTTCTTTATTGATTTTCGCATTCTGAATAGCCACACTGGTTTGCCCGCCGTCAAATAGATCCCAGGATAAATTCACTCCCGCTGAAAGACCATCTGTAGTTGTGGTAGATCCCGGAAAAAAAGCGGTAGCCGCACTAATATTCCGGTTCCAGCCATAAGACCCTGTAAGCCCAACCGTAGGCAGATATCCCGATTTGCTTACTTTAATATCGTAATCGCTAATCATGATATTACTTTGCGCCTGCAACAAACTCACATTATTTTGAGCTGACTGTGCTAAAAAAGATTCGATTTGTAATTGCGGAATAAAATCGACTAAAGTATCGACCTGAAATTCTCGATTATTGATATCCCTATTAAGAATCACATTTAAATCCCGTTTGGTATTTTGTAATTGCTGTCGGGTTTCAATAAGATTAATACTATCGGTATTCACATCGACTCTTGCATTGAGGACTACCAAATTATTGGATTGTCCATATTCAAATTGATACTGTGCCCTTTTTACTCTCTCCTGTGAAATCTGAAGGGTTTCCTCTAAAACCTCCATATTCTGGCTTAACCTCGCTACTTCGTAATACACGCTTAACAGCTGAAGTATTGTATTTTCTATCGTTTCCCGGGCTTCTAATTGAGAGAGATTATATTGTTCTTTTAAGCTCTTATAATTATAAAGCCTTCCCAATCCATCAAAAAGCGTATAATCTAAATTGATTGAAGCATTGTATGATTTCCCTTCAATTCCCTTCTGATCCACAACATCACCATCCTCGGGTTCTGTAAGTCGGTCGTTAAGATTATACGTATAACCGCCATTTCCACGTAAAGACGGTAAGTAACCCGAATTTAAAATACCCTGATTATTTTCTGCTATTTCGACATTATTATTGGCCATTTTGATACCATAATTACTTTCCAGAGCTCTGGCGATAACTTCTTCTTTAGTAAGCAGAGAATCTTTTACCGTTTCTTGCGCGTTTACTGAAAAAGAAAGCAACACGAAGAAAAAGATCGTAATATGTATCACCTTAGTATTCATCTCTATTTTTTTCAGCTTCATGTAATTCTTTAATTGTTCGCTCTACAGACTCCCTTTCTACCCGCTCTCCAGTAGCAAGCCACTTACTCCCTACTTTTATGCCATTGGTGATCGATAATAGCAATGGCAGCAAGAAAAGTGTTAATAAAGTAGCAATCGCTATCCCGTAACTAATAGAAATTGCCATAGGTTTTAAAAATTGCGCCTGTCTGCTCTTTTCTAAAAGCAAGGGTGCCATACCTGCAATAGTCGTTAAAGAAGTTAAGAAAATAGCTCTAAAACGTGATTTTCCGGCTTCGTAGATTGCCTCTTTAAATTTCAATCCGTCCCGTAAATTCCCATTGTATTTTCCTATAAGGACGAGTCCGTCGTTTACCATAATTCCCACCAGAGCAATAATTCCCAATGCTGAAAGCATATTGATAGGAAAGTCATGGATCCAATGTCCCCAGGCTACGCCAATTACACTAAAAGGAATCATAATCATTAAAAGGAAGGGCTGACTGTAACTTCTGAAAGTAAACGCAATGGTTGCATAAATAAGGAAAAGAATAACCGGCAAAACGGTACTTGCCGAACTTACCAGTTTTCCTGCTTCACGATTCTGCCCTTCATAAGAAACACTCAAACTAGGATATTTTGCCAATAAATCTGGCATCACATTTTCCTGAATATCTGCTAAAATATCGGTAGAACTCCCGTTAGGATCTTCCATATCGGCACTTACCCTAATTTCACGCATTCCATCAAGATGACTTATCGATTCGGTTCCCCGGATAATTTCATAATTGGCGATTTCATCAAAAGGCACACGATTACCGCTAGGGGTCATGATACGCATATCGTCTAAATCGTTGATCGAGGATCTATTTTCCAGGTCGTAACGTACCCAAACTCTAATTTCGTCCTGCCCACGCTGAAAACGTTGTGCCTGTGTCCCAAAAAATCCATTTCTAACCTGTCGCATCACATCGGCCAGATCTAAACCTAAAGCATAGGCATTATCTTTTAAATGAATATTAATCTCTTTTATCCCTTTTGGATCACTATCACTAACATCCTTTAATAAAGGATTGTTCTCAAAAATTGTTTTCAGTTCTTCCTTGGCCGCTTCAAGTTCATCCAGATTATTTCCTAATAAGGAAACAGATACCGGAGAGCCACCAAAGTTCCCTCCCGATCCAAAGGTTAAGTTTTCTACTCCGTAAACGGGCCCAACTTCATCTCGTATGGCATTGGTGATTTCAGGTGCTCCAAAATCTCGTTCTTCCCCCGGCAACAGGTTCACCTGTATAGAGGCTTTATTGTTTCCCGGCCCTACTCTTTTAATCGTGTTTTCGATAACCGACAGGTTTCCTGTCTGCCGTTCTGTAAAATCCTTGTTTACCCGCCAGGCCGCTTCCTCTACCATCGTAATAATCGAGTCGGTTCTTTCGGGATTAACGCCTTCAGGCATTAAAAGATCAATAGAAATCCGGTCACTGGCGACACTTGGGAATAATGTAATTCTAATAATATTCCCTCCAATCGCTCCAAAAGTCAGAATTAAAACAGCCAGTAAAATCCCGATACTCAGGATTTGTTGTTTCAGTATAAAATCTAAAGTAGGAGCGTATAATCTATCACGAAGAAAAAGCATAATCCGGTCCCCCACTTTATTGATATCCCTCATTTTTCCAAAGAACTTTCCAACCGCTGTTTTTGGCTTTGGCGCATTACGCATTAAGGCTTTAGAATGTGCAATGTGTGCCGGCAAAATGATTAAGGCTTCAATTAAGGAAACCACGAGCGTTAACATCACCACAGTAGAGACTTCACCAAAAAATTCACCTATCCGACTATCCAGAAAAAGAAAGCTGGCAAAGGCCAAAATCGTAGTAATGATTGCTGAAATAATGGGAGGCACTACTTCCATCGTTCCATCTAAAGCTGCTTTGATGGGATTTTTACCCATCTCGAAATGCTGATAGATATTTTCTGAAATCACAATCCCATCATCCACCAGTATTCCAATAACGATGATCATCCCAAAAAGCGAAAGCACATTGATAGTTACGCCAAATTGTTCCGCAAAAATAAACATGCCTAAAAATGCTACGGGTAACCCAAAAGCTACCCAAAAGGCCAATCGTGTATTTAAAAACAGGGAAAGGAAAAATAGCACCAGTACAATCCCCATGATTCCGTTTTCTACAAGCAATTGTGTTCTTTCCTGTAATCGAATAGACGAATCGAAAATCACGTCTAACTGCACATTACTGCTTTTACGATTGTAATCTTCAATATATTCGTTTACCTGCTCGGCAGCGGCAAGTAAATCTTCAGAGTTGGTATTACTGATCGTAATATTTACACTCTGATTTCCGTTAAAAAAAGAGGCGTTTGGTGTTTCTGAAAATTGATCTGAAACCCTGGCAACATCAGATAATCTTATAATTTCTCCACTGGTTGTAGATTTTAAAACCAGATCCTGTAAATCTTCAGCATAATAAGCTCGATTATTGGCCCTAATTAGATAATCTTCACTACTGGTTTTAATCGTTCCTCCTGTGGTCAATATATTGGCTCCCGAAACGGCCTGAGCCACCTCTTCGAACGTAAGGTTATAGGCCAAAAGATCGTTTTCCCTAACCGCAATTTCAATCTCTTCTTCAGGGAAACCATCGATTTCGATCTGCGAAATCCCCTCCATCATTCGCAAATCATTTTCAATTTGCTCGCTAATCCTTTTTAAGGTCACTAACGGAATTTTATCTCCGCTAATCGCAAACCGAATCGTAGGTCGTATCGATTCTTCTTTAGCAACAATTAAAGGTTCCATTCCTGTGGGAAATGTAGGCACTCGATCTACCGCGTTTTTTACCTCGGTAAGCATCACATCGATATTCTCATCACGCTCAATCTCTACAGTGATTGAGCCTCCACTTTCTCGTGCTACAGAGGTAACCCGTTCTATTCCTTCTAAACCTTTTAAATTATCTTCTATTTTTAGAATGATCCCTTCTTCAATTTCCTCGGGTGCCGATCCCGGATAAGTAACATTAATATTTATCATTCGGCTTTCTTCTAATGGGAAAAAAGAAGATTTTAAGGTAAATGCTCCCAGGGCTCCAAACAAAAGGAAAGCTATAATTACGATATTTACCGCAACTTCGTACTTAATAAAGTAACTAATTAGTTTTCTCAAAGCTATTCGTTTTTTGCGGTGTCTTGTACTTCTTCAGCATTTACTAATTGCCCGGCATAAGCTCCAGGCACCGATGCAGCAAGTATTCTGGTTCCATCTTCCAGACCTTTTACCACAACCGTTTCTGTACTAAAATATACCGGCTCTACGCTTACAAGATCTAACACGCTATCTCTAACCACATAAACTTTAGAGCGTTCTACAAGTAATTCCCTCGGAATTTCGAGCGCATTGGGTTCTTCCTTTGCATCGAGCATGGCCTCTAAATACATTCCTTCCTGAATATTTTGTCCTTCTACGCGAATAAATACCTGAATGGTTTGTGTTTCCAGATTTACCCTACCGTTAATTCGGCTTACTGTACCGGTGTATTTTTGAGTCCTATCAAGGTTTTGGAGCTTTACTTCTTTCCCTACACTTAGTAAATCACTAAATTTTTTAGCTATAGAAACCTGCAATTCGTACACTGAAGGATCGATAAACTCCCCTAATTTTTGCCCAGATCTAATTAGTGTTCCTTCTTTAACCAAAGCTTCGGTAAGAATACCATCAAAAGGTGCGATATGAGTATATTTCCTTAACCGCTCTTCCAGGTTTTTAATATTATAATAGGCGGAAACAATGCCACGCCCACTAATAAAATATTTTTCTTTATCGGTTTCAATTTCCGGAAGTGAAGGAACCGATCTGTTGATATCGAAATTGTTTAAATATTCCTGCCATTTTTCAAATACTTCAGGATAATCTAAACGCAAATCGGGCATTATCGCGGTGATACTATTATACAAATCACTTTTGGCCGATTGCACACTGGCAGCATATTCCGCTGCATCGATATTCAGTAAAACCTGACCTCTTTTATATTTTTGCCCGGGTAGGAAATTATGCGAACTACTTCTAAAAATGCCCTGAACTTCTGAGTATAATTCAACTTTGCGTAAAGCCGAAACGTTTCCGTTAGCTGGAATGCTGATGGGAACCGTATCGTTTTTTACGGTTTTTACAAATACATTTTTTACAACTTTCTGTATTTCAGGATCCTTTTTCACATTACTGTCAATGATCCATTTTGCTGCAAATATGGCTCCCACGATAAGTAAGAGTCCAAGAGCTGAGAGAATTATCTTGCGTATATCCATAATTATTTACTTGGACTCTTAAAACTCGTTAAAGTTTAATCGAATATTTTAATTTTTTAAGAATTTAGCTAATATCTTCTATTTCCAACTGCACATCTTCCCATTCCTGCATTAATTTTTTCAGGTGTTTCTTTTTATCATTGTAGCTATCCAGAAAATTGGGCTGGGCTATAGTCTTCTCATAATTCGTGGCCAGCTCCTGATCTTTTTTCTTAAGATCTTTTTCGATTTTAGTGATTTTAGACTCTACTTTACTCAGCTTATTCTGTAGCGATTTTAATTTTTTCTGGTCTTCGTAAGATTGCTTCTCTGAAGTTTCTTTTTTTACCGCAGCTTTCGGAGTTTTATCTCTTTTTTCTACAGCACGCATGTCTTCCAATTTGCGCTGCTCCAAATAATAGTCGATATCGCCTAAATATTCCTTTATCTTTTTATTTCTGAATTCGTAAACGGTACTTGTTAACCCTTGAAGGAAATCCCTGTCGTGAGAAACAATAATCAAAGTGCCTTCAAAATTCTTACAGGCTTCTTTTAAGACATTCTTGGATTTTATATCCAGGTGGTTGGTAGGCTCATCCATCACCAAAACGTTAAAAGGCTGCAAGAGCATTTTACAAAGCGCCAGCCTGTTTCGTTCTCCCCCAGATAATACTTTTACCTTTTTATCTACATCGTCACCACGGAATAAAAATGATCCCAACATATCGCGAACTTTAGCGCGATTACTCTCATTCGCAGCGTCGACCATGGTATCGTAAATACTTTTTTCTCCTTCTAAATAATCTGCCTGATTTTGTGCAAAATACCCCAGCTGAACATTATGTCCCAATTTTAGGTTTCCGGAGTGAGAAATTTCATCGATGATAATTTTTGCCAGCGTGGTTTTTCCCTGTCCGTTTTGCCCCACAAAGGCGATTTTACTACCACGTTCGATCAGTAAATTGATATCTTCCAGCACCTGATGTTCTCCATAAGCTTTCCCTACATGCTCGGCTTCTACCACTACTTTACCGGGTTGTACCGAAACCGGAAAACTTATGTTCATCACCGCATTATCATCTTCATCTACTTCTATACGATTAACTTTATCCAGTTTTTTGATTAAAGACTGTGCCATTGAAGCTTTAGAGGCCTTTGCCCTAAATTTTTCGATAAGCTTTTCTGTCTGTTCAATTTCTTTTTGCTGATTTTTTTGCGCTGCTAACTGCTGTGATCTTAGCTCTCCGCGAAGTTCCAGATATTTTGAATACGGTTTTTTATAATCGTATATTCTACCTAAAGAAATTTCTATGGTTCGGTTCGTTACATTATCTAAAAACATCTTATCGTGAGAAACAAGGATCACACAACCAGGATAAGAATTAAGAAAACTCTCTAACCAGATAATACTTTCGATATCCAGGTGGTTGGTAGGCTCATCGAGCAGTAAAATGTCGTTATTTTGAAGTAAAAGCTTAGCAAGTTCTATCCTCATTCGCCATCCTCCCGAAAAGGTATCGGTTAGTTTTTCAAAATCTTCCCGCTTAAAACCAAGGCCCAGCAACACTTTTTCGGTATCACCTTCATAATTATAACCACCAATAATTTCGTATTGATGGGTTACATCGGTGAGCTCCTGAATCAATTCTGTATACGAATCGCTTTCATAATCGGTACGCGTGACTAATTGATGATTTATTTCGTTCATTTTAGCCTCTAAACGCTTAATTTCCTCAAAAGCCTGATACGCTTCATCCAAAACCGTACGCCCCTGTACAAAATCGATATCCTGTTTAAGGAAACCAATCCTTAAATCCTTATCCTTGGCTATCTGACCGCTATCATATTCCTGTTCGCCAGCAATAATTTTTAGCATGGTAGATTTCCCGGCTCCATTTTTACCAATAAGACCTATACGATCACCGGCACCTAAACGAAAACTAATTTCCTGAAATAAATATTCTCCTTGAAAAGAGACTGAAAGATTATGTATGTTGAGCATTATTGTAACGAATGTAACTTAAGATTCGTGCAAAGATGATTAAATTTGTAATGCAAAAAAAATATTATGAAATTCTTAAAAGGCACCAAGTTATACAGCATTTTTACAGGCACCTGTCCTGTATGCCAGGAGGAAAGCATGTATAAGGAAAAAAATCCCTTTAAATTAAGCAAAGTTTACGAAATGCATGATCGTTGCTCGCATTGCGGAACAAAGTATAAAATTGAGCCTTCTTTCTTTTATGGTGCAATGTATGTAAGCTATGCCGTTGGTGTTGCCTTTGCAGTTGCCGCTTTTATTATTGCTCATTATTTTTTAGGTGGCGGACTACTCACCTCATTTTTTGCAATTGCAGGTACTCTAATTGTTTTTATGCCTATTATTATGCGACTTTCAAGGAATATCTGGATTAATTTTTTCCTTAATTACGATAAAAATGCAGCTTCTAAAGCGAAGCATCAAAACGAAGATTTATAAAATTTCTTCTGAAAACGTGCAATATCGACTTCTGGCGGTAAAGGGATATCGTCCTCAATAAAGTTTAGAAGTTTTTCTGAAAGTAAAGGAGCTATCAAAACACCACGACTACCAAAGCCATTACAAATAAAAAGTCGGGGATGTTCTGGATGATTCCCTACTAAAGGTCTACGATCTGAAGTGGCAGGCCTTATCCCGGCAACCTGATCTACAATTTCGTATGTACAGGTAATTAGTTGATCTAAATCCCGCTGTAATTTTTCTTTTGCCTGTAAAGTTGGCTCCTGCGTTTTATCCTCATGATTATAAGTCGCACCAACCTTATATAAATCATTTCCTAATGGAAGGATAAAAACTGAAGATTTCACCGCTTGTTTTAGTTGTAGATCCTCCGATTTAATCACCAGATACTCGCCTTTATTTCCTCGTAGCGGCAAATAATTAAAATAAGGATTTTTCACTACGCCAAAGCCTTCACAAAAAAGAATATTCTTTGCTTCTACGCCATCATAAGAAACTGAATCTTCCTTCAATTTCAATTTTGTATAATCGAAACGTTCATTTTTTAATAGTTGGTGACTTTGAAGATATTTTTTATAGGAATTCACCAATAAATCAGTATCTAAAGCACCGGTTTTATCCACTTTTCCAAAAGAAAAATCACTAGGAATAAATGAATTAACTTCTCTGATCAGTTGTGTGTTTAAAAATGGAGATAGTCTAAAATTATCGGCAGCTTCAAACCAGTTATTTTGCTCTTCAACCGAATGAAATCTGCGATAAATATTAAAAGAATTTAATAAATCCTCTCCCAGCTTTTTCTCGAGTTTCTCATAAAACGGAATCGAATAATTTATTTGCTTATCGGCTTCCCAGGCAAGTGTAAAGCGCTTTAAAATAACCGGATTATAAATACCTCCTGCTACTTTTGTAGAAGTTTGAGAATCGTCTTCAAAAACAACAAAACTTCGCTTCCTTGCTTCTAAATGATTAGAAAGTGCAATACCACTAAGCCCTAATCCAACAACTATATAATCCAGCATAAATACATTTTAGTACTACAAATTAAGAATAAAAAAAGCGCCCTTAAAAGGCGCTTTCCAATTATTTATTAAGAATCAATTTTTAATAATTCCACATATCTTGTTCAAAATTGCGGATTTGCTCTTTAATTCTTTCCGACTCTAAAAGCTGCATAAAACTATTATCAACAATATAATCATTGATTTGGCGATCTCCCTGCACGTTATCTTCTTTATAGATTACAGAATTAAACCTTCTTGAATTTAAAAGCTGATCGTAAGAAACCGTAGTATTATTGCCAATATAAGCTTTAGCTTTATAAAGCACTTCTCTAGCATCTGGATACCAAACCCAGAAAAGGTCTACAAGATCATTTAGCTCTGAATCGTCGATAAAGTTAACATCGGGAGCTCTTGGTGCAATACCTAAAATTCGATATTTAAGCTCTGCCTGTCGCTTATCAAAATACCAGATGCCGCGAATTTTATATTCCTGGATGTCTGCCGCACTTAAATCTCTACGATCAATAAACTGCTCTTCTACTTCCTGGCCGGCATTATACTGCTCAATTCCGTAATCTGTAGTATCCACTCTTGATAGGGTGGCGCGAATATCTTTTAAAGTCCGTTTTTCAGTAAAATAAGAATCTGCATAAATATTTTCAATCTTACCCTCTTTAATGGCTCGAACTAGAACATCGTAAAGAGACCTTCTATTGGCAGAAATATTTAAAGTATCCACAGGATAATATAAAGGGAAATTCACACGTTCATCCAAATCGATAATCTCCCAGGTACCTTTAGACCAAAGCACATCACGATCATCTACATAACCATATTCCAGAGGGCCATCGTTTGCAGCATCTACAAGTTCTGCTTCTGATGGTTTTCCTATATCCTCTGGCTTTTCTGCATTTAAAATATTAGCTGTTTGCGCTAAGCTGGAAAAGCCAACTAACAGAAACAAACTATATATTATATATTTCCCTTTCATAATATTTTACTTTTCTTCTTAATTCGTAAGTTCTATAAATACCGGAGCGATCTTTTTAAGCTTATAACCACTATTGGTAGTTAATGAAGCATCGATATCAAATATCTGAACAGTTTCACCTCTACCAGCTCTTCGCAATGCAGCCTTCGCAGCATTATCCAATCGGTTTCCACGAACTGTTACTGTTGGTTGTCCAGAAACTTTAAAACTAAATCCGGTAACCCTTAAGCCAATATCGAAATCGAAATCTGGTAACTCAGCACCAACTTCAGAGGCTTCCAAACTGTTTCGTTGCATTTTAACCGATCCCGTTTCTCTTCGTATTGATCCAACAGGACTTGGAATATCTTTAATTCTGAACGTCGAACTAGACGGGTAACTTTTTCCATCTATGGTTCCTGTTACGTTGATCTTAACCTCTCTTTGCTGAAGCGTGGTCACATCCATAATGTAACTACTTCCGGAAGCTCTAGATAAACCTGGAGCGCTAGCCTGAACATTATTATCTGGAACACCAGCCATAGAAATAGTCAATGGGTTTTTAACACCACGGTATAACACATTCATTTTATCAGCAGAAATTGTTGCTGAATTTGGCTTTGGAATCACAGCAAATTTCTGGTTGACCGAAACCTCTATAGGCTCCTCCCCTTCATTAAATATAAGCTGTCCTGTAATGCTATGATCTCCTGCATTTCCTGCCGGAACATTTAGCACAACTTTACCACCCTGAAGGGAATAATCACTTTCAGAAAGTGTTCTGCCATCTAATTTTAATTCAATTTTATTCGGCTTTGTGGTTTCGTCACTTCTCCCCAGAACAATTGCTCCATCAAAAGTTTCTCCCTGATAATAAGCAGACTTCTCAGTTTCTAATATCGTAGTATAATTACTCATAGAAACTTCATCACTTAATTGATCTTGTAACATTGCAGATAAAACATCATTCTCTGTTGTTTTTACATCAGATTGTAATTGCGTTAACTGCGTAATAGAGGCGATTAAAGGAAATCCTTCGAAATTGTAAGTTAACCACGGCTTTTTAGTGCCTTCACTATCTTCTATTTCACCGGTATTAAATTTACGTTCGATTTCACTATTTAATGAAGTAAAATCTTCGCCTAAAGTATTAATGAGCCCCTCACGATAAGTGTCTATTTTAGCTACAAATTCCTGCCCTGCTGGAGTTATTTTCCCTCCTGCAAAAAATTTTTCATCTAAAATATCAGGCTTATCCATAGACTGGTAATCCTCTGGATCATCTAACTCCGCAGTTAAATCATTTTTAACTCCTGCGATGTATGCGTCTAAATCTTGAGAAAGTTGATTAATAGTCTCTGCTTTTTGAGCCAATTCGGCATATTTCGCTGCCTGTTCATTTGCTTTAGACTTTAATCCCTGCATTGCCGCAGCATTTCTCTGCTCGGTAGTGGCGTTAGATTCCTCTAACTTTTCATTCATAGAGCCAAAGGCTACCAAAACCTCTTTCGACATATTAAGTGCCATCATTGCGATGAACACCAAATACATCAGGTTAATCATTTTCTGCCTTGGGCTTTGTTTTCCTGATGCCATTTATTTTATATTCTAATTAGTTAATATATAAAGTCTAAAAATTACGCTCTTCTTTGCCCGTGCATAGCGGTTAACATACCTCCATACACACCGTTTAAAGAAGCCAGGTTCTGTGTTAACGAATCCATTTCAGCTTTAAGCTTACCGGCATTCTCAGCCACAGCTTTATTAACCTCAGCTTGTCTTGCAGCAGATTCTACCTGAACTTTATATATACTATTTAGAGTTTCCATTTGTGTAGCAGCAGTAGTTAACTCCTGGCTGTATTTTTTCTGAGAAGCCATTGCATCCACCGTTGGGGCGATACCTTTAGCGGCACCTTCAAAATTTCTTATGCTATCACCAAGACTTGTCATTAATGCCGCATCAACTTTTGCATCACGCAACATCTCGTCTAGCTTTTTAGAAAGCATTCCCTGGGCGTCCTTAGTTTCTTCGATCACTACTTCTTTCCTTTTTGGAGAAGTAATCGCTGCGCTTCCCTGTGCTAATTCTGGATAAACAAGTGACCAGTCGTAACCCTCATCTACAGGTTCGAAAGCAGAAACGATAAATACTAAAGCTTCTGTTATAAGACCTGCAATCAACATTTCATTACCAAAGGGCCAGTGCATAATTTTAAAAAGCGCTCCAAGGATAACTACGGCCGCACCAAGACCG
Source organism: Zunongwangia pacifica (assembly GCF_023499215.1). GTDB lineage: Bacteria > Bacteroidota > Bacteroidia > Flavobacteriales > Flavobacteriaceae > Zunongwangia > Zunongwangia pacifica. The sequence goes on from NZ_JAKHSK010000012.1 coordinate 69,852, forward strand.
TACACCATATTCATAACTTTTGCTCTAGTTTTTGATTGTGCCATAATAAATAAAAATTAAGTTTTAAAGGTTGTTATTTAGGGGTTGTTGGTTATTTTATTTTGAAGGAGTTGGCTGGTTTAAAGGAACATCGTTACCTAAGTAATCCTGTACTGTTCTAAAACCAATATAACTTCTTGCTGAATCAGCATATTCATAATCTCTTGACGAAACCTGTAAAAAGTAAGCCACATCTTTCCATGAGCCACCTCTCACTACTTTTCTAGGATCTTCGTAATTATTCACCGTTGGGTTCATGGAAGACATATAATCGTAAGATGCCGCATCATAAGAAGAGTTCACCCATTCTGCAACGTTACCAGCCATATTATACAAACCGTAACCATTAGGGTCGAAAGATTTAGCTTCTACCGTATAAAGTGCCTGATCTGCAGCATAATCACCTCTTAATGGCTTAAAGTTCGCCATAAAACAGCCACGATCATTTTTAGTATAAGGCCCACCCCAAGGATACGTTCCTCCTTCTAGACCACCACGAGCAGCATATTCCCATTCTGCTTCAGTAGGCAATCGGTAATGAGGCACATTACTATCTCCTCTGGTTTTACGAAAATCATTATTGTATTTTGTTCGCCATTGTGCGAAGGCTCTGGCTTGTTTCCAGGTTACCCCCACTACCGGATAATCATCAAAAGCACTATGCCAAAAATAATCATTATGCATAGGCTCATTATAGGAATAATTAAAATCTTTAATCCAAACCGCTGTATCTGGATATACTTCAACCACTTCGGTTTTCATATAATTACGACGCTCACCTTTTCCTCTTGCCGCCGCTTCAATATCTAGCCAGCTATACTTAAACTTTAAGTTTTTAACATCTATCGTCCTAACTCCATTGTAAGCATCTTCCTGCGGAATATACAATTGGTCCATCACCCTTGCATAAGCCACATCCGGATAATCCTCTGTATCCCAAATAATATCTACATCTTTATTAAGCTTACGGTTTTCATAAGCATCCATTTCACCGCCTGTCCCATAAGTTTCAAGCATGTATTGCTGATATGGGGTAAGATCTGATTCGTCTGCATCTGCAAATGCATACTCTCCAATTCCTTCTGCACCGGGAGTTGCTCCTTCAAGCTCAGCTTCCATCGCAAGCATTACACGTACTACAGAGTCCTTCACATAATTTACAAATTGGCGATATTCTGCGTTGGTGATTTCGGTTTCATCCATGTAGAATGAGTTGACTGTAACCGTTTTTGGTGGGGCATTTAGTTGTCCTGCTATATCATCATCAGATTTCCCCATAATAAACGATCCTCCGGGGACTAAAACCATCCCAAAAGGCTCTTCAGGGTTCCATCTTTTTCCTTCCGCACCTACAAGCTGTCCTCTGTCATTACTCCCACAACTGTAGATTAAAGCAAGAACAGCAACTAGCGAAACAATTTTCTTCATAATACTTTTTAGGTTAAGACATCTCAATTTAAGGCAGTAAACCTATCTAATTATTTTCTAAAAAACAATAGTTTTAAGAAAATTACAATATAACCAGGCCTTGCCAAACTTTATTAAACTTCGTTTTTTCTTTTTGCTTTATACCATCTTTCTGGAATAACCTGATTACAGGCCTCCAGATAATCTTCTTCACTACAAGGTAATAACGTACTCCTTTTCAATTTAGTATTGCGATTAGCTACGTAGGGGATTTCAATCCACCAACGACCGCTAAGCGGACTTTTAAAAAAGACCAGCACATCATCATCGATAGGTACCTGGTACTTAACAAACTCTTGCTTAGCCGCTAATGTATTTTCGTTATTCCTATAATTCACACCTTCAGCAAAATACCAAATCATCTGCGCTAAAAGCATATTAGATAATTCTCCTAATGCTGAATGATACTCGAAAATCCCAAAAGAACTTACCTTATCACTAAGTCCGGCATATCGTGAAATTGCACAAATCTCCTTACCGTTAAAGCCGTTTGGTGATTTAAAAAACGAACTTCCCAAAGCGCCCGCATCGATACAATTTAAATCAATACTAATCAGGTTTGCCGCTCTCATGATAGGTTCGATTAAAGAAATATCATTACTAATCTCTCCCAACCGATAAGCGTCGAAAAACAGTCTATCCATCAACTCTATTTCTTCCTGAGAGTTAAAATAGGTTTGATACCCAATATTGGAATAATTAAATAGGTTATAAGGTTCGTTAACGATAATCTTTGAAACATACGATTTATTAGAGATCACCTGCTCTGCATCACCAAGATCGAAACGTGCATCCACATTTACAAGATTCACCATTTCATCTAATGTATCATAAGCCCGGTATTGCGCATAAATAAGATCCTGTGATCCTCCAAGAATCACCGGGATTATATCCATTTTCACCAACGCAGCTACTGTTTTCTCTACAGCAAAATAGGTGTCTTTCACGGTATCGCCTTGCTGTATATCTCCCAAATCTGCGATATTCACCTGCCAATTCCCAGGAAACAAGCTATAAAAGGCCTTTCTTATTCCGTCAAAATTGAGCAAATCATCTTCGTAAGATTCCGCTAAACGGTTCTCCCGAATTCCGATAATAGCAATTTGCACATCGCCAAGCTCTGGAATACCGTTTAATAACGAATTAAATTTTGCTTTTGCTCCTATGCTATGCTGACTCAAACTTTCTGCATAAGCAATCAACTCTTCACTTACAGGACTTAAAAAATCCAATTCCATTCAGTTACTTTTTCGATGTTTTTTTAGTTGCTTTTTTAGCCGTAGTTTTCTTTTTGGTCGTTTTTTTGGCCGCTTTTTTCTTAGGTGCTTTTTTGGCAATTATATCTTTGGCCTCTTCTAAGGTAATTTTTGTGGCATCTACTGTTTTAGGCAATTCTACTTTGGTTTTGCCTTTTATCACATTAGATCTTCCCCATCTGGCTTTTTCAACTCTAATCCCTTCTTCTTCCCAATGATGAATAATTTTTTCGCGTTCTTTACGCTTCTTATCTTCAATAAGTTCTACAATATCTTCATCTGAAAGATTATCGAAATCGTATTTTTTGTTCACATTAATAAAAATACCATTCCATTTTAGGTAAGGACCAAAACGCCCCACTCCTTTTTGAACCGGCTTATCCTCGTATTCATAAATAGGAGCATCGGCTTTTTCTTTTTCTTTAATAAGTTCCATCGCTCGATCAAAATCCACACTCATAGGATCTTCACCTTTTTCTAAAGAAACATATTTTTTACCGAATTTCACGTAGGGCCCAAAACGCCCGTTATTTACCTCAACTGTTTCTCCTTTATATTCTCCCAATTCTTTTGGAAGTTGAAAAAGATCCATCGCTTCCTCGTAAGTAATGGTATCTAAGGTTTGATCTGGTCCTAAACTTGCAAATTTTGGCTTTTCATCATCTTCTACAGATCCTATCTGAACCATTGGTCCAAATTTCCCTAAACGTACACTTACCGGTTTACCGGTTTCTGGATCTTCTCCTAAAATTCGTTCTCCAACTTCACGATCGGCATTCTTGGCAACATCCTGAACATGGGGATGAAAATCGGTATAAAAATCTTTCATCATTTTTGTCCATTCCTCATTACCCTCAGCAATATCATCAAAGCTTTGCTCTACTTTTGCGGTAAAATTATAATCAAGAATGTTTGAGAAATGATTCACTAAAAAGTCATTTACGACCTTCCCTACTGCAGTTGGCACTAATTTCCCTTTATCGCTTCCTACAGTTTCGGTTAATTTTTTTTCAGAAATATTCCCATTTTCCAGCGTAAACTGTGTGTATTCACGTTCGGTGCCGTCAATAGAACCTTTTTCTATGTAATTCCTATTCTGAATGGTAGAGATCGTAGGCGCATAGGTTGACGGTCTACCAATTCCTAACTCTTCTAACTTCTTCACCAAAGATGCTTCAGTATATCTATAAGGTGGACGAGTAAATCGTTCGGTTGCTTGAATAAAAATATTCTGAAGCGCTTCGTTCACTTTCATATCTGGTAACATTCCGCTTTGCTCTTCAGAGTCTTCGTCATCGCTACCTTCTAAATACACTTTTAAAAATCCGTCGAATTTAAGCACTTCACCATTCGCCGTAAACACTTTATCATGCTTATTGGCTTCGATCTTAACATTGGTGCGCTCTAATTGCGCTTCAGACATTTGAGAAGCGATAGCACGCTTCCAGATCAAGTCGTATAAACGTTGCTCATCACGATCTGCCTTTACACTATGACTGGCAAAATTTGTAGGACGTATAGCTTCGTGAGCTTCTTGCGCTCCTTTGGTTTTACCTTTAAATTGTCTTGATTTTGCGTACTCTTCACCGTAGGCTTTCAGGATTTCACGATGAGCACCTTTACGGGCATCGTCAGAAAGGTTCACGCTATCGGTTCTCATATAAGTAATATGTCCCGCCTCATAAAGACGCTGCGCTAAAGTCATGGTTTTACTTACCGAAAAATATAACTTCCTGGAGGCTTCCTGTTGTAATGTTGAAGTGGTAAAGGGTGGTGCCGGAGATTTTTTCGCCGGTTTTTTAGTTAGATCGGCTACTTTAAATTCGGCTCCCAGATTATCTTTTAAAAAGGCTTCAGCCTCTTCTTTAGTATCAAAATTCTTAGGCAGTTTAGCTTTAAAGGTTTTACCCTCTGCGTTAGCAAATTCGGCATCTATTCTATAAGAAGCTTCAGCCGTAAAATCCTCAATCTCACGCTCTCTTTCTACGATAAGCCTTACCGAAACACTTTGCACCCTTCCGGCAGAAAGACCTCCTTTAACTTTTCTCCATAACACCGGAGAAAGCTCATAACCCACAAGTCGGTCTAAAACTCGTCTTGCCTGTTGTGCATTAACAAGATTATAATTAATCCCTCTTGGGTTTTCGATTGCATTTAAAATGGCAGATTTTGTGATCTCGTGAAAAACGATCCTTTTTGTACGGTCGTCTTTTAATTTAAGTTCTTCTGCTAAGTGCCAGGCAATAGCTTCTCCTTCGCGATCCTCATCACTTGCCAGCCATATTGTTTCGGCGTCCTTAGCTAAACCTTTAAGTTTTCTAACGACATCCCTTTTATCCTTAGAGACGATATACTTAGGAGAAAAATCTCCTTCGGTATCTACACCTAATTCTTTTGTTGGAAGGTCTGCTATATGTCCAAAGCTAGAAGCCACCTTATAATCTTTCCCCAAAAACTTTTCAATGGTTTTTGCTTTGGCAGGAGACTCCACGATCACTAAATTTTTTGCCATAGTTTACAATTTTGTAAGTGCAAAAGTATATCAATTTTTTTTGAACCTGGTAAATGAAATATTAAATAGGTTAAAAAACAGGCATATCACAAGCGGCTAACCCCTTATTTTATAAGCATTTTACACTAAAATCACATGCCCGCAAAATTGCGGGCATGCAAAAATAAACCAAACATAAATAACAATCGTAATTAAGAAACTTAATAGATTGATTTTATTATCTTTACGCCAAACTAAAACTAGTGTTTACCCCCGATCGGCAATAGTCATTCATTAGGCAGAGTTATTTCATAGGTGTTATATTCTTTTTATTGGCTTTGTTATCAATGATCGGGGTTTTAAAGCTATTTTTCCTTTTTCAGAACATTAACCCCTTCCTCTATTTTTCCAGAAAATCAATACTTTTCATCTAGAAAAACAACTTTTCCATTGTCATTTTCCATCTTTTAGATGCATCTTTTTAAAAAAGGTTGCGTTAATATTTCAAAAAAAATAACTGCCACTTTGTCACAATAAGCGTAAAACGTATCTTTGCAAATTAATTACCTAAGCTTAGTAGAGCATTATGGAGAAGATTATTGATGAAAAGCAACAGGGGAACTCCCTGGTTATGGAACCAAAGAGAGAAAATAAGCGCAAGCTTTTTATAGAATCTTATGGTTGCCAGATGAATTTTAGTGATAGTGAAATTGTCGCTTCTATACTTTCTAAAGAAGGTTACAATACTACCCAAAAACTGGAGGAAGCTGATTTGGTTTTGGTAAACACCTGCTCGATCAGAGAAAAGGCTGAACAAACTGTTAGAAAACGTCTTGAAAAATATAACGCCGTAAAACGTATAAACCCGAATATGAAAGTTGGGGTTTTAGGCTGTATGGCCGAACGATTAAAAAGTAAATTCTTAGAAGAAGAAAAAATCGTTGATCTTGTAGTAGGCCCAGATGCTTACAAAGACCTCCCTAACCTAATTAATGAAGTGGAAGAAGGTAGAAATGCCGTAAACGTTATTCTTTCTAAAGAAGAAACCTATGGAGATATCTCCCCTGTACGTTTACAAACCAATGGCGTTTCTGCATTTGTATCGATCACCCGTGGCTGCGATAATATGTGTACCTTTTGTGTGGTTCCTTTTACAAGGGGTAGAGAGCGTAGCCGTGATCCGCAAAGTATTATCGAAGAAGTAAATGATCTTGCTGCAAAGGGCTATAAAGAAGTTACTTTATTAGGGCAAAATGTAGATAGTTACCTTTGGTATGGCGGCGGACTAAAAAAAGATTTTAAAGACGCCTCGCCAATGCAAAAAGCAACCGCAACAGATTTTGCAACGCTTTTAAAAATGGTTGCTGAAGCGCAGCCAAAAATGAGACTTCGGTTTTCTACATCTAATCCTCAGGATATGACCTTAGATGTAATTGAAGTGATGGCCGCTCACCGCAACATCTGTAATTACATTCATTTACCCGTGCAAAGTGGTAGCGACCGAATGCTTAAAAAGATGAATCGCCTACATACGCGCGAAGAATATTTTACGCTAATCGACAATATCAAAAAACTAATCCCAGATTGTGGAATTTCACATGATATTATTACCGGTTTCCCAACTGAAACCGAAGAAGATCATCAGGACACCCTTTCTTTAATGGAATATGTAAAATATGATTTCGGATTTATGTTTGCTTATTCTGAAAGACCGGGAACTATGGCCGCCAGAAAATTTGAAGATGATGTTCCGGAAGAAACGAAAAAAAGAAGACTTACCGAGATTGTAAATCTTCAGCAGGAACATAGCAAATATAGAACCGCACAATTTATAGGAAAAACAGTTGAAGTTCTTATTGAAAAATCGTCTAAAAAATCTGATGCTCATTGGAGCGGTAGAAATACGCAAAACACCGTAGTCGTTTTCCCTAAAGAAAATTATAAAATTGGTGATTTTGTAAATGTAAAAATCAACGACTGTACCAGTGCAACTTTAATAGGTGAACCGGTAGGATACAGTGACAATAATTAAAAAGGTTTTTGTTTCAGCTTAACAGCTATTCAACAACATTTAATACCGCATAACTTTAAATGGAATCAGTACAGGCCATAAAACAACGTTTTGGAATTATAGGAGACGATCCAAAACTAAACAGGGCAATAGAAAAAGCAATACAGGTTGCGCCTACAGATATTTCGGTATTAGTTACCGGGGAAAGTGGTGTTGGTAAAGAAAGTATCCCTAAAATTGTACATTCGTTATCCCATCGCAAACATGGTAAATATATCGCTGTAAACTGTGGTGCGATTCCTGAAGGAACCATAGACAGTGAACTTTTTGGGCACGAAAAAGGAGCTTTTACCGGGGCAACACAAACCCGTAGCGGTTATTTTGAAGTAGCCGACGGGGGAACTATTTTCCTGGACGAAGTAGGTGAATTACCACTACCCACACAGGTTAGACTTTTAAGGGTTTTGGAAAATGGCGAGTTTATTAAAGTAGGATCTTCTAAAGTCCAAAAAACCAACGTTCGTATTGTGGCAGCGACCAACATCAATATGTTCGAGTCGATCAAAAAAGAAAAATTTAGGGAAGATCTTTATTATCGTTTAAGCACGGTTGAAATTCACTTACCACCGCTACGCGAGCGTAAGGGCGATATTCATTTATTATTTAGAAAATTTGCTTCAGATTTTGCTTTAAAATACAAAATGCCCACCATAAGGCTAGAAGACGATGCGGTACTTTTAATGCAAAAATATCACTGGGGCGGGAATATTCGTCAACTTCGAAATATTGCTGAACAAATTTCGGTGTTAGAAAAAGATCGCTCTATAAATGGTAAAGAGCTTAAAGAGTATTTACCAGATATGGGCAGTAATTTGCCTGCCGTAATTTCAGACAAGAAAAAAGATTCTGATTTCAGCAATGAACGAGAAATCCTTTATAAGGTACTTTTTGATATGAAAAACGACCTCAACGATCTTAAAAAACTTACCTTAAAATTAATGCAGGAAGGTAATTCTAAAGAAGTTCGTGATGAAAATGAAGGTCTTATTCAGAAAATATACGGGAACGGCGACGATGATGCTGAAGATTTTAATGTAGAGGATATAGATGGTGACAATCTTGAAGTACTCCAAATCCCTCAACAAAGCAGCCGAAGTGAATACGAGCCACAGCCCGAAACGCTGTCTGAAAAAGACAAATATCACTTTGCCGAAGAAATCCAGGAAGAAGAAACGCTTTCGCTTCAGGATAAAGAACTAGAACTGATTAAAAAATCGCTGGAACGCCATAACGGTAAACGTAAAGCGGCGGCTGAAGAACTGGGAATTAGTGAAAGAACACTTTATCGCAAAATCAAACAATACAATTTGTAATTATAGCATTTCGTTTCTTATAAAACGAAATTCACGATCCATACGCATGAAGAAATTAGGCCTTATTTTATCGATTTTCAGTGTTTTAACGCTTGTTTCCTGTGGGATTTATTCCTTTACGGGTGCCAGCACAGGAGATGCCAAAAGTTTTCAGGTAAATAACTTTCAGAACACCTCAGATTTGATAGAACCTGGAATAGAAAGAACCTTTAAACTAAACTTGCAGGATTTAATTCAGAATCAAACCAATCTTACGTTAACCAATAATAATGCTGACCTTATTTTTGAAGGTGAAATTATCGATTATTATATTTCGCCTATGACGGCGACTGCGCAAAACACTGCCGCGCAAAACCGGCTAACCATTGCGGTGCAGGTTAGGTATTATAATACATTAGAGCCAGAAAAAGATTTTGACAGGCGTTTTTCTTTTTATTATGATTATGACGCAAGGACACAATTAGTTGGAGGTGAATTAAATACGGCTATTGAAGAAATTTACAACAGGATTACCCAGGATATTTTTAATGCAGCTTTAACCGACTGGTAAAATTAGTGATGGATTTAAAGAATTTCACATATTTGTTAGAACATCCCGAGGAAGTTTCCCCGCAGGAAACCCGCGAGTTGGAAGATATTCTAATGAATGCTCCTTATTTTCAGGCAGCACGTGCAATTCGGTTAAAAGGTTTAAAAGATGCCGATAGCCCTTCTTATAATTCGGCTTTACGAAAAACAGCGGCTTTTACTACCGACCGTGAAATCCTTTTTGAATATATAAGCTCTGTCGATTTTAATCAAAACCGCATCGCCCATCAGATTAAAAAACAAGAGGAAAAACTCAACAATATCGAGGTTTACGAGCCTATAGAGGTGTTAGGTAAAAAAAGTATGGCTATGGGTGAAGCCATACAAATGAAGCAGGATGAATCTGAAAAAGTGATGGATCCTGAACTTTTTGAGCGCTTCAAAAATAAAAACAGGAAAAAAGAGGAAGAATTACCTGAGGAACAGTTGAAGATTGGTAAACCTTTACAATTCAACAATTCTGAATCCCATAGTTTTTCAGAATGGCTTAGGCTCACTTCAGCAAAACCTCTGAAGCAGCAAAAAACTGCTGAAAAAGAACAGGAAGCTCCAGAAGATATTCAGAAGAAATTTGACCTTATAGACCGCTTTATTTCCAAGAACCCCAAAATAAAACCTTCTAAATCTTCGTCCAGGGCCAGTGCTCCAGACCTCTCTACCCCAGCCCCTGAAGCCTTGATGACAGAGACTTTAGCGCGTGTTTACCTGGAACAGAAAAACTACAAAAAAGCAATTCAGGCCTATAAAATTTTAATTTTGAAAAATCCCGAAAAAAGTGGTTTCTTTGCAGACCAAATTCGGGCAATCGAAAAATTACAGGAAAATAATACAGATAAAGAATGAGCACATTCACAATTTTTTTAGTTTTAATAGTTATCGTAGCATTTTTGCTAGTGGTAGTGATCATGGTGCAAAACCCTAAAGGCGGAGGTTTATCCTCTTCTCTTGGAGGCGGTGGTCAACAAATTGGTGGTGTACAAAAAACAAACGACTTTTTAGATAAAAGTACCTGGACACTGGCAACCGTTTTATTAGTACTTATCCTTATTAGTAATGTTTCTATAATGGATGGTAATAATGGTTTCGAAGATTCTAAGATCTTTGATGACGAAGAGGTAGAAAACGCTTTACCGGAAGCCACTCCGGCTCCAGCACAGCAAAATGAGCAAACTGAAACTGCTCCTGCTACAGATAGTGCTCAGTAAAAAAATAGATCTCATTTTATATAGTAAAATGCCAGCTTGTCACAAAGCTGGCATTTTTTATTTATTAATGTCAGCTTTTTTTGAGTGGCATAATTTTAGAATTATTCAAGATCGAATAATTTAAAATTAATTAATCAAAATAAATTTAAAGAAAATGGGACTAAACATTAAACCGCTTTCAGACAGAGTTCTTATCGAGCCTGTAGCAGCTGAAACCAAGACAGCTTCAGGTATCTACATTCCAGAGACAGCTAAAGAAAAACCTCAAAGAGGAAAAGTTGTGGCCGTTGGCAAAGGGACTAAAGACCATGATATGACTGTTAGTGTTGGTGATATGGTTCTTTATGGCAAATACGCCGGTACCGAACTTAAACTAGAAGGTACAGATTATCTTATCATGAGAGAAGACGATATCCTTGCGATCGTATAATTCCTTTCTCAAATTCAATTAATTAAAATTAACCAATTTTTAGCTGAATTTTTCGGCTACTAAAATTTATAATAAAATGGCAAAAGATATAAAATTTGACATCGAAGCACGTGACGGTATTAAGCGCGGTGTAGATGCTTTAGCAAACGCAGTAAAAGTAACTTTAGGACCAAAAGGTCGTAATGTAATCATCAGTAAATCTTTTGGTGCACCAACCGTAACAAAAGACGGTGTTTCTGTAGCTAAAGAAATCGAGCTTGAAGATGAGCTTGAGAACATGGGAGCTCAAATGGTAAAAGAAGTAGCTTCTAAAACTAACGATCTTGCCGGTGATGGTACTACCACAGCTACCGTTCTTGCTCAGGCTATCGTTAAAGAAGGACTTAAAAACGTTGCTGCCGGTGCAAACCCAATGGACCTTAAAAGAGGAATCGATAAAGCGGTAGAAGCTTTAACTAAAAACTTATCTGAGCAAACTCAGGAAGTTGGTGATTCTTCAGAAAAAATTAAGCAGGTAGCTTCAATTTCTGCCAATAACGATGATCTTATTGGTGAATTAATCGCTGAAGCTTTTGGTAAAGTTGGTAAAGAAGGTGTGATCACCGTAGAAGAAGCTAAAGGTACAGATACCTATGTAGACGTGGTAGAAGGAATGCAGTTCGACAGAGGTTATCTTTCTCCTTACTTTGTAACCAACAGCGAGAAAATGACTGCTGATTTAGAAAATCCTTATATCCTTCTTTTCGACAAGAAAATCTCTACCATGAAGGATTTAATGCCAGTTCTAGAGCCGGTAGCACAATCTGGGAAACCCCTTTTAATTATTGCTGAAGATGTAGACGGTGAAGCATTGGCTACTTTGGTAGTAAACAAATTAAGAGGTTCTCTTAAGATCGCTGCAGTAAAAGCTCCAGGATTTGGTGACCGTAGAAAAGCAATGTTAGAAGATATCGCTATCCTTACCGGTGGTACTGTAATTTCTGAAGAAAGAGGTTTCTCTTTAGAAAACGCAACAATCGATATGCTAGGTACTGCAGAGAAGGTAGCGATCGATAAAGATAATACTACTATTGTAAACGGATCTGGTGATGATAACGCAATTAAAGAGCGTGTAAACCAAATTAAAGCACAGATCGAAACTACAACATCAGATTACGACAAAGAAAAATTACAGGAGCGTCTTGCGAAACTAGCAGGTGGTGTTGCTGTTCTTTACGTTGGTGCAGCTTCTGAAGTTGAAATGAAAGAAAAGAAAGACCGTGTAGATGATGCACTTCATGCAACCCGTGCTGCGGTAGAAGAAGGTATCGTTGCTGGTGGTGGTGTTGCCCTTGTTAGAGCAAAAGCGGTTCTTGATGCTGTTGCTACAGAAAATGCAGATGAGGCTACCGGAATCCAAATCGTAGCTCGTGCTATCGAAGCTCCGCTTAGAACAATCGTTTCTAACGCTGGTGGTGAAGGATCTGTAGTTATCAATAAAGTTCTTGAAGGAGATAAAGATTTTGGTTACGACGCCAAAACCGATACTTATGTAGATATGATGAAAGCTGGTATCATTGATCCTAAGAAAGTTACCCGTGTAGCTTTAGAGAATGCAGCTTCTGTATCTGGAATGATTTTAACTACAGAGTGCGCATTAATCGACATTAAAGAAGATAATGGTGGCGGTGGAATGCCACAAGGAATGGGTGGCGGTATGCCAGGAATGATGTAATCCATCACTCATCCAAAAAATTCAAAAGGCTGTCTTATTCATTTAAGACAGCTTTTTTTATGTCTAAATTTAAAATTGAAGATGTTTCTAATAGAAATTAGGAAGCAAGCATACATCATCACAGTTAAATTCCATGAATAGAAAAAATCCCCTATCCCTTTAAACTACAGATAAAAAGTTCCTGAAACCCGAATTGAGATATAATGAAAACTATTGATATAATTCCCTATTAGCAGGAAGCACTTTGGCGTAAATATGATATAATCTACCTGCTGAAATTAACAAGTTTCGTAAAGAAGAAAATTAGTATTTTTTAAGACTGTTCTATTAATGCAAAAAAGCACCCAAAAATCCAGCCTTAAAATCACTCCAATCCATAATTATCTGAAAAACAACGATTGCCAGAATAATTAGAACTGCCATTCTTAATTTCGCCTCTGGTTTTCCTTTCTGTTCAGTATCCATATAAAAAACGTTTGGATTAGCTAAATTATAAAAAAATATTAAAATTCACCAACAATTCGGCGTCCATGATAAGCCTGCGCACCGATATTTTTATGTATTTCGTCTAAATTTTCATTCGTAACCCGTCCCGCAGGCATGATTTCCAGTTTATTACCGGCTATCAACATCATTTTTTTTAATGTTGAAATTCCTTCTTTTGCGGTAGTTTTTCCACCAGAACTTAGAATAGTTGATATTCCATTAATAGCGGTTAATTCTTCAGTAGCCTTTAAAATATCTGGCGTTTCATCTATCGCTTTATGAATAACCACTTTTAGTGGCTTTGAAAGTGCTGCAAGTGCAGCAATGCGTTCTACATCCAGAGTTTTATCCTTATTTAAAATTCCAAAAACCACACCTTCTACCCCAAGTTGCTTGCAATATTCTATATCCTGCTTCATCCCGTCAAATTCGACCTCAGAATATACAAAATCGCCTCCACGAGGGCGAATCATTACTCGAATTGGAATCTTCAGTTGTTGTTTGGCGCTCTCTATTACAGCTCTAGAAGGAGTAATCCCATCCTGTGATAAATCGGCACATAATTCGATCCGATCTGCGCCAAGCTTTCCAGCTATTATGGCTTCTTCTAAAGATTCTACACAGGCTTCTTTAATGAAATTGGTCATTTTAAAAGCTAAATTTTAAAGTGGCCAGCACCTGCGATGGTCGTAATCGATAACTACTCTGCACATAATAATACTCGTTATTGTATGCATTAATAAACGCATCGGTATTCAGGATATTTCGCCAACTAAGGTTTAGATCCATTTTTGGTTTTTCAAAAGTAAACTGATAGCCCAGGTTCACAAAATAATTATCGCCGTTATCGGATAACGAATTTCCGTAATATTCGCCACCGACACTTAAATACTGATTATCTTTTGGATAAAAATAAAGATCAATCGTATGTTGCTGGGTTTCGATTTGTTGAAAATCGCTATCGTCAAAACCTGAAGTATAGGTTGAAAAATTAGCCGAGTAATTAGCAATTAACCAACTGGAAATTTCAGCATCTACACTTCCGCGCAAATTGAAACTTTTAGTATTCACCTCAGCCAGTATATTATTTAAAAGCTGCTGGCGCTTTGATATGTTATAGGAAGCGTTAAGCTTAAGCGTTGTTTTCATTTTCCTAAAATATTTACTTCCTCCTCCTCTAAAGCTATGGTTTTCGAAGTTATTATCGCGAGCTACAGCTTCTAAAATTGTTGTTCCGTTTTCACCAATAGTAGAACTGTACAATAAATTACTTTCAGAAAAATTGTAGCTATACGAAGCATTAAGAAATAACTGTTTTAAGGGATTTCTAAAATTTAACCCGGCGCTATAATTTTGCTGAATTTCTTCGGAAATTGGGGCGTTGTAACGATTTAAATTTCGATAGCCGTTAAGCAAAAATCCGTAATATAATTGCTGAATTTCGCCAAAACCATATTGAAGTCTGGCTGAAACATGGGCTTCCCAATAAGCAGAAAGCTTCCTTTTTACATAAAAATCAGGCTCAAAAATAAAGCGATCCAGATTTCTGGTGTCTTCAAAATTTTCGTCTTCTAGCTGAAAACTTTTAAATTGAAGCGGAGTGCTCAATCTTAAATTCCAGGTTTCCTCGATATTTTTAAAATTAATCGAATTTTTAAAGTAAACCGAACTTTGTAAAAATTCGGTTCTATTTTTAAAATCGGTATCTAGTACCTCCTGCCCGTCTTCCAGAAAAATATCGGTATCTAATTGCTGATTCTGAATCGAAAAGCCAAATTTTGGCGATATGGTGAATTTACCGAGTGCTTTGGTAAACCCGGCTGAGTTATCGGTATATATTTTCCTTGAAGAAACTCGTTGTTTAATTTCAGCATAAGGATCACCATTATTAAACACCTCTTCAAACTGTCCCGGTTGCACCAATAAATCCTGATTGCTTTCTGTAAACCCGGTATTCGAAGTAAAAGTGATCAATTGTTTTCCTACAGTTCTAAGCAGGCGTAAATCGTTTCTAATTCCCAAGAAAGGGTGAGCCAGCTGCTGCTTAATTTGTGCATCAGGCCGATCGATAAAACCGCGATTAGCATTCCAAGAACCATTAAATTCCAATTGATTTTTAAAGTAATTTTTATCGGCATTATTTTCTAAAGTGAGCTCTCCTTCTAACTTACTTACAAAGATATTATTATTGGTTTTTTCAATCACATCAATCGTATCTGTAGGCGTAAAATAGCGTGTTTGGGTACTCCCGTCCTGCTGCTGATAATCATTGAGATAAGAAATATTAAGTTTTAGATCCATATCTTTTTTAACGCGCTGTAAAATATTGGCCGAACCTAAATGTACATTATTATCCAACCAACGTTCTGCCGAAAATGGAGGTTCGGATACATTCTGAATAGAAAGCCAATCGGTTTTATCGATATTAAAGTTTTCGCCAAAATATTTAATTGAAAAATTACGAATTTCGCCAGACACATCGCTCCCAGTATTATTGCTTTGATAGGTAACAATCGCCTGGCGTTTTTTAGTAAAGATCATAGGCGTTAGCTTTGTTTGCCAAAGCAAGGGCGCTGTACCCATTCCGGCAGTGGCCGTGCCACTAACAGTAACATCTTTTTTTAGCTTGATATTTATTGAAGCGCGCTCTGAAAATTCCAGACTATCCAAAACTTTTACCGGCTGGTGATTTTCCAAAATCTCGACTTTAGAAACGGCATCGGCAGAAAGGTTATTATTCGCTAAATTATAGCGACCTTCCAACAAATCCAAACCTTCGATATAATATTTCTGAATGGGTTCATCTTTATAAAAAATCTGCCCGTTTGGCCGAATATCGATTCCAGGCAGCTTTTTTAAAATATCAGCAATTACACGATCATTTTTGCCTTTAAAAGCCGCCACAGAGAAACTAAGCGTATCGCCACGTTGTTGCAAAATTTCAGATTTTACTATTACTTCTTTTAGAGATTCTGAAGAAGGCGAAAGTTGCACTTCTAAGGCCTGAGATGTATTCTGAATAAACTTGCCAAAAGTAGCAAAACCGATATAGGAAACTTTTAAAAACAACGAATTGCTCTCACTTTTGACTTTTACTTTAAATCTTCCGTTCGCATCTGAAATTCCATAAGCCAAAATCGAGGAAACCGAATCTTTACTGATCATCACCGTCGCCCCGCTTAGATTTTTATTATGATCATCAAAAACCTGCCCCGAAATGTCAGTTTGAGAATATCCTTCAAAAACACCTAATATCAAGATTAATAAAAAAGATACCTTTTTCATACTATTCCAGTTCTATCGGATTATTTTCTTTCTCCAGCATTTTGGTAAAGGCGGCTACCATTTTTTTATGCCATTCGGGATCCACCTTACGATGAGTGTTAATCCCTTGCGCCCGCACATAGGTAGGAGGGTCTCGACGATACTCATGTAATATTTCTGCAATATCTTCTTGGGTAGTTTTAATATATTGATTAAAATTTATCTTATAGGTAAGCGCAGGTGTTATCTTCTCCAATCCTATAAAAGAAAAAACGTAATCGTTCCCAGTGTCGGCAATTTCTAAAATCAAGCCAGGCAAGCCATTAAATTTATAAGGGCCGTCTGAAACTGGAATCTCTGTAGTAAACCAGGCCATATAATCTCGACCTGCAAATGATGTAGTAGCTTTTTGAACTTTATAATCTTTGATTATTTTTGTTTCTGAATGAATTTCCCAGTCAAAAAGACGTAATTCCTGCACGTAGAAAAAATCGGTCATTGGAACAAAAACCGAATTATACATTTTCGATGCTCCCTGATCTTTGATCGTTTTGGTAAAGAATTTTGTAACCGCCGCACGCGATGTGCTTCCGTTATTTCCTCTTCTAACAATTGGATTTGCCAAAACATAAGCTCTACTGGAAAATTGAGAAATATCATCACCTAAATACAGGATCATGTATTCTGATCTTTTTTCTGCTGAAGTAGAATCCAATTTAAAATCAAGCTTATAAGTGACCTTATAATTGAATTTTTCTTTCAATTCTTCTTGTGCTAAAATATTAACAGAGAAGAATATCAATAGCATAAATAGCTTTAGCTTCATAATGATTTTTGATTGATGATGATAAATTATGGCTGAAGTTCGATAGGATTATTTCGTCGCTTATACTTTTCGCTCAACATTTTCTTTGTTTCAGCTTCAACCTCTTTGCTATTAAAACCAAATTTAACACCTGCATTTCTCATTGCGGCAAGTGGATCACGATCATTATCGTCTCTAAATTGATCGAGTTCTTTTTGAGAAACCATTTTATAATTATCCAAATTCAATAGTTTTTCTATTGGTTTTTTTAATTCCTGAAATCCGCTTAAAGTAAAATGATAGTGATTTTTAAGATCAGATATCTCTAAGATAAGCCCCGGTAAACCGTTAAACTTATAAGGTCCGTCCGAAAATGGTAGCTCTGGCGCAAACCAGACGATATAATTTCGACCGGCAAAAGCACCTGTAGCTTTCTGAACGCTGAAGCCTAAAATTTCTCTATTTTCCGAATGAATTTTCCAATCAATCATTTTTAAGGCTTGTGAATATTTATACTTATATCGGTCTGCCGTAATTTTTTCAGCTAAAATAAGCTGATCCTCTCTGTAATTCTTATAAATCTTATAATGAAAATCGGTTTCCGGGGCGTTAAATCCTCCAATAGAATCTTCTACCGCTTTCCCTAAACTGGAATATAGAGAATGACCTTTCCCTAAATAAAGCACAACGGTTTCAGATAATATCGAATTCTCATCGGTAGAATCTTCCTGATATTCGAGTTGATAGGTAGCTTTATAATCGAATTCTTTCTTTGCTTTTTCCTGTGCTGAAATTTTAAAATAGAAAAATATCAGCATAAAAAATAGATTTAATTTCATCATATTTTTTTGATTGACGATTATTAATTAAGGCTGAAGTTCAATAGGATTATTTCGTCGCTTATACTTTTTAGTTAATTCTTTTCTTTGTTTAGCTTCCTCCTCTTCGTTCCAGCCAAATACAACCCCTGCCTTTTCCATTGTACCAATCGGATCGCGGTTATAATCGTCTCGAACCTGATCAAGTTCATCCTGAGAAACCGCTTTATACTTATCCAAATTCAATAATTTATCCTGCGGTTTTTCTAATTCCTGAAATCCAGTGAGAGTAAAATGATAATGATTTTTTAGATCTGAAATCTCTAAAATAAGCCCCGGCAAACCATTAAATTTATAAGGGCCATCAGAGAATGGTAGCTCTGGAGCAAACCAAGCGATATAATTTCTACCGGCAAAAGAGCTCGTTGCTTTCTGAACGCTGAAGCCTAAAATTTCTTTATTCTCCGGTTTAATTTCCCAATCAATTATATTTAAATCTTGCTTATATTTTAATTCATATTGAAAAACCTTTTCGGCTAAAATAAGTTGGTTCTCCTTGTAATTTTTAAAGATTTTATATTTGAAATCGGTCATTTGATTATACTGGTCCATCCTCATCCCTTTAGGATTAGGCATATTCTCTAAAGAATCTTTAACCGCTTTACCTAAGCTGGAATACCGGGATTGAACATCGCCTAAATAGAGTACACCCGTTTCAGATTTCACGGAATTTTCATCGGTAGAATCTTGCTGATATTCCAGTTGATAAGCCGCCTTATAGGAATATTGAACATCGCCCTTCTGAGCATAAAACATCACAGAAAAACATAAGAAAAAAGGCATCAGGATAGCTTTCATAAACTGAAATTTTCTCTAAGATGCCTATAAAAAACTTTCCAAGCAAGAAATCAACTATTTTTTTAGTAATGAAATTAAAAAATCAAGTTAATTAACCGGTATTAGCATTCGGTCTGTATTCCAGCCTTCTATCGATATTTGAAGATTTTTCACTTTACTTTCTGGTGATTCCAACCTAATCTCTTTTGTTGCGCCTGGCACTATAGAGAAATAATTATTATCATAAAAGGTTGGGAGAATCCGCTCACCGGTTTCCGCATTTTCTAAAGAAATCCGGTTAAAAAAGGAAACCGTATTTTCTTCAGGATTGGTGATCTTTAGTTTAAATTTATTTTCAGCTACGGTCTCAACTTCAGCTTTAACTGTAGTTTTTGCTAAATGCTGTAATCCAGAATACGTTCCTGTACTATCTGGCAACCAATAGAAATTTTCATCTAAAACTTCCTGATTCCGATCTTTAATTTCTAATTTTAAAAACAAGCCTTCTTGCGCAGCAAGGGTATCTAATGGCTTTTTAAGCGAAAACATCTTTTTAACGCTAGCGCCTTCGATATACGAAAATACCTGAGTCAACCGCTTCTCTTCACCTTCCATATTATAGATTTTCACCCCAAGCATTAAATCATATTCGGCTCCAAAGCCATTATTTACCAAATATACATCGCTGCTCACCGGGTTATACATGATATGTAATGGCTTACTACCTTCCCTGAGTCCAAATAAACAAGCATTAGGATCCAGATAGTAATCGTACATCTGCCCACGTAAAGCCGTCCATGGATTTTGGGTTTTCCAGATAATCGATCCTGTGTACCAGTCCCACATGTGTGCGCTAAAACCTTCCATTAACGCACGATATTGATCATAATTTACCAACTGTGCTTTTTTCGCAAAATCTTCCATATTCTCTGGCGTGCCATAAGGCTCTAAAGAATTGCCGTAATCGATATATTTATGATAGGTCCAAACGGGATCTTTTACCGCTTCAGTTCCTTCATATTCTATAGGCACGGTATAATTCTCCTTCGGCAGGAAACGCTTCAGACTCACCGCATCACCTACACCAACCGAACCCACTTCCGAATTAAAAGGCCAGGTACGCTCTTCCCAAAAAGTAGAAATTTCCTGAATTCCATAAGGGCCATCACCATTACCACCCTTAAAATTATAGGACATTTCATCTGAATTTGAATAGTCGATAAACCATCGTGTTCCATCCAATTCAGGTAAAATCTCATCTTTAATGGCATGTAAAATATCTTGTGGCGGTGTAATCTCGTTACCACCACACCAAATGGCCAGCGAGGCATGGTTACGTAACATCTTGACTGCATCTGCGGCAGACTTAATAAACAACTGGTGATCGTCTGGATATTGCCTGCGCGTCCACTGGTCGTCTTTTTTCTTAGGATCTACCCAACGTCCATTACAATCGCCAGACATCCAAAAATCCTGAATCACCAACATCCCATATTTGTCACAGGCTTCGTAAAACTCGGGTCGCTCTGGCAAAGCACCACCCCAAATCCTAATAAGGTTTAAATTCATATCCCTGTGAAAACGAATTTCAGCATCATAGCGTTCTTTGGTGAAACGGAGCATAGCATCTGAAATAATCCAGTTTCCACCCTTTATAAAAATTGGCTGCCCGTTAACGAATATCTGCTTACTTCGAGTGTGCGCATTCCATTCGGTTTGAATTTCGCGGATTCCCACTTTTAAGGATTCTTTATCTGAAGTTTTATTTTTTATTCGGAATTCTACCTTAGCGTCATATAAATTTTGCTCACCATAACCTGAAGGCCACCAAAGTTTTGGATTTTTAACTTCGAATTCTGGAAGCGCTACTAAACTTTCAGCATGCGCAGCAACATTTACCTCTTTTTCGATAATTTGATCTGCGATTTTAAAAGAAAGTATTCCTTCCACCGCTTTTGAAGTTGGGTTCTCAACTTCCGCGGTAAAAATAATTGTTGCCGGCTCCTGCTTTTCTCCCGGAAGCCTTTTTCCAGGCACTTTAGTAACTACATGCGGATGTTTAAGATTTATAGCACCGGTTTTTTCGATAATTACTTTGTCCCAAATCCCGGTATTTCGATCTCGAATTGGCTGAATCCAATCCCAGCCGGCAACATATTGATGTGCCACGCCGCGTGCAATCGTGCCGTCGCCGCCCTGTCCGCCGTTTGGATTTCCAACATGCGGCGCAGGATAAACGATCACCGCCAGTCGATTTTGGCCATTTTCAGCAAGAAATTTTGTGATATTAAAACGTTTACGAAGAAACATCCCTTTATATTCTTCCTGGTTGACTTTCTTTCCGTTTAGGAAAATAGCTACACTATAGTTTATTCCGCGGAAATTCAACCAAACCTGCTCATCTTTCTTGGCGCTCTCCTTAAAATCTTTTACAAACCAATAGGTATAATAATCACGACCAACATCGTAGATATCGGGAATTTGTTCATTATTCATCCCAAAAAAAGGATCGGGGATTTCACCATTATTAAGCTGAGTGGTTAGGATCGTACCGGGAACAGTGGCATTTTTCCAGTTTTCTATGGAAAAGGATCTTTTTGAAAGTTCTTCTCCTTTGGCATCTACCTCACCAATAGAAAGGGTTTTCCAACCTGAATTCAGTTCGTAATTTTGCTGAGAAAACCCCAAAAATCTTACTAAACTTAAGGTTACAAAAAGGAAGGTAATTTTATTGCGCATAAAAGTTAGAGTTTAAGAACTTTCAAATTGCTTAATAAATTAAAAAACCTAAACTTTTTTCGACAAACAGCGGCTTAGAAAAGCTATACGATTCTCACTTTTTTAAGAAAAGTGCTTCGCATTACTTAAAAATAAAATCATTCTAATTCTATAGGATTGTTCTTTTTAGCTAATTCTTCATGGTATTTTTTAAGGTAATTCTTTTTTTCATCACCTTCTAAACCAATAATAATCGTTTTTCCCCCTTCACCTACATAATTATTCACATAACTAATTGGATCGCTTTCATAAGTGGCTAGTAAATCCAAAAGTTCTTTCTTTTTAATCTGTTTGTATTTATTAGGAATAATCTGATATTCTAAAGGATTAGCTAGTTCTTCAAAACCAGCGAATTCAAAAACATATTCGGCTTCAGTATCCTGTATTTCTAAAATCAAACCGGGTAAGCCGGCAAATTTATAAGGCCCGTCTGAAAGCGGAATTTCTGGGGTAAACCACGCCACATAATCTCTCCCTCCAAAACTTGTAGTTGCCTTTTGTACCTGATAACCCGCGATTTCTTTAGCATCTGGCTGTATTTCCCATTGTATATCATCTAAAGATTCCAGGTAATAAAGTTTATCACTTAAAAGTTTAATGCCGTAACCCATTTTATTTTCTGCCTTGTTCTTAAAGACCCGATAATTAAATTCACTCTTAGTCGCTTTCATTTTACTTTTCCACCTTTCAGAACCAACGTCCACAGCATTTTTAATCACTGCCATAGAATCTTTTAAAGCGACCCCTCTACTTAAAAATAAAGAAGATTCTCTATTTGCAAAAAGCCACATCGTCTCTGATTTACTGGACTCCAGACCCGTAGAATCTAGTTTAAAAGTAAGTGTATAGGTGACGCGATAATTCAGTTTATTTTGAGCATTCAGCGGAATAACATAAAGTATAAAAAGAGAGAAAACGAAGATGATCTTATTTTCCATGGGTAATATTTAATGGATTTCGCCACAATATCCCATTAAAACCATAATTAAACAAGAAAAACAACTATATTTTTAGTAACAAAACTATTTTAATAGTAACTAATGAGGATTGCCGCCTGTTTAGAAAATATTTATCTTTCCACTTGATAATAAATTATAAATGAACAATAGCCTTAAACGTATCATCTTAACTGCCGGCCCATTAATTTTTGTCATATTTCAATTTTTACAGCCACCGGCAGATATGTCCCCACAGGCTTTTAATGTGCTAGCCGTAACGATCTGGATGGCGATTTGGTGGGTTACCGAGGTTATTCCTATTGCTGCAACCGCACTACTGCCTATTGTTCTTTTTCCCTTAAGCGGTGCTTTGGATATTGGACTTACTACCGCTTCTTACGGGCATAAGTATGTGTTTTTATACATGGGTGGTTTTTTTATCGCCGTAGCTATTGAAAAATGGAATTTACATCGCCGAATTGCCCTTAATATCATTAACCTCATTGGCACTAACATCAAGTTTATTATCCTTGGTTTTATGGTGGCCACCGCATTTTTATCGATGTGGATCTCGAATACAGCAACATCGGTAATGATGCTCCCTATAGGGACGGCAATTATTACGCAATTAAAAGACAACCCAAAAACCAGTGAAAACGAAAATAAAACCTTTGGCAAAGCCCTGATGCTAGCTATTGCTTACAGCGCCTCTATTGGCGGAATTGGAACGTTAATTGGAACGCCTCCCAACCTTGTTTTTGCCGGAATCGTAGAAGAATTATATGGTATTGAAATTAGTTTTGTAAAATGGGCGCTTTTAGGAATGCCCATCTCTATCCTGCTTTTATTTTTTTGCTGGAAATACATTACCAGTTTCGCCTTTAAATTTAACCAAACAGAATTTCCCGGCGGAAAAACAGAAATCAAAAGATTGCTTACCGAACTGGGCAACATAAGCATACAGGAAAAACGTGTTCTTATTATTTTTGTGCTTACCGCCCTTTGCTGGATTACGCGCTCATTTTTTCTTGAAAAGTTTTTACCAAATATAGACGATACCATTATCGCGATGATGGCCGGGATAGCCTTATTCTTAGTTCCATCTGGTAAAAATAAAGAGAAACAAAAGCATTTATTAAGCTGGGAAGAAGCAGTTAAAATTCCATGGGGGATCATATTGCTTTTTGGAGGCGGTATGGCTCTTGCTAAGGCATTTAGTGATACAGGATTAGCCAACTGGATTGGGGAACAATTGGTAAACCTGGAAAATTTACCGCTATTTTTACTCATCCTGATCTTAGTAGCCTCGGTAAACTTTTTAACTGAAGTAACTTCTAACCTTGCGACTACCGCCATGCTTTTACCCATACTGGCACCAATGGCGCTGGCCCTTAACCTTCATCCTTATTTTTTAATGGTTGCCGCAACTTTAGCCGCCAGCTGTGCTTTTATGCTCCCTGTGGCCACACCTCCCAATGCTGTGGTTTTTGGATCTGGCTATTTAAAAATTGCCGATATGATGAAAACAGGCTTTTGGTTAAATATTATTTCCATTTTAATAATTAGCCTTATCATTTATTTTGCTTTACCGCTTATCTGGGACTTTGATCCGTATACCATCCCAAAGGTTTTTAAATAACTAACTGGTGCGTTTCAATCTAAAATACTTAATCTTTTCCCTGTCGTAAGTATAGGTAATATGAATTTCGCCATTTTTAGTCTGCATTATAGCGGGATAGCTAAACTCGCCTTCTTCTTTATTTTCCAGTTGCAGTACATCCTGCCAATGCTCAGCATCATTAGAATACGCGAGATAAAGCTTACTCCTACCTTCCCACCAGGCCTCCCCACTGGCCAGAGGATTGTAAACCATCAAAAATCCGCCGTTTTTTAGACCAACCGCATCAATGCCCGAGTTTGGATTTGCCAGCTCTGATCTACTAAAATCACTCCAGGTGTCTCCCTGATCTTTGCTGAAACTTTCTAAAACGACATCCTGATCACTTCTGAAAAAAGCTTTTAAATCACCATTTTTTAACTGAACTATTGTAGGCTGAATTACTTTATAATCGGAATCCTGATTCACAGGAACAATTCTCCAGGTTTCCCCTAAATCATCTGAAATTTCCATGTGCGCGTGCCACACCTCGCCATCCTGAAGCTCTACACTAGACGGACTTAC
This sequence comes from Zunongwangia pacifica, assembly GCF_023499215.1. Lineage (GTDB taxonomy): Bacteria > Bacteroidota > Bacteroidia > Flavobacteriales > Flavobacteriaceae > Zunongwangia > Zunongwangia pacifica. The sequence goes on from NZ_JAKHSK010000012.1 coordinate 94,534, forward strand.
AATGCGGCCATTTTCTAACTGTATGGGCTTATTTTTTATAGGTCCTAAAATACCTTTAGGCAGTAATTTCTTATCACTCCAGGTTTCTCCGCGATCTTTAGAAATTTTATAAGCACCCCACCAGGTGGAAGGTGATGGCCCAATTTTATAGAATAAGAATAATTTATTTCGAATATTGAACAACACCGGGTTCCAGGTTGGATAACTTAGGGTATCATTTTCGAAACCATCGGCTACTTTTTTAGGAGAAGACCAGCCAGCTTCAGTTTTTACACTGGTATAAATACTTACATCGGGATGTCGCTCATGTGTCCCCCCAAACCATGCTGCAATAAGATTCCCGTTTTCCATTTCTTCAATAGTTGAAGCATGGGCACTGGGAAAATTGGCTTCGGTATAAATAAAACCTGAATCTAAAACTTCAAATTTCATGTTTTGCTGTGCCATTATATTCAGACTGGAAAACACAATTAAAATAGTCAATTTCGCTTTCATACTTCAGAAAAAGTAAATTTCCCCACGACAATGAGGTATGATTAGAAAATTATTTTTTATTTCGACGTATCCCGATCCTGGTGGCTATCAGGAAGGGTATGCAACACTTAATCTTGATGATCAAGTAAAAAAGGGGAAGCAGTAAACTACTCCTCTCCCCCTACAATGTATGAAACAAACTAAAACTTACTTGAACTATTAAATACTCCTCAATTAGAGATCTTTTAAAACGCATTAAAAAGGAAGGAGGATGGCGGTCCTCCTTCCGTTGTCAAACAAACTATTCACTTTTAAGTGAACATAACATGAAGACTTATTGAGACAAGCTGTCCAAAATCGGTTGTTCTAAACCTGAGATTGCAGATTTTGGGTCTTCATTCAGCTGCTCTAAAATTGTAATCGTATTTCCTTTTTCTTTTAACCAGCATCCCGGTAAATACAGTGTTTGCTGTGGGCCAACTTTCCAATACCGGCCAAGATGATGACCATTTACAAAAACGATACCCTTACCCCACTTTCGCATATCTAAAAAGGTATCTCCTATATTTTCTACATCAAAATGACCTGAGTATAATACCGGTAAGCCTTCTTTAACTTCGCTTACTCCTTCTAACTTAGGGACTGCATCAAATGGCGCTTTATACATTTCCCAACCACCAGATATTTCGTAGTCGTTAATACTTACTGCGTTTATAATTCCTTTTTTGTTTTCGGTCATTTTTGCACCGTAATTAATGCGCCCCATATTCTCTACCAGAATCTCTAAAGTCCCATTAAAAGGGATTTTCACATCGATCTCGTATTGGTTATACATACGATTTAGCTTTCCTACATATTTACCATTTACATAAACTGTGGCATAATCGCGCAACCCGGGAATTTGTAATTTTCCATTAATAGGCTGTGTAAACTTTTTACGATATAACACATAACCATAGCCCTGATTAAGTGCTTCAAAACTCATTGGTGCATCTGCCACAATAGGTTTAGATGACTTTATATATTCGAGAGCACTTTGTTTTTTATCGAGCGTAATTCCTGGGATCGATATTACCGGAATTTGCTTTGGAATTTCAGGAATATCATAATCTACATATTCCTTCATCAATTTCCTTATCGCGTTATATTTTGGTGTTGCCCATCCTGCTTCAGAAATTGGCGCATCATAATCATAACTGGTAATATCTGGCTGGATATCGTGATCGTCGTTATAATTGGCACCACTGGTAAACCCAAAATTGGTTCCGCCGTGCACCATATAAAAATTAAAATCTACATCGTTCTTAAGATATACCTCCGTTTGTTTGGCAATTGCCTCTGCTCCGATCTTATTAAACGGTTCTGCCCAGTGATCCAGCCATCCCGGGTAAAATTCGGCCACCATATAAGGTCCCTCCCCGTTGTGGTATTTGTTTACCGCTTTTTTAAGATTGGCGACATTATTTTCCCCGTTTGCAGTTGGTAAAACACCTTCTATTGCTCCTCCGTTAAACAGCCACGTGCCATCTGAAGTGAAAAACGGGCCTTCCAGACCAGAATCCTTCAGCATTTCAAAGATCTTTTGTTTGTAGGCTTTATGATCTTCTGCTGAAATATCCTCTCGTTGTGCCACGAAAGATCCAAATTCATTTTCAGCCTGAATCATAATTACATTCCCTCCTTTACTTGCCTGAAGCGGTTTTACCTGCGAAGCAAGTTCGTTGATATAGGTACGGCATGAATCTAAAAATGCCTTATTATTTTGACGAATTTTAAGATCAGGGTTCTTTTGAAGCCACCACGGGTAGCCTCCAAATTCCCATTCGGCACAGGCATAAGGTCCGGGACGAAGAATTACAAAAAGACCTTCTTCTTCGGCCATTTTTATAAATTCTGGTAGGTTTTTATTTCCTGAATTCCAATCCCATTCTCCCGGTACTGTATTATGATAGTTCCAGAAAACATAGGTATTCACAGCATTTAAGCCCAACGCTTTTATCATTTGTAGTCGATGGCGCCAATAGGCTTTTGGGATTCTGGCATAATGCATTTCTCCAGCATAAATGTGAATGGGCTGGCCTTTATATTTAAAATCGCCACCTTCTATTTTAAAAACCTCATCCTGGGCCTGTACAGTACTAACAGCAATGCAAATAAGAAGAATGAGTTTTGCTAAAATTCGCATCGATTTTAATAAATTTCAAGATTACTAATTACAGGGCTGGCTTTTGCTGCCTCGAACTCAATTTTTATCGCCGTGGTTTTTACGGAAGGAATTTCAAGTATTCTTTTGTAACCAATCGTCGTACCTTCAGCCACCTGCTTCCAGTTACCATCGACCATTGCTGCAATATGAAACTTTTCTACACGTTGTCCTAATGCTATATTTTCCTGTAATAGTACAAAATTAACCGTTTTAGCAGCATCAAACTTAATTTCTACAGAAGACTCGATTACTCCCTCATCGGTTACCCAATACGAGTCGGTATTTCCATCAATTAAATTGGTCGGGGCATAATCATCCAAGTTGCCTCTATAGTTACTGGCCGATATTTGTACATTCTCGGCTAAATTTTTAGCAAAAACGCTATCAATAATTTTACGCATCCCCAATAATGAAGCCACATCATTTTCATGAAACTGCCCTCTTCGATCTGGCGGAACATTTAATAACAGCGTAGAACCTCTACCTACAGATTGCAAATAGGTAGTAAATAATTCTTCTGGTGATTTCACTAAAGAATCCTCTTCTTTATGATAAAACCACCCGGGACGGATAGAGGTATTTACCTCAGCCGGAATCCAATCTGTACCATCTTCAGCCCCTGTTTGCAAAAGATCTCCTATTCCTGCTTTTCCGGCATAAAGGGTATCTGGAGTGATGGTGTTCCAGTTTGTTGTTCCTCCCACTCCGTCTTCGTTACCTACCCAACGTAAATCTGGGCCGGCATCGCTAAAAAATAATACAGCAGGCTGCATTTCTTTAACCATTGCTAAAGTTGTTGGCCAATCGTAATAATTTTGTTTATCGATCCTGCGCTCTTCATTGGCACCACCATAATATCCATCACCGCCATTAGCGCCATCAAACCACATCTCGAAGATATCACCATAGTTGGTGAAAATTTCTTTTAACTGATTGCGATAATATTCTACATAAGACTCTTCTCCGTAATCTGCACGATTACGATCCCAGGGCGAAAGATAAACTCCGAATTTTAATCCATGTGCCCGGGCAGATTCGGCTACTTCATTTACCAAATCTCCTTTACCATCTTTGTATGGTGAATTGGCAATATCATGCTCGGTATATGCTGAAGGAAAAAGAGCAAAACCATCATGATGCTTTGCGGTTAGAATCACCCCTTTAAAACCGGCCTTTTGTAAAGTTTCCATCCATTGATCTACATCAATGTCTGTTGGATTAAAAATCTCTGGTGATTCGTCTCCAAATCCCCATTCTTTACCGGTAAACGTATTGGTTGTAAAATGAATAAACGCATTCATTTCCATATCATGCCAGGCCAATTGTTCTTTTGTTGGCGTTGGCCCCACGGCCTGTGGCGCTTTCGCCTCCTGCTTTTCGTTACAGGCAAATAAAAGACTGGCAATACCAATAGCTGCAATAGTTTTATTTAGATTTTGGAACATATCTTTATTAGTTTTCTATTGAAAATGCAATTCCTGAGCTATTCTTTTTTGAACGGATTTCCTGTGGAAGGCTAATTTCTGCTTTACCATCTTTAAGTTTAAAATCAACTTTCTTTCCTGTTTCCAGTAGTTTGATTTTAGCATTTTCTGAAGGTATATTTTTACTAAAACTTATCGTTTTTGGTAATTTCTCGCCATCATCAAACATTACTATAGCAAATAGTTTCTTAGCATTCTCTGTAAAATAAATATTGTCTTCCTGATAATCATCAATGGCATGCGTATCATAGATCGCTTCCCCATTTTTATCTAGCCATTTACCTATTTCTTCTAATTTCTCTACGACTTCAAGCGGTAAAGTTCCGTCGGGTTGTGGCCCTACCCCCAAAAGCATGTTTCCGCCTTTGGCCACTACTTCTACAAGATTATGGATAACTTCTGTAGAGGATTTGAAAGGATCGTTAGGTACATATCCCCAGTTATTACCCAATGGTAAGCAGCTTTCCCATGGATTATCTAATTTGGTTTCAGGGATTTTACGCTCTGGTGTTTGGTAGTTTTCATAAGGGCCATGAACTGTACGATCTGCAAAGATAATTCCCGGTTGCTTTTCACGGGCCATTGCGGCGATTTTAGGCATATCGATCTCCTGACTAAAATCTGGAATTGGTGCGCCCCAGGCTCTAACTTCATCGTTTACGGTTTCTTTTGGACGTACCCAACCACCATCTAACCAAAGAATATCTACACTGCCGTAATCGGTCATTAACTCTTCAATCTGGTTATAAGTGAATTCTTTAAACTTGTTCCAACGCCAATCGTATTTTTCGATATCGTAATTTGCATTTCTATTGGGCGTCGCGTATTTATCCCACCAGAAATACTGTGAATGCCAATCGGGTTTAGAATAGTAGGCCCCAATCATAAAATCTTTCTTTCTAAAAGCGTCAAAAACATATTTTGCCACATTCGCTTTAGGATGATTTTGGAAAGGACCGTTAGTGATTTTATAATCGGTTTGCTGCGTATCAAACATATTAAACCCATCGTGATGCTTAGTGGTGAACACGACATACTTCATCCCGGCAGCTTCTGCAGCATCTGCCCAGCTATCGGGATCAAAATTTACCGGGTTAAAGATTTTATCCAAATTCCAGTACCATTTTTTATAGTCGTTATAGGCAATGGTGCTATCGCGGTCTATCCAGGCTTCAGAGCATAAATTCCAGCTCTCCATAATTCCTGGTACAGAATACACCCCCCAATGGATGAGCATCCCAAATTTTTGATTACCCCATTTATCTAATTTCTCCAAGACCTGAGGATCTGTGGGGGCAACATATTCTTCAGATCGACCATGTACACCATGCTCATCTTCTTCTTGCGTTTGGCCTTGCAGCGCCTGTACACTTATTAGAACCGCCAGTACTAAAAAAGATTTTAATGTATTGAATTTCAACATCTGTGAGTTTATTTTTTTATTTAGAAAGTATAATTGTTTCAGGAATTTCAAAGCTTGTTTCCAGTTTTATATCTTCAGAAGAAGTGCCAATCATTAACTTAAATTCTCCTGCTTCAACTTTTTGCTTCATTTCTGTATCAAACAGAGACAATTCCTTCGGAAGTAATTCAAATTGAACCGTTTTTGTTTCCCCGGCTTTTATGGAAACACGCTCAAATGCACGTAACTGTTTTACCGGACTAAGCACGCTACTTACCATATCACGAATGTAAAGCTGAACAACTTCATCTCCATCTACTTTACTAGTATTGGATACTTTTAAGCTGATGTTGACTTTGGTATTTTTCCTTTTTCCTGAAGTCGCTACTTTTAAATCTGAATATTCAAATTCAGAATAACTTAAACCAAATCCGAACGGAAATAATGGTTTAGCATCGGTCTCTACGTAATCTCTTCTCTTTGGAAACCAGTAATTATAATAGACCGGAATTTGTCCTAAAGATTTTGGTACTGAAACCGGTAATCTTCCTGCCGGATTAAAATCACCAAAAAGAACATCGGCAATAGCATTACCACCTTCCTGACCGGGATACCAGGCATCCAAAATGGCAGGAACATTTTCTGCAGGCCAGTTTAGCAATAATGGTCGACCTTTTATTAAAACCAATACGGTTGGCGTACCCGTTGCAACCACTGCCTGAAGCAACTCTAACTGTTTTCCCATTAAATTAAGGGTAGAACGATCGAAGCCTTCACCGCTTTCCATATCTCCAAGAATTTCATCTTCTTTTGAAGAAACAGTAGCGGCACCGGTTTCCAGATATTCGGTTTTAAAATCCCTGGCACTGGAACCTCCTAAAACCACAATTGCGACCTCTGCACTTTTAGCAGCTTCTACCGCAGCAGGAATATCGGTTTGTGTCGTATCACGAACAGCGGTACCTTTTATGTAGTCTATTGTTGCGTCTGGTAATTTATGCTGAATACCTTCCAGGGCGGTAACAATATTATCTTCGGCCTGTGGTGCGGTATAATCTCCCAATTGATTGTACTGCATATCTGCATTTGCTCCAATTACTGCTATACGCTTTAAATCTTTACTTAACGGAAGTAAGTGATCTTCATTTTTAAGCATTGTAATGGATTGTCGAGCTACCTCCCTGGCCAGTTCGATATGCGCCGCATTCCGCACTATTTTATCAGCTTCTTTTTCATTGGTATAAGGATCTTCAAAAAGCCCTAATTTGAATTTTACGGTAAGAATTCGTCTTACAGCTTCATCAATTCGTTGCTTAGCAACTTTTCCGGCGCTCACCGCATCAAGCAAAGCATCATCAAAGCCGTTTCCTCCCAGATCTACATCTACACCGGCATTCATAGCGATCGCTGCGGCATCCTCTTCGGTATCGACAATATGATGATCCCCTAAAAGACCTTCTATACTTGCCAAATCTGAGATTACAAAACCCTCAAATCCCCATTTTTCTTTAAGAGTATTGGTCAATAAACTTTTATGGGCCGTACTGGGAATCCCATCAATAGAACTATAGGCAGTCATTACCGATAAAACTCCGTTATCCACAGCTTCCTTTACCGGATACATATAATTCTGAAATAAATCACGTTGTCCTATATGCACTGCCGCTCCATTATGACCTCCTTCTGAAACTCCATAAGCTGCAAAGTGTTTTAAAGTAGCGGCAACATGCTTTTTAGATTTTAAATCACTTTCATGGTCTCCCTGAAAACCTTTTACAATAGCTTTTCCCATTTGGGCGATTAGATAAGGATCTTCACCAAAAGTCTCTTCTACACGAGACCACCTTGGTTCTCTGGCAATATCGATAATTGGCCCGTAAGCGGTATTACTTCCCTGTACTCTAATTTCCGCTGCAATAGTTTGAGCCATCTCTTTAACCAGATCAGGATTCCAGGTGCTCGCCTGACCTATCGCAGTTGGAAATACTGTAGTCCCAACTGCCATATGCCCGTGCATCGCTTCTTCTTCAAGTAATAATGGAATTCCTAAACGGCTATTTTCAATAGCGTATTTTTGTACTGCATTGGTAATCTTTGCGGCTTCTTTTGGATGTAAGCCAGTTTCTAAAGTTTTTTGCGTCCAGGGATCTGCTCTTAGCAATCCCCATAATCCCCCAATATGCCTATTTTTAATTTCTTCTTTATACAATTCACTTAAGCTCGCCTTGCTTCCTGCTTCTTTACTGTACATTTTCCAACCCAATGGAGTGGTTAGCTGACCAATTTTTTCTTCAAGCGTCATTAAAGAAATTAAATTCTCTACTCGTTCATTTACGCTTAACTCACTGTTTTTGTAAGGCGCATTTTTAAGATCCTGAGCGACCAGGAAATTTGAAATTAGTAAAAAACAAAGGCAAATCTTTTTCATCTAAATTATTTTAAACATTTAATAGGAAAACTGGTTGACTATTCGCCAACCAGTTTTCACCTAACTAAACAGAAACAATCGAATGGTTGTTTTATTTTTAGAAGTTGCTCGCTCCAGTATCCCACCAAACTCTGGTACCTCCATTATCTGGACCACCAAGAAGATCAACACCGGTTTGTACACCTTCATTATGTGTATTGTATTCTACTGTTGGGAATGGAGTTCTTCTAACAAATTCATCTGTATCGATCAATCCACCACTATAGTTCACCACAACAGGTATTAACCTTGGATATCCTGTTCTTCTAAATTCAGACCATGCTTCCTGACCATTAGGGAATAAAGAAATCCATTTTTGAGTGATTATTCTCTCTAATTTACGCTCGTTTGAAACTGCATCGTCCCAAGCAACAGTAATATCACTAGAGGCAGAGAAATCATTTTCAGGATTTTTAGGATCTGTATAATCTGCAAAAGTACTGGTCGCATCAGCAAGATAATCTGCTACTCCTGCTGCACCAAACTCTTCAAAAGATAATTGCACGCCCATCTTATAGAAGTCTTCTGCAGATCCTCCCATATTCCAACCTCTTAAAGCACCTTCCGCTCTTAAGAAAGCAACTTCAGAAGCGGTCATGATTTTCACATTTTCGGCAGTACTAAACATTTTTCCTATAGGCGAAAAATTCACATAAGTATTTTTTGATGCGATCGCTATACCCTGTCTAATCCCTTTATAATCTCCAGATACATCTTCATCTGAAGCAGGCTGAAAATAAATTGGTAAACGAGGATCATCATAACCTCCTAAAACAGATTCCATCGTAGCAGACATTCGAGTATCTTGCCAGCTATTACTAAACATCCAAAGAGGGTGCATATTACCTTGCAGAGACATCATCAAATTATCACTATTATTTTCCATCACTCCATACTGGTTTGCAATAGCTTTTTCTGCTTCTTGTTGTGCTAGTGATGGATTGGCTTTCACAATTCTCATGGCTAAACGCAGCCTTAAAGAATTCGCGGCTTTTATCCATAATGAAACATCTCCTTTTAGCGTTGATGTATCAAATTGAACAAAGTCAGTATTATCTACATAGGTTTCTAATGTTGAAACCGCAAGATCCAATTCTGCAAAAAACTGGTTATATACTTCTTCCTGACTATCATAAGGAACAAAACTAGGAGAAGAATTATATTGGCTATACATTATAGGCCCATAATTATCGGTCACTTTATGCATGGCAAATACCTTATGAATAAGACCCCACGAGAAAAAATTTGGATAATTTTCCTGCACATTATTTGTTTCGAATCTACCCATATAAGACATAATGTTATTATACTTAAGATTCATCTGTCTATCATACCAAGTGAAATTGTACGTAACGTTATTTCGATTGGAAACAAAAGGCGTTGGCGGAACTAAAAATTGGGAAAAAGCATCACCTGTTAAGTTTTCCTCTACTTGCAAACCTGCATCAATAGTTCTTACATAGGCTTGCATGGCTCTAACAAAACCACCGATATTATTACCATCCTGTTCTGCCGACTCGTCTGTAATACCATAAGGATCTGTATTGATTTCTTCGAAATTATCTGTACAGTTCGTCAAAGTAAGTATTGCGGTCGCTGCTAATATTGTATTAAAAATTCTTTTCATCATGTTCTTTAATTAAAAGTTAGCAGATAAGTTTAAACCAAAGTTTCTAGAAATAGGTGGTCCAAAGTTAGTTACTGCCTGAGTCCCATTACCCGTACTAATTGCAAAATCTGGGTCGGTTGGAGCATCATTATAAAAGAAGAATAAATTATTTCCTACCAGAGAAACATTTAGATTTTTCATAAAACTATCCTCTCCAAAACCAAATCTATATCCTAAAGAAAATTGTCTTAGTCTAATATTAGTTGCATCGTAAACATATCGCTCTTTAATCCCATTTCTACCACCAACACCTGTGTAATAACTTTTTGCATCTACTATACCACTAAACGGAGTACCGTCATTTAAAACTCCGTCTACCTGAACTCCACCTGCATCTCTAGCCGCCGCAGTAGCTTCTGTTGCCCCCAAAGCATCTAAATAAGCTTCTGTTTGTGAAACAAATTTCCCACCAACTCTAGAGTCAATAAGAAAACTTAAACTAAAATTTTTAAATTTCATAGAGTTATTCCAACCTAACATAAAATCTGGATTGGCATTACCTACTAGTTTCATCCCATCTGTAGTATTTGCATTTACAGGAATTCCATCTTCAGAAACAACGATGTTTCCATTTTCATCTCTGGTATATGCATTAACGTAGATATCACCTAAAGAACCTCCCTGTACGATATAAGTTTCATAGCCTTCACCGCCACCACCAACAATACTATTTCTTTGACCATTTAATTCTTCATTTAGATCTATAATCTCATTATCATTATGAGTAAAGTTGAATGTAGAATTCCATGTGAAATTATCATTCTTAAATACGTCTGCTCCTAGTGTTAATTCAACGCCATAATTTCTTACATGACCCGCATTAACAAAATAGGTTTCCCAAACCGTTCCAAGAATTGCCTGTAAAGGTAAAAACTGGTCTCTACTATCAATTTGATAATAGGTTGCACTTAAATTAACTCTGTTTTTAAAGAATCTAAAATCTGCACCAAATTCCCAGTTATCCTGAATCTCTGGCTTTAGCTCTGTGAATGGCTGAGTAGTATTAAAATCGATTTGGTTGTATGCTGCATCATTTATAGGATTTGTTCTAAAAGCTGGAACCTCGTTAGCTACCTGAGCAAATGAAGCTCTTACTTTAGCATAAGAAATAAATTCTGGAAGCTCAAATGCTTCACTTGGTAAAAACGTAATACCCGCTGCAGGATATAAATACGAAGAGTTATCTGTAAATGACAATGTTGAAGCCCAGTCGTTTCTAGCCGAAACATCTAAAAATACCATATCCTTAAAACCTATAGAAGCATTAGCAAAAATAGATTGTTTAATTAATCCCGAGCTTACTTGCTGAGCATTAGTAAATGACTGTAAACCAGAAATATTTTGAATAGTAAATTCGTTTGGCGCGTATAACCCGTAAGTATTACTATCTACAGATAATCCATCTCCAATAATTCTTTTTTGATAAGCTGCCCCTACCAATCCATGAAAATCCCAATCTTCTCCAAATTGCTGATCATAAGTTAAGATCATATCAGCATATGCTTGCCAACTCTCTATATTAGAATAAACATATCGTCCATTATCACTAGATACTACAGGACTAGATCCCGCCATAACTTTTTGCTCATATATTTGACGAGTAAAATCGTAGCTACCTCTACCTGATAAAGTTAATGCTTCTGAAATACTATACTCAATAGATGCATTTCCTATAAAACGTTTAGTTCTTTCAATATTTGGTGTATTATGTAAAATCCAATATGGATTCATATTGGCCTCACTGTTTCCTAAAATTGGCCAGTTTTGCACCATTAAATTTCTTTGTGGATCTAAAACCTGATAATTTTTAGCATAATCGTCAAAGTCTAAACCTCTAGGGAATGTATACAATCCTAGTAATGGATTAAAATAATACCCATTTAGCGTTTTATTATCTACTTTTTGATCTGTCAATAAAACATTTGAAGATACCTTTACCTTATCATCAAAAAACTTAGATGTTTGCTTAAAAGTAAGGTTATTTTTATTGAACTCATTTGTTGGCATAGTTCCCTTGGCATACGTATTTGCATAAGAGAAATAAGTGGTAGTCTTATTATTACCTCCGCTTAAGGAAATAGCATTTTGCAAAGTAATCCCTGTATCAAAAAAGTCGTCGACATGATTCTTATATCTTCCAGGTGCTCCCCAGCTTGAATCTGCACCTGGCTCATCTGTTGCTCCATATCTAAATTGAAGATCTGGATAATCATAAACTCTTTGAACCTGAGTAGTAGAACTAACATTGATTCTTGTTTTTCCAGCTTCTCCCTGTTTAGTTGTAATAAGAATTACACCATTGGCCCCCTGGCTACCATAAAGTGCCGCAGCATTTGCTCCTCTTAATACAGTGACACTTTCAATATCCTCTGGGTTGATATTCGATAAACCATCACCACTATCACGGCCACCATAGAAACCACTAGCATCTGAGGTCTGATAGTTTGCCATAGGGATACCATCAATAACAAATAAAGGTTGATTGGAAGAAGTAATATTTTTTGAACCCCTAAGCTGGATTTTTGTTGAACTACCAGCCCCTGCTGTTCCTTGTCTAATTTCTACTCCGGCAACTTTTCCGCTAAGTCCCTGAGTAAAGTTTACGTTCTTACCTTGTGTAATCTCTTCTGAACCCAAAGTTTGAGAAGCATAAGTTAGTGCCTTAGACTCCCTTTTAATCCCTAAAGCCGTTACCACAACCTCATCTAGTGCCTCTGTATCGGTTTGCATTTCTACATTAATTTCATCAGATGATACTGGAATCTCCTGAGTAGCATAACCAATCATCGATAAAACCAATGTAGCGTTATCTCCTACTGTTAAGGAAAAATTTCCATCAAAATCTGTAGAAGTTCCATTGGAAGTACCCTTTTCCATAACCGTCACACCGGGCAAAGGCATTCCTGTCTCTGCTTCAATAATGGTCCCACTTACTGTTTGCGACTGCGAAAAAGCAATTTGAGTTAGTCCCATTACAAGCAGAAACGAAAAAATAATTCTTTTAAACATACTTGTATTTAATTTTAGTTAGTACCGTAATTAGTAGTAGGCAACTACTAATTTTATCTTAAATGTTATAAATAAGTTAAGCTTCATAAAATAAAATCGACGGACAACTACTATAAATAGACAAACAACTTAATAATAAATTTAAGTTTCATTTATGATTTACAAACAATTTTAATAAAAGTTTTAACACTAGATCAATTTTTTTCATTTTAATTTAAATTATCTATATAGGTTAATCGATTAATCTATTTTCAAAATAAACTATCCATCTTAATGAAAACGTTTGAGTTCTTTTAACCTACATAATCCGTACTTTTCCACTATACTTTAAAAAGAAATATTGTCTCAATCTCTTTAAAAAAGAAAAACCAGAACATAAAAATTCTGGTTTTTTACTAAAACTGAAAAATGAAGCGCTCTTGCCTCAACTAAATTTTATTTACAGGTTCCAGATAAAGTCTCCGTTTTTAATAGACCAATCGTTTCCAAAAAAGCCACTAAACTTTACGCCAGAAAGACCTTGTTTTGGCATTTCGTCATCAAAAACCACAATATCTGGAAAAAAAGTTCCGTTTTCTAGATAATCATTTGCATAGGCTGCATGCATACCCTCAATACCAGTGGCACTAATCACCCCGATACTTGTACCAGGATTGTCTTCTTTTGGGTAAATAAAATAGGTGCCATATTGAGAACCTTTTAAAGTTTTCTCTCCTACCTGCATTTTGTCTTTAGAAACCTGAATTGGTGAATGTTTTAATAATTTCTTCCAAGCTGTATTATTCGATCTATTCCCATATAAAATAATATTGCGGTCTCGGTATTCCGAAACTTTAAAGTCGGTATCTTTTACTAATTCAATATTTCCATTTGCCCGATACCAGAATTTCTCGGCATCAAACTTAGCCCGGTTGTAATACCACTCATTTTCTTCTTCGCTCCCTTTACTGGCATAGACAAAAACCATATTATTTTTAAAGGCATCTTTAAAGCCTCCGTATCGAAGTGGACTTTTTTCAGATGCATCTGGCCTTGATGTAATTCCCCATTCATCAGAAGCTTTTGACAAATACACCTTATCTGAAGAAGGTAAAGCAATGGACTCTCCATCTATAGAAACTTCAGATAATGTATCCTGCGCCATGGCTTTTAAATCTATCGAAAGTATTTTTATATTTGAAGTGGTTAATTGAAATCCGGTATCAGTTCGCTGAAACTTAAAATTACTGATCTCAAAAGGATGTTCTTGCTGTAGAATACTTACAAAATGAGAGCCTTTAGAGACACCTGGCGAAGCTGTGGTAAAGTTGATATTGTTAATTTCACTATCCTTTTTTATCTTCCTTCTGCTGAAGAAATAAAATATTGGTGGCCAATCTACACTCTCATCACCAAACCAGTGCTCACCTCCCGGATATTCATAATACGCGAAATCATTATGGTATTTCCCTAATCTTTCCCGCATCTCCCTGGCTAAAAAAGTGGGTACCACATTATCTGAATCTCCGTGTAAAATATAAACCCCAAAATGCAGGTAATTTTCTTTTAGCTTTAAGGTTCTGCTGGTATTCCCCGCACGCTTAATAATTTCGTTTAATTGCTCCTGATTAGTATTATTAAATTTTGGACTAATTTTTTTCTCAAAATCGACCAAATCCATACCAAATCTTTGTTGAGCTTCTGCATCATTCAAATTTCTGGTAAAACTATGTCTATATTCCAGTAAATCCGGATATCCGGCCGCAGGTGCTATAGCTGCAAATTTATCTGGATAGGTAGCTCCAAGATACCAGGTCCCATGACCTCCCATAGAATGACCGGTTAAATAGGTTTGCTGCGAATTGGTTTTGTACAAATCTGATGCATGTTTTAATACTTCTAATGCATCTAATCTTCCCCAATCTTCCCAGGCAAAACCAAATGGTCTTCTATTGGTAGCTGCAACTACGTGTCCCCAATCTTTTTGTTTGTAAGCATTCGCCTGATTTACCGCCTCTACAGATGCGCCGTGAACAGAGAGAAACATGGCCTGATGGTACTGATCTTTAGTTAAAGATGGCGCCACGCTATAATATTGTACGCTGTGATCTATATCGCTTAAAAAAGTATTTTTATGATGTTTGTATGTAGACTTTACATCTAAACTAATGCTTGCGGTATCAATTACAACATTGTTTTTGTCTTTTAAATAAAGAGTGGCCGTAACCGACTCTCCTTCTTTTAAATTTGTTGGATTTGGAATAAGAAAAGGAACTTTCCTTACATATTTTGGAGCTATAGCTGGTATTTCTATTGCTTCTGATGTTCCATTTATCTTTACTTGAATCGAGCCTTTTTGAAAAAATTTATCTTGAGTATTAATAATTCTTATGGCTCCCCAAAGTGATTCACTACCTTCTGAAATTAAATCTGGTAAGGTGAGGTCTCGTGTTGTAAATTCTACCGGCTTATAAGTAGCTAATAAGCGAGCTCTGATTTTCGGAAATCTTCCCCCGGAAAGCAGAAATGTATTTTTACCTTTTTTTAGAGTTATCGGAATTAAATTCCATCCAAAATCATAATGGTCGCCTTCATGAGGCAATCCATTTATTAGAACTTGCGTATGCCCGGAAGCTTCAAAAAGAACTGCTTTTTCTTCTTCTGAAGTATATTCCAGATATAAGTACCCATTACGTCTTAAAAACGGATTATTAAATTCACCATTTTCGACTATACTTATTTTTTCCCATTTTACAGATTTTTCCTGAAAACTATCATACACTTCTTTTCCCTCAGAAATTTCTGAACCAGGAGTTTCGTTTAAAAAATCTGCAAAAACGATATCATATTCTACAGAAGCATTACTAAAAGGAATGCCTGTAGTTTTTAATAGTAATCCTTTTTTAAATAAATGAATCACCTCTCCCTCACTAACATCGTTTACTTTTTCCTTACCAAAATATTCTACGATATTTCCTTCCCTATTTTGAGCAGAAAATTTAGTCGTTGTAATAACTAAGCAGGCAATAAATAAGTTTTTAAAAAATCTCATCTTGTTAGTTAAGAAAGAGGTGATCAAAAATTTTAATTTTCTATTATTCTATGTCCCAGAAAATTTTTGTGTTTCGGGTATCTTCCGATGCCACTTCTTGATAATTAGAATTATTATAAGTTGCTTCATCAGCCGGATATAATAATCTTACTGGTGGGTCTTGATAGCCTGATAAAGTTGCTTCCGGAAACTCCAGTTCAGGCACACCAGTTCTACGATATAGAGACCAAGCTTCTATAGATTGTAAAAATCCATAATGCAACCATTTCTGCTCCCATACTTTTTTTAATTTACTACTCATATCTCCTATATAAGAAACTCTGGGATTTTCTAAAAAGGAATTGATCTGTTCGCTAGAAGGAGAAGATTCAACAACTAATCCAGTAGTATTTAATTTATTTAAGTAATAGTAAAATGTGATAGATTGTTTTACAGCGGTCTCATAAGCTTCCTGTGCATTTCCGCCTCCCCATTTTTCAAAGGCTTCTGCTTTATTAAAATTAACTTCAGCGGCCGTCATCAAAATACCAGGTAAAGCCGGATTTTGTAAAAATGTAGTCGAATCTACGATAGCGTATTTTGCAAACTCAGATTCTTGCTGTCCAGAAGTAAAAGTAATGGGCATAGCTTTGAAATCTTCATTCTGTACAAACTTACCCTCAACTGTTCTTCCATATTTATCAAAAAGAACCTTTGTTCTTGGATCTTCAGAAGGCACCAATAATTTATTTAGCATAAAATCTGGCGCATAGTGACTAGGTAGCTCGGTTAAAGCATTTGTAAGATTATCGGTATAGGTGGTCAATGGCTCTAACAAAACATCTGTAGAAGAAGGATTATAGTCTGCACTATTATTACCATCTATTAATGGATATGATGAATTATCTACAAGCATCTCATTCACTTTGGCCTTAGCTGTACCTTCATCTGCATCAGATATTCTCATTAAATATCTTAATTTTAAAGAATTCGCATATTTCTGCCACATCTCTACATCTCCGCTCAACAAAATATCATATTTTGAAAAAGATGAATTAGTTGCTACCGAACTAAAATAATTTGCAGCGCTTTCTAAATCACTAATAAAGCTTTGATAAAGTTCTTGTTGATCATCAAACTTCGCATTGCTTATAGCACTTGAAGTTTCTAAACTACCTGCTTCGGAATATGGAATATCTCCCCACATATCAACCATTTTTGCAGCTTGTTCTACTAAAACAACTTTTGCAGCTTCCAAGAAAATTCGATTTATTTCTTTTTCAGCATCTGAAAGTTGATCAAACGTTACCTGCATCGCTCTATATGTACTTAGTACTCCACTACCGTTACTATTATTCACATAGAAATTATTCCAATACTGCTGAGCATAGCTACCATTTTGCTGATACATAGAATTACTATTCATAAAAAATGCAGTCTGACTATAAACAGCCGTTTGTGGTAATAAGAAAGTTCTTACATTCCAATAATTCGGTCTAACCCTATCATTATTCAGCATTGCTGTAAAGAAACCAGGGATACTAGGCTCTGTAGATTTTTCCGGATTATAATATTTATCTTCCAGCTCATCTTCACAACTTATTAAAGACAAAATTGCTATAAGTAAGATGAATATATTAGTTAATTTATTTTTCATAGTCCTTTATTTAAAAACTTGCATTTAACGAAAAACCAAAACTCCTTGAAGCTGCTGTAGACCCTACATCAACTCCCTGAGACCACCATTTATTACCTAAAGGCGCTTCTGGATCAATATTTTCTAGCGTTCTCCAGAAATAGAATAAATTTCTACCTACTAATGACAAGCTAAGTCGGTTCAATTTTATCTTTTCTGCTATCTCGGAAGGAAATCTATAAGTTAGACTAGCTTCCCTCATTTTTATGTAGCTATTATCATATATAGCTCCTTCTCTACTCCAAGAATCATTACCCCAATTAAAAGTGTTCATATAATAAGTAGCTGCATCAATAACTTGAGAATTTGGCTCTCCAGTATTTTGGTTTACTCCATCTAAAAGCACCCCATCATTATAAGTTTTACCATTTTCTGTATAAGACAAACCTCCATGAGCAGCATCTCTATATTTCATGGTATTTTCAAGCATACCAGCTCCCATCATGTACTTAGTATTCGGAGACACCATTTGCCCACCAATTCTATAATCTACATTTAAATTCAAAGAGAAATTTTTATAAGAAAAAGTATTCGACCATCCTCCAACAGCCTTAGGCATTATGTTGCCTGCTTTCACGTAGGAGTCTTTATCCATTACATATAATCCATCGTCATTAATCAAATTATTACCCTCATCATCTTTAGCTATCGGATTCACATAGATATTACCTAACCTTTCGCCTACACCAGCTACAATCTTTATAGTGTTTTGCTCTGCAGTATAAAACACCAGCTCATCTACTCCTGGCATTAAAGAATTAACTTTAGTTTTATTTACTGAAAAGTTAAATCTTGTATCCCATTTAAAACCATCTGTACCTGTAAATATTGGTGTGGCATTTAAAGCAAGTTCAAATCCCTCACTGCCAATCTCTCCAATATTTACAATTTGACTGGTTGCCCCTACTGAAGCTGCTGTCTGTAAACCTAGTATTTGATTCTTTACTTTATTATTATAATAACTCACATCTAAACCTAAACGATTTTTCAAAAACTGTAATTCTAACCCAAATTCGGCCTCATACTTTTTTTCAGGTTTTAAGTTTTCATTTCCATAGGCTGCACTTAACGTAAGCGCAGGAACAGATCCGTTAATTGTCTGTAATGATGTTTGGCTATATGAAATATTCGACTCATACATAGGTGGAGCATTACCTACAACTCCGTATGAAGCTCTAATTTTACCATAATTCATAAAATCTGGCACGTTTAGAACATCATCAAATACAAAACTTCCGTTTACAGATGGATAGAAATAACTATTATTCTTTACAGGTAAAGTTGAAGCATATTCCTGTCGAGCTGTACCTTCTAAGAACAAGAAATCTTTATAACTAATATTAGCAAGCCCTAAAAAAGCATACTTCAAAAGTTCTTTTCGATTATAACTAGTTGAAAGAATTCCGTAAGAGTTATTAAGACTAAACCAGTTTTCGGTAACTAAACCATTGGTAGTATTTGATTGTTGATCTTTATAATCTTCAGATCTTGATTGGAAACCTCCACTTACTGAAAACTCAAAATCATCGGTTATTTTATCTGCATATGACAATAACAGATCTGTATATACAATAGAATACTTTCCAGAACTAGCTGAAAAAGATCCTGTACTACTCGAACTAGAATTAAATTGAACCGGATATTCATTATACTGTTTATTTTCTGCATTTAAACTAGTATAATCGCTTCCCACTCGACCTCTAAAAGTCAAATTATCGGTCACGTCCCAATTTAAAGTAGCACTTGAAATCAATCGATTCTCAGTCTCATCATAACTGTTACGCATCTGCTGCCAGAAAAAGTCTAATAAATTGGTTGCTCTAATATTATATAAAAAAGCTTCATCAGATCTTTCGGGATAATTATAAGTTACGTATTTATAGCCATCTGATGTCTTAAATTTATCTTTCATCAAAGACATATCTTCTGTTCTGCTAAAATATCCGCCAAAGGAGCCTAGAACTTGCCCTAACTGATAGGGTCTATTATGAGTTAGCGTATTTATATAATTAGCGGTAACATCTAAACGAATATCATCGTTTAATTTAATAGAACTATTAAGTCCCAAGGTATTCTTCTCTTGATCACTTCCTTCTTGAGTTCCCTCATAGTCCAAGCGCGAAGCCGTAAACCTATAATTCAATTTTTCAGTATTCTCAGAAACGGCCACATTAACATTAGAACTATATCCGGTTCTATAAACATCTTTGTAGTTATTCTTTCTAGCAGAATAACTTCTAACTTTACCATCCCACCATAAAACATCTTGTCCTTCCATCTTTGGACCAAAATTACCGTATGCCCTAAAGTTTGGACGCAAACCAGTAGGTGAATCAGGTTCTTCTATCCATCCCTCTTCATTAGCTCCTACTGCTAAATTTGTTTCACGGTCATAACCAGGACCATATACATTTTGAAATTTTGGTAAAAATGCTACTTCTTCTACAGTTCCAGTAAAATTAACATCTACTCCTAAACCTTTACTTTTAGTTCCTTTTTTTGTAGTAATCACCACTACTCCACTTGATGCATCAGATCCATATAATGCTGTAGCACTAGCTCCTTTTAGGATACTTAGAGTCTCTATATCATTAGGATTGATATCAAGAATCCCATTCCCTCTAATTCGTTGGTCACCCCAATAATTATTATTGTTTGCTCCCGAGGCACCATTCTGCTGATCGTTTCTGATAACAACTCCATCAACTACATATAAAGGTTGTTGGTCATAATTCAATGAGTTTACTCCTCGTATTTGCACATTCACCGCACTACTTGCCCCTCCAGGAGCAGTAGTTATCTTTACTCCAGAAGCTTTCCCATACATTGCTGAAGCAAAATTAGTATTCCCACTTTCTGTAAGTTGTTCCGAAGAAATTTCACTTACAGCGTACCCTAAAGCTTTTTCTTTTCTTTTAATCCCCAATGCTGTCACAACGACCTCGTCTAAGGCTTCGGTATCAGTTTCCATTTTAATATTCACCTCTCCTGAAGTGACAGCCACCTCCTGAGTTGCATACCCCACCATTGAAAAAACCAATGTGGCGCCATTATCTACTTTAATAGAAAAATTTCCATCAAAATCTGTAGATGTTCCATTGGATGTACCTTTTTCCATGACATTAACTCCGGGTAAAGGCATTCCTGTTTCAGCTTCTGTAATGACACCACTCACATTTTGCTTTTGTGCGATTGCAAATTGAGTTAGTCCCAGTACAAGCAAAAACGAAAAAATAATTTTCTTAACCATACTTGTAATTAAATTTAGTTAGTACATGATAGATGATTAGCAGGCTTAGTTTACTAATCTTAAATTAAATGTTATAAATAAGTTAATTCTTAAGAAATAAAATCGACAGACAACATCGTTCAATAGCTAAACAACTTATAATGAAAAATCGTTTTCGCAAATTGAATCAACTTATTTTTAAGGCAAGTTAACACTATTATTCAAAAAATTTAAAAGATACTTTATAGAAACTTTATTTTTTTAGGGAAGTTATCTTTACTTAAATCAAATAATGATTTTGTAAAGTTTTGATCATCTATATCTATTTTAAGCTTTCTTTTCGAAGATGAGGAGTTTTCAATAATCAGCTCTCCATTCTCATAATAATCCTGATTAAGATGTAGTATAATTTTATCGAAAGTTGGAGTTACAAAAGTATAAACTGGTTTTGCCGGAGTTATAGGATAGATGCCCATCATCGAATAGATCACCCAGGCACTCATTGTACCGGTATCATCATTCCCGGGAATTCCATCAGGTGCATTCTTATAATAGGTTTCAATTAACTCATGAGTTTTTTCTGAAGCTTTGTATTCACTCCCCGGAATAAAATTATAAAGATAGCCATAGGCAAAATCTGGTTCGTTAGCCATGTCGAATTGGCCTTTCGCGAAAAGTTCATCTAATCGAGCCTCAAATTTGCTATTTCCACCCATCAATTTTTTTAGTCCGTTTACATCATGCGGCACCATAAACAGATATTGCCATGCATTTCCTTCAATATAACCTGGATTATGAGCAAAATTAGCTCCAGCTAACGGATCGAATTCGGCAAACCAGCTGCCATCACTGTTTTTTGGCTGAATAAAATTGGTATCCGGATTGTACAACTTCTTATACGACAACGAGCGCTTTAAAAATTGTTTGTAATCTTTCTTTTTTCCTAACTTCTTAGCCAACTGAGCGATGGCATAATCGGCAATATTATATTCCTGAGTGGTAGATACAGGTCCTGGCACATCACCATCTACTCCCAAATATCCATTTTCGATATATTCTTTTAGTCCGGGACGCAGCGGATTATTCACGGTATCCAATGCACTTTTCAGCATAGCTTCGTAAGCCTTCTCCACATCAAAATCGGTTAAACCGCGTAAATACGTATCTGCTAAAACCACAGCGGCAGGATCTCCTACCATTGTAAAAGTTTCGGTGGAATTCAATTCCCATTTTGGCAGCCATCCATTTTCATCATACATCTCTAACATCGATCTCACCATATTCAGCTGCTCTTCCGGATAGAGCAAACTCATTAGCTGATGATAATTACGATAGGTATCCCATAAAGAAAAAGTGGTATACCGAGTCCCTTCAGTCTTCCCAATTTTACCCGTAGCGATTTCAGGATATTCCCCGTTGATATCATTTAAAGTGTTAGGATGAATTTGGGTATGATATAAAGCGGTATAAAAAATTGTTTTCTCATCGTTTGTTCCGCCTTCAACTTCTACAACCTGTAATTTCTTTGTCCAGGCATTTTTTGTTTCCGCTAAAACTTCTTCAAAAGTGGAGTCTCCAACTTCTTTCGCTAAATTTTCCCGAGCATTTTCAATACTTACATAAGATACCCCAACTTGAACTTCAACTTCTTGCGGCTCCTTAAAGTCGTACGTCATATACGCCCCAATACTATCGCCCACTACTTCTCTGGTAAATCCCTTTTTGATTCGGGTTTTACCGTTATATCCCATCCATTGCGATTCTAAACCTTCGTATTTATATGGTGTTTTCCAAACGCCAAAATCATCGGCTGGTTTAGAGAATTTCGCTACAAAATATACAGGGTAGGCAGCTTCTGCATTGTTATAGCAAAAACTTCCTACCATTCGCATTCCTTCAATCTCATCTGGCCCAACCACATGTACCATAGCGCCCTGCTCGTTGGTTAAACCTAAACCTAAATTCAGTAATACATTCGATTTCCCTGCCGGAAATGAATAACGGCTCACTCCTGCTCTGGTACTCGCTGTAGCTTCTGCTTTTACGTTATATCTATCGAGTTTTGCTGAATAATATCCTGCTTCAGCAGTTTCTTCAGAATATGTTGTTCCGTACTCTATATGATCTGTTTCTAATTCTCCGGTGGTTGGCATAGTAATAATTACACCGAGTTCCGGGCAACCAACACCGCTCATATTTACATGACTAAAACCGGTTAAAAACTGATTTTCGTGTACGTATGGATTGGATAACCACTGACTATCTTTTTCCAGCGGATTTAAATCTATTCTCCCGGCCACGTTAAACGGCGACACACTAGCCATCCCTCTTGGAGAAATCGCTCCGGGATTTGTAGCCCCGTAATTTGAAGTTCCTATAAAAGGATTTACATACGGAAGCGGATCAAACCCGGTTTGTGCCGAAGCTACCTGAACGCCAATAAATACAACTACTGCTGAAAAAATATTTCTTACTAAAAACATCGAATATTATATTTTAAAAAAAGTATTTCACTACTCATTACTTTTGTCACCCTGAACCTGCCCGTCCGGCAGGCGGGCTTGATTCAGGGTCTCATCCAGAAACTTCAAATACAATTTCTGTGAGATTCCGGATCTCCCGATAGTTATCGGGACGGAATGACGTAGAGTCGCGAAGAAAACTATATTATTTTACCTGAATTTCATCTAAAAATAACCATGCACCGCCTCCATTCGGAGTTTTTGCTAATGGTTCTATACTTACTCTAACAAACTGGATATTCTCCTGTGTATCAAATTTCATCTTAAAATTCTCGATTTTCGCCGAAGCATTGGTTTGATAGTCCCGCTTCAAAGAAGCCACTTCCTCAAAATGATTTCCATCTTTAGAAACTTCTACTTTTAATTGCTGCGGAAAATAAATCCCGGTGCCCTGCTCTTCCAAACTTCCTACAATCACTTCACTTACATTGGTAGCTTCTTCTAAATCGATCGTAACAATCGCAGGATTCCCTATCCATCCCTGCCAGCGGCCGTCTTTAAAGTACTTACTACCTTTTAAAACATTTACAAGTGCTGTTTCTCCTGTAGAAGCATAACTTTGGTTGTACGGATATTTATAACTTACCGGTTTGGCTACCGCTTTATGAAATTCAAAAGTTTTATCTAAAACCGCCCCCATCACTTTGCCATTTTTAAAAACTGCAGCTTTTAGTCGGGTATCGGCGTTCACTTTTATTTCGGTTGTATACACCTTCGATTCGGCAGTAAGCTGCTCTTCGTTTAACGCATACCGAATTTCGGTATTTGGGAACTCCGATTTTAATTTGATCGTAATTTCTCTGGTTTCCAGATCGATATCAGATTCTGGCTGAACCGCATAAGCGCTTTTTGCATAATTGATCCCCATCACCTCAAAACGTTCCATCATTTTACGTATTCTCACCGAGAAATCATCCCAATTCAATTGCTCTTCAGGGCTCCAAACCACTTCTGCTAACGCCGCTAATCTTGGAAATAACATATATTCTGAATGCTCTTCGGTAGGTACATATTCTGCCCAAAGATTGGCCTGTCCGCCAAGTACATGCTTTTTCTGCGCTACGCTCATCGAATCTAACACCGGTCTAAATTCATACACCCGCTTTAACGAAGTAAATGCATTAAAAGCCACCGGTTCGTTATCTGGACTTCCCTGATAATAATCAAAATATAAATGATCGGTAGGCGTCATAATCACATCGTGACCTTGCTTAGAAGCTTCCCAGCCGCCCTCAAAACCACGCCAGCTCATTACCGTAGCTTCCTCTGGTAAACCACCTTCTAAGATTTCGTCCCAGCCAATAAGTATTCTATTATTTTCATTTAAAAATTTTTCAATACGCTTCATAAAATAACTCTGCAACTCATCCTCATCAGCAAGTCCTTCTTCTTTAATTCGGCGTTGGCAATCGGGACAGGTTTTCCAGTTGGTTTTAGTCGCTTCGTCGCCACCAACATGAATATATTCTCCCGGAAATAATTTCATAACCTCCGTTAGCACATCTTCTAAAAACTCGAAAGTCGTTTCTTTACCTGCGCAATAAATATCTGTAATTGGCCAAATACCTCCTGAAGGTACCGCAATAGGTTCGCCTGTACAGGACAACCACGGGTACGAAGCAATCGCGCTCATTACATGCGCAGGCATTTCGATCTCCGGGATCACGCGTATGCCTTTTTCCTGAGCATACGCCACAATTTCTTTGATATCGTCCTGCGTATAAAATCCACCAAAAGTAGCCTTCGCATCAGGATCGTTTTTGGTTCTCGCATTCCAGGGGCGATCTTCCTGATCGCCCCTAAAAGCACCGACTTCAGTTAATTTTGGATATTTTTTGATCTCGATTCTCCAACCCTGATCGTCGACTAAATGAAAATGAAATGTATTCAGTTTTAAAAATGCGAGTCGGTCGATATGTTTTTTAATGTATTCTTTCCTGAAGAAATGACGGGAAACATCTAACATATTTCCGCGATAGGAATACTGTGGCGCATCGCTAATTTCAACATTTGGGATATACCAGCCAATATTCGATATTTTCGAGGCACTTTCTATTTCCTTTGGAAGTAATTGTCGGATCGTTTCCATTCCGTATACAAATCCTAATTTAGAATTAGCTTCTAAAACAACTCTTTCTGAAGTTACGTTAAGCGTATAAGCTTCTTTAGCGATTTCTGAATTTATTTTTAGCTGAATACTATTTTCTGAATTCCGATCTGCTGAAGTTTCCAACTCAAATCCGGCTGCTTTTTTAAAAAGATCATTTAAAATTGAAGAAACTGAGGCTAAACTATCCTGCGGAATGACGATTTTGGTGCTTTTGGTTACTTCAAAACTTCCGCTATTGAGTTTTAGCGATTTTGGCTTCGGAATTAGCACCAAATCATCTCTTGTAAACGAAGGATTTTCCTTCTCTGCACAACCAATTATGGCAAGCGCTATAAAAAGAAGTAAAATTTTAGCCAATTTCATATCGTCGTGATTTAAAGATTTATCTAATATTAATAGATCTTATTGGGTTTTGGGGTTTTTAAAACTTTATCGAAAGGCTCACTGCTCATTTCGAATAACAATTCGCCACCTTCAACAATTTCTTTATGTGTAATATAGGCACGATCTAAGTCTTTTCCGTTTAATTTCACCTTTGTAACAAACTGATTTTCTTCAGCGAAATTCGATGTTTTTATACTGAATTTCTTTCCGTCAGGAAAATTAATTTCAGCAGATTCAAATAAGGGAGCCCCCAACATGTACGTTCCCTGTGCCGGATTTACCGGATAAAATCCCATCGAGCTAAAGATATACCAGGAAGACATTTGTCCGCAATCTTCATTTCCACAATGCCCATTCGGCTCATTTTTATATTGCTCGGTAAGGATTTGCCGAACCAATTTTTGTGTTTCAGAAGGTTTCCCCAGATAATCGTATAAATACGCTACATGATGACTCGGTTCATTTCCATGTGCATATTGGCCAATCATTCCCGTACTAAAAATTGGCAATTTATCATCTTTAGCCGGATTAAAACTAAACATCGAATCCAGTTTTTGCGTAAACCGCTCTTGCCCGCCGGTAATTTCAATTAAGCCCGGGATATCCTGCGGCACAAACCAGTAATATTGCCACGCATTGCTTTCACTGAAATAATCGGAATATTCCTTGCTATTAAAGCCCGGGATAAAATCTCCATTTTCGTCTTTTGCCCTGAAGAAACTGGTTTTAGGATCATACGTATTTTTCCAGAAACCAGAACGTTCTAAAAAATATCGATAATCGTCTTCTCTTCCCAAATCTTTAGCAAACATCGCGATACACCAGTCATCATAAGCATATTCCAAAGTTTTAGAAACACTCCAATCGCCTTCTTTATCTTCGGCCGGCACGTAACCTTTTTCAGCAAAAACATCAATTTCACGAGTGTTGGTCATTGCACTGGCTTTACAGGCTTCGTAAGCCAGTTTAGCATCAAAATCGAAACCTTTAAAATACGCATCTACAATTACGGGAACCGAATGATAACCCAGCATCATATTGGTTTCGTTCCCCTGCATAGACCAAACCGGCAATAAACCGGTTTCTTTGTAATGCGCCAACATCGATTTTATAAAATCGGGTACTCTTTCCTGCTGAATGATCGTATAAAGCGGGTGCGCCGCTCTAAACGTATCCCAAAGCGAAAAGGTATCGTAACGATCAAATCCGTTTGCATTTTCGATGCTATCATTGGCGCCTTTATAATTTCCGTTAGGATCGCTTAATAAAGTTGGCGCCAGCATCGATTGATACATCATCGTGTAAAATATCGATTTTTGCTCGCTGTTTGGAGTTTCTATTTTTATCTTCTGAAGTTCTTTTTCCCAGGTTTCATTGGCTTCTTTGCGATAATTATCAAAATTAAAGTCGGGCGCCTCTGTCTCTAAACTTGCGTAAGCGCCTTCTATATTTGCTGAAGAAACTCCAGTTTTTACCACTATTTGCTCTTCTGAAGTTGTCTTGTAATTCAGGATGATTTTGGTGTTTTCCGCAGTGATTTCTTTTGCTGAAATTTTCTCGCCATTCTCTAAAATTTCGAAATCCTGAAAGGCCTTAGAAAACTTCATTACAAAATACACACGCTGATCTTTGGCCCAACCGGTAGATTTTCGATAACCTTCGATAACCGAATCGTTTACAACTTTGATATGGGTTTCTGTAGGACGATCCCAGTTTAAAGCATATCCCAGATCGACATGAATTTGTGATAAAGAATCTTCTGGAAACGTAAACCGCTGAATCCCGGTTCTTGGTGTAGCTGTGAGCTCCGCTTTAATGTCATAATCTAAAAGCTGAACCGAATAATATCCCGGTGAAGCTTCTTCCTGATCGTGATTAAACTTTGAGAACGGCTTATGATTATTCTCTGGAATACGTTCTGAAAACTTACTATTGGTTGGCATCACCAGAATATCATAAAGATCGCCAGCTCCCGTACCTGTTAAATGCATGTGTGAAAAACCAGTGATAATCGAATCCTGATAAAAATATCCTGCGATACGATCCCAGCCACCAACGCCAATATCCGGACTTAACTGCACCATTCCGTATGGAGTGGTGGCTCCCGGATACGTATTTCCCGGCCCATCTGTCCCGATAAACGGATTTACAAATTGCGTAAGTTTCTCTTCTGACTTTTTACTGACTTCAGTTTCCTCTGTTTTGCAGGAAAAAATCATCACTAAAACAGCGATTCCTAAGAATTTTAATTTCATTTTTTTTAGCGGTTAGCTTTTTTACCATAGTTATTAGCATTAAAAGTTTCGTCATCCCGGGCTTGACCCGGGATCTCATCTTCTTTGGTTTTAAAGAAAAATGCCCTTTATAATTAACTATTTCGAGATCTAAATATATTCTTTCTTAGAATTTGTCGATTTTCTCATCAGGATGAGATGCTGAATCAAGTTCAGCATGACCTGACTACTTTAGACTCGTTTAAAATATTTCTCCCTTCTAACTTCTAACTTCGTACTTCAAACTTAATTCTCACTAGCTTTCTTCACGGCTGCCAGTTTCTCTGGAGTAAAAGCACCACCATCAAAGAAAGAAACGCCGCGCGCACCGTTTGCTTTTGCCTGATTAATGGCTTCTGTAATATCTGCCGGAGTCATTTCAGGAATATAAATTCCGGTATGTAATTCGGTATTCTTCGCTTCCAGATCCTGTACTCCTTGTTTTGTTGCAAAACCAATCCAGTCTAATTCTTCATTATAAAAATTGTTGTAGATCATTGGCAATACATAATCGATATCCCATTTATCCCAACGCTGGCGCACCATGTGATCGGCCATCTCTGGATAAGGGAATACCGCTGCACTAAGTTCTTTGTTATTTTCATGAACAATTTTATAAGCATCGTTCACTAAATCTCTAATTCTGTTTAATCGGAATTGCTTCCATTCCATATCGATTTGAGGATCGTCAGTATCTCTAGGGTCTTTGTGGTGCATTTCTTTAAACTTCGAAATACAAACATCGCAGTAACAAAAATCGTATTCTGGCATTTCTGTAGTCTGCTCTAAATCGTACTTAGGCAATAAGCCTATTGGAAGAAAAATATCCGGGAATCGTATATAATCTAAATGTACGGTTTCTACATCCTTAACTTTTGCCAGACCTTCTACCAAACTTAAGATATGGTTTCTTGATTCTTCTCTTGTTGGGCACAGCCACTGGTAGTAATCTACATAAGGACGATGATCAAAACAAGATTCGCCATTACGGCTTACCTGATACCATTCTGGGTGTTGCAAAGCCACTTTGTCTCCCGGGCGGTTCACTGCCATAATCCATGCGTGAACTTCTAAACCTTCAGCCTTGGCTAGTGGCGTTAAACGCGCAAGTAATTCAGGATCGGTATTGGTATTAATCAACACCGCATCCAGGCCGTTTTCTTTATATTTTTTGAATTCTTCAGTATACGATTCATCGGTTCGGCTGGCATCAGCGGTAATCCATGTCCAGTATTTAAAATCTGAATCTCCAGTAGTTTCGCTTGCATTTTCTTTATTAGATTCCGCAGTATTTGCTTTAGCTTTTTGCATATTATCTAAACACGACATGGTCGAAAAAGCGACCAGTAACGAAAAAAGTAAAAATTTAAATTTCATTTGATTTATTTTTAAAGAGCCAATCTGGCCTATTCTTATTTTTTATTAATACTCTATTACGGAAATAGTTAATTTCTTCGTCATTCCGGACTTGATCCGGAATCACATCCTAAATTGAAAATTCTTACGATGAGACCCTGAATCAAGTTCAGGGTGACGACATTTAATTACTATTCATTACAGAAATTAAAAATCGTATTCTAAAAATTCTCCATCTTCTTTAATCAGGTATTCTTTTCCTGAAAAAGGACTTTCAACCGTAAGGTTATATCCAGAAGAATGGACTTCTATTTTCGGATTTATTTCTTTATTTAAAACAGTAACCGGCATATCCTGAAGTTTCGCTACAGTATTTGCCCATTTTTGATATTTTGAGTAATAATCTTTTTGTGCTCTGTATAACGAATACATCGCCCATCGAATATGTTCGTCTTCCGGAATCTGAAATTCGATATTTTCTGAAGGCTTTTGGTCACTAAAAAACACATAGCCCCAATGTTCTGGCTCGTGCATATTAATCACTCCTTGTGGCGACCAAACCCAGTTAAATTCTGGTAAAAACTGTCCATTTTCATCTTTCTTTCTCGAATAACGACCATCTTTAAGATCATGATCCCAGTTCACACGGGAAAAGTTAACACGCCAAAAGTCGTTTTGCGGAATTTTACCCGTTGCACTGGCCTCGGTTAACGCATCCCATGGCATGGCGATTTCTACTTCCCAATAGTGGTCTTTATCTGAAGCATCGTTTAAAGTCCCTTCAATATTCACGGCAGATTTAATTCCGTTAATATCCCAATGATCGATTGCAGGGCCTCCTTCACGATAGGCTTCGATAAGCATTAAATCCCAAACGGTATTTAAGGCATTTACCTCAAATTCCATATACTTTTGGGTATCACCATCGGGATCGATAAAAACTTCAAAATCATTATTATAGAAAATCACCGTATCTCTTTGCTTAAGCGTTGCCCAGATGTGCGGTTCTTCTAATTTGGCATAGATGTAAAAATACTGATCGTCCCAAAGCATTTTTGCATTGGTTTTATACTTTGGGACCTTATCACCTTCAATATCTATAAAATCGGCTGTCCATTTTGCCTCTTTCCAGCTCGCTTCATCAGCTTTACCGTCTATAACAATTTCTTCTGAAGTTTTATAGGACACATAAGAGCGCGGGGATTCCTGTGAAAAAGCATTCAGACAAAAAAGAGATCCAAAAATGGCCAATATCGATTTCATATTATAAGCTGTTATTTTTTACAAAGTCTACTATCTCGCTAATTTTACCATAAGCAACCCCTGTACAGGTATCTGCGGCGCCATAATACAAAGCTAACTTATCTTCTTCATGCGAATGCAAAGCTGCACAAGGAAATACTACATTTGGCACATCTCCTGTCATTTCGTAAAGTTCTGCCGGAGCTAATAAATACGGCTGTGAACGATATTTTACTTTATCAGGTTCGTTTTCATCTAAAATGGCAGCCCCAACAGAATATCTAAAACCGTTACAGGTAGCGATTACCCCATGATAGAACAGCAACCAACCTTCATCAGTTAAAATCGGCACCGGGCCAGCGCCGATTTTGGTGCATTGCCATGCACTTTTTTCAAACGGAGCAACTTTCATTACGCAACGATGCTCACCCCAATATTTCATATCTGGGCTATAGCTAATATAAATATCCCCAAATGGCGTATGTCCATTATCGCTGGGGCGACTTAACATTGCATATTTTCCGTTGATTTTTGTAGGGAACAAAACTCCGTTTCTGTTAAAGGGCAAAAAAGCGTTTTCACACTGAAAAAATTCTTTGAAATCGAAGGTATAAGCGATACCAATGGTAGGGCCGTGATATCCATTACACCAGGTAATCCAATAACGATCTTCGATAAAAGTTACACGAGGATCGTATTTATAATCTGAATCGATCATTTGGGTATTCCCCGCCTGCATTTCTATAGGCTCATGGTTAATATCCCAATTGATACCATCTTTACTAAAGCCGGCAAAAATATTCATTTGCACTGCTTTGTTGTCACATCTAAAAACCCCGGCAAATCCATCTTCAAAAGGAACTACAGCACTATTAAAAATACTGTTTGAAGTGGGTATGGCATATCGATCTATAATAGGGTTTTCGCTATGTCTCCAAAGTACATCTCTACAATTTTCAGGTTTCTCCTGCCAGGGTATATTCTTCATCTTCTTCTTTATTTTTACTCGATAATCGAGATTAAGTGATCCGAGACTTGTCTCGTTTTAAAAAATATTGTTCAAATTAAATGCTTCGTGGGAATTCCCAGAAGATAGTTACTCGATAATCGAGATTTTCATTTTTCATTAAATATCATCTGCACTGGTTTCAAGTTTCTTTACTCTATCCAGCCAGGTAAACTTTAGTATTAAACTGGTTAATAAGAAAACGGCTAAGGTTGTCCATGTTTTACTGTAATCTCTCACTACTAAAAATATGGGCAGTAAGATCATACTCGATTGCCAGACAATCCCAATAATACAGTTGAACATATCCAACCAAAATTCGTTGTTTTTCTCTATTCTTTCTTCGGAATAATAATCTCTAACCGGCTTCCACCATCCCCAGGGATGCACATTAGTATAAAATGATTTTAAGGTCGCCATATCTGTAGGCTTGGTTAAGAATGTTCCTAACAACGATCCCAATAGCGAGAATACTAAAATAATGGGGAATAAATAAATAGCGGGAATTTCTGAAAGATCGTGCAGTAAAGTTCCGGCTTCCAAATTCGCTTTATTCTGATCTAGGAAAAACTGAAGCGTAGCGATGATTAAACCTGCCAGCATTCCCCAAAAATATCCCCAGCCATTAAAACGCCACCAAACCCATTTTAAAAAGTTTGCCGCTACATAACCACCATAAAGTGCACTGGTAATCCAAAGGGTAATCGAATTAATAGAATCTGCAAAAAAGCCCATAATCACTCCAAGGGTAACTACACCAAAAGAAGCAATATGACTTGCTTTCACGTAATGCCTGTCTGAAGCAACAGGTTTAAAATACTTTTTATAAATATCGTTTACAATATAAGCCGGCCCGGCATTTACAAAAGCAGAGAATGTAGACATAAAAGCGGCTAATAATCCCGCCAGCAACAGCCCTTTAATTCCTACCGGCACATGGTTATTAATTACTTTTGGTAAAATAATTTCCAGATCATTCCCGGTTACTCCTCCGGCTTCAGCCATCTGAGGTGCAATGAATGCCAATCCTATCAATACAATCCCACCAATTAAAAGATAACGCGGAATAAATAATACTAAATTGGTAAAACCACTCATATAAGCAGCATCTTTTACATTTCTGGTAGAAAGAATTCGTTGCATATCGTAACCCGGAGTGGGGCCTGCCACACTCGAAAAGAAACCTTTAAAAAGGGTCATCCCGATAAAAGCACCAAACATTTTATAGCCCTGCGTATCGATAAGGCGATTAAATTCTTCGTAATCTCCCGACCAAAATCCGTTAAGTTCTTTTCCGAAGAATACATTTTTCCATTCTTCAGGGATGAGTTGATTCACCTCAACATCGGTAAATGCATAGAATGTATAGCCTGCCACGAGCACACCAGCAAGCACCATAATTAAATACTGTAAAACTTCGGTAGTCACTACAGAGAACATTCCGCCCTTAATGGTATAAATGGTCGTAAAGAAGACAATTAATAATGCGTAAGATTGTTCTGAAGTTAATAAAGTAGTTTCGGCAATACTGAGACTGGCATCCCATGGCAAGATCACCGTCATAAACTTTCCGGCACCTTCAAAAAAATAAGCGATAAAACCTATAGAAGCGACCACTGCAAAAATCGCCACGATTAAATGTGAAGCCCTCCCTGCTTTATCGTCGCCAAAACGGGTAAGAATCCATTCCGACCCCGTCATGACTTTAGAGCGCCTAATCCAGACGGCCAGGAACATCATCACAAATACCTGATTAAATACCGGCCACATCCACATAAACATGAAACTTTTAACGCCGTATAAAAACAGAATCCCTACCATCCATGCGGTCCCCGAAACATCGAACATTCCAGAACCATTACTTAATCCCAGGTAATACCACTTTATGGTTTTACCTCCTAAAAAGTAAGAATCTAAACCCTTACTTGCTTTTTTAGATACCCAAACACCAACGCCCAGGGTTAAAATGATATAAAGAACAATTATGACAACATCTACTATATGCATTAATCTTGCTTATTATTTTTGGCTACACCCCAGTTTTTATTCGGTTCGCGTCCCATTACAAATTCTAAAGTCCCTCCGGCAAGGATCTGCTCGTGAGAAATTGTGGTAGTATTAAATTCTTCTCCATTTAGCTTTGCTGACTGGATATAGAAATTTTTTGGAGACACATTTTCTGCTTTGATCACAAATGTGCCACCATCCTGAAGACGGATTGTGGATTTTTCGAAAATGGGCGTACCTATTTCGTAAGTCGCACTGGCCGGATTAAAAGGATATAACCCCATCGAACTTAAAACATACCATGCCGACATTTGCCCGGCATCTTCGTTACCACTTAACCCATCGGGTTGGGTAGAATACTGCGTTTCTAAAATTTCATGAACATAGTACTGCGTTCTCCATGGTTTACCTGCTTTATTAAATAAGTAAGCGATATGGTGACTGGGCTCATTACCGTGCGCGTATTGCCCAATTAATCCCGAAATATCTGCGGAAGTATGCTCTCCGGTAATTTCTGAACTTTCCGTAAAAAGCTGCTCCAATTTTTCAGTAAATGGCTCGGCACCACCATGAAGTGCTATCAATGCTTCGGGATCATGAAGGACAAACCAGCTATGCTGCCAGGCATTCCCTTCAGTATAATCTGTATTTACACGATGCTGGGAATATTTAGGATCGAATGGTAAATGCCATTTCCCATCAGAAGATTTTCCTCGCATAAATCCGGTTTCAGGGTCAAAAAGCTTTTTAAAAGATTCGGCCCTATTAGAAAAATACTTGTAATCATCGTCTTTCCCTAAAGCATTTGCCATTTGTGCGACACACCAGTCGTTATAAGCATATTCTAAAGTTTTAGTAACCGACTCGTTCCCCAGATTGTAAGGAACATAGCCGTATTCTTTTAACTCTTTAAGACTACGCTGATCCTGCATCATGGTTGTTTTTAAAGCTTCATAAGCTTTCTCGGCATCAAAACCTTTTATTCCTTTAAAATAGGCTTCAACAATTACAGGAACCGAGTGATATCCAGTCATGGTATTGGTTTCATTTCCGTAGAGCGTCCAAACCGGCAAAGCTCCGCTTTCGTCATAATAAGCAAGCATCGAATTGATAATATCTGGAACTTTATCGGGTTCTGTTAGTGTTAATAAAGGATTTTCTGCTCTAAAGGTATCCCACAGGGAAAGTGTAGAATAGGTCGTTCCATCAGCACTGGAAATACTATCGTTTTGTAATCGAAATTCGCCATTTTTATCACTAAATGTTACCGGTGATAACTTTGTATGATAAAGGGCGGTGTAAAAAATCTCTTTTAAAGAATCCACCGGAGTTTCTACCACAATATCCGACAGTGCTTTATTCCACACTTGTTTAGATTCGGCTCTGATTTCTTCAAAATCAAAATTAGCATCATCATCTAAATTTTCTTTGGCATTTTCCAGACTTACTGAAGATAAGGCGACAGCGACCTGTAGGTTTTTGTCTTCTTTATCGAAAAATAACTGTGCTGAGGTTTTAGTGCCTTCAACTTCAGAAGCTTCAGCAAGCTTAGCTTCAGCATACAAATTAGAACTCACGATTGGTTTAGAGAATTTGGCTACAAAAAATACTTTTTGATTTTTAGCCCAACCTGTACTGTGACGATAACCAGTGATCGTGTTTTCGTCTTCTATTTTTATTGAAGTTGCTGTGGGTTTGTCCCAGTTAATTGCAAAACCAAGATCGATTATTACAGATTGTTCTTCACCTTCCCCAAAAGTATAATGATGATATCCCGTTCTTAACGAAGAAGTAAGCTCTACATTAATATCAAAATCTTCTAAAAACAACTGATAATAACCAGGCTTAGCAGTTTCGTTATCATGAGCATATTTAGAAAGGTAAGGAATATCTTTTCTTTCTTTTACTGTTGTGGTTAAATCGATTTCTTTATTTACCGGCATAAAAAGTAAATCGGCAAGATCACCAATCCCGGTTCCCGATAAATGTAAATGACTAAATCCTGCCACTAAAGAATCGGAATAATGATAACCAGAACACCAGTCCCAACCACTTGTACCATTATCTGGGCTTACCTGCACCATTCCAAAAGGACGGCTGGCTCCCGGAAAGGTGTGACCATGACCACCGGTTCCTATAAATGGGTTTACAATCCCCACTAAGTCTTCATTTTTTGGCGTTTCATTTAGATTTTTTTCCTGGTCATTTTTACAGGAAATTAAGAGTAAAAAAAACGCAGTTATTGCGTAAAGTCTTTTTACCATACTTATAGTTTTTCGGATTAATCGTTGAGTTATTCCAACTTCTAAGCTAAATATTTATATATTCATCAACTCTTAAAAAGATATTAGACCAATGACATATCTGAAAGGACAAACAACTAAATAGTTAAGAAAATTTAAAAATTGGCAAACGTAAAATCCATAAAAAACTTCTTTAGGTTATCAAAATTTACAGATTACGAGATCAAACCCGTACATCATGTCATTTTTTGGAGTATATACTTTATTTTCAATACGTTAAGATGGGGTAGTTTTTACGAAGACTATTCATTATCTATTAAAGGAAACCTCTTAGGTTTCCCCATCCACATGTTTTTGTGTTACTTTACGATCTATTTTCTTATTCCTACCTTTATATATAAGCGGCGTTTTATTCTTTTTACCCTTATGTTGATAGCGACCATTTTTTGCATGGTAATTATCAAATTCGAGCTTACGTATGTTTTAATTAGTAATAACGTATGGCCAGAGGGACCCGAGACGCATTCACTTACGGCAAATTACGTTATCCAGATGATGCTTGGAGAATTATATGTAATCTCCTTTGTTACCGCAATAAAAATTACCATAGATTATATTGCCACCCATCAAAAAGCGGCAAAACTGGAACAATCTAAACTAGAAACCGAACTTCGTTTTCTACGTTCACAAATTTCGCCTCATTTTTTCTTTAATACTTTAAATAACATTTACGCGTTAACCTTAGAAAAATCATCCAAAGCTCCAGATGTTGTGCTAAAACTCTCAGAGCTTATGCGGTATTTGCTTTACGAGACAAAAAACAAAAGGCAAAGTCTGGAAAAAGAAATTTTATGCATTCAAAATTATCTGGATCTGGAGCGTATTCGCTACGGGGATAATTTAAATGTAGAAATGGAAATTTCTGGCGATATTTTAGGAAAACAATTGTCCCCAATGCTTCTTATCCCTTTTGTAGAAAATGCATTTAAGCATGGTGTAAACGAGAGCATAGGAAATGTTTTTGTAAAGATAAAATTAAAAGTTGAAGATGATTTTCTTTTCTTTGAAGTTGCTAACTCTACGTCCCAAAAACGCAAAATGAAACTTCCTAAAGAATTGAAGCCCTCTGGCGGAATAGGAATAAAAAATGTAAAAAAACGCCTCGAACTTGGCTACACCAAAGAGGAATATCAGCTTGATATTGGTGAAAAAAACGGCCGATTTTTAATTCAATTAAAACTAAAACTAAAATGAGTCTTTCCTGTATCATTATTGATGATGAACCTTTAGCCATTAAGGTGATAAAAAACTATGTGGAGCAGATTAAAGAGCTTTCCCTACAAGCATCCTTTACTAATGCGGTAGATAGTATGCACTACTTGCAGGAAAACAATGTCGATTTGCTCTTTTTGGATATTAATATGCCACTTTTAGACGGTTACAGCTTTTTAGAAAGTTTACCGCACAAACCCAATGTAATTATTACCACGGCTCACGAAGAATACGCCGTAAAAGGCTATGAGTTAGAAGTCCTTGATTTTTTAATAAAACCAATTCCCTTCCCAAGGTTTTTAAAAGCGGTAAACAAGGCCCTAAAATTAAAGAATGAAAGCCAGAATACCCCAAAACAAAACTCTGAGACAGAGCATATTTTCGTAAAAGTAGATAAAAAGCGTATGCGTAAAATCTACCTGAAAGATATTTTGGTGATCGAAAGTTTAAAAGATTACATAAAAATTATCACCGCTACAAATAAGCATATCGTACACCAAACTTTAAGTAGTTTTACTGAAAGTTTACCACAGGATCAATTTATTAGGATTCACCGCTCCTATACGATCGCCATACCAAAAGTTGAAGCAATAGAAGGAAACAGTTTAGAAATTGGGGGGAGCCGCTACACCATTGGCCGAAGCTATATTAACGAAGTTAAAGAAGCTATTTTAAAAAATGGAGATCAGGAGTAATCCTGATCCTGTCTTGAACTCGATTTTAGAAAATATTTTGGGCTAACCCCATATTTCTCTTTAAAGATTTTAGAAAAATAACTGCGGTTATTCAAACCAATGGCCACCACAATTTCAGAGATATTTTTATCGGTATTCATTAGCATTTCTTTAGCCGCTTCTAATTTTCTATGCTGAATATACTTGTTTACGGTAAGATCGTAAATATACTTAAAGCCCTCCTGAAGTTTATTCACATTGGTTCCGGCTTCTTTAGCCAAAGCTTCTACAGTAAGGTTACTGGCCAGGTCTCCTTCAATCCTTTTGGCTACATAATTTACTTTCTCTATATCAGATTTACGTAGAATCTGTGGTAGTTTATCCTCAGCCTCATCATCTTGATATTGGGCAATTTGCACCACTAGCATTTCAAATGCTTTTCCTTCAAGAAAAATCGACCTTAAAAAACCGGTAAATTCCTTCGTGGCAATTTCCTCCATAAGGTCAGCCGACTTTAAACTATAATTCCCCTGATAAAAAAATTCCTTTTCAGAAACCTGATCTTTAAAAATCTCTTTAAGCTCTGGTTCTATATCCTGAAATTGGTAATTATCACGATGTGAAAAAATAGACCTTATAATCTCTAAACTCGAAACATGGGTCGCTACATCCTTTTTAAAACTCAGTACATGCCCTTTATAACCACTACTCGATACAATAATATTCTGAAAATTATCAATGGTATTTATGGTTTCAGCTCCTTCAAAACAATGATTTATACTGCCCTGAGAGCAAAAAATAAACTTTAAAGGATGTATACTGTTTAAAGTAAAATGAATGTCTATATCTTCATAAAACTTACAATTGTAAGTAATAATCCCAATTCCTGAATCAAAACTACATCCTCTAATATAACCTTCTCCTAAATCTGAAGGAATTTCCAACATGAGCTCCCCAGCCCCGTTCTTTACAGGAACATCTATACATTTAGAGATGTCTTTAATAATATCATTAACAGGTAAAGTATTAACGTATATTTTCATATATCTGCAGCTCTTTTAAAAACAAGCAGCTCGTGTGGTTACTAGTTTGTTTGTACTTGCAAACGTTTAAAAACCCCTTGCAACTGGTAAAAATAATATTTGAAGCCAATTATTATTTAGCGATTTTTAAAGTTGTGTCTTATAAACTATTAGTTATGTGAAAAACGTTATTCATAAGCTTATAATAGAGCAACTTAAGCACTATTACAAACAATCAATAGCTAATTCGTTAAACTGAGCTTCTGGTTTTGCCTTTGCTCTAAGATACTTAATTTTAGCTTAATATTAACAAATTTATGATGCTTTCATTCATTTAAACGTAACATTTTCCTACAAACCACTATAAATCAAGCATCTTAACTGTAATTTCATTACACATATCTTAATACCCTAAAAACATTCCTGCCTTTAAGATCGCTTTCCTATTCCATTAGATCTATAAGCTATTTTTAAAATAGGAATACATAAATTGTATCTTTACCTAAAAACTATTTTATGTCTAAAACCTATTACGATCCGGCCGATTTAAGAAAATTTGGTGAAATCACAGAGTGGAGTGAAGAACTTGGAAAAAAGTTTTTTGATTACTACGGAAAAGTATTTGAAGAAGGCGCGCTCTCTGCCCGGGAGAAATCTTTAATTGCCCTGGCAGTTTCTCACGTGGTTAAGTGTCCTTATTGTATTGATGCTTATACCAAAGATGGTTTACAACGCGGTATTACTAAGGAAGAAATGATGGAAGCCGTACATGCGGGTGCAGCTATAGAAAGCGGTGCGACTCTTGTACATGGAGTACAAATGATGAATAAATACAAAAAGCTTAGTATGTAAAAAAAAGCTTTTTGTTTCGTCTAAACTAAAGTAGAACACTTATTATATGTCTTTAAAATCCCTAAAAGCAAGAAAAGACGACTTATCCAGCCCACAACGACAGCTGGAATTATTGAGTGAAGGAATTTTTGAAGAAGGAGAACTCCCAACTTTTAGGGATAAAATTTCTGAAACAGGACATTTCCCACTTAAACCTAAAAAGCTGGAAATCCTGCAACTTAACCTTGGTTATATGTGCAACCAGGTGTGCTCGCATTGCCACGTAGATGCAGGTCCCGATCGTAAGGAAATTATGACGAAGGAAACGATGCTGCAGTGCCTTGAGGTGATCAAAAATACCGGTGCACATACACTAGACCTTACCGGTGGCGCTCCAGAAATGAATCCTAATTTTAAATGGTTTGTACAAGAAGCCTCTAAAGCCGGCATTAAAGATTTTATCGTAAGATCAAATCTTACCATCATTTTAGCCAATAAAAAATATCATGATTTACCAGATTTTTTTAAAAAACATAACGTACATGTGGTTTCTTCCTTACCTTTCTATAAGCGAGAAAAAACGGATAAACAACGTGGTAGTGGAGTTTTTGATAAATCAATAAAAGCCTTACAACTACTGAACAAAGTAGGCTATGCGCAACCTGAAAGCAAGCTTAAATTAGACTTAGTTTATAATCCATCTGGAGCATTTTTACCCACCAATCAGGCTGCAATGGAAAAAGATTTTAAAAAAGCGCTTAAAGAAGATTTTAATATCGATTTCAATCATCTTTTTGCCATTACGAATCTTCCCATAAGTCGGTTTTTAGAGTATTTAATCGCTTCAGAAAATTATGAAGATTACATGTATTCCCTTGTAGAAGCCTATAACCCTGCTGCGGTAGAAAATGTGATGTGTACCAATACCATTTCGATTAGCTGGGATGGCTGGCTTTACGATTGCGATTTTAACCAGATGCTCGATCTTAAGGTTAATGCCAAAGTAAAACATATTAGTGAGTATAACGAGGATCTGCTAAATGACCGGAATATTATTATTTCACAGCATTGCTATGGTTGTACCGCGGGCGCAGGAAGTAGCTGCCAGGGTTCTACGATTTAAAATGCTCTTTTTAAACTGAAATTCTACAAAATCGGACGCTATTTTTTAACCATTTAGCGAAGTGCCATTCTTAAAAATCAAGCTGAAAAACTGTCATCTTGGCGATGATAAATTTCACAGAAAATTAGCGGTAATTTCCATAGAAACATAGTATCTTGCTAGTGATGCAAAAAATCTGACTGCTTTTTTTAAAGGATTTATAAATAAGTTTTTCAGATATAAAACATTATTTTTTGAGAGAAGAAAATACTTCAAAAAACTTACTTTTAATATTTACGCGCAATCCAGAATATGGCAAAGTAAAAACCAGACTTGCCAAAGATATTGGTGACCAGGCCGCGCTAAATATTTACATTTTTTTGCTTGCTCATACCGCCAGGATTTGCGCGCCACTCAGTACAGAAAAAGCAGTATATTATTCTGAAGAAATTGATAAAGATGATTTATGGGATGCTGCTATTTTTCAGAAGAAAAAACAGGTAGGTGAAGACCTTGGTGAGCGCATGAAAAACGCTTTTGCCGAAGGTTTTGATGCTGGATATTCGAAAATCGTTATTATAGGATCAGATTTATATGATATTGAAACCAAAGATTTAGAGCAAGCTTTTGAAGTTTTAAACGATAACGAAGTGGTGATTGGCCCGGCCGAAGATGGCGGATATTATTTATTGGGAATGACACAACTTCATCCAAAACTCTTTAAAAATAAAAACTGGGGTACCCAAACGGTATTACAGGAAACCATAAACGAACTTACAAAATCGAATTATAAATTATTAGAAAAGCGGAATGATGTTGACCTATATTCAGATATAAAAGATCATCCTGCTTTTATTCCATTTTTCAAAGCATGACAATGACAGATGCAATTCAGGAATCCACAGATTATTTAAAATCTAAAGGATTTGAAGCTCCCGAAATCGGGATTATTTTAGGAACCGGACTAGGAAAATTAGTAGACGAAATAGATATCGAATACGAAGCTAGTTATAACCACATTCCTTATTTCCCAACCGCTACCGTAGAATTTCACAAAGGGAAATTAATCTACGGCGTTCTGGAAGGAAAAAAAGTGGTGGTAATGCAGGGACGTTTTCACCTTTATGAAGGTTATACGTTACAAGATGTCACCTACCCCGTTAGGGTAATGAAGCGACTGGGAATTAAAAAATTACTGGTGTCTAATGCCGCTGGTTCTATTAACCTGAAGTATAAAAAGGGAGAATTAATGCTCATCGACGATCATCTTAATTTTCAGGGAGGATCACCCTTAGCCTTTAAAGGAGTAGAAAAACTAGGCGAGCGTTTTGTAGATATGTCGCAACCTTATGACCCGCAGATGAATGCTACAATAGAAAAGATCGCAAAAAGCAACAATATTAATTTACACAAAGGCGTGTATGCTTCGGTTTTAGGCCCTCAATTAGAAACCAGAGCTGAATATCGATTCCTGAAAATTGCGGGTGCCGACGCCGTGGGAATGAGTACCGTTCCTGAGATTATTGTAGCCAACCATTTAAATATTCCGGTTGCCGCCGTTTCTGTTATCACCGATGAAGGCAATCCAGACGATCTAAAACCAGTAGAAATTAGTGAGATTATTGCCATGGCTGAAAAAGCCGAACCACAGATGATCATTCTTTTTAGAGAACTTATAAAAACGCTTTAAATGAACAGCTATCTAGAAACCACAAAAAACGTGTATAAAGATGCAGCACTTACACCAGATGTAGGCCTTTGCTGTACCACAAATCCTATATGGGAATTACCGGGCTTAAAAATCCCGAAAATCATGCAGGAAATGAATTACGGTTGCGGTAGCACAGTGCACGCACGCGATCTTTCCAACAATCCGCGTATTTTATATGTAGGTGTTGGCGGTGGTATGGAATTGTTACAGTTCGCTTATTTCTCCAGGCAACAACATGGGGTTATTGGTGTAGATGCTGTAGATGAAATGTTAGAAGCCTCCAGAAAAAACTTCAAAATTGCCGAAGAACAAAATGACTGGTTTCGCTCAGATTTTGTGGATCTAAAAAAGGGAGATGCGCTTCATCTTCCGGTAAAAGATAATTCGGTTGATGTCGCCGCTCAAAACTGCTTATTCAATATTTTTAAAGCTGAAGATCTTAAAAAGGCGATTGAAGAAATGTACCGTGTTTTAAAACCACATGGGAAACTGGTAATGAGTGATCCTACCTGCGAGCAGCAAATGAACGATGAGCTTAGAAACGATGAACGACTAAGAGCCTTATGCCTTATCGGAAGTTTACCCATAAAAGAATACGTAAAAGCTTTGACCGATGTTGGTTTTGGAACCATAGAAATAAGAGCCAGAAAACCATACCGGATTCTGGATCCTAAAAACTACCCTACCAAAGAATTAATTTATATTGAATCTATAGAAGTTGCCGCCATTAAAGACCCAATGCCAGCAGATGGTCCTTGCATTTTTACAGGAAAAGCAGCGATCTATTATGGTGAAAACGACCATTTTGATGATAAAAAAGGCCATGTTCTTTTAAAAAATCAGCCTTTAGTAGTTTGCGACAAAACAGCAAAAGCTTTAAAAGATTTAGGACGAGATGATATTTTTATTAGCGAATCTACTTTTCATTACGATGGTGGAGGTTGTTGCTAAACACAAAATTTAAACTGAAAATTGCGCAGCATGAAAAATTACATTCTACTTAAACGAATATTGATAATGGCCATTTTCCCTATTGGTTTAAGCAGCTGCGCCCTATTTTCAGCGGCTGGATTTTCCAGTAAAGGCTTACCACATACCAATGTAAAAGGCGAACTAATTTCAACGATTTCCAACACTTCAACAAATATCGATCATTCTATCTGGCATAATCTACTACAGAAGTATGTAGACGAAAAAGGCCTGGTAAATTATGAAGGTTTTAAAAAAGATCGAAAAGCATTTGATAAATATATCAAAATGCTTTCAGAAAACAGGCCAGATCATACCTGGTCGGTTCAGGAGCAATTAGCCTATTACATCAATACTTACAATGCCTATACTGTGAAACTTGTACTGGACAATTACCCCCTTAAATCTGTACAAAATATTAACGGGGCG
Organism: Zunongwangia pacifica; assembly: GCF_023499215.1. Lineage (GTDB taxonomy): Bacteria > Bacteroidota > Bacteroidia > Flavobacteriales > Flavobacteriaceae > Zunongwangia > Zunongwangia pacifica. Next base: position 138,333 of record NZ_JAKHSK010000012.1, read on the forward strand.
ACCACCAAAGAATTTGTGAGTATGGGCACCAAGCAAATTTCACTAGGCGCTTTAGAAAACAGTATTTTAAGAAGAATGAATGAACCTCGGGTTAATTTTGCGATTTGCAAAGCAGCCATATCCAGCCCAAGACTATTAAACGAAGCTTACACTGCAGATGCTATTAATGAGCAACTGGAATATGCTACCCGGTCTTTTATAAACTCCCCTAAAAATATTATTAAGCCCGAATCAGCTCAGCTTTCCAGACTTTTTGATTGGTATAGCGGTGATTTTACCGGTGGCAGTATCACTATTGGCGAATATATTAATAAATATAGCGAGGTAAAAATGAAGAACTGGAATAATATTTCTTATAAAGATTATAATTGGAATTTAAATAATCAACCCTAAAACCCATTCTTATTTTTCTGTGTATTTGCTGTAATTTGATTTTACGACTTTTTCGGCCATTTTATTTTGAGGTGTAAATCGGTCGTTTTGTTTCCCGCCAGCACGCTGATGATCGTTATGCCATTTCCAAAGAAAACCACCCGCAAACCAGTTTTCTGGCCAAAACTCATCATAAATCACCTGCAAGGCCTTTGCCTGCAATCCTTCATTTAAATTTTCAAGAACCTTATCCCCTCTTCTTCTTGTAGAAGCCTGCCAGGGTTCTTTGGTGGCGAAATTGATATTTCTGTAGCCATATTCAGTAAATAATACCTGCTTTTTATATGCTGAAGATAAATCTTTTAGCATTGTTTTATGCGCTTTCCAACCTTCAATTAGCGCTGCTTTCGTGGGATTCTCTTCTTCACTTACCGGAAAATAAGCATCCACACCAATAAAATCAAGCTGCTCCCAAAGCTGAAATTGGTCCACTTTATCCCAATTTTCAGCATAGGTAATTTTTCCTGAATATACGTTGCGGACTTCAGCGATCATCTTTTGCCAAAATTCAGGTCTTTTTTCAGTAAAGTTATAAAGTTCGGTTCCTATACAAAACAGTGAAATGTGTTCTTTTTCGGCCAGTTCAGCATACAGCAAAATATAATCCAGATAGCTATTTTCAAAAGTTTTCCAGTCCTCTTCTGAAGTCATATTAAGATCGCCCGTAAACTCACCATGCCAAATCCAGATTTGAGGTTTTAGCATGATTGCTATTTCATTTTCCTGAAGTAACTGAATACTTTGCTGAACACCGGCTACACGTTCTCCCCACCATTGCCTCTCGTGATTAAAATGCAGCTCGGGACTTTTTAGATCCTGAAGAAAAGCAAACGGCATTAACGCCACGGTATTGGCATGGACATTTTTTAGCGGAAGAATATACTCTGTTTTTAACGAATCTCGGGAGGCGACTAAACTCAAACCATTATACTTATGTTTAGGAAAATCTGGCTGGCAGCTTAGACAAAGTATGAAGCAAAAAAAGAAACAGTACAGAAAATTAATTTTCATAGAACATCGGGTTTGTCTATCTTATCATAATTGCAATGGTATATGTTTTATTTAACCAACTTGCATCTCTAAAATTAAGATTTTTCTTTTTTAACTGCTTTTTTTCTTTCGAAGTTAAGTTAATTCTTTACTTACGACTAAATTTAAATGTTATCCCGTTGCAGGTAATTTAACCAAACCATTATGGATAAAATAAAAACGTTGATAAGTATTTTAATTTTGACAATTACATTCAGTAGTTGTGGTAATAGAAAAGATGAAGAGAAAACCAACTCAAAAGCTGAATTAGAAAAGGTTAAATTACCAGAGAACGTCTTTAATGAATCAGAAATTGCCAAATACTCGATTTCTGCGATTATGAATCAGCCACCTGAAATAATAAACGTACGAGACGATGATGGAATTTATATCGTTTCATACATTCGAAAAGACGACGGAAAAAAGTTTGATTATAAAATCAAAATTGATGGAAATAAAGTGACTTGGGGAAATAGTAATGGAAGATGGAGAGACTCTAAGTTTGATGAAAAAATAAAATTTTCTGAAACGGACAATACACTGAAAATCGTACAGACTTTTAACAATGGTTCTGAAATCGTAAAAGAATTTCAAAAAGCAGAATAAAACTTATAAAGCAATAACTGCAAAGCATGGAGCATATCGTTATTTTAGGTAACGGAATTTCTGGAATTACAGCTGCACGGCATATCCGCAAGCGATCGGATAAAAAGATCACGGTAATTTCTGCGGAAAGTGATTACTTTTTTTCTCGAACTGCGCTAATGTATGTTTACATGGGGCACATGAAATGGGATCATCTTAAACCTTATGAAGACTGGTTTTGGGAGAAAAACCGAATCGACCTAAAAACAGGCTGGGTACAGCAAATCGATTTTGATCAAAAAACGCTTCATTTTAAAAATGGTGACAACCTTAATTACGACAAACTGATTCTAGCTACGGGATCTATCCCAAACAAATTTGGCTGGCAAGGCCAAAATCTGAATGGCGTGCAGGGATTGGTGTCGAAACAAGACCTGGAACTTCTCGAAAAAAACACCAAAAATTGTAAAAAAGCAGTCATTATTGGCGGCGGACTTATTGGTGTAGAACTCGCAGAAATGCTTCTTACCCGGAATATCGAAGTGACGATGCTGGTACGTGAAAAAGCGTTCTGGCATTCGGTGTTGCCTTTGGAAGATGCTAAAATGATCTCTGAACACATCAAATCTCATGGCGTCGAGCTACGAACGGAAACCGAACTCGAAAAAATAATTCCGGACGAAAATGGGAAAGTCAGCAGTATCATCACCAAAAGCGGCGAACAAATCGATTGCGAGTTCGTCGGACTTTGTGCTGGTGTGCGCCCAAATATCGATTTTTTAAAAGATTCCTATTTAGCGATAAACAAAGGGATTTTAGTGAATTCTTATTTAGAAACCAATATTCCCGATGTTTACGCGATTGGCGATTGTGCCGAGCAGCAGGAAGCGATTGGCCAACGAAAACCGGTTGAAGCCGTTTGGTATACTGGCAGAATGATGGGTGAAGCTCTGGCACTCACACTTACTGGTGATAAATCTCGATATAATCCGGGAAATTGGTTCAATTCGGCCAAATTCTTTGATATCGAATATCAAACCTACGGCTGGGTTTGGCCAAAACCTAAAGAAAATGAGCAGCATTTTCACTGGCAGCATACAGATGGCACTAAAGCGATCACGATAAGTTTTAATACAAACACGAATCAATTTTCAGGAATAAATACCTTCGGAATTAGAATGAGACACGAAGTTCTAGACCGTTGGCTTACCGAAAATCGAGAGATAACTTACGTTCTCGACAATCTAAAACAAGCCAATTTTGATCCTGAATTTTATACTCGGCATGAGGCAGCAATATTTGAAAGGTTTAAATCAGGTTTTGATTATCCGTAAATACTCATAATTTTTTAATTTTGATTATATTCACCTCAAATTCAATATAATGAATATCTTCACTTTTACAGCTCATTTTGATAGTGAGCAATCCTGTCGGGCGCA
>NZ_JAKHSK010000013.1 GCF_023499215.1 Zunongwangia pacifica
GCTTTGATAGCGGTGGTCAACAAACTTTTAAAGCAGGCCTTTGCTATTGCTACACAAAAAACCTATTACACCGAAAATAACTTAAATTTATCTTGTATATAAACACAGTTCATCTCGACCGAAGTGGAGAGATCTCTTGTGTACAGTATTTTTGAACATTAAGATTTCTCCGTTCCGTTACGCTTTAGTCGAAATGACATAGTTTTCTATTTACTTCTCGATACAATTTCTCTTCCCGATTGTTATCGGGACTCGAAATTACTCGAAGTGACACTTCAATATGGTTCATTACGAAACTGAACTATCTTGTTGATTTTTAAGAAATCGACAATTTGAAAATATTCGCTGGAATGTCAGGTCGAGTGGTTTTGTGCAGTGAAGCGAAGCAAAATTGTATCGAGACCTTAATCTGATAGAAGTTAGTGTAAAATAGAACCAAGACAAAAGAGCTAGGAATCAGGATTGAAAATGCTGGATTTTGAATGCATTTTAGCCAAAGGCTAATGGTTTATTACTGTAAATTTTTCTGGTTTTTAGATTGGCTATCACTTTTTGGAAAGTATTATCTGTCGTCATTCTGAACTTGTTTCAGAATCTCATAAGAGTGATGAGATCCCGGATCAAGTCCGGGATGACGGATTTCAAAAAATCTAGCAGCGAAGCGGTATAAATTCTATTTAAACTGCTTACTGCGACTGTTTACTGCCTACTGGACTACGTCATTCCCTTAATATCGTTGCTCCAGGTAGGGTAGGCGAAAATCATTGCTTTTAGGTCTTGGCAGGAAAGACCGCCACACATTGCCATTACAAACATATTAATCATTTCGCCGGCATCTGGACCCACCAGGTGAGCGCCAAGAACTTTTTCGGTTTTTTTATCTTTAATCACTTTAAACGCGTAGTGCTGATTGGCAATACGCTTGGAATTAAACCAACTGGGTACCGATTTGTGTTTTACCACATAATCAAAACCTCTTTCTTTCGCTTGCTGTTCTGAAAGTCCTACGGAAGCCACATTGGGCAGTGTAAACACTACCGAAGGTTGCGGCGGATAATGCGCTTCGGTTTTATTATATTTTCCTAAAAGGTTAGTGGAAACCACCCGTGATTCTTGAGAAGAGAGCGGCGTAAGCGGTAAACCTTCACTATCTGAAACATCTCCGCATGCATAAACACTTGGGTTGGTAGTACTTTGCAGATGCTCATTCACCGTAATTCCTTTATTGCTGAAGGCGACATTCCCTTTTTCCAATTCCAATTCGTCAATCGAAGGAACGCGACCGGCGGTATTAAAAACCAGTTCCGCTTTTGCTGAAACTTCTTTTCCATCTTTCGTTTCCGCAGTTACCCGAAGGTATTTTCTAAGCTTTTCTACTTTTGAAGCTTTCGCATTAAACATAAATTTGATGCCAATAGCTTCGGAAGCTTCGGTAAGATGCGCGACCATATCTTCATCAAAATTGGAAAGTGGTCTCGGCTCCGTATCAATCACGGTAACTTCTACGCCAAGTCGGGCGGCGATATGGGCAAATTCCATCCCAATGTAACCGGCTCCGATAAAAATCATCGATTCGGAGAGCTTTTCCAATTCCAGGAAATCGTCGCTATCTAGCATTAATTCGGTTCCCGGAATTTTTAGTGGCATTGTTTTATTTCCCGTGGCGATCACGATTTTCTTGGCCTTTACAGTTTTACCCTCTACCGAAAGCGTGTTTTCATCTAAAAATTTAGGTGATTGGTGATACATTTTGATATCGAGAGCCGCCAAATCTTTTTCGGTCGCTGCGGGAATAGCGCCGGTAAATTTGTATTTGAATTTCTGTAAATCTTCCCAGCTTACTTCCGGCATTTTAGAAATTCCCAATCCCAGCATATTTTGGGAACGCTCGATAATTTCGGTAATTCCTACCAAAACTTTTTTGGGGTCGCAACCGCGATTGGGGCAGGTGCCGCCGTACTCCCGATTATCGGCAATGGCGACTTTCCATCCCGCTTCAGCACAATCTTTGGCTACACCTTTCCCGGCAGTTCCGGTACCGATTACAAAAACATCAAATTCTTCTATTCCCATTTTTTTTATTTTAGATATTATATCGCTGCGCTGTTAGAATTTAGACAATTTGATAATGTGCTAATTTGAAAATGAATGAAATCTTTATTTTCAAATTTAGAGACAGTCAACTGCCGTTTTAAACATTGTCTTGATTCCTGATTCTTATTTCCTGTTTCGAGATATTCTATGGTCTATTTTCTCTTATCTCACGTCTCATTACTCAATTATAACTACTCGCTACTATTTAAATATACTTCACTACTCCGCCATCAACCCGTAAACTTGCTCCATTGGTAGCCGAGGAAAGTGGACTCGCAACATAAGCAATCATATTGGCGACTTCCTGCGGATCGGCAAATCGCTGGATTAACGAACTGGGGCGCTGAGTTTCAAAAAACTCATTTTCTATTTCCTTTTTGTCATTATTGTCGGCATCTACCATATCTTTTACACCTTCAGAATAGGTGGGGCCCGGTAATACGCTGTTTACGGTAACATTGGTACCTTTGGTGATTTCGGCAATTCCTCTTGAAATAGAAAGTTGTGCGGTTTTCGTCATTCCGTAATGAATCATTTCTACCGGAATATTCAACCCGCTTTCACTTGAAATGAAAATCACCCGTCCCCAATCCTGATCGAGCATTTTAGGCAGTAAAGCTTTGGTAAGCCGAACGCCGCTGAGCACATTTACTTCATAGAAATCTTTCCATTCTTCATCTGGAATTTCAAAAAAGTCTTTCGGATTAAAAATGCCGACATTATTGATAAGAATATCGACTTTACCAATTTTTTCGATTAGGAGATCGACCTCATCTTTTTTCGAAAAATCGCAGGCAATTCCAGAGATTTTAGTGTTTTTGATTTCGCTGTTTATACTTAAAATGGCTTTGTCTATGCTTTCTTGCGATCGCCCGTTAATAATCACTTCGGCACCTTCTTTTGCCAGGGTTTTCGCTGTGGCATAACCAATCCCTTTGGTTGATCCTGAAATAAATACTTTTTTGTCTTTTAACTGATAATCCATTTTGTCTTTTTTTAATTTAGGAATTAGATGTTAGACCGCTGCGCTGTTAGAATATAGATGATTTGATAATGTGCTAATTTGAAAATGAACGAAATGCTTACTTTTTATTTCCAAATTTAGAAACAGTCAACTGCCGTTTTAAACATTGTCTTGGTTCCTGATTCTTACTTCCTGTTTCAATATTCTCTTGTCTCTTATCTCACGTCTCATTACTCAATTCTAATTACTATTCCTTACTCTTCTTCACGGCCCAAACTTCATATTCCAGGTTTTTTATGAGAAAAAAGATAAATAACGCGTAAAGCATTTGTGTTCCGATCGCGCTCCAATCTTCTTTAAAGGCACATCCGGTAATGAGCAGCATTATAAAAATAGCTGCGGCGGCTAGTGTTTTTTTACTGAAAATGCCTAAAAAGACGAAAATCCCCAGCACCACTTCGATAAAAGGAATGGCATAAGCCACCATTTCTATTAAGGGTAATGGCAGCATTGTACCTTCAAAGCCTTGTGTGAGTCCGTTAGTAAAGGCTTCCAGTTTGGGAATCCGAACAAATCCGTGCAGGAAAAAGTTGATTCCCAGTGTTATCCTGGCCAATAAAAAAGCGAGCTGGTGGTTGGACATTGCAATTTTTTTTGAAATTACATTCTTTGAGACGGAATCCCTGTTATGGAAATTGTAAAATATTCAAATAGCGGTAAGATGATTTGTTGTCCGGAATTAGAAGTTCGACCGCTGCGCTGTTAGAATATAGATGATGTGTTAATGTGCTATTTGAAAATGAACGAAATACTTACTTTTTATTTCCAAATTTAGAAACAGTCAACTGCTGTTCTAAATATTGTCTTGATTCCTGATTCTTATTTCCTGTTTCAATATCTCTCCTCTATTTTCTATTGCTCCTTTTTATATTTATTTAAATTGGAATTCAAATCTTTCACTTTTCCATTCCAATAAGCTGAGCGCTAATTGCTGATAGCTTAGAGCTAATTCTATACGTTAAAAATATCATAGTCAGTTGTGAAGCTTTTCTTTTGCAATTATCTTTGCAGCAATGAGTACATCTACCATCGCCCAAAGTTTTGCACAATCCCCGCAACAGCAGGAATTGCGGGACGCTATTGCCGTTTCTGAAAAAAATACCGATAAAATTCATCTAAAAGGCCTTGTAGGCTCGTCACTTTCGTTTGTGGTGGCCAACGCGTTTAAAGAAGCCAAGCGTCCTTTTTTAATGATTTTAAACGATAAAGAAGAAGCCGCCTATTACCTAAACGATCTAGAACAATTAATTGGTGAAGACGATGTGTTGTTCTATCCCGGCAGTTACCGCAGGCCCTATCAAATTGAAGAAACCGACAACGCGAATGTTCTGTTGCGTGCCGAGGTATTAAACCGAATCAACTCACGCAAGAAACCGGCGGTGATTGTGACTTATCCCGATGCGCTGTTCGAAAAAGTGGTAACCCGAAAAGAACTCGATAAAAGCACGCTGAAGATTCACGTAAACGACGAACTTTCCATCGATTTTGTCAATGAAGTTTTGTTTGAATACAAATTCAAACGTGTAGATTTTGTTACCGAACCGGGAGAGTTTTCAGTACGCGGTGGGATTATTGATGTATTCTCTTTCAGTAATGATGAGCCCTACCGGATCGAATTTTTTGGGGATGAAGTGGATAGCATTCGGAGTTTCGATGTAGAGACGCAACTTTCTACCGATAAGGTGAAGAAAATCTCCATAATGCCGAATGTCGAGAACAAAAAACTCGATGAGGTTCGGGAGAGTTTCTTAAAATATGTCGCCGCAAATACATTGATATTCGTTAAAAATATCGACCTTTTTTCAGCACAACTCGATAAACTTTTTGAGAAAGCCGAAGAAGCTTTTCAAAAGATTTCAGGAGAAATCAAGCAAAGTGAGCCCGCTGCCCTTTTTTGTAATTCAGCATTAATCAATAAGCAATTAGTGGAATTTTCGGTGGCCGAATTGAGCAATCAGGCCTTTTTAAAACCGAAAAAAGAGATTGTTTATTTTGTGACTCCGCAACCCTCCTTCAATAAACAATTCGATTTATTGATTGAAAATCTTATTGAAAATCAGGAAAAAGGCTATACCAATTATATTTTCTGCGGGAGCGAGCAGCAGGCGAAGCGCTTTCACGATATTTTCGACGATCAGGAAAAGAAAGTAAAATACCAAACGGTGGTACTTTCCTTGTTTCAGGGATTTATTGACGAACAGGCGAAAAATGTTTGCTATACCGATCATCAGATTTTTGAACGTTACCATAAATTCAGCTTAAAAAATGGCTATGCCAAAAAGCAGGCGATAACGCTGAAAGAGCTCACCAATCTTACCGTAGGCGATTATGTTACCCATATTGATCACGGCATAGGGAAGTTTGGCGGACTTCAAAAAATTGATGTAGAAGGCAAGAAACAGGAAGCCATTAAACTGATTTATGGCGAGCGCGATATCCTGTATTTAAGCATTCATTCCCTACATAAAATTTCAAAATACAACGGTAAAGACGGGAAAGAACCTAAAATCTTCAAGTTAGGTAGCAATGCCTGGAAAAACCTGAAGAAAAAGACCAAAGCCCGCGTTAAACATATCGCCTATAATTTAATTGAATTATACGCCAAACGCCGCTTGCAGAAAGGTTTTGCTTACGGTCCCGATTCGTATTTGCAACACGAGCTGGAAGCGTCGTTTATTTATGAAGATACGCCCGATCAAAGTACTGCGACTGAAGCGGTGAAAAAAGATATGGAAAACGAGCGCCCAATGGACCGATTGGTTTGTGGGGATGTTGGTTTTGGAAAGACCGAAGTTGCCATTCGCGCCGCCTTTAAAGCCGTAGATAATGGGAAACAGGTAGCGGTGTTGGTGCCCACGACGATTTTGGCCTTTCAGCACCATCAAACATTTTCTGAGCGTTTAAAAGATTTGCCGGTAACGGTGGATTATTTAAACAGATTTAGAACCGCCAAAGAGCGCCGCGAAACGTTGGCCGATCTGGAAAGCGGTCGCGTAGATATTATTATCGGAACGCATCAGTTAGTCAACAAGTCCGTTAAATTTAAAGATTTGGGGCTGCTGATTGTTGATGAAGAGCAAAAGTTTGGTGTTGCGGTAAAAGATAAGTTGAAAACCATCAAAGAAAACGTTGATACGCTAACGTTAACGGCAACGCCAATTCCGCGTACGCTTCAGTTTAGTTTAATGGCAGCGCGGGATTTATCGACCATTACCACGCCTCCGCCTAACCGTTATCCGATTGAGTCGAACGTGATCCGTTTTTCCGAAGAAACCATTCGGGATGCAGTGTTGTATGAAATTCAGCGTGGTGGACAGGTATTTTTTATTCATAACCGAATCGAAAATATCAAGGAAGTTGCCGGAATGATTCAGCGCTTGGTTCCCGATGCGAAAGTAGGCATTGGTCACGGACAAATGGAAGGGAAGAAGCTGGAGAAGTTGATGTTGAGTTTTATCAACGGGGAATTCGACGTGCTGGTTTCGACCACCATTATCGAAAGCGGATTGGATGTCACCAACGCGAACACCATTTTTATTAATAATGCCAATAACTTCGGACTTTCAGATCTGCACCAAATGCGGGGTCGGGTAGGGCGAAGCAACAAAAAAGCTTTCTGTTATTTTATCACGCCGCCTTATTCTGCGATGACCGAAGAAGCGCGTAAACGAATGACGGCTTTAGAGCAATTTTCAGACCTGGGAAGCGGCTTCAACATTGCGATGAAAGATTTGGAAATCCGGGGTGCCGGAGATTTACTAGGTGGTGAGCAAAGCGGATTTATCAACGAAATTGGTTTTGATACCTATCAGAAAATTTTATCGGAAGCTATTGAGGAACTGAAAGAAAACGAATTTAAAGAACTGTATAACGAAGAAGATATTGAATATAAAGATTTTGTAAAAGAAACGCAAATCGACACCGATTTTGAGATTCTGTTCCCAGACGATTATATCAACAATATCGCGGAACGACTGAATTTATACACCAAGCTGAATGAACTAAAAACCGAAGAAGAATTAGAGAAATTTGAAGCCGAATTGGTGGATCGTTTTGGTGAATTACCGGTACCGGCAGTAGATTTGCTGAACAGTGTGAGAATCAAATGGATCGCTTCAAAAATCGGACTCGAAAAAATTATAATGAAACAAAATAAACTGATTGGATATTTTATTTCAGATCAGCAATCACGATTCTATCAAACAGCCAATTTCACCAAAGTCCTGCAATACGTGCAATCCCACCCGCAGGCCTGCAAAATGAAAGAAAAGAAAACCCGAAACGGTTTACGTTTACTATTGACGTTTGAAAAAATCAATTCAATTGAAAAAGCTTTAAAAGTATTGCAGCCTTTAGATTTTAGAAAGAAAAAGGAGGAAGTGGAAGAAGCTTAGATTTTTATAGTATTCGCTTTTTGTCAACTTAATCTTTTCACTTTAAAAATGTCATGCTGAACTTGATTCAGCATCTCATGCTGCTTAGGATGAGCCCCTGAATCAAGTTCAGGGTGACGAAAATTCACATATTATGATATAGCGGATATACAATGTGCTTAAGATTAATAACATCTAAACCATCATATCTCATATTTAAACTCAAACCCAATTTTATCCAAGTTTACCGAAGAAATTATTTTTCCTTTTGAAGGTCGATTTTGGTCATATTCGGGGGCTTTTATATTTCTGGATTTTGCTTCTTTGGTATAGTATTCATGTTTTTTAGGATGCTCGGGATAAGCGGCATTAAAAACAGTTCCGAATTCATCATTTTCGATGATTTTGGACAATAATTCAATACAATCTTCACGCTGAATTAAATTTGCCGGTGCATCGGCATTTTTGAGTCCGCTTTTATTAGAAAGCATCGTTACCGGATGCCGATCTTTACTAATTAAGCCGCCAAACCTTATCACGGTAGTTTCAAAGTTGGGGTTATCGCCTAATATATTTTCACAGGCAATTAGTTGCTTTGCAGCTTGTGAATTTCCATTCGGTTTATTTTCTTCAGTATATTCAGGAAAATTTTCCTCATCTTCAAAAACACTTGTTGAGCTTACAAAGATCACTTTTTGGATGCCCGATTTTTCAATGTAAGAAATGATATTGGTGATTTTTCCGGTAAAATCTGTTTCTGGATTTTTTCGTAATCCCGGCGGAATGTCGATAATCAGAATTTCAGAATTCGACAAAAAGGAACTCATATCACCCTGAATCCCGTTATCGTAAAGTTCGAGATGATAAGGGGTGATGCCTGCTGAAGAAAGTTCTTGCATTTTAGCAACCGTGGTGGTGGATCCTTTAATGGCATAACCATCTTCCATTAGTTTTTTTGCCAACGGAAAACCTAACCAACCACATCCTAATATTGAAATTTGCATATTTTTTTTAGATTTTGTTTGTTTTTTCTTTTTCCATTGCTGAAAAAGAAACAAAAAAGCTAGGCTTACAAAAATTGTCTGAAATTTATCGTTCGAATCCTAAATTTCAGGAACTCGACTACGTCTCAGACAGCCTGAAATTATTACGGATTTTTCACTTCAAATTTTTACACCAATTTTTGATAGGCCATTTTTTCAATTGGATATCTCTATTTGATGTACCAATTGAAATTGAAAATTTTATGCTTCTTGTTTGTATACCCAATCTTCAAACTGGCCTATTTTTAAAATTATTTTTCTCTTTTTTAATTTGTATGGCTACATCTATAGATCTTTTGCGATAGCTATTGGAACTATCAAGATACCGGTTTTATCAAATTCACCATTCAACATTTTTAATTCAATTTATCCTGTCTCCTGTCTCCTGTCTCTTGTCTCCTGTTTGAGACTGCTTACTGAATCTGGCAACTGCGACTGCTCCCTGTTATTGGTTCAACTTAATTCGTTTTTTATAAATCACCGCATCGTTTAACACAAATGGTTTTGGGATCATGGCTTCAGAACGTTTTGGTACATTAAGCTGCTCGTTTTCCAAAAGATCGTAGCTGGATTCATATAAAATGAATTCGGCCGACTTGTTCTTATCTAAACTAAAATTCATTCGCAGTGTATCTTTGCTGGAAATGTAATAGCTTAGCAAACGATTTTTCCATCTGCGCGTAAACATATTAAAGGATTCCTGCCCAAGTTTTACGTTTTCGGGTTGTAGTTCGTTGACTTCAAATTCGCTAAAATCGGTAATATTTTCAGTATAAATTTCTAATCGTTTGGCATCTCTATTTGGTGCGATTTTTAACGAATATTGAAATTCGTTATTAGTGCTATCAATTTTTTGAAGAATGATAGCAGGTTTTTCAATATCGATTTTTGGAGCGTCACTTCTCCAGGTAAAGCCAGAATGATATTTACTGCTGAATTTTGTTTCGGCATTCGTTAGCGTTACCGGTTCTTTTCCAAAATATTTTGAGGTCCATTCATCGGGCATGGTATCATAAGAATACCAGTTGGCTTTGTCTTCATCGGCATCATACAAATACACCAAACTGTTGGGTTTGGGTCTTTCCGCAGTAAATTCTGATGTAAAATGAGCATAAAACATAAAGGCATTAAAGCCTAAAAACAATAATACTGCGAGTAGGTCTTTTTTGCTGAAATAGCCAAAAACCGGTAAAAAAAGGCTAAACAATAAAATACTAAGAATGCCCGCAACAAATAACATTTTTAATCCTAGTGCCACCGGAAACATTGGGATAAAGGGAAACAAAATGAATACAGCGGGTAAACTTAAAATGGTATTTATAATTAAGTTCGGTTTTTTCTGGTGGATCATTAACAGCAACTGCATACATCCAAAATACGCCGGAATTATAAAATAAGACGCGCCTTTTAAACCAACAGCCAGTAGCGCGCAAATTAGTATCCAGAAAAATAAGGGCGCAACAAATTGGGAAGCCGTATCTTCTTCAGTATAAAACTTATGATATACAAAAAAAGCAACGGTTAAACTTAGCAATACTGCCGCGGTGATGTAGCTGTAGCCGTTATACGTAAAGCCTTGCAACATTTCTGAATATTCAGGATAAATGTAAAGGCAAAATTTCCAAAGTCCAAATACCAAAAGTCCCCCAATAATCAGACTTAAAAAATAAGGGATGAAACCTTTGAAAATGGATTTTACTTGAAGTTTCTTTTTGAAAATACCGTATCCTACTATTCCTAAAAATAAAATAAATGCCAAGATATTCATAGGCGTAATCCAGGCAAACGGATAAGTAATAAATTGACCAAAGGGGAGATTGAAATATAAAAGATCGCTATCTGAATGTAACTGATTGAGATCTGCATCCTGAAAATAATGGAGTAGGGGCATGAGGTAATCTCCCTGATGGGCTAAGGTTTCTAAATCCAGATTTTTAGGAACGTCATTCGCGGTATGATAATCGAAATGATCATCAATAAACGCAAAATTAAATCCGTTAATGTTTCCAAATTCCCTTAGAACGGTAAGATCTGTATCGTTTGGTAAAAGTTTATAAACACTGTATGCTAAAGAATTTGTGGTAGGGAAAGGAACCTGGGCTTCTTTAAAAGCTTTTATAAGTTTGGTGTTTCCGGCATTGGTTTCTAATAGCATAAAAGAACTACCACCGCTGCCACGGGCTTCGAAATTTAGGGCAAGTTTTACATCTTTTGCCCAGGGATGTTCTTTCACAAATAAGTCGGCCCCCATTAACCCAATTTCTTCAGCATCGGTAAATAAAATGATAATGTCGTTTTTAGGTGTATTCCCTTCAGCGATAAAAGCACGTACACCTTCCAGAATGGTAGCAACTCCGCTTCCTGCATCACTTGCACCATGAGAAGAATGTGGCTGGCTATCGTAATGCGTCATTAAAACCAGCGCATCACCGTCACCGCTTCCTTTAATTCGGGTTAAGATATTTTGTGGCCGGCTAAGTAGAGCCTCGTCGTTTAACACAAAATTTTCCTGCGTTTGTACTTCTAAACCTAGATTTTGCAGGTCGTTAACGATATAATTTCTTACCGTACTATGTGCTGCACTCCCCAGGTAATGTGCAGCTTCTCCTATTTTTTCTACATGCTGAAAAGCTTTGCTAACAGAGAATTCATTTTCAGGAACCTCTTCAGGAATTTCTGAAGGTTTAAGGCTATGATAACTTAACCAGCAACTAAAGCTTATAAGTAGTAAAGCAATTAAAGCTTGGAGATTTTTAGACATTAATACACATTTAGTTTTCTAAGAAATAAAGATACTATAGTTATAAAAACTAACCTGAAAAAATAGATTTCTTTAAAAAGATATTAAAATTGTTTATATTTAAATAATTAGTAATCAAAATCTTACAATTATGGGAATTAAAAGTTTTCAAGGCAGGCGTGCGGCTCCTGAAAAAATAGAGAGCGCACCAATTATGGTGAGTGATTATATGACAAGCTCATTAATTACTTTTAAAAAAGATCAATATGTTGCAGAGGTAATGGAAGCATTGCTTAAAAACAAAATTTCTGGAGCGCCAGTGGTAAATGATCGTTACGAGCTGGTGGGTATAATCTCTGATGCAGATTGTATGAAACAAATTTCAGAAAGTCGGTATTTTAATATGCCTATTGGCGATATGAAAATAGAAAATTATATGAGTACCGATGTGGCTGTGATCGATAAGAATCTAAGTATTTTTGATTGTGCACAATTGTTCTATAATAATAGTTATAGACGTTTTCCGGTTGTAGAGTACGGAAAACTAATTGGGATGATAAGCAGAAAAGATATTCTTTGTGCAGCGTTAAAATTAAGGGCTCAAAATTGGCATTGCTAGTTTCTTTTCACCAGTGCATAAAACTCCTCGTTGTCTAAAGGTAAATACCCCTGATTGTAAATAAAATAATACGTTTTCCCCGCCTGAGTGGTATATATACTGGTGAAATATTGAAAATTGAAACCCTCGGCCAGCAATTTTGTTTTGCTGGTTTTTGTTTTTTCTTCCGGGTTAAGTTTCTCTAGGATTCTATAATTTTTGCGCAAGATATTATTGATATTACGCATTAGGTTTTTGGTATCTTTATTAAGTTTATTATGATAAGAATTCCTGCAATAATCACTACAGAATTTTTTATCAACTCTACCAATAAGCTTTTCTCCACATTCTAAACAGTATTTATCCATCTTTCTTTATATATCTACATAAAATTTAATCAACTAAAAGTCAAATGCTTCGTTATCTTGTTGAAAAATAAAGCATATAATTTCAACCTTCTCCTAAAAGATCATACTGTAGTTTGTGGGGTAGCATTTTGAATTCTGTCTACAGTTTACCGAATCTTAATATTAATCAATTTATTACCTTAGTTTTAAGGTCACATAATGATCACCTAGAATATTTTATTCGAGAATCGAGATTAAATGCTCCGGTCTCGTCGCGATAACCATCGAGATTTGGGGATGCCTCGAAATAAAAAATGATTTACTATATTTTTTAAAAGTAGATTTGGGGAATAGTACTTTCTACTTTTGGTATTGGTTGATAACAATATTTTCGCTATCACCAATTATACTTTACATATTATTTGGGTTACTATAAAGGCTATAAAATTTCCTTTTGCCTTTTTTAGACTTCTATAAATAAGTTTAATTCTTTTTATCTATAAGTCTAGTCTTACCAACAATACTATGATATCTCGTTATAATCCAAGTAGCAACGCTTACAGATGCTTAATACCATAAAATTTATATCAATGATAAACTGGCAAATTCATTTTGTATTTCCTTCTAGGATATCGCGAGACTATTATTTATTTCAACGATTATTAAAAGCTCATACAATTTAATTTACGCTCATTATCGAGCTAGCTAATTTTTTGGCTAGCTTAAATTTACATAAAATATTGTTTTACAACTTAAAAGAAACTTACAATTTATTAATTTCAGCTTTTCTAATAGGCATGCTGTCGATTTTTTCGAAAAGTTCATCGGCAGGTATAAATTCTTTCTTTCGCATTTTCGTACCCCCGTCCAGACCAATTAATATAAGTTCGAAGCCCGTATTCGATTTTTTGAACTTTTCATAGAAATTATCTCCTTTATTCCAATCTGGAGCATCGCTAATCCCAGTAGCATATTTTTTTGGAGTTACCTGATAGACCACAATTTTGCGATCTTCTAACTCTTCTTCTTTATCCCTAAATTCTCCCAGCTGCTGCTTAAAATCGCTATTTTCGATAGAATTGGTAAGCATTAAGACCAAGCGGTTCTCCCAAAGGTAAGAATCGTTATCCTGTGCGTTCATATTTCCTAAAGCCATAATACTTAAAATTGTGATTGATAAAAATTTCATGGCTAAAAGTAGAAATGATTATTATAGACTAGTTTTAATTAGTTGTTAAAGAGTATGTTATTTAACTAATTTTAGAAATGATTTTCAGCAAATTTGATTTTATTTAACGAAGCAGGCGAAGCCGTTATCGAAGTTCATTAAAATAAGTGGTGATTTTTAAATTTTATTCTAGTCCTTAAATTGAATATCATGAAATATGTAAAATTATTAGTCTTTGTATTGCCCATATTATTCAGCTCTTGTTATAAGGATATGGATGATCGTCTACAAAGACAGGAAAATACACCAGACCCTATAGACGATAACCAATTTATTACTAAAGAAGGAGAAGTTTTTGCTACAGGATTGGAATGTACGGGTACTGGCGCTTATTCTACAGGAGGGCATTTTATTTTAGAAGATCTAGATATCCCTGAAGATTTACCCATCGAGTATGATCTTTCTGAATTTTTACCACCGATTGGCGATCAGGGACAGTTGGGATCTTGTTCTTCCTGGGCAGTAAGCTATTATTTAAAGTCTTTACAGGAGCATATAGAAAGTGGTGCACCCTATTCTTTAGCGACAATATTTAGCCCATCCTTCACCTACAATCAATTAACTATGGGAGCCTGTGGTGGTACCAGCATTGCAGAAACTTTAGATCTTGTACAGGAAGTTGGTGTTTGCTCTTTAGAACTTTTCCCTTACGACGATAGTGGGTGCTCAGAACAACCAAACGAAACACAAATAGCGCAGGCAGCTAGGGCGAGGATTTCAGAATTTAGAAGTTTAAGTGGAGAAAACATGATTGCTGAAATGAAAACATTGCTTTTACAACAACAGCCTATTGTAATTGGAGCTTACTTATCTTCAGAATTTGGTAAAATAGATCGTTTGGGGCTTACTGCCTATCGTGAACATGCGGTCGATTATGAAAATGGTGATTGTCATGCAATGCTGGTGGTGGGATATTCAGATGAATATGATGCTTTTAAAGTGGTAAACTCCTGGGGAGAAAATTGGGGATCAGATGGTTTTGTGTGGATCGATTATGCCGCTTTTGAAAATGTAACTGACGTGAGTGCTAATTTCAGAGTGATTAACAATGCTTATATCGCTTACGATTTGGTAGCCGAACCACAGGTTTAACTACGCTTAGGTGTATATAACTATAATCTTGTATTCAGGTTTTATTATGAAACGGCCGCAATTGAAGCTCCCGCGGCTGCAGATTTTAAACGGTTGTTAATTAAATAAACACTGATGGCGATTATCAGGTTAAAATCTTCATGTTCCTGATCATCTTCGGTACTCAAGAGAAAATCAGGATAAAATTTTTTCCAATTTCTCTTTGCATGAATTCTAAGCACTGAACTTTCGTTAGCTTTTACGACAAACTTAGTATGCCAAAAGCTTTCTTGGTAAAGATGATAATTCTTTTCAGTTTTACTTTTAGCTTTAAGGCTTATGACCGAATCTTGTTTCCAGTTCAGTTTAATGCTTCCAATTTCAAGTCCGTTTTTTAAAATGATAAAGGTATTTTGCCAAAAGCCTTTCGCTTTAATTTTAAATTGTTTTCCCAGATATCGAATTTCAGCATTATTGGACCACCATCTTGGATAGTAAAGCTCTAAAATAATTTTGTGATTTTCGAGAAACTGAAATTTACGTTGATTGATGACTTTTATTTCCATATTCAAAAATGATAATTTGCCTGGTGATGAATTGGGAAGTTACAAGAATTTGCTATAAAACAGTATTTATTCGCTTCATGATGCAGTTTTTCAGCTTTTTCTAGCATGGTTTTATCAGCTAAGGTAATTTCCGGATACAGTGTTACTTCGGTAAATTTACCACTGCCATCTTTATTTTCGATCATCTTACCTTCCGGTCGATCTTCGTACCCTAATACTATAATTTTGTTGCTGGCACAAAGGTGAAGATACCAAAGCATGTGGCAGGAAGCGATGGACGCCAGTAAAAGTTCTTCTGGATTATATAGTTCTGGATTGCCTAAAAATGCAGGATCTGAAGAGCCTTGTATCGGTGTTTTTCCTTTTGCATGAAAAGTGTAATCCCTGTCGTAATCTTTGTAGCTCTTGGTCCCGATGCCTTTATTACCGGTCCAGTTGAGGTTGATAGTGTAGTTATGGGTTTTCACGTATGGTAATTATTTAAACTTTTGCACAATCAAACTTTTTATGTTTAAATTCTGAAAATTACATGCTAGATGAGATTCCGTGTCAAGCACGGAATGACGATATTAAAGTCTAAAATACAAAAAGCCGGTAAATCTTAGATCTACTGGCTTTTCTATTTTTTGAATTCAGGAGAAATTATCTTCTTCTTTCCGGCATTTCTATTTTAAATTCTTTTGGATGCTCGGCGCCCATAAGATTTTCAACAAAATAATCCCATCTTCTTCGCGTCATATAATAACTATCGGTCCCATAACCATGACGTGCATTTGGGAAAATGATTAAATCAAAATCTTTATTCGCTTTAATTAAAGCATCGATCACTAAATACGAATTATAAGGGGGAACATTGTCATCTAAATTACCATGAGCGATTAACAAATCTCCCTGAAGGTTCGCAGCATTGTACTGGTTGGCCTGTAGCTCATAATTTGTTTTTCCGTTTTCGGTCTCTTCTATAAGTCCGATATAACGCTCGCCCCAGTCGTCCTCGTAGTTTCTGTTATCGTGGTTTCCAGATTCAGATATCCCTACTTTATAAAATTCAGGATAAGAAAACATGGCATCTGCAGTGGCAAATCCACCACCAGAATGTCCCCAAACCCCCACACGGTCTAAATCCATATAAGGGTATTTTTTAGCTAACTGTTTTAGTCCGCTTATCTGGTCTTCCAACGTATTGTCTCCCATATTTCCGTAGCATGCATCGTGGAACGATTTAGATCGACCAGGATTACAGCTACCATCGATGATTACCACGATAAAACCAAGTTCTGCCAACGACTGGTGGTCACCACGGGAAGGGTAGAAGGCACGAGGGCCAACACCACCACCTTGCGGGCCGGGATAAATGTAGTTTATTACGGGATATTTTTTAGATTCATCCAGATTTGTGGGCGTAAACATGAGTCCGTATAAATCCCATTGTTCATCGGCAGACTTCACTTTTATTGGTTTAGGAGCCTGCCAGCCTATGGCTTCTAAGCGGGAAATATCTGCTTTTTCAAGATCCATTATTTTTCGGCCTTTACTATCCCTAAGTACTGCAACATTGGGAACGTTAGGCTGTGAATAATTATCAACAAAGTAGTTGTTGTCAGGGGATAGGGAAACGCTATGTGTGCCGTTTTCCGGAGTTAAAAGTTTTAATCCTTTACCATTAAAGTTTATGCTATAAAAATAACTAAAGTAAGGATCGTGACCTTCTTCTTTTCCCTGTGCATAAAAGTAGAGTTTTCTTTTGTCTTGGTCTACTTCAACTAAACTGGTCACTACAAAATCCCCTTTTGTGATTTGGTTTCTTAGCTCTCCGCTTTCCAGATCATAAAGATATAAATGCCCCCAATCATCACGTTCAGAATACCAGATAATTTCATCAGATTCTGGTAAGTAATGCCAGTTAATAGTGCCTTGTCCCGATTCGAATTGGGTGGCTACTTCTTCCGTTAAAATATCTCTCACTTCTCCGGTTTCAGCATCAGCTACTCGAAGGGTTACTTTCTTGTGATCTCTGGAAACCGAAGCAAAAGCTAAGGTCTCTGAGTCTGGTGCCCATTCGTTATCACCAAAGCTGCCATCGCAGGCAATGTCGTCGCAAAGAGTTCCACGTCTTGCATCTGCCGGAATGTTTAGTTTAGTGATCTCGTTATCTTCTGTATCGATAATTACACGTTCAATTTTAATGATGGCGGAATCCTGCGGAATTGGATATTTCCATTCTTCAAGTTTTGGTTCTCCAACTTTAGTCTCTACCAAGTACATATCGCTAACATGACGCTGATCTTGTTTAAAAGTGGCAATCTTTTTAGAATCTGGACTCCAAAGCACAATAGGTTTGTCACTATGTTTCCACCCTGCATTATCGGTAGCATAACCATAATTTTTCTCGCCATCTTTGGTAAGTTGTGTTTCTTC
The DNA here is from genome assembly GCF_023499215.1 of Zunongwangia pacifica. Lineage (GTDB taxonomy): Bacteria > Bacteroidota > Bacteroidia > Flavobacteriales > Flavobacteriaceae > Zunongwangia > Zunongwangia pacifica. The sequence goes on from NZ_JAKHSK010000013.1 coordinate 17,503, forward strand.
ACCCGTTTTGTTGTCTCGCATCCAAAGATTCCAGTCTTTAATGTACACTACTTTAGAACCATCTGGAGAAGCAACCTCTGTCCATGATCCTCTTTGCTGATTTTCTGATGGATTTCCAATTAATTCTTCCAGAGAATTGGACGTTTGCTTTGATTTTTTCTTTGGATCTACAAGCACATATTGGCGGTCTCCATTAACCCGAATATCATACCAGAAACTACCATTTTTTAACCAGTTAGGGCTTACGTTGCTTTTATCAACCAAGGGGTAGGTATTAAAGCCAAGAAATTTTGTGGCCTGTTCGTAATCTTGGGTGGTTAATTTTTTTGGGGACTGTTGTGCCATTCCCGAAACAGAAATGCTAAGTGCACAAAGAAGGGTAACTATTTTTCTCATTATGAATACTTGCTTTAGGGTTCAATTTAAAAAGAATTTTTCAATACGTCCTGTAGAATTATTTCTGTAAGTAGGTTAAGATTATTAGTTCACCAGAAATTGTAAATATCAAACAGTTTAGTTTGTAATAAGCACATAAAACGATTTAACTTCCTGGCGTATAGTTAGGGGTAGAAATAGAAATTTTACATTCAGGACAAAAAAGTGAAATGCCAGGAAGTTAATCTGATAATTTAGACTAGGGAAAAACTAAATGGTTTAACGTGATTTGTTTTTTAACATTTCAGCTTCGTTAATTATCTGTTTTGGGAAGTTGTAGAGCGCCAAGATCTTTATCGCATTTTTAGTTTTAAGCGGCCCTTCTTTTAGCTTGTGATCAAAAATTAATTCCTGGTTTTGAATACTTTCACTAAAATGATAGCGCTCAAAATCGTTTTTCGTCAGCATTTCGGTAAGTTCAATATCATGGGTAGAAACCATCACTATATTTTGTGAGGTATTTAAATAGGATAAAATAGATTTTCCGGCTGCGATACGTTCTTCGGTATTCGTTCCTTTAAAAATCTCGTCTAACACAAACAACTTAGGGATGTCTTCTTTAGATGCATCTAGGAGCTTTTTAATTTGCAAGACCTCTTCCAGATAGTAGCTGGTGTTTTCACTTAGATTATCGGTAATTCTTATTGAAGAATATAATTTTAGAAACGGAGCCGTAAAATGTTCAGCAAAACATCTATTGAGCGTCTGGGCCAACAAGGTATTTATGGCGACTGTTCTTATAAAAGTGCTTTTTCCAGACATATTGCTGCCGGTAAGTAGCATGCTTTTTTCTGAAAGCTGTAAGTCGTTAGGAACACAATCGTTGATTAATGGATGCCGAATTTCATTGAATCTGATCTCTTTTTTATTGCTGAAGTTAGGCTGGCATGTGTAATCTTGATATTCAGTTTTGATAGATGCCACTGCAATTGCCGAATCGATCTCGCCTAAATACCGAAAAAGTTTTTCTATATCGTTTCTTTTATGCTGAATGTCCTCTAGAAAGCTGAAAAATAACAAGATTTCGATATTAAAAGTGATTTTTAATACTTCAAATAAAAACCACCCCAAAAAGGCAAATTCATCATTGATCTTATTTTCGAAACTAATTAGCGAGGTTTTAAACTGAATTTTTTGAACAGACCGTAGATAAGACAGATCCTTAAAATAGCTTTTAATATTATCGAAATTCGATATTTTGTTTCCTGATTTTATAGCAATGCTAAGCTGATGGACCGCATTTAGATAATAGTTGAGGTTGTTTTTGTTGCGATAATGCAATACCATATTGGCCATAAAAACCGGAAGGATAAGCAGGAATAATATGGGATAAAAGAAACCGCCAACCAAGCTAAAAATGGCTAAAGCACTAAGAATAAATACCCAAACGATCCATTTGGGACGGTACATGGGTTCATCTGTAATTAACCTAACAAAATCGTATGCATTGTAATGGTTCATTTTCGATAATTGCGACTGGATTTTTAAGCGATCATTTTCATCTTCTAAAAATGTATCTGAAAATGTCGAAAATCGCTTTAATTGCGCTTGACTGTTAATATTCCGAAGGTGATTATAAAAATATTGTTGTCCGGGTTTGGAAGTGGTTCGATCTAAAAGCGTGAAAAGCGCTTCGAGATCCAGATCTTTTGCCGTTTGATCGTTAATTTGATGAAAATCGCCAATATGAAGCTGGGCGTTACAATAACTTTTAATCTGATCGAAATTAAATTTTTCGTTTTTGGCTTTTGCCCAGTTTTCTTTAAGGTTTTTTATATGATTTCTTTCAGATCTTTTCTTTAAGAACCGAACCAGTAAGAAAAGGGCAATCCCGAATATGGCAAGGAAATAATACAGCTGCATTAAGAAAATTTATTGACAAGATAGCCAATAATTGAAGCTAATCCTATCCAAAAAATAATGCCGTAAATGATTAGTTCATTGGCTTGTTTTACTCGATAATCGAGATTAAACGCTCCGAGGTTTGCCTCAAAATAAAGATGATTTTCTAACAAATGTCTTGTAAACTTGCCAATAGGTCGTCCACTTTAGTACCGTAGCCATATTTTTTAAAACGTTCTAACTCTGATTGGCTAAAATCATCTGTAGACTTATATCGTGCTCTTGGAGTAGTAAAAGGCAAAATGAAAAACCGTAGACATTCACTATTGCTTAAGTTTGCTTTTGCGCGTTTTCTTTTATTTTCTTCTTCTAGATTCATTTAATAGAATTGGCTAATTTAATATGCTCAAAAATTCTTCCTGTTTAGATGGTCGCGGAGAGTTAGTGGAAAGAATAATACTATCGTTCTTAATAACAGTGTACTTAGGGATAGAATATCTATTTTTGGTTTTACCTAATTGCAGAAAAACACGGGCTAAATTTGATTTTTTAAAGTCGGCAAAACGATAATGTTGTTCTTTATTCGTGTAATCTTCAAGCTGATTTACCGTTTCTTCCCATTTTTCCAGATCCTCGTCGACAGAGATATACACGGTAGAAATATCATTTTCCTTTAGCATCGGGTTATACTCATCAGACTTTTGAATTTCAGCAATACAAGGGCCGCACCAACTAGCCCAATGATCTATTAATTTAAATTTTGAAGGATCATTCTTAAAAATATCCTTCAGTTTTATCGAATCTCCATGATTTTCTTTTTTTAGGTTTGATACTTCGTTAAAGAGACCGGTATGAACTAAAAGATTAAAATATTTAAAGTTATAGGGAGCATCTGTTTTACCAATTAAAATGGCTTTAGCGCTAGTTGTATCAATTGTTTTGTATTGTAGGGTAGGAATAGGCTCTTCTTCTAAAGAAGCGCTTTCAGCTAAATTTTTATCCGAATTTTTGCAGGAAGCACAAAGAATAATAATAAAGGGGATGAGGTAATGATGATTTTTGAATGACATGTTTCATTTTATGTCTAAAAGTTAGTGTTTTTATACAAGAATGTTGAGATTTCCAATAGATTTTTATTCAATTCGATTTCAATGTTTTCTTGTAAAAGTGGGAGATCGTCAAAGTTGGGCGTTTCGATTAAAACCACTTCTAAAACTGAATAATCTGGCATTTCCATGCGATTTTTATTCCATTTTGTTTCCTTCAAGAATGTCCAGTATTTTTTCTGAATTTCAGCAGTATTACCCAAAAGCCAAAGTTCAAATCGCATTTCGAGGTGGTTTAAGACCAATCCGAATTTTAGTTTTTTGCTTTTCAGAAAATCATTAGAAAAATAGAAATACGTATAATCCAGATAGCCATGCAAAATTCCGGTAACCGAATAATCAAAAGAAGAATCTCGCTTAAGATCAGTCCTAAGTTTCATAACGAATGAAACCAGTTCTTTGTAAGCAATAAGAATATCGCCTTTTTGAAGCTGAGCCTGGTAACTGGCGATATAATCGTTTAGATTTTTCATAAAAAGGAAATTGTCCTGCTAAAATAATCTTTTGACGAAAAGACCAACTCTTCTAAAAACATTCATTTTCTTTACAATCACGACTTCTCCCATTAGTAAAGTTTCCATTTTTAGCTCGATGTTTAAACTTGTAGATTTCGCATCGACATTTATAATCTTGTTTTCATAACCAATAGACGTAAACTCTAATTTGAGATTATTTGCGGTAGTTTTTTCAGCTAGGATAATTTTAAAATTTCCATCAAAATCGGTTTGCGTTACAATTTTAGAATCTATGAGCTTAATGTGTACGCCAGGAATAGGAAGATCGTCTTCATCGATCACGGTGCCAGAAATTATAATACTATCTTTAGCTGAAATTGAATGTTTTTCTTCGGAATTTTTTTCTGAAGATTTCTCTAGTTGTTCGGTTTTAGTTGAAGTTTTTTGAGCATTTGCCGGCGCAGCGATTGCCAGAACTGAAGTAAATCCTGCCGCTACAGCTAGTTGTTTCCAGTTGCTTTTAGAGTTGTTAGATTTTAAATCATGAGAAAGCTGAGATTGTTTAAATCTGCCACAAATTTTTTGTCCTTTTTTTATTTTCTCAAATAACTCAACCTCGGCAGTTTTGGTGAAATCGATCACTTCCTTTTTACAAACCTGGCAGAATTTTCCTTGCTGAGAAACCATCATGTGTTCCCAATTTTCACCACAGGCTTTAGGAATTTCAATAGAGATTTTCATAGTTTTCAATTTGTGAATACCACATTAGCATAGTATAGGACTAAAATTTAGTACTAATTATATAAGCTGTTTAAATAGTCTTTCTTTTCTGTTAATCTTTCAAGATTTATCATAACAGGTATCGAGTCATTCATCACTCCATTTATGGTGAAATTTTCTTTATCCAGGCGCCCTGTGATCGAATTGATTTGATCTACCGGAGGGTCAAAATACATTCTAATTTCTCTTTTAAAGATCGAATATGCGCCATAGTAAATAGAATCATTAATAGAGATTACCGCCTGTTGATTATATTCTAAAAATAACATGGGATCAGATCCTAATTTCCCTTTTTTAATATTGATGTCTGAATGGTTAATCTTAAACTCCTCAATCGTATAACTTCCAGTAATCGTGTCGTCTACTTTAGATTTCATATTATACGAAAATATGCCGTAACCAATAGGCAGGATTAAAACATATAGAAAAGGAAGCTTATGTACGAATCCTTTTTTCTTCGGAAGCAATGATGTCTTAAACTTACCGCTATTAAGGATAAAAAATTTATAAAGATCTTTTCTATATTCAAATAACAATAAGATAGTTAGGACAAGATCCAAGATGATATGTGAAATTGCAAAGTAAATTTCAAATTCTATATTTAGTATTAGAATGTTTAGGCAAATCCCAATGGAGAGTAATAAAGCAATTAATCTTGTTCTTCTAAAAACGATTAAAATTCCTATCAATAGCTCAGCTAAACCAATAAAGATATTGTAATTATATGACCTTCCAAAGAAAGACCACATGTGTTGATATTTAGATATTTCGACTAGCGGTAAAAATGACTCGTAATGCAAGATCCTAAATTGCATAAACAGCAATTTGGGAACTCCAAAACAGATCATTTTAATAGATAGATAATAAATGGCCAGATACTTAAAAACGCCAAGTATCTTTTTAGTAAGGTTTGATTTCAATGGATAATTTAATAGTGATAAAAATAAAACGCCTTTATTCTTAAGCTATTGTTTACTAGCGAGATATTCAATAAATTTTGTCGTTTGCAAACGACTTCAATCGTTTACAAACGTATCTATACGAAAACAATTAGTTTACAGACGGATATAGTTTTAATGCTCATCTATGTTTGCAGTGTTGAAATGAACGAATGATTTTCAATTACAATTAAATTCTATAGTTATGAGCACTTTACGAAACAGCGTTAAATTGATTGGCCACGTAGGCACAGAGCCCGAAATTGTAAATTTAGATTCAGGTAAAAAACTGGCGAAATTTTCTATTGCAACCAACGAGTATTATAAAAATGCCAAAGGAGAGAGGGTTTCTGAAACCCAATGGCATAATCTTGTAGCTTGGGGGAAAACGGCAGATTTGGTCGAAAATTATGTGCCTAAAGGAAAAGAAATCGCAATAGATGGTAAACTTACCAGTAGGAGTTATGAAGATAAAACAGGCAATAAAAGATATATTACCGAAATTATATGCAACGAAATCCTGCTGTTAGGAAAGTAGATCGAATTGGGATTGATCTTAGTGTAAATCAAAAACTCCGTTTTTTTAATCATAGAAAACGGAGTTTTATTTTTAGATTTTTAATGCATTTGTGCCTCGCCGGCACCGCTTGGAATCCTGATGTCCTCAACAATTTGCTGTACATTTTCTGGTGGGGCAGGCGTAAGTCTAGAAATAACGATAGCCAAGATAAAATTAACCAGCATGGCAATAACGCCAAAACCTTCTGGAGATGTGCCAAACCACCATTCACTTTCTGGAAGCGGATCCATAATCCCTATCAATCCTGTTTTAAACCTGATCATATAAAATAGCATTAAACTAATTCCAGCGATCATTCCAGTTACAGCTCCCTGACGATTCATTCGTTTATCAAAGATTCCCAATACTATAGCCGGGAAGAAAGAGGCTGCGGCCAGCCCAAATGCTAATGCGACGACAGCTGCAACAAAACCAGGCGGATAAATCCCGAAGAAACCGGCAACAACTATCGCTACCAAAATGCTAATTCTTGCAATTAAAAGTTCTCCTTTATCTGAAATATTTGGTTTCAATTGCTTTTTTACCAGATCGTGAGAAACAGAAGTAGAAATCACCAATAATAATCCCGCAGCGGTAGATAAAGCAGCAGCAAGTCCACCGGCGGCGACCAAACCTATTACCCAATTAGGCAATTGCGCAATCTCTGGATTGGCCAAAACCATGATATCCTTATCTACATATAATTCATTTTCAGCTGCACTGGGATTGCTAATAATACGTTCACCATTTGCTCCTCTTTTATCGGTAAAAAGTGGCTTCCCGTTCACCGCTTCAGAATTTCGATATTGGATCTTTCCGTCGTTGTTTTTATCGGTCCATGAAATTAACCCGGTATTTTCCCAATTTTTAAACCATTCGGGTAATTCTTTATAGGCTGTTTCATTGACCGTTGTGATGAGATTGGTTCTGGCAAAAACCGCAACTGCGGGTGCTGTAGTGTATAAAATGGCAATAAGCAGTAAAGCATATCCGGCAGATTTTCTGGCATCTTTTACCTTCGGTACCGTAAAAAAGCGAACTATAACATGAGGTAAACCAGAAGTTCCTGCCATCAAAGCCAGGGTAATGGCAAATATATCCCAGGTAGATTTTGTGCCGCTGGTATATTCTTTAAATCCTAACTGGGTATGTAATTGATCTAATTTATCCAGAAGAAAAGTGCCGTCTTCTACCTTAGCGCCCATCCCAATTTGTGGAAAAGGATTGCCCGTCATTTGAATGGAAATAAAAATAGCAGGTACCATAAAAGCAAAAATAAGTACACAATATTGGGCCACCTGTGTGTACGTGATCCCTTTCATTCCGCCTAAAAAAGCAAACACTAAAACGACCGCCATACCAATAAGCACACCCTTGGTAATATCTACCTGTAAAAACTGAGAGAATACAATTCCTACGCCGCGCATCTGTCCTGCAACATACGTAAACGAAACAATTAAAGCGCAGATAATGGCAATGGTTCGGGCAGAATTAGAGTAATAACGGTCGCCGATAAAATCGGGAACCGTAAATTTTCCGAATTTCCTTAAGTATGGCGCCAGTAAAAGAGCAAGGAGAACGTAACCGCCTGTCCACCCCATTAAATAAACCGAGCCATCGTAACCGCTAAAAGATATAAGTCCGGCCATGGAGATAAAGGAAGCAGCGCTCATCCAATCGGCTGCTGTGGCCATACCATTCGCCAAAGGAGAAACGCCACCACCGGCGATATAAAAATCTTTAGTAGAAGAAGCCCTGGCCCAGATGGCTATACCAAAATACAGCGTAAAACTAATGCCGACTAAGATCCAGGTCCATAATTGTACATCCATATTTGTGATGTTAAGTTGAGGTGAGTTTTAATATTTTAAAGTTTGATTATTCGGAATAACCATATTTTTTATCCAGTTTATTCATTAAGCGTATGTAAATGAAAATAAGGATCACAAAAACATAAATAGAGCCTTGCTGTGCAAACCAAAATCCGAGCTTAAAACCTCCAATTTTAAACTGATTTAGAAAATCCTTAAATAAAATTCCTGTACCAAAGGAAACAATAAACCATACGCTTAAAAGTATAAACAGATATTTGAGGTTTTCGCGCCAATATTTTTTTGCTTTGTTTTTCAAAATGTCATTGTATTAAAAATATATTCAAAATTTAATAAATAAAGTTTAAATATTTCAAACAAAATATTGTTTAAATACGATTTATGTATCCTGTACTGTAGGGTAATCTATATTCTTTGGGATAGAATAGGGAGATGCTATCAAAAATGTTAGTGAATCTATTTTAAAAAAATCCCGCCTTAGCTTTTGGATATGGTAATTTGCATAAAAAAGAAAATGGCAAAGAAAGCTAATGTTTACCGCCTTAAGTTAGAGACGATATCTACCCTAAAAGAAGATGTTAAGCATCAAAATATCGAATTTGAATTTGGAAATCATGATGAGATCTTCGGAATTATAGATGCTGTAAAATCTAAAGAACTTTTTGAAAGCGAAGCCGAAGCAACCGAATTTGCGCTGGGATTAAAATTGTTTAGCGGAGTAATGCTGAAAAATAAAAAGCACCCTTTATTTGAAGAATTTCAGCCAGAATTCGTCAAATTCATGAAAAAATTGAAAGCCAGCTAAAAATAAATATGTTGCGCTAAGCGATAGGTGTTGGCGTGTGCTTCGATAATTACTTTAATTTCTGGAGAATAACCGCCACCCATACTACATTGTACCGGGATTCTTAGGTCGTGACAGGTTTGCAATACAAATCGGTCACGTTCTTTGCATCCATCAATGCTACAAGAAAGTCGGCCAAGTTTATCGGTTTCCAGAATATCTACTCCGCACAGATAAAAAATAAAATCTGGTTGTACTTTTTCAATAAGATCGGGTAGCGTTTCTTTTAATGTTGTTAGGTAATACTCATCTTTGGAGCCATCGGGAACTTCGATATCTAGGTCTGAAATCTCTTTTCTAAAAGGATAGTTTCCTTTGCCATGCATCGAAAATGTAAAGACTGAATCATCATTTTTAAAAATTTCAGCCGTACCATTTCCCTGATGAACATCCAGATCGATAATCAGTATTTTTTCAGCTAATTTTTTCTTCTGAAGATATCTTGCCGCAATTGCCTGATCGTGCAACAGGCAAAAGGCTTCGCCATGCTCGCTGTAAGCGTGATGCGTGCCACCGGCAATATTCATTGAAATTCCATGTTCTAAAGAATAATGACAACCTTCAATAGTGCCGCCCGCAATAATGATTTCACGATCCACCAGTTCCTGAGAAAGTGGAAATCCTGTTTTTCTAATCGCTCTTCGATCCAGCGTAAGATTCGTTAAATTTTCGAAATATTCTCTGGTATGTACCGCAAGAATATCTGCCAGATCTGCTGGTTTTGGCTCAAAAAAATGTTGCTTTTCACACGTGCCCTCATGTAAAAGTTGTTTAGGCAGCAAATCGTATTTCTCCATGGGAAAACGATGTCCTTCTGGTAAAGGATGTTTGTAAATAGGGTGGAAGGCAATTTTGAGCATAAGTAATATAAAAAAAGAGGCTGTCTAAAAATATCCCAAAAATGTCATTCTGAACTTGTTTTAGAATCTCATCTAATTGATTTAAAAATAGTTAGGGGGATCTGAAACAAGTTCAGGTTGACTAAAATTGAGTTTTTAGACAGTCTCTAGGTTTGATATTTTAGAATTGTCTTATTCTATAAGAATCATTCTTTTTATAATAATACCCATAGTAAACATGATCATTCCATTTAAACACATTCTCTGCGGTATCGTTATTTTTAAGTTCTTTTGTGAATTTCTTGATTCTATCGAAAACATTGTCCTTGATCGGTCCGTCGATATGTTCAAAATTTTGGTCAAATAAGCATTTAATACGTACCGATTTCCCTCTGGTATATGAAAAGTAAGCACCACCGTATAAACTAAAATTACCTGAAACATACAATGGCATCCCGGGCATACCACCTACTCCTGGCATTCCCATCATCATAGGAGCACCTCCTGCTGCTATTTCCAAATGGCTTCCTATGGTGATAATATTTTTATCATCATTTTTAAAAACTGAAATACCTATATTTTCATTATCAATTTTTCTTAGAAATTTGGAAGTTTTTTCCAGCTCGCGGTGAGGAGCAAACCAATCCCCTTCCTTATCCTGAATAATCGGAGTGTTTTTAAAATTAATTTCTTCATCCTTCGTTAGAAATATCTTTTTAAGAATTTCATTTGAGTTTCTGTTTTTTACTTCAAAATATAACTCATTAGAATTCGCAACTACCTGATAAATATGATTATTCAGTAGAAAAGAATTACTGTGATATTCGTTCAACGCACTAAATTTGGGCTTCTCAAATTGCTTAATTTTGGCAGTATAATTTTTTAGATTTACCGAGATAAGAAAAGTTTCAAAAATGCTTTTATCTAAGGTAAGATCGAAACCATTTAACGTTTTATACAGTTTATTAGTAGCACTGGCCAGTTCTATACTAATAGGGACTTGATTATCAATTTTTTCAACCTCTATACTTGAACTCATTCCATTGTGACTCAGTAGCATCTCATGAAGATCTTTTGAGTGAATATCCTTGATCCTATATTCAAAATCCAGATTTATTTTATTCTTTGATTGTTTTAGGCCATTAAAAGTGTAAATATTTAGGTTCGATGAATTTTTTTCAATGGTTAATAAATAGAGCTTATTGTTTTTACTTAAAGCTTCTATATAGGCTTCTTTTTTGAGTTTGAAATCGAACTCAATTTCTTTAGTTTGTTTGGTTGAAAAATCAAACTGTATGGCTCCAAATTTTCTTTTGTTTCTATGCTGTAGAAACAATGTGGTTGCCTCTCCGTTCTGAACGTAACCTATTATGTTGTCATATTTATTCGGTAAACCATCGGATTTAAGTTGATTTACCTGTTTTACTTCTTTATTGTAGATGTAGGCATTAAACGTTTTGTTATCATCTATAAAAAGGGTTAAGTTCCCATTTTCATCATTTGTTATGGTAAAAACCTCTTTTATGGAACGGTTACTGTCTTTTAGATCGTTTGGAAGGTCGAAATATCTGTTTTGAGCTTGGAGATTAAAGCTAAAATAAATTAAAATTGAAAGGAGAGTGTAAAATTTTTTCACGTTTAGAGATGTTAAAATTATGAGGTGCAAATATATTCTTTCAACTTAAAATTTCAATTAAAAACGATCGCGAAAGTTTGATTTTGCTGGATTCTTAATAGTAAATCGGTTTTGCACGAGAGCGTGCTTTTATAGAAAAACATTCTCATTATAAGTAAATATTGTAGCATTTTTCTAAATAAAATTCGTCTTAAAAATCACGAAAGATACCTGTTATTCTAATTGAGTTTTAGATGGTTTAGAATGACGTATTGTTCGTTCTAACAAAGAAGTATAAATGGGTTTGTTTCCTAAAAATGCGGTAAATACAGAAGCTGTAACTGTGGTAATTATCAACGGAAGCGTAAGCTCGTAATTAGACGTGATTTCTATGGCCAGCATAATCCCGGTAAGTGGCGCCCTAACGGTAGATGCAAATATTGCTGCCATTCCGGCAACCGCATAGACCCCGGTTTCGTTAATTAAATGAGGGTTAAAATGCTGAATGGTGTACCCGAAAACCATCCCAAAAATAGCTCCTAAACTTAATAAAGGGGCAAAAATACCGCCGGGAACACCAGAGCTGTAACTTAAAATAGAAAGGATAAACCGAACTGCAAACATAATGATGAGCACCCATATCGTAAAAGAATGCCCTAATACATCCTTAATCGTATTGTAGCCTGCACCCGTCATATCCGGGAAATAAATACTAAGTACAGCAATTATAATTCCCAAACCAATGCTAAAAAATAGAATAGGGTTTTTAAGCTGATCGAAAATATCCAGCGATTTTAGTAAAATGTTATTAAAAAGGTAGCCTATAAAACTAAACAAGAGTCCTAATAACCCAAAAAGCCAAATCTCGCTAATGTCTGGCGATGTAAATATTTTAATAGAAAGTGCGGGATCCTCACCAATTAAGTAACGAACAATAAGATCTGAAGTTCCCGATCCAATCATAATAGCGGCAACCGAGTAAAAGTTGAATTTAAAATGCCCGTGCATTTCTTCAATAACAAAAACAATCCCCGAAAGTGGCGCATTAAAAGCACCTGCCAGTCCTGCTGCTGCTCCTGCAGATAAGAGAGGGTTGTTTTGCTCATCTTGCTGCTTAAAGAGCTCCTTGACCATTTTGCCTACATTGGCCCCAATTTGTACCGTGGGGCCTTCTCTTCCCAAAAGCATTCCGCTTCCCAAAGAAAAAATAGAGGCTATAAATTTTACAGGTAACACCCGTTTCCAGCGGGTTGGTCGAACTTCATCTAAAGCGCCTTCAATTTCTTGGATTCCACTTCCACCAGCTTCGGGAGCAAATTTTTTAACTAAAAAAAGGGCTATAAGAATAGCCCCGATGATTAATAATATTAGTCCTATACCTTCTAAGATCGGTGATAGGGAAAAATCGAAATTTCCATACAATTTTTCTCTAAGGATCTCAATTTTAGAAATGCATATTCTAAAAGCAGAAGATAATAGGCCTGCTATAATACCTACAATCAAAGAATACAATAAAACGTTTATATTTTTAGCATCTGCTTTAATATTACGCTGGGCAACTTTATAAAAATAAGCAGTTTTTCCCATATCCTTTGCGTTACCGGTTAGGTACTATAGTTAGTGACATCTTTAATTTATTGTCGCACCATTAAAAACCCCATCTTCATCTGGGTTTACAAAAACCAGTTTACCTTCGTTATTTTCGGTAAGTAAGATCATGCCTTCGCTTTCTACGCCTCGTAATTTTCTTGGGGCAAGATTCGCTAAAACCGTTACCTTTTTTCCAATTAACTCTTCGGCTTTAAAATGCTCTGCGATACCAGAAACGATAGTTCGTTTATCTAATCCGGTATCTACTTTTAACACCATTAGTTTTTTGGTTTTTGCCATTTTATTGGCTTCAATAATGGTTCCTACACGAAGATCCATTTTGGTGAAATCTTCAAAAGTAGCAGTGTCTTTTTGTGGCTCTACACTTTCGTCGGCCTTAGCATTTGCTGCTTTAGAAGCTTCTAATTTTTGTAGCTGAACTTCGATCTTTTCATCTTCAATTTTAGCGAAAAGTAATTCGGCTTTACCAATAATATGCCCGGCAGGTAAAAGTGCTTCGCGAGTGGCAATTTTATCCCATTGTGAAAGTTCATCTTCATTAAGATTTCTTTCTTCGGCACTAAATTTCAAAATCTCTTTTAATTTATTTGAAGTAAACGGTAAAAAAGGTTCACTAATTGTAGCCAGTGCCGATGCGATTTGTAACGCCACATACATAATGGTTTTGGTGCGTTCTTCGTCGGTTTTTACCAGTTTCCATGGCTCGGCATCTGCCAGATATTTATTCCCCAAACGGGCAAGGTTCATTAGTTCGGCCTGGGCTTCTCTAAATCGATATTTTTCGATAGAACTTGCAATTACTGCCGGATAGGCTTTCAAGGCCGCAATAGTCTCTTCGTCTACCTGCGAATATTCTCTTGGGGTAGGAACTTCGCCATTGTAATATTTATTGGTTAATACCACCACGCGGTTAATAAAATTCCCGAAAATGGCTACCAGTTCGTTGTTATTTCTAGCCTGAAAATCTTTCCAGGTAAAATCGTTGTCTTTTGTTTCTGGCGCATTAGCGGTTAATGCATAGCGCAATACATCCTGCTGGCCGGGGAAATCGTTAAGATATTCGTGTAACCAAACCGCCCAGTTTTTAGAAGTCGATAATTTTTTACCTTCTAAATTTAAAAACTCATTAGCCGGTACATTTTCTGGTAAAATATAATCGCCATGCGCTTTAAGCATCACCGGAAAAATAATACAGTGAAAAACGATATTATCTTTCCCTATAAAATGAACCAATTTGGTGTCTTTATCTTTCCAGTAGGGCTCCCAGTCTTTTCCTTCACGCTCGGCCCATTCTTTAGTAGAAGAAATGTAGCCAATAGGAGCGTCAAACCAAACGTAGAGTACTTTACCTTCGGCACCTTCAACCGGTACCGGGATTCCCCAGTCTAAGTCACGGGTTACCGCTCTGGCACGTAAACCATCATCGATCCAGGATTTTACCTGTCCGTATACATTCGGTTTCCAGTCAGATTTATGGCCATCAAGAATCCATTCTTTTAGCCAGTCCTCATATTGATCTAAAGGTAAAAACCAGTGTTTCGTTTCCTTTAAAGTTGGTGTGGCACCGGTAATGGCCGATTTTGGATTGATAAGATCTGTAGCGTTTAGCGATGTTCCGCAGCTTTCGCACTGGTCGCCATAGGCTTCTTCGTTACCACATTTTGGGCAGGTACCGGTTACAAAACGATCGGCAAGAAATTGTTTTGCTTCGGCATCATAAAGTTGCTCTGTAGTTTCTTCAATAAACTTTCCGTCTTCATATAGTTTTTTAAAAAATGCTGAAGCCGTTTTATGATGAATTTCAGCAGAAGTTCTCGAATAATTATCAAAAGAAATTCCGAAGTTATTAAACGAATCTTTAATAATTCCGTCGTATTTATCTACAATATCCTGTGGAGTAACTCCTTCTTTTTTAGCCTTAATGGTAATAGGTACCCCATGCTCGTCGCTTCCGCAAACAAAAGCTACATCGTGCCCCTGCATTCTTAAAAATCGAGAATAGATATCTGCCGGAACATAAACTCCCGATAGATGCCCAATATGTATAGGTCCATTAGTATAAGGCAAAGCTGCCGTAATTGTATATCTTTTTGGCGTGTTACTCATTTTTCTGTTTTAACTTTTACTCGATAATCGAGATTAAATATTCCGGTCTACTCCCAATAGCCGTCGGGATTGGGATGCCCCGAAATAAAAAATAATTTTCTAATAAATGCCTCATGGGCTTGCCCTGAGGTAGTTTACCGGTTTCCCGGGATTCGATTCATTTTCCCGATATATCGGGGATTTATTTTTAAAATTCATCTTCCTTTTTGCAAGGAACGATTTAAGGGCGTAAAGGTAAGCAACTGCGTTATAATACGCGTTAAATTCTTGCAAAACACCGTGTCGCCTTTCAATTTGTTTCTAATTTAGTAGCATGATATTGTAAAAAAATAGGAGTGTTTTTTATAATGACCATAAATCGATAAATAAAATTTTAATCATCTCTTTTGAGACTACAAATTTCAGTAAAAACTAACCAAAAATGAAAAAACTACTTTTATTATTTGTAATCATTAGCCTTGCGGCTTGTGGCGGAAGTAAAAAAGCGGTAAAAAGTGATAAATTTACCATAGAATCTCTACAGGATAAAAATTATCAGCAGGTAATAAGCATGTATAGCGACTCCAACCCTGAAAATGGTACCGGAGTTATGGAGGAAGGGACTAAAGAGCGACCTTACACTGTTTTATATCCTGGTAGCAAGAACGAAATTTTAATTACCTGGAAAGATGCCCCGAAAACATCGATTTTTGATATTAATTATTCTGAAGATGGAAAATGGAGCTCGGCGACAGGAATTAAAATTGGGACAACGTATGATGAGCTGACTAAAATTAACGGAAAAGAGGTGAAATTCTACGGATTCGGCTGGGATTATAGCGGTGCCGTAGATTGGAATGGCGGAAAACTGGAAGATTCGAATATCCGCGTGTTTTTAAACCCGGAAGGAGAAATAGCGGATAAGTTTTATGGAGACCGAATTATTAATGCCACTCCTGAAGAAATCGAAGCCTTAAATCTAAAAGTTTCTACCATTATGTACCGCGATTAGGTAACATTTTAAAATAAAAAACTATGGCTGGTCATAACGAACTTGGGAAAAAGGGGGAAGGGCTGGCTATTGCTTTTTTAAAAGAGAACGGTTACAAAATCCTGGAGAAAAATTATAGATTTCAGAAAGCTGAAGTTGATATTATTGCGTTTAAAGATGAAATTCTAATAGGGGTTGAGGTAAAAACCAGAAGCACGGCACATTTTGGAAATCCTCAGGATTTCGTGAAAACTGGGCAAATTCAGCGATTGGTATTAGCCATGAATCATTATGCCGAGGTTAAGGATCTGGATGCTGAAATTCGATTTGATATCGTAGCAATTATCAAAAATGCTTCAGGCACCAGGATCGAGCTTATCGAGGACGCTTTTTATTATTTCTGAATTTGAAGATGAAAACAATAACTTCTGAAAGATTAGTACTTAGATCAATATCAGATATTGACCTTCAGGATATTCATAAATTACATTCCCTGCCGCAAGTGGATAGATTTAATACCCTTGGAATACCAGAAAGCCTTGTAGAAACAGAAGAGACGTTAGCAATTTGGTTAAAAAGTAATGATCTTGTTTTTAAAATTGAATTAAAAAAGGACAAATCTTTTGTTGGCCTTATCGCATTAAAACCAGGAAATCCAAAATTTAAAAAAGCGGAAGTGTGGTATAAATTATCTCCTGATTTTTGGAATAAGGGTTACGGCACAGAAGCTTTGGAAGCCATATTGAATTATGGCTTTAAAGAATTAGGATTCCACCGAATTGAAGCGGGCTGTGCCGTTAATAATTTTGGTAGTATTCGAGTATTGGAAAAAGCAGGGATGAAAAGAGAAGGAAGAAAAAGACAAATTTTACCTCTTAAAGATGGCTGGTCTGATAGTTTTGAATATGCGATCCTTTCTACAGATATAAATCATTAGAATTCGTTAATCCTGAATTTTTACAAATTCAAAATCCACATCAAATTCGGAGGTAGAAACATTGGCTTTTAAAGTATCATTTTCGAGTTTGTAAATGATTTTCTTCGGAAATTCATTTGTGTCATTTTCAGCAATAAAATATTCAGGTTTTAATTCTGAAAGGACAAAGGGGGTTGGTGCTTCGTTAACTCCGGTTACTTGTAGCGTCCATTCATCATTTTCTTTAAAGAGTTTTAGGTCTTCTTTAAAAATAGTATCGCCTTCTAACATGGTATAGCCTAATCCTGAATAGTATTTTTTGTCTTTCTGCCATATTTCGAAGGTTTCGAATTCCTTTTCGGCATTTACGCGTTTCCATTCACCTACAAGCCAATCAAAATCTTCTTCATCTTTAGTACAGGAAAATAAAAATAGCAGACTACAAATAACTAAAAAGAAACGTTTCATAGGGTTTTATATATTAGATTGTGAAATTAAAAATTTAAATAGAAAAAGCCTGAAGATATCTCCAGGCTTTTGAATATAAATTATAAAGTCATTACCAGATTTTTACACGATCTTCTGGTGCAACATACATCGAATCTCCTTCTTTAATATCGAAAGCTTCGTAAAACGCATCGATATTTTGTAAAGGCACGTACGCTCTGTACATTCCAGGAGAGTGAGGGTCTGTTTTAATTCTGCTTTTTAAAGCTTCCTCTCGCATTTTAGTACGCCAAACAGTTGCCCAAGAAAGGAAGAAACGTTGCTCTGGAGTAAATCCGTCAATCTTTCCCGGATCACCATGTTCTGCTAGGTGCATTTGTAAACCATCGTAAGCGGCGTTAACACCCCCAAGATCACCAATGTTTTCACCTAATGTAAACTCTCCATTAATAAAAGTACTGTCTAAAACTTCAATAGCACTGTACTGGTCGGCAAGATCTTTTCCAAGACCTTCAAATTGCGAAAGATCTTCATCTGTCCACCAGTTGTTAAGATTTCCTTCAGCATCAAAACGAGCCCCGCTATCATCAAATCCGTGAGAAATTTCATGGCCAATTACGGCACCAATTCCGCCATAATTTACAGCAGCATCGGCTTTGTAGTCGTAGAAAGGTGGTTGTAATATAGCCGCAGGGAATACAATCTCGTTGTAGCTTGGATTGTAGTATGCGTTAACGGTTTGCGGAGACATAAACCATTCAGATTTATCTACAGGTTCGCCTAGTTTTGCAATGTTTTTAGCAGTACTCCATTTACGGGCGTTCATTACGTTTTGAAAATAAGAACCATCTTTAGAACCTTCGATTTCTAAATCACCATAATCTTCCCATTCGTCTGGATATCCAACTTTAATAGTGGTAGTGCTTAGTTTTTCAATCGCTTTTTTCTTGGTGTCTTCGCTCATCCAGCTAAGGTTGTTAATACGCTTTTCGTATGCTTTAATAACGTTGGCGATCATTTCCTGCGCTTTTTCTTTTGCTTCTGGCGGGAAGTGTTTTTCAACGTATAATTTTCCTAAAGCTTCTCCAACCATACTGTTCACAGTACTTAAAGCTCTTTCGTCTCTTGGACGTTGCTCTTTAGCACCTCTTAAGGTTTTGCTATAAAAATCCCAGTTTGCTGTTTCGATATCTGTAGAAAGCATTCCTGCTGCGGCATCAAATGCGGTCCATTTTAGATATTTTTTCCAGGTATCAACGTCTTTTTTTGCTAGAAGGTCCTGCATGGCCTTCATATATTTTGGCTGAGAAACGATGATGGTATCTAATTTACCTGCGCCAATTTCTTCGAAATACCTATTCCAGTCTATTGCCGGTACCATTTTTTGAAGTTCTGCAACGCTCATTGGATTGTAAGTTTTACGGGCATCACGGCGTTCTACTTTATCCAATCTGGGCTCTGCAAGTTTTGTTTCGAATTCCACTACAGTTTTAGCAAATTCCTTCGCATCTTCTTCAGAGTAATCTAAAAATTGCATCATACGCGCGATATGCTCTTCGTATTTTGCTTTTTTCTCTTTAGAATCTGAATCTTCTGCTACATAATAATCACGATCTGGTAATCCCAGGCTGCCAGGATAAAGGTAAGCTGCATTCTGGTTACTGTTCTTAGCATCTGCGCTAACACCAAAAGAGAAGAAACCGCCACCGCCATACTTAGATATTTCAGTTAAGTAAGCTTGTAAATCTTCTTTGTTAGAAATTTTATCTACTTTTTCTAAATAAGGTAATACAGGAGTGACACCCTGCTCGTTACGGGCAACGGTATCCATTATGGTTTTATAAAGGTTTACTGCTTTGGCCTGATCGCTATTGGCATCCAGGTTTTCATCTGTAGAAGCCTCATTTAATAATGCCAGTGCATCATTATCTGTATTTTCACGAAGTTCCATAAAACTTCCCCAGGTGGTCTGATCACTGGGAATTTCTGTAGTATCCAGCCATGTACCATTCACATAACGGAAGAAATTATTTTTAGGTGTTGTTGTAGTATCCATATAGGCTACATTGATACCATGAATTTCCTCTGTTTCCTTTTCTGTAGTCTTTTCACCGTCTTTACAACCAATTATGGCTGCACCTAATAGTGACAAGCATACTGCATTAGTTATTTTTTTCATTTAATGTTTGTGAGTTTGTAAAATCGTTGCTAATGTAATAAAACAGTCGCATTCTTTTATTTTTTGTTACAAAATGAGAAGGGTTTAGTTCTTAGATTTTAAAGTCTGCAACATTTTGGTATCAAAATCTTTTTTGATGTTGGTGATTTGCGTAATGTCATCATTTGGTATTTCGATAGAAAGGACATAGTGGGCAATCTTCCAGTCACCATTGATATATTGCATTACGCCAGAACCTCGGCAAATTCCCATGTGGGTATCCAATAATTCGTCAAACCAGGCAATTCCT
Source organism: Zunongwangia pacifica (assembly GCF_023499215.1). Classification (GTDB taxonomy): domain Bacteria; phylum Bacteroidota; class Bacteroidia; order Flavobacteriales; family Flavobacteriaceae; genus Zunongwangia; species Zunongwangia pacifica. The sequence goes on from NZ_JAKHSK010000013.1 coordinate 37,266, forward strand.
TTTTTATCGGCCAGGTAAATATTTCTTTCTACTGAAGTGAAATCCCAAGCCCTGCCTTTGTCGAAATGAGGTTTAGAATAGGCTTTAAATTCGTCTAATTGCCAGTTTTCTGTAGCATCGGTGCCAATAAAAACGGCATCTTTAGTCATATAATTGAAGTAATTTTCAAAATTCGCTTCCGCGGCAGCTTTGTGCCAGTTATCGATGACGGCAGAAATTTCAGACTTTGCTTGTTTAGCATTCGATTGGTAGGGCATTGTTTGCGAAAAACCGGTGAAGCCAATAAGGCATAAGATAAGAGCGATGAGCTGTTTTTTCATGAGATTTATTTTCGCTGAATATACGATAAATCTCTATTATTTAATTTTGGGTTGCAGTTTCCAGACTATCTTTTTGTTGTTGCTGTCTTAGGCGGTTTTCTTCCACTAACCGATCCAATTCGGCTTCAAAATCTTCAATACTTTCTATAAAAAGTTCGTTTAGCTGAATATTAAGATTATTAAAATCCATAGGGATTTCTATCCCTATTTCTTTTACTTCTTCTGGGTTTATGATTTGCAAATGGGATTTTTGTTCCAGGATTTTTGCTTTTGTAGTAAGGACTCTTAACCTGGATTTTACTGGTTTAGAGTCTAAAGAATCGGGTAGGGTAGCCTGCAAAGTTTCCATAAGCTGAGCCAGTGCTGAAGAATTATCGATTAAATAATTTACCGATGTATTCTTAAGCTGCTTCACTTCCTCATTTAATACAATATAGGCGGCCCACTTTGAGGCATACTTTTTTGCCGGGGTTTCTAAGGGCAAAATAGCGGTTTCAATAGCAAATTCTTTGGTGAAAGCTTCTGTTTCCCTTGGCTTAATTTCAGGTTTTTCTTTTTCCGAATCCTGAACGCAGGACGCCAAAATCATCAATAGTATTCCGAAAATTGCTCGCTTCATTATCAAATTTTGATTGTACAAATGTAAACGATTAAAATACTAAAGCCATATATTTTCTTCATTCTTAAAAATAGCATAATTATTCAATTGAGTTAAACGTTTTAGCAAAATATATTCGCAATAAATAAATATATTTGCACAAAATTTTTAAGCGTATGCCTGCAAAAACCTTAATTATTGGTGCCAGTGGCCAGATAGGAACTGAACTTACCTTAAAACTCCGTGAAATTCATGGAAATAATAACATTATTGCCAGTGATATCAGGGAGGGGAGCGAAGAGCTTATGGCTAGCGGACCGTTTGAGATTGCTAATGCGATGGATTACGGGCAAATTGCCGGTTTGATAGAAAAACATCAGATCGAAGAGGTATATTTAATGGCGGCCATGTTAAGTGCAACAGGAGAGAAAGCACCAATGAAAGCCTGGGCTTTAAATATGGATTCATTGTTTCATGTACTCAATCTTGCCAAAGACAAAAAGATCAAAAAAGTATTTTGGCCTTCCAGTATTGCCGTATTTGGTCCTTCGACTCCAAAAGAGAATACACCACAAACTACGATTATGGAACCCACTACCGTTTATGGTATAAGTAAACAAACCGGGGAGCGTTGGTGTAATTATTACCATAAAAAATATGGCGTAGATGTGCGTAGTATTCGTTATCCTGGTATAATTAGTTATAAGACTTTACCAGGAGGCGGAACAACAGATTATGCCGTCGAGATTTTTCATGAGGCGGTTAAAGAAGGGAAATATACTTCATTTCTTAATGCTTCAACATCTTTACCTATGATGTTTATGGAGGATGCCATAAAAGCAACGGTGGAGATTATGAAAGCTCCTTTTGAAGCTATTAAAGTAAGGTCATCTTATAATTTAGCAGCGATGAGCTTTACTCCGGCAATTTTAGCTGAAGAAATTAAAAAGCATATTCCAGCTTTTCAAATTTCTTATGATCCAGATTTTAGACAGGATATTGCCGATAGCTGGCCTTCTAAAATTGATGATAGTGCCGCCCGGGAAGATTGGGGATGGTCACATGATTTTGATATTTCAGCTTTAACTGAAGCTATGCTAAGCGGGGTACAATCGCAATTGGTTAAATAAGGTTAATTCAGAATAATATGAATATAAAAAAGCCGCTCACTGAGCGGCTTTGACATTTGAATACTATATATAATCTAATCTATATGCACTATCCAATAACACGAACCTGATCTGCATTAAGACCTTTTCGTCCTTCTTTCTCAACATACTCCACTTTGTCTCCTTCATTTAGAGTTTCACCGTCAATCCCTGTTACGTGAACGAAGATGTCTCTTCCTGTGTCGTCGTTGGTTATGAATCCGTAACCTTTGGATTCATTAAAAAATTTAACTGTACCTTCCATTGTAATAAAATAATAATTAATAAAGTACAAACATAATATAATATTATAGACAATGCTTGAATAATATGTAAAGATTCTGAATTTTTTTCAAGGTTTTGGGGGTTATTAGTCAATACCCTTATCTCGCATTTTTTTCATATTCTTAGGACTTAAGGTGTAGTCTTCAAGCTTTTTGCCTCTCCAACGAACCGCCAAAAATATAGGCATTAATACGAATGATGAGGTGAGTACGGCAATACCTATAATCCTATCGCCTGTTACAATATCTTCTTCTGCAATTCTAAAATAGAATCCTACCGCTATGGCAATTAAAATCGCTATACCTAAAATTTTCATCACAATCTTCATAATTTCATCTTTTCATTAAACGGTAACTTCGATTAATTTCTGGCGATATGCAGTGAGCATTTTTGATTTCGAAATAAACCCAACATACTTGTCGTCTTTAACTACAGGGAGATTCCATGCGGCGCTATGCTGAAATTTATTCATGATCGTTTTCATACTGTCGTTTTGCACGTCGATAATGTCTGGTGCCCTTTGCATTATATCACTTACCATAATTTCGCTGTAAAGATGTTGCTTAAACATTATTGGTCGTATATCATCTAAAAGAATGATGCCCATAAAATTTTCATCTTTGTCGATTACCGGGAAAATGTTTCGGGAAGACTTAATTACGCCTTCATGGATCACATCGCCTAAATTCATATTCACATTTAAAGGAATAAAATTTTTCTCGATAATTTGATTAATATTCAGCAGGGTTAATACCGTCTGATCTTTGTCGTGCGTTAAAAGTTCGCCACGTTGAGCCAATTCTAAGGTGTAAACTGAATGTGGTTGCACGGTATTGGTGATCATATACGAGATTAGGGCAGTGATCATTAGCGGGACAAAAAGCTCGTAGCCTCCGGTTAATTCGGCAATAAGGAAAATAGCGGTTAAGGGCGCATGTAAAACCCCGGCCATTAGGCCTGCCATACCTACCATTGTGAAACTACTGGTAGAAATAGGTTTATCGGTAATGCCTAAATGGTTAACCACTAAAGCGAAACAATGTCCTAAAGCGCTTCCCATAAAAAGTACCGGTGCAAAAATTCCGCCTACACCACCTGCAGCAAAAGTAAGCGAGGTTGCAACAATTTTGAAGACCACCAATCCTGCAAGTAATAAAATGACCACCCAGATGTTATCTAGGAAATCATTTAAAAAGTTAGTCCCCAGGGCCTGAATATAATTTTCAGCTAAAAGATTGTTGATAACACCATAACCTTCACCATATAGCGGAGGGATAAAATAAATAATGATTCCCAGGCCGCTTCCCGCTAATAATAGCCTGACAAATTTATTATCGATTTTGCCGAAGATCGTATGTATTTTAAAGTATATAATGGTAAAATACATGGAGCCTAATGCACAAATACACCCCAAAATCATATAAAACGGCACTTCTGAAATGGTAAAATCGTCCATAAGCTCAAAAGGAAGAATAGTATCTGAGCCGAAGAAAAAATAAGAAGTTAGAATCGCTGAAACCGAAGCAGTGAGTAAAGGTAACATGCTTACCAGGGTAAGGTCTAAACTAAAAACTTCTATAGCAAAAATAATGGCAGCAATAGGTGCTTTAAAGATCGAAGACATCGCTCCGGCAGCCGCACAACCTATAAGGAGTGTACGTGCACTCTGGTTCATTCTAAATAAACGAGAGATGTTAGAACCTAAAGAAGCCCCTGTTGCAACGGTAGGCCCTTCTAATCCTACAGATCCACCAAAACCAACAGTTAACGGTGCTGTTAGGATCGAACCATACATCTGGAAGGAGCGCATAAGTCCTTTTCTTTTTGAGATCGCATAAAGCGTTGAGGGTATCCCATGTCCTACCGGTTTTCGTAATACTTTTTTTATAATGAAAACCGTTAAGGCTAACCCAATAATTGGAAAAATAAAATAGAAAGCATGGTGATAATTGGCTATTAAATTTCCCTCTAATAGGTCTTGAATAAAATGGGTTATATTTTTAATTATAACCGCGCCAAAACCTGCTGCAAAACCAATAATGGCACTAAGAATTAAAATAAACTGTTGCTGCGAAAGATGCTTTGTCTTCCACAGCAAAAACTTTTGTAATCCAGGGATTGCTTTTAAAAACATCTGCTAAACCTCCAATTTTAGGATATGACGAAAAAATCCTGCTCTAAAGCAGGATTTTGTTTTTTATTCAATATTCAGTTTTAAGCTTAATTCTTTTAGTTGCTCTTCATCTAATTTTGATGGAGCATCGATCATTACATCGCGACCAGCATTGTTTTTTGGAAAAGCGATAAAGTCCCGAATAGTTTCCTGGCCACCAAGAATGGCTGTTAATCTATCAAAACCAAAAGCGATCCCGCCATGTGGTGGCGCACCGTATTGAAAAGCATTCATTAAAAACCCAAATTGTTCTTTGGCTTCATCTTCAGTAAAGCCTAAATGAGAGAACATTTTAGATTGTGTTTCTTTATCATGAATTCTTATAGAACCTCCGCCAATTTCGTTCCCGTTTAATACGAGGTCATAAGCATTGGCTCTTACTTTACCCGGATCTGTCGCTAAGAGAGGAATATCTTCAATTTTAGGAGACGTGAAGGGGTGGTGCATGGCATGATAGCGTTCTGTTTCTTCATCCCATTCTAATAATGGGAAGTCGATTACCCAAAGTGGCGCAAATTCATTCGATTTTCTCAGGCCAATTTCGTTGCCAAGATGCATACGTAATGCACTTAATTGTGATCTCGTTTTGTTGGCCTCACCAGCCATCACCAAAATCAGATCACCCGGTTTTGCACCTGTTTCCTGTGCCCATTCTTTAAGGTCTTCTTCAGTATAGAATTTATCTACAGAAGATTTTAAACTTCCGTCTTCATTATATTTAGCCCAAACAAGCCCGTTTGCACCAATTTGCGGGCGTTTTACCCAGTTAATCAAGGCATCAATTTGCTTTCGGGTATAAGAAGCTGCGCCAGGAACGGCAATACCAACAACTAATTCTTGCTGATCGAAAACATTAAAACCTTTATTTTTGGCAATATCATCTAACTCGGCAAACTCCATCCCAAAACGAATATCAGGTTTATCGTTGCCGTATTTACGCATCGCTTCATCATAAGTCATTCTTGGGAACGTATCAACTTTTACATTGTTGATCTCCTTAAGAAGATGGCGTGTTAAGCCTTCAAAAATATTTAGAATCTCCTCCTGTTCTACAAAAGCCATTTCGCAGTCGATCTGGGTAAATTCTGGCTGGCGATCGGCTCTTAAATCTTCATCTCTAAAACATTTTACGATCTGGAAATACTTATCCATACCACCAACCATAAGCAATTGCTTAAAAGTTTGTGGCGATTGTGGCAATGCATAAAACTGCCCTTCGTTCATTCTACTTGGTACCACAAAATCACGGGCCCCTTCTGGAGTGGATTTAATAAGATATGGGGTTTCTACTTCAATAAATCCCTGATTAGATAAATAGTTTCTAACCTGCATCCCCACTTTATGTCTAAAAATCAGTTTATTTTTAACTGGATTTCTTCGAATATCAAGATAGCGGTACTTCATTCTTAAATCTTCACCGCCATCGGTTTCATCTTCGATAGTAAAAGGTGGCGTTAAAGAAGCGTTTAAAATAGCAAACTCTTTTACTAAAACTTCAATCTCACCGGTGGCGATATTGGGGTTTTTGGATTCCCTTTCTATCACTTCACCTTTTACCTGAATTACAAACTCGCGGCCCAAGGTTGCAGCTTTCTTCATCAGATCTTCAGAAGATCTTTCTTCATCAAAAATAAGCTGAGTAATTCCGTAGCGATCACGAAGATCTACCCAGATCATAAAACCTTTATTCCTAATTTTTTGCACCCATCCTGAAAGCGTTACGTCGTTCCCGATATTGGAAGAATTAAGCTCACCGCAAGTATGACTTCTGTACATAATTGTTTTCGTAAAATTTTAGTGGGGCAAAAGTAATAAGTAAATGTGGTTTGAGTAAATAAACAGACTAAAATTAATCACCATGTAAACTTAATGTTATGAAATTTAAATATTTATATTGCTTAAAATCAGGTAATTAAGTGTTTAATGTTAATTTAATGTTACGTAAATATTGTTTTAATGTAAACTTTGTGTTATATTTGTTAGCACAAGATTAATAGATAGCATTATGAAGACGATAAAAATAACAATGATGGCTGCGCTGATGATGATAGGAGGAGCAGCTATCGCACAGAACAGAATTAAAAAACCTGTGTTCGAAAAACAGGGAGATTTAATAAAAGGAACATATTATTATGAAGACGGAAGTATTAGGCAGGAAGGTACGTACAAGAACGGGGAACTCCACGGAAAATGGATTTCTTACGACGAGAATGGTGAAAAGACAGCATCCGCAGAATATACCAATGGTGAGAAAACTGGTAGATGGCTTTTTTGGGAAGGTGATAAGGTTAAGCAGGTAGAATATAAATCGAATCAGATTGTATCTGTAGATAATATGTCATCTAAATCTTCTTTAGCAATAAACGAAGAATAGAGATTGATTTTAGTTTAAAGAAAAAAATCCCCGAACTTACTCAAGTTCGGGGATTTTTTATGTTTAAGTCTAGATAATATCCCAGCACTTTCCCGGGATATTATTTATTTAGTTGTTTGCCAGTTTTCGTTGTTTTCTGGCTATTTTTTTATCTCTGGTTTTAACCTTTGCGCGATTCACCAGGTAAAACATTACAGGGACCACAATCAATGTTAAGAAGGTGGCGAAAACCAATCCAAAAATTACCGTCCAGGCTAACGGACCCCAGAATATAACATTATCCCCTCCAATATAAATACCAGGATCGTAATCGATCATTAACCCAAAGAAATCAATATTAAGGCCTACCGCTAATGGGATCAATCCAAGTACAGTGGTAATAGCGGTTAGTAATACAGGTCTTAACCTGGATTTACCGCCTCGTACAATACAATCAAAATATTGTGCTCTGGTAAGCAGGTCATCTTCCTCTAAATCAAGTTCATTTTTCTTGCGATCTATGAGTATTTGAGTATAGTCGATAAGTACAATAGCATTATTCACCACAATACCAGCCAGCGATATAATTCCCATCATTGTCATAATAATCACAAAATCCATCTGGAAAATAATTAATCCGAAGAATACCCCCACTAAACTTAGTACTACCGCACTAATAATAATCAATGGTTTAGAGATCGAATTAAATTGGGCTACCAAAATCAATAGAATTCCGCCAATGGCAATTAGTAAGGCTTTTAATAAGAAAGCCATATTATCTGCCTGTTCTTCCTGCTCACCGGTAAAGGCAAAATTCATTTCATCTGGTAATTCGTAATTCTGAAGCTCGGTTTTCAATTGCTGAACAATTTCATTGGCATTATAATCGCCCAATACGTTAGAGTAAATGGTAATAACCCGTTTAAGGTCTTTTCTTTTAATCGAGCTGAAAGATGATTCAACTTTAGTATGTACTAGTGCTGAAATTGGAACCTGAACCAACTGCCCATTATTTTGATCTCTAAAGGTAATGGGCTGATTGAATAAAACATTTTCATCATATCTAAATTTATCGTTAAAGCGAACATTTACTTCATAATCGTCATCACCTTCTTTATAAGTAGAAACTTCTTCTCCATAAATTGCCCTACGCAAAGTTTGCCCAACAGCAACGGTAGAAACACCTAGTTGCCCTGCTTTTCTTCGGTCTACAGTTACTTCAAGTTCAGATTTAGATTTGTTTACATCTATTTTTAATTCCTCTATTCCTTCTATACTCAAGGCCTGAATATAAGAACGCATATTTTCGGCTTCAGCTAACATTTCTTCGTAGTCCTCACCTTTAATTTCAATATTAATTGGGTAACCCGAAGGAGGGCCTGCGGCATCTTTTTCAACGATAATGGATACACCGGGGAAGCCATGAACGGCTTCACGGATTTCTTCCATCACATCGCTACTTTTTACTCCTCTACGCTCATTAAATTTTCGCATGGATAAGGTGATTTTTCCCTTATGCGGCATTTCATTTTGCTGCCCGCCATCGGTCTGGGGATTTCCCGCACCTTCACCTACCTGAGAAACAGCCGACTCGACCATATAATTATAGCCGTTGTCATTATATTTTTCAATGGCATCGTAGATTCTTTTTTCAACTTGTTTCGTTAACTGGTCGGTTTTCTCGATATCGGTTCCTTCGGGATACTCGATATAGGTGATAATCTGGTTTGGTTCATTTTCCGGGAAAAACAATACATTAGGCTGTATTGCACCAATAAGGATAAATGAAAGGATAAGCATAATCACGGTTCCGAAGAAAAATGCATAGGCTCTTTTACCACTTAAGGCATATTTTAATGTGCTTTCATAACTGTTTTCTAATTTTTTTAGAGCATTAAACTGAAAATAAGAAATAGCTTTTGTTAATACATATTTATAAACCCATAATAGAATAACTAAAAGCAGTAAAATATTTCCAATTCCTCTAAAAGCACCTGAATCCAATAAAAATCCACCTAATAAAAGAACGATCCCTAAAGCACCAAATATTATGGATAATCTAATAAGTTTCTTTTTGGTCATCTCTTCCTCTTCGGTCTTCATAAATTCAGAGGTAAGCATGGAGTTGATGATCAATGCTACAAACAGGGAAGAGCCTAGGACTATCGATAAGGTAATGGGGAAGATCACCATAAATTTACCAATGGTGCCTGGCCATAGGCCTAATGGGAAAAATGCCGCTAAAGTGGTTGCCGTAGAGGCAATAATAGGCCATGCAATTTCTCCAAGCCCTTGTTTGGCCGCTTGTTTTCGGGGCATCCCTTCGTCCATTAAAGTGTATACGTTTTCTACAACCACGATACCGTTATCTACCAACATTCCCAGCCCCATAACCAGGGCAAAAAGAACCATTGTATTTAGGGTGTAGCCAAGGCTTGAAAGTACGATGTAAGATAAGAACATTGAAAGTGGGATGGCCAAACCAACAAAAAGTGCATTTCTAAAACCTAAGAAAAACATGAGTACTAAAACTACCAATATCACCCCAAAGATGATGTTATTTACAAGGTCGTCTACCTGCGTTTGCGTTTGAGTGGACTGATCGTTAGAGTATGTAATATGAAGGTTTTCTGGTAGGTAATCTTCCTGTTCTGCGGCGATAATCCCTTTAATATCTTCTACCGCCTGGATCATGTTTTTTCCCCCACGTTTCTTGATATCCAACATAACTACAGGCTCTCCATATTCTCTTGCAAATGTGGTGGGATCTTTTTCTCTAAAATTTATTTTAGCGATATCTTTAAGGAAAATATTTCCTCCTTCACGTTTTACAATGACGTTTTCTAATTCTTTGGGGTCCTGGATTTCTCCTACTATCCTAATGTTCTTTTCAATGCCACTGGTAATGATATTTCCGGCAGAAATAGTTTTGTTTTCCATGCTTACCGCATTTATGATGTTGTCGAAGCTTACCTGCGAGGCAGACATCTTGTAAACATCTACGGCAATTTCAACCTCCATATCTTCGGCACCACGAATACTGGCTTCTTTTATCTGCGGAAGTAATTCGATTTTCTCCTGAAGATATTCAGCATAGGTTTTTAATTCCTGAACCGGGTAGTCACCGGTTAGGTTAATATTCAGGATGGGTTGTTCTTCTGAAATATTAAGATCAAAAACATTAGGTTCTACTTTTGCCCCATTATCTAAAGTTGGCCAGGTAGTTTCAGCTTTTACCAAATCTACCTTATCTTTTACTTTTGTTTTGGCGGCGTCTACACTAACGTCTTCTTCAAACTCTACAATAACAATCGAGTAATCCTGAAGAGTAGTTGAGGTGATTTCTTTAACTCCTGCAATATCATTAAACTCTTCTTCTAAAGGTTCAGTGATAAATTTCTCGACATCTTCAGCCGAGTTTCCCGGGTTTACAGAACTTACGTAGATTTTAGTTTCTATAATTTCAGGAAATGCTTCCCGGGGCATCCCGTAGTAAGAAAGCAAACCACCCAGCATAATGATCACAATAATGACGTAAACCGTCATTTTGTTATCGATCGCCCAGGAGGAGAGTTTAAATTCTTTATCTAAATTGATCATGTGTTACTTTTTGCTAATTTTTACTTCCTGTCCGTCTCTTAAGCTTTTGCTTCCTTCAACAATAAGAGTTTCACCTTGTGCTAAACCTTTAGTTACTTCTATCATATTATCGTAAATGTATCCGGTTTCGATAACATTTTTCTTAGCGATACCAGTACTATCTGTTTTGGTTTCTAAGGTGTATACCACACTTTCGCCCATTGCATTTTTCTGGATGGTGCTCTCGGGAATGGTGATTGCAGATGCTGCGGTATAGTCGTTAAGAAGGATGGTGGCAATCTGGTTAGGACGTATAAGTTTATCGGGGTTTGGGATGGCTATTCTTACCCTAAAAGTCCTGTTATTTGCGTTAATGTTGCTACCAACATCAGTAACCTTACCGTCATATTCTTTGTTTACCGAGCTAATCATCACCTTTACAAAAGTTCCTTTTTCAATTTTTGGGAGGTAATTTTCAGGAACTGCGGCCTCAACATACATGTTGTTAAGGTTTACAATTCTGAAAAGCTGACTTTGTCCCGGGCTTACCACTTCTCCCTGATTGCTAATTACATTATCGATAACACCGCTAAAAGGAGCGGTAACCGTAGTTTTAGCAAGTTGAGCGTTTAATTGCTCGGCTGCTTTTTGGGTAGCCTCAAAATTGGTTTTAGCTTCTAAAAACTGAATTTCAGATCCTATATTCTGTTCCCATAGTCTTTTCTGGCGCTCATAGGTTGTTTTTGCTAAAGTTGCCTGTGCCTGCGTCTGTGCTACCTGGCTGGACAATCCACCATCATCAATTTTGGCCAAAATTTGCCCTTTATTTACACGGTCTCCTTCACTAACATATACCTTTTTAAGAATGCCGGAGTATTCTGGATAAATAATAATATTCTCATCGGTAGCGACATCTCCCTGTACTTCAGCAAAATGTTTAAATGTGCTGTCTTTTAAAGTTTGTACAGTGACAAGATTGAGGTTTTTGTTTTTATCCAGTTTGTTAATTGCTTCATCGAGTTTGTTGATATCTGAAGTTATTGCGCTTTGCTCTTTACTTAATTCAGATTTTCTAGCTCTTATTTCGGTAAGGTTACCTTCTTCGATAAGGTCGTCTACAGATTTTTTATTTTCGTTTCCGCAGGCGCCTAATAAAAGAGAGATGCTTAAAATTGCTGCTAATTTTTTCATACGACGGTGGTAATTATTCTTTTTCTTTATATTTAGTGGTGTCTAATAAATTCTCTAGCTCAACTTTTTTGGTAATCACGTTAAGCATCGATTGCAGGTAATCCTGTTGTGCGGTGTATAACTGCCTTTGTGCTTCATTTAATTCGAAACTGCTGGCAATCCCTTCTTCAAACTTTATTTTGTTTTTATTTTCAATACGTTCAGCTAAAGCAAGATTTTTTTTCTGAACTTCATAATTGTCCAGGCTATATTCATATTCTGTTTTAGCGGAATTTATTTGTTGTTTTACCTCGTTTTTGGTGTATTCTAAATCTGCAAGAGCCTGTTCTAAGGCGATTTTCTTTTGTTGAGTTCTTGCGGTACGCATGCCGCTACTAAAAATGGGGATTTTTAAGCTGATCCCTAAAATAGACTGATCGAAATAATCTTGGTTGTCATTTAAAAAAGTAAACTCTTCACTATATCCCTGATATCCGTAGTTTACAAATCCGGTAAGAGAAGGTAGCGCTTTAGCTTTTTCCAGTTTCACCTCAATTTCTGCAGATTCTGCCGTGTTTTTGGCAATTCTAAAATCGATATTCTCCTCTACAGGAATGTTTTCTTGTAAGATCGAAAGATCGAAATATTGTATAGCCAGTTCTTCAAGCTCTTCAGTTAGTGTAAGGTCTGTTTCAACCGGAAGCCCTAAAGTAATGTTTAGCATTTCGTAAGCGATACGGGACATGCGTTCACTTCGGTTTAGGTTGTTTTTTAGGGTTAGCAGCGTGATTTCTAATTGTTCTACATCTTCTTCTTCTGCAAGGCCATTTTCAAAAGTCAGTTTTGTTTCGTCATAAGTTTGCTGTACGTTTTCCACATTCTTTTTAAGTATGGCAGCGTTTTCTTCGGCTAAAAGCACATTTCCGTAGGCATTGATAATTCCTTTTTTTACTTCCAGATCGGTTTTTGTTTTTGCATTTTCGGTAATTTGAAGTAGCGTTTTTGCCGATTGTATACCCACCAGATAAGAACCATCAAAGATAATCTGGTTCCACGTAGCTGTAGCATTCATACTCTGCTGCGTACCAAAAGTTACCGGGATAAATGTTCCGGGTTCACCTCCGGTAATTTCAGCAGGTAATAATTGTACCGGCTGTTTAATGTAATTTTGGTAATCTACGGCACCGCTTACCTGCGGAAGTCCCTGCGCGATGATTTCCCATTTTTGTTTTAAGGAAATGGTAATGTCTCTTTGCGCATTTAAAGCTTCGACGTTATGTGCTAACCCGTATCGAATAGCTTCTTCTAAGGAGAAAGAATACGATTTTGGGGTTTCATTAGTCTCTTGTGCGTACGATGAAAGGCTTATAAAGCCTATAAGCATAAGTAAACTTTTAATTGGTAGGTTTTTCATTGGTATTTAATAGGTCTTCTAAAATTTTTAATCCTTTTTTAGTGGCAATTCCTCTTACGTGATATTCGATGTATAACTGAAATAAATTTGATTTACTATAATGCTCTGCCGGGAAAATACGACTGTTCCTAATTACGTTGCTGCCTTCGTGGTAGAGTGTAGAAATAAATTTCACATCAATTTCCTTTCGGAATAGTCCTTCATTTATCCCTCTTGTTACATTTTCTTCTATACTACAGGCAACGAGATCTGATTTTTTACGCGTTACGTTAGCAAAAATTTTGGGGTAATATTTCTCTAGCTGAAACTGTGGCGATGTTTTTTCATCTTTTAAAAAGAGACTTATCTGTTTTTTTGCCTCAAATAATTCTTCGATAGCATTAAGCTGCTTTTCCTTGATTTTGACAATATTTTTTTGAATGGTTTCTAAAATATTAAATGCCACATCCTGCACTAAAAGTGTTTTTGTAGCGTAGTTAGCATAAATGGTTTTTTTAGAAATACCTAGTTTTTCAGCAATATCGTCCATGGTGACACTTTTAAAGCCATACTCCAAAAACATCTCGGTCGCCATATTTAAAATAGTCTCTTTCAAGCTTAAAAAATTTCGACAAAAGTATGCTAAGGAAACTTTTAAAACAAATAAAGTTTCCTTAGTTTATGATTATTTAATAATCGCATTAAATTTGAAATTATTCCAATTATGGTATTTTAGCGGAAAAATTATTTTAATGTTAGCTATTACAGAGTATAGGGAGGTTTTTTTAAAATATCTTGAAGAAAAAATAACAATTAAAGAACCTGCTAATCTTTATGAACCAATGGTTTATATCCTTGGTTTAGGAGGGAAAAGGTTGCGACCTGTATTGGTGTTAATGGCTACAGAAATTTTTGATAAAGATTATAGAGAGGCTTTAGATGCTTCCCTGGCGATCGAAATTTTCCATAATTTTTCCTTGGTTCACGATGATATCATGGACGATGCTCCTTTGCGAAGAGGGAAGCAAACCGTTCACGAAAAATGGGATGTTAATACCGGGATTCTTTCTGGTGATGCCATGCTTATAAATGCTTACCAGCTTTTTGAAAATTACGAAGGCAATACTTTTAAAGAATTGGCGCAACTTTTTACCAAAACAGCGATAGAAGTTTGTGAAGGACAGCAATATGATATCGACTTTGAAACCAGGGACGATGTAAGTATAGAAGATTATCTTAAGATGATCGAATATAAAACCGCTGTGCTGGTAGGAGCCTCTTTACAAATGGGAGCTATTGTAGCGGGGGTAGATGAAGATTGTAAAAAAGCTATTTATCAATTTGGAAGACTTTTAGGGATTGCTTTTCAGCTACAGGATGATTATTTGGATGCCTTTGGCGATCCAAAAACGTTTGGTAAGCAGGTAGGAGGCGATATTATAGAAAATAAGAAGACATTTTTATATCTAAAATCACTGGAAGTTGCTACTGAAGATGACGCAAAGCAATTAGAATACCTATATTCTATAAGTCCCGGGGATAATTCTGCGAAAATTGAGACCGTGAAATCTATTTTTCAAAAAAGCGGTGCTGCACAATTAACGAAAGAGGAGATCGAAAAATATACGATCATGGCTTTTGAAGTTTTAGAAAATACTTCTATTGCTGAAGAAAAGAAAAAACCATTGCGTGATTTCGGAAATATGCTCATGAACCGTACGGTTTAAGTTTTAGAAAATTTTTAGTTTTCAGGTTTTTAGAGGAATTTAAAAATAAAAAGCCTGTAAAGTTAAAACCATCTTATATTATCCGGTTTTATTTAAATTTTAATCTCTTTCTAATTTTCTTTTCAATTTAAATTATCATATTCGTAATAGATAGTGCGATTTGGTACGCAAGATGCTTTGTCGCTATGTTAAAATTTTTTTAATGTATAAAATAAAACTATTGAATGCTACAAGCAGTTTTTTGTAAAAATCGTAGTTTTGCAATGTTTTACACTTTATAGAAACATTAGTTTCCACTTATGGACAGATTTTCATTTCTAAATGCCGCGCATACTGCATATTTTGCCGAATTATACGATCAATATTTACAATACCCAGATAGCGTAGAGCCCAGTTGGAGGGCTTTTTTTCAGGGTTTTGATTTTGGGATGGAGCAAAATGGTGTTTCATCAGAAACTTTAAGAGAAGCTCCTGTATCGATTGAGGAGGGCGAAATGCCCGAGCATGTGTACAAAGAGTTTCAGGTTGTAAGGCTTATTGATGGATACCGTACTCGCGGGCATTTATTCACAAAAACAAACCCGGTTAGGGAAAGAAGACATTACGAACCAACGCTTAATATAGAGAGTTTTGGTTTAAGTAAGGACGATTTAGACACCACTTTTGGTGCGGGGGATATTTTAGGCATTGGTCCTAAAAAGCTAAAAGAGATTATTCAGCACCTGGAAAATATATACTGTGATGCCATTGGGGTAGAGTATATGTTTATTCGTAAACCTGAAGAAATCGATTGGATTCAGAAAAAGCTGAATGTCAACGAAAATCATCCTGATTTTGATTCAGATAGGAAAAAGCAAATTCTTAGAAAGCTTAACGAAGCTGTTTCTTTTGAAGGATTTTTACATAGAAAATATGTTGGGCAAAAGCGATTCTCTTTAGAAGGAGGAGAAACTTTAATCCCTGCATTAGATGCTTTGATTGAAGGAGCCGCAGAAAAAGGAGTTAAAGATTTTGTAATGGGAATGGCTCACCGTGGTCGTTTAAATACACTTACAAATATCTTTGGTAAATCTGCCAAAGATATCTTTAGCGAATTTGATGGTAAAGACTATGAGCAGGATATTTTTGATGGTGATGTAAAATATCATTTAGGTTGGACGTCTTGCCGCCATACACAAAGCGGTAAGGAAATTAATATCAATATTGCACCAAACCCTTCACATTTAGAAACGGTAGGGCCGGTTGTAGAAGGTATTGCCAGGGCCAAAAGAGATCGAAGATATAGCGGAGATCCATCTAAAGTGTTGCCAATCCTGGTGCATGGTGATGCTGCCGTTGCTGCGCAAGGCGTAGTTTACGAGGTGGTGCAAATGGCTAAGCTAGATGGTTACGAAAACGCTGGTACTATTCATATTGTAGTAAATAACCAGATAGGTTTTACTACTAATTATTTAGATGCCAGATCGTCTACCTATTGTACAGATGTGGCTAAAGTCACGTTATCGCCGGTACTTCATGTAAATGCAGATGATGCAGAAGCTGTTGTGCATGCTGTGCTTTTTGCTTTAGATTTTAGAATGGAATTTAAACGAGATGTATTTATAGACCTATTAGGCTATAGAAAATACGGTCACAACGAGGGTGATGAGCCAAGATTTACGCAGCCTAAGCTTTATAAAGCAATAGCAAAGCATAAAAATGCCAGAGATATTTATGCTGAAAAATTGATAAAAGCCGGGGTGATTGAAGAATCTTATATCGAAAAGCTTGAAGATGATTATAAGAAAAAGCTTGAAGAAGATTTAGAAGACTCCCGAAAAGAGGATACAACCCGAATCACTCCTTTTATGGAAGATGAATGGGGTGGCTACGAAAATGTTCAGGAAGATCGCATGATGGAAGCTGTTGATACTACTGTGAAAATTGAAGAGCTAGACCGTGTGGCAAAGGCCATTTCTAAGTTACCAGAAGGCAAGAAGTTTTTACGTAAGATTGAAAAAATAATCAACTTACGGGAGCAAATGTACTTTGAAGATAATAAGCTAGATTGGTCTATGGGAGAGCATTTAGCTTATGGAACTCTTATGGCCGAAGGTTATAATATAAGAATTAGCGGTCAGGATAGCGAAAGGGGAACATTCTCACACCGTCACGCCGTATTAAAAGTTGAAGATAGCGAAGAAGAAATTATTCTTCATAATAATATTGAAGGAAGGGAAGGAGATTTCTTTGTATATAATTCTCCATTATCTGAATATGGGGTTGTAGGATTTGATTATGGTTATGCGATGGCAAGCCCAAATACGTTAACCATCTGGGAAGCGCAATTTGGGGATTTTGTGAATGGCGCACAGATTATGATCGATCAATATATCTCGGCAGCAGAAGATAAGTGGAAATTACAAAACGGGCTGGTAATGTTCCTTCCGCATGGTTACGAAGGGCAGGGAGCAGAGCATTCTTCAGCAAGAATGGAGCGTTTCCTTCAGCTTTGTGCTAAGGATAATATGTTCGTTGCCGATGTTACGACTCCGGCCAACATGTTTCATTTGCTAAGAAGACAAATGAAGTTTGGTTTCAGGAAACCACTTATTATATTTACTCCCAAGAGTTTATTGAGACATGCTAAAGTGATTTCTACTAAAGAAGACTTAGCAGAAGGATCCTTCCAAATGGTAATTGATGATCCAGAAGCTAATGTAGATAAAGTTAAGACTTTAGTGTTCTGTACTGGTAAGTTCTATTACGATCTTTTAGAGTATAAAGAGGAAAATGATCGTGAAGATGTGGCCTTGGTAAGAGTGGAACAATTATTCCCGCTTCCGGTAGAGAAGATGAAAGAGATCATGAGCAAATATAAAAACGCAGATGATGTGGTATGGGCTCAGGAAGAACCTAAAAATATGGGGGCGTACGGGCATATGCTAATGCATATCCACGAGGCAAAGCAGTTTAGATGTTGTAGCCGTAAATTCTACGGATCTCCTGCCGCCGGTAGCTCGGTACGTTTCAAGAAAAGACATCAACGAGTGATCGATAGTGTTTTTGATAAATCATTAACTGAAGAATAATTAAATTTGAATAAATTTTCTGGGATAACCAGAATACAAAATAAAAAAGAAGAACATGGCCTTAGAAATGAAAGTTCCATCCCCCGGTGAATCTATAACCGAAGTAGAAATCGCAGAATGGTTGGTAGAAGATGGGGACTACGTTGAAAAAGATCAGGCAATTGCCGAAGTCGATAGTGATAAAGCTACCTTAGAATTACCTGCTGAAGCAAGCGGAATTATCACGCTTAAAGCAGAAGAGGGTGATACCGTTGCAGTAGGGGAAGTAGTATGCCTAATCGATACTGAAGCAGAAAAACCTGGAGGTGGTGAATCTGCCGAAGAAGAGGTGAAGGAACAACAGGAAAAGAAAGAATCTAAGGAAGATAGCGACAAAGCACCTGCAAAAACTGAAGAGCCTTCAAAATCTTCAACACCTTCACAAAAGCAGGATGATGGTACTTATGCAACAGGAAGTCCTTCCCCAGCGGCTAAAAAGATTTTGGACGAAAAAGGAATCGATCCTAAATCTGTAAGCGGTAGTGGTAAGGATGGAAGAATAACAAAAGAAGATGCAGTTCAGGCAAAAGCGTCTATGGGAACTCCGGGACCAGGAAAACGTGGAGAATCTCGTAAGAAAATGTCGATGCTTCGACGCAAAGTTGCAGAGCGTTTAGTTGCCGCAAAAAGCGAGACCGCTATGCTTACTACTTTTAACGAAGTAGACATGTCTGCGATTTATGCATTAAGAAAAAAATACAAAGAAGAGTTTAAAGATAAGCACGGGGTGAGTTTAGGATTTATGTCCTTCTTTACACTGGCTGTGGTTAGAGCTTTAGAGATGTATCCTGATGTGAACTCTATGATTGATGGAGATTTTCAGGTAAAATACGATTATAAAGATATTAGTATTGCGGTTTCCGGACCAAAAGGTTTAATGGTGCCAGTGGTTAGAAATGCTGAAAACTTAAGCTTTAGAGGGGTAGAGGAAGAAGTAAAACGCCTGGCGCTTAAAGCTCGTGATGGTAAAATTACGGTAGATGAAATGACTGGTGGTACGTTTACGATTACCAATGGTGGTGTTTTTGGATCGATGATGTCTACGCCAATTATTAATCCTCCGCAAAGTGGTATTTTAGGAATGCACAATATCGTAGATCGTCCTGTAGCGATCGATGGTCATGTTGAAATTAGACCAATGATGTATGTTGCGCTTTCTTACGATCACAGGATTGTTGATGGTAGGGAGTCTGTTGGTTTCTTGGTAGCTGTAAAAGAAGCTATAGAGAACCCAGAAGAATTACTTATGGATAACGATGTTAAGAGAGCTTTAGAGCTTTAAAGATCTCTCTTCCATGTTCAAATAAAAAGAGGCTGTCTAAAAAGTATTTAGATGGTCTTTTTTTAATTATAGATGTTTTGTGAGAAGGAATCGCTTCTTCTTTTTGTAAATCTTCTTTCTGATGAAAAAAGGCAAAGAGCCCCTTCTTATACAATACTAAATTTTCTTAAGTTGTGCGCCATAGCTATTAATCCTATTTCAGTAGTTACTTTATCCATTCCCCGTAACATAAACCGTTTAAAGCCCATGTTCTGCTTGATGTTCCCAAAGACGGCTTCTACATCCCAGCATCTTCTTTTGCGATGTGCTATTCCCTCTTCACTTAGTAGTAGGGTCCTGGCTTTTTCCTTGAGGCGAACCAGATGGTGATTACGTTCGATGGCCCTGTTCCCTTTGGCTTTATGACAGCTGCCCCGCAAAGGGCATCCCTTGCAGTTGGTGGCCTGGTAACGATGGATCTGCTGCTTAAAGCCAGTAGTGGTTTCACTGTGATAACTTCCTACTTTCTTCATCGCCTGGCCCATGGGGCAATAATACGTATCGGTCTCCTTATTATAAAACAGATTGTCCGGGTGGAATGGGTTTTCCCGGTGTTTTTTATCGCGTTGTTCTTTATGGAAGTAGTTATATTTTACAAAAGCAGTAATATTCTTCTCTTCTAAATCTGTGTAATTTTCTTCGCTGCCATATCCGGCATCAGCTGTAAGGGTTTGAGGAGTTTGATCATAGGATTCAATGTGATCCTTAAGGTGGTCTTTTAAAGTGGTAGTATCAGCAGTAGTTTGAGCCAGGGTGTAGTTGGTGATAAATTGATTGTTTGTAGAAGCCTGAAGGTTATACCCGGGTTTTAGCTGCCCGTTTTGCATAGCATCATCTTTCATCCGCATAAATGTGGCATCGGGGTCAGTCTTGCTATAGCTGTTACGTTTGCCCAGAATAGCTTCCTGCTCATTGTACTTCTGTAGGTTCTTTGGCCAGTTCTTTTTGGCATAATCCAGCTTTTGTTTAACCTTCTTATCAATCTTCTTGTCTTTCAATGCTTCATTGATGGTATCGATGGTCTGGGCTACTTTTTCTGGATCAATCTCTCCAAAATAGGGCTGGTTGGGAAGCATTTGCTCTTCAGCATAAACCTTCTCCACGTAAGACCAGAGTTCCTTGAGCTGTTTTTTGATTCGCTCCTTACCGGCCTTGATGGATTTGCCCCACACGAAGGTGTAGCGGTTGGCATTGGCCTCGATCTTGGTACCGTCCACAAATAGTTCTTTTAAGGATAATATGCCCTGATCAGCTAATAAAAGCACCACTTGGTTGAAAATATTTTTGAACTTCCCTTTTAAACGTTTGCCCCTAAAATCATTAATGGTATTATGATCGGGCTTGCTTTGACCACTGAGCCACATAAAATGAACGTTCTCCAAAAGGGCCTGTTCTATTCTACGCGAGGAATACATATTGCGCAGGTAAGCATAGATGGTCACCTTGAGCAGCATACGGGGATGGTAACTGGAAGTACCTCCTCCTTTGTAACTTCGCTCAAGCTCGGCGATGTCGATTTGATCAATAATCGTATTAACGGTTCTAACAGGATGATTTAAAGGAACCAAATCATCATAACTGGGAGGTAAAAGAATTAACTGCGACTGGTCATAGGTCTTAAATACAACTTTAGCTTTCACTACATCAAAATAATAAAGAACTTAAAATAATCCAACAAAAAAGCTGCCTTTTCAGACAGCCTCTTTTAAGTTTTGGTTGGTTGGATAAAAAAATTAAGTTAAGAATAAACCAAATTTAGGATGTTTAAAAATATGATGCCTACAACAGCAACTATAAGAATATACGATGCAGGGTGAGGTTTTAATTGATCCTTCTTTTGGAAAAACATAAATCTAACATTGTTTGTCCCAAATGTAGGTTTAAATACATAGATGCAAAAGGGGAGAAACCCCCTATTTAAGGAATAAATTTTTAGATTTATAATCTATAATTGCTTTTCCTTTTTTTAGGATATCTGCACCAATAATACCGTGAACTTTCTCTGCATCGTGCTGCAAAAGAGCCTCGTTAACGTGGCGAAGATCAAATAGAACCAGATCTGTTTTTTTCTTTTTCCAGCCGCTAATTTCCATTTTGTTTTTTTGCGAAATCTGGGTAAGCATATTAGAGGCGCCTGCCCCCGCAGCTTTTACATCGCTATCTTCTGGTAAAAGATCAAAATGTTCTATGCTATCTATTCCTACACAGGTGCTGGAAGCCCCAGTATCTAAAATAAAATTGCCTTCAATATTGTTGATTTTTGCCTTAACTTCTAGATGATTGGTTTTGGTAAACTTAAATTTGATGCTTTTATATCCTTTTTCTTTTAGGATTTTCTTGAAACTCGCCATTCTTTTCCGTTTTAGAGCAAAGATAGGTTTTCAAAATAAATTATTTTTGCAGATATGGTAATAACAGATACACATACACATTTATACAGCGAATCTTTTGATGAAGATCGTGATGAGATGATACAAAGAGCGATACAGGCTAAGGTGGAACGATTTTTCATCCCTGCAATCGATTCTACTTATGCCGAAAGAATGTACAATCTCGAAAAGTCATTTCCAGATCACGTGCATTTAATGATGGGATTGCATCCTACACATGTAAAGGAGAATTATAAAGAAGAGCTTCAATTTGTCGAAAATCAATTTCAGCAAAGAGATTTTATTGCCGTAGGAGAAATTGGTATCGATTTATATTGGGATAAGAGTACACTTCAAATGCAGCAAGAAGCTTTTAGATATCAAATTAAGCTGGCTAAAAAATATAGATTACCTATTGTAATTCATTGCCGCGAAGCTTTTGAAGAGGTTTTTGAGATTTTGGAAGAGGAAAAGGGAGAAGATCTCTTCGGTATTTTTCACTGCTTTACCGGTACTTTAAAAGATGCCAAAAGAGCGATTTCTTATAATCTAAAACTGGGGATTGGTGGCGTTGTGACATTTAAAAATGGCAAGATCGATCAGTTTTTAGGAGATATCCCTTTAAAACATATCGTTTTAGAGACCGATGCACCTTATCTTGCACCAACGCCGTTTAGAGGAAAGAGAAATGAATCTTCTTATATTGTTAATGTTGCTGAAAAATTAGCGGAAATTTATGACGAGCCTATAAAGGAAATTGCTAAAATCACAACGCAGAATTCAAAAGATATATTCGGTATTTAAACTGAAATTAGTTAATTTTTTGTTCATTTGCTATAATAAGCCAGACACGTGCAAGACTTTGAAGAGATAAGATTTTATAACGAAAAGGAGGTTCAAGAATCTCTTGAGCATTACATTAAGCATCCGATGATGAAGGCACTCCTTCATTTTACATTTCCGGAGAAAACTTCAGGAGAAATAAAGGATATCGTGCTTAGCTGTAAAAGTATTCGTGATTTTCAAACCAAAATCATCTACCATTCTGTAGGGAAAATTATAGAAAAAAGTACCGACGGAGTGACGGATAGCGGATTTGAAAAACTGAAGCCCGGTGAATCCTATTTCTTTTTATCTACACACCGTGATATTATTCTGGATACTTCTTTGCTAAATTATACCTTGTACAATCATAATTTGGTAATGACGGCTTCAGCTATTGGTGATAACCTGGTGCAGAAGACTTTTCTGATGGCTTTATCGAAGCTGAATAGAAATTTCCTGGTACGTAGAAAGCTGAGTCCGCGTGAAATGCTGAAGAGTTCAATAGAGTTGTCTACTTTTATAAGAAAGATGCTTCTTGAAGATAAACGATCGGTTTGGATGGCGCAGCGCGAAGGAAGAACGAAGGATGGAAGCGATTACACCCAGCAGGGTGTTTTAAAAATGATAGGTATGGGAAAAGGAGATCTTAGTCTTACCGAATATTTTGGAAAACTTAAGATTGTTCCTATTTCGATATCGTATGAATTTGATCCTACCGATGTTTTGAAAATGCCAGAAATTCTTTCAAAAAGAATGAAAGAAAAATACGTAAAAGCTCCCGATGAGGATTTTAAATCGATTATTCAGGGGATTTTAGGTATTAAAGGGAGGATTCATGTGAGTGCCGGAGATTTAATGGATACCAGTTTATTTTCAGAAATTGGTCATGATTTTGGATCGGTTAACGAGCAGCTTAAAGAGATTGCCAGTAAGGTAGATAGCGAGATTCATAAAAATTATAAACTCTGGCCATCAAATTATATCGCGCATGATTTACTAAATAATACAGATCATTATTCGTCTAAATACACTTTTAAAGAGAAAAGACGTTTCGAAAGGCGACTTAAACGCCGTGTGGATTTTAAAAATTCTCTCGAGTTAAATAGTTACCTTTTGATGTATGCAAATCCTGTAATTAATAGAGAAGGATTGTATGGCGAAGAAAACTAAGATTCTTTTATTATATACTGGTGGTACCATTGGTATGATAAAAGATTATGAAACAGGAGCTTTAAAGCCCTTTAATTTTGACGATCTTCTGCAAAATATTCCAGAATTAAATATTCTGGAACATGAGATCGAAACGCTGAGTTTTGAGCATCCTATAGATTCTTCAGATATGAACCCTGAAGAGTGGCGAAAAATTGCTTCGATTATTTATGAACGTTATGAAACCTATGATGGTTTTGTAGTGTTGCATGGAAGTGATACCATGTCCTATACGGCATCTGCACTAAGTTTTATGTTCGAGAACTTAAGTAAGCCGGTTATTTTTACAGGTTCCCAGCTACCTATAGGAGATCTTAGGACAGATGCCAAGGAAAATTTGATAACCAGCATACAAATTGCAGGTTTACAGAAAAACGGAAAACCTGTTATTGCCGAGGTAGGTTTGTATTTTGAGTATAAGTTATACCGCGCTAATAGAACCACTAAAATAAATGCAGAACATTTTCAGGCATTTGCCTCGCTTAATTATCCGCCGTTAGCAGAATCTGGCGTACATTTGTCTGTAAGTTCTAAAAGTCTTTGGAAACAAAGCAGAAAACAGCAGTTAAAACTACATCCTCGTTTTAATACAGATGTTGTGATCTTAAAAATGTTTCCGGGGATAACAAAAGAGGTGGTGACTCATATTTTAAGTCTTAAAGATTTAAAAGGGGTAGTTTTAGAAACCTACGGAAGTGGGAATGCGCCAACACAGCCTTGGTTTTTAGCATTGTTGGAAGAAAAAATAAATGCCGGACTTAGGGTGGTAAATGTTACCCAATGTGCTGGCGGAAGTGTGGCTATGGGAAATTATGAAACTAGTGTCGCCCTGAAAAAGATAGGAGTAGTCTCGGGAAAAGACATCACTACTGAAGCGGCGATAGCTAAATTAATGTATTTATTAGATAAAAAATTAACACATAAAGTCTTTAAAACTATATATGAAACCTCGTTAAGAGGGGAAATGTCGTAAAATTAACGAATCATACTTGACCGAGATCATTTTTTTTTGTTATTTGGCGCACCGTTTTAAACATTAAACTAGAGAGGTGGCCGAGTGGTCGAAGGCGCACGCCTGGAAAGTGTGTATACGCCAAAAGCGTATCGAGGGTTCGAATCCCTTCCTCTCTGCTTGTGTTTTTATTAAAAAATTATTTTTATATCTTTAACCCTTTAACTAATTAAATTAAGACAAACAGTAATGAAAAGATTATTTTCTATTTTGGTAATCGCTGCGATTATGGTGTTAGGTGCCGGTAATCTTAAGGCGGCAAACATGGTTAACACATTGCCAGGTACGATAGCAACTTTCGTTCAGGAAGATGAAGATGCTACTACGGCAACGGCTGATGCAGACGAAAAAGTTAGCTTTCATCAGCAATTAAAAAAACGTTTTATTGAAGGTGGTGCCGGATTCATGGGTATTGTACTTTTATGTCTTATTCTTGGTTTGGCAATTGCCATAGAGAGAATTATCTATTTAAACCTTGCCACTACAAACACAAAAAAATTAGCGCGTAATGTAGAAGAAGCTTTAAACAGCGGAGGTATTGAAGCTGCTAAAGAAGTGTGTAGAAATACAAGAGGACCTGTAGCTTCTATTTATTACCAAGGTCTTGATCGAGCTGACGAAAGCATTGAATCTGCAGAGAAAGCTGTGGTTGCTTATGGTGGTGTTCAAATGGGACAATTAGAAAAGAATGTTTCTTGGGTGTCTTTATTTATCGCGCTTGCTCCTATGCTTGGTTTCATGGGGACGGTAATTGGTATGATCGAAGCTTTCGATAAAATCGAGGCTGCTGGTGATATGCAACCATCTCTTGTTGCTGGAGGTATTAAAGTAGCACTTCTTACTACGGTATTTGGACTTATTGTTGCAATTATCCTTCAGATTTTCTACAACTACATTATCGCTAAGATCGATAGTATCGTAAATGATATGGAAGATGCTTCTATCTTATTAATTGATATGCTTGTAGATTACAAAAACAAAAAAAGAGTATAATAAGACCTGACTAATAAAGTTATGACTTTACATAAAATTTTAAAATATGTTGCATTAGTTATAGGTGTGCTAGGACTTATCTTCTTAGGAAGAGTTCTTGCTGCTGGTGACGATGCGATTGAGGCATCGGCAGATGTGCAAAACAGCGTACTGGAACCTATGATGTGGATCTCATATCTGGTACTGGCAGTTGTTATTGCTCTTGTCGCGATCTTTGTTATTGCAGGATTGTTCCGTGGTAACATTAAAAATACAATAATTGGTATAGTATCCTTTGCAGTAGTTGTTTTGGTATCATATTTGTTGACTAGTGGTACACAGATAACTACAAACGACGGAGATATTTTATCTGCAAGTGCTGTACATTGGGTAGGAGCTGGTTTAGTTTGTTTCTATATTCTTGCGGCATTGGCAATATTAGCAATGGTATTTTCCGGAGTTAAAAAATTAATAAGTTAAGAACCTATGGCTAGAAGAGCATCACCAGAAGTAAATGCGGGATCTATGGCAGACATCGCTTTCTTGCTTCTTATCTTCTTCCTGGTAACCACTACCATCGAGACAGATAAGGGGATTAGTAGAAAGCTTCCGCCATGGCAGCCTGAAGATGTGGACCCACCTACGCTTAAAATGCGGAATGTGTTTGAAGTAGTTGTTAATGCTAACAACGATTTGTTGGTGGAAGGAGAAGAAATGGAACTGAAGGATCTAAGAAAGGCTGCATTCGACTTCCTTGATAATGGAGGAGGAAGCGGAAGCGAGGCTTGTAGCTTCTGTCAGGGTTCTGCAGATCCAAATTTATCTGTAAATCCTCAGAAAGCGGTGATTTCTTTGGTGAATAACCGTGGTACAGAATATGGTACTTATATTGCAGTGCAAAATGAATTGGTGGCTGCTTATAATGAATTGAGAAACCGTGAAGCTAAACGTCTGTATGGTTCGACTTTTGTTGAACTTGAGACTGAGTATAACGATCCTAAAACAGGTGAAGGTAGAAAGGAATCTTTAAAGGAAAAAATCGAAGCAATTAAAGATATGATTCCTCAAAAGCTTTCTGAAGCCGAGCCTAAAGGCTAACAGCCTTTTTAAACTAAATTAATAGAACATTTATTATGTCTAAATTTACAAAGAAAAAGTCTGGAGATTTGCCTGCCATTAGTACGGCGTCGTTACCTGATATTGTATTTATGTTACTGTTTTTCTTTATGGTAGCGACAACGATGCGTGAAACAACGTTAATGGTTCAAAATTCATTGCCTACAGCAGATCAGGTTGAAAAACTTGATAAGAAAGATTTGGTAATGTATATATATGCAGGTAAACCAAGCCAGAGATATCAACAAAAATATGGTACAGAAGCTAGAATTCAGTTAAATGATAAGTTTGCTGATGTTAGTGAAGTGCAATCTTTTATTTATGCTGAAAGAGATAGCAAAAGAGAAGAGCTTATTCCATATTTGACAACAGCTTTGAAGGTGGATAAAGAGACCAATATGGGGCTTGTTTCTGATATTAAACAGGAACTAAGAAAAGCTGAAGCACTTAAAATAAACTATACCACCGTGCAAGGTGATCCTACTGCAAATAAATAAGTAGTAGTATAGTTTAATTATTATTTAAAAACATCCCATCCTTAAATTAGGATGGGATGTTTTTTTATATTTACTCAATAATCGAGATTAGATGCTCCAGTCTTATCGGGATTGGGATTTATCTGAATAAAAATGATTTTCGAACAAATGCTTCATGGGCTTGCCTGGAGGCCGTTTATTTTTACATGAAATTATCCTTATCATGAAATATTGGGATCTTATAGTTTTGATAGCTGTTTTTGGCGGTAATGCCATAGCACAAGAAACCAATCCTGCTTTTGCAGATAGTATTCCTACCGTTATCGATAGTACTTATCGAGAAGACCAGTTTTATTTTGGGTTAACCTTTAATTTCATTACAGATCGACCGTCATTTATGGATCAAAATGGTTTTTCTGCGGGGTTAAGCGGTGGATTTATTCGTGATATTCCTTTTAACAAAAATAGAAATGTAGGTATAGGTGTTGGGCTGGGATTAGCTTTCGATAGTTTTGGACAGAATCTTTTTATTGGAGAGGATGAGAGTGGTAAAACTATTTTCAGGAATCTTAATAAAGATAATATCGATTATGATACCAACCGTTTTAATACTTTTTTGGTAGAAGCTCCCATTGAGTTTCGGTGGAGAACCTCCACTTTTTCTTCTTACAAATTTTGGCGGATCTACGCAGGGCTTAGATTAGGCTACATTTATCATTTTAGATCGGTTTTTAAGCAGGAAGGAAATGTTGTTAAGCAAAGTGATGTGCCAGAGCTGGAGCGCTTTAGGTTAGGCACCAGTTTTACTTTTGGATATAGTACCTTTAATTTCCAGATTTATTATAGCTTAAATCCATTTTTTGATAATGCTTCTGTAGAGGATGAAACTTTCGGCGTTTCTACACTTCGCGTTGGATTAATGTTTTATATTCTATAGCCAGTAATAGAAAAATAGCAATTGCGGTAAAATGCCTGCTAAAATGCCCGAGATCAACTCTATATTGGTGTGAGCCTTAAAATATAGTCGTGAACTTGCGGTTAATCCTAAGGCAATTAACAGTCCTGAAGTGGCTGGGATTAAATTCATATGAAAATATCGGCTAAATGCGATTAAAAACATCGTAAAACCAGCCAGTCCCATCATGTGTAAACTTATTTTTATCCTAAATAGCGTGAGTATATATGCGATTACGGTAGATCCCAGGATGCCAAGAAAATAGAAGTAAATTTCAGGATAATTGTAGCGATCTAAGATTTGATTCAGCACCATTAGTGTGAGTATCGCAAAAAAGAAAAGCGGCCATTTTCGTTCCTTCACTTCACTAAGGTTCATACTGGTAACTTTTCCCAGATTTTTTAGTAAAAAAAAGAAAACAATTGGTATAAAGACGGTAATGATTGAAATCGCTAATAATTTAGCCTTTATGACCTCTTCAGGGAAAAAACGTGGAGTAAGTTTAAAATACAACAAACTCCCGGCAAATGGCATCCAAATGGGGTGAAAGAGGTAGGAGGCAAGCTTTAGAATTCCTTTCATTAAATTTCTTTACGTAAACGTGCTACAGGAATATCTAATTGCTCTCTATATTTTGCCACTGTCCTTCTTGCGATAGGATAACCTTTGTCTTTTAATACTTTGGCGAGTTTTTCATCGGTTAATGGCCTTCTCTTGTCTTCCTCCTCAATCGACATTTCGAGGATTTTCTTTATTTCCCTGGTAGAGACATCTTCGCCCTGATCGTTTTTCATCGATTCAGAGAAGAATTCTTTTATCAATTTTGTTCCGTATGGCGTATCAACATACTTACTATTAGCTACCCTCGATACTGTCGAAACATCCATTTCAATCTCATCAGCAATATCTTTTAGGATCATTGGCCTTAAATTACGCTCGTCACCCGTTAAGAAATATTCTTTTTGATAATGCATAATGGCACTCATGGTAACCATCAGGGTTTGCTGGCGTTGTTTTATAGCCTCAATAAACCATTTTGCGGCATCTAGTTTTTGTTTAATAAACATTACCGCATCTTTCTGCTCCTTGGTTTTTTTCTTGCTTTCCTTATAGCCTTTAAGCATGTTACTATAATCACGGGAAACATGCATCTCTGGAGCGTTTCTTCCGTTTAAGCTAAGTTCCAGATCGCCATCCACAATTTTGATGGTGAAATCTGGAATTACATGCTCTACCATTCTGGTGTTGCCAGAATAGGCTCCGCCCGGTTTTGGGTTTAAGTGGCTTATCACTTCTATAGCATCCCTAAGTTCATCTTCAGAAATATCGTGCTTCGAAAGTAATTTGGTATAATGTTTTTTGCTGAATTGATCGAAAGAATCTTCTATGATCTCTGAAGCCAAGGTCACAGCTCTGGTGGCGTCTTTTCTTTTTAACTGAATGAATAAACATTCTTTAAGTGAACGTGCTCCAACCCCTGCGGGATCTAATTCCTGTACCTTTTTAAGAACTTTCTCCACAGTTTCTTCGTCGGTATAAACGTTTTGCGTGAAGGCAAGATCATCTACAATATCCTGAATGTTTCTTCGTATATACCCACTTTCATCAATACTTCCTACCAAAAATTCAGCAATCTCAAACTCGGTGTCCGTAAACCTAAAAGTGTTTAATTGATTTCTAAGGTGCTGAGTAAACGATGTTCCGGCAGCATAAGGAACATGTTTCTCCTCGTCATCTGCGCTATAATTATTGGCTTGGAGGCGATAACTTGGGATTTCGTCGTCACTTAAATATTCGTCAACATTAATATCTTCAGCATCGATCTCGTTACTATCATCAAATTCGGCTTCAGAATCTCTGTTATCATATTCATCCTCATAGTCGTATTCATCGCGCTGCTCATCTTTCCCGGTTTCCAATGCTGGATTTTCCTCAATTTCCTGTTTAATGCGCTGTTCAAATGCCTGTGTAGGTAATTGAATAAGCTTCATCAACTGGATTTGTTGTGGTGATAGCTTTTGTGATAATTTAAAATTTAATTGCTGTTTTAGCATATAAAATGATTTCTTCTACTCACAAAAATACGGAAATGTTCGCTCATTGCAGTTTGGCACAGTAGATGATTGTGGTAAAATTTTGTTAAGGATACTAAAGATTTTCTGTAATTTTCTTGAATTTCTTCGGAAAATCAATCTCAAAATACTTTTCTGTCGCCTCTGTCGGATGCTTAAAACGAACGGCAGTTGAAGCTAGAAATAAGCCTTTCCCAAAATTGCAGATCGGTGAGCCATAAAGTTTTTCTCCTAAAATTGGAAATCCATTTTTAGCCAGATGAATCCTTATTTGATGTGTTCTTCCGGTTAAAGGAACAGCTTCTAAAAGGCTAAGATTTGTGTTTTTATACGTCAGCTTTTTTAAAAGGTTGACTGAAGTTGTGGCCGATTTTTCTTCAATCTCATCGTTAAAGGTTTCATGTTTATCCGGAAAGCATCCCTCTACAATAACTGTATACGTTTTCTGAATTTCTTTCTCCTGAAATTGCCTGTTTAATTCGATTAAAGCTTTATTTGTTTTTGCGCAGAGCAGAATTCCGCTTGTAGGATTGTCCAATCGGTGTGCCGGTTGAGGGGCTGCTAATTTATCTATCGCTGTTGAAGTCTTTAAATTGAATGGTAACGCATTCTTTATGGTTTTAAAGTAATTGCCACTGGTGGGATATCCCGCAGGTTTATCGATAACAGCAATATGATCGTCTTCGTAAAGAACTTCAAGTTTTAATTTGAAGACTTTTTGCTGATTTTCGGTTTTGAGCAATTCAATTTTTTGACCTTCTAAAATCCAATTCCCAGTTTGCCCAATTTCGCCATCAATTAAAATTTGTTGTTTTTTAATAGCTTTTTTCACTGCACTTCGGGTAGTGATCGATTCGAAAATTGTCGCAGCATATTCCTGCAATCTAATTTCCTCAGAAAGCTTTGGAACAATATGGGTTTCTTTAATTTTCATTCAATTTGGGTGCAATAGATTTGTCTGTTCATTCCAAAATATCAATACAGATACTGGTGTTGCCAAACCTAATATTTGTATAAAATTAAACCCTTTTTCATCTTTTGAAGAACGATTTAGATTTTATAATGTTTTTAAAATAGAATTTAAACAAAAAACCTCACAGGTCTCTAAGACCTGTGAGGTTTGAAATTTTATGAAAAGCAAACTTTTTAAAATTCGGCGCTTTGTGGTGTTCTTGGGAAAGGGATTACATCTCTGATATTGCCCATTCCGGTAACGAATTGTACCAAGCGTTCAAAACCAAGTCCAAAACCACTATGTACACAGGTTCCAAATCTTCGGGTATCTAAATACCACCAAAGCTCTTTTTCTTCGATACCAAGTTCAGCCATCTTTTCTTTAAGAACGTCTAAACGCTCTTCTCTTTGAGAACCACCTACGATTTCTCCAATTCCAGGGAATAGGATATCCATCGCTCTAACGGTTTTGCCATCTTCATTTAAACGCATATAAAATGCCTTGATTTTAGCAGGATAATCGAATAAGATCACCGGGCATTTAAAATGCTTCTCTACCAAATAACGCTCGTGCTCACTTTGCAGATCTGCACCCCATTCTTCAATAATATATTTGAATTTCTTCTTTTTATTTGGTTTAGAATCTTTAAGAATATCGATAGCTTCAGTATAGCTTACACGTTTAAAGTTGTTTTCTAAAACAAACTTCAGTTTCTCGATAAGCCCCATTTCACTGCGTTCTGCAGCCGGTTTTGCTTTGTCTTCGTTAGCAAGACGTTGCTCTAAAAATTCAAGATCGTCTTTGCAATTTTCAAGTACATATTTAACCACATACTTTATAAAGTCTTCAGCAAGATCCATGTTGCCATCAAGATCACAAAAAGCAATCTCTGGCTCGATCATCCAAAACTCTGCAAGGTGGCGAGAAGTATTTGAATTTTCAGCTCTAAAAGTAGGGCCAAATGTATAGATCTGGCCTAAACCAAGTGCGTAAGTTTCTCCTTCTAACTGCCCGGAAACCGTAAGATTGGTCTCTTTTCCGAAGAAATCTTTTTTATAATCAATGCTTCCGTCCTCGTTTTTAGGCGGATTTTTAAGGTCAAAGTTGGTTACTTTAAACATTTCGCCAGCACCTTCAGCATCACTCCCCGTAATAATTGGGGTATTAACGTAGTAGAAATTATTTTGCTGAAAATAGCTATGTACCGCAAAAGACAGTTTAGAACGTACTCGCATAATCGCGCCAAAAGTATTGGTGCGTACTCTTAGATGTGCCTGCTCACGCAGTTTTTCCAGACTATGACGCTTTGGGGAAAGAATGGTAAGTTTCACCTCTTCAGGATTTGCATCTCCAAGAATAGTTACTTCTTTAGCATCAATCTCTACGCGTTGTTGCTTTCCTTCACTTTCCTTAAGAATACCTTTTACGCTAATGGCTGCACCAACGGTAATTCTTTTTAAGGTTTCAGGATTAAATTTTTCAAAATCTATAACACACTGAATGTTATTAATGGTCGATCCGTCATTTAACGCAACAAAGCGATTACTTCTAAACGAACGTACCCATCCGCTAACTTTAAATTCCTGTAAAAACTGGTCGCTTTCTAATATTTCAGCAACTTTAGCCTGTATCATTTATTTTAGATTTAGAAAAGAAGCAAAGATAAAAATTTCCCTTTAAGCCGCTAAGCTTTACTCGATAATCGAGACTTAAATATTCCGAGTCTTACCTTAAAATCATTACATTTTTTTCTTTAAAATACCTTGCGGTTATGCTTCTGGGTAATTTGCCTTTTATTTAGTGCTTTTTATTATGCTCTTCGTCGTCTTTAGAGATTTCTTCTTCATCCTCTGGAGTAGCGATAATTCGCATTGCCGGTTCCTTTAGGGTCTCTTTATTGGCGATGCTCCTTTCTAGCGAAAGCAATAAAGAAGGTAGTAACAGTAAGTTAGAAAGCATAGCAAAAAGCAAGGTTGCTGAAACCAGACCTCCCAGGGCTACGGTTCCTCCAAAGCTACTAATCATAAATACTGAAAATCCAAAGAATAAAACGATCGATGTATAAAACATACTTACCCCGGTTTCCCGAAGTGCTGCATAAACCGAGCGTTTAATTTTCCAGTCGTTTGCTTTAAGTTCTTGCCGGTATTTGGCTAAAAAGTGAATAGTGTCATCTACAGATATTCCAAAAGCGATGCTAAATACCAAAATAGTAGAGGGTTTAATAGGCACGCCTAAGAATCCCATAAGTCCTGCCGTAATTAGTAATGGAAGGAGGTTAGGCACTAAAGAAATTAAAATCATCCTAAACGATCTAAACATCCAGGCCATCAATAAAGCAATAAGTACAATGGCTAACGATAGGGAAAGCACAAGATTGTGTACTAAATAAGTGGTTCCTTTTTGGAAAACCAGTGCCTTACCTGTCATGCTTACCTCGTATCGGTCTTCTGGAAAAATCTTATGGATTTTTGGCCAAAGGTTATCTTCGATTTTTTCCATTTTATCGGTACCAATATCTTTCATAAACGTCGTGATCCTGGCAAACTGTCCGGTAGAATCAACATAGGTATTTACCAGATCATCGTTACCTTTCATGTTTTTGGTATACGGTAAAATGAAGTTCTGTTCTTGCGAAGACGGTAATTGGTAATATTTTGGATTACCGTTATAATAAGCCTGTTTGCTGTATTTTACCAGTCGGGTAATGGAAAGTGGCTTTGATAATTCAGGTTCTTCGGCAATTAGACCTTCAAGTTCTTCTAGTCTTTTTAAGGTAGAAGATTTTAATACGCCACGTGGCCTTTTGGTGTCTACTACAATCTCTAAAGGCATAATTCCGTCGAATTCCTCTTCAAAGAACTTTACATCTTTAAAGAAATCGGCCTGCTGGGGCATATCTTCCAAAAGGCTTCCTGAAATCCGAATATTATAAATCCCAATAATGCTAATAGCTAAAAGACCAACAGCGGTAAAATATACCGCTATTCGATGATTTCGTACCGTTTTTTCCATCCATCCAACAAAACTGCCTATCCACTGTCTGTTAAGGTGTTTTAGGTGTTTCGACTTGGGAACTTTCATATAGCTGTAAATCACTGGAATGATTAACAACGAAAGGATAAAGATGGCCACAATATTTATCGACGCAACAATACCAAATTCTTTAAGTAACTTACTTTCGGTTAAAATAAAAGTTGCAAATCCTGAAGCTGTGGTGATATTTGTCATTAACGTGGCATTACCCACTTTAGCAATAACGCGCTGTAAAGATTTTGCCTGGTTGCCATGTTTTTGTATTTCCTGTTGGTATTTATTAATTAGGAAAATACAGTTAGGAATACCAATAACAATAATTAGTGGAGGGATAAGTGCGGTTAGAACGGTGATTTCGTAATGTAGTAAACCAATGGTTCCAAACGCCCACATAACCCCAATACACACGGTAACCATCGATATTACTGTGGCTCTTATCGATCTAAAAAAGAAGAAAAAGATAAGGGAGGTCACCCCCAAGGCAGCAACGATAAATAACCCAATTTCGTCAATGATGTTTTGGGAATTCAGTGTACGAATGTAAGGCATTCCAGAAACACGAACGTCGATACCGGTTTGCGATTCAAAGTTTTTGATCATAGGATCAAGGTTATCGATCACAAAATCTTTTCTTGCTTTAGAATTTACAATCTCTTTATTAAGATATAGAGCTGACTGAATGGTATTGGAATGTGCACTATATACCAGGTTTTCATAAAACGGAAGCTTGGTGAAAAGTTCGTCTTCGTAGGTTGCCAGTTGGAGGCTGTCTGGATTGGCCTCATTAATAAATGGCACCATCTCGAATCGCTTGGGATTTTCAAACTTTTCGAGCTTTTTTAAGTTTCCTATTGAAATAGCATAATCTACTTCTGGGAATTTTTGAAGACTATCGTTTAGGGCTTTCCAGGCACGATAATTTTTTTCAGTAAAAAGGGAAGAATCTTTTATTCCCATCACGATCAGGTTTCCTTCTTCGCCAAATTTTTCTAAAAAGGCGTTATATTCCTGATTTACTTCGTGATCGTCGGGTAGTAAGTTGGCTTCTGTAAAGGAAAACCTCATATATTTCCACTGCGAGGCAAAAAATGCAGTAGTGGCCAAAATGAGTAAAATAATGACAATCCTGTTACGTAAAATAAGGCGGGCAACAGAATTCCAAAAGCCGAACGTAAAAATCTTAGACATGCGTAACTTTTAAGCGCGCGCAAAGGTAACAAAAGACAACCTAAAAATCAGGTTTTTGGAAATTAAACTCGGCTAATTTAAAACTTGATGTTTAAGGTGAATTTAAAAGCTAAATTTTGGCTAAAACCGGGAAGATGATAAGCACCATAACGATAAGCGGTAGAAAGCCCAAAACCAGAGATGATTTTGTTGATTTCCAATCCAACTTCAGAGTAGGCCTGATCCAGGCTTTTAAAATCGATGTTTTGGTGACGATCCATGTGCCCAATATCACCAATGGCATGGCGACTTATTAATACAATTTCTGGTTGAAAGAAATTGGAGAATTTTATAGGTCTTAATTGATGCCTCATGTGCAGCATGGCAAGACGATCACTATAAAATTCATTATAATACATGGTTTCGAAACTGGTTTTTCCTGCTACCGAAAATCGTTTTAAAATCGCTTCCTGTCTCGACGAGTTTGGATAGGCGTAAAACGTATGGGTAAGTGGCAAAGTGCCGGTGGCATAATTTCCTTCTAAAATAAATTCGGTTCTGGAAAGGTCTAATCTTTTAATCGTGTATTCTAATTTTAATCCTGTTCTTAGAAAATTAAAATCGCCATCGGCAACATCGGCAAAGCCTTTATCGATTTGTGCCGTGATCCTTGGGAAACGACGCTCGATCAAAATAGAACTCTCTGGTGTTTTTAGATATTCACTAAATGGCTCCCAGCTAAAAGAGATTCCTGCGGTACTTATGGTATATTCTTGGTAAAGTTCACCATTATATAAAAATTCATAGTCCCTGGCATCAAAAACCTTGGTTTGGCTAAAACGGATTTCAGATGATAATTGTGGGGTTATGCGATGTTCTAATCCAGCATAATATTGTTTAAAATTGTAAAAGAAATTAATATTTACAAATCTGGGCTCAATTAAATAAAACTTTGGTGGCGCTTTTAAATAGTCAAAACTAGCTACTTCTTTGATATCTTTGGTATAGCCAAATTTTAGATTTGTGCCTGTTAGCTTATTTAAATAAATGCTGGTGTTAATGTTATATTTGATTTTCTGGTCTCCAAAACCGTATACAAAATAACCACCAATATTAAATTTATTAGAAAGATGATCATTGGTTTTTCCTCCAATACCCAGTCGGATCCCTTCAAAATTATTATACTTAAAAATTTTGCTGAGCTGTAGATCCCAAAAAGCGATGGGATAATAACCATTGGCCATTGCTTTTTTAACCTCGATCTTACGTTCAATATTACGGGTTTTGATAATGCTATCTACATAAATGGCAGTGGCTTCATCTTTACTCGTGTAAGGCTCTTTTCGGTTGGAGTTCCAAAAGGAAGGATCTCGATCATTGGCCTTTTGATCGACTACTATTTTTGCTGAAGTTTCTTCTCTTTGTGGTCTGGTGTTCAGTTGATAATCATAGTTTGCCGTAGTGGCATCAAGATAAAGATTGGTATCGATGGGATCTTTATTGAAGATACTTGAAATAGATAATCTACGCTGAATAGTGCCTAAAGAAATATTGCCGCCAAATACCGAAATGTCTTTTCCGCCGCTTCCGGGTCTTATTTTGATATCTCTTTTTTGAAGTAGCCAAACTTTTTCTGAAGTATTAAACTCGTAATCTTCATGGATTTCAAGATCGATTTCCCCAATTAATCGGGCTTCGGTTTTTTGGATACCGTAATTTAAGGTGTCTAAATAAATGACCCCTTCGAGACCGGCAACAACTTTTTCGCGTTTCGGCTTAAAGTATACCAGATAGGAAGGTCGCTTTGTATTTATAGTGTCTAAAATGCGATATTCGTAATTTCTGAAAGCATTTTTTGCAAGAGGGCCGGCGTATTCCGTTTGGAAAATAGAATACTCATCTTCATAAAACGAGGTGGGATAAATATCCAGGCTTAGTACATCGTAAATAGGCTTTTTAAAGCCGGCAGTTTTTAAACCTATCACTTCGTCTTTACCACCTTGTTTTTGGCTGTAGTTATGTTTTGTGACTTTTTCTGAGAGATATGCCCTGGCAACGTTTACAATGGTTGCGATTTCACTGTTTGTACTATCAGTAGCAAGCTTAACCGGGTTTTTGTCGTTGTCGATAAGAAATTTAGAGTAGGAGTAGTATTCAAATCCGCCTAAAGCCTTTCGTGGATCATTTATTTCGCGGTTTTTAATAGCTTTTTCGACAAGTCTGTTTGCAGGATTTCGGGGAGAAGAAATATAAACGGTGTTTAATTTTTCATAATCTGGGTAGAGTTGAAGCAGGACGGTTTTATTTTCTTCAGAAATGGTAAATTCACGGGTATAAAAGCCTAAATAGGAAACCGAAATTTTTAAGGATTCCTTGCCATTAAGATTAAGCTGAAAGCTACCATCAATTTTCGATAAAATTGGAGTGTTTTGTGGCAGGGTTATTTTAGCATATCCCAGAGGTTCGCCGGTAATGGCACTAATTACTTTTCCCGGGATTTGTTGTGCATTGGCAAGAAAACCGGCAATAATAAAAAGAAAGGTAAAAACTAATCGCATATATTATTCCTGGTGATGGGTTTGTAACAAGTATGCACAAAAAAAGCCAAATTAGGCTTGCTTACAAACAGTAAAAAGCAACCCCAATTTGACTGTATATAATAAAATTACTTCCATAGTTATATGGTCATAATTTCCTTTTCTTTAGCTTCTAAAATGCTGTCTATTTTAGCGATATATTTATCAGTA
The DNA here is from genome assembly GCF_023499215.1 of Zunongwangia pacifica. Taxonomy (GTDB): domain Bacteria; phylum Bacteroidota; class Bacteroidia; order Flavobacteriales; family Flavobacteriaceae; genus Zunongwangia; species Zunongwangia pacifica. Next base: position 75,354 of record NZ_JAKHSK010000013.1, read on the forward strand.
AGCTCCTGAATATCTGCTTCTGCATTTTTTTGAAGATCTTCAGAAACATCGGTTTTCTTTAATTCGTTATTGGCGGTTTTACGATCGTTTCTTACACCAACTTTGGCATCTTCAGCTTCAGATTTAGCTTGTTTTACCAGTTGTTTACGACGCTCTTCTGTTAACGGTGGTACGCTAATAATTACGCTTTCACCGTTGTTCATTGGGTTAAAACCCAGGTTGGCCTGTAAAATCCCTTTTTCGATATTGGGAATACTTCCTTTCTCAAAAGGCTGAACAGAAATTGTTCTGGCATCTGGAGCATTTACGTTGGCAACCTGATTTAAAGGGGTTAAAGAACCGTAGTATTCTACCATTACACTTCCTAGCATACTTGGGCTGGCTTTACCGGCTCTAATATTTAGTAATTGCTTGTTAAGGTGAGAGATTGCTTTTTGCATTCCTTCTTCAGCAGAATCTATAATTAATTCAATTTCCTCGTCCATGGTGTGTTATTTAAACTGTATCTTCTGGTTTTATAAATTTACTTTTGTTCCTACATTCTCTCCGGTAACTACCTTCATTAGGTTTCCCGGGGTATTCATGTCGAAAACAATGATTGGCAATTCGTTTTCCTGGCTAAGTGTAAAGGCGGTTGTGTCCATTACCTTAAGGCCTTTTCTAATCACATCGTCAAACGATATAAAATCAAATTTTGTTGCCTTTTTGTCTTTCTCAGGATCTGCGGTGTAAATGCCGTCCACACGTGTTCCTTTTAAAATCACGTCGGCTTTTATTTCAATCGCTCTAAGTACAGCAGCAGAATCTGTTGTAAAATAGGGATTTCCTGTTCCCCCTCCAAAAATTACAACGCGTCCTTTTTCTAAATGCCTAATGGCTTTTCTTCGTATAAAAGGTTCTGCGACTTCATTAATCTTAATCGCAGATTGTAATCTTGTCTGGATACCGGCGTCTTCTAGTGCACTTTGTAATGCCAGACCGTTAATTACCGTGGCAAGCATTCCCATGTGGTCACCTTGTACACGATCCATACCGCGACTAGCACCGGCAACTCCTCTAAAAATGTTACCACCACCAATTACAATCGCTACTTCTACTCCCTGCTCGGTTACAGATTTAACTTCCTCGGCATATTCTGCCAGTCTCTCGGGATCAATACCGTATTGGCGGTTTCCCATTAGTGCTTCTCCAGATAATTTTAAAAGAACTCTTTTGTATTGCATGGCTAGTTTTAAAGATGAGTGCTGCAAATATAGCTAATATCTTAATTTGAAAAATCTTATCAATTAAAATTCTAAATCTTAAGAATATTTTAGTATTTAAAAAGCTTGTCAAAGTGTCTTAAGTATTTAAAATGGCTGGATTTTTGTTATTTTCAGTTTTATAAAAATTGAAAAAGAAATAAAAAATGATCGGATATTATTTGATAGCAGGGATCATGTTTATCGTGAGCCTGTACGTAAGCAATAAACTTAAGAGTAAGTTTAAGAGTTATTCCAAAATGCACTTGCAAAACGGAATGAGCGGTAAAGAGATTGCCGAGAAAATGTTACGGGATAACGGTATTTATGATGTAAAAGTAATTTCTACTCCCGGAATGCTTTCAGATCACTATAACCCCAGTAAAAAAACAGTGAATTTAAGTGAAGGGGTGTATTCTCAAAGAAATGCTGCGGCAGCTGCGGTTGCTGCTCACGAATGCGGTCATGCCGTGCAACATGCAAAATCTTACGGTTGGTTAAAAATGCGAAGCGCGCTGGTGCCTGTGGTAAGTGTAGCTTCTAATTTATCACAATGGGTAATATTAGCCGGTTTGGTATTGCTTTATACCAGTACTTTAGGCCAAACGATTTTCTTTATAGGGATTGTGCTTTTTGGATTAGGGACCTTGTTTAGTTTTATTACATTACCGGTAGAGTACGATGCGAGTAATCGAGCTTTGGCCTGGTTGGAAACCGAAAATATGCTTACAAGACAGGAACATGATGCCGCGAAAGACTCGCTTAAATGGGCAGCCAGGACTTATGTAGTTGCAGCTTTAGGGTCTTTAGCAACCTTATTATATTTTATTGGAATATTTATGGGATCTCGCGATTAGATCTTTTTTTAAATAGTGGAATTTAGAAAGCAGACGAAGACCTCGTCTGCTTTTTATTTTTATAATCAATGGTAATTGCTGAATTATTTTAGGTGTTATACTTCATTATTATTTAATTTTGAATAATGTGCGATGATCTAAAATGCTCTAATGAACAATAAACTGTTTTTTTTACTGCTGCTATTTTGTTTTTTTAAACTGAACTTTTACGCCCAAAAGGATATTGCTAGACCTGTTTTTCGAGATTCAGCTCAAGCCTTTTTTTCGGGGCCTATTACCGAAAGTCGATTGGTTCCTCCAAAAGATGAACATAAAATATATAATCCCAGAAATCGTGGAATAAATAAAGTGGTACCAGGAAAAGGATATCCTAAGGGCGTTGATGCCGCTTTGCAAAGCAAAAAAGGAGAGATACCATCCAGGGCACCAATTTTAAATTTCGATGCGGTAACTACCCGTTCTACACCTTCAGACCCTACGGGAGTCGCTGGTTTAAACCATTATTTAAATGCCTGGAATTCGGCGTTTTCAATTTACGATAAAGAGGGGAATTTATTAATGCCTCCCGTTTCACTAGCGAGTATTGGCGGGGAGTTTGAAAATGAAACTTTAGGAGATCCTATTGTGGTTTACGATCAATTTGCAGATCGCTATTTAGTAAGCCAGTTTAGCGATACGCCGGAGAGTTTTTTAATTGCCGTTTCGCGTGGGCCAGATCCGGTGAACGATGGTTGGTACACGTATCGTTTTTCTACAAATAATGTATTGCCAGATTATCCTAAAATTTCGGTGTGGAGTGATGGGTATTATATTACTACAAATAAGAATTCGAATACGGCAGATGAAAGTCAGGTAATTTACGTGATGGAGCGTGACCGGATGCTACAGGGCGAAACCGCTCAGTTTGTTTCTTTTCCGTTACCGGGAATAGAAACCAATGGTTTTTACAGTCCGGCTGGTTTTAATGCCATGGGCAGTACGATGCCGCCCAGAGGAAATGCCCCAATTATTTATCTTCAGGACGATGCCTGGGCCGGAGTTCCAGAAGATCATTTAAAGATATGGCTGGTAAATGTAGACTGGGAAAATTTAGAGAATTCAACTATAGAGGAGTCTCAGGAATTAGGTTCGGCGAGCGGAGTTTCCCCTTTTACCGCAACTTTTGATGGTGGTGCTTTTAGCAATCTATCGCAACCGGGAGATACCCCAGAGATTGATGCTTTACAAGCTACGATGATGTATATGACGCAATATCGAAGATTTGCAGATCACAATTCGGTAGTCATGAATTTTGTGGTAGATGTAGATCCTACTTTGGCCGAGCATGCCGGGATTCGCTGGTACGAGTTGCGCCAAAATAGTGATGGCGGTAAATGGAGTGTTTATCAGGAGGGGACTTATGCACCCGATAAGAGTGACCGCTTTAGCGGAAGCATCGGTATGGACGATCAGGGAAATATAGGTTTAGGTTTTACTGTTTTGGATGATAGTCCCGGCAATCCTATTTATCCTTCTATAAGATATACGGGTAGATATGCCAATGACGAATTGGGCGTAATGACGCTAGAAGAACAAAGTTTGGTAGAAGGCCAAAGTCCTAATCCTAGTTCTAGGTATGGTGATTATGCGCACTTAACGGTAGACCCAGCAGATGGAATTACTTTTTGGCATAATGCTGAATATTTTAAGGGACAAGACAGGATTAACCATATTGGTGTTTTTAGATTGGCTTCAGAATTAATAAGAGATGTGGGAGTTACTGAAATTGTATCACCTAACGATGCGACATTGGGAGCAAATGAAAAGATAACAGTGAAGATAAGGAACTTTGGAGTAAGAGCACAATCTGAGATTCCTGTAAGTTACCGTTTGAATGGCCAGACCGTCACAGAAGTTTATCCAGAAAGTATTGAAGGTTCTTCTTCTGTAGATTTTACTTTTTCCAAAACCGCAGACCTTTCTGAAGTAGGACGATCTTATGAAATTGAAGTACAAACAAATTTGGATGGAGATCAAAATACAGTGAACGATACAATTTCAAGGGTAGTTAGAAACCTTCCGCCTCGCGATGTTGGGGTAACTGCTATTAATGCTCCTATCACTTCAGAAAATCTGGGCACAAATGAAGAAGTATCCATAATCATCGAAAATTTTGGGGGCGAAACACAAAGCAATATTCCTGTTTGGTATCAAATAGGAAATAATAATAGGGTAGAGGAAACCTTCCCGGGGACTATTAATGTTGGCGAAAACGAGGTCTATAATTTTCAGCAAACCGCAGATCTTTCTGTAAATGGTCGTTACAGGTTAAGTTCAGGAACCAACCTTCAGGAGGATTTTGATCCTTCAAATGATGTAGAAGAAGCTTCAATAGCTAACCTTAATTGTATTCCAGAGGGATCAGATTGTGATTTTGGTGATGGGATTTCTTATTTTCAGTTGGGCGATATTCTAAATGAAAGAATTCCCTGTAATAATGGTTATGGTGATTTTGTAAGTTCTTCAACCAATTTAGACCGTTCTCTGCAGACTTTTACAGTAACCTTAGAAACTTATTTTCAGGCAGAAGCCGATGAAGAAAAATTTTCTATGTGGATAGATTTAGATGATAATGGCGAATTTGATGATGACGAGCGCTTAATTACTTCAAAAGCCTTAACCCAGCCAAATACATCTTTTGCTTTCGATTTTAGTCTTCCGGATAATGCACCTTTGGGCCAACATTTATTAAGGATTAGAGCAGGTGATACCAGATATGATGGCGATTTAAATAGTCCCTGTGATGTGATGACGTATGGAACTACTCATGATTATTCAGTAAATATTACAGATAGTAATTTAGATATCAAAGATTTTATCCTAAACGATGCCGAACTTATGGTGTTAGATGAATATAACGGGCATTATCGCGTTGTTTTGGAAACCAGTTTTGCAGAGCCGTTACGTATTACAGTTCATAATGTGCTAGGGCAGAAGATGCTGGAAAATAAAGTTGAAAACACTGGTGATGGCTATGTTTACGATTTAGATATGTCTTATGCTGCACGTGGCGTTTATCTGGTAAGAGTAGGCACCCGGAAAGTAGGAAAAGTGAAACGGTTTATCGTGAAATAAATATACGCTTATGTTTAAAAAATGGTTCCTTTTACTCGTATTTACTTCTACCTTTTTCTTTTCTTTTGGGCAAGATTTGAAGTTTGGTGATAAAGCTCCAGAGATTAACCCCGAAGAGTGGTTTTATACTGAAGATTACTTTGAAAATATTTCAAAACCAACCTTAACCATAGTAGATTTCTGGTTTACGCATTGTGCCCCTTGTGTGGCAACGATTCCAGATTTTAATCAAATAAAGGCTAAATATCCTTTTATAAAAGTTATTTCTATCACATTTGATGATAAAGAAAAAGTTGAAGAATTCTCCAAAAAAGTAGCTTTAACCTACCCGGTGGGAATAGATTCAGAAAGAAAAATTATCTCAGCATTTGGGGTTCATGGCTATCCAACAACCTTCATCATTAACGAAGAAGGAAGGATAGTCTGGGAAGGATACCCAGTAGGTATTCAGAAAAAATTAGAAAAAATTTTAAAAAATCAAAATAAGTTAATTCCAAAAGAATTTCAAGATCAAACTAATAACATCTTAAGGCAATCTAATCAAGAATCTTATAGTTTTTCTTTAAAACCTCATGATATTGGTATGGGCGCTTCATCATCTACTAATTTAACAGGTACCGAAGCAATTTTATTGAATAAAAACCTAAAGGATATTTTATTTAGGTATTTTGGGATAACTTCCGCAAGAATCCATTCTAGTGATTTAAATATAGAACAGGCGTATGATGTTAAATTAAATATGAGCAAGCCTGAGGTCGATGGTAAGAATAGTTTAACGCTTTTAAAATACAACCTTTTAAAAGAATTAGATATTCATTTGCAGGGGCGGGATGTAGAAGATAATTATTACAATTTAATAATCTTAGATAATTCAAAATTGGTGAAATCTGACGATAAATTTTTTGGGGAAGGAATTTACCGTAATGAGTATTGGAAAGCAAGAGGAGCAAAATTAAATGATATAAAGAATTTTATCGAAAATTATTATAACAAATTAGTAGAGTTGAAAACTGAAGATAATACACGCTACAATTTTACTTTACCCATACATAATTGGGAAGCCTTAATTTCAGAATTAAAAATAACCTATGGTATCGAAATGGAACAAGCTTCCGGAAAAATGATAGTTTATGATATTCTTAAAAACTAATTAAAGGCCTTATTTTTGCCCAAAATCGATAAAATGAGAATAATTTCCTATAACGTAAACGGAATACGAGCAGCAATACGAAAAGGCTTTTTAGATTGGATACAGCAGGCGAATCCAGATGTAGTGTGCCTGCAGGAAATAAAAGCCCAGCCAGAACAATTAAATTTAGAAGATTTTACCGATGCCGGTTATCCTTATCAATATTGGTATCCTGCAAAAAAGAAAGGATATAGCGGCGTAGCGATTTTAAGTAAAACCGAACCTAATCACGTAGAATATGGTACGGGAATCGATTATATGGATGATGAAGGTCGAAATATAAGAGCCGATTTTGGTGGTTTATCGGTAATGAGTTTGTATCTGCCTTCGGGAACTAATATCAATCGTTTGGAGCATAAGCTTCAATATATGGACGATTTTCAGCAGTATATCGATCATTTAAAACAACAACTCCCTAACCTGGTTATTTGCGGGGATTATAATATCTGTCACGAGGCAATCGATATTCACGATCCCGTTCGGCTTAAAAACGTTTCAGGATTTTTACCGGTAGAGCGAGAATGGATCGATAATTTTATGAAAAGTGGGTTTATAGACAGTTTTAGGTATTTTAATGATGAACCCGATCACTATTCCTGGTGGAGTTATCGAGCCAATGCACGGGCCAATAATAAAGGTTGGAGAATTGATTATAATTTAGTAGCATCACCTTTACAAGAAAAATTAAAACGTGCCGTTATATTACCAGAAGCTCATCATAGTGACCATTGTCCTATTTTGGTAGAGCTGGAATCATAAAAAAATACGAAATAATGAAAAAGACCATTTTGGCCATTTCAGGAAGTGTTTTAATGCTTACTTCCTGTGTTTCTTCAAAAGTGTATAAAGATCTGGAAAGTCGTCATGCCGATCTAAAACGGGATAACCGCGAACTAAAAAGCGAATTAGATCGACTAAAAGGTGTAGATGAAGAGCTTGCGGAACTAAAAGCGGAGCATGAAAGCTTAACGGCTGAAAGGGATAAACTTAAAAATGAGCTGACCAGTTTGCAATCTAATTACGAGAATTTAAAAAGTTCTTATGATGCATTAGAGAAAAATTCTTCCGCAGCAATTGCAGAAAATTCTCGCCAAAATCGCGAGTTATTGGCACAGCTTGAAGAAAAAGAGAAAACACTGGCAGCCGAGCAGGCCAGATTAGAAAAATTACAGAAAGATTTAGCGGCGCGTTCACAGCGTATCGACGAGCTGGAAGGCTTAATCGCGGCTAAAGATGCTAAAATGAATGCCTTAAAAGATGCCATTTCTAAAGCTTTAACCGATTTTGAAGGAAAAGGACTTACCGTAGAGCAACGCGATGGGAAAGTATATGTTTCTATGGAAAATAAATTACTTTTCAATTCAGGTAGCTGGGCTGTAAATGCCGATGGTCGCCAGGCGGTAAACCAGTTAGGGAATGTATTGGCCCAAAATCCTGATATTAGCGTATTAATTGAAGGGCATACCGATAATGTGCCTTATGGTGGTAACGGTCCGTTAAAAGATAACTGGGATCTTTCTACAAAAAGGGCAACGGCTATCGTACAAATTTTAAGAGAAAATAGTAATATCGATCCACAAAACCTAACGGCTGCCGGCCGTGGTGAATATGCTCCCGTAGCGACTAATGATACTGCGGAAGGCAAAGCCAAAAACCGAAGAATCGAGGTGATCTTAACACCAAAATTAGATGAGGTTACCAAGCTTTTAAACGAAGTAGATTAATCCTTCCTGGCGGAAATGAATCTTCCGTAGAAAGTTAATAATATTGAAATGTCCTTTTGAAGTTTTCAGAAGGGCATTTCTTTTTTAATCTTTGTTCGAAATTCGTCGTTTTTGGCGATCATTTTTTCTGAAATAAAAGCTATGAAATACACTACGTTACCAAATACCGATATTAAAGTGAGTAAAATCTGTCTGGGTACCATGACCTGGGGAGAACAGAATACTGAAGCCGAAGGCCACGAACAAATTGAGTATGCGCTCGATAAGGGGATAAACTTTTTAGATACTGCTGAAATGTATTCGGTGCCTGCAAAACCAGAAACGCAGGGAAGTACCGAAAAAATAATTGGTAGCTGGCTAAAGAAAACAGGACGCAGGCAGGAGATCGTGTTGGCATCTAAAATTGCCGGCCCTGCCGATATGGTTTCTCATATTCGGGAAAATATGGGGTTTAGTAAAGAAGCGATTAACGATGCAATTGATAAAAGTCTTAAGCGATTGCATACCGATTATTTGGATCTATATCAGTTGCACTGGCCAGAGCGAAATACTAATTTTTTCGGAAAACTTGGTTATAAGCATCGGGAAGATGAAGAATGGGAGGATAATTTTAAGGAAGTGCTGGAAAATCTTCAGCAATTGGTAAAAGCAGGTAAAATTCGCCATATAGGTGTGTCAAATGAAACCGCTTATGGGTTAAGTCGGTTTTTAGAAGAAAGCCGGCTTCATGATTTACCGAAAATGATTACCGTCCAAAATCCCTATAGTTTGTTAAACAGAAAGGATGAAATAGGCCTAACTGAGGTGCTTCATCGTCAAAATGTAGGATTATTGCCATATTCTCCATTGGGAATGGGAACCCTTTCAGGAAAGCACTTAAACGGTATTGTAGAAAATACGCGCTTAAGTTTATTTCCGCAGTATAAAAGATATTCCGGTGAAGTAGCTGTTGAAGCCACCAAAGCCTATAAGGAAGTTGCGGTAAAGCACGGACTTTCTATGACGCAAATGGCATTGGCTTTTGTGAATCAGCAGCCATTTGTGACCAGTAATATTATCGGAGCTACAAAGTTAGAGCAGCTTAAAGAAAATATCGCAAGTATCGATCTAGAACTTTCAGATGAGGTTTTAGCGGATATCGAAAAAGTACATGAAAAATACCCAAATCCGGCTCCTTAAATTAGATATAAGATCGCTTCGCTTCAGGAAACAAGAATCAAGACGAAATAGTCACTAAAATTCGATAGTTCTAAACTATTTTTTAAAAGATATTTCTCGAATCTTGTCCCTCTCGAAATGATGGGTTTTTAGTTTATGAACAATTTATATGCTGAATTCTGATAGCTAAGAGCTGCAAGCTCAATCACAACGGGGCCACTAAACTCTCATGAATAAACGATGCGCTTTTGTTTTTAGGTCGAACATGGTACCAATCACCGGTTTTTCCTAAGAGCTGAAGCGTATCTTGTTTTTTTGCCTGTCCTAAAATTCGGGAGTTTGAAGTGGTAGGGCTATCCCGAAGGTTGGCCATACTACTTTTGGTGATTAAATTGGTTGAATTTTTATCGAATTTGGAGATTTCTGGTTTAAAATCTTCTGACTGTTGTACAAAGTGAAGCGGATTTATAGCGCCGTATTTATAAATCCCGAAATGCAGATGAGGCGGAGTAGTCCTGGCATTTCCGGTATTTCCCACAAAACCTAAAGTGTCGCCTTTTTTTACACTTCCAGAAATTTTGACAATACTATCTAAATGCGCGTAATATAAAGACTGGCCTCTTTTGGTATCTCGTAACCAAACCTGCTTTCCGCCAAGACCTTTTTCTCCGGTAAATCCAATGCGGCCATTTGTTGCCGCGAGCACAGGAGTGCCTCGTTTAGCAAAAATATCGATGCCCTCATGACGGCGAGCGCCACCATCCCGATCAGCTCCCCAATAGCTCTGGATGTTACTATTTTCACCTTCTGCAACCGGAAAAATATAAGCTGGTTTTTTATCGAATTTCAGCACAAAGTCAGACTGTGTTTCTATCGCAGGCTGAATCACAATTTTATACCTACCAGATTCCTTAATTTCATATTTAAATATTTTCTGATCAATTTCGGTACTTTCAATGTTTTCAAAACGTTGAATGCTATCTTTGGTAATTCGGTAAAAATCAATAAAAACAAGATCGTTTATAGAATCGGTGAAGATTTCAAAATTAAAAACCTCACCGGTATTTAAATTCATTTCATACGAATAAATAGGGAAAGATCTGGGTGTAAATTGCCCATTTTCAGCATAAGGCAATTCAATTTTTAAACTATCCTGTAAACCAATGTTATGCTGTTGCTCCCAAAGCGAAAATAATTGGTCTGAAATATTATAATCCCGCTTATAAACCTCTTTTGCCGTTGGATTTGTAATAAAATCGGTCGCTTTATTTAAACGGGAACAGGATCCAAAAATTAGGGCAAGAAATATATAAAATAAGCACTGCTTCAAGTCTTTCAATTTTTTTCAGTTGAATAGACGCAGTAATTATGCCATAATTATGCGAAAAGCTGACTTACAACATCTTCGATTTTTGAGACTTTAATGACTTCGATAGTATATGAAGTTTTGGGTAATTTACTTTGTTTAGAGATCATGATCTTTGCAAAACCCAGTTTTTCGGCTTCTAAAATTCGCTGGTCTACGCGGGTAACCGGTCTAATCTCTCCAGCCAGACCCACTTCAGCCGCAAAGCAACTATCTTTTTCTATCGAAATATCTTCGTTAGAGGATAAAATAGCGGCCACAACGGCAAGATCGATCGCAGGGTCGTCTACGCTAATTCCTCCAGTGATATTTAGAAAAACGTCTTTTGCGCCCAATTTAAAGCCCGCTCTTTTCTCTAAAACGGCCAAAAGCATATTTAATCGCTTGGCATTATAACCGGTAGTAGATCGCTGTGGAGTCCCATATACGGCGGTACTTACCAGAGCCTGAATTTCGATCATTAGCGGTCGCATTCCTTCTAAAGTGCTGGCAATGGCGGTGCCGCTTAAATCTTCATCGTTTTTGCTGATTAATATTTCTGAAGGATTGTTTACTTCTCGCAAACCGCTACCCTGCATTTCATAAATTCCCAGTTCATGAGTGCTTCCAAATCGGTTTTTGTGGGAACGCAGAATTCGGTATACATGATTGCGATCCCCTTCAAACTGAAGCACGGTATCGACCATGTGTTCTAAAACTTTTGGCCCTGCTATGCTTCCTTCTTTGGTGATATGACCAATTAAAATAACAGGCACATTACTTTCTTTAGCGAACTTTATTAATTCAGAAGTTGTTTCGCGAATTTGGGAGATGCTTCCGGGAGCACTTTCAATATAATCGCTATGCAGTGTTTGGATTGAATCTATAATGACTACTTCAGGAGAAACCTCTTCAATTTGCCTAAAGATATTTTGTGTTTTTGTTTCAGTGAGAATATAACAGTTTGTCGAATTTGGATCGATGCGCTCAGCACGCATTTTTATTTGTTGCTGACTTTCCTCTCCCGAAACGTATAAAACTTTATAAGGGAAGCTTAACGAAATTTGAAGTAAAAGCGTACTTTTCCCTATTCCCGGTTCACCACCAAGAAGTGTTAGGGAGCCGGGTACAAGTCCGCCCCCCAAAACACGATCTAATTCGTTATTTCCTGTCTTCCAGCGATATTGTGGTGCGGTTTCAATTTCATTAAGTCGTAAAGGTTTTGCCGCTCTTTTAGTTTCGGTTTTTGCTGAAGACGTCCAGTCTTTTTTAGCTGGTTTTTCAACAATTTCTTCAACTATCGTATTCCACTCTCCACAAGCATTACAACGGCCTTGCCATTTAGAATACTGTGCGCCACAATTTTGGCAATAATATGCTGTTTTTACCTTCGCCATAACAGCAAAGATAATTAATAGCCATTGGCTTTTTTAATTTCATTAGCTCTTTCCAACATAAAATCGGTTGTTAAGAAAGAGATGGGTTCTTGGCTATAGGCTTTTTGATAGGTTTTGATGGCACGTTGCGGATTACCGGTTTCTTCTTCCCATCGGGCTTCAAAATAGGTGGCCAGCATGGTATTTGGATAATGTTCTGCCGCCATTTTACTAAGTTCTTTAAAATCTTCCCAGCGTTTTGTTTTTTCAATTGCCTGATTGATGGCCAGAAAATCATTTAATCGAATTTGTTTTTGAAGACCAAATAGCTCGTTAATGGTATTGTATTTGTCCTGTAAATATTCTGAAAGGCTTATACTGGTTTGAAGTAACGTTGTTTGATACTCTTTTTGTGAAATTGGGCGATAAATCTCAAAAATATTATCGATAGCTGAGGGGATTGCTTTTCCTACCAGAGAGTAATGAGTAGCCCCATCAAAATTATCAAACTTATAGTTTAAAAGTGTGTTGTTTATATCTTTAAGCTGACTGTCGAAAGCGTTTATTGATTCCTGAAGTTGAGGAATGTCATCTGATCCTGTTGCCAGGTAATACCATATTTTTTTATCGGTTTTTTCAAAAATTTCGCCCAGTCTTACATTCATTTTTGGTGCGTAATCTGGACTTAGGTTGATGTAAGCATCAAAAATGGGGTGGTCTTTTAAAAGATAAAAATTCATAAAGTTGGCGGTGAGATCATGGCCCACGATGACGTGGAAAGGCGCCACGCGATACTTGCTGGCGATATGCTGCATTAACTCCATGCCCAAGAATTCAAAAAAAGCAGCACCTTCTTCGCTGGGCAAATAACGGCTTTCATCATAGTACGAGTCGGCTTCACGGCTACGACCCTGGTTTACGCCAACCACGATCATTTCTGGAGCATCTTCCCAATAGGAGTAATAATCTACCATTCCTGCAACGGGTTCAAAAAGATAATCTCCATCTAATACCAGCATTACAGGATATAGTTTTTCCTTGTTTTCTTCATAATTTCTTGGAAGCTGAATTTTAATTTCCCTTTTAGTGCCAAGCTTTTCTGAAGAGATCGTCTCATAGGAGGTTTGGGCAGAAATTATCCATGGGCAGATAATTACCACCATTAAAAGTAGTTTTTTAATCATAGGTGTTTATTTAGCGACGATCAATATAAATAATTATTTCCTTCTGTTAAGGATTGGAAGAAAAATAAATGAAAGTCCGCCAAGCACAAGGTTTAACAGCGTTTGTGAAGCCCAAACGACCCAGCCAAAAGCTTCGCCGCCCTGCCTGTAAATACTAAAAAGTGTTAAAATACTACCAATTGCGATAGGATAAACACCAATACCACCGTTGGTTACAGATATGGCAAAAGAGCCTACTACGAATGCGGCTAAAATCGCCCCAAAACCGGCATCGCTCGTTTCGGGAATTGCAAAAGTGACCACATAAAACATCATCACATACATAGTCCAGATAAACAGGGTGTGAAAGATAAAAGCCCATTTTTGTCGCATTTTTAAAATGCTTCGCATCCCTTCAAGCAAGCCTTTTGCAAAGTTTTTAATTTTACGAAGTAACGGAAGTTTTGATTTTTTGATAAGGATTAAGCTAAGGGTTCCCATAATTACAAGGACGACAAATGCTCCTATAGTAAAAATGGGATTGATATTATTTTTAGCAAAATAGGTGAGTACATTATCGGTTTGAAGAATTACTGCAAACGAGATAATACTTAATAGGATCACTAAATCGGCAAGGCGCTCTGAAATTATGGTACCAAACCCTTTTTCAACGGGAATATCTTCGTAGGTTTTTAAGGTTGCGGCCCTAAGAAATTCCCCAGATCGCGGAATTCCTAAATTAGCCAGATATCCGGCCATCACCGCCATAAAACTATTTCGAAATCTAGGTTTGTAACCTAAGGGTTCTAGCATAAACTTCCATCTATAGGCGCGTGAAAGATGAGAAAGAGTCCCTAAAACCAAAGAAAGACCTACCCAAAAAGGATCGGCCTTTTTAATATTTTTAATAAGTTCTGCCCTCTCGGCAGGTGTTGAGCTGTTGTAACTATACCATATTAAAAAAATCCCCAATAAAAGGGGAATAATAGTTTTAAGTATTTTTTTAAGCTTAGCGTTCAACCAGTCAAATTTTAGTTAAGCAGATTATTTTCTTCGTTAGGGAAAACAATCGCAGGTTTAAAACTCTTAGCTTCTTCAAAATCCATAATGGCGTAACAAATAAGGATAAGTACATCGCCTTTGGCCACCTTCCTGGCAGCTGCCCCGTTTAAAGTGATCTCTCCAGAATTTCTTGGGCCTGGTATGGCGTAAGTTTCTAAGCGCTCACCATTGTTATTGTTAACGATTTGTACTTTTTCACCTTCAATAATATTGGCTGCGTCCATCAAATCTTCGTCGATGGTGATGCTGCCAATATAATTTAGATCGGCACCAGTTACTTTTACACGATGAATTTTAGATTTTACTACGTGAACTTGCATGATTTTAATTGTTAAGAGCTAGGTTGTCGATTAGCCTAATATCGCCTGCGTAAGCAGCAATAAAGGCACGATAGGTTTCTCCCTCTCTTTTTTCAGTTAATTTTTTTAAAGTTTTGGCATCAGAAATTTCGAAATATTCCAGTTCTAAAAACGGATAATTTCTAAACTGTTGCTCTACCCATTCATTTATATAATTTGCACTTTTTGTGCCAAAAAGCGTTTTCGTTTCTTTTAGGGTTTCAAAGATAAAGGCTGCTTTTTCGCGTTGCAAATCATTTAGTCGTTCATTACGGCTACTCCTTGCAAGGCCAGATTCTTCTCTTAGGATGGGGCAGCCAACGATTTCTACGGGAATCGCTTCTATTTCGGTAAGTTTTCTAATAATTTGTAATTGCTGGTAATCTTTTTCCCCAAAGAAAGCCTTATCGGGTTCTACGGTTTTAAAAAGCAATTTTACCACGGTTCCTACTCCGTCAAAATGTCCGGTTCTGTGTTTTCCTTCCATTACAATATCCAGTCCGTCAAAGTCAAAATGCTCAGAAATGACTAAATCGCCATATAATTCATTGGCATTTGGGGTAAAGACAAAAATTTCTTCAGAAATTTCTTGAAGTAAATTAATATCTTTTTCCAGATTTCTGGGGTATTTTTCCAGATCGTCGGGATTATCAAATTGTGTGGGGTTTACAAATATGCTTACTACAACCTGATCGCAGGATTTAAGTGCTTCTTTTACGAGGTATAGATGCCCTTCGTGCAAAGCCCCCATGGTTGGTACTAAACCAATAGTTTTACCAGCGCGCTTTTTTGTAGCCAAGCTTTGCTTTAAAAGTTCTTTTTCTTTAAAAACCTGCATTGTAATTTAAAATTAATAGCGTGCAAACTTAATATATCTCTGGCAATCTGCATAAAATTTTGTAATTTTGCGTGTTTTTTGTTCGCAACCGCACTTTAAAGAAAAAATATATGAAAGATAAGAGGATATTGTACGTCTCGTCTGAAGTTATACCTTACTTACCTGAAACCGAAATATCATCCACATCTTTTGAAGCCGCAAGAATGGTGAATAACATTGGAGGGCAAATTCGAATTTTTATGCCAAGATTTGGTAATATTAACGAACGACGCCACCAACTACATGAGGTTATTAGGCTTTCTGGGATGAATATGGTGATTAATGATTTAGATATGCCATTAATCATAAAAGTAGCTTCGATCCCAAAAGAAAGAATGCAGGTTTATTTTATTGATAATGAGGATTACTTTAAAAGAAAGGCAACTTTATCTGATGAGGATGGTAACCTTTTTGATGATAATGACGAGCGCGCCATCTTTTTTGCGAAAGGTGTTATCGAAACAGTAAAGAAATTAAACTGGTCTCCAGATATAATTCACGTACATGGCTGGCTAGCGTATATGTTACCATTGTACTTAAGGAATTATTATGGGAATGAGCCATTATTCAAAGATGCAAAAATTGTGACTTCTATTTACAATGAAAACTTTGATGGTACGTTAAATGAAGAGATGAGGGATAAAATCTTGTTTGACGGAATGGAGAAAAGGGATCTTAAACACCTTAAGGAGCCTAGTTTTGTGAATTTGGCCAAAACGGCCGCAGATAATTCGGATGCTGTGATTATTGGTAGTGACGATCTGCCAGAAAACCTGCTGGATTATTTAAAGAAAATTAATAAACCATTACTTCCGTATAAAACAAGAGAAGAATTCTCACAGGCTTATCAGGATTTTTATACTACAAAAATATTAGCGGAATAGTAATTCTTATTTACATGAATTTATACAAAGGGATTTTAAAAATAACAACAGTTTTTGTTGTTATTTTTCTTTTAGCATCTTGTGATGATGATTTTAGTAATATTGGAGGAGAGATCATAGAGAATCCTGCCGGTGTGCAATTACGGGAATACGATGTGAATGCATATACAGTAGATTTAAAATCTGTGCAAACCAATATAAGTTTTAGTGCCGGACAAAGAATTCAAAACACAAAACTTTTGGGGGTTTATAACCATCCGGTTTTTGGAGAGAAAACAGCAAGTGTTTTATCACAGGTGCGTTTAGGGAAAACCTCACCAGAGTTTCCGGAAGGAGCGGTTTTAGATAGTGTGGTATTGAATTTGCCTTACTTTAGCACAAAAACATTTGATGATGAAGAATCCAAATATCAATTAGATTCTATTTACGGGGAAGGGGGCTTTAAATTGAGCATTAGAGAATCAAGATATTTTTTAAATGATCTGGATCCTTCAGAAGATTTTGAGAAACCTCAAAAATATTATTCAGATCAGCAGCCACTTTTCGAACAGTTTCTAACTGATGATAACATCTATGTGAATGAAAATTTTGTTCCTTCAGCAGATAGAATTCGCTTTATTGGTAAGAATGATGAAGGCGAGGCAGATACTACTTATACTGCGCCTGCCTTGAGAGTGAATTTAAATAAAGACTATTTTCAGCAAAAAATAGTGGATAAAGAAGGAAGCGCAGAACTTTCCAGTGCAAGTAATTTTACCGATTATTTTAGGGGCTTGTTATTTAAAGCTGAACCTTTATCGAACGAGGGGAGTATGATATTATTCGATTTTGCCAATACCAGTTCAGGGATTAACCTTTATTACTCTTATGATAAAGAAACAAAGAATGATGAGGGTGAGACGGTAAATAAAAAAGTGATTGATAGCCTGGGATTACGTTTTGGGGCTAATATTGTGAATACTTTTGAAGGAGAATATCCTGATCAATTAAGAGAAAATATTGCAGGTGCTTCAGAAAATCTTTATCTTGAAGGCGGTGAAGGCACCATTGGAGTTATTGAAATTTTTAATGATGATGATTTAGAAGGTTTAAAATCTGAAAATCTAATTATTAATGAAGCGAATCTCGAATTATATGTAAATAATGATTTGATGAATGGCGCTAATGCTCCAAAACGTCTTTATCTTTATGATCTTAATAATAATTCGGTCTTGATTGATTATAGTACAGATCTTAGTAGAAACCAAAATAATCCTTTTAATTCCAGAACTATATTTTCTTCTTTACCTGTGACGAATGAGGAGACGGGAGAAACTAAATACACTTTAAGGTTAACGCAGCATGTTATTAATCTTATAGAAAATAGTGATGCTACTAATGTTAGGTTAGGTGTTGCAGTAACTTCAAACATAGAGCAGATTGCTAATGTAGGGGTAGGAGAGAGTACACCTGAAATTCCTGGAGATGATAAGTTAGAAATGGTTCCTGCCAGTGCTATTATTACTCCTGAAGGTGCAGTGTTTTATGGAACTAATGCTTCAAATGAGGATACGCGGCTTAAGCTAAGAGTGTATTATACATCGACAGACCTGTAACCCAAATCTTAATATGTGCGGAATAGTAGGATACATTGGGCATAGAGATGCTTATGATGTCGTTATTAATGGTTTAAAGCGGTTGGAATATCGAGGTTATGATAGTGCAGGGATTGCGCTTTATGACGGAGAAACTTTAAAAGTGTGTAAAACCAAAGGAAAGGTTGTTGACCTGGAAAAGAAAGTGCAACAATCCATAACCTCTAATGGTTCTATAGGAATTGGGCATACCCGTTGGGCAACGCACGGGCAGCCAAATGATACAAATTCACACCCTCATTTATCAAATTCTGGTAATCTGGCGATCATTCATAATGGAATCATCGAAAATTACGATGCCCTTCGAAAGGAATTAAAAAAACGAGGCTATACTTTCCAAAGTGATACCGATACCGAGGTTTTGGTGAATCTTATAGAAGATGTAATTAAAAACGAGGGCGTTAAACTTGGGAAGGCTGTTCAGATTGCTTTAAATCAAACGGTAGGAGCGTATGCTATTGCTGTTTTTGATAAGAGAAAGCCAGATGAAATTGTGGTAGCCAGATTAGGTAGTCCCCTTGCTATAGGTATTGGTGATAATGAATATTTTATTGCCTCAGATGCTTCTCCGTTTATTGCATATACTAATAATGCCATTTATCTTGAAGATGGTGAAATGGCTGTAGTACGACAGGGCAAGGAGGTGAAAGTTCGCAAAATACACAATGATTCTGAAGTAGATGCTTACGTTCATGAATTACAACTCAATTTAGAGCAGATAGAGAAAGGTGGTTACGACCACTTTATGCTTAAGGAAATTTACGAACAGCCAAACGCCATTCGTGATACTTATCGTGGGCGACTGTTGGCAGACGAGGGAATCGTGAAAATGGCAGGCGTAGATGATAATATAGAAAGAATCGCTAAAGCCAAACGTATTCTTATCGTTGGTTGTGGTACTTCCTGGCATGCCGGTTTGGTAGCAGAATATATTTTTGAAGATATGGCGCGTATCCCTGTAGAGGTAGAGTACGCTTCAGAGTTTAGATATCGAAATCCCGTAATTACAGAAAATGATGTGGTGATTGCTATTTCTCAAAGTGGGGAAACGGCAGATACCATGGCGGCTATTAAATTGGCTAAAGAAAAAGGTGCTTTTGTTTTTGGGGTTTGTAATGTGGTGGGATCTTCAATTTCCCGCGAAACCATGGCGGGTGCTTATACCCATGCCGGTCCAGAGATTGGTGTGGCCTCCACCAAAGCTTTTACTACCCAAATTACGGTACTAACCTTAATGGCATTGAAGCTTGGTAAGTACAAAGGAACAATTTCAGGTTCAGACTTCAGGTTGCTTTTACAGGCTCTGGAAGCCATTCCGCAGAAAGTAGAAAAATTATTGCAATCAGATAAAGTGATTAAAGAGATCGCAGCTACCTATAAAGATACCAGAAATTGTATTTATTTAGGAAGAGGTTACAACTTCCCGGTAGCTTTAGAAGGGGCATTAAAACTGAAAGAAATTTCATATATCCATGCTGAAGGTTATCCTGCTGCAGAAATGAAGCATGGTCCAATTGCATTGATTGACGAAGAAATGCCGGTTGTGGTCATTGCTGTTCGAAAAGGACATTACGAAAAAGTAGTAAGCAATATTCAGGAGATAAAATCCAGAAAAGGAAAGATCATTAGTTTGGTAACCGAAGGAGATGTTGAGGTAAAGGAACTGGCTGATCACGTCATCGAAATTCCCGAAACGATCGAGTCTCTTACACCTTTATTAACCACAATACCTTTGCAGTTGCTTTCTTATCATATCGCAGTGATGCTAGGAAAAAATGTAGATCAGCCAAGAAACCTGGCAAAATCGGTAACGGTAGAATAAGGTAGAAAAGGTAAGTGCAGGATAATAATATGGTATTTTTTTAATAATCTTAGGCTTTAAGAGCTAACTTTTTAGGCTATAAAAAAAGTTATTTCTTTGGAAGTATGAAATTATAAAGAAAAAACTATCTTTGCAGCCAAATTTGTGGCCTATTTTTATTTATAGATTTATAAATCAGCTAGGTAGGTTGCGGGTAGATTTAAATAAAAAACATTAAAGAAATTAATAATGTCTAAAGTAACAGGTAAGGTTGCCCAGGTTATTGGCCCTGTAGTCGATGTTTCCTTCGATTCGGAAAATGAATTACCAAAGATTTACGATTCTTTGGAAATCACCAGACAAGATGGTTCTATTTTAGTTTTAGAGGTGCAAACACATATTGGTGAAGATACTGTTAGAGCTATTTCTATGGATTCTACAGATGGTTTAAGCCGTGGAGTAGAAGTTATAGCTACCGGAGCTCCTATCCAGATGCCAATTGGAAGTGATATTTACGGGCGTTTATTCAACGTAGTTGGAGATGCTATCGATGGATTAGGAAATCTACCAAAAGCTGGTGAAGCAGGATTGCCAATTCACCGTGAAGCTCCAAAATTTGAGGACTTATCTGTTTCTACTGAAGTTTTATTTACTGGTATTAAAGTAATCGACCTTATCGAGCCTTACGCAAAAGGTGGTAAGATTGGATTATTTGGTGGTGCTGGTGTAGGTAAAACAGTACTTATTCAGGAATTAATTAACAATATTGCAAAAGGCCACGGTGGTCTTTCTGTATTTGCTGGTGTAGGTGAGCGTACTCGTGAAGGTAACGACCTTCTTAGAGAGATGCTTGAATCTGGTATTATCAAATACGGTGACGATTTTATGCACTCTATGGAAGATGGTGGATGGGATCTTCAAAAAGTAGATAAAGATGTAATGAGAGAATCTAAAGCTACTTTCGTATTTGGACAGATGAACGAACCACCAGGAGCACGTGCTCGTGTGGCATTATCTGGACTTACCATTGCAGAATACTTCCGTGATGGAGCAGGAGAAGGACAAGGTAAAGACGTTCTTTTCTTCGTAGATAACATTTTCCGTTTTACTCAGGCTGGTTCAGAGGTGTCTGCACTTCTTGGTCGTATGCCATCAGCGGTAGGTTATCAGCCAACTTTAGCAACAGAGATGGGTGCGATGCAGGAAAGAATTACTTCAACCAAAAATGGTTCGATTACCTCTGTACAGGCGGTTTATGTACCTGCAGATGACCTTACCGACCCTGCGCCAGCGACAACTTTCGCTCACTTAGATGCAACAACCGTACTTTCACGTAAGATTGCTGAGCTTGGTATTTATCCTGCGGTAGATCCTCTGGATTCTACTTCAAGAATTCTTACTCCAGAGATCTTAGGAAAAGATCATTACAATTGTGCACAACGAGTAAAAGAGCTTTTACAACGTTACAAAGAACTACAGGATATTATTGCCATCCTTGGTATGGAAGAACTTTCTGAAGATGATAAACTTGCGGTATCACGTGCAAGACGTGTGCAACGTTTCTTGTCTCAGCCATTCCACGTAGCAGAGCAGTTTACCGGTCTTAAAGGGGTGTTAGTAGATATTAAAGATACTATTAAAGGATTTAATATGATTATGGATGGTGAGTTAGATCATCTTCCAGAAGCAGCTTTTAACCTTAAAGGAACTATAGAAGAAGCTATCGAAGCTGGAGAGAAAATGCTAGCTGAATCATAAAATAGTATAGAGCTATTTAGCGGTTAGTGATTTAAAGCTAACTACTAACTACTCAATACTCAATACTAAGAACTATGTATTTAGAAATTGTAACTCCAGAAGCAGTTGTTTTTCAAGCCGAGATTGAAGCGGTAAAGGTTCCTGGGATCGAAGGTGAGTTTCAGATGCTTAACAATCACGCACCAATCGTGTCTACGTTAACAGATGGTACGGTAAAGATTAATCTTGCTGCTTCAAGTTCAGAGGTAACGTCACAGTTATCTTCAGATTTTAGACAAGAAGGAAAAGAATTGTTTTACCCCATTAAGGGAGGTGTGCTTGAAATGAAAGATAATAAAGCGATCATTTTAGCCGACTAACATAATTCTGAAATTATATAAAAAAGCCTGTTGTTTTTGCAACAGGCTTTTCTTTTTGGGTTCTTTCAACTTAGTTATAAAATGTCTTATCGGTTACTCCAGACCTGATTTGGAATCTCATACTGTCCTGATAAAAAAACTAAGGACTACAGCTAAAATCAAGCCCGCCAGCGGGCGAGGTAGATTCAGTAGGACGACACATTATGTTTATTTTTCATCATTTAATACCTACAACTAATCATTTTAGAGATTAAATTGATAGAAAAGTGCTTTTTTAATTTACTTAAATTCTGGATCAAGTATACTGGCGAGTAGAAAATTTAAAATTATTACTTCATTTTTAAAAATTAGACGGCTGAAAGCTAATAGCTACATGCTGTCAATCTTAAATTTTACTTACCTGAAAGCCAGTTTTCGCGATTTTTAAGAGCTTTTTTCTTCGCTTTAGGATCGATTTTTATTTCGTAAGAAGGATTTTTCCCTACAGCTACTTCTGCGGTTTTTTCTTCACCATAATTACTGAATTTTAGACTGATTTTTTCCTCAGGTTTTAATGCTGAAGTGATGGTATCGAATTCTTCTACACTTTTCACTGGTGTATCATTAATTGAAATGATGTAGGCACCTTTATCCAGACCAGCTTTATATGCTGAAGTGCCTATTTTAGGATTATTGGTCATCACCAATCCTTTTTTAGAATCTTCTACTGAAATATCCAAAAATGCCTGGTTCGTTTTCCTTGAAATATGTACTCCCATTTTGGCAAAAAGCGGCTCGTAATCTGGCATTTTGCTATTGTAGATATAATTGTTGAAGAAGTTTTCTCCAAATGCTGCCCCGGCATATTGTTTTAATAAGTTTTCGAGATCTTCAACTTTGTAGGGTTTTTCAGTTTTTCCATACGTTTTCCAAACCAGTTTCATGAAATCATCCAAACTAAGGTCGTTATCACGTAATGACAGGTCTAGCGCCAATCCTAAAACACTTCCGTAGGAATAATAAGAAATAAACGTGTTTTCGCGATTTACGGGATCCAGTGAAGTCGCGGCATCTACGAATGGGGCCTGGTAACTCATTTCAACCGGATTAAAATATTGAAGCGCCGGAGAGGTCCATACATAGTTGAAGCTGCCATTTAAACCATTGATATATTCTTCTTCAGAGATGATTCCGGCTCGGCATAAAATTAAATTCGTATAATAACTTGTAAACCCCTCAGCAAACCAAAGAGCACCACTCATATTTGCTTCTGTAAAATCGAAAGGTTCTAAAGATTGTGGTCTAATGCGTTCTACATTCCAGGCATGAAAAAATTCATGGGAAACAGTTCCAATATTGCCTTTCATTCCGCCATTAGCCAGTGTTTCGACATCGGTAAGAATGGTGCTGTTGCGATGTTCCATGCCATCACCTGAAACATTTGGCAGGTAGCAGGCTATAAAAGTGTACTCGCCATAATCAAAATCGGGTAATTCACCATACACTTTCCTTTCCTGAGCTACGATCTTTTTTACGTTCTCAAAATACTCGTCAAATAATTCCTGTTTACTGGGATCGTGTAAAACAAAACGTATATTCTTACCATTAATTTCAAAACTTTTCATTCTAAAATCACTAATCTCGGTTGGGCTATCCATAAAATATTGAAGGTTTGGAGCGGTAAAGGTATTCCCTTCCATATGCTTTAACTGCGTAGCTACTTTCCATTCGGGTTGAGCTTTAGTATGGTAAGTGATCGCTATTGGTCTATCTTGTAGATCTTCAGCAAACATAAAAGTAGCGGGCATATTTAAATGGGCATGGGTAGGATCTACCTGAGAATACGTTCCGTCCCCACGATTCGCAAATAAAATGTATTCAATATTTATAGTTCCGTCGTGACCCGTAATTGCCCAGGAGTACGGATTGGTGCGGGTAACTTTCAGTTTTTTACCGTTACTATCGGTAGCTTTAAAACCATATATATTTTTAGCAAATTCGTGAATTGCATAGCGACCGGGTGAAGATCTACTCATTCTTACGGTAAACGTATCGGTTGTTATTTCTGGAAATTCAATGTTGATCTTAGCTTCGTGATGAATAGCATTTTCGAATGAAACTCTGTATTTATTTTGCTGAGCAATACTTATCGTGCTAACGAAAAGAAAAATGAGGAGTAATCGCATGAGGTATATTTTAGTGCTAAAGTTAATTATTTATTTTTCACTTCGATATTCAAGAATATCGCCTGGCTGGCAATTCAAAATTTTGCAAATCGCTTCTAAAGTAGAGAATCTTATGGTTTTTGCTTTTCCGGTTTTTAAAATGGAAAGATTGGCGGTGGTAATACCATTTTTTTTCGGAGAGTTCGTTGCTCTTCATGCCTTCACGCTCCAGAATCTTATCTAAATTTATGATTATGGCCATTGTCTAGATCGTAAGTTTGTTATCTTGTTGAAACTGCCTTGCTTTTTGAAAAACTTTACTTAGGAAGATGTGGAAA
The DNA here is from genome assembly GCF_023499215.1 of Zunongwangia pacifica. Classification (GTDB taxonomy): domain Bacteria; phylum Bacteroidota; class Bacteroidia; order Flavobacteriales; family Flavobacteriaceae; genus Zunongwangia; species Zunongwangia pacifica. The sequence goes on from NZ_JAKHSK010000013.1 coordinate 99,716, forward strand.
ATACCGAAGGCCAGAATGATCCAAAATCAGCTAAAAGAAAATTCCATTCCTAAACCAATATGAAATCAAATTTCGGAAATTGAAGTTGTTTATGATTTTCTATTTATTATCAAAAAATCCTATAGGTGATTATTCTTTATTTCGAAAGATTAAGAAATTGCAAAGTCGGCAGAACTCCTTATATTTAACGCTTATAATTCGCATAAAACTTAAATAATAACTATTATATTTGCGAGGAACAGGATTTTAATTAATTATGATATCAGCAATACTTTTAGGATTTTTATTTGCTTTACTTTTAGTTTTCGCAGGAAAGTTTTTTAAAGGGAAGTTTGCTGTTTTATCTTCACTAATTCCTTTAGGACTGTTTTTGTATTTCCTTCAGTTTATTCCTGAAATTATGGAAGGGAAGGTAGTGAAGGAGAGTTATAACTGGGTGCCTTCTTTTGGCGTTAATCTTGGTTTTACTTTAGACGGACTTTCATTGTTATTCTGCCTAATGATTACCGGGATTGGTTTCCTGGTTTTTGCTTATACCTCAGCTTATTTACATCATCATAAATACCTGGATCGTTTTTATGGGTATTTAAGCGTATTTATGGCAGCAATGCTAGGTTTGGTATTGTCTGACAATGTGATTAGCTTATTTACCTTTTGGGAACTTACCAGTATTAGTTCGTTCTTTTTAATTGGTTTTAATAACACTCAGGAAGCTTCAAGAAAATCGGCTTTAACCGCGCTTGGAATTACAGGTTTAGGCGGAATGTTTTTATTGGCGGGAGTTGTCGTTTTAGGAAATATTACAGGGACTTTTAGCATCGCCGAAATGCTAAATATGTCTCCTGAATTAATAAAAGGAAATGAGTATTATACTCTTGCAGTGATCATGCTGTTTGGTGCAGCTTTTACAAAGTCGGCACAATTCCCATTTCATTTTTGGTTACCCGGTGCCATGAAGGCACCAACACCAGTTTCTACCTATTTGCACTCTGCAACAATGGTAAAAGCAGGTATTTATCTGGTGATGCGTTTTACCCCAATACTTGGTGGCGAGGAAATTTGGAATACGACATTGATTGTTGTTGGTGCGGTAACCATGTTATATTCTGCTGTCCATTCGCTGTTCAGAACCGATCTAAAGGGAGTGCTCGCATATTCCACAATATCGGCCTTAGGAATTTTGATGTTCCTAATTGGTATGGGCACTACTGAATCTTTTACGGCAGCTGCGGTATTTATTATAGTTCATGCCTTGTATAAAGCAACACTTTTCCTAACTACAGGAATTATAGATCATCAAACCGGGACCCGGGATGTAACCGTGCTTTCTGGTTTACGTAAAGTGTTGATGCCGGTGGGGATCGCTGCAATTATCGCTGCGATATCCAGTGCAGGAATTCCGCCTACCGTTGGTTTTCTGGGGAAAGAACTTACTTATGAAGCCACAATGCATGCGCCTATTATCGCAACGGTGCTACTGGTGGGGATTGTGATCACAAAAATGCTATTGCTTTGGGCAGGATTTGTAGCGGGTATAAAACCTTTTCAGGGGAATTTGCCCGATAGTCTAAAAGATACTAAAATGCCTGGCCCGTTGATGTGGGTGCCACCGGTTATATTGGCTGTTTTGAGTTTGGTTTTTGGGATAATGCCTTTTATAATTGAAGGTTCTTTAATTAAACCGGTAGTTGCCACTTTAGGGGGAGAATCGGGAGAAATACACTTAGCGTTATGGCATGGCTTTAATACGGTTTTTATTTTAAGTTTAGTAACTATTACAATAGGTACGATCCTATATTTTGTACTAAAGCCTTCAGCGAAGTTAGAAACTGCTGTAGGGAAATTAGAGTTTGCAAGCCCTAAAAGCCTGATGGAAAAATTCAACACCGGATTTACCTATGTTTCTTCTTTTTGGACAAGAGTATTTCAGAATGGATATTTAAGGAATTATGTCTTTATTATCATCTTTTTCCTGATAGGGATGGTAGGATATTCCATGCTTGGCAATACCGAATTTAATATAGATACTTCAGAGTTATCTAATGTTAGCTTTTACGAGCTGGTAGTTTTTATCATTATGTGTATTGCAATATTGTTTACTGTATTTACAGGAAGTCGTTTATCGGCAGTAGTTGCAATGGGTGTGGTAGGATTAACTATTTGTCTTGTTTTTGTATTTTATAGCGCGCCAGATTTGGCAATGACGCAGTTTTCTATAGATACCCTAACGGTAATTTTATTTGTCTTGGTACTTTATCGTTTACCACGATATCTTAAAATTCAGGATCATAAAATGCGTATTCGTGATGGTATATTATCCTTGCTTTTTGGAGGGATGATTGCCGCGCTAGCTTTAAAAGTGCTCTCTGAACCTGTAAATACTGAAATTGGTGATTTTTATGCTAAAAATTCCTATATCATGGCTCATGGGAAAAACGTAGTGAATGTTATTTTAGTAGATTTCAGGGGCGCAGATACGATGATAGAGATTTCAGTATTAACCATAGCGGCCATTGGGGTATTTGGATTATTGAAATTAAGATTAAAAAGAACAGATAGAGTTCAGTAATTAAGAATTTATGAAAACCATCATATTAAGAACAGCATCTAATTACCTTTTGCCGGTATTATTACTGTTCTCCATTTTTATTCTTTTAAGAGGACATTACCTGCCAGGAGGTGGGTTTGTTGGAGGCTTAATAGCCGCCATTGCCTTTGTATTGCATTCTTTTGCGAACGGATTAAAAAACACAAAATCACTATTAAGATTTCACCCTGGGTTTTTAATGCCTACAGGGTTGGCTTTATCTTTCTTTAGTGGTCTTTCACCTATGATTTTTGCTGGCGATCCATTTATGACCGGTCTTTGGTATCACGGCCATGTTCCGGTATTAGGGAGTATTGGCTCTGCAATGTTTTTTGATATGGGTGTTTATCTTGTTGTAGTAGGGGTGACGCTAACGATCATTTTTACAATTTCTGAAGCGCCTTAATTATGGAGATATTATTAGCTATTTTAGTAGGTTTACTTTATGCTTCTGGGATCTATATGATCTTACGACGTAGTTTGGTAAAACTTATTATCGGAATTATATTATTAGGAAACGGTGCAAACCTTTTAATTTTCCTGCTAGGAAGAATTACTAAAGGCTTACCGCCTATTATTCCTGAAAATTCGAAAGTTTTTCTGGAAGCTTACGCAGATCCTGTTCCGCAGGCACTAATATTAACTGCTATTGTAATTAGTTTTGGATTGCAGTCTTTTGCCATCATTCTTGTAAAAAGAGCGCATAAGGTGGTGAGAACAGACGATCTGGACGAAATGAACGCAACCGACGAAGATTCATGATGCAACAATTAATCATATATCCATTATTATTTCAATTATTCCTGAGCATTGTTTTGATGTTTTTTTGGAATAAGATAAGTGCTCAAAAAGTAATAAGCATTACCGGAAGCGCTATTGCCGTAATCCTTTCAGCATATGTTTTTTATTATGTTTGGGAAAACGGAATGCAAAAAGTAAATGCTGGTAATTGGGATGCGCCTTTTGGGATTGTGTTTGTGGCAGATACTCTTTCGGTGACGTTGGTGCTTTTAACATCACTTTCAGGGTTGGCAGTTTCTATATTTTCAGCAGCTTCAGTGATAAAAGATCGTTTGCGATTTGGGTATTTTCCAATATTCCACTTTTTATTACTCGGTTTAACCGGAGCTTTTTTAACGGGAGATTTATTTAACCTGTATGTTTGGTTCGAAATTATTATTATCAGTTCTTTCGTATTAATTACTATAGGTGGTGAAAAAGCCCAGTTGGAAGGGGCTGTAAAATATTTTACACTTAATATTTTAGCTTCTACTATTTTTTTAACCGCTATCGCAGTTCTTTATGGTTTAACCGGCTCTTTAAATATGGCCGATCTTGCCGGTAAGGTAGCAGCGGTAGAAAATAGAGGCCTAGTTGAAGTTGCAGCTATTCTATTTTTAATAGGTTTTGGTACCAAAGCATCAATTTTCCCACTCTATTTTTGGTTACCTGCATCGTATCATACACCGCCCGCGGCCGTTTCAGCAATATTTGGTGGGCTTTTAACCAAACTTGGAGTTTATGCATTAATACGGGTGTTTACATTGATTTTTGTAGGTGATGTTTTTCTTGGGGAGATCTTATTGGTACTCGCGATACTAACCATCTTTAGTGGTGGTGTGGGAGCACTGGTGCAAAATAATGTACGTAAGGTATTTTCATATTTAATTATTTGTCATATTGGTTATATGATTGCAGGTTTAGGGATGTTTACTGAAATTGCCATAACAGGGGTTATTTTTTATCTGATTCATGATATTATGGTAAAGACCAATTTATTTATGGTTAGCGGACTTATCTTTAAGATAAAATCCTCGAACAGTATGAGGGCTCTAGGTGGTTTTTATGCCAATTATCCTAAGCTGAGTTTGTTGATTTTTATCCCGTTATTTTCTTTGGTAGGAATCCCGCCACTATCTGGTTTCTGGCCAAAAATATCCTTAATAGGTGAAGGTTTTAAAACAGAAAACTACTGGACAGTTGCAGCGATTATTTTTGCGAGTTTTATCACCTTGATCATTATTGCAAAATTATGGGCAGAAGTTTTCTGGAAAGATCCAAAAGAGATTCCAGAGAAACCAAAATTCGAATATTTTAGTGATATTAGTAAAGCAAGGAAGACACAATTTATCCTTCCTATAGTTTTTTTAAGTTTAATATCCTTATATATAGGTTTTGGAGCAGAACATATTCAATTGTTATCCTCCAGAATAGCAAACGAATTAATGAATAGTCAGCAGTATATTGATACGGTTTTAAACAATAGTTAACAGGAGAAACAATGAAAAACAGGTTTGTATCTAATATTCTTCTAACCTTTGTGTGGGTAGTGCTCACAGGGGATTTTCAGTTTGCTAACTATTTGTTTGGTTTTATATTGAGTTATGTGATCTTAATGGTCATCACCAAGGGGTCCAGAAAAGCTAAATATTTTACCATCGTCCCGAAGCTTATATTTTTTGTCCTGTTTTTTGTAAAAGAACTGGTAAAAGCAAATTTAGAGGTGGCCTGGGAAGTAATGACACCAAAACTTAATATGACACCGGGAATTGTAAAAGTTCCGCTAACCGTACAAAGCGATGTAGGGATAACCCTATTAGCAAATTTAATTACCTTAACTCCCGGAACGTTAAGTTTAGATGTTTCTAATGATAAGAAGGTGCTTTATGTGCATGCCATGTACATAAAAGATAAAGAGAAATTCATTGCCGGTATAAAAAACGGTTTTGAAAAACGAATTTTAGAGATTTTAAAATAATGACTTTAGCTGAATATTGTAGAATCGTAATCCTGCCAATCCTGGCTTTTTCAGTAATTCTTATTTTAGTAAGATTCTTTAAAGGGCCCAGCATTGCAGATAGGATTGTCGCCCTGGATCTTTTGATTACTACCGGAATTGGGATTATTGGTGTGTACACTATCACTTCAGGTAGCTCTACATTATTGGATACCGGGATGATTTTGGCACTTATTGCATTTTTAAGTACCGTAGCCCTTAGTTATTATTTAGAACGAAGAAGCAAGAAGAAATGAACATTTTTATAGGCATAGTAATTACATTAGGAACGTTATTCGTTTTATTGGCGGCAGTAGGTCTAATACGAATGCCAGATACGTATTTACGAATATCTGTAAATACCAAAGCAGCTACGCTTGGCGTTGGTTTATTATTGGGTGGTGTGGCTTTTTATTTTTACGATCTCAGTACCACTTCCAGAACTTTTGTAATTGTGCTATTCTTATTTCTAACGGCTCCTGTGGGTGCCCATTTAATTGGGCGGGCATCTTATTTTATCGGTAATAAACTTTGGGATCAATCAAAAATGGATGATCTACGGGGTAAATATCAAAGAAATTCGCATGTTTTAAAAAGTGAGATCGATGATACACCAGAGGATAATATCGATCACACCAAAATGTAAGTGTTTTATATAGCGTTTGGTAACTTTTAGATAGTTACAGCTCTTTTCTTTAAAACTCAATTTTCGCCAATCTGTAAGGGCAAATTCAGGTAAACTCGTAATTTTGCCTACATGAATAAATTCCCTTCCAAGCTTACTAAAAGTATCCAAAAAAGAGCGCAGGATAATTCACTTAGAGAATTAAAAACCGTTACGGAAGGTATCGATTTTTACTCCAATGATTATCTGGGATTTGCTCATTCTGAAGCTGTTTTTGCTGAAGCCTATAAACTTTGCGAAACGTATAAGCTGAAGCAAAACGGAGCTACCGGTAGCCGACTTATTTCCGGGAATCACCAATTATATCAAGTCACGGAAGGTTTTTTAGCCGAGTTTCATGGGGCAGAAGCCGCTTTGATGTTTAATTCTGGCTATGATGCTAATATTGGTCTTTTTTCTTCAGTGCCGCAAAAAGGCGATCTCATTTTTTATGACGAATTAATTCACGCTAGTATTCGTGATGGGATGTTAATGAGCAATGCCAAAGCCTATAAATTTCAGCATAACGATATTGGGGATTTACAGCATAAAATTTCGAGACAGCAGATTACTGAAAATACTTCGGTGTATATCGTAACCGAATCGGTTTTCTCGATGGACGGAGATCTGGCCCCTTTACTTAAATTGGCCAATTTTTCCGAAGAAAATAATTTTTTTCTCATCGTCGACGAAGCACATAGTACAGGCGTTTTTGGAGACCATGGGCGTGGCTTGGTTTGCGAAATGGGACTTCAGGATAAGGTTTTTGCCCGGATTCACACTTTTGGAAAGGCCATTGGTGCTCATGGTGCTGCAATTTTGGGAAGTAGGGGTCTTATCACTTATCTTTTAAACTTTGCTCGTAGTTTTATTTACACTACGGGACTACCGCCACATGCCGTCGCTACAGTTTTGGCCGTTTTTCAGGAATTAGAGCAAGGAAATTCGGCTTTTAACGAACTAAAAACCAATATTCGCTATTTTAAAAGCGAATTAGAAAAAGCTAAAATCGACCACTATTTTATCGAAAGTGAATCGGCTATTCAATGCGCGATTATTCCGGGGAATGAGAACGTAAAAAAAATAGCTTTCAAATTTCAGGAAAATGGCTATCTGGTAAAGCCTATTCTTTCGCCAACCGTTCCAAAAGGAAAAGAAAGACTACGTTTTTGCCTGCATAGTTTTAATTCCGAAGAAGAAATAACATCACTCGTTGTTATTTTGATGAATGCCCTAAAAAACTAATTTAAAATGAAACAATCTTATTTTATTACCGGTATTGGAACTGAAGTAGGGAAAACCATGATTTCAGCAATAGTGACTCAAGCTTTGGAAGCCGATTACTGGAAACCCATTCAGGCAGGTGATTTAGAATATTCTGATACCCATAAAATTCAGAATTTAATCAGTAATAAAAAAACCAAATTCCATCTTAATGCTTTTGCCCTTAAAACACCCATGAGTCCGCATGCCGCGGCAGAAATTGATGGGGTGGCAATGACTTCTGAAAATATACTTCGTCCCCAAACCGAAAATAATCTGGTGATAGAAGGTGCCGGCGGTTTACTGGTGCCCATCAATGAAACCCAGACGATAGCCGACTTAATGCAACCTGCCGATAAAGTGATTTTGGTGTCGCGACATTATTTGGGAAGTATTAATCATACACTGTTAAGTTTAGAGGCTTTGTTTCGTCGTGGTTTAAATTGCTTCGGAATTATTTACAGCGGAAACGAGACTAAAACTACTGAAGATATTATCACCAAAATGAGTGGAGTCCCGGTAATTGGCCGGGTAGAAGAAGAGGAAGAATTTACGGCTGAAATTATTAAAAAATACGCCGATAAATTTCGTGAGAACCTGATAAATAAATGATGCAAGAGAATTTAAATTTAGTTGAAAGAGATAAAAAACACCTTTGGCATCCGCTTACGCAACATAAAATTGCTAGTGATGCTTTAGCGATTGCCAAAGCAAAAGGAGTGTGGTTATTTGATGAAAACGGAAATGAATATATCGACGGAATTTCATCCTGGTACACCTGTGTTTACGGTCATTGCAATACCTTTATCATAGCTCGTGTAACTGCGCAAATGAAGAATCTGGATCAGGTGGTGTTTAGCGGATTTACGCATAAACCAGCGGTCGAACTTTCTGAAGCTTTGATAACAATTTTACCCGAGGGGCAGCAAAAAATGTTCTTTAATGACAATGGTTCTACTGCGACCGAGATTGGTATAAAAATGGCCTTGCAATATCATCATAACCTTGGGAATGATCGCAAGGTGATGTTAGCTTTTGAAGAAGGATTCCACGGTGATACTTTTGGAGCGATGTCGGTTTCCGGTTTATCGGTTTATAACGGTGCTTTCCAGGATCATTTTATTGCAGTAAAACGCATTGCAGTGCCCAAAGGAGAAAATAATAAAGAAGTTTTAGAGCAGCTAAAACAGCTTATCAAAGAAAATAATATCGCAGGATTTATTTATGAACCTTTGGTGCAGGGAGCGGCAGCGATGAAAATGCATGATGCTGAAGGATTAAATGAAATCCTGAAGCTTTGTAAAGAAAATGATATCGTTTGTGTGGCAGACGAGGTTATGACGGGCTTTGGGAAGACGGGAAGGTATTTTGCTTCAGATTATATCGAAACCAAACCAGACATTGTATGCATGTCTAAAGCGCTTACGGCGGGTTTGTTACCCATGGGATTAACCAGTTGTACGCAAAAAATCTATGATGCTTTTTATTCTGAGGATATTGCAAAAGGATTGTTTCATGGGCATACGTACAGTGCGAATCCTTTGGCTTGTGCTGCTGCTTTAGCCGGAGTGGAATTGCTGAGGTCTAAAGAAATGCAAAGCAACATTAAGCGAATCGAAAAGCTTCATAAGGCTTTTTCAGATAAAATAAAAGATCATCCAAAAGTGACCAATATTAGGCATTTGGGGATCATTTTTGCATTCGATCTTAATGTGAAAATGGAGCGCTACGGGAATTTACGAAATCAGCTTTTTCAATATTTTATGGAAAATGGCGTTTATCTTCGTCCGCTTGGCAACACTATTTATATCACCGCGCCTTTTATCACTTCAGAGAAAGAAATGCAGAAAATCTATGAGGTTATTGAAGGAGTATTTGATAGATTTTAAAATCGAATAATTTGAAAATGTGCTAATGTGATGGTTTGAAGATTTGCTAATACCATGTATTTCGAAAGTCATTTTTAGAATTTCAGAAAATAAGTTTTTTCAATTTTGATTTTATTTTTCGTAAACTGTTAAGTTAACTAACAACTATGTCAACTAACAATGTTCCCCCTTCGGGGGCTAGGGGGATAAAAAATCCAATTTATATCGCTTCCACAGCTTCTATTTCTCCCTTAGGGGAAGATCATAAGGAAATTTGGGAGGCTTATAAAAGCAATCATCATTTTATACAAAAGCATGATTTTGAAGGCGAAGAAGCTTTTGCGGCTTTTCTGCCGGAAAAATTACGTTCAGAAATCGATAATTTAAGGACCGAATCTGCACATTATCGTAAGCTCGATCTTTCGGTGTTATTTGCGATTTATACGTCGAGACAGGCGATAAAACGCGCCGGTTGGGAAAATGAAAAAAATATTGGAATCAATATCGGGAGCTCTCGTGGAGCAACTGGATTATTTGAAAAATTTCATGCTGAATTTATCGAAAATCGGGTAGCATCTACCCAAGCTTCACCGGCAACAACACTGGGGAATATTTCTTCCTGGGTAGGGCAGGACCTGGAAAACAATGGCGTTCATTTTTCACATAGCGTAACCTGTTCTACTGGTTTGCATTCGGTTTTAAATGCCGTGGCCTGGCTGCAAGCTGGTTTGGCCGATAAATTTATGGCGGGAGGAAGTGAAGCGGCATTAACATCGTTTACAATCGCACAAATGAAGGCGCTTAAAACGTATGCTTCAGAAGATCTGGCCTATCCCTGCCAGGCATTGAATCTTCATAAAACACGCAATTCGATGGTTTTGGGTGAAGGTGCCGGATTGTTGTGTCTGGAAAATTCAGCTTCAGCAAAAGCATTGGCTCAAATTACCGGAATAGGCTATTCCGCAGAAAAATTAAAGCATAGTGTTTCTATTTCTGAAGACGGAAAATGCATGCAAAAAGCAATGAAAATGGCCATAGGAGATTTAGATCCTGCTGAAGTTGATGCGGTGGTGATGCATGCGCCGGGTACCATAAAAGGGGATTTAGGCGAAGTAAACGCGATAAAAGCCGTTTTTGGTGAAAATTTACCGGCAATGACTTCTAATAAATGGAAAATTGGGCATACGTTTGCAACCTCGGGAATACTGAATCTGGAATTAGCAATGTTAATGCTGAGGGATCAGGAGTTTATTTCGGTTCCTTTTTCCGATATTAGTGAAAAACCGGCGCGATTACAGCATATACTTGTAAATGCGGTAGGTTTTGGCGGTAACGCCGTTTCTGTTTTAATAAGTAAACTACCTTAGGGCAAGCCCATGGGACATTTATTATAATATTGTTTTTATTTCGGAGTATTTAACTTCGATTATCGAGTAAAATTTAAAAGAGTAAAGGCTCGAAAGGGCTTGGGATTCTCGCTATTTTGATAGCGAAGTTTTGATTATTTTTGAATAAATCTATTTTCATGGCGACAAGACATAACTGGACCAAAGAAGAAATTTTAGAGATTTACAATAAACCTTTAATGGAACTGCTTTACGAAGCAGCAACGATTCATAGAGAACATCATGATCCTAATACGGTACAGGTTTCTACCTTACTTTCTATAAAAACGGGCGGTTGTCCAGAAGATTGTGGCTACTGCCCTCAGGCAGCGCGTTATCATACCGATATTGAGGGGAACGACCTAATGAGCGTAAATCATGTAAAAGCGCAGGCTTTACGTGCCAAATCTGCCGGGAGTTCCCGTGTTTGTATGGGAGCAGCCTGGAGAAATGTAAAGGACGGGCCAGAGTTTGATAATGTTTTAGAAATGGTGCGTACGATTAATAAGCTGGATATGGAGGTTTGTTGTACGCTTGGAATGCTTACCGAAAACCAGGCGCAACGATTAGCGGAAGCTGGTTTATACGCTTACAATCATAATTTAGATACCTCTGAGGAGTATTATAAGGAAGTCATCTCTACCCGTGGTTTTGAGGATCGTTTAGAAACGATCGATAATGTCCGGAAGACCAATGTCACCGTGTGTAGTGGTGGTATTATTGGGATGGGGGAAAAAGAAGAAGACCGTGCCGGGATGTTAGTGTCGCTTTCAACTTTAAATCCGCAACCAGAATCTGTGCCAATTAACGCACTTGTTCCTGTAGAAGGGACACCAATGGAAGAGCAGGCACCGGTTTCTATCTGGGAAATGGTAAGAATGGTGGCCACAACCAGAATCGTAATGCCAGAAACTCAGGTTCGATTATCTGCAGGACGTACGCAAATGAGTAGGGAAGGGCAGGCCATGTGCTTTTTTGCCGGGGCAAATTCGATTTTTGCCGGGGATAAACTGTTAACTACGCCAAACCCAGATGTGAGTGAAGATATGCAGATGTTTAAAGCATTAGGCTTAAACCCACAAAAGCCATTCACTAAAAAATCGAAACCAGAAACTGTAGAAGCGACAGATTCTAAATATAATTCGCTTGGAGAAAAGCCAAAATGGTCCAGACCGGGGCATACCATCGAAAGAAATAAAGTAACCGAAGAAAAACAAAAGGCAAAAGCAAAAGCTTAATTTTAATATGAAACTCGATCTTCAGGAAGTACCAAGAGTAAAAGGAATTTCTAAAGAGGAATTTCAACAGGAATATTTTATTCCGCAGCGACCGGTAATTTTTGAAGATCTGGCTAAAAACTGGCCGGCTTATCAAAACTGGAGTTTCGATTACTTTAGGGAAAAAGCCGGTGATATTGTAGTGCCACTTTACGATAGCACTCCGGCAAAAGGGAGGCAAAATTCCCATGGTGCTGCAATGAAGTTACCTATTAAAGAATATTTTGATATTCTGGAAAAAGGGCCTTCAGATTTAAGAATGTTCTTTTTTAATCTTCTGCAAAATTGCCCTGAGCTTTTAAACGATATAGACTATCCAGATCTTGGAGTGAAATTCTTTAAAAAACTGCCGGTTTTATTTGTTGGCGGTGAAGGATCCAGTGTGGTGATGCATTACGATATGGATCTGGCCAATAACTTCCATTTTAATTTTGCCGGTAAAAAGCGAGTACTCCTTTACGCGCCAGATCAAACCAAATATCTTTATAAAGTTCCGCACTCGATCGTGAGTATGGAAATAATTAATATGGATAACCCCGATTTTGCTATGTATCCTGCTTTGGCAAAAGCTAAGGGTTTAGAAGCTCAACTTGGGCATGGGGAAGGTTTATTTATGCCAAGTAAATGGTGGCATTTTATAAAATATGAAACGCCAAGTTTGTCGCTAACCTTAAGATCGTTCCCAAGATCGCCAGGTAAGGTTTTAGAGGTTTTGAACAATCTTTTGTTTATGCGTAATTATGACAACTTAATGCGTAAAATAAAGGGGCAGGATTGGATAGATTACAAGAATAAAAAAGCTATAAAAAATACCCATAAATGGGCTAATATTGAAGAATGAAGTACGGAGGTTTGCAGTTGGCAGAAATTCCAAGGGTAAAAAGAATTTCTAAAGAAGATTTTGTAAAGAATTACGTGCAGCCACAAAAGCCAGTTGTTATAGAGAATTTGATTGAAGACTGGCCGGCTTTTGAGAAATGGAACCTGGATTATATAAAAGAAATTGCTGGTGAAAAAGTGGTGCCGTTGTATGACGATCGCCCTATAACTTCAGAATATAAGTTTAACGAGCCACACGCCAAAATGAAGATGGCAGATTATATCGATCTCCTGAAATCGAAGCCTACCGATTACAGGATTTTCCTTTATCATTTAATGAAAGAGGTTCCTGCGCTACAAAAGGATTTTAAATTCCCAAAAATTGGTTTGCGTATTATTAAACAATTGCCTATGTTGTTTTTTGGAGGGGAGAATTCAAAAGTGTTTATGCATTACGATATTGATTTTGCGAATATTTTGCATTTTCATTTTAACGGTAAAAAGCAATGTATTATTTATCCGCCTTCAGAAAGTAAATATCTTTATAAAGTGCCGCATTCATTAATTTCCAGAGAGGATATCGATTTTAGGAAACCAGATTTAGAAAAATTTCCTGCTTTGGCAAAAGCTAAAGGTTATGTAGCTGAACTAAATCATGGGGAAACCCTGTATATGCCTGAAGGTTACTGGCACCAAATGACTTATCTTACGCCTGGTTTTTCTATGAGTTTAAGAGCCACACCTCGTACTTTTTTAAATTTATCAAAGGCCGTTTATAATCTTGTAATTATGCGCAATTTCGATAACTATATGCGCAAGTGGAAAGGCCAAAAATGGATAGACTACAAGAATGAGCAGGCTATGGCGAATACACAAAAATATATGTAGACTTTTGGTCTATATTGGGGAATTCTGGAATGAATTTTTATGGGCTATTCATTTAAAGTCAATTTATATTCTAGGCCTTTGCTTTTTTAATTTAGATAGAAAACTACTGTTTTGAAAATGCCTTTTAATCACCGAATTTCAGTCTCAGAAATTATTTATCTTATAAAATGTGTTTTGGGAACTATAACCTGTTATGCGTTATACACTTCTTACCCAGAATATCCGTTTTATTGGAGTATTATTTCCTGTTTGCTGGTTTTTTCTCAGGAGAATGACCGCCAATTAGCTTTAAACAGGATTAGAGCAAACTTTTTGGGGAGTTTTGTAGGTTTAGCGGTTTATTTTTTGCCAATTCCTCATCTAGTAATGTTTTGTTTTGGGGTGGCGTTTACAATTTTATTAGGTATTTTATTAAAAATAGAGCCCACTATAAGATCTGCACTCGCCGCAGTGATTATTGTAATCATCAATGAAGATAAAGCGGATACCGCGTGGGTGGTAAGTTTATACCGTGCCGGTTGTGTACTTTTGGGATGCTTAATTGCGCTATTTATTTCAATGTTTTTTAACCGACTTTATAAGGCATTCTTTAATCGTGTTGCGTAGCAAGATCATTGGCTTTTTCAAAGATTAAATGACTTTCCCAGCCGCGATATTGTAAATAATCAGCTAACTTTTTTTTCTTTTTAATTACTGAAGTTTCCCTGATCGATTCCCATTTTTTTTCTGAAATCTCATGAAAAGTGGAGAGATAATCGTTTTCTGAAATTTCTTTGAGTCCGGTTTGAATATTTCGGGGGGAAATTCCGCGTAATTTCAATTCGTTTATAATTCTCTTTTTGCCCCATTTTTTAATCCTGAATTTTCCGCGCGCAAAGCTTTTAGCGAAGCGCTCTTCATTAAGAAAATTTTCCTGCATTAACTGCATAATAATTTGTTGCTGTGCTTCAGGGATCATATTCATGCTTTTAAGCTTGTCTTCAACTTCTTTATGCGTCCTGTCGCGGTATGTACAAAATTGCATTAGTTTTATGGTAGCTTCTTTGACGGTGTAAGACTTCTTGGTATCCATAATAGGGCAAACTAAGCTAAAATTCTATATTTTAGGGACAAAATTAATTAAACTTATGAATAAAATTTACGCTCTATTTCCGCTGCTATTTTTTGCTTTTGCTCTAAATGCTCAAGATGAGGATAAGAAAGATTATACAAATGCTTTAAAGATTGTAGAGGTTTGGTTAGATGCTCAAAAAGATTTTGATTATCTCCCCGGGATAAGTGCTGTAGCAGTAAACGATCAGGAAGTTATATGGGAAGGAGCATTTGGTGAAGCTAATATAGCTAAAGAAGTTTCGATGGATCCTTCTACTATTTGTAGTATTTGTTCAATATCAAAATTGTTTACCTCAATTGCTGTAATGAAGCTGTATGAGGAAGGGAAATTAAGTTTGGATGCCGAAATTCAGGATATTTTACCCTGGTTCGATTTAAAACAAAAGTATGAAGGAAGTGGACCTATTACAATTCGGTCTATTTTAACCCATTCTTCAGGTTTGCCAAGAGAGGCCAATGCGTCTTATTGGAGTGCTCCGGATTATGAATTTCCTGAAGCTGAAGATTTTGAAGAAGGTCTTGCGGAATTAGAAACTTTATACCCTTCTTCCACTTATTTTCAGTATAGTAATTTAGGTTTAGCGCTGTTGGGTAAAGTGATTGAAGAAATTTCTGGACAGGATTATGATGCTTATGTTAAAGGAAATATTCTTGTGCCTTTAGGCTTAGAGGATACTAGAACTTTTTTGCCTAAAGAGCTTTACGGAAATAAAATGGCTATTGGTTATGGAGCTTTAAAACGTGATGGAAATCGTGATATTATCAATTTTTTTGAAGCTAATGCGATCACTCCTGCGGCGGGTTTTTCTTCAAATGTTTTAGATCTTGCGAAATTTGCTTCCTGGCAATTTAGGTTATTAAATGAAGATGCCGGCTACGAAGTATTAAAGTCTTCTACCTTAAAATATATGCAGAATGTGCAATGGGTGGATCCAGATTTTGATACGATGTGGGGCTTAGGTTTTTCGGTTTACAAAGGGCCAGATGGAAGCAAATGGGTAGGTCATGGCGGCAGCTGCCCGGGGTATAGGACTGTGGTAAGCTTAAATCCTAAAAGTAAGATGGCCTATTCTGTAATGATAAATGCAGGTGGTGAAAGTCCTGAGAAGTATGTAAGAGGAATTCATTCAATTTTATCAAAGGTAAAACCAAATTTAGATAAGAATAGTGAGGTTAGCTTGGATGATTATGTGGGATATTTTAATCCGCAGCCTTGGTCCAGCGAGCTTTATGTTGGTAAATGGGATGATAAATTAGTGCTTTTATATTTGCCATCATCTTCACCGGGTTCGGCATTAACCTTTTTAAAACATATTAAAGGTGATGAGTTTAGAAGAGTACGCGAGGACGGAGAGTTGGGAGAGTCGATATTGTTTTTAAGAGATAATGACGGGAAGGTGAGTAAAATGAAA
Organism: Zunongwangia pacifica; assembly: GCF_023499215.1. Taxonomy (GTDB): domain Bacteria; phylum Bacteroidota; class Bacteroidia; order Flavobacteriales; family Flavobacteriaceae; genus Zunongwangia; species Zunongwangia pacifica. The sequence continues at coordinate 115,768 of NZ_JAKHSK010000013.1, forward strand.
CGGAATAATAATTTTTACTCTAAGTTATCGAAATAACTTGTTTATATTTTGAGCATAAAAAAACGCCTTGCAAAAAAGTCTTGCAAGGCGTTTTAGTTTTATCGTATCACTTTCCCGTCTTTATCGTGAAAGTGGTATTCTAAATACGTGTAAGCATCTCTTGGTATAATTTTAACCCATCGCTTGTGGTCAAAAAACCATTGCGATCTGGGAGATGGAAAGCCTTTAGTTAAAAAGGCCGAAATAAATGGGTGCGTAGATAGCGTGATCTTTTTATGATTTTTCTTGATCAGGCGCTCTAAATCGGCTTTAATTTTTTGTATTAAGATAATTGGTGCCTCAACCTCACCATCGCCGTTAGGATTCTCCTCACGGGTCTTAATATTCATTTCTGGCCGTACGCGTTGTCTTGTAATTTGTATAAGTCCAAATTTACTGGGAGGGAGGATCTTGTGCTTTGCACGATCGTCACTCATTTCCTGTTTAAGGTGATCGAAAAGGGTTTTGCGGTTTTCAGCTTTACCCATATCGATAAAATCGACTACAATAATGCCGCCCATGTCGCGAAGTCTTAACTGGCGCGCAATTTCTGTAGCACTAATTAAATTAACCTCTAAAGCAGTATCTTCCTGGTTTTTGGATTTGTTAGAACGGTTACCACTGTTTACGTCTATAACGTGCATGGCCTCTGTATGTTCTATAACCAGGTAGGCGCCTTTACTCATCGATACAGTGCGCCCAAAGGAAGTTTTTATTTGTCTTTCGATACCGAACTTTTCAAAAATTGGAACATTGGACTGATGTAATTTTACAATTGATTCTTTGCTAGGAGCGATTTCGCTCACATAGTCTTTAATTTGTGTGTAAAGCGTCTCGTCATCTACGGTGATAGAAGTAAACGTATCGTTAAAAATATCTCTTAATAAAGAAGATGCACGATTTAATTCTCCTAAAACTTTGGCAGGATAATGAGGCTTATACAGTTTTTTACACATTGCTGTCCAACGACCCATTAAATTTTGGAGGTCTTTGTCCAGCTCTGCTACTTTTTTGCCTTCGGCTACGGTTCTTACGATAACGCCAAAACCTTTAGGTTTAATGCTTTTCACAAGGCGTTTTAAACGATCTTTTTCTTCTTTGCTTTCGATCTTTTGAGAAACCGAAATCCTGTTAGAAAAAGGAACTAGAACAATATATCTTCCTGGTAAGGATAACTCACTGCTAATGCGTGGCCCTTTGGTAGAGATGGGTTCTTTTACGATTTGAACCAGTAGCGACTGATTTGACTTTAAGACATCGGTAATGCTACCGTTTTTGTCTATATCTTTTTCAAAAGTAAAATTCTTTAAAGAATAATCTTTTAGTTTACCTGTGCTTACACGTTTTATGAACTTAAGCAAGGATGAAACCTGAGGGCCCAGATCGTGATAGTGTAAAAAACCATCTTTGGTATAACCAACATTAACAAATGCGGCATTTAACCCGGGGACAGCCTTTCTAATCTTGGCGATCATGATATCGCCAACATTAAAATTGTTGTCGTCTTCATCCTTGTTGAGTTCAATAAGTTTTCCATCTTTTAATAAGGCAAAATCTACAGCAGAGGATTCGGACCGTATTATTAATTCTTTGTCCACTCTATTTAGATTTTTAAGCCCGAAAAATTCGGGATGGATTAAACATTATTTTATCACAGGTGTTTGAAGCCTGAAGAAATTTTAAGAAGTCCATTCTAGCCAGAAGGCCAGGGTTCTTTAAAATTTCGATGTCAAAGAACGTTGTTGTTAAAACAAAATCTTTTAAATAAAAAAAGTAGTATGAAAACTACTTTTTCTTGTGGCGGTTAGCTCTTCTTCTTTTCTTACGCTTGTGCGTAGCTACCTTATGTCTTTTTCTTTTTTTACCACTTGGCATAGTGTTACGTTTTAATTAATAAATTTATTTCATTATTCCAGAAAGTTAATTCCGGATAGCTTATTTAACATCTACATTACTCTTTACACCCTCTACGAAAATTTTCGCAGGCTTAAACGCCGGAATGTTGTGAGCTGGTATTTTAATAGTTGTGTTTTTAGAAATGTTTCTTCCTGTTTTTTCAGCTCTTGTTTTTACAACAAAGCTTCCAAAGCCTCTTAGATAAACATTGTCTCCACTTTCTAAAGAAGATTTTACCTCTTCCATAAAGGTTTCTATTGTAGCTTGTACATCACCTTTTTCCATTCCTAATTTCTCCGAAATATTCGCTACGATATCTGCTTTCGTCATTTTCGTGCTGTTTAATATTTATAAATTGGGGTTCTTAATTTTCAAGGGGGCAAATATAAGAATTATATATTCAATATTTCAAACCTAAATCATTAAATAATAACGGAATAAACAATTTATATTGCGCAGAGACATTTTAAATTATGAATTTTTCTAAAACTTTGATTAACTGGTACTTAAAAACCAAGCGTGAGCTGCCCTGGCGGGAAACCACTAATCCTTATAATATTTGGCTTAGTGAAATCATGCTTCAACAAACGCGAATAGAGCAGGGTTTACCTTATTATAATAAATTTATAACGGCATTTCCAAGTGTTTTTGATCTTGCTGATGCTTCTCAGGATAAAGTGATGAAATTGTGGCAGGGGCTGGGATATTATTCCAGGGCAAGAAACCTGCATGCGACCGCTCAACATGTCGCGTATGAGCTTGATGGCGAATTCCCCAAAGATTATAAGGGATTGTTAAAGTTAAAAGGAGTAGGTGATTATACAGCAAGTGCCATTGCATCCATAAGTTATAACGAACCTGTTGCGGTGGTAGACGGGAATGTGTATAGAGTGCTTTCGCGATACTTTAATATTGATACCCCTATTAATAGTACTAACGGGGTGAAAGAATTTAAAGCTTTGGCGATGGAGCTTTTGGATAAAAAAGAGCCGTCCAATTTCAATCAGGCTTTAATGGAATTTGGAGCGCTGCAATGCAAACCTAAAAATCCGCTTTGTGATTCCTGTCCTTTTAATGGTAGTTGTTTGGCGCTAAAGGAAGGTAAGATTGGTGAGTTGCCCGTTAAAATTAAGAAGGGAAAGATCAAAAATCGATATTTTAATTATCTGGTTTTTTCTTCAGAAGAAAATAAAACCCTGCTTCAGCAACGCCAAGGTAAAGGGATATGGCATGGGTTATATGAATTTCCTTTAATTGAAACCAAAGCAGATATTCAGAAAGCAAGAATTATTGAGGAAAATAACGAATTTCGGCAATTGATGGAAGCAAAAAATGTTTCAGTACGTCTTTATAACGATCAGGCGATTGTTCATAAATTGTCGCATCAACATATTTACGCACGTTTTTGGCTTGTAGCATCTCAAACGTTGCCAAAAGAAGGAATTTCTGCAGAAAAAGTAAAAGAATATCCCGTTCCGGTGTTAATTCAGAATTTTCTTAATGAAATTGACATAGAAAACTTGTAATTTTGTCGTTTTTCAATTTTATTAGAATTCAGTTTAAATCTCATTGATTTTTTCTGTATTTTAGAAAGACAAGTTTTAAACGAATCAAAGACAAATATTTATGACAGGGACGCTAAACAAAGTAATGCTTATAGGACACACCGGGGATGATGTAAAGATGCATTATTTTGAAGGCGGTGGCTCGATTGGCCGTTTTCCATTAGCAACTAACGAAGTGTACACCAATAGAACCACCGGCGAACGTGTAAATAATACCGAATGGCATAATGTTGTTGTTCGAAATAAAGCTGCTGAAATTTGCGAGAAATACCTTAAAAAAGGTGATAAGGTGTATATTGAAGGTAGGATTAAAACGCGTAAGTGGACAGATGATAAGGGAATGGAGCGTTATTCTACCGAAATTCAGTGTACCGAGTTTACGTTTTTAACTCCTAAGGGAGAAAGTAATGGCGGTAATTACGACTCGCAAAGTGCTCAAAATACTCAAAGTAACTCGAACTATCAGGGCAATACTGCTAACAGTAATTCTGGTTCTTCGGGAAATAATGAGTATGCCAGTCAGCCATTTAATGGTAATGATGAGGAAGAAGATGATTTACCATTTTAAGTCTAACTAAATTTATTGCATTTGGATCCAGAACCCCCCAGTATAATTTTATTGGCCGCGTTTGATTATACCCAGGTAATAAGCTTCATTTTTTTATTGCTGCTATTGTTATGCTCTGCCATGATATCTGGTGCAGAGGTGGCATTTTTTTCACTAACTCCGGCAGATTTTATGACTGAAGATGGTCATAAAAGAACAAAGTCGCAGGAGATCGTTATTAAATTATTAGAGAAGCCTAAGAAATTGCTGGCTACCATTTTAGTGGCTAATAATTTTATAAATATCGCCATTGTTTTATTGTTCGATTCGGTTTCAGACCAGTTGTTTAGCGGATTTGATGTTGTCCTGTTTGGATTAAACCTAAAGCTTATTTTTGAAGTTGGCGTGGTGACTTTTTTAATCCTGCTTTTTGGGGAAATCCTCCCAAAAGTTTATGCCAGCCGTAATAATGTGCAGTTTTCTAACCTTATGGCACAACCGGTAAATATATTGGATTCTTTGTTTTCGCCTTTAAGTGTTCCCATGCGGGCCGTTACATTGTATTTGCATGAGAAGTTAGGAAAACAACGCTCTTTTATAAGTATAGACCATCTTTCACAAGCCTTAGAGTTAACCAGTGAAGAAGATACCACTAAAGAAGAGCAGAAAATATTAAAAGGAATTGTTTCTTTTGGAAATACCGATACCAAACAGGTAATGCGCCCAAGAATGGATGTTTTTGCTTTGAGTGACGAAGATACCTACGCTGAAATTATCCCGGTAATTATCGAAAATGGATATTCCAGGATTCCTGTTTATAAAGAGAATATCGATAATGTAATCGGTATTTTATACATCAAAGATTTATTGCCTTATCTGGATCGTAATGATTTTGAGTGGACATCACTCTTAAGAGAGCCTTATTTTGTGCCAGAGAATAAAAAACTGGATGATCTTTTAAACGAATTTAAAGAAAAGAAAAACCACCTGGCGATCGTGGTAGATGAATATGGTGGTACAAGTGGTTTAATTACTCTAGAGGATATTATTGAAGAGATTGTAGGGGATATTAGTGATGAGTTTGATGATGAGGATTTAATCTACTCGAAATTGGATGAGTTGAACTTTGTTTTTGAAGGTCGAACCCCACTTAAAGATTTTTATAAGATTATAAAATTAGACGATGCTTCTTTATTTGAAGATAATAAAGGGGAGGCCGAAACTTTAGCTGGTTTTTTATTGGAAATATCTGGTGATTTTCCGCAGCAAAACGAAATTATTAATTTTGGGAATTATAATTTTAAAGTCGAAGCTGTGGATGATCGACGTATTAAACAAATTAAATTGACGATTTTACCTGCATGAGGTATTTAGGTTATATTGTGATATTTTTGATATTTTGCTCGATTTCCTGCGGAAATGAAGTTCAGCCTAAGCCAAAAGCAATGCTGGCTTTAAATTATCCGCGGCCAGAGTATCGTCCTATACATTTAAATTGCCCTTATACTTTTGAGAAGAACCAGTTAGCTGAAATCGCTCCTTCCAAAAGCAGAAATGGATGTTGGTTAAATCTAAACTATCCACTTTTAAATGGGACGATTTTTATCACGTATCAACCGGTAAGAAATAATCTGGATTCCTTATTAAGAGATGCTCAAAAATTACCTTTGGAACATACGATAAAAGCTGATGCTATAGAAGGTGATATTTATACTAACGATCTTCATAAAGCCTATGGGATGTTTTATGAATTGCAGGGGGATGCTGCATCGCAGGCACAATTTTATATCACCGATAGTACAGCACATTTTTTAACAGGCGCGGTTTATTTTAATACCCAGCCTAATTATGATTCTATATATCCTGCTGCAGATTATATAAAGCGGGATATGAGACATTTAATGGAAACCATTCGCTGGCAGTAATTTTCTTAATTTTAGTTACTAATTGTAAAGTAGAATTATGATTTTTGCCGCAAAATTTAAAAATTATGGCGGCAGGAAAAATCAAATGGATTTATCTTTTTGTCCTTTCTTTAATCTGGGGAAGTTCTTTTATTCTTATCAAAAAAGGCCTGGTAGGCTTGTCGCCGCTTCAGGTTGGTGCTTTTAGAGTGATCTTTGCGGCTTTATTTTTAATTCTTGTAGGCTTTAGAAAAATTATGAAGCTTAAAGCCTCGCAATGGAAATGGATCATCGTTTCTGGTTTTGTAGGTTCGTTTTTCCCTATTTTTCTTTTTGCTTTTGCAGAAACCAAAATTAGTAGCGGGATTGCTTCAATTTTAAATGCGGTTACCCCATTAATGACACTTGTTTTAGGAGTGTTATTTTTTCAGGAGAAAATGAACAGTAATAAGGCAATTGGGGTTTTTGTTGGTTTAATAGGAACAGCCGGTTTAATTTTTAGTAATGCCAGTTTTAATGGTAGTGAGAATTATCTCTATTCAATATTGGGTGTTTTGGCAGCTGTGTGTTATGCGGTAAACGTAAATCTTTTAAAAAGATATTTAAATGATGTTCCTGCAATTGCGGTAACTTCAGGATGTTTTTCGGTATTGTTGCTTCCTGCTCTGTTTGTTTTAATCTGGTCTGGATTTTTTAATGAAAATTTATCGAATATTGAATTGCAGCAGTCAGTTGGTTTTATAGCGATTTTGGGTGTTTTGGGCACTGGTGTGGCTATGATAATGTTTAATCGCCTGGTACAAATTACCAATCCTGTTTTTACCAGTTCGGTTACTTATACTATGCCGATTATTGCCCTTGGATGGGGTATTTTGGATAATGAGGTTTTTAGTTTGAATCAGTTATTTTTTGCGATGCTGGTGATTGGCGGAGTTTTAATTGTAAATCGGGCTAAAGCGATCTCCATGAAAAGAAACTTGTCTAAAAATAGAAAAGCCGACTAAAAAGCCGGCTTTGATCTAACATTATCTAACAATAATTACAAGGGTTATTCGAAATCAGATTCTTCTACACCCTCATTTATTTTAACCTCCTGAACTTTAAGGTCGAAAGATTGTGGTCCCATACTTTGAGAAATCGTAAATGGCATTTTAATTCCTTCAACTTCTTGGTAATCGCTATAAGTTGTTGGTATGCTCATAGTTTGCCCCATTTGTGAAACCGTTGTTACTGACTTTACTTTAAGTCCGCTTTCAACATTATAGAAATTCGTAGTGCTTTCATTTACTTTTACTGCATACGCATCGCTACCATCTATATTTTCGATCCCGGTAATTTTAGCATCTGCGGTAACAGTAAGCTCTGGGAACGTATTGGCTTCTATGGCTACGGCTTTCATTTGCTCTTGGTCCATAGGCATTTTTTGCCCCTGTACCACCATATAGCCAGTTTCGCCATTATACACTTGTTTTTGCAGCACATTACCAGAAATGCTAACTGTTTGGTAAAACTTACCGCTATTGCTTCGGCGTTGTTCTAAACCTAATTCCTGTCCCTGAATAGTGGTGGTTGCTTTAAGGGCGATCGTTTTAATAGCCTTTGCAGCATCTTCCCCTCCAATAGCTTCAATATAATCTGAATATACTTTGTCTACCGTAACCGAAGGGTCTAAAGCTTTATTGTAATCTGGTTTTTCAATTTCTTCACCGTATTTACTGTAATATTTTACAGGGAAAGATTTGCCTTTATACTGCATATTTTCAAGCTTATCAGCAACTTCGCTTCCTTTTCCTGCAATTACAATTCGGGATTGATCGGCAAGGAAATATTTCTTTGCTACTCTTTGCACATCTTCCAACGTTACATCGTCGATATTTTCAAGGTATTCTTTATAAAAATCTTCATCTAAATCTTCAGTTTCGATTTCCATGGCATAATCGGCGATAGTAGAAGGTTGTTCTAAGCTAAGTACAAAATCCCCGGTAAGTTTAGCCTTGGCATTTGCTAATTCTGCTTCTGAAACTTTTTCATTTCTAATTCTGTAGATTTCATCTAGAAATGCCACTACAGAGCTATCGGTCACTTCGTTACGAACACTTGCGCTTGCTACGAAAGTCGCTACATATTTATCGTTTCCGGTTCTAGAGTAAGCACCGTAAGTATAACCCTTGTCTTCCCTAAGGTTTAAGAAAAGACGCGCTTCACCACCGCCGCCTAAAATTTTGTTTGCAACCATCACCGGAAAATAATCCTCCTGATTTTTACGAAGATTGATCGTGTTTACCAGAGAAATTTCACTTTGCACTGCATTGGGCATGTCTACGAAATCAATTTCAGTTTGGTCTACGTTTTTAACTTCAGGGATATTTACTTCGGGAATCACTGTTTTTTTCCAGCTAGAAAACTCTTTCTTTACTAAGTTCTTAACTTCTTTTTTGTCTACATCTCCTACGATAACCAGATATGCATTGGCAGGAGAAAACCAGGTTTGGTAGTAATTTTTAACGTCTGAAAGACTTAAATTTTCTATAGTCTCTTCAGTTTCGAATTCCCCGTAAGGGTGATCTTTGCCGTAAGCCAGGGCTGATCGTACTTTGCTAGCGTTATAGGCAACATCTTTCTCGTTGCTTTTTAGGTAATCTTTAGTACGAGCGATAGATTTATTGAATTCTTCTTCAGTGAATTTTGGATTAATAACTCCGTCTGCCATCAAATGAAGAATTTCAGGAAAATATTTAGAAAGTGTATTTGCCGATGCTCCTCCCGAATAAATATTTAGTTTGGCCCCTAGATAATCTACACGTTCATTAAATTCATCTTTAGGCATATTGGTTGTTCCCTGGCCTAAAAGTTCTCCCATAACTCCGCTTACTCCGGCTTTTTGCCCTTCAGAATGAGGAGGGTTATCAAATCTAAGGGCCATTAAAACCCTTGGTAATTTATGGTTTTCTACCAGCATTACGTTAAGACCGTTGTCTAGTCTAAAGGTTTCAGGTTCTTCTACTTTTACTTTTGGAGCAGGGCCAGGTTCTGGCATGGTGCTACGGTCGACCTGAGCATTGAGTCCTACAGCTCCCAAAAGAAATACTACAATTGCTAATATATTTTTATTCATTTTTTTGTCTAATTTGGTGTTATTCCGCTTCCTTTTCTTCTGGTAAGTAATCGATCATTACCCGTTGATTTGGTTTCAGGTATTTGTTGGCAACATCCTTAATATCTTGCCTCGTGATATTTCTATAGATATCAATTTCTTTATTAATTAAGCTGGTATCATTATAAAGTAGATAGTTTCTGGCAAGAGAGTTTGCAATACCTGCAATACTTGAATTGGAATTTACGTAGCTGTTTTCAGCTTTATTTTGAAGTTTTTCGAAGTCGCTTTCAGAAATTAATTCGTTTCTAAGATTAGTGATCTCTTCTTCTACTTCTGTATTAATACTATCCAGACTTGTTTCACCTTGTGGAAGGGAATAGATAAGGTACATTCCGTAGTCTTCCTGTTCAAGGTTAAAAGCACCTACCTGTAGTGCGATGTTTTGTTCGTCTACCAGTTTTTTATAGAGTTTAGAACTTTTACCGTCACTTAAATACGTAGAAATCATATTAAGAACATAAGAATCTTTATTGCCAAACTCTGGTGTTCTATAGCCAGTGATGGTCATTGGGATCTGGATATTAGGATCATAGAATTTAGCATGAATTTCTTCAGTAATTGGGTCTTCTTTTGGGTAATCCCGGGTTACTTCCTCACCAGCCTTGATTGGTCCAAAGTAATCTTGGATCATATCTTTAGTTTCCTTAATATCAATGTCACCGGCTACCACAAGTACGGCGTTGTTTGGTACATAATATTTTGCGAAATAATCTTTAAACTCTTGTAGTTTAGCAGCATCAAGATCTTCCATATATCCAATATTAGGATCTTTGTAAGGATGTTTTTCAAACATATTTTCTTGTACGGCAGTAAGAATGTTTCCGTAAGGAGAGTTATCCATACGCATTCTTCTTTCTTCTTTTACCACTTCGTTTTGAGTGTCTACACCGTCCTGCCCAATTACCGGATGCATCATTCTTTCAGATTCCATCCAAAGGCCTAATTCTAAGTTATTAGAAGGAAATGTCTCGTAGTAATAAGTGCGGTCTTGAGAAGTGTTTGCATTGTTATTCCCGCCATGTGAGCTTACGATTTCGAACCATTTCCCTTTTGGGATATTTTCGGTTCCTTCAAATAGAAGGTGTTCAAAAAAGTGTGCAAATCCGGTTCGCCCATCTGCACGATCTTTACCGCCAACATGGTACATTACCGATGTGGTGACTACGGGAGCCGAATTGTCCTGATGTAAAATTACATGTAGCCCATTATCGAGATCATATTCTGTGTACTCAACTTCCTGGGCAAAGCCAACAGCACTTAATAGCAGAGCGCCAGCGGCCAGCTTTAGTTTGTTAATCATTGTGTATAGTTTATAGTTATGCAAGTTATTAGTTTCTCAAGGTACAATTTTGTTACATTTTGAGATAAAAATTTTGGTAATTATTTAACAAAAAGTCTTTAAATGTACTAATTAACAAGCTTTTAGGGTGTTTTTTCATTGATTTTTATGAAATTGAATAGAAAATTAGAAATTATGAAAAATATAGGAATACCCGCAAAATTCGGAATTATGATTGCCGTAGGTTTAATTGTTTATTTTTTAGCACTGTCTTTAGTAGGATTGCATACAAATCCATTGTTTAGTTTTTTGAATTGTGCCATTATGGCCTTTGGAATCTGGATGGCTATTAAAGCCAAAAGGAAGAATGATTCTACATTATTCAAATACGGTGAAGGCTTTACTACGGGCCTTATCACTGGATTTATTGCAACGACATTATTTACTATTTTCTTTGGAATTTACGCCAGTGAGTTAAATCCAGATTTTCTAGATCAGTTTGTTACCATGTGGAGAAGTCAGTATCAAGCCGGCTTGGGTGTAGTGCTTTTTAGTGTATATGCGATGGGCGCAGCAACAACATTTGCTCTAACGCTTACCTTTATGCAATTGTTTAAAAAGAGCTGGAATACCAGTGAAGGGCAGAAACATACCATGTAAAAATCATTCAATTTTAGCTGAAGCCTTTGCTAATTAATTATTTAGAAGTATATTTGCACCCGCTTTGTGAAGAAGCGCAACTATTTTAATTAGAAAGTAATTAATTAACAGGACACTATGTACGCAATTGTAGAGATAGCAGGGCAGCAATTTAAAGTTGCGAAAGACCAGAAAGTGTTTGTACACCGTCTTGAAGGAGAAGAAGGAGACAGCGTTTCTTTCGATAAAGTTCTTCTTACAGGAGATGGAGACAACATTACTGTTGGCGCCCCGGCTATAGAAGGTGCTCTAGTAGGAGCAAAGATTAATCGTCACCTTAAAGGAGACAAGGTAATTGTTTTCAAAAAGAAAAGACGTAAAGGTTACAAAGTTAAAAATGGTCACCGCCAGTATTTAACTGAGATCGTAATCGAAAGTATTACTGCGAAAGGTGGTAAAAAAGCTTCTGAAAGCAAAGCTGAAAAGAAGGAAGAGAAAAAAGCTGATAGCGATTTAAGTAAGCACACCGTAGCTGAGCTTAAAGAGATGGCTAAAGACAAAGGAATTGAAGGATATTCTTCAATGAAAAAAGCTGAATTAATCGAAGCTTTAAGCTAAATTATTAACTTACTAAAAACCCAATAACATGGCACATAAAAAAGGAGTTGGTAGTTCCAAGAACGGTAGAGAGTCAGAATCGAAACGTCTTGGGGTGAAGATTTTTGGAGGTCAGGCTGCGATAGCAGGTAACATCATTGTTAGACAAAGAGGTACTGCTCACAATCCTGGTGAAAATGTTTATGCTGGTAAAGATCACACTTTACATGCAAAAATCGACGGTGTAGTAAAATTCACTAAAAAGAAAGACAATAAGTCTTACGTTTCTGTAGTTCCTTTCGAGGCTTAAGAAATTAGTAGAATTACAATATAAAAAAGCCTTTCAGGATTTCCTGAAAGGCTTTTTTAATTATCAATATTTTCTCATGAATATCCTGATCATGCTCATCATAGTTCTTTTAAAAAGTAAGGATTAATAGAAGTTGAGTGTATTATGTGAAAACAGCGTCTGAATTTCTACTATTTCAATTTATCTATATATAACCACTTTTTCTAGCTTTTTCAAGCAATGCTTTATTGCCTCCCTGTTGAACGTTCATGATATCTTTTAACCTTCTTTTTCGGTCTTCTACCGCCCTTAGCGAAAGATGAACATGTTGGGGGATATCTTTAGTTTTAGTACCCAGAGAAAGTTGATGAAGGATTTGCCGATCTATCTCATCGATAACCTGCGGATTCATAACTCCTGATTGCAAAATTTTAGAAATTGTCGCTCCGTAAAATGGTGGTTTGGAAATTATTTTTTTAAGGCAGGTAATGAGTTCTTCCGAATTTGTTTCCCCTTTTACTAAAAAACCATCTGGATTTACATTGCGTAAAATATTCTGAACTCGTAAAGGATCTTCTATAACTGTTAGGATTACAAGTTTAATGTTATTACCGAATTCTTTTTTTATTTCAGCTCCCAAATCTTCTCCCGATATAAATTTTGAGTTGTTAGATACAGGGAAATTAATATCTAAAAATACCACATCATAATTGTCTGAAACAATTTTTTGCCAGGCTTGTTCACAATTATCTGATGTTTCCACAATGAAATTAATTTCCGGAATTTCCAGTCTACTCAATACATTTTGATAGCCCTCTAATATTAAAGGGTGATCGTCAATAAGTAAAATTTTAATTGTTCTCATAAAATTAAATTTTGACTGAAACAGTAATAATTGTCCCTTCGTTTAATTTTGACGCTATAGAGAAATCTGCACCTATAGATTTGCTTCTGGACTTCATATTTTTTACACCAATACCCGGCGACTTATTTAGATCGAAGCCTTTTCCATCATCTTTAATGGTTAAATGTAAAGATAATTGTTTTTGAAAAATTGAAATTTTCACATTGTTTGCCTCAGCATGCTTATAGATATTGGTAAAAGCTTCCTGTAAGATTCTGTAAATATTGATTTTAATATTGTTGTTGATGTTATCCCAGTTTATTTTTTCATCGATATGAAAATCAACATTAAATCGATAAACTTTCTGCTGATTTATAAGCTCTTCTAATACGACTTTAAAGTTCACTTCAACAAAATTACTCTCGCTAAGTTTATGGGAAATATCCCTTATCTCTTTTGCTACGGTTGCAATTTCATTAATATATTTTTTTCTATTATCCTTGCTTTCTCTGGAATCATCTTCATTCAAAATGTCAAGACTTAAGCGCAATCCAAAAAGTTTACCCAATACCCCATCATGTAACTCTCGGGAAAGATGCAGTTTTTCCCTTTCCCTGCCTTCTTCGTAATACTTTTGCTGCTCAAGGATAAGGTTGTAAATTTCCTGATTGGCCTTTTGTTTTTGTTGAATAAGTTTATTCTTGGAACGCTGGTCTTTGATAATATAAATCAATATGGCAATGATAATAATGATCGCGGCAATTATAGAGATCTTTATTATCTGCTGATTTAATTTTTTAGTTTCAGAAATATATTCATCGGTTTCAAAACGAATACGTGCAAATTTGTTCCGAACAGCCCTCTCTTCTTTTTGCAAACTGTCATTTAACTGAATATAGGTTTGCGTATAACTTAAGGCGTTTTCTGTATCTATTTCTGACAATAATTTTAATGAGGATAAATAATTTTCATTCGCCTGAATTTTTATGGAAAGATCTAGAGCATCTTTAGCATAGGATAGAGCCGTGGCAGAATCTTTTTTGGCTAAATAATATTTTGCCATTCTCATTTGACTGATGGTAATTCCCGCTTTAATGTCGTTTTCTTTACGTATGCTAAATGCCGTCTTATATCCATCTAGAACCCCAGAAGTATCGGCTGTATGCCATTGGGCAAAAGCGCGATTATCAATAAGCATCGAATATATTTTTGGGTCTTTCAATTTTAAGCTATCATCGATATGTAAGCCCTTATTGAAGTAAGAAATAGCGGTTTTATAGTCTTTTTTATCCAGATAGACATTCCCGATATTATTCCATAGTGAAGGAAATTTACTTTTAATCTGAGCTTTTTCCAAATAGGATAGTGCCTTATTATAATAATAAAGTGATCTATCAAGTTCTTCTAATTCTTTAAAGAGAATTCCCAGGTTATTATAGGCGAGATATAATTGTTTGTCGTTTTTTAAGGGTTTTAAAAGTTGAATTGCTTCGGTTAGCGCCACTTCGCTGCCTGTATAATCCTTAAGATCTTTTTGCATAATGGCCATATTCAGGAGTAGTCTGGCCGTATTTCTATGTTCGCCTATTTTACTGTAATTTTTTTTAGCTTCATTAAAATAATAGTAGGCACTATCTCTTGTATCTTTTTTATAGTAATATTGACCCAAATCCCAATAGGATGCAGCAATTGCATTGGTATCTCTGAGTTTTTTAGAAAGTTCTCTGGCCTCTTTATTAATTGAAAAAAAATTAATAGAATCCTGAGCCCGCATATATTTATAGGATAACTTTAATAGTTCTTCTTTCTTAATACTATCATCCTCATTTATTTTATAAGTTTTTCCTAATTGAAATTCTTTGAAATTTTCGTTGCTAGACTTAATTTTATTCTTATCCTTTTCTTCCTTGCAAGAATTAAATAGAATTAAAATAAAAATTATAATTAAATGATATGTCCGCATCAACTAAAATAAAGATTGTTAATACGAAATTATAAATAAAATAGGGGCTATTTTAGAATAGCCCCTATTTTATTTATTTTAATTACCATTTCTGTCTTCTACTTCCCCTTCATCATCATTTCCTGTATCATCAGCATGGATTTTTTCTTGATTTATAGTGTTGTCTGCTGGAAGTTCTTCGGGTTCGCAAGAATAAGTGATAGCAATTAAACATACTAAACTTAGAAAGTTGGTAATAGTTCTCATAGAATTTTAAATGTTAGAATTAAACAATAGGTGATGTGGTAGCCTGGTTTTGGGCTGCCTGGGTTTTGTTTAATCATGCATGATTGGAGACTGGGGATTAGCCCTTTCTACCATGAGAAGCTTCTGTTGTAAACTATGTTAAAACTAGTTGTTAATCTTTTGATTACGGTATTTTATGTCTTGCATTTAGTTTCTTGTTGAAGTCTGTGAGCTATTGCTTTTGATCTGTGAGCAACTGAAGATTATGTATAACTGTTATCACTGTTAATTGTAGGAAATAGCATTTTGCTCTAAGGCATTTTCCAGATAATCGAGGTTATGCCGGTACGATCTGGAGAAAGGGAGATGTATTTTGTTGTGGTTTAAAGAGCATTTTAGCTTTCCGAAACTAATCTTAGAAATATGATCGGTGTTAACAATGTAGCTGTGGTGTATTCTAATAAATATGGCTGGTAAAACAGCTTCAAAAGTTTTTAATGTTTTAAACGCACTTACCTTTTTTCCGTTAACCAAAATAAAATCGGTCGCATTGTTATCGGCTTCTAAGAAGAGGATGTCATTCAGTTTTAAAAGCGTGTAATCTTTATATGATTTTAAGCATAAGGTTTGTGGAGGCAATACATTCTGATCTTTTAGGAACTGCATGGCTGTTTTTCGAATATCAAGCTCCCGTAAAGGTTTGATAAGGTAATCATAAAACTTATTTTTAAGTGCCTGGTAAGCTTTTTTTTCGTCGTTGGATAAAGCGATAAAAAATATCTTGTTTGTGGTGTAATTTTGAATTTCCCGGCAATAAGCAAACACATCCGGAGTATTGATATCTACCTGGTCAATATTGATAAATACCATGTCCGGATGATGCTTTAAAATGAGGTTCATCCCTTCTTCATAGTCATAGCTTGTTCCGGTACAATAATATTCACCTTGTTCTTCCAGGATTTCCCTGATAAAATTTATTGTGGTTTGGTGGTTTTCTATGATAAAATAAGAATGCAAAAAGCTTAGTTTTTTTATTTTAAAAATAAAAAACAGGTTATTAGTATTTTATGTTTAAAACCACGTAAAAAATGTGGTAAAACCACGTTTTTTATTGTTGAGGTTTTCCTTGATCACTAGACTAGAATAGTGGTCTTTTACCAAAATTTGTAGCAAGTAAGCTTTGGGTTTTCAGGGAGCTATCTTATTTGTCCTTTTTTAAGTTTACTTTTTTATAATATATAGCTAACAATTTTTTTAAGCTAAGAAACTAGATTGTCGGTTTTATAAATCCACAATCAAACATGAAGTTATTTTGGAGCCTATTCTTTTTTCTATTCATCGTTTCAGCAATTGCTCAAAATGCGGAATTAAAACTCAGCGATTCCATATTTTTTGAATATAAAAGTCAGCTTGATAAAGCTTTAGAGGGAGGAGATGGAACCAAAATTGCAGAAAAATACATTCAGCTCGGTGATTATTATCATTCAGTAGAAATTAATACGCAGGCGATCGAGCAGTACAACCAGGCTCTTTCAGTATTAAATAATGAATTTCCCCAATTAGAAGTGCGTATTAAGAATAAAATAGGTCTCTCATATATCAATCTAAAAAACTATCTGAAATCCAGGGAATATTTAAATGAAAGCATCCGTATTTCCGAAGAGAAAAAATGGAAAGAACAACTTGCTTTGGCTGAAAGTCTTGTGGGGACGACCTACGAGAAACAGGGCAATTACTTAAAAGCCCTGGAGCATCAAAATAAGAGTTTAAAACTTTATACTGAAGCTAAAGATCGTTTGGGGATTGCTATAGTAAATGAAAATATTGGAAGCGTTTATGAAGATCTAGAACAGTTTGAAAACGCCCTGGAATTTTTTACCATATCGAATACCATCTTTAGCGAACTTAATCACAAAGGCCGGATTAATGTCTTGAATAATCTTGGTGATGTTTATCGAAAAACGGGAGATTATGAGAAAGCAATGATCTTTACCAACAGAGCTTTAAAGCTGGCTGAGCTGTTCGAAGATCATCATCAGTTAGAAAGTGCCCATAAAGATTTAGCAAGAACTTATGCCCTAATGGGCGAATATCAAAGTGCTTACGAGCACCGGTTAATTTATGAGCAATTGCAGGAAGAAGGTTTTTATGCGCAAAATTTTAGACAGCTCAATGCATTGCAAACCATATTTGATACCCGGCAAAAGGAATCTGAAATTGCTTTATTAAAACAGGAAAATAAAGTGAGTGAAGCCAACCAGCATATATTGATTCTTGGTGTTTTTCTATTTATTTTTTTAAGCGGAATTTCTTTTTTCTTCTATAATAGAAAGCGGAAGGAATCGGCAAAACTGCAGGCGTATGAGCAAAAATTACTGAAAGTCGAATTAGATCGAAAAGCAATTGAAGAGAAAAAGCTTCAGGATGAGATCAGGTTGAAGACAGCATCACTTTCAAAGTATAGTCTAAATATGGCCCAAAAGAACAAGATGATTGCAGAAACCTCTTCAACGTTACAAAATTTAGCCTCTCGTTCTTCTATAGATCCGGTTCCAAAAATTAAAAGTCTGGCTAAAGAATTAGATAAAAGCCTTTCTGAAGAGCAGGAGTGGGACGAGTTTATGAATTTCTTTCAGGAAATACATCCACAATTCATCAAACAGTTATCAAAACGTGCAACAGCAAAATTATCTTCAACCGAGTTACGTTTGGCTATGTTACTTCGGCTTAATTTATCCTCAAAGGAAATTGCTGCGATTTTAAGAGTGACTCCAGATAGTGTTCGGGTGGCACGGTATCGATTAAGAAGAAAACTTCCCATAGCACCAAAGCAGGAATTAGTGAATTTTATGCTTCAATTTTAGAGAAAAATCGACCTCTTTTTAGAGAAGGTTACTGTAATGTAAAGAAATCTTAATTGTTGCCTTGATGTAGCTGTTAAAAAAAGATTTGTTAACTCTTTGTTGCTATTGGTTTTTAGTTGTAAATGCTTGTAAGCTATAGTTTTGGTGTATTCTTAAAATCAAAATAATGAATCGAAAAAACTACTTTAATCTTTTACTTGTAACGCTTTTCGTAGCTTTAAATTTTAGTTTTACACAAGCGCAAACAGGGGTAATTAAGGGGAATATTACAGATGAAACCGGGATTTACGTTCCGGGTGCTGAAGTTATGATCCCTGAAATTAATAAAGGAACTACAACTGACTTTGATGGTAATTTTACTATGGTAGAAGTTCCCGAAGGAACTTACACTCTGGTGGTAAAATATATGGGATATAAAGATTTAGATAAAGAAGTTCGTGTTAATGCAAACCAAACTTTGGATCTGGATCTTGTTCTAAATTCTTCTACTACAACTTTAGAAACAGTACAACTATTAGGTGGCGGCTTAAGTGCGCAGGCCCGTGCATTAAACGCACAAAAAAACCGGCTAAATATTACCAATATCGTCTCTACAGAGCAAATTGGTAAATTCCCCGATGCCAATATTGGGGATGCGGTAAAGCGAATTCCGGGGATTACCATGCAGGTAGACCAGGGAGAAGCGCGTAATATTATTGTAAGAGGTTTGGCACCTCAGCTTAATTCGGTAACCCTTAATGGTAGCCGTATCCCTTCGGCTGAAGGCGATAACCGTAATGTACAGATGGACCTTATCCCGTCTGATATGATCCAGACGATCGAAGTAAGTAAAGCGGTAACTCCAGATATGGACGCCGATGCACTTGGTGGCTCTGTAAATCTTGTCACCAGATCGGCGCCAGAGGATTTTAGGCTGGCCGCTTCAGTTGGTTCCGGGATTAATTTTATTACCGATAAACGAATTCTTAGCGGATCTTTTTTGGTAGGAGATCGTACTAAAGATGGGAAGTTAGGTTTTATGGTTTCAGCCTCGATTAATGATAACGATTTTGGGTCTGATAACGTAGAAGCAGAATGGTCTGATGAGTTTGAATACAATACCGGAATACAGGATGCGGAAGGTGAAGATATTCTGAAATCGGTAGATGTAAATCCTTATGCCAGTGCTTTCGAGATTAGAAAATATTTAGTGCAACGCGTTAGAAGAAGTTTCTCGGCAAACTTAAATTACGATTTTAACGATAACAACAGTCTTTATTTTAAGTCGATGTACAACTGGCGCGATGATCGTGAAAACCGTTTTGCTTATGCTTCAGAAATTTTAGATGGTGAAGATATTGGTGAAGACGATTTTACCATCACTAACAATAATCTGGTACGTTTTCCTGCAGAAGCAGAAAGAGAAACCAAAGGAGGTATTCCTGGCGGGAGAATCCAAAACCGAAGACTGGAAGATCAGCGTATGCAAAATTATACTTTAGGCGGAAACCATTTATTCGGAAATTTAAAATTCGATTGGATGGGGTCTTATGCAAAAGCTTCAGAAGAACGTCCTCACGAGCGTTATATTAGTTGGGAAACCGAATATATGGTAAATAACGGCACGAATCCTGAAAAACCATTACAAACACCTGTAAGTGATATTTCATCTTCAGATTTTGAATTAAAAGAAATAACAGAAGAATATCAATATACCGAGGAAGAAGATGTTAATGTATTTGCGAATTTTGAATTACCCGCCGACTTTTTTAATCAGGGTTCTGGGGTCGTGAAATTTGGAGTAAGAGGGCGCTTTAAAGATAAGAGCAGGGATAATAATTTCTTTGAATATTCCCCAGAAAGTGGTTTTGAAAATATGTCGCAAACCGCGATTGTCGTGAAAGATGGGGAAAATTTTCTTGCCGGAAAACAATATCGCCCAGGCTTTTTTACATCACCAGAATACCTGGGAAGCTTAGATTTAAAAAACTCAGATTTGTTTGGAGAAGAATCGGTACAGGATGAATTTTTAGGAGAGAATTTTAAGGTAAGCGAAGATGTATATGCCGGCTATGTAATGGCTAATCAGAAGCTGTCCAAAAAGTTTTCGGTATTGGCGGGATTACGGGTAGAATCTACAAAAATAGAAAGTACCGGAAACGAATTTGATGCAGAAAATCCTGAAGAAGGATTCACAAAAGTAAGTGATGAAAACTCGTATACAAACGTGCTGCCAGGGGTTCACTTTAAATATGACCTCACCAACAACACTATTTTTCGTTTTGCCTGGACAAATACTCTGGCGAGGCCCAATTATATAGATTTAGTGCCGTATAGACAAATAGATGATGATGAAATTTCTACCGGGAACCCAGACTTAGATCCAACTACTTCAATGAATTTTGACTTTATGGCGGAACATTATTATAAATCGGTAGGCTTACTCTCTGGTGGAATTTTTTATAAGCATTTAAATAAATTTATATATACCAACCGAGCCGATTTGGACGATGGATTTGAATTATACAAACCCTTTAATGGTGATGATGCTTCAATTTACGGAGCTGAGGTTTCTTTCCAGAGGCAATTGAACTTTTTGCCGGGATTTGCCAAAAACTTCGGTATTTATTTAAACTATACCTATTTGCATTCTAAAGCAAACGGAATTCGAAACGAAGACGGAGATGTAAGAGAAGATGATTTGTCGTTACCGGGTTCGTCACCAAACATGTTTAACGGATCACTTTCGTATTCCGATAAGCGATTTAGTGCAAGACTTTCAGCTAATTTTTCAGATGCTTATTTAGATGAATTAGGAGGTAACGCTTTTGAAGATCGTTATTACGATGAGCAATTCTTTTTAGATTTTAATATGTCGTATTCGATCAATAAAAACTTAAGGATATTTGCCAATCTTAACAATATCACCAATCAGCCATTACGCTATTATCAGGGAGTTTCTAATCGTACCATGCAAATGGAATACTATAGCCAGCGTTTAACCTTTGGTCTTAAATACGATCTATACTAGAACCTATCTGTTTCAGTAAAAAAATAATTTAAAAACATACAATTTTAAGTCTTGGCATTTACGCCTGAAGATGGTACTTAAAATTCAAAATAATTAAAATGAATAAAATAAAATCGATCTTAATTTGCCTAATCTTAGCTTCATGTGGTAAGCAGTTACCAGAAATCGCTCCAGATGTGGTTACTGAAAAGACGTTACATGATACCGACGATCCGGCTATTTGGGTAAATCGTGAAAATCCTGAACAAAGCATTGTTTTTGGAACCGATAAAGATACCGATGGTGCGATTTATGCTTTCGATCTTGATGGGAAAATTATCGAATCTAAAACCATGAGGAATTTTAAGCGTCCAAATAATGTTGATGTAGAATACGATGTGCGCCTGTCTGATAGTACAGTTACGGATATTATGATCTTTACGGAAAGGGAAAGAGAGCAAATAAGAATTTTCTCGGTACCCGATCTAAAACCTTTAGATAACGGAGGTTTCAAAGTATTTCAGGATACCCGTGAGAATGAAATGAGTTTGCCTATGGGAATTTCGATCTATAAATCACCAAAATCTAAAAAAACCTATGCTGTTGTTGGTCGTAAAAACGGGCCTAAAGAAGGCTATTTACATCAAATAGAGTTAGAGCCGGCAGGAGACCATTTAGCGCCAAAACTGGTTCGTGAATTTGGATTGTTTAGTGGTAAAAAAGAAATTGAGGCCATTGCAGTAGACGATGAACTGGGATTCATTTACTGTGCAGACGAGGGTGATGGTATTCGAAAATACTATGCCGAGCCCGATATGGGTAACGAAGAATTAGCACTTTTTGGCGGGGAACATTTCAATGACGATATCGAAGGCATTGCTATTGCTGCCTATCCTAACGGAAAGGGACAGATTATAGTTTCAGATCAGCAGGAAGGAACTTTTAATTTCTTTAGCAGAGAAGATAATAGTTTTGAATATGCATTGAATTTAGGAACTACAGAAACCGATGGTTGTGAAGTAACCACCGCAGCGCTGGGTGATAAATTTCCGAATGGTTTGTTTGTTTCCATGAACGATAACGGTGAAAAGAATTTCTTTTATCACGATTTAAGTCGATTAAAAAAGCCGGAAGAAGCTGAAAAATAAATGTTTGATTCTGAAGAAAAATGTCGATAAGTTTTATGCTTACCGGCATTTTTTGTTTTCGTAAGTAAGATTAAGCTTTCAATTTTAAAATTGTATTTTTGATTATCCGTAAATACTCATAATTTTTTAATTTTGATTATATTCACCTCAAATTCAATATAATGAATATCTTCACTTTTACAGCTCATTTTGATAGTGAGCAATCCTGTCGTGCGCATTTTAAAGAAGCCCGTGACAAGAACGGGGTAGAATGCAAAAATTGTGGACACAACGAACATTTTTGGATCAAGAGCCGTTGGAGCTATGAGTGCAAAGCCTGCCGTAGCCGAACTT
>NZ_JAKHSK010000014.1 GCF_023499215.1 Zunongwangia pacifica
ACCCTACGCAGGTGAGATTCCAGTTCTTCCTCAGGTACTTTTAGTTCCAGAGTGTCCATCGAAGCGTTGGCCTTTACCGGGGCACTGTCGATAGCCTGGGTATGTCCGCTCACCATCCCGGTTTCTACACAAAGCGTGAACACTTTAGTAAAAACCGATTCAAACACATCTTCGGGGAACAACTGTCGCGTGCGGCTGATGGTTGAATGCCAAGGTAGCCCTTCATCTATATCATAGCCTATAAAATACAGGATATCCAGTCGCATACTGCAATGCTCTATTAACTTGCGGTCACTGATGATATTCTCTAAATAACCCACTAAACAGAACTTAAAAAATACAACAGGATCTATACTCTTTTGCCCACTACTGCCGTAAAAGCCACGCGTAAGTTCATAAAGAAAATCCAGGTTCAAAGCATCCTTTAAACGCCGGTAGAAATTGGTGGACGGCACTCGGTCACTCAACCGAAAACTGTTGAAAAGCTGTTCCTGATATACTTTTTTTCCTTGCATACCATGAAATTACAACTCAACTGTAAATTAAGTATAACCCGTATGTTAGCTTTTTGCTAACTTGTGCAACAGGCACATAATATATAACGGTTAAAAATGTAAAAAATTATTTTGTAACCAGTTTTTCTATTTGGCGTCTTATATGTGCGCCTTTTAATAACCAACCAACATGACCTTAATTAAACCATCAATCATGAAAAAACAATACCCATTACTTTTTTTATTTTTTATTCTGAATTTAGCCCCAATAGCTGCTCAGCAAAAATTGAAGCTAAACCACCCCATTTCTGCAACCTTACAAACTTCAGAAGACACCAAATCTTTTACCATAGCTTTAGATTCGGCTTACTTTGTTTACGGTAAAATCGATCAAACCAGTGTAGATGGTGTCGTTAAATTATATTCTGAAGAAAATAAATTATTGGAAGAATTTGACGAATCTGGAAAAGGCCCAGACTACTTCAGTTTTACCACCAGTAAAAGGGGCAACTATCGCTTAGAGGTGGCACCATTCAAAAAAGATTCTGGCAGCTTTAGTATCGAAATCTTAACGGCAGAGCCTCTGGCAAAAACGCCAGAAGGAAAGGTAGATCAATTACTTATTGGTTATACCGGTGATGTTCCCGGAGCCGAAGTTCTGGTCATCAAAGACGGGAAAACACTGTTAGAAAAAGCCTACGGGATGTCTAATCTTAGCTATAAGATTCCGTTTAAAACCACTACGCCAACCAATATAGGATCTACTTCTAAGCAGTTTACCGCGATGGCTATTTTATTGCTACAACAGCGGGGAAAACTAAATATCGATGATGATATAAGAAAATATATCCCTGAATTACCTGAATTTGAACAAAAAGTGACGCTACGTAACTTCCTAACCCATACCAATGGTTATCGTGAGTTTTTAAACCTTTTTGCCCTTACCGGAAGTGATCTTACCCTTCCTATTAGCGAACAACAAATTATTAGAAGTATTCAAAATCAGTCAAAATTACAAAACGAACCGGGAACAAAATTCAATTATAATAACACCGGATTTATTTTGCTTAGTCTGGTCGTAGAACGAGTGACCGATACTCCTTTCCCACAATGGATGAAAGAGAACATTTTTAAATCTTTAAATATGAAGGATACTCGTGTTAGAGCTTCTAATGACGAAATTATCCCAAATCGTGCTGCCGGTTATAAAATTGGAGACTCCGGTGAATATGTAGAGGTTGAAGATTTACAGTATTCTCGTGGAGCGGGCGGAATTTACACCACCCTACCCGATTTAAAAAACTGGATCAAAAACTTTAAATCCCATCAATTGGGAGGAGAAGAAATTTATAAGGCCATGACAACACCTTTTGTATTAAAAGATGGCGATACGCTGGATTATGGCTTCGGACTTTCTATTGATAAATACCATAACAAAAACAGAATTCATCATGGCGGTGCAGATAATGCCCACCGATCTATGTTAATGTATTTCCCAGAATTTGATGCTGCTGTAATTACTGAAAGTAATAATGCTTCCTTCAACAGTGCAGGTATGGCCAATAAGATTGCCGATATTTATTTTGAAGACGAATTTAATACCTCAAAAAAACTAAAGGACGGCGAATACGACATTGCAAAATTTGAAAAACTGGTTGGTGAATATGCTCTGGATGAAGCACCCAATTTTATTCTGAATTTTATGAAAGAAGGTGACCGAATTTATACCCAGGCAACCGGACAGCCCGAAATAGATCTTATTGCCGAATCGGATTCGGTTTTTAAAATTAAAGGCATAGATGCACGTGTAAAATTCAACCTAAATGAAGATGGCAGCGCAAACACGTTAACGCTAATGCAAAATGGTATTCATACGGCCACCAGGATTTCTTCAGAAAAACCTGCTGAGGATTTTGTTTATGATACTTCAAAATTCAACAAACTTTTAGGGAAATATGCCTTAGAAGAAATGAAATCTTTTATCATGATTTTTATGAAAGATGAAGACCGAATTTATGCACAGGCTACCGGGCAACCTGAGTTTGATCTTATTGCCGAATCAGACTCCTTATTTAAAATAAAAGGAGTGAATGCACGGGTTAAATTTCATCTTAACGAAAACGGAACGGCAGATTCGCTAACCTTAATTCAAAATGGATTGCATACAGCGAAGAAAATAGAAACTTCAGAAAAAGTAGAACTCGAAAATTTTACCGGAAGTTTTTATAGCAGTGAAATTGAAACCGTTTATCACATCAATTTAAAAGACGATCACTTAGAAATTTCTAGCTTTTTATTTCCTGAAAATTTAAAATTAGAATATACCACTGAAGATACCTTTGCTACAGGATTTCCTGTACAAGCCTTAAAATTTATACGAAACAGTAAAGATGAAATTATTGGATTTGAAGTGGATAATGGTAGAACCAGCGGAGTACGATTCGATAAAATGAATACAGCGTTTCTAATAGAACAACCAGAATAATACATTATTACTTATCCATCAAAAAGGGGGAATATTCCCCCTTTTGGTATTCTTAAAAATAGCTTAATTTCACACAATTGACCAACCAAACTTTACCTACCATGAAAAAAATTACGAAAAGAGACGTAAAATTTGCCCTATTGGGATTCTTTTCCTTTTTTGTTATTAACCTTATTTTAAATTCTGAAGCTTTTATAGAAGGTTATAATGAAGGTAAAGCCTATTTTGAAACCAATGAATAGTCATGAAGGCTTTCTTAAAAAATAATATCTCGATTTTAAGCCTTTGCTTTCTGCTTTTGCTATACTTGCTTCTTATGCTTTTTAATTTTAAAGATGAAAAGCGTAAAAGCTTTTTACATGAAAGCCCTTCTATTACTCCTGCTACGATCAAGGCTAAAATTGTTAGCCAGGATTAACTATTTTGAAGTTTTTCCTGTCTTTTAAAAAACCTTCGTGAAATAGGATAAAGCATTAACCCGGCAAGTAAGAACAGTAAAAAAGCAATTTTTAATCCAAATAATTCAGCCAAATATCCTACCAACGGCGGGCCCAGCAACATACCGGTTACACTGTAAGTTGTAACAATCGAGATGGCCATACCAGGACTGTATTTTGGCGATTCTCCTGCCAGTCCCATCGTCATTGGCATTACAGCAGCTATTCCTAAACCTACCACGCTAAATCCTATCAAAGCGGGCCAAAAATGTGGAAATAAAACCACGGTTAAAACACCGCAAACAACCATTAAAGAGCTGACGATATAGGTTTTTGGCATTCCAATTTTTTCTACTATCAAATCTGAGAAAAAACGTGAAAGTGCCATAAAAACCATAAAGGTAAGATAGCCTAAGGTAAAAATTTCTTCGCCTACCACTTCTTTAAAATACACTCCGCTCCAATCAAACATACCACCTTCACATAACGCAGCAAAGAACACCATAAGTCCTAAAATAAAAATGTATCCATCGGGCTTGCCTAATTTTAGTTTACTACCACCGGTTGTTTTGTCGTTACGAAGTAAAAAACTAAAACTACTCCCTATAGACACCAGGCTTACCAAAGCCACAATACTAAGATGCATTGGCATCTCTACGCCAAATTTTACCATAAAAGTAGATAGTGCCACACCTACGATACCACCGCAGCTCCATGCCGCATGAAAAGAACCAATAATCTTACGAAGAAAAGATTTTTGTAAACTTATCGATTGGGTATTCATTGCTATGTTCATTATTCGCATGGCAAAAGCAAAAAAGAACATACTAATCATTAAACTATAAATACTGGAAGACCATCCAATACCGGCTAACGACAAGGAAATAAGAATAATCCCGGCAAAAAGCGGACTACGACTATCGAATTTTGATACCAGCCATCCCGAAATTGGTAAACCTACGATATTGCCAAACGGCATTACTAAAAGCAAACTCCCTAATTCGGCTTCGCTAAGATCATATAATTCTTTTACCGACGGAATCCTGGAGGCCCAGGTAGAAAACGAAATTCCGCTAATAAAAAAGCAAATGCTTAAGGCGATACGATGTTTATGTCTTGCTTCCATTTTTTTTGCAATAAAAAAGCAAATATCAGCAATTACTATAACATAAACTTCACAGAAATTAGCTTTAATGCTTACAAAAGAAACTCATAATAACAGTTTACTCGATTATCGAGATGAAACGTCCCAATAGCTCTTGGGTTGCGCCGAACCAAAAGATAATTTTCTAAAAACAGTCCATAGACTTATACCAAGGTAGTCTACTTAAAAGGTGATCAATTTTTATCCTGAATTACCACTATAAAAAAAGCCCAGCAATATCAAATGGCCAGGCTTTTTTTACTGATAATAGTAGCTATTTCGGCTCATAATTTCTTACCCAATCCAGTAATAACTGCTTTTGTGCTTCAGTGATTTTAGCCTCTTCGTGCAACCAAACATAAGAATCTAAAGGCATTTTACCTCGTTCCACCTCTTCCCCTATTTCCTCGACTTTATGTGCTTTTTTTTCCGTAGATAATTTTGCCCATTCAGAAAAATTTAGATGCTTCTTCCCGTCTTTTACATGACTATCCAAAAAGAAATTTACCGGCGTAATTTCACTATACCATGGATATTTAGTGTTATTAGAGTGACAATCGTAGCACGAAGTCATTAAAATCCTGGAGATATCTCTCGGCAGATCTTCGACTTTTAAAATATCGTTATTCGATATTTCTTTGGAAATGTTTTTTGACGGTTTAAAAAATTGAAGTGCAACAATAACAAGTACCATACTTATTAAAAATATACTTGAAATTTTCTTCTTACCAGACATAATTAATAGGATTTAGTTAGCGTATTACCTTTTAAACTGTGATAGTTGTTGAAAAATACTACGGAATTATAAAATTAATCCCCAAAGAAACCAATCCCGAGTTTAGACCTGAATTCCGTTCGTAGTAAAGATACCTAAGATCGATACTTTTTAAATGTAAACTCCAGATATTGAAATTGGTAAATATATCGGTATAGTTTACCCCAAAGCCAAACTGATTTGCATTGAATTCTGAAAGATCATAATCTGAGGTATAAAATTCTTCGTTAGAACGATGCGCCTCGTACCCCGCAAAATAATCGGCAGCCGTTTGCGTATAATACCGATATGACGGATAAAGCGTAAATTTGCTACCTAGTTTTATTGGTACTTCCAGGCTTGCGGTATGCGATTGTATGCCCCAATCGTCGTTATAATAACGGTAATAACCACGCAGAACAAAAGTTTCGTTTAGATAATAATTTAGACGACCACCAACAGCGATTTTAAACCTGGTATCGGGTAATTGTTCTATAGCATCAGCCAACTGGAAATTCTGAATAAATGAATCGGCTACATCTGCAAAATACACCCGCTGAAAAGGCGTCGATAAAAGTCCGTTTTGGCTTACCAGGTCTAGTGCCACTGATCCTTGCAGTCGCTCACTAAGAATCTGGGAAAAATTTAATCCAAAAGCATACGAATTTCGACCTTTATCGGCAAATTCTGTAAACCGCGGGTTATAGTCTGGATTTCCTGTAATCGAATTTCGCTGAAATAAACCATCATTTAAACCGGCTCCGTTTTCACCAAAAGGTCTTAATTCAATTGGATAAATGGGCTTCCAGGTGTCCAGATAGATCTTGGTGTGTAGGGTAAGTTCCGTATTTTTTTCATTAAATAACTTTGTGAAACTTCCACCAAAACCTACTGAAAAATAATCATATTCACTGGCCACAGACGCATTTGCTGTCCAGATAGTATTACGATTATCTGAACTATGGCTATAGGTACCATTAATATTCGCCCAGGTATCTCCTTTAGATGCTCCTGAAGAGGCTGTAAAAGGATCTGCTTGCCCAGAGCCATCAAACGGATTAATATTACTGGAAGATGCCGAAGTATATGCTGAAACACCGGCATCTATCGTTAAAACATCATCTGCATTTAAAGGGATCGAAACTACAATGGTTGGCGTAAAATCGGTAAGTTCCTCTGTTCCTTTACCGCCAGATACGGCTGCATTATCCCCATCCTGAGAATAATAACTGCTTAGAAAGTCGATTTCAGTATTTTCTAAAACTCTTTTCTTGTAGCCTTCGCCCTCTCCAGAAGACGATTGCTCTTGCTGAGCCATTAAAAAATTGGCATTTAAAATGCCCAAAATCGCTATAATACTATATTGAAATTTTAATTGCATCCGCATCCTCCGCCAGTTTTACCTCCATTTGCGCCAGAAGCCGCTTCTCTATACGAATGGAAATTTGTTTGAAACCGATCTACTTTTTTTGCTCCCAAAACCATATCAGGATCATTGATATACACTTTTTCATATTCTTTAATAACCGAACACGAAACGGTGCAACAGGCTATTACCGCCAGCATCACTACTTTTTTTATCATTTAGTCGCTATTTCAATATGATCTGAAGTATGGATATTTCCTTCAGCATCGATAATTATACATTCTATTTTTGGTAACTGATTTATTCGGTTTAGCCCTACATCTTTTCCCATCACAAATACCGACGTTGCCAGAGCATCTGCCAATTCGGCTTTAGGAGCAAAAACGGTCACACTAATAATCCCGGTAGCCGGATATCCCGTTCTTGGATCGATAATATGCGCATAGCGAGTTCCGTTAAATTCTACGAACTTTTCGTAATCGCCAGAAGTTACTACTGCTTCATTTTTAATAGGCAACAAGGCAAAAGCTTTGTTCTTATCCATGGGATTGGTAATGGCAACCTTCCAGTTTTCTCCATTGGTTTGTTTCCCCCAGGTATTCATATCGCCAGAGGCATTAATAATCCCGGCAACAACACCTTTACGTTGCAATAAATCTTTGGCCCTATCTGCTGCATATCCCTTACCAATGGCTCCAAAACCAATTTTCATTCCCGGTAATTTTAGAAAAACGGTTTTTTCGGCATCATCCAGCACAATATTGTGATAGCCTACTTTTGATACTGAACTTTTAATATCTTCTTTGGAAGGCATCTGCGTCATACTACCATCAAACTTCCAGATTTTATCCATAGAAGCATACGTAATATCAAAAGCACCATCGGTAAGTTTTGATATTCCTATCGCTCTTTTTATAAGATCAAACAGCTCCTGACTAACTTTTACAGGTTTTATCCCGGCATTAGCATTTACCAAGGAAGTTTCTGAATGTGGATCCCAGGATGAAATTCGCTTTTCTATACGGGTAATTTCAGCAACAGCCATATCGATATCATGATTAGCCGTGACGCTATCTTTAGCGACCACCGTAATATCAAAGCGACTTCCCATAAGTTTTAAGGTTCGCTTAATGGTTTGCTGCGCACTTACGGATACAGAAAACATTAATAAAAGCACTAAAAACAATCCTGCTTTCTTCATTATCTTACAAAGTTATCGAGCATCGCTATATATTGTTTTACTTCCGTTTTTTGATAGCCTGCCTGTCCCAAGACTTTTCCCGATTTGTCCAAAACCACTACAAAAGGAAAATAGCCGTTAGTGTTGTACATTTCGGCTAATTTATTGTTCTTTTCCTGCTGTTCTGGTGATAGTTCATTTTTATTTTTCCGCGGAAAATCGGCTTTCAGCATCACATAGTTTTTCTTGGCATAATCTTTAAACTCTGCTGTGCTCCAAATTTCTTTATCTAACTTTATACAGGGCGCGCACCAATCTGATCCCTGAAAAACAAGAATAATAGGTTTGTCTTCTTTAGCCGCTTCTTTTTTTGCTTCGGCAAAATCGGTCTTCCAATCCTGAGCTAATAAAAACTGCGTGGAAAAAACGCAAATAACAATAAGCAGTATTTTTTTCATTTTTAAAATTCGTTGTTAGGCAAAATTGGCGTTTATTTTTAATGATGCCGATTTTGTGATTTGTACTAATTTGCTTTTTAAGAAATTGATATTCTTACACTTTCCCTGTGCCAGTATTGTTTTCCCATAATGGGTAAAAAAGTGCTGTTGACTTAAAAACTGAATATTAAGCCGAAGCCAGCTTTCTTCACAATATTGCTCCTGAAGCTTTTCTTCCCATTCTTTTCTTAATAATTGATTACGACCAATAAATTTTGAAGTTCCTAAATGAAAAATATCCGCATCACAAAGAATCTCGGCTTCCAAAGAACATGGCGCTTGTGGCATGTGGGTAGACTGAATACAAGTTGTCACTATTTTAATCTTTTCTAAAGGCCAATCCCGGGCAGATAGAAATTGGTAGGCGAATAGGGCGCTATATTTTTCATGCTCTTTATAGGATTGTAAAAAGCCGGTATCGTGAAACCATCCTGCAATAATTATCGGTTCTAAAAACGTTGCAGAAAGTCCCATCGATTCTCCAATGGTTTTAATATTGGCAACCACGTCGTGCGTATGTTCCAGATTATGAAAAGACATTTCTTTACAAGATTGCGAAGAAAGTAATTCTTCACAATATGATTTTACTTCATCAATCAACATATATCAAAAAAATTAGTTGAAGTAATTTTATCTCATCATACGTATTTAATTCCCTAACGTTCTTTATGATTATAAAAGTAAATGGTTTACCTAAAAATAAACTAAGTCTTTTCTTAAGATTCGCTTAAAAATGGATGGTGAAAGTGGTGCCTCTATTTTTAATACTGCTTACTTCTATTTTTGCACCAATGGCCTGCGCTGCCTTTTGTACAATAGAAAGTCCTAAACCGGTACCTTTTATATGCTTATGTTCTAAACCTTCTGATCTAAAAAATGGATTAAAAATTTTAGGAATATCTTCTTCTTTAATCCCAATTCCCTCGTCAATGATCTTTACGACCGGTTTGGAATTTTTCTTTTTTAAATCGATGATTAAAGTAGAACCAGAATAAGCGTATTTAATAGCATTTTCTAAAACGTTATTTAAAATAGCATATCCATAATAGGCATGGATCTGAAAGTTATTAACTTCTTTGGCATTAAAGACCAACTGAATGTTCTTTTTCTTCAGTTTTGCTGTATATTCATTAATCACCTGATCGATAAGGGAAACAATTTCTGTTTCCCTGCTGTTATCAATACTATGGCCTTCGTCATTTCTGGCTAAAAACAATAACTGCTCGATAATAATACTCATCCTATCAATTTCACCAAGACTATAATTAATTTTATCTTCATAGTCCTCGCGGGTTCGTTCCTTTCTTATTAAAACTTCTAAAGTTCCTCTAATTGAAGAAATGGGGGTCCTTAACTCGTGAGAGGCATCACTGGTAAATTGACGTTCTCTTTGTATGGCCGACTCTATACGGTCTAAAAGACCATTGATAGACATAGAAAGATCATAAAGTTCATCTTTATTCTCGGGAAGCTGGACTCTTTTTTTTAGATGCTCCCTGCTTATATAATTAGTCGTTTGCGTTATCTCTTTAATTGGTTGTATACTACGACCTGCTAAAAATCTGGAAATAAAAAATAATCCTAATAAAATAAGCGGATAAAAAAACAGAAGTACTTTAGCTAACCTGGTTATTACCTGTTGGGAAGCTTCAAAAGACATGGCGGTAACGATGTATCCATATTTTTTTCCGTCTTTTGTAAAAGGCACCTGCACCTGCCTAATAAGCTTATCTTTTAGATAAGTATTGTAATGCTCATAGTCTGGGTGCTTTTCTGAAAAAGGTAGAACATCATCTTTAAGATTTGGCGCTTTATCTGTAATTACGCTACCTGTACTATCCATTATCTGAACAAAAACGGGATTCACCTGAACTTCACGATGCTCTCGTTCTTCCCACTCTTCTTTGTCCCAAAAAACAGGTTTTCCATTTTCCAGCTTTGTTTCCTGTAGATGAATATCTGCCTCATAATTTAGGTCCTCATCAAGATTTTGATAAACGGCCTCCTTCACTAAAATAAAAACCACACAAAAAGCAAATGCTACGATAAGTGCTGTAGCCAGCATATAATAAAATGCGATGCGATCTTTAAATTTTAGCTTCATAATTCTTTAGCAATATAACCAACACCTCTAACCGTTTGAATATAATTTTCGTCCTGATCTAGATCTAATTTACGGCGTAAGGCGTTGATGTAAACATCGATGACGCCTGTATTATAGCTGAAATTGATGTCCCAAACTTTCTCTATAATCTTAGTACGTGTACACACGCGTTCCTTATTACGAATTAAATACTCCAGCAAAGCAAATTCTTTAAGGGTGAGGTTTACTTCTTTTCCGCTTTTAAATGCCTGGTGGGTACTTGTATTTAATTCTATAGATCCCAAAGAAAAGATCGTATGCTCTCCAGATTTTGGGCGTAGTTGTACTTTAATTCTTTCTAATAGTTCTTCAAAATGGAATGGTTTTTTTATATAATCGTTTGCTCCACTTTGTAAGCCAAATATCGTCTCGTCTACAGTATCTTTAGCCGTTAAAAAAAGAACAGGGGTTTCTTTATCTTCTTTTCTAAATTGCCGGCATATCTCTATCCCGCTTAAGCCAGGGAGCATCCAATCTAAAAGCAAGAGGTCGTACTTTCCTGTAAGTGCCATTTCCAGCCCCTTTTTGCCGTTATCAGAAATGTCTACGGCAAAGGATTCTTCTTCTAAGCCCTGCTTTAGAAATCCAGAGATACCTGTTTCGTCTTCTACTATTAGAATTCTCATAATACAAAATTGCTATTAATCCTTTAAATTGGCTTTAGCCTTGCCTTAAGATTGGCTTAAAATTGCGGTTTTTATAATTTCAGAAAAAACCTTTATTGCAATGTAATCAATATTCAACTTTTTAGTCACCTCATTTTATAAGATCGATTAAAAGGAAGGTAGAATGCTCTTCTTCAGGATATAAAAAAGTTTCGAATCGCCAAGATAACTTCATTATGAAAAGAGCCTTTTTAAAATTTCAGAAAAAAAAATTCCAAACTGACAATTATCATATTTTACGACGAGCTTCTACGATAATTTTGGGATATAATTAAAAATCCTCGAGTTATGACTATTTATGCAAAATTAAACAAAGAATTTAGTCAGAATTTTTTAGGCTATTCAGCTTTAGCCATGATCGTTTCTACATGTTTAGGAGGGATCGCAATTATGACCACTTTAATGCATGGCCATGCGGCATTACAAATGTTTTTGGTTTTTATTAGTGTTGCTATTTGTAGCGCCCATAATGCATCGATTTTAACTGTGCAAAAACCAAGTGTGGTTTTTCACTTATTTACGGCAAGTGTTTTAATTAACACTTTACTAATTATAGGAAACAGCATATAAATCATGCAATCGTTGGTAAATAAATATAATGTAGCCGGTCCAAGGTACACAAGCTATCCAACCGTGCCGTATTGGGATGATGCTTCTTTTTCATTAAAAGAGTGGAAAGAATGTTTAAAAAGAAGCTATGTAGAAAGTAAGCACAACGGTATAAGCCTATACATTCATCTCCCATATTGTGAAAGTATGTGTACCTTTTGCGGCTGCAATAAAAGAATTACTAAAAATCACCTGGTTGAAATCCCATATATCAAATCTCTTTTGATAGAGTGGGATTTGTATGTTTCGTTATTTGAAGAAACACCAAAGATTTCAGAATTACATATTGGTGGTGGTACTCCTACTTTCTTTTCGTCGGAAAACTTACAGCTGCTTATTGAAGGATTATTTAAAGATCCTAATGATCGTGCTACTGCGAAACTAAGTTTTGAAGGGCATCCTAATAACACCACCCATAAACACCTTGAAGTTTTGGCTAATCTTGGTTTTAGCCGGGTAAGTTTTGGTGTGCAGGATTATAACCTAAAAGTTCAAAAGGCCATTAATAGAGTACAACCTTTTGAAAATGTACAAAAGGTAACCACCCTTGCCAGGCAGGCAGGTTACACTTCTATAGGGCACGATATTATTTTCGGATTGCCTTTTCAAACTACCGCTGATATAGAGAATACCATAAACCTTACTAAAAAATTGAGGCCAGAGCGTATCGCTTTTTACAGTTATGCTCACGTGCCATGGATAAAAGGTAACGGCCAGCGCGGTTTTAAGGATGAAGACCTTCCTACTGCTGAAGAAAAAAGGGCCCAGTTTGAACTTGGTAAGCAACTTTTATTAGATGCCGGTTATATAGAGATTGGCATGGATCATTTTGCGCTTCCTGAAGATGAACTGGCAAAGAGCCTTGAGCAAAAAACGATTCACCGAAATTTTATGGGCTATACCACGGCTACCACACAATTGATGGTTGGCCTGGGCGTCTCGGCAATTGGCGATTCCTGGTATGCCTTTGGACAAAATGTAAAAAACATAGAAGAATATAATAGTTTAATTGAAGGAGGCATTTTCCCTATTTATCGCGGACATATTCTTAGTCCTGAAGATTTAATTATCAGAAAACATATTCTTAACCTGATGTGCAAACTGGAAACAAGTTGGGTAGACAAAAATTTGCAGTTTCCAGAATTGCCTGATGTGATTATAAAACTATCTGAAATGCAAGAAGACGGATTATTAAAAATCCTCAATAATAAAATTGAGATTACAGAAAAAGGTAGGCCCTTTGTTCGAAATGTTTGTATGGCTTTTGATCTTAGGCTTCAACGAAAAAAACCTGATACTAAACTATTTTCCATGACAATTTAAATTCTGTCTTCTTTAAACCAGAGGCTTTCTTTTAACGCTCTTAACCTAACCATAAGATTTCGGGGATTTTCTGATTGGAAGGTAGGATATCGTTTTGGGAAGCCTCTTTTTATATTGCTTAGCTAAGAGTTAAAATTTTGAAAGTTCAAGGTTTGAGACAAAACTTTAGAATTTTAAAGTATATCTCTAAAAGTTCGAGGCTCCAAATAAAATTAAAAGCAAATTTATCTATTGATATTGAGCTTAGTATTTACTACTTATTTAAGCTTTTCTCAGAATGATATTAGTATCGGAAAATCTGAAATTTTACATTCAGATATCTTAAATGAAGATGGGCCACTTGAAATTCACCTCCCTAAAAATATAAATATTCTGATAAAGATTATCCGGTTTTATATCTACTTTACAGTTATTATAACTTTACCAATACGGTTGGTATCGCATAATTTCTTTATTTAAATCGATTAATTCCTAAAATGATTATTGTAGGCGTTAGAAATACTGATCGTAATAGAGATTTAACCACAGATTCTTCACAGTTAAGTAAAGAGCAAAAGGATAGGATTTCTTTCTATCATTTAAAATTAAGCATTAAAACTCAACATTTTCAATCCTGATTTTTGATTCTTTGGTCTTTACTTGATCTTCCAGATTCTAGCAGCGAAGCGGTCTAATTTCTAATTATAAGTCTTTTTCAAAAGAAATCTGCACGGGTTTGTGACATTCGATTTTGGCATCTACTTTGTCTTTGGCCATTGCCGGGGAGAGATAAGGAATATTTAGGCCAGCGCCACGAAGTATAAATAGAAAGCCCGTTAAAACAATGAATATCGGGATAAGCTTTCTTATTTTTTCACGGGTTTTTACCCCGCCAGAAAGCTTACCTGATAACAATACGGCTGTCGTCATCAGTGGAATGGTACCCAAGCCAAAAAACACCATGTATAATGCCCCAAAACCGGCATTAGCTTCGGCTACGGCACCAAGCATCGCCATATAAACGAGTCCGCATGGTAAAAAGCCATTCAGCATGCCTATAGAAAGAAAAGTATCTGGCGATTTTTTCTTTAAACCGGCACCAATTTTAGATTTTAACCGACTTATAATGCTAAAAAAAGGACTGCCAATTTTATCGAATTTCATGCTTCCAAAGGAAAGAATAACCGTTAAGATCATTAAAACTCCAATGGCTATGGATAGTTTTTGTTGGGCTGCAAAAAGATTTAATCCTTTTCCTAACAAACCGAATAATAGCCCGATGACAGCATAGGATAATATTCGGCCAAAATGATATAGAAATAATTGAAGGAACATCAGCGGTTTTTTATCCCTGTTTAAAGGTAATAGAAACGCAATGGGACCGCACATCCCTATGCAGTGAAAACTACCTAAAAGTCCGAATATCAAACCGCTAATAAGCATATCTAATAGGTAATGGATTTTTTAAATAAAACCTCTTTTCCCTGATAGGTCATTTCTACTGAAATATCCCAACGCCCATCGATTAATTGCTCTTTCGGAATAACTATTTTACCTTCAGATAATTTTAGCGGAATGGTAAAATCAAGTTTCTTGTTTGAAGGTCGATATAAACTTACGGTTCCATTAATAGCACCTCTGGTTTTAGGAAAAGTAAGTTCGTAACCTTTTGTTGTTTTTTTTCCAGTAATTTCTTCAGAAAAAAGGCTTAGGTTTTTCTCTGCATCGATTTCCTGCTGAAAGTGCAATTCTTTTCCGTAGTAATCTTCTACTACCAGATCATGCTCATATTTTTTGTCGGTACTCATTTTTATCACAAAAAACATGATAAAACCTATAAAGCAGCACATGCCAATTACGAGTCCGGTTCCCCAATTAAATTTCATAATTCTGTCTTTTTATCGATAACTACGTGGGCCAAGAAAATTGGTTGTGGTAGTTTCTATTAATTCATTATTACTGTAAACGCCTATTTTTAGCTTTTCTTTCTCTCCTTTTAAAGAGGCGGCTGGTATCTCGATAAATAATGTACCTTCAGCAAATCCTTGTTTTGGTACAATTAAGCTATCACTTTTTACCAATCGTACTTCACCTTTATGAGAAATTAATTTTAGCTGAACATTATCAATATCTTTAGTCGTTTTATTGACCAGTTTAAAGGTAAATACATTGCTAATCCTATTATTCTCCTGATGTTCGTAAAGTTGCCCTGGTAAACGAAGGATTCTGGCTTCTACATCGTTCCTTAGAAATAACATTCCTGTTAAAACCCCTATTAAAATTACTAAAACCGAAGTGTAGCCTTTTAACCTGGCTGTAAATTTGAATTTGGCTTTTTTCTCGATATTTTCTTCACTGGCATAACGAATAAGTCCTTTAGGAAGATCAACCGCATCCATCATCGCATCGCAGGCATCGATACAGGCAGTACAATTTACACATTCTAGCTGCGTACCGTTTCTAATATCGATCCCGGTGGGACAAACCTGTACACATTGTAAACAATCAATACAATCACCTTTTCCGGTAGCTGGACGATCTTCATTTTTTCTGAATTTAGCTCGTCCTTTTTCTTTTTCCCCACGTTTATGATCGTAGGCTACAATGATCGATCTGTTATCCAGCAATACGCCCTGAAGCCTACCATAAGGACAGGCAATAATACACACCTGCTCTCTAAACCACGCGAAAATAAAGTAGAAAACACCGGTAAAAATAAGCAGGGAAATAAAGGTGCTTATATTTTCTGCAGGTCCTTCAGTGATATATTCTAAAAGTTTGTCACTGCTTATTAAATAGGCTAAAAAGATATTTGCGATTAAGAATGAAATGATGAAGAAAATTGTCCATTTTAGACCTTTTTTCCAGATCTTTTCAGTATTCCAGGGTTGTTTTGCCAACCGTATTTGTTTACCGCGATCACCTTCTATCCAATATTCGATTCGGCGAAAAACCATTTCCATAAAAATAGTTTGTGGGCAAATCCAGCCACAAAATATTCTACCAAAGGCCACGGTAAATAAAATCACGAAGACTACCCCTATAATCATCATGATCACCACCAAATAAAAATCCTGGGGCCAGAAAGGATATCCAAAAAAGTTGAAACGGCGTTCTAATACATTAAAAAGCAGAAACTGGTTGCCGTTAATTTTTAAAAAAGGAGCAGTAAATAATATGGCCAGCAGTAGATAACTTACCAGCTTACGATATTTGTAAAATTTACCAGAAGGTTTTTTAGGAAAGATCCATGCTCTTTTACCTTCCTGGTCGATTGTACCAATAGAATCTCTAAAATTATTTTCGGGGATCTTGCTCATAACATAGGCTCACTAATGTGAGTAATTAACCAGAGCCGACTTTAAAAGGCCGACTCTGGATATTTGTTTTATTCTTTCAATTCTTTCTCTACCGCTCCATCTTCCATCATTACTTTTAAAGAAGTTGAATCGGCTGAGACTTCTACATCTGCTTCCTTTACAGGAGCATTTTCATCTACCCACAGGTCTCCCTGTGGTTCTTTAGGATCAGCCGGTGTGGTACCGTGTAGGCTAAGTACATAGCTGGCTACTTGGGCGATTTCCCCCGGTTTTAAATCTGTTTTCCAGGATACCATTCCTTTTCCAGGACGCCCTCCTTCAGAAATAGTGTTGAAAACATTTTTAATACCACCACCCAGTATCCAGTAGTCGTCGGTTAAGTTAGGCCCAATACCACCACCGGCATCTTCCTTATGACATGCAACACAGTTACCCGCAAATATGGCTGAACCTGCTTTGATGTCTTCCTCACCGGTTAGCAGTTCTACTGTGTTTGCATCTATTAAATCTTTGGCTGTCTTTTTATATTCTTCGATCGCTTTTTTAGCTGATGCTACCTCTGCGATATACTCTTCTTTTTGATCGGGTGCTCCAAAAACGTGATGTCTTACCAAATATACTGCGGCAAATACCATTGTTGCGTAAAATCCATACAACCACCATGGGGGTAGGTTATTGTCCAGCTCTCTAATCCCATCGTAATTGTGATCCAGAATAATTTCGTCTTCTTCTTCAACTGGTTTACTATCGTTTATTTTTTTCCAGAACGCTTTTAGTTTAGAAAAACGGTTCTTTTTTCTTAAAGCCTGTTGCTGAAGGTAACGCTCCTGAGCTTCTGGAGTTAAACTTCTAAATAATACTGAAGTAATACTGGCCAGTACAACTTCCATCGCAATTCCAAAAACCATTAAGATC
The DNA here is from genome assembly GCF_023499215.1 of Zunongwangia pacifica. GTDB lineage: Bacteria > Bacteroidota > Bacteroidia > Flavobacteriales > Flavobacteriaceae > Zunongwangia > Zunongwangia pacifica. Next base: position 17,312 of record NZ_JAKHSK010000014.1, read on the forward strand.
CCAAGAACCGCCCAAATGACCGGATATTCAATAAACGCCCATTCTTCTGAAGTTTCTACCGTAAGTTCCAGAAAAATAAATGCAAGAACAGTAATTGCGATAACTCTTAAATATGATGCCGTATTTCTCATAATACCTCTTGATTATCGTCCTCTAAAGGAATGTTACTCACTTGTTTTATATGTTCTTTCTTCGCCGTGATTACCCATCCAAAAAGAGCGACGAAAAAAATGAAGAATATCAGCAGAGATATCATGGGGTACACCGCTACCCCATCGATATTTTCCAGATTTCCTTTTATAAATTTTAGCATGATTTAGTTTTTTGATGTTATAACTTTAGCTGTATTTTATTTGATAGCTCCTAAGCCATCTTCTGTTTCCCCAAGAATTTCGGCTTCCTGCTCTTCATCTACATTCTTCACTTTAATATCTGTACCTAAGCGTTGCAGATAAGCGATTAGCGCAACAATCTCTCGATTACGCATCTCTACGAATTCCTCACCATTTTCTTTAGCATAAGCTTTATCTGCCTCATAGGTTTTGGCAAAATCTGGATCACTATAAAGGTTTTCCTCTATTTTTTTACCTTGCTCTGCCATCCACTCTTGCGCTCTATCGATCTCGGCCTGGGTATAAGGTACGCCCAGACTTACCATCGCTTCCATTTTATCTTCGGTAGACGATTTGTCCAGCTCTCTATTTAGTAACCATTTATACGATGGCATAATAGAACCCGAAGAGGTACTTTGTGGATCGTAAAGGTGATTTAAATGCCAGTTATCGGAATATTTACCTCCAACCCTGAACAAATCGGGACCAGTTCGTTTACTACCCCATAAGAATGGGTGGTCATAAACATATTCACCAGATTTAGAGTATTCACCATAACGCTCTACTTCACTACGGAAAGGACGAATCATTTGCGAGTGACAGCTTACACATCCTTCACGAATATAAAGGTCACGACCTTCTAGCTCTAGCGGAGTATATGGTTTTACACTTGAAATCACTGGAACATATTCATCTACCATCAACGAAGGTATAATCTGAACCATACCACCAATCAAGATCGCGATAGTAGCGAAAATGGTTAATTTTACCGGTCTTCTTTCTAACCAGGTATGATACCCTTCTTTTGCAGTTCTCTTACTGGTAATTTTAGCAAGAGGAGCAGCTTCAGCTAATTCATCGGTAACTTTACTTCCCTGTTTTGCTGTTTTGTATACGTTATAAAGTGCAATAAATGCTCCTACGATAAATAAACTACCTCCAATCGCTCTCATCCAGTACATTGGGATAATTTCGGTAAGCGTTTCTAAGAAGTTACCATACGTTAAGGTACCATCAGGATTAAACTGTTTCCACATAGAAGCTTGTACAAATCCTGCCACGTACATTGGTAACGCATACATCACAATACCAAGGGTACCGATCCAGAAATGTGCATTTGCTAATTTTATAGACCAAAGTTTAGTCTTAAATAACCTTGGTACCAACCAGTAGATCATACCAAAAGTTAAAAAGCCATTCCATGCTAAAGCGCCAACGTGAACGTGAGCAATCACCCAGTCACTAAAGTGTGCAATGGCATTTACGTTTTTAAGCGAAAGCATTGGCCCTTCGAAAGTTGCCATACCATAACCAGTAATTGCAACCACCATAAATTTAAGAACAGGATCTGTTCTTACCTTATCCCAGGCTCCACGAAGAGTTAATAATCCATTAATCATCCCTCCCCAGGATGGTGCGATTAACATTACCGAGAAAGCTACCCCTAAATTTTGCGCCCAATCTGGCAAAGCTGAATATAATAAGTGGTGCGGCCCAGCCCAGATGTATATAAAAATTAATGACCAGAAGTGAACAATCGATAATCGATAAGAATAAACAGGTCTATTGGCAGCCTTAGGAACAAAATAATACATTAATCCAAGAAAAGGAGTAGTAAGGAAAAAAGCTACCGCATTATGCCCATACCACCATTGTACTAAAGCATCTTGAACCCCGGCATAAACCGAGTAACTTTTTAGGGCACTTACCGGTAACTCTATACTGTTTACAATATGTAAAACGGCTACGGTTACAAAAGTAGCCAGGTAAAACCATATTGCTACATATAAATGGCGTTGTCTACGTTTTAAGATTGTACCAATTAAGTTAGCACCAAAAGCTACCCAAACTAAAGCAATTGCTATATCGATGGGCCATTCCAGTTCAGCATATTCTTTAGAAGTAGTATAGCCTAAAGGTAAGGTTAAGGCTGCTGCCACGATGATCGCCTGCCAACCCCAAAAGTTGAAGTTACTAAGTGCATCGTTCCACATCCTTGCTTTTAAAAGACGCTGGCTAGAATAATAAACTCCAGCGAAAATGGCGTTTCCTACGAAGGCAAAAATCACGGCATTGGTATGCAAGGGTCGTAAACGCCCAAAACTAAGCCACGAAATACCATCGGTTACATTAGGAAACAAAAACATAAAAGCAAGTAATAGCCCTACGCTCATTCCCACAATACCCCAAAAAATGGTCGCATTGATAAATTTCCTTACGATCTTGTTGTCGTAATAAAACTGCTCTTTTTCCATAAGATTATAAACAAATTATTTATCGGTGATTTTAGAATTTTCCTTACTGTCAATAACTTCATCTTCAAATAGCATTCTTACTGACGGCGTATAGGTGTCGTCGTACTGACCTCTTTTTACCGATATGATAAAGGCGATAAAAAAGACGACCGCTACTACAACACTTATACTTAGCAATACGTAGATGATGTTCATGGGATTTCCTAATTTTTTGTAAAAGTATTATGTGTCCTGCTGGCAAAAAATGACATTTATCAGGTTTTACTGATAATTAAGTTCAGTTTACTATAATTTGCTTTTAGCATAACTTTTTAAGATTCTTTTTGCTGAATACTGTGAACTTATCGTGGTAAAAGCCACAATACTTATAGAACTTAAAGGCATTAAAATCGCTGCAACAATAGGCGACAAATGCCCTGTAACCGCAAAACCAAGACCTACCAGATTATAGAAAAGTGATAGTAAAAAGCTTAATTTTATAATACGGTGGCCGCTATTTGCCAGGGTAAAAAACTGACCAATCTTACCAAAAACCGAAGCATCTAAAATGGCATCACAAGCTGGAGAAAACACATTAATATTTTCTGAAATAACTACACCAACATCACTTTGCTTTAATGCCCCGGCATCGTTTAACCCATCCCCAATCATCATTACCGACCGGCCTTCTTCCTGAAGTTTTTTAATAAACTGCAATTTATCCTGTGGTTTTTGGTTAAAACTCATTTTGGTGCTTAATGGTAATAGCTTTTCAAGGCTTTTACGTTCGCCATCATTATCTCCAGAAAGCACAAATAATTGCTTGCTTTTACCTAAAGCTTTAAACAATTGTCCAACATCTTCCCTATATTCATTCTTTAAAATATATCGGCCTTTATAATGATTATTGGTACTAATATGAACGGCAGTTTGGTTAAGTTGCTCCTGTATCGATTCACTATTTTCAGCAACATATCGAAAAGCCCCTATTTTTATCGAATTTTGGTCTGCTGAAGCTTCCATTCCTTTCCCCACTTCTTCATTAAAAGAATCTAAGGTTTTTATATCGTTTTGCTCTAAAATTTCATATAACGATCGGCTTAATGGATGGTTAGAAGCTCTTAGCGTACTATTAAGCAATGATTTTTCTTCTTCAGAAAGCAAATCCCCCTCGTAAGTGATCATATTTCTTTTGGTTGAAGTGAGTGTCCCAGTTTTATCGAAAACCACCGCATCGATATTGGCCATTTTCTCGATAATATTTGCTTCTTTTAAATAGAATTTATGCTGACCAAAAATCCGGAGTAAATTCCCTAAAGTAAAAGGTGCAGCCAGCGCCAGTGCACATGGGCAGGCGATAATAAGCACCGCCGTAAATACCTGTGGTATCATCGCAGGATCGATAAAATACCAGGCTACCGTGGCTAAAATCGATATGCTTAAAATCGCTTTTGTAAAATAACCACTTATCTTATTGGTAAGATCCTGAAAGCTTCCTTTAAAGTTTTTATCGAAAACCTCATTATTCCATAACTGTGTTAAATATGATTGTTCTACCGGTTTTAGCACTTCTACCTGAAGTAAACCCGCGGTTTGTTTTCCACCGGCATAAATTTTATCGCCATTTTTAATCGAAACCGGCACAGCTTCTCCGGTCACGAAACTATAATCTATTAAAGCTTCTCCTTCTAGTAATCTGGCATCTACAGGAATTAATTCGTTGTTTCTAATCAGGATCTTATCACCTTTTCTAAGCTTATACACTTCTACCTGTTCTTCGTTTTGATTTTGGGTATTTGGATGATTAATTCTGGTGACACCAATAGGAAAATACGATTTGTAATCCCGCTCAAAAGAAAGATAAGAATAGGTTTTTTGCTGAAAGAACCTTCCCAGTAATAAGAAGAATACAAGGCCCGAAAGGCTATCAAAAAATCCGGTCCCCATATCAAAAACCACTTCAAAACTACTTCTTAAAAACAACACGGTAATTCCTAAAGCTATGGGGACATCGATGTTTAAAATTCCAGATTTTAAGCCTTTAAATGCTGAAATAAAATAGGTACTTGCCGAATAAAATACTACCGGCAAACTAAAGGCAAACATCAGCCATCGAAACACATATTTAAACTGATCCAGCCAAAATTCTTTAACTTCAAAATACTCCGGAAACGATAAAAACATGATATTCCCAAAAGCAAAACCGGCAACCCCAAGTTTGTAGATTAAACTTCGGTCGATATTGCGCTCTTTTTTATCGCTATCTGAAAGTGAAATATAAGGCTCATAGCCTAATTTACACAGTAGCTCTACTAACTGTAAAAACGTAATTTTTTCCGCAGAAAAATGAACTCTTAAGGTTTTTTCGGGAAAATTAACCTGCGAGTTTTTAATGCCGGGGTGAAGTTTAGAAAGATTCTCTAACACCCAAATACAGGAACTGCAATGAATTTCTGGAATAAGCAGGTTTACAATGCAAACCTCAGTACTTTTAAATTCAAGCAGTTTCTCTACAATTTCATCATTTTGTAGAAAATCAAATTTTCCTAATTGAGTTTTAGGAGAAATTCCAGGGCGTTCATCAAGAGCGTAATAATAATCGAGATCATTGCTACTTAAAATTTCGTAAACTGTTTTACAACCATTACAGCAAAAATCTTTATTATCATAAACAAGGGCGTCGCTTTTACAAGCTTCACCACAGTGGTAACATGATTTCATATTCTGCACAACTTAACCGTGGTACAAAGATTCTTTATTTATAGAAATTAAAATATGATAAATATCAGTTGCGCTAAATGCTTACCTTTGTGAAACCAAAATTGTAACCCATAACCGAGGCTTCAGTATGAAAACCACTGAAAAAACCAGATGCGAAAGTTGCATCATAAGGCAGTTTAATGCGTTAAAGGCTTTTACTAAGGATGAATTAAAAGTTATTTCAGACCACAAAGTCACTAAAAATTTTAAAAAAGGGGATCTGATTTTTAAGGAAGGGGAAAAATTAAACGGCGTATTTTGTGTTAGGGATGGTGCCTCTAAACTTTCTAAACTTAGTGAAAACGGAAAGCACCAAATCGTAAAAATCGCTAAAAAAGGAGAGATTTTGGGTCAGCGGTCTGTGGTGGCAGACGAGCAAACAAATCTTAGTGCAACTGCCCTTAACGATACCTCGATGTGTTACATCCCAAAACAACTCATCATCGATAAGATTAACCAGAATCCTGAATTTACCAGAAATCTTTTAAAGATCATGGCATCAGATCTTCGGGAATCAGATAATTTTATTGTAAACATGTCCCAGCATAACGTAAAACAACGAATTGCTGAGGCCTTACTATATCTTGAAACCAATTTTGGTACCGACGATGAGGGATTTTTAGCGGTAAACCTTTCTAGAGAAGATTTGGCCAATGTCGTTGGAACTGCAACCGAAAGTTGTATCAGGCTCTTAGCCGAGTTGAAAAAAGAAAAATTTATAGCAACAAAAGCAAAAAAGACTAAAATAGAAGATAAAAAAGGGCTTGAAGACATGATAAATGGCTTTTAGGCTTCCTACTGAAACCTAAAAACCATTGTTATTTTTCATTCCAAAACTTTCCCTAAGGATAATTATGTTGCGATGGCTATGATTAAAATTAGCAAAAATTGTAATTGATTTCTATAAGAGATTTAACCAAATAATTTGCAAGAAATCATTACATAACTTTTTATTCTTTAACCAGTTCGATATTCACATTCCCGTCAATTAAGGTAAGGACATACGTATAATTTCCATCTTTAAGAGGTTCCTCTCCAACATAATCGTATGGTTGAAGCGTATATTCGGTTCCCTGTGCAGATAATTTGACATTTGCATATCGATATGCTTTTTCAAACACTTTGTATTCAGAGAATTCTCCTGAATCTAGATTGCCATAATCAACGTTATACACTACAATATCCTTGTAATTGAGATCACTCTCATTTTTTAATCGAATATTTACTATTGCTTTTTCTTCTTGAATAGAATCATCGTCGTTTGAGCAGCTTAGGCTTAGTGTAACGGTGAAAAGTAAGATCAAAATTTTTTTCATCAGTATTTGTTTTTTTACTAGATCATAATTCAGCCAAATGGTTGCGTTGAAAAAATACTTAATGCCAAAAAACTAATCATTTTTTTGCCGATTTGGACAGTCCTGTCCTTGTCATTTCTCCCCAACTTTTTTTACCAATAATTAAATCCCAGTTTCCACGAACTGCCGACCACATTACAAACGGATGATATACAATGGGTTCTAAAAACGCCGTTCCTATGAGTGTAAAAATGTATTTTGGTTTCTTGTACTGCTGAAAGCTATATTCTTCGAAAAATAAAGCGGTTATAGAAAATAAAACGGCAAAGGAATAGACCACGAATAGAAAGGTTAAAAAGAATTCCCAGCTAATAAGACCAAACCAAAGCAAACAAATAAAAAACAAGGAGCCAGAGAATTCTATAAGCGGGGCCATCCATTCAAAAAACAACCAAAATGGTGTTGATAACATTCCCAAAACACCGTATTTAGGATTAAAGATCATTTTCTTGTGAAGCAATAGTGTTTCAGCAGTTCCTCTTGTCCACCGGTTACGTTGCCTTTTTAGGATTTCCCAACTTTGTGGCACTTCCGTCCAACATAAAGGATCGGGTACAAAACCAACTTTATAAGGAATCTTCTTTTCTCTCATCATTCGGCGCATACGCACCAGCAACTCCATATCCTCTCCTACCGTATTATGGTTATAGCCACCTGCTTCAATGGCTATTTGTTTATCGAACATCCCAAAGGCTCCAGAAATAAGCAGTAAACCGTCAACACGGGACCACGCCATTCTTCCCATTAAAAAGGCTCTAAAATATTCGATAACCTGTACCCTGGCTACAAACTTATCGGGTAAACGAACTTCAAGAATACGACCATCTTCAATCACACAATTATTGGCTACCCTAATCACCCCACCCGATGCAATCACCTTTTTCCTATTATTTAAGAAAGGTTTAATTAGCTTAAGCATTGCATCGTATTCTAAAATACAATCTACATCTATACAACAAATAATATCGTGTGTACAAACATTGATCCCCGTGTTTAGGGCATCTGCTTTACCTCCATTTTCTTTATCTATTACCAAGAGGTTTTTAAAGGCCGTGTTTTTGGATTTATAAACGCCGCGAATAGTTTGGGTTTTGATAAAATAATGAAATAGGTAATCCTGCTTTTCTAAATCGTATTCTTCGATAAGCCGTTCCAGGCTATCGTCTTTACTGCCGTCGTTAATGATTACAATCTCGAAACTTGGATAGTTTATAGTTAAAAGTGATCGTACATTTTCTACAATATTAAGACCTTCGTTATAGGCCGGAGCTAATATGGAAACCGGAGGTAACTCTGATGCCTGTAATAAAGCAATTTCGTCTTTGTAATTATTGGAGCGTTTGTAATCCCTAATTTCAAAAATAGAAAAGATTGCCGAGAATAAATAGCCTAAACAAATTAGGATTCCGTAAACTAAGAAGAGCCAACTGGCAATATCTGCAATGTCGTCGAAGGTTATGCTCATTTACAGCAAAAGTGCTTTTTCTTTTTCGTACTGAATATAAATACTTTGTTTCTTTTCTGGTAAAAAATATTGAGCTATACCATAATATTTTATTTTAAGATCCCATTCATTATCCTGAATCTTATCTTTAAGCATCATCAAATCATTATAGCTACCCAAATGTTCTATAGCATCTAAGATAGTCTTTTTTACAAGATTTGTTTCCTCTTCAAATTGAGAAATAAGAGTATCGATAACCTCATAATGTTCTAATGCACATAGTGACCTGATCGTTTCGCGTCTTACCTGCTCACAAGAATGTTCTAATAAAGGTAAAAGCTCTGATATATTTTCAAATTGGTTAAATTTTGCAATCATTCTTATGGCAAAATCTACCACACTATTCTGTACAGAGTGTAGCCAGTTAGAATAATCTGGCATAGGACCATGATATTCATTTTTAAGGGCATCTTCAATAAAGATTTCTTCCCATAAAGTTAAAGGTTTATCGATATGATCTAAAAACTCTAAAGGATTGTCTTCAGCTAATTTTATAAAGTACAATTGTGCCTGTTGCCTAACCTCATCCTGCTTATGATTTAAAAGTGGTTTTATATTTTCAAGCTCAACTTTTATAAGCATTTCAGAGAGACTAAATAAAGCTCTGGATTTACTATACCATGCACTATTGGCGAGCTGTTTTTTGCAGAATTCATCTAATTCCCACTGAAGAAAAAGTTCTCTTAGTTGCGTCGCAGATTCACCTTTTATATTGCTATGAAAAAGCAATATCTCTTTAATAGCAATTTTTATTTCTAAAGGTTTATTTAAATGTTCATCTTTAAATTTTTGTAATTCCCGCTCTTTATCAAACTCTTCATCAAAGAGATACGCATTTAAAATATCCTCCAGCAGTAAACGCTGTTCTTCCTTTTTTTTATTTCTAAAATTTTTAAAAATCCTTAAAAGGATAATAAAGCCTACAAAGAAAACAGCAAAAACAAAAAAGATAAAGGTCATTACAATATTTGCCTCTATCACAAAAGGGAGATCATCGGGAAAAAATCCCAACAGCCAATCAAAATCTATGGAATAAATAACTGCCATAAATGATTTTTAGGATCATCGAGCAATTACCTTACAAAAAACCTATTTTAAATAAACTATGAAAGAAGCCTTTTAACTCTTAACGATAACTCATTAGGGCTAAATGGTTTTGTGATAAAATCTTCTACCCCCATGTTAAAAGCATCCATTATTATATTTTCTTGTGTTGATGTAGATAAAACAATAATAGGAATCGCCGGTAAATTTTCCTTTACATAAGCGATAAGTTCATTTCCTGTTACAAAAGGCAGGTTTAAGTCTGTTAAAATAAGATCGTAGGTGGCATCTTTTAATAACTTCAAGGCTTCTCTCCCATCTGGCGCGATAATTACATCGTAGCCATCTTTTGTAAGCTTAAACTGAAGAGATTTTATAACCATTGGGTTATCTTCTATAACTAAAATCTTCTTCATCTTTATAGGTTTAGATTTGGGTAATCTGTTTTTAATGCATGCTGAATTCTATTAAATTCAGCATATAAATCGTCTATACTATTTTTAAGTTCCCTATCTTTTGCTTGGTAGGTAATTTGATCACAAATTTCTACTCCTTTGTGATTTTCTAACATTGCAAAAGAAGGCTTAATTTTATGGGCAATTTTACGAATGTCTTCGTAACTACCCGTTTTTATCTTAAGGTACAAATCTCCTATTTCTTTTGCAACAGAAGTAGAAAAAAGTTGAAGTGATTCCGCTATAAATTCTGCACTGTTATCCGAGATTTCCTTTAGATAGCCTAAAGAATAGGAACAATTAGTTGGTTTTTCAGCAAAGGTATTTTTTACCTGTTCACAAATATCGTGAAACAAACTATCCATATCCTCTCCTAACGAAAAAAAACGATCTATAAGAATTATTTTATGGGACCCACTAATTTCTGTTCCTCCAGATTCCTGTAAAACCACGCAATAGGGACTTTTATCTAGTTCTGTCTTAATATAATCAATGGTTTTATAGGCATTTAAAGGAAGGCTATCTTCCTGTATTAGCAGGGTTTTAATTACATCTTCCGCTGCTTCAAACTTTTTAATGGCTTCTAAACCAGATTTTACGTGAAGACAATAAAAACCTTGCTCTTTAAATAAAAGAGAAAGGTTTGCTATTTTATCGTAATCCTTATGCACGATCAAAATAGCATGACGGGATGCCAATTCTTTAGATTTCTTCTCCATTTTGTAGGCGATTTAGGGCTAATACCTGCAAAATTTCTATGAAAAAATAGCGTATATCAAATGCTGTCTTTCAATAAATTTATTTCTGCTTCGATCTTTTTTTCTAAATCTAATAATATTGATTCTTTAAATAGGTCAAATTCTTCTAATCTTGCTGCAAGATACTCCAATTTATAGAAACAACAATTCTGGGCAGAGCCTTTTATTTTATGCCCTAATTTGTTTATTCCATCTAAATCGCGATGCTCTATACGTCTTCTTAGCTGTTTTGGATATTCCTCCAGGCTTTGTTCTACAATTTGCATTAATTGATCGTAAGCATTTTGATCATGATCAAATTTTTCCAGTAATTTTTGCTTATCAAAATGCTTCAGGCTATCATTATCTTCTACATCCCCCTCTTCTTCTTCATCATCCAACAAATATTCCTGAATAACGGCTCTAATCGTCTCAAAAACCACCGGTTTGGTTATATAATCATCCATGCCGGCATCAATACATCGTCCTTTTTCTCCTTTTACTGTTCTTGCTGTTAACGCGATAATTGGCACATGCTGCCCTTTGTGACTTTCTGTTTCAAACTTTCTAATCTCTTCAGATGCTTCAAAACCGCTCATTACAGGCATTTGTATGTCCATAAAAATAATATCTAAAGGATGCTCTTTATAAAAAGAAACCGCATCCAGCCCATTTTCAACTTCAAATATTTGCGCCTTAGGGACCGCTTTCATTAAGATCGTTTTCGCCAAAAATTTATTTACCGGATTGTCTTCTGCAATTAAAATCCTAAAGTTATCTTCAAAAGTCTTTTCCTTAATCGCATCTACAGTATTTTCTTTAATATCTCTTAATGGTGCCTGTATTTGATTTAGCATCCCAAATAACTGATCTATTTTAATTGGTTTGGTTATGCTAAACTGTACATCTAGTTCTTTGCAAGCTTTGCCCATTTTTTCTTCTTCCGCAGAACTGTGTAAAAGAATTAAGGGTAATTGATCCGCATTTATTTTTAATTCATTTCTTAAATGAGTTATAAAATCTACACCCGTCATATATGGCATATTATAATCTACAATAGCCAGTTGATATTTATTTTCTTTTTCCAGAACGCTCAATGCCTCAATTGCGTTAGATACCGCATCACAGTTTATATCCTCTATGGCCAGCATTTCTTTTAAAATCACCTGATTGTTATAATTATCGTCTATAACCAGTACGTTATTAATCTTTTGCAGATTAGTGTTTAAAAAGGATTCTCCCTGTTCAGATTCAAAACAAACTTTAAAAGAAAAAGTAGATCCTACGCCCGGCTCGCTTTTCAATTCGAGTTTACTATCCATTATGGATAATAATTTATTAGATATGGTAAGACCCAAACCAGTGCCGCCATATTTTCTTGTTGTACTGGAATCTTCCTGATCGAAAGCTTTAAAAATTCTTTCCAGATTTTCTGGGGCTATACCTATACCGGTATCCCGTACGACAAATTTATATTCTCTTTTGTATTCTTTATTAATCTCTCCTGCCTCTACCTTAAGCTCGATTTCCCCTTTATCTGTAAACTTAACTGCATTGCCTAATAAATTGGTTAAGATTTGACGGATCCTAACTGAATCTCCATAAATAAATCGATCTACATTAGGACTAACATTTAATAACACTTCTAGCCCTTTTTCGTGGGCTTTTTGTCTTACTACATCGATGGTTTGACCACACAGCTCAATAATATTTACTTTTTCTACATTAAGCTCTAGTTTTCCTGCTTCAATTTTTGAAAAATCCAGGATGTCATTTATCAAATCGAGTAAAGTATTGGCCGAATTATATACCGTCTGCATGTATTGTTGCTGACTGGCATCTAATTTGGTTTTCATTAAAAGATCGGTAAATCCTATCACTCCATTTAGCGGTGTTCTAATTTCATGACTCATATTCGCCAAAAATTCAGATTTGGATTTACTGGCGGCTTCGGCTTTTAATTTGGCTTCTATTAAAGAATTTTCCATTTCTTTACGAGAGGTGATATCCTGTATTGTTGCCAATATCACATCCCTGCCATTAGTATCTTTTATTTTAGCGCCGTTTACTAATGCTGGGAAAACTGTACCATCCTTTTTTATAAAACCCTTCTCAAAAGGCTCTACTTTTTCATTTAAAACCACTTTTTTAAATCTATCGGTAACCAGTGGAATAAATTCTTCTGGAGTGATCTTCTGATAGTAAATACCGGTAAACTCTTCTTTTGTATATCCCGATGATTTGATAAGGGATTGGTTGGCTTCTATAAAAGTTCCGGTTTCTACATCTATCAAACCTATACCTATTGGGGAAAGCTGATATAAAGATCTAAACCTGGCCTCATTTTCTTTAATTTTCCTTTCGGCTATTTTCCTGTCGGTAATATCGCTTTGGGTACCAATCATACGCATTGGCTTTTTATCTTCTGTCCACTCGGTAACCTTACCGCGATCTAAAATCCATTTATATTGTCCGTTTTTACATTTAATTCTTTTTTCTACATGATAAATAGGTGTCTTTCCTGTAAAATAATCCCGCAAGGCTTTTTCAGATCTTTCTTGATCTCTTGGATGTATCCTTTTATCCCATTCTTCGACATTGGTAAGGTCATCTGATTCTTCAAATCCAAGCATTTCCCTAGCCCTTACCGATAAAAATTGTGTATTACTGTCTATAAACCAATCCCAAATACCATCACCAGAACCTTCTAAGGCAAATTGCCAGCGTTGCTCACTTTGCTTAAGCGCTTCCTGTATTGATTTTAACTGGGTAATATCTGTGGCTACCCCAACATAGCCGGTAATTGTACCTTCGCTGTTTTTAATAGCAGTAATTACAAGTTGGACTGGAAAGCGTTCTCCATTTTTACGAATATAGGTCCATTCCAGGGATTCATATTCTTTTATTTTTGCCCCGGTTGTAAATACATCAAAACCTATTACTTCTTTTCCATACTTTTTAGAGAGTTCTAATTCACGCTTTTTTATCTCGGCTTTATCATGAAAAATAAAAACCTTTTCTTTATCAATCATTTCCTCGGCTTTATAGCCAAAGAAATTTTCTGCCCCTTTATTAAATTTCTTTATTACACCATTAAGATCACTCTCTATAATAGATACCTGGGTTGTGGCATCCATCATATTTTGTAGTTCCCTGTAGCTTTTATTTATATTTTCTTGCGCTTCTTTTGCCGCAGTTATATCATTGATCTGAGAAATAAAGTATAAAGGTTTACCATCTTCATCTTTTTGTAAGGAAACGGTTAATAATCCCCATAATAAATGCCCTTTTTTATGGATATAGCGCTTCTCCATATTATAAGTATCGATCTCTCCGGCCATTAATTTAGATAATAATTTAAGGTCTTTATCTAAATCTTCATGGTAGGTCACATCCATAAAAGACATTTTTAACAATTCTTCTTTGGTGTAACCAATCATCTTACTAAGATTTCGGTTTACATTAATCCATTTCCCATTTAGAGAAACCAAAGCCATCCCATTTGGAGAATAATCGAAGGAACTTTTAAACTGACTTGCATTTTTAAAAGATTCAGCCTCAAGTGTCTTCCGTAAGGTAATATCTTCTACCTGAGCAATCATTAATCTTGGGGTACCATCCTCTGCTCTAAGTAAAGAGGTGAAGGATTGTAGCCAAATAATTGAGCCGTCATTCTTGTAATATCGGCATTCAATTACATAATTATCAAATTGTCCTTCAAGTAATTTTTTTCTCTCTTCATAAAATCCAGCTAAATCTTCTTCAAAAACGTTCTCTTTAAAAGAGAATCTCTGTACTTCTTCGACTGGCAAATTCTCCAAGCCAAAGATTTTCATTGCTGATTTGTTAACATGATAAACTGTATCGGTTTCAGGGTCACTAAGAATAATCCCTAATGGAGAGTTATCAAAAATATCCTGAAATCTAGATTGTGACAGTTTAAGTTCACTGTCTTGTAATTTTTGCTCGGTTATATCCTGAAATGCTCCATAAACCCGAACAACTTTCCCCCCTTCTCTCTCAGCACTTCCAAAAACTTTAACCCACTTTCTATTATTTTTAGCGGTAATAATTTCAAAATCGTCCATGTAAGAACTCCCTTCCTCTACAGCTTTGGTAAAAAGCCTTGTAATACGCTCCCGGTTTTCTCCTTCTACATAAAAATTTATGCCTGTGGTTAAATCTGGAACATAATCATCGTCTACTTCGTGAATGTCCCGAGTAACTTTTGTCCAAAACAAATTACTATTTACAAGATCTATCATCCAGCCGCCTATTTGGGCGACCTCATTGGTTTTGTCGTAAACTTCAATTAACTTTTTAAGGTAACTATTCTCGTCGTACAGACTTAAATATTTTTCCTTATAAGGAATATATTGCTGTAGAATAAATACATATTCTTTTTTCTGAAATACATCAGAATATATTTTTTTAAAATGAAAACGCCATTTATTGCTGTCTACTTCTGGATTATAAAAATCGGAATCTTCATCACTTTTTTCAGATTTTATAAAATCTTCTATCACTTGTAAAAAGCCAGAGTTTTCATTATTTAATTTACATAGTTTTTCAAAGTCAAGTGTTTTTTTGTGATCAGGGACATAATTAAAATTTCCCCAAATGGCTTTCTCCTCAATATCAACAAACCAGATACACTCGAAGATATGGTCTCCAAACCAATCTATTAGATTAGCGTTTTCTGCCATTAAATTCTTAAACGAAGTATATAAATCCTTAAAATGTAAATCCATATAAAGTTATAGTGAATAATCCATCTATTCTTAAGCTAAGAAGTAGCGTTTGTAGCTGGTCTAATTTACAATATTATTCTTTTTTGTCTACCAAAAATTAAATCATCCTGTAAAATATCAAATATTGGAAAATTCTTACAAGTTTTTAAAATCTAAAAAAGTTTAGCAATTATAGACTCTTTTCTTATTACCTGGATCTTAAAAACCATTATATTTTATTTAGATATGTATGTTAAATAAATGCTTAAGTCTTATCATTGCTGTTATCCTGTAGTTTGAAAGCATTAATTTAGGCCATAAAACCCAAATTAAATTTAGGTTCTTAGGCTATCACATATATCATTACCATGAAAAAAGAAGACATCAAGGAAAAAGAGAAAGAAAAAGAGCAGGAGAAAAAACAGGAAAATATCGATAAAGAACTTAAAGATTCTACCTCACTATCTGGAGACAATACCAAATCTCACGGAGAGATCTTAAAACAACAAATTGTAGAAGGACAGGAAACGTATGATCGCACACCGCAAAGTATTTTATTAAGCTCTATAACGGCAGGCTTAGAAATTGGCTTTAGCTATCTGCTTTTATGTGCTGTTTTTTATTTCTTTAAAGATAGCCTATCCAAAGAAAGTGTATTTAAAATCATGGCATTTGTTTACCCGGTTGGTTTCATCATGGTGATCCTTGGCCAGTCGATTTTATTTACCGAACAAACATCATTACTCACCCTACCGGTTCTTAATAAAAAAAGAAGTATAAAAAGCCTTCTTAAAATATGGGGAACGGTCATTGCCGGTAACCTGCTTGGTGGTTATATTATTGCTTTCATTTTAATATGGATTGGCCCAAAACTGAATATTTTTGATCATACTTCGATTGAAAAAATTGCTGAACATGTTACCGATTATAGCAGCGTCGTAATTTTTGTGAGTGCCATCTTAGCGGGTTGGCTTATGGGATTACTGTCCTGGCTTATTACTTCTTCAAGAGATACGATGAGCCGTATTTTTATCATTTATATTATTACCGCTACCATGTCTTTTACCGGCCTACATCATAGTATTATAGGGAGTATAGAGGTGTTCTCTGGGATGATTATTTCCACTAAAATCGAAATATTGGATTATTTAAAATTTCAAACTTTTGCATTATTAGGAAACTCTATAGGTGGTGGTGTATTTGTGGCCCTCTTAAAATACCGGGCTTTTGTGTACAATATCGATATGGAACGTAGAAATTATTAGTATAAATAATATGAATTCAGAAAAATTTAAAATAGGATGGATTGGTTTAGGCAAAATGGGCAATCCCATGTCTAAACAAATTTTAAAAGCAGGATTTCCTTTACGCGTTTATAATCGTTCCCATGATAAAATAAAAGCCCTGGAAACCGAAGGTGCCACTTCAGCAACAAGCGTTAAGGAACTGGTAGAAAAAACAGATATTATTTTTATAATGGTCGCTAACGACGACGCAGTTAAAGACGTATTCTATCAGGAAAACGGAATTTTCTCTGCGCAAGTAGCTGATAAAATTTTTATTAATACCAGTACAATTTCTCCTGAATTAAGTATTTCCCTTTCTAAAGAATTAAAAAAGAAAAACAGCCATTATCTGGATGCTCCTGTATCGGGAAGTGTAAAACAAGCTGAAGATACCACACTGGTAAGTATTGTGGGCGGAGAACAAGTGATTTTTGAAAAAGTGAAGCCGGTTTTAGAGGCTTATTCCAAAAAATCCATACTGGTAGGTAAAAATGGTGTTGGAAATTCCGCTAAACTTGCCGTCAATACTTATTTAGGTATCCTTGCACAAGGACTTGCAGAGATTATTCAGTTTTCAAAAACTAAAAATGTCGATACACAAGACCTGATGGAAATAATTAATAATAGCGCACTGGGAAGCACTTTTGGGAAAATAAAAGGAGAAGCCGCTATTAACAAAAATTATAATGCTGCTTTCACATTAGAACATCTTACTAAAGATCTAAGGCTAGCCCAAAACAGCGGATTTAATCATCCTGTCGGGAATGCAGCTTATAATAGTTTTAGTAATGCTGAAGCAGAGCTTGGCCAGGAAGACGTTATCGCTATTATAAAAAAACTTTCTTAGGGAGCTATTTAGAAGTTTCTATATAAAAAACTTTAAGGCATTCCAGAACGATATTCACTGGAATCCCTTTTTACAATTTCAAGTCACCCCGATACTGATAGCTATAGGCATTTAACTTGGATATCATATCTTTTTAGCGATACCAAAAAATGCACTGGGATTGCATAAATCCCAGTGTACTTTTACACCATGTCACACCATCATCACCACCATAATAATCAGTCGGGTAAAAACCTGAAGATTGCTTTTTTTCTAAATCTAGGATTTACCATTCTAGAATTTTTTGGTGGCATTTATGTAAATAGTGTCGCTATAATGTCTGATGCCGTTCATGATCTGGGAGATAGCCTCTCTTTAGGGACCGCCTGGTATTTAGATAAAAAATCTAAAAAAGGAGCAGACGATAACTATAGTTTTGGTTATAAACGATTTTCGTTATTGGGCGCCTTAATAAATAGTATTGTTTTAATTGGCGGATCTGTATATGTAATTTCTGAAGCTATTGGAAGGCTTTTTAATCCACAACCTTCAGATGCCCAGGGAATGATTGTTTTTGCCATATTTGGTGTTTTGGTTAATGGATATGCCGCCTGGAAATTAAGTAGCGGTAATAGCCTTAACGAAAAAACGGTTTCCTGGCATTTAATGGAAGATGTTTTGGGTTGGGTCGCTGTACTCATCGTTGCAATCGTATTAAATTTTACCGATAATGAGTATTTAGACCCTGCACTTTCCATACTTATCACCCTGTACATTTTATACAATGTAATTTTAAGATTAAAGGAAACGCTTTATATTTTTCTACAGGGAGTTCCAAAGGAAATCAAAGCAGAGAAAATTAAAAACGATATCTTAAAAATCAACAATATAGATTCTTTACATCATACCCATATCTGGTCTTTAGAAGGTGAACACCATGTTTTTAGCTCGCATATAAAGCTGAAAGATATTAGTGATTTTGAAGAATTAGTGGCCATAAAAAAACAGGTTAAAGCTATTTTAAAAGAATATCATTTTGACCATTACACTATCGAAACCGAATTAGATCATGAAAGCTGTGATCTTTTATCGAATGAGAAACAGGAACACGAACATAAAAAAGAACACTAATTTTTACCAAATTCGATAGTACAGACTTAAATTTAAGGGAATAGCCTGATGCCGCTATCTCTTTTTAGCAATATTGAATATATAAAAGTGCATTTACAAAAATAAATTTATAGCATAAAGCGTTACTTCGTTAATTCTCAAATTAAAATGAGCTTACTACAAGCTACAAAGCTTTAAATCAAAAACCTCAGGCTAAGCCTTGAGCTATGATTAGAAAAAATTAATGCTCCTACTTATTACAAAAAGGAATCTTTTAAAGCTTTTTAAACATTCGATTCTTTAGAACTTTCAGTATTTGTATATTCGAAGATGAAAACTGCGAACCTTTAACAAAACCTATGAAAAAGAAACTTGCTAAAAGTTTGGGAATGGCTACTATCATATTATTTGCTGCCTGTAAAGAGGATTCCCAAAATAAAGAAGATGTTATGGAAAACAATGTTATTTTGACTGAATGGACCGGCCCTTATCAGGGAGTACCGGCTTTTAATAAAATGAAAGTTGAAATGCTAAAACCCGCAATTTTAGACGGTATGCAGCAACATCTTGAAGAAATAGACAGTATCGCCAATAATCCTGAAGCGCCTACTTTTGAAAATACGATTATTCCATTTGAAAAATCTGGTGCAGCACTGGATCGTGCATTTACGTACTACGGAATTTTTAGCAGCAACCTTTCTTCACCAGAATTTAGGGAAATTCAGAAAGAATTATCTCCAAAGATATCAGAATACAGCTCTAAGATCTCACAAAATGAACTGCTTTTTCAACGAATTAAAGCCGTATACGAGCAATCTCAGAAAAACCCTTTAGATTCAGCTGAACAGCGTACCATCGACCTTATTTACAAAGATTTTGAAATGGATGGCGCCAATCTTTCCGAAGAAGATAAAAAACGTTATGCTGAAATTAATAAAGAATTATCTGAGTTATACACAAAATTTTCAAATAACGTCTTGGCCGATGAAGAAGGCTATGTAACCTACATCGATAGTTCCCAGCTTAGCGGCTTACCAGAAAGTTATATTAAATCTGCTGCCAGCGCCGCAGAAGAAAGAGATCACAAAGGAGAATTTGCGATCACCAACACAAGATCCTCAATGGATCCTTTTTTAACCTATTCTGATGAGCGTGAGCTTCGGGAAAAAGTATGGAGAACTTACTATTCTCGTGGGAATAATGGCGACGAACATGATAACAACCAGGTGATCAAAAAGATTTTAGAGCTTCGTGACGAGCGTGTGGCGCTTTTAGGCTATGATAACTATGCGCAATGGCGTTTGCAGGATCGTATGGCAAAAGAACCTAAACAGGCAATGGAACTGATGGAAGCAGTTTGGCCTGCTGCCCTGGGTCGTGTTGAAGAAGAGATTAAAGACATGCAACGACTGGCAGATAAAGAAGGGAAAGACATTAAAATACAAGCCTGGGATTATCGCTATTACATGGAAAAAGTTAGAAAAGAAAAATACGACCTGGATAGCGAAGAAGTAAAACAATACCTGCAATTAGACAATCTTAAAAAAGCGATATTTTACGTAGCCGGAGAACTTTTTAATTTCGATTTTACACCGGTAGATACCAGTCTTGTACCCGTTTTTCATCCAGATGTAAAAGTTTATGAAGTAAACGATAAAACCAATGGAGAAGTAATTGGTTTATGGTATCTGGATCCTTACGCACGCCCCGGTAAACGCTCTGGTGCCTGGGCAACTACCTATCGTAGTAAAGATGAATTAAGTGGAAACAAACCGGTATTGGCTTCTAATAATTCAAATTTCGTAAAACCGGCAAAAGGAGAACCTACATTGGTAAGTTGGGACGATGCTGAAACTTTTTTTCACGAGTTTGGCCATGCATTGCATTTTCTCTCGGCAGATATCAAATATCCAAAGTTGAATAGCGGAGTACGGGATTATACCGAATTTCAATCCCAATTATTAGAGCGTTGGTTAGCTACCGATGCTGTGATCGATCAGTTTTTAAGGCATTATGAAACCGGTAAACCGATGCCTGAAGCATTAGTGCAAAAGATTAAAAAAGCGGCAACTTTTAATCAGGGATTTGCTACGACCGAATTTTTAGCATCTGCTTTAATGGACATGAAATATCACACGACAGATCCTTCTAAAATTAACGACGTACAGGAATTTGAAAAGCAGCAACTCGATGAACTTGGGTTACCTGAAGAAATCCCGATGCGTCACAGATCCACACAGTTTAGCCATATTTTCTCTGGCGAAGGCTATGCAGCCGGATATTATGGGTATTTATGGGCAGATGTGTTAACCGCCGATGCTGCAGAAGCTTTTGCTGAAGCTCCCGATGGTTTTTATGATAAGGAAACGGCCCATAAACTGGTTAAATATTTATTTGCACCAAGAAATGCCATGGATCCTGCTGAAGCTTACAAAAAGTTTAGAGGCAGAAATGCCAATATTGATGCCTTAATGCGTGATCGCGGATTCCCGGTACCTAAAAAATAATCGGTATTAATTTTATCGAATATTAGCTATAGTATTCGGTTGTTTTAATATTATGATTAAAGCCATTCTCTAAACAGAATGGCTTTATTGTTTTATAAAAATTCCGGAGAAAAATTTCTAAAGACAACACCATCGAAAACATCGGGGCATGCCCGCGAGGTATAAATTAAAATTTTTTTTAATAATTTGAAGGCAAGTCTCAAGAAATTCAACCCTCTATGAGAGATTAAATTATCGTTAAAATCCCAAAACAATGTAAGCACTTACCTTTTTAATTGACTACATTTGCGTAAGCACTTACGCAGTTTATTTAAAACCGAATTATGACCTGAAATTGAACGAACAATTTTCTAAACAAATGAGTTATGATCTTAGAGAGAACAAACAATTTAGCACTAGACATTAAAGAACTCAATGCAATGAATTTAGAAAACATTGCATCTACTTTTTTACCTAAACTAACGGCAGGGAACCAACAAACCGATCCTTACATTGGTAAATTCCTTACCTTTTTAAAAACCGAACTAAACCTGGATAATCACAACGCCAACAATTATCATTTGTTATGGTCACGTGAACAGGAAACTATTGGTTTTGTTAGCGTAACAGCAATAAGAAAAGGCAAAGAAGCTAAGATCAGATTTACGTTGTTTGAGCATATAAATTTAAGTCGGCAGGAGAGTGAGAGTAGCATTATTTCTTCCGTTGATAAGATTTTTGAAAAATTCGATCTAAAAAGAGCGATTATCAGTATCGATGCTGAAAAAGAAAATCAACCAGAAAACGATCTATTACGGCTTTACGAATATTATCCTATTGGTATGGTTCATCTGGAAAATCCTATAAAGGAGTATGTGATTTTACGGGAACAAAAACATACCGCACGCCAGCCGTTTTATATTTTATAAATAGCAAATTTCAATATACAGCAGACTCTTAAGGCTTCCCTCAAAAGGAAATCTTTATAGAAAATAGAATTGCCCGATCCAGATCAACGAACTGAATCGGGCAATTATAGCTTAATAAAAGATTAAAAATTAAATCATCAAGTAACATTTTTCTTTATTAAAACTGCGTAAGTGCTTACTTTTACTCGATAATCGAGATTTAAATGCTCCGAGGCTTGTCTTGAGGTAGTTTACTTCTAGTGCTAAAATAATAGTTATGGAGAATGACTTTTTGGTAGAAATGGGATATGCCGGCTTAACAGGCCGGTTAAAAAGGCTAAGCGATGCCTTTGTATATGCTACCCGGCAATTTTACAGGGATCACGGCCTGGAAATTGAACCCAACTGGCACATGATTTTTCTTTTATTGCAAAAGCATGAAAAGCTCACCGTGATGCAAATTGCAGAAAAACTGCACCTCTCCCACCCTGCCATTGTACAGCTGGTTGATAAGATGAAGAAAAAAGGCTATATCAATTCAGTAAAAGATCAAAAAGACAAACGCAAACACGTACTCCGGCTTTCTAAAAAAGCACAGGATAAATTACCCGAAATCGAACGGCACTGGAAAGCCGGTGACGAGGCCGTGAAAGAAATAATGAACCACAGCAAAGCCATTCTCGATCACCTAGCGATCCTTGAAAATAATATGGAAAAAGCCGACTTTAGAGAACGTTCTGAAAAAAATCTTGAAAAACTTTAATATTGATTCCTGATTTTTTTCTGAATCAAGATTATAGATTTTCCTGCGCATTTATTTTTCTATTTTTGCTGAACAATTTTTGCTATGCGTCGCTATTTTAAAATCTACAAACCTTACGGTTATTTGAGTCAGTTTATCACTAACGAAAAACCCAGAAAGAAGAAAAAATTATTGGGAGAGCTTGGTGATTTTCCTGAAGAAACTATGGCAGTAGGCAGATTGGATCAGGATTCTGAAGGACTTTTGTTTTTAACTACTGATGGTAAAGAAAGTGCCAGAATTACCGGAAGCGGTGTAGAAAAAGAATATTATGTGCAGGTAGATGGTGATATTACCGAGGAAGCCGTAACATTATTAAAAAACGGAGTAGAAATTAGTATTAATGGCACAAAATACCAGACACTGCCCTGCAACGCTTTTAAATTAGAAAACCGACCGGTATTCCCCGAACGTGCAAAAAAAATAAGGGATGAGCGCCACGGGCCTACCAGCTGGGTTTCGATCACCCTTACTGAAGGCAAATTCCGCCAGGTAAAAAAAATGACTGCTGTAGCTGGCTTTCCTACACTACGTTTGGTGCGTGTACGAATTGGTAACGAAAAATTAGAGGGTATGGATAGCGGTGAAGTGACTGAACTTGAAAAATTTGATAGCTAAAATCACCAATATTGTATTCTATTTTGGGAAATTATTTTCTATACTGAAGAAATCCTTGGAATAGTCATTTCCTACTTGCTTTCTGAAAGAATATTTTTTGCAAAGATTTCAATGAAACTCCGAGATTTTCTAAAACCGAACTTAAGTTTTTAATAATTTCTAATCTTCTATTTCTGCTACTGCTCCGCCACTATAACTTCTGGAATCTGCTGCGCCGTATCTCATACCGGTTTGGGGGTCGATATAAATACCCATTGCTCTTCCCTGGCTACTTCTTATTCCGGTTTCATGTCCCATTTCTTCGTAAATCTTTTTAGTGTCTGGTGAAAATCCCCATTCTTCAAAATACGTAATATCCGGCAACCATTGATGATGAATTCTCGGTGATTCTATCGCTTTGGCGATGTCGAGCTTATAATCGATTGTATTCAGTATTACCTGAAGCACGGTATTAATTATCGTTCTCCCACCCGGGCTACCAATAGCTAAAATAGTTTTACCATCCTTAGCTACAATCACCGGACTCATACTGGAAAGCATTCTTTTTTCCGGAGCAATTAAGTTAGGAGCTGTTCCAATTAAACCTTTGGAATCGGTATATCCCGGGATTGGATTAAAATCGCCCATTTCGTTATTCAGCAAAAAGCCAGCACCTTCTACCACGTACTTAGAACCATAACTCTGCTCTAAAGTATAGGTTAACGAAACGGCATTGCCTGCTTTATCAACAACCGAAATATGTGTGGTTTCTTTACTCTCATGTTTTAAATGCGCTTTATTAAAGTTTGCGGAATCACTCGGTGAAGCGGCATCCATTTTAATCGAATTTCGCAGCTTTTCAGCATAGCTTTTAGAAGTCAATTCTTCTAACGGCATATTGGGATTAAAGTTCAAATCTCCCAGATACATTGCCCGATCTGCAAAAGCACGTCGCATTGCTTCAGTAATTAAATGTAAAGAAGTGGCCGAATTCTGGCCAAATTCATTCATATCATAAGCTTCAAGGATATTCAGCATTTCGATAACCGCTACTCCACCAGAGCTTGGCGGTGGCATTCCAATAATTTCGTAACCGCGATACGTTCCTTTCACCGGCTGCATTTCTTCAGCTTTATATCTGGCAAGATCTTCTTCTGTAATAATTCCGCCATTCTTCGCCATAAAATCGGCCAGTAATTTGGCTGTTTTGCCTTTATAGAAACCATCTGGCCCTTGCTTCTCAATTCGCTTTAAGGTTTTATATAAGTCCTTCTGGACCAGAATCTCACCATTTTTATATACGCTCCCGTCTTCTTTTAAAAATATCCTGGCTGTACCTGGATAGTCTTCTTTATGTTCTTGTACCCATTTAAAAAACCACTGCATATCATCGCTTACCGGATAACCGCTTTTCGCCAATTTTAAAGCAGGTTTTAAAAGGGTCTTCCAATCTAATTTTCCAAATTTCTGGTGTGCTTTATATAGTCCGGCTACGGTTCCCGGTACTCCAACCGCAAGTAATCCTTCATGATTAGAGTTGTCCCTTACTTTACCATCTTTATCCAGATACATGGTTTTAGTGGCGGCTAAAGGCGCTTTTTCCCTAAAATTGAAGGTCGTTTCTGTACCATCTTCCCCGCGGTACACCAAAAATCCGCCTCCACCAATATTCCCGGCAGAAGGTAAGGTTACAGCCAGCGCAAAAGCGGTAGCAATAGAGGCATCTATCGCGTTACCTCCTTCACTGAGTATTTGCGCTCCCACCTGCGAAGCCAGCTTATGGCTACTGGTTACTATTCCTTTTTCTGAAGAAACAGGAATACGGCCACTTTGAGCGACCGATGAAAATAAGGGTGCAAAACATGCAATAATAAGAAATAACGAGGTGAAAATTTTCTTCATAGGTTTAAGTATATGATACTAAAACCTAAACCTACTCAAATTGTATATTATTTAAAAGAAATTATACTTATTAAGCTGAAAATTGTGGCTGATAATCAAAAATCTTCCCAAAAAACAGAAAAGTCTCTTGCGCTTTTAGAGTTGCTTTTTGAGTTTCTTCTGCTGAAAATTCTCTGGAATTTACTTTTTTCATAAACTCTTTCCAACCCTGTACATTTTTGCGATCACCATTAAAAAAGTGATGCTTAGCAATGGAAGCTAAATTTGTACAATCCTGAAGTTCTCTGGCTATAAGCATTCCACCCATTGCAGAACCCTCCAATACATAAGCCGCCCCTAAGGCTTCGATCTCATCGTTACAGTGAAAATCGCCTTTAAAACTGGCTATTGGTGCCTCAAAATCGACATTTAAAAGGATTAAGTCTTCAGCTAAACGCTCACTTTTGTCTGTAGAAAACTGTGGCTGAAATCGCTTAATTTCGTCTTCCACTATTTTATAAGCCAAATAGTTTTGGAGCAATAACAATTTATATTCGCTCATTGTAATACTGTGATCCATGATAAGACCGGCCGTATTATCTTTCTCGATTTCCTTATGCAGCGCTGATGTCTGCTCTCTAAGCGTCTGCAACATTATTCTTCTCGAGTGTTATGCTTTCTATATTCGCTCTAATTTTACTAAGGCTTAGGCGTTGCTCTTCATTTTCGGCATTTATTTCATCCAGGTATTGATAAATCTGGTTTACCGCGATCTTATTACGACGTATCTTTTCGCGAAGTTCCTCTTTTTCAAGCATATTAAATACCACCTTTTTAAGTAATGGCTTTAATTTCTCGCCCAGGGTATTCATGTGCTTTTTCAGAATAAATCCAGAGGCTCCAGAAAGTATGGTGTTGGCGGCAAGCTCGTCGTCATCTATCGTTCCAGTCACAAAAATAAACGTAAGGTTTTCATCAAATTTCTTCACAAGCTTTAAAATATCCAACCCATTACAGGTGGGTAAATTGTAATCTGATAGTACAACATCTGGAACGAAATTGTGTAATTTATTCTTACAATCTTCCAGGTTATCTACAACTTTAACTTCAGGATTCTCTACAATTTTGTTAATCTGCATCGTGATAAGATCTGCATCAACGTCATAATCTTCTACCAGCAATATCTTCAGCGCGGTCTTTATCATTTAAATGTTTAGTTTTTATGTGCGAAAAATACGTAAAAATTTATAAAAAACTCTCTAGTCTTCCAGGTCCGGCAGGCTAAAATAAAAAGTGGCTCCTTCACCGGGAGTGGTTTCTACCCACAACTCACCTTTATGTTTATCTACTACTTTTTTGGCAATCGAAAGCCCGATTCCTGAGCCTGTAAAATCATCGGTAGCTACCCGTGAAAACACCTCAAAAATTTTGTCTTTGTGCTTAGGATCAAATCCTACACCATTATCTTTAACAAAATAAATAATTTTATCTCCTTCATGCGCATAGCCTATTTCTACTACAGGATTTTCTTTCTTTGCACTGTATTTTAAAGCGTTAGAAATAAGGTTATTTACCAATTGAGAGATCATCCTGCGGTCTCCCATAATTTTAGGTAATTTTTCAGCGATTTTTATAGTTGTTTTGGGATAATTGTTTTCAACATTCTGTGCATCGAATGCATTTTCTACAATGTGCTGGATTGATATGATCTGCTTAGAAAGTTTTGTTTGTCCTACTTTTGAATATGATAAAATATCTTCGATAAGGGTATCCATTTCAGAAGCCGATCGTACAATGGTTTTCACCGCTTTTTGGCTATAATCATCTAGCCTGTCCATGTAATGATCTTTAAGGATCCTTGCATAACCATCAATTCCTCGTAAAGGCGCTCTAAGATCATGGGAAACACTATAACTAAAAGTCTCTAACTCTTTATTGGCTTCTACTAATTTAGAGTTTAAATTGTCTATTTGTTCTTTTTGCTTTTTTACTAAAATGTGTGTTATACTTTCTCTAAGCGCATTAACAGCTTCATAATCATAATCTTCCCAGGGTTTAGCGACACCGGCTACTTTTTCTGTCCAGCGCTCAAAAGATTTTCTAGGTGTTAAATATTCAATACCATCTTTTACGTATCCAATTTTCTCGGGATTTCCTCCCCAGTTTACGGTTTCTTTTGCTTCTGGCCTAAACCAGATCAAATAAGCATCGCCCTGTTCCCCAATTTGGGCACTAATAATCCCTGAGGCTTTATCACAATATTCGCTTGCTTCTGGAAATACTTTGGATAAGCATTTAGCTGAAAAAAAGAGCTCTTGTTTTTTTAAAAATTTTTGAAACAAGCTTTCTACCTGAGGTCTTTCTGGTGTTTTTCCAACTAAATAGATCTCGTTATCCATTACTAAAGCTCCCCCACTACATTCAATAATATCGGTAAACTTGGGATCAAAACGATAAAGTGCATCTGCAATATTCCTTATCGAAGTCATTTGCAACACCAGTTTCTTGCGAACCTCATCAGATTTCGAAATATTTTCTAAAAAGGTATTGGCGGTTTTAACGGCCAGTTTATTCGAAAAGACCTGTGTTAAAAATAAACAGGATTGCCTTTGGTGATAGGTAATAAATTTAGGCAAATAGTGATGGCAGGCTACCAATCCCCATAATTGGCCATTTAAAACAATGGCAGCAGTAAGCGAAGCTCCCACTTTCATATTCTTTAAATATTCGATATGAATTGGAGATACCGCCCTTAGCTCTGAACTCGAAATATCCAATGGCTGCCCGGTTATTGGAGAAATTTCAGGAACAATTGGTGAGGCTTTGTAATGTACATCACTAATAATTCTTACTCCCTGTTTCATAAATATTTCCCTGGCAGGTTTAGGAATATCGGTTGCCGGATAATGCAATCCCAACCAGCTTTCCAGCTCAGGTTCTTTTACTTCGGCTACGACTTCACCATTCCATTCTTCATCAAACTTATAGATCATTATACGATCGTAATCGAACAAATGCTTTACAAGCAAAGCCGCCTGCTGGCACATATCATTAACCGATTCAGATTCGTCTAATTCGGTTAAGATCTTGGTAAGCTGTTCCTGAAAATGAATAGGATCTATCGATTTCCCCGAGGGTTCTACATCTATAATAAGATGCTCCCCGGAAATTGAAGGAATGCATAGAAACTTTTGTTCCCCTATTTTTAGTTTTTTGGGTAAAAGGGATTCCTTATTTGCAAGCTTCTTTTTAAAAGATGATGCTACTTTTTTAGATAAAACCTGTTCTAAGGATTGTCCCAAGGCTTTTGTATGGGAAATTCCCAAAATAGCTGAAATATTTTCGCTGCACTGCGAAATATTCAGCGTTTCTACATCGCAAACAATTATAACACCATGTTCCTGGGACTTCCCTATAATATGTATAGGCTCCCTGTCACAATTGGTAATATTAACTTCTTGTTCGCTATAGGCGGTTTTGCTCATTTATTTTGCTTTAATTTTAAAATAAAATGTACTCCCCACTCCTGGTTGCGAATCTACCCAAATAGACCCACCATGTAATATAACAATTTTATGCACGTGCGCCAATCCAACACCGGTACCTTCGTATTTCTCTTCTGTTGGGACCCTATTAAAAATGGTGAAAATATCTTTTTGATCTTCTTCAGAAATTCCTATACCATTATCCATTACAGAAAATACCCAATATTCATCTTCCTGATATGCTGAAATTCGAACTTCAGGGGTTTTATCTTTCGCACAGTATTTTAAAGCATTACTTAATAGGTTTTGGAATAAAAGTCGCATTTCGACTTCGTACACCTTTAATTTTGGTAAGCTTCCAATATGTACCTTTGCATTGGTATCTTTAATTCGCTTGGTAAGATCATATTTTACAACTTCTACAAGTTCCCGGGTATCCACCATCTTCTTTTTGGTATTTCTACCTATTCTGGAATGCTCTAATAAAGCTTTAATTTGAGCTGATAATCGATCTGAAGCTTCATCGATATACTGAATATAATCTTTCCCTTTTTGATCCAGTTTATCAGAATAAATTTTCCCTAAAATATCGCTACCAAATTTAATCGTGCTTAAGGGTTCCTGAAGGTCATGAGAACAAATAGACACAAATTGTTCTAAATCGTGATTGGCTCTTTCAAGGTCCTTTTTTTGTTGTTGTAATTCTTCCTGAACGTGTTTTAATTCAGAAATATCTACGCAGGTAAATCTATTGGTGATTCCATTACCGTTTTCATCAAGCTCTACGGTAGAGTTCATAATTACCGGAACAATTTTACCATTCTTGGTTACCATTTCCTGCTCTACATTTTTAAGCTCTCCTTTTTCCTGGAATAACTTATTAAGTCGCAACGCTTTTAGTTTAGATTCATCTTCATAAAGTTCGAAGATGGGTTTACCTATAATATCTTCTTTAGAATCATATCCCAGCTTTTCGACCGCTTCCTGGTTACACTGTACGATTTCTGAAGTCCTTGGATCTACACTAAAATGTAATACAGGGTCTTCTTCATAGAACGATTTAAAACGTCGTTCACTGGCCAGCAACTTATTTTTTGCTTTTTGAAGTGATTCGATATCTACAAAGGTAATTACGATACCTTCTGTATTATCTTCTCCGGTTCTAAAAGGGGAAATTCGCTGTAAGTAATTTCTTCCTTCTTTAGAAAGAATATTACGCTCTAAGATCTTTCCGGTTTCCATCACTTTGTTACAGCGCTCTACCAGACCTTTTCCTCTATTTACGCCAAAATTAGTCGTGAAATTATCTATAGGTCGGCCAATATCACTATTTATTAAGCTAAAATGTTTTTTGATAGTGGGGGTAAATTTTCTAATCCTAAGATCACTGTCCAAAAAGATCGTACCAATATTGGTACTTTCAAGAAGATTATTCATATCGGCATTAAGCTGCGCTAAATCATCCATTTTCTGGATATTCTCGGCATTTACCGTATTTATCTCTTCATTAACACTTTGAAGTTCTTCGTTGGTACTTTGTAACTCTTCGTTAGACGCCAAAAGTTCTTCATTAGCGGCCTGAAGTTCTTCGTTACTGGTTTCGATCTCTTCTAAAGAGGTTTGTAATTCTTCTTTGGTCTTTTTCAGTTCCTCTTCAAGTTCTGCTATGTATTCCCGGGTTCTACCATTAATAGTAACCTGCTCAACCTCTACCGTATCTTCTTCTTTTACTTCCTGTTCAATAAAAGTAAGTACAAAATTACTCTCGTTATCAAGATTTTTCGGTTTAAAAGGCTTTACGACGAGATCTAATTTCATCACGCTACCATCGGTTTCCTTAACAATAGCATTGTGATAAACCACTCTTTTCCTTTCCTTCGCCGATTTTTTAGTGGTAGATTGTACGATATGTTTAAGGTCTTTATTAAGCATCTCTATTAAATTGGTCGTAAATCCAGATACAGGTAGGTTTGCGTATTTTCTAAATTCACCAACCGCTTCCATAATATTAAATTCTGAATCTACATACACACTTGCAGCACCAAATTGCTCCATAACAGCTTCGTTAAGCTCATTTACAAACTTTTGCTTACTGTTATTATAAGTGCGATTATCACTATATCTTGCCTTTTGATGCTTTTCATCATGATCTACTGAAGTCCTACCCGTAGTGGACCTTAAATTTTGAGTTCTTATTCTTGCTCTTGGATGCACATTTCTAAAGATTTTCCATTTTCTACTTATATCTTCAAAAGAATCCCGGTGCGAGGTGACACTTTCACTGGTTCCTAGAACAAGGAATCCATATTCTCTAAGTGCGTAATGCAACACATCCATCGTTTTCTTTTGAATACTAGACTGAAAATAAATAAGAAGATTACGACATAATACCATATCCATATTGCTAAAAGGAGGGTTTTTAATGATATTATGTTTAGAGAAAATAACCATTCGCCTAATTTTCTCTACAATTTGATATCCCTCTGGTTTTTTAATAAAAAACTTTTTAAGGAATTTATCTTCTACATTCGCTACAACACTCTCTGAATAAATACCTGAGCTACCTATATCTAAATGCTCTTGTGAAATATCTGTAGCGAAAATTTTAATTTCCAGCATCTTATCCTGGCGTTGCATTTCTTCATGCAATAACATAGCCAGGGAATACGCCTCTTCTCCTGTACTACAACCTACATCCCAAATTTTAAGAATATCATTATCCTTTTTAGATTCTATAAGTTCTGGTACAATATCATCTGCGATAATTTCCCACACCCTTTTATCCCTAAAAAAGTTAGTCACCCCAATTAAAAATTCACGATATAGCATGGGAATTTCTTCATCATTATGCAATAGCATGTCATAATATTCTTCAAGATTACTACAACCGCTTACATTTACCCTTCTTGCTAATCTTCGGGCTAAGGTGGAATATTTATATTCCCTAAAATCGAGACCTGTTTTTTCATCGATAAGATGAAGGATCTTAGAAAGGGTTTTCTGATCAAATTCTACATCGTGGTTTTCGATATCAAAAACCATGGGTGCATTAATAAATTTACGCAGTTCCTCTCCCATTTCTTCTACCGGTAAAATATAATCTACTAAACCAGTTTGTATGGCGCTTTTCGGCATTCCGTCAAATTTAGCCTGATCTGGATCCTGCACCATCACCATACCATCTTTATCCTTTATGGCCCTAATCCCTCGGGTGCCATCACTGCCGGTACCGCTAAGAATAACTGCAATTGCTTTTTCTTTTTGATAATTAGAAAGGGATTCCAAAAACATATCTATAGGTAAGTTTAGATGTGCCCGCTCTTCTGGTTTTTCAATCAGTTTTAGACAGCCATCTTCTACTAAAAGATTGCATTTTGGAGGAATTAGATAAATGGTCTTCTTTTCCATTTTCATCCCTTCCTTAATCTGCTTAATAGGGAATTTGGTAGATTTTGCCAATAGTTCTCCCATCATACTTTTATAATCTGGAGAAAGGTGTTGGATTACTACGTAAGTATTATTGTCTTCTTCAGGAATACCGTTAAAAAATGCCTTTAAAGCTTCTAGACCTCCAGCGCTTGCCCCCACAGCAATAATTCTGGATTCTCTATTTTTATTTTTTTCAGGTTTCACCTGTTGTGTTAGTTTGTTGTTTCTAGTCATTTATTTTTTGGGAAGTAGTTAACACGTGTAAAGGTCAAATATATCGGATAAATTGCATACTAAATAATACAATTGCGTTTAAAATGCACGGTATTCACAGCATTTTGAGCCTATAGATGTGCTAAAACCTGTCAGCTTAACAGTTATTTTTGTCAGTTAGGCAGCTATAAGAAGTATTTATGAATTATAGAAATATTCAATACTTCAACTTATATATTTATTTACATTCTTCTCTTTAAGAAATATTAACATTCTTAAAAACCTTGATTTTGTTCGATTTACCGCCTTTGATCATCAAATTGCATGTTCCAACCCCTCCAGGAGGTGCTTATCTTCTAAATAGCACCCGCTAGACTTTTACAATTCTTTAACCGTAATTGAGATTTTGTTAAAACAAATTCAGCATATATTAAAAGCAATCAAAGATGATGTAAGTAAAATTGTCGTTTGGCTCGCATGATCTTTGAACATTAAATAGCAAGTTTAACTAAATAATCGTGGTAAAGCCACAAGGAAAAATTGAAAAACACAGAAATGAAAGTATTAGTTATTGGAGCAGGAAATATGGGACTAACTTACGCCGAAGGAATGGCAAAAAGCAGTCTTCTAAATCGAAGAAATCTTATGATCTTTGATAAATCTGCTGAAGTGATTACCAACCTAAGTAAAGTAGACCATTTTGATGTTTTCGATAAAATAGATGATTGTCTTCCTAAAGCAGACATCGTTTTTCTAGCCGTAAAACCTTACCATATTGATGGCTTATTTGAAGAAATAAAGCCTATGGTAAATGATGAGCAAATCTTTGTTTCTCTTATGGCAGGAGTAACCATAAAAACCATACAAGATGGTTTAGGAGTTAAAAAAGTGGTTAGATCCATGCCTAATTTACCGGCACAGGTAGGTAAAGGGGTAACTTCTTATACTGCAGCCAAAGAAGTTTCTAGAGTAGAACTTTTAATGGTAAGAAATCTACTGGACACCACCGGAGAATCGATTAAAGTTGAAAATGAAAACTTTATCGATGCCTCTACAGGAATTAGTGGTAGTGGCCCCGCTTATGTATTCTATTTTATGGGATCTATGCTAGAAGCGGCACTTAAAATGGGATTCTCTGAAAATGACAGTAGAGTTCTCGTAAGTCAGACGTTTGAAGGTGCTGTTGAACTTTTTAATCAACATGATCTTTCACCCGATACCTGGATGGAACGTGTTGCTTCTAAAGGAGGAACCACCCGTGCCGCATTAGATTCTATGGACGATAATAATGTAAAAGAACTTATTAAGGAAGCTGCTTATGCTGCATTTGATCGTGCAGTGGAACTAGGAGAAGGCAAATAATCTACTAACTAATACTATCAAACATAATAATGGAAAATAAGAAAAAAAGAATCGTTGTAAAAGTTGGTACCAATGTAATGACCAACAAAGACAATAGAATTTTAGGACCGGTACTAAAACACTTGGTAGAACAAATATCAGAACTTTACGAAGAAGATATTATGACCGTTTTAGTATCCTCTGGATCTGCAATTGCAGGTAAAGAAATTCTTGGCGAAATCAACATTCAGGATCCTTCAAAAAGAAGGCAGGTATTTAGCTCTGTAGGACAACCTAGAATGATGAGACATTACTATAGTATTTTTCACGATTACGGAATGCGTTGTGCACAGGTGCTTGCCACTAAACGAGACTTTAGCCCTGGAATTCATAGAGAAAATATGATTAACTGCTATGAATCTTTACTTTCTGAAGGAATTATTCCTATTGCGAATGAAGATGATGCTGTTTCTGTTACCATGTCGATGTTCTCGGATAATGATGAGTTGGCCAGTCTTGTTGCTGAATTAATTGGTGCAGACTCCCTAATTATCCTTAGTGATACTGACGGACTTTACACCGGGCACCCAGATGACGACGATTCAGAAAAATTAAATAAAGTTCAGGTAGACCAGAATGTTGAAAAATATGTTCAGCAATCTGACAAAGGTGAAGGTGAAGGCCGTGGCGGAATGGAATCTAAAATTAAGATCGCCAAAGAAACCGCCGCTAAAAATATACCTACTTATATCGCAAATGGTAAGCGACCAAATGTAATTCTTGATATTATGAGAGGTAAACCGGTAGGAACAAAGTTTACTTCCTAGAAAGACCTTTATCATCTTATAATCTCAAGACGCGATTATAGCTTAATTAACGAATTAAAACTTAAAGAAGAAAAATGATACTTTTAGATACCGATAAAAAAAATAATGTTTTGAAATCCATGATGAAAATTTTGGATAAAAAACGCGAACAAATTATTACCGAAAACAAAAAAGATCTTGAAGCTTTTGGAGAAGGAGATCAGGCTATGTACGATCGCCTGGTTTGTGATGATAAAAAAGTTGATGGTATGATCAACTCAGTAAAAGAAGTGATGGAACAGGATGATCCTGTAGGTCAAACTATCGAGCACAGAAAATTAGATACCGGTTTGGATATTACCAATAAAACCGCTCCTTTTGGAAACATCATGATTATTTACGAATCTCGACCAGATGTTACTATCGAAGCTGCTGTATTGGCATTTAAGGCAAATAATAAGATCTTTTTAAAAGGTGGTAAAGAAGCCATAAACAGTAATAAGATTCTTGTAGAATGCTGGCATGAGGCGCTTAAAGAGAACGATCTAAGTTCAGATTGGATCGAACTATTACACCTTAGCCGCCCCGAAACTCAGGAATTTCTTAAAAATCCACCAGTACAATTAGATTTAATCGTACCAAGAGGTGGTGAACGCCTTATTGGCTTTGTAAAAGAACATGCTACCGGTGCTGTACTTGTAAGTGGTAGAGGGAATAACTTCTTGTATGTTTCTAAAAATGCCGATTTTGAAACCGCTAAAAAAGTAATGCTAAATGCCAAAATTGATAAAATTTCTGGTTGTAACGCATTAGATAAAGTACTTGTAGACGTAAATCTTCCAGATTATGAAGCTAAACTAAAAGAACTTCAGGAAATGTTCAAAGAAAATGAAGTGAACATTCTAGTAGATGAAGAGGTGAAAAAAGTACTTAGTGAAGAAGATGAAATTCCTTCTGAATCTACCTGGTACGAAGAGTTTTTAGCGATGAAAATTGTCATTGGCAGTATCGACGGATTAGACGCTGCTATCGAAAAAATTAATAAATACTCTGGTGGGCATTCAGCTTCTATAATCACCAAAGATAAAGATGAAGCGATTAAATTTATGGAGCAGGTAGATAGTGCTGCTGTTTATCATAATGCTTCTACCAGATTTACAGATGGTGGACAAATGGGTGTTGGTGCCGAGCTGGCTATAAGTACCGATAAGCTTCACCACAGAGGGCCACTAGGTTTAAAACAGCTTACTACAAATAAATACTATGTGCTGGGAGACGGGCATATAAGAGCATAATTTTTCAATTTAAATTGAAATACACTAAAGGGTGACAAGATTGTCACCCTTTTTAATGTTTAAAAATTAATAAAAATAGATACTAAAATGTAACTATTTCAGTTTTTAATAGTCCAATAAGAAAGATAAAAACAATATGAAGAAAATAGTGTATGCCGCTGCCTTACTGGCAAGCTTGTACTCTTGTAAAACAACACAAAACCTAACTTCTAAAGATCAGCCCATTATCACAAAAATTGATCTGGTTAATGTTACTGATGACAAAGTAAAAGTGATTGTAGATCCCGCTAAAATTACTACCGAAGAAATTAGCTTTTTTATTCCTAAAACTGTTCCCGGTACCTACTCTACCGACAATTACGGAAGGTTTATTGAAAATTTTAAGGCCTACGATTACGATGGTAACGAGTTAACCTTTACACACCAGGACGATAACACCTGGACAATTAGCAATGCTAAAGCTTTAGATAAAGTTAGTTACGAAGTAAATGATAGTTATGATATTGAAGGTGAAAATGACGTATTCTCACCCGCAGGAACCAATATCGATGCCGATCAAAATTTTATGCTGAATTTACATGGCTTCGTAGGGTATTTTAGTAAACTTCAGGAAGAACCCTATCGTATAGAAATTGTTCGTCCAGATAATCTTATCGCAGGGACTTCTTTAACGGCTATTACCAGGGACGAAAATCCAGATGATAACTTCAGTACAGATACCTACAATGTTGGTCGTTATTTTGAGGTGACCGACCATCCTATCATGTATGCAAAACCAGATACAACAAGTTTTGACGTTCAGGGAATGAAGGTGCTTTTAGATGTATACTCTCCTAACGGAAAATTTTCTGCACAAGATATAAAACCAGGGATCGAAAAAATGATTTCTGCTCAGAAAAAATTCCTGGGAGATATTAATGATACCGAAAAATACGCCATTTTACTGTATTTATCAGATCTTCAGAAAAAAGACGCCCGTGGATTTGGTGCCTTAGAACACCATACCAGCACCACCGTTGTACTGCCAGAGACCATGCAAAAGGAGCAATTAGATGAAAGCATGAAAGATGTGGTATCCCACGAATTCTTTCATATCGTAACACCGCTTAGCGTTCATTCTAACGAGATTCATTATTTTGATTATAACGATCCTAAAATGTCTAAGCATCTTTGGATGTACGAAGGGGTAACCGAATATTTTGCAAATCTTTTCCAGATTAATCAGGGGCTAATTTCAAATCAGGATTTCTACGATCGTATGTCTGAAAAGATCGCCTCTTCAATGAATTTTGATGATACTGTTCCGTTTACGGTAATGAGTGAAAATATCCTTACAGACGAATATAAAGACAGTTATTATAATGTGTACCAAAAAGGGGCTTTAATAGGAATGGCTTTAGATATTCGCCTAAGAGAATTAAGCGATGGAAAAATGGGCATTCTTGATCTTATGAAGAAATTAAGCAAGAAATACGGGAAAGACAAACCATTTAACGATGATGATCTAATTGGTGATATTGTAGCGCTAACTTATCCTGAAATTCAATCATTCTTCGATAAATATGTTACCGGAGAAACCCCTATTCCTTATAACGAGTTTTTCGCTAAAGTTGGTTTAGAAGAAAAATCTATTATGGTCAACACCAGTTATTTCTTAAACGGACAGGTACCTTATATCGATGGTGATCCCGCTTCAGGAGAGCTTTTCTTTAGAAAAGGAATTGGTTTTAATACCTTCCTTGAAAAACTGGGAGTTGAAGGTGGCGATATTATCAAAACCATTAATGGAACTGAATATACCATCCAAAATGTATATGCGTTAATTACAGGTTCACAATCTTGGGGAGAAGGAGATGATATCGAAATGGTCATAGAAAGAGACGGTGAAGAGGTGACATTAAGCGCAAAAGCTTCACAACCACAAGCCGAAGAAACTTCGATTACCGAAATGGATTTACCAGCAGATAGTCCTAAAGTAAAATTAAGAGAAGCCTGGCTTAAAAATTAAGAGTTCTAAATAAAAAATAGAATTCAGCTTTAAAATTTAAAAGAGCTACTTAAATGCACTCTTTGATTATCGATATTAGATAGTTTAAAGAAGTATTTTAAGTAGCTTTTTTATTCCATATAATTCAACTAAATTACCACCAAACTAACCTAAACAAAACTGCTATGGAAATCCCGATCTTACAGGATATTGTTGTTATTCTGGGATTATCGGTATTAATAATCCTTGTTATTCAAAAGATAAAAATCCCCAGTATTCTAGGATTTTTACTAGCAGGAATTATTGCCGGCCCACATGCATTTAACCTTATAAGCAATGGCCATGAGGTTGAACTGTTAAGTGAAATTGGGATTATTTTCCTGCTGTTTGTGATCGGGATTGAACTTTCATTAAAAGGTCTGGCTGCCATTAAAAACACTATTTTTATTGGTGGAGGTTTGCAGGTTGGCGGCACCATTTTATTTACTACGCTGGCGGCACAACTATTAGGACTTCCTTTAAACACCTCGGTTTTTCTGGGATTTCTGTTTTCTTTAAGTAGTACGGCAATTGTACTGAAGCTCTTTCAGCAACGTGGTGAAATCACTTCTCCACATGGTAGGATAAGCATTGGGATTTTGATATTTCAGGATATTGTGGTCGTACCTATGATGCTACTTACCCCCATATTAGCGGGAAAAGCCGATAATATTTTAATGACGGTTGGTATTTTGATTGGTAAAATTGCGCTGGTTTTAGTCGTAATTTTACTACTTGCCCGTTATGTAGTGCCTAAAGTGCTGGGATGGGTAGTAAAAACTAAAAATCAGGAACTTTTTATTCTTACCGTGGTTGTTTTTTGCTTTGCTATTGCCTGGCTTACCAGTTCTGTAGGGCTTTCTTTAGCATTAGGTGCATTTTTCGCCGGACTCATTATTTCTGAATCAGATTACAGTCACCAGGCCACTGCAAATGTGCTGCCTTTTCGTGAAATCTTTATCAGTTTCTTTTTTATCTCTGTAGGGACCCTTTTAGATTTAGGCTTCTTTTTCGACAATATCGGCTATATTCTTTTACTGGTGCTTGGGGTTGTTTTACTAAAAATGATGGTGATAGGAATTACCGTTTTAATACTAAAATATAAACCAAGAACTGTTTTTATCACCCTGTTTAGTTTATTTCAGGTAGGGGAATTTTCCTTATTACTATCGGGTGTAGGTCTGGATAATGGTTTATTGCCCGAAAATATTTACCAGTATTTTCTTGCAATATCGATCTTAAGTATGGCACTTACTCCATTTTTAATTATGAATTCTTCAAAGCTTACCTATGCCATTCTTAAAGCACCAATCCCTTCAGCAGTAAGACATCGTTTATCGAACATCAAAAAGAATACAAATGCTGAAGAGCAGTTTTCCGAAGAAAATTTAAGCGATCATATTGTGATTATCGGCTATGGAACTAACGGAGAAAATATCGCAAAAGCGGCCCGTAGTGCCGATATTCCTTATGTAGTGGTAGATATAGATCCAGATTCTTTTAGCAATGCAAAAAAGAATAAGGAACCTATTGTTTTTGGAGATGCGACAAATTCGTTAATTCTAAAGCATATTCATATTCAGGAAGCTCGTGTAGTGGTCATCGCCATTTCTGATGCTGCGGCAACTAAAAAAATTATAAGTACCATTCGGTTATTTACACAAACGGCATTCATCATTGTGAGAACAC
This sequence comes from Zunongwangia pacifica, assembly GCF_023499215.1. Taxonomy (GTDB): domain Bacteria; phylum Bacteroidota; class Bacteroidia; order Flavobacteriales; family Flavobacteriaceae; genus Zunongwangia; species Zunongwangia pacifica. The sequence goes on from NZ_JAKHSK010000014.1 coordinate 56,643, forward strand.
GGCAGGTTAAAGAAATTGAAGAAAATTTACGTGTGGGCGCAGATGAAGTGATCCCGGCCGACTTTGAAACTTCTATAGAAATTTTTACCCGGGTGCTTAAAAAATATCTGGTGCCTTATGACGAGATTGTTGAATTTACCAGTAGTATTCGATCAGCAGATTACGAAATGCTTACACGTTTAAAAAATAAGCCCCATAACCCCGCGTTACATCATCTAAACATTCCAAATAAAGAGATTGCCACGCTTAGCGTTCAGTATAAAGATAAAAATATTGTTGGGAAAAGTCTGGAAGATTCGGGAATGGCTAAAAATTATGGTGTTACCGTCTTAGCGATAAAAAGAGACACCAAATATTTAACCGAAATTACACCGCAAACCAAAATTAAACGCGGTGACCTTATTTATGTCTTTGGAAATCCCTCAAACATTAATCACCTAAATAATTTGCTAACAGTCTAAAACAATAAAAACAAGGGATTATTTTATACAATTTCACCTTACATTTTTTAAGAAGTTTACATGCCCTTTGCAGAAATGCTAGTGTTTTTGCTTAAAGTGCTAAAACTAAGCTAAGATGCTCGGCTAAAAGACTAAAGAATTGTAATTTGCTTCACAATCTAAGCAAACAATCAATGTCTAAACTATCCGACAATTTTACACGATATCATAAATTTTTCAGTTTTATGCTGAAGTATGGCAACAGTGATCTCTTTAAAAAAACTACCGCCAACGCTTTTGATGATGCCTCCAGTAAAAATATAGATCAGGACAGTTTTGATCGTTCTCCTGAAGAGCTTGTAGAAGACTTAAAAAATATGGGGCCTACCTATATTAAATTAGGGCAGTTGCTCTCTACAAGACCCGATTTACTACCTGATGCCTATCTTAAAAAACTGGCGACTTTACAGGACGATGTTCCTCCAATTCCCTACGAAGAAGTTCACCAAATTGTAGAGGAAGATCTGGGAACCCGAATTTCTAAAGCTTTTACTACGTTTGAAGAAAAACCAATAGCCAGTGCCTCTATTGGCCAGGTTCATTATGCCACCTTAAGAAGCGGAAGACCGGTAGCCGTAAAAATTCAACGGCCAGGCATTAAACGTAAGTTTTTGGATGATATGGATACCCTTCAGGAAATGGCAGAACTTGCGGTTAAACATTCTAAAATTGCAAAAAAGTATGCCATAGATACCGTTTTAGCCGAATTACGACGTATTTTATTAAACGAGCTGGATTATTTTAAAGAACAACAAAACCTTATTACGCTTAGGGAAAACCTACTGCCGTACAACTATTTAATTGTTCCTGAACCTATTCCCGATTACTGCGGAAGCCGGGTGTTAACAATGGATTTTATTGACGGAAAGAAAATAACTTCCCTCTCCCCGCTTAAACAAATAGAAGTTGATTACGCCCCAATGGTCGATCAACTGGTGGAAGCCTATTTACAACAGATTATTAATGACGGATTTGTACATGCAGATCCTCATCCCGGGAATATTCAGTTTACAAAAGACAGCAAAATAGCCCTTATCGATCTGGGAATGGTAGCCAAATTTACCAGCCACATGCAGGAATGTCTGCTTCAGCTTTTAATTGCCATAAGTAACAATAACGGCCCAGAAACAGCCCATATCATTATCAATATGAGCGAAACCGATGAGGACAGCGACCTGACTACTTTCAATAAAATAATTAGTGATATTATTATGGAAAGTGAAAATAGCCCTGCAAGAGAATTACAAACGGGAAGATTGCTTATTCAGTTAAATCGCTTGGCTGCCGAAACCGGAATCCACATGCCCGTTGAAGTGAACATTCTGGGAAAAATATTGCTGAATATGGATCAGATCATCGCCGTGTTAGATCCCGAATTTGATCTTAGGATCGCTATTAAAAAACATGCTCAAAAAATCATGCAGAAGAAAATGTATGAAGAGCTGAAGCCAGAAAATTTCTTCTCGATGCTGCTGGAATCTAAAAAACTGTTAGAACATATTCCAGAGCGTCTAAATAAAATTACCGATAATCTTGCTGAAAATAAATTTAAGGTAAATATCGAGGCCTTAGATGAAGAACGCCTTACCGATGGTTTTCAAAAAATAGCCAACAGGATTACTTTAGGAATTATCATTGCCGCAATGATCATGGGCGCATCGATGCTAATGCAAATCCCTACCGATTTTATCATCTTTGGTTATCCTGGTTTTGCCATCTTATTTTTTATTCTGGCTGCATTTTTAGGCATCTGGCTAAGTTATGTTATCATTTTTAAGGATAACAACCTTAATAATAAGAAATAGAAAATCACCCTCTACTATAAATAGGAGAAGCCGTAAGATATAAATTAAAAAACTTGTTCAAATCCATATCTTACGCTTTTTTATTTTAAAGGCTATTTTGTATAATTTACAACTTGTTTTTGTACAAAATGAGAAATAGCAGTATTTTTCAGCTTTAACCCTAACAATTTAATCACTAATGAAGAAAATTTACACCCTCTTTTTCTCGCTTTTGGCTATGGCTTCTTTTGCCCAAAAGGTAAAAGTTCCTGTAGATACCACTGTGGTCACCAATCATTCGGTCACCATAAAAGGTAAAAATATAAATTATATAGCCCAAACCGGAATGCAACCCGTTTGGGACGAACAAGGGAATCCTATTGCCAGTTTGTACTATACGTATTACAAAAGAAGCGATATTAAGAATACCGAAAATCGACCTTTGGTGATTTCTTTTAATGGAGGTCCCGGTTCTGCTTCGGTTTGGATGCATATTGCGTACACCGGTCCTAGAATCCTGAAAATTGATGATGAAGGATATCCTGTACAACCTTATGGAATTAAAGAAAATCCATATTCGATTTTAGATGTTGCCGATATTGTTTATGTAAATCCTGTAAATACCGGCTATTCCAGACCTATTCCTGATGCTGAAGGAAAAGTTGACAAAAGTAAATTCTTTGGTGTTAATCAGGATATTAGTTATTTAGCAGAATGGTTAAATACCTTTGTTACTCGCGAAAATCGATGGTTATCACCTAAATATTTAATTGGAGAAAGCTACGGAACTACCCGAGTTAGTGGTTTGGCTTTAGAACTTCAAAACAGCCAGTGGATGTATTTAAACGGGGTGATCCTTGTTTCCCCAACCGAATTAGGCATAGACCGTGAAGGTCCTGTTGAAGTAGCTAACCGATTACCTTATTTCGCGGCTACTGCATGGTATCATAAATTACTTCCGCAAGAATTACAAAATAAATCGTTAACCGATCTTTTGGATGAAGTAGAAGCTTACAGCATTAACGAATTACTGCCGGTACTGGTTAAAGGTGGATATGCTTCTAAAGCTGTTCAAAATACCGTAGCCCAAAAAATGGAATACTATTCTAGTATAGATAAGAACGTATATCTTCAGAATAATTTAGAGTTACCAATTAGTGCTTTCTGGAAAGAACTAAAACGTGAAGATGGTTTTACGGTAGGCCGATTAGATTCTCGCTATTTAGGGATCGATCGTAAAGATGCCGGTGAATACCCAGATTATAATGCTGAATTAACCTCCTGGTTACATTCTTTTACTCCTGCAATTAATTATTACTTAAGAGAGGATCTTAATTTTAAAACCGATCTTAAATACTTTATGTTTGGTCCGGTTCATCCATGGGATCGCAGCCGTGATAATAGCGGTGAAAATTTAAGACAGGCCATGGCGCAAAATCCCAATCTGGATGTAATGATCCAATCGGGATATTTTGATGGTGCCTGTACCTATTTTAATGCCAAATACTCGATGTGGCAATTAGACCCTAGTGGAAAAATGAAAGACCGACTATCTTTTAAAGGCTATGAAAGCGGGCACATGATGTACCTTAGAAAAGCTGATCTTGAAACGGCAAACGAAGATATTCGTGAGTTCATTAAAAATAGTTTACCTGCTGAAGGTGCTTCAGCAAAGTACTAAAAACTCCCCCCTTTTGATCATAACAAAAAGGCTGTCTAAAAACTCCATTTTAGTCAACCTGAACTTGTTTCAGGTTCTCATAATGATTTTTAAATCAATGAGATGAGATTCTGAAACAAGTTCAGAATGACGTTTTGAGGTATTTTTAGACAGCCTCTTTTTATAATTTCAAAATTAAATTGATTACTAGCTTAATAAAAAGGCTTTTAGATCAGCATAATCTTTAATCGAAATAGCTTTCTTTTCTTTTTCCAAAACTTCTTTTATGGAATCTGGAATATCGATCTGTTTACCAATGGCGTCTTCTACCGTTTCCCGGAATTTACAGGGATGTGCGGTTTCCAAAAATGCACCAACTTCATTAGGATGATCTTTAAAATACTCCTGAAGTCCCAAGTATCCCACCGCACCATGCGGGTCCATTACATAACCGGTTTCATTATAAACTTCTTGCATCGCTTCCTTAGTTACCTCATCATCATAACTAAAGCTGGTAAGATTTTCTTTTACATTACCATACTCATTTTGGAAAAGCTGTAAGATTCGCACAAAATTACTGGGATTCCCAATATCCATCGCATTCGAAATTGTCGAAACGCTTGGACGTGGCTCATACGTTCCTGTTTCCAGATAATCGGTAATCGTCCTATTAGCATTGTTTGAAGCAATAAAATGCTTTATGGGCAGTCCTAATTCCTTAGCGACCATCCCGGCACAAACATTCCCAAAATTTCCACTCGGTACCGAGAAAACAATATTTTTTCCTTCGGAAGCTAACTGGCGATACGCTAAAAAGTAATAAAACATCTGCGGAAGCCATCTGGCTACATTAATAGAATTTGCTGAAGTTAACTGTCGTTTCGACTGAATTTCTTCATCTAAAAATGCCTGTTTTACCATATCCTGACATTGGTCAAAAGCACCATCAATTTCTAAAGCGGTTACATTTTCACCAAGGGTGGTTAATTGCTTTTCCTGAATTTTACTCACTTTTCCTTTAGGATATAAAATCACCACATCGATCCCTTCTACTCCTAAAAATCCGTTGGCTACTGCCCCACCGGTATCTCCTGAAGTGGCTACAAGCACGGTTACTTTACCAACTTCGTTTTTGGTGATAAAATACCCCAGGCTACCTGCCATAAAACGTGCGCCAACATCTTTAAACGCCAAAGTTGGGCCGTGGAAAAGCTCCAAAGTGTACACATTGTCTTTCACATGCACCACCGGAAATTCAAAATCTAAAGTTTGGGCGATAATTTTTTTAAGTTCGGCTTCAGGGATCTCATCACCAACAAATTGCTTAATCGCCTGGTAAGCGACTTCAGTCTGCGGCATATTTGGTAATGCTGAAAAAAAAGAATCTGGTAACTTTTCGATATGTTCAGGAAAATATAATCCTTTATCTGGAGCCAGACCTCTAATTACGGCATTCTCGAAGCTGGAAGAATGATTTTTATTATTCAGACTAAAATAGTTCATTTTTCTATAATATTTTTACCCCTTCAGGATTGATTTTTGATAAATGAAGATCGTAAGTTATACTTTGTTTTTCCATAAATTCAGCAATACTGGCTTTTACCTTTTCAGCCCTTTCTTCACCACGACACATCGCATAAACCGATGGCCCCGAACCCGAAATACCAAATCCCAGTGCTCCGCTTTCCAAAGAAATCTCCTTAATTTCATCGAAATATGGTATTAATATGGAACGGATAGGCTCTACAATTTCGTCTTTAAGGCTTCTGCCCAACAAATCATAATCGTTGATATATAAGGCGCTTACCAACGCACCAAGATTTCCCCATTGGCTCACCGCTTTATCAAGACTAATATTACGCTTTATAATTGCACGTGAATCTTTGGTTTTCACCTCGATTTGAGGATGAAGAATCACCACATTCAATTCTTCGGGAGATGGCAAAGATAAAACCTCTAGAGGCTCATAACTTTTTACCAGTGTAAAGCCCCCAAGTAAAGCGGGTGCCACATTATCGGCATGCGCATTACCGCTGGCCAAACGTTCACCTTCCATCGCAAAAGGTAATAATTCTACATTTTTTAGTGGAGATCCTAAGAGCTTATTTACAGCAAAAACAGCACCGGCAGAACTGGCAGCACTACTGCCAATTCCGCTTCCTGCTTTTATTTTTTTATAAATCTCGATATCAAAACCTTCGTTAGATTGTAGTTTTTCGAGCATGGCTTTTACCGCTACCCCCGCTACGTTTTGATCGACTTCCATTGGAAGATCCTGCCCTTCCAGTTTGGTGATTCGAAGTTGGTTAAGATCATTTTTTTTAATGATCATCTGGTCCCCCACATTATCCAGACAGCACCCCAACACATCGAAACCGCAGGAAAGATTGGCTACCGTTGCCGGTGCAAAAACTTTTATTTCTTCCATCGTTATTTTTTACCTATTCGTATCACATCAGCAAATATTCCCGAAGCCGTAACATCGGCTCCCGCACCTGCTCCTTTTACGATTAGTGGTTGTACACTGTAACGATCTGTAAAGAACAATACGATATTATCGCTACCACTAAGATTATAAAAAGGATGCTCTGCTCCTACTTTTTGTAATCCTACAGAAGCTTTACCATCTTCCAGCTGTGCTACATATTTTAGCTGCGCATTGTCTTTAGCCGCATCTTCGTAGATCTCTTTGAATTTGCCTTCATCTTCCTGAAGTAATTTGAAGAAATCTTCGTTGTTCTCGGTATTCAGGCTTTCTTCAGAAAGGAAACTTTTATTCTCGATATCACTAAGCTCCATTTTTAGTCCGCTTTCACGGGCTAAGATCAATATCTTACGCGCTACATCTACTCCGCTTAAATCGATTTTAGGATCGGGTTCCGTATAGCCTTCTTCCATCGCCTGTTCTACGGTTTTGTAAAATGGCTCGGTCGCATTATAGGTATTAAATACAAAATTTAAACTACCCGAAAGTACTGCCTGGATCTTATGGATTCTATCTCCTGAGGCTATTAAATTTTTAAGCGTATCGATAATGGGCAATCCTGCACCAACATTGGTTTCATAAAGGAATGATGCTCCGTATTCCCTGGACAATTGTTGTAAGTGCTGGTAATTCACCAAATCATCGGCAGCAGCAATTTTATTACAGGTCACCACAGCAATCGAATTTGCAAGATATTCTTTATACCATTTTGAAATTTCGGCACTGGCGGTGTTATCTACAAAAATGCTGTTACGCAAATTGAATTCTTTTACTTTATTAAAAAAGTTATGCTTACTGGCTTTTTCGCCACCATCTAATAATTCCTGCCACTTGCTTAAATCCAGTCCGTTTTCATCAAAAACCATAGTTCTGGAATTTGATAATCCTAGCACACGAACTTTAAGCCTCAATTTTTCCAGCAGATATTTTTCCTGCTTTTCTAATTGTGATAACAGTTTGCTACCCACATTTCCAACTCCGGTGATAAAAAGGTTGAGTTCTTTAGAAGGTACTTCAAAAAACTGTTCATGTAGCGTATTTAATGCTTTATTGATATCTTTTTTAGCAATCACCGCCGAGATATTACGCTCTGAAGATCCCTGAGCAATCGCTCTAATATTAATATTATTATTTCCTAATGCACTAAACATTTTACCACTTAGTCCGTGATGACTCTTCATACGATCTCCCACTAAAGCAATGATCGCCACATTACCTTCAATCTCTACCGGTTTTATTTTCTGGTAATCGATTTCTACGGCAAAAGCTTCATCTAAAGCTTCTTTTGCGGCCTGAGCTTCGTCACCTTTTACCGCCACACAAATACTATGCTCTGAAGAAGCCTGAGTGATCAACACGACATTGATATTCTCCTGATACAAGGTTTCAAAAAATCGTTTTGAAAAACCGGGAATTCCTACCATTCCGCTACCTTCAATATTCAGCAATTTTATATCATCGATATGCGTGATCCCGGTTACCCATCTAAAGTTTTCTTTACTGGATTTTGAAATTAAGGTTCCTGCATCATCTGGTGAAAATGTATTTTTGATATGAATTTGAATTCCTTTATCCAAAAGCGGTTGTAAGGTTGGCGGATATAAAACTTTGGCACCAAAATGCGATAATTCCATCGCTTCCTGATAGGAAATATTCTTAAGCGGATAGGCCTGATGCACCACATTTGGATTAGCGGTGTACATTCCGTTTACATCGGTATAAATAATCACTTTGGCCACATCTAAAGCGCCACCAAAAATGGCCGCGGTAAAATCACTACCACCTCGTCCTAATGTACTTGGCACGCCCTGCTCATTTTTAGCTACAAAGCCGGGAGCCACAAAAAGACTGGCATCATTTTCTTTAAAATACTGAACAATGTTTTTATTGGTCAGTTCATAATTCAACTGAATTTTCTCGTTATTATTCTTACAAACAATCAATTCTCTAGAATCGATTAAAAGCGCATCTGTGGCCAGACTTTTAAAATACTCCGCAATAATTAAAGAGGATAATATTTCTCCAAAACTAGACACTACGTGTTTTGTTTTATTGGATAACTCGTTAAGCAAATAAACACCTTCATACAAGGTTTCCAGTCTATTAAACTCGGTTTTCACCTTGCTTAAAACCCCACTTTGATTTTGAACGGGAATAAGTTCTTTTACCGCATCAAGGTGTCTTTTCTCGTTTTGAGCCAGAATTTCTTTATAGGCTAAATCTTCTTTAGCCGCCAATGCTGCCATTTTTAAAAGATCGTTGGTTACCCCACCAAACGCTGAAAATACAGCAATGGTTTTATCTTGTTGCACATGCTTTTTTACAGTTTCGGCTACAAGTTTGATTCGCTCCGGAGAGGCCAAAGAAGATCCTCCGAATTTTAGAATATTCATAAGAATAATTTAAATAGTTTGTAATAAATAGTTTTGAGTTCGTTGTAAAACGTGTGTGAGTGCGGACGGAAAATTATATACATACTACCCCAAAGGGGTAATAATTGTACGAGTAATAATAATAGAAATAGCAACTCCTGTTGTAGAAGTAATGGTAGAATCGCTATTTATTTTAATACTCTTCATTGCTTTCCTTAAAAGATGTGATAAAAGTATAGAAATAAGAAGATATAAAAAATTAAAAATCCACATTTACTGAAAAAATATGAGATTTTCATAATTTATGAAAAACGAAAGCCCGATTTTTAGTAAAATCGGGCTTTTATTCGTTTTATTTCAATAGAAAAATTATAGTCCGCTAATATAACTTCCGTAGAGGTCATTAAACTGAATCCCTTTGGTGTATCGTTGCTTGCTTAGTTTCTTGAATTCTACCAATCCCCAAAGTAAAAATTCTTTTAGAAAATAGGTATCGATTTTGTCCATTTCTGGCTGATATTTTTTGATCAGTTCATTTAATGGTTCTACCTCATCCAGTTTTTTCTTGTATTCCTCATCGGTAAGATCGTCTGGAAGTTCAAATCCGGTTTGTTCAAAAAACCACTCCACCAAATCATCATACGGTGTTTTCTCATCTGGGCGTTGTAATTTTTCGATCTTAGGGAAATAGTCAGGGAATAAGGTTTTTACCGCATCCCCCAGTAATTGCGTTGCAACAACGGCGGCTCCTTCCTGCTCTCCTTCGTACACCAGTTCTACTTTACCTGTTATTGAAGGAATAACCCCCATAAAATCGCCAAATCTTAGCAAGGTTTTATCTTCTCCGTTTTTTAAGGTTCTGCGCTCTGCCGCACTTAAAAGATTTTCATAAGCGGTAATACTCATTCTGGCACTAATTCCACTTTTCTCATCTATAAATTCACTTTCTCGGGCTTCAAAACCAATTTGTTCCAGCAGGTCTTTCGCTAATTCTGGGACATACACCATTTCGGTTTGTCTGGAATCTAACTTCGCTTCCTGCTGCGTGATGGTCTTGGCAATCTCTATTGTTTCAGGATAATGCGTTAAAATTTGCGAGCCAATCCTATCTTTAAGCGGAGTTACAATGCTACCACGGTTGGTGTAGTCTTCGGGGTTTGCTGTAAATACAAATTGCATATCTAAAGGCAATCTTAATTTAAAACCACGAATCTGAATATCGCCCTCCTGAAGGATATTGAACAGCGCCACCTGAATTCTGGCCTGTAAATCGGGCAACTCATTAATAACAAAAATACTACGGTTAGCACGGGGGATCATCCCAAAATGAATCACACGATCGTCTGCATAACTTAATTTTAAATTAGCCGCTTTAATAGGATCTACATCCCCAATTAAATCGGCTACCGTAACGTCTGGTGTGGCGAGCTTTTCAAAAAATCGTTCATTACGATGAATCCACGTAATTGGCGTTTTATCGCCTTTCTCAGCTATTAGTTCTTTTGCATAACGCGAAATGGGATTAAATGGATCGTCACTAATTTCTGAACCTTCCACCGCCGGGATATATTCATCTAGAAGATTTAGCATTAAACGTGCTAACCTTGTTTTTGCCTGCCCACGTAATCCTAATAAATTGATATTATGTTTTGATAATATCGCGCGTTCTAGTTCGGGGATCACCGTATCATCGTAACCATGAATTCCGGTGAATGAGGCTTCATTCTTCTTAATTTTTTCAATTAAATTATCACGAAGCTCATCTTTTATGCCTTTACTTTTATATCCTGAAGATTTGAGGTCTCCAAGGGTTTTCATTTTTTCAATATTCATATCTTCTTTTTCTTTTAGCCTCTAATTCTTTTTTTTCTGTTCGTTTCGTAATCTTCAAAGATCATTTCCCCAAGTCCTTTAAGGCCGGTATAAAATGCTTTTCCCTGATTTGCCTGCGTAAATTCCCTTATAAATTGCATTAGATAAGGGTCTTGTGCGATCATAAACGTAGTAATGGGAATTTGAAGTTTACGTGCCTGCTGCGCCATATTATAGCATTTATCTACGATATATGGATCTAAGCCCATACTGTTTTTGTAGTAACTGCCATCACGTTCCCTAATACAGCTTGGTTTCCCATCGGTAATCATAAAGATTTGCTTATTGGTATTTCGCTTTCTACGCAAAATATCCATAGCTAGTTTTAATCCATCCACGGTATTGGTATGGTAAGGACCAACTTTTAAATACGGTAGATCTGAAATAGAAACCGGCCAGGCATCATTTCCAAAAACAATGATATCTAAAGTATCTTTGGGATAACGCGTAGTTATTAATTCGGCCAAGGCCATCGCTACTTTTTTTGCTGGAGTAATGCGATCTTCCCCATAAAGAATCATACTGTGACTAAGATCGATCATTAAAACGGTACTCATTTGGGATTTATAATGAGTTTCCTCGACTACCAAATCATCATGCGTCATATTAAAATCACCTATACCGTGATTGATCTGGGCATTTCGTAAGCTTTCGGTCATCGAAATTCGGTCTAAAGAATCTCCAAACTGGTAATCCCTAAAATCGCCGGTATGCTCATCGCCACGGCCAATATGGCTTGTACGGTGATTACCCGAGGTTCCTTTCCGCATCTTACCAAAGATCTGGTCTAGCGCCTGCTGGCGTATCGCTCTTTCGGTCTTGGCAGTGATCTTTAAACTACCAGAACCATCTCCTTCACCGTCACCATCTGGATCTATTTCTTCTTTTATGTAGCCTTTTTGCTTAAGGTCTTCAATAAAATCTTCGATCGTATAATCTGGCGTGGTAAGTTGATATTCTTCATCTAACTGGCGTAACCAGTCTAGCGCTTCATCTAAATCACCCGAAGTGTGCGTGATCAATTCTTTAAAAATCTCAAAGAGTTTTTCAAAAGGACTTGTATTCGGCTCTTCATATCTCTTGAAGACAAACCCCTTTTCCTTCATTTTATCTTTCTTCTTCATACTTTAAAATTAAGCTTTTTTCAATAGAATTAAAATTCAACATTTCATAACTTTTAGAAATGAAGAGTTTATTTTTTGGCTTTCCAGTAAACTCCCTCAGTACAGGCACATGAGGCATTAGTTTGGAAATCATTTTATTTCGAGACATCCCGATGGCTATCGGAACGGGACCGGAGCATTTAGTCTCGATTATCGATTAAAATTGCTGACTTTACGTTATTCTTTTCTTAAATGCTTTCAAATTTTCTTGAATAATCAGAGATTTGAAACGAAATTGATCGAAAAATTTCCAATATAAAACGAGCATCAGCATGGATAGCGCTGAAATTATTACACTTTGCCTTAATTTTATTTTTTTAATTCCAACTTTAGCCTCTATTACACGCTTTGATCAATGGTGGATTAGGGGATTCGACTTTCCCAGAATACAAATTTCGGTATGCATCATTATTACGCTGATATTATGCTTTTTTGTATATGATTTTTCTGAAACATGGCATTATGCAGCGACAATTCTTCTCTCCTTAAGTTTAATTTATCAATGTGTTAAAATATTCCCATACACTATACTTGCCAAAAAACAGGTAATTAAATTTAAAGGGAAAGAAGAAAATGATACTATTTCTATTCTGGTAAGCAATGTTTTAACCCCAAATAAGCATCCTGAAAAATTAATTGCTCTGGTTAAAAAGAGACAACCAGATATCCTTCTAACCTTAGAAACCGATAAACGCTGGGAAAAGAAATTAGCAGAAATTGAAGGCGATTATAAATATACCGTAAAAGTCCCCTTAGACAATCTTTACGGAATGCACTTGTATTCTAAACTAGAGTTAATAGATGCCGACGTTCATTATCTTGTTCAGGAAGACATCCCGTCGATTCATGGTTATGTAAAGCTTAGAAATGGTACTAAATTAAAGATTCACTGTTTACATCCTATGCCTCCAAGTCCTACTGAAAGTTATACCTCGACTAACCGGGATGCTGAAATTTTAATGCTGGGAAGGGATTTATCACCAGAAGATCGCAAAGTACTGGTTTTTGGTGATCTTAATGATGTAGCATGGTCCAGAACGACAAAACTTTTCCAACAAATGAGCGGATTAATGGATCCACGAATAGGAAGAGGCTTTTTTAATACCTTTCATGCTGGCTATCGCTTTTTTCGCTGGCCATTAGACCATGTTTTTCACTCTAAAGATTTTACTTTAATTGAGATTGCCAGGGAAAAAAGTATTGGTAGCGATCACTTCCCTATGTATATAAAATTAAATTACGAACCTAGGGCTGAATGGGTACAGCAAGAATTAGAATTAGATCGTGAAGACGAGTTATGGGCGCATGAAAAAATTGAAGAGGCACATCCTTTAGAAAAAAGTATAACTATCCCTAAAAAAATACGTTAATAGGCTTTAGCTGTTTTAGTGACTCGCAATGTTTTAAGGTTACAGGTTTTTCTATGTAATCAATAACTCGCTGGTACTTTTTAGCTCTTATTCGGTCTTTTTGATCTATAGATGAAGTAACCATAATCACATGAATTTGGTCGTGCAAAGGATGCTCTTTAATCTTATCTAAAAATTGCCATCCCGACATTATAGGCATGTTAATATCAAGAAGGATAAGATACTCCTTCTTTTTATCATTTAAATTATCGGGTGTATTTAAATACTCTAAAGTTTCAAGAGCACTTTTAAAAATGACAGGCTCAGATGAAATTTCACATCTACAAATCATTTTTTGTTGCATCATTAAAACAATATCATCATCATCTACCAAAATGACTTCTAACATAATGTAGGTTAAGATTAATGTTCTACATAGACTTAGGGCTGTATAAATCTATTTATAATATGTCTTTTGTGCTATGTTTCTTATCACAGCATCTAAATCCTCGGCGGAATTTAATATATTTTCTAATAAATCTTTAGTTTCTTTAGGATTATTTTCAGTATACTTTAATAATTCAACCAGTCCCATAATTTTGGCTAAAGGTCCTCTTACCATGTGAGATTGCTCCCAGGCAATTTCTTCTAATTTCTGATTTCTGTTTTCTATTTGTTTAATATATTCCTTTTGCTGGGTAATATCCTGTTTAGAGCCTATTATTCGTTGTGCTTTGTTTTTTTTATCATAAAGTACATAATTTCGATCTAAAAAAGTTTTATAGCTTCCATCTGCACATAAAAATCTATATTCTAGCTGAAAAGATTTTCCTCCTTCCTTAAGTGTTTTTTCAACTTTTTTCTTAATACATTTTCTTTCGCTATCATGAATATGTTGATACCACCATTTTTTAAAATCCTTTTTTTCTATTTTACCAGGGTCATAACCACATACTTTATAAAAACCTTTTGAAATTGTAACGGTATTGTCATTTAGGTCTAAATCGGTTATAATATCACTTGTTGCCTCAGAAACTATTTCGTATCGCGATAAACTCTCAGACAAACGATTTCTCTGCTCCACCAAATCAGTTACATCCCTACTATTAATAACAATCCCTTTAATAGGTGCATAATCCATTAAGTTGGACAATTTCGTCTCCATATACCGCCAATATCCCATACCATCTTTAACTCTATAAAAAGGAAGGCCTATTTTATTATTTTCAGTATGCTTTATTGATCTTACTATCGATTTTAAATATTTTTGATCTTCTGGATGTATACTATCAAAAAAGTTTTGCTGCTTTAGTTGTCTTGGTTTTAATCTTAAGATGTTTTCTACACTGGGACTTATATAATTATAATTAAAATCTGCATCTAAAATGGCTATTAAATCTCCACCTTCCTGCACTAAAGATTTAAAGCGCTCTTCACTATCCTTTAAGGCTTGTCTTATCTTAAGATTCTCTGTTACATCTTCAGCAATAGTTAACCGGGCCTCTATATTATCGTAATTAATGGGAGAGCTATAAAAATTCACTTTAATCTCGGTACCATCTTTCTTAACGTAACACATGGTATCGTGCAAAAAATCATCGGCAAATTCTTTTATCAAAAATTTTATCCTTTCTTTTTCTTCCGGTGCCCATAAATCACTGGCTTTCATTTTTAGGAACTCTTGTTTACTATATCCATAATGATCGATAGCCGCCTGATTTACGCTCAAATATTTTAAAGTATATCTATCTAACACCCACATAGGTAAGGGTGAAGATTGAAACAATGTCTTATAATTATCCTCAGATTTACTTATTTGTTGTTTATATTCTTTACGTTTTATGGCAAAATAGATGCTTCGTTTTAAAGACGCGGGAGTAACTTCAGATACATGAATGTAATCCTCGATCCCCAATCCAAAAGCATCGTAAGCGTGTTTCCTAATTTTACTATTGGATACAATTAATACGGCGAGATTTTTCTGTTCTGTAATAAAATTTAAAATCTCTACGATATCATTTTCCTGATAACTTAGTTGTAGTACCAATATATCCACATCGCAATTTTCAAGAAGGATTCGCTTAAGGGAATTTAGACCACTGCATTGTGAAATATAATGATTTGGCTCTTGCCTTAAAGCACTTAGAATAGTTTCACTTTCTTTAATAAAGCCAAAAAGAAGAATATGTACGTTAAGCGATCTTTGCATAATTTTTAATAGAGAGTTAAAACCCTCTGTTATAAACAAAAAATGATTAAGGGCATTTTAAATTTAAGATTTTAAAACCAAACTTAACAATTTAAGTATTTAATTTTAAAAAAATCGTTCAGCACCAGCGAATATTTAAACATAATAACTGATATTTTTTTGCCCTTTTAAGTAAAACATATTACTTTTCGGCAAAAGTAAATCAGATGTTTTCATTCTTCGCGAAGAAGTATTTTTTTGTAGACCTTTTAGAAGGATTTACCGATTTTCATAACCATATTTTACCCGGTATCGATGATGGATCTCCCGATGTGGAAACCAGCCTTCAGCTTCTTAAAAAATTTGAAGAGTTTGGCGTCACCAGCTTTGTGCATACGCCCCACGTAATGAACGATTATTATCCAAACACTCCAGATACTATTAACGCGGCACTTAAGGAGTTAAAAGCCGCACAGCCAGAACACATTAAGAATTCGGCTGCTGCCGAGTATATGATGGATCAACCCCTCATGGATAAAATTGATGATGAAAAATTACTGAAAATCTCAGGGAATTTTAGTCTGGTAGAAATGTCTTTTTTACAACCGCCAATTAACCTGAAAGAAATTATTTTTGCCCTCCAAAATAAGGGCCATGTCTTAATCTTAGCACATCCAGAACGTTATGGTTTTTTCCACGCTTCCGATTTAAGAAAGTACAGCAGTTTAAAAACCCGCGGTTGTTATTTTCAGTTAAACATGCTATCCCTTAGTGAACACTACGGAAAAGGAATCCAGAAAATGGCCTTTAAATTACTCGAAAATCAAATGATCGATTATATAAGTAGTGATACACATCGTTTAGAACACCTTGAAAAATTACAAAATATCAAGTTGAAATCGAAAGAAATTGAAATGCTAAAACCTGTGATAGAAAATAGCAAATCGCTTTTTGCCTAAACCTTATAGTTTTCAAAGATGCTTTTTTTATCCTGAAACAGCATTTTATCGCTAAGCAATAAGTTTAACTGCTCAGGAAAATCACCCTTAATTTCAGTATTTCTAACAATTAGAAATGCTTCGTTTTGTTCAACTGTCGTTTCATTTTCGGCAATTAATTGCTCCTGCTCTTTCTCGCCCTGCTTTAAATTACTCTCCATAATTTCGCCAGATCGTTGATATAAAAACAAATTAGCCATTGTTTTTAACGCGACTGGATAGGTATTAAGAATCGTAAAAACACAACCAGATTTTTTACTTTCCAAAATAAAATCGGTAAGACTAAAAACTTCCTGAAGTGTAAAAAAGTAACGATACGCTTGGGGATTGTTTACGCGTATAAGCTTTTTCCAAACCAGTTGTTTTTCCCAAACCGGCAATACCGACCCTGTACTTCCTAAAACGTTCCCAAACCGAATGGTTTTAAAACGGGTCTCATCACAAACCTGCGAAAACCATAAACACAGTTTTTCTGCCCAAAGTTTACTCGTTCCCATAATCGATTTTGGATTCACCGCTTTATCTGTCGACAATAAAATACATTGCTCTGCTTTGTAGGTTTCAGCCAAATAAAAGACAATATATGTTCCTGCTATATTGTTTTTTATCACCTCTTCCAACTCATTTTCCAACAAAACAACATGCTTATATGCCGCGGCATGGATCACGATGTCTGGCTTAAATTCTTCAAAAATTGATGTCATTCGTTGTCGGTTGGTAATATCTGCAAGCAACCCTCGAATCTTCGCGTTGGGATATAAAAACCCTATTTCTTCTTCCAGATAAAATAAAGCCGACTCACTTTGATCTACAATAATGATTTCTGAAAAAGAGTTTGAATAATATTTTACCAAAGCCGAACCTATAAAACCAGCCCCGCCGGTAATCAATAACTTTTTATGTTGCTGCGTAAGTTTACTGGGGGCTACGTTATCAATTTTATATAAATCCTGAAGCTGAAATTGTTTAAAATTGAAGGTATTTTTTTTCCAATCCTGAAGCGGAATCGTAAAAACTTCAGCTTTTGCATTAATAGCTGTATCCAAAAACGCTGCTTTAATCCCAAAATCGGTTTTATGCTTTTCTTCGATGTAAATTACGGTGCATTGGTCTTCTTGAATATCTAAATGTTCGATTTCGTTAGTATGAAGACGTTTTTCATCCAAAATCAACAGCTTAGCTTTAGGCCAGTTTTCCTTAGCAAAATTAGAAACTTGTAAAAGCATAGAAGCTTCACCAAACAAAATAATCTGTGTTTTAAAATCTGGTTTAGCCATGTTTTAAGATGTTTAGAATTTCAGTTTTTATAAAATCGAGTTCTGTAGTTGTCATTGCTGTTCCCGATGGTAAACATAAGCCATTTTCAAAAATTTCTTCAGCAACACCATTTCCGTAAAAATCAAATTCGGCAAAAATAGGTTGTGTATGCAATGGTTTCCAAATACGCCGACTTTCGATAGTTCTTTCAGCTAATTTGTTCATTAATTCTAAAGGTGAAATTTGCGCTTTTTCAGGATCAATTTCTAAAATACTTAACCAGTGATTGCTTTTATATTCCGAAGAAAATTCATTAAAAATTCCACAACCTTCTATGTCATTTAAAAATGATGCATAAAATTGCTGAATTTCGCGTTTCTTTTGCACACGTTCCTCTAAAACATCGATTTGTGAAAGTCCGATTGCCGCCAAAACATTGCTCATTCGGTAATTATAGCCGATTTCTTTATGCAGATAAAAATCTTCGTTTTCTTTAGACTGCGTAGCCCAGAAAATAGCTTTGTTTTTCTTAATTTGATCCTGGCAAACTAAAGCGCCGCCGGCCGAGGTGGTAATAATTTTATTTCCATTAAAAGAAAACACCGCCAAATCGCCAAAACTACCACACGGCCTATTTTTATACCTGCTTCCCAAAGCTTCCGCCGCGTCTTCTATAATTGGGATTTCATATTCAGCCGAAATTCGATGAATTTCGTCCACTTTATAAGGCATTCCGTAGATATGGACCACAATGATCGCTTTAGGTTTCTTTCCCTTTTTAATTTGGGATTTAATGGCTTCTTCCAAAAAATAAGGCGATAAATTATAGGTTTCCTTTTCGCTATCTACAAAAATGGGACATGCACCTTCATACAACACCGGATTTACGGAAGCCGCAAAGCTCAGGCTTTGGCAAATCACCACATCATCTTTACCAATATTAAATAATTTTAAAGCTAAATGTAAGGCTGAAGTTCCCGAATTAAGGGCTACGACGTGATGATCCTTACTTTCTAAACATGAAGAAATTTTAGCTTCAAATTCACTAATCTGAGGCCCCACGGGTGCCACCCAGTTTTCCTGAAATACCTGCTGTATTTTTTGCAGTTCGTTACCACTTAAATGCGGCGGTGAAAGCCAGATTTTCTTCATTAATAAATGAATTTTAGGAAATATAGGTTATTCTGCTTTCTTTTTAGGAATTACATGTTCAAAATTTACTGCATCGTAACCATTGGCACTGTAAATGGTCTTCAATAAAATTTTAAGATCCATCCAAAAACTTTGATGCTCGATATAATAATTATCAAGACGGTATTTCTCTGGCCATTTTAGCGAATTTCTACCGGTTATTTGTGCCAGCCCTGTAATTCCCGGCAGCACACGATGCCGGTCTCGCTGTAACTTATCGTCAAGATTAATATAATATACCGGCAAAGGTCGCGGGCCTATAAAACTCATTTCAAATTTTAGAATATTAATAAGTTGCGGGATTTCATCTAAACCCGATTGTCTTAAAAATCGGCCTAACCTGGTAACGCGAAGTTCTTCCGGTAAAAGTTTCCCTTCAGAATCCTTCTTATCATTCATCGTTTTAAACTTGTAAATTCTAAAACTTTGGGTATGCTTCCCTACCCGATCCTGAATAAAAAAGGGATGAAACCTATCGAAAATAGGGATAAATAAAATGATGAGTACAAAAAATGGCAGAAAAAGGACTAGCGTAAACAGCGCAAAAATAAAGTCGAATACACTTTTTACGTATTTACGATACATATTAAACTAGCTTTAAAAATTACAGCAAACTAAACCTGAAATTGGATAAAAAATTACAGTTTTTTATCGGCTTTTTCACCTAAAACACCCTTAACATCATAAATTACCGCGTTTTTGGTTTTCAATTCTTCCAAATCCATTTCTAGAAATTCCTGATGGGCGACAGCTAAAATTACAGCATCGTATTTAGCATTGGGTTTTTTGTTTAAGGTTTTTACACCATACTCATGCAGCACTTCTTCGGGATTTGCTAAAGGATCATACACCGAAATATTTACCCCATAATCTTTCAAATTGCGATAAACGTCGATAACCCGGGTATTACGAACGTCTGGACAATTTTCCTTAAAGGTAAATCCTAAAATAAGAATATTAGACTCTTTAACCTTAAGATCTTTTTTCAGCATCAGCTTTACCAGTTCGGCAGCGACATATTGTCCCATACTATCGTTCATACGTCTTCCGGCAAGGATAATTTCAGGATGATAGCCTACCGCCTGGGCTTTTTGAGCCAGATAATAAGGATCTACACCAATACAATGCCCACCAACAAGTCCTGGAGTAAACGGAATAAAATTCCATTTTGTACCGGCAGCTTGCAGCACCGATTTAGTATCGATCTCTAAAATATTAAAGATTTTTGCCAATTCGTTTACAAAAGCGATATTGATATCACGTTGCGAATTTTCAATCACTTTAGCCGCTTCGGCTACTTTTATTGAAGGTGCCAAATGGGTTCCCGCGGTAATTACCGAGGCGTAAATAGCATTGATTTCTTCAGCAATTTCTTTGGTAGAACCTGAAGTGACCTTTAAAATTTTATCGACTGTATGTTTTTTATCACCGGGATTTATACGTTCTGGAGAATAGCCTACAAAAAAGTGTTTATTAAATTTTAACTTGCTGAACTTCTCTAATACCGGCACACATTCTTCTTCAGTAGCTCCAGGAAAAACAGTACTTTCATAAACCACGATATCTCCATTTCTCAACACTTTCCCTACGGTTTCACTACTTTTATAAAGCGGGGTAAGATCTGGTTTGTTGTTTTTATCTACCGGAGTGGGAACAGTAATGACATAAAAATTACAGTCTTCTATATCTTCAGAATTTGACGTACAGAATAAACCAATTTCTTCAGAATTAGTTTCTTTTAAAACTGCTTTTAAATCTTTATTTTCAACTTCTAAAGTCTTGTCTTTTCCCTGCTGTAATTCGCTAATTCGAGTGTCATTAATATCGAATCCAACAACGGTATACTTCGTGGCAAAAAGACGCGCCAAAGGTAAACCTACATATCCAAGACCTATAACTGCTATTTTCTTTTGTGTCATTTACTTTAAATTATTCCAATACCAGGAAACGGCTTCAGCTAAACCTTCGGTAACCGAGAATTCTGGCTGATATCCAAGTAATTTCTTAGCTTTTTCGATCGATGCCTGCGAATGTGGTACATCGCCCTGGCGCTCGGGACCGTATTTCGCTGAAATTCCTGAAATTTCAGGATCAAATTTAGATAATTCTGACTTTAATATTTCAACAAGTTGATTCAGATTTGTTCTTCCGCCATAGGCCACATTATATACCTGATTCACAGCTTCCGGATGATCGGTAAGCATTGCCAGTAAATTCATCTGGATCACATTGTCGATATAGGTAAAATCTCGCGAAAAGCTCCCATCACCATTAATCAAAGGCGATTGATGATCCATTAGTTTTTTCACAAATTTTGGGATTACCGCTGCATAAGCTCCATTTGGATCCTGATGTCTCCCAAATACATTAAAATAACGCAAACCAATACTGTCTAAGTCATAAGTTTTCTGAAAAACATCGGCGTACAATTCGTTTACATATTTTGTGATTGCGTATGGAGACAAGGGGTTCCCAATATTATCTTCGATTTTTGGCAAAGCTGAGGCATCACCATAAGTTGAAGAACTTGCCGCATAAATAAATCTTTTTACCTTGTTTTCTTTAGCGGCAACCAACATATTTAAAAATCCACTTATATTCACATTATTCGTGGTTTGTGGATCTTTAATTGAACGGGGAACCGATCCTAATGCCGCCTGATGCAAAATATAGTCGACATTTTTACAAGCATTTAAACACGCCTTGGCATCACAAATATCGGCTTCTAGTAAAGTGAAATTGGGATGAGCTTTAAATGCGTTAAGATTTGCTCTTTTTCCGGTAGAAAAATTGTCGAGGCAAATCACTTTTACATTAAGATCTATAAGAGTTTGGCAAAGATTAGAACCAATAAAACCGGCGCCACCAGTAACAAGTACCGTACTGGTGGTTAATTTTGCCTGTTTATTTGTGTCTATCAAAATATTGATAATTAATGTTCAGAATCGAACGTAGTCGATTCTAAATTTACCAATTTAGTTTTGATAATTTTTTCTGTAGTTTTATTTAATTCGGCTTCTCCTTTTAATCGTCTTCCAAGAAGCTTCATCGCTCCTTTTCCAATTTTACGAGGATTTTGCTCTATATAACTAATTGATGGGGTTAAATAAGACGTAATTTCTTCATTTAAGAAACCAACAACCTTTAAATCTTCGGGAATACGAATATTATGTTCGTAAGCATAGCGGTACACTCTCATTGTACTTTCAGTATCACAACAAAGCACTGCTTCTACCTTATCATCGATTAAAATCTCGTGAATTTTTTCTTCCAGAAACTCCCGTCTTGTTGAAGCTGCAATATGCTCTTTCATACTGGGCAATAAAGCTTCCTGATATCCTCTAATCCTTTCCTTACCATTAACCAGGTGAAGAATGGTTGAAACCACACCAATTTTCTTGATTCCCTTTTTGATGAGTTTTGTGGTTACCTTTTTAAAACTTTCCGCATCATCTACACCTACTTTATCTACAGGCATATCATAATTAATACGGTCGTAAAGCACCACTGGGATATCATAATCGATTAAATTATAAATATGTTCGAATGAACGCTTACGTTGTGTTTCTTCGGCAATAGAAAGTAAAACACCATCCACAAAACCAGAGGTTAAATGATCTATAATCTGAACTTCACGATCGTAAGATTCGTTAGATATATAGGTGATTACCTGTAAGCCTTCTTCCTGTGCCCTTGCTTCTATCCCCGATAGGACTTTAGCAAAAAAGACATTGGCAATGTTAGGAATAATCACACCAATGGTCCCACTCCTGCTGCTTTTTAAATTAACAGCTACCGGATTAGGACGATAATTATGTAGTGCGGCCAGTTCTTTCACACGCTCCACTGTTTTCTGACTAATTTCCGGGCTGTCGTTTAAGGCTTTAGAAACAGTAGAAACTGAAACGTTAAGCAATTTAGAAAGCTCTTTTAAGGTGATTTTATTTTTCATACCTTCAACCTAAAGTTTAAATGTGGTTTTTACCCCAAAGAAAAGCATTTTTGACGTTGCTAAAAAATAAATTCGACGAATATGTGACCGGGCAATCTTATTTTCATGTTTACAAAGATAGAACTTACAACACATAACCCCAACACCCCTGTCTTGGTATGGGACGGTCACTGTGGATTTTGCAAATTCTGGAAAACAAGATGGAAAAAAAGAACAGGGAATAAGATTAAATATATTACGCTACAAAAACATGCCCTTGATTTTCCTGATATTCCCGAAAAAGAATTCAAAAAAGCCAGCCGACTTATTACGAAAGACGGAAGAGTTTTTTCCGGTCCAGACTCTGCTTATAAAGCTATGTGGTTTGCAGGCAATAAAAAATGGCATAACTGGTATCATAAATACGCATTGTTTCAGCAAATAAGCGATCATGCTTATAATCATATCGCCAAAAACAGACGTTTTTATTATAAGCTCACTATCCGATTATTGGGCAATGATCCAAATCATTTTAGACCATACTGGTTATTTTATGTCCTCTTTATAATAGCTATTATCTATCTTCTTTATGAAATTCTTTAATTCTTACTGGTTTTATATTATCGCTGCCATAATTACCATTATTGGCCTGGTAACCGGTTGGTACTTTTTCTTTTTACTGGTCTTACCCATAGGGCTTTTCAGCAGGAAAAAAGATCATTAAATCATCAACTATTAAGGAATAGCCAAAGCGAGTTAAACTTATACTAAACCAACCAAATCACTTGGAAATAAGGCGATCTCAACGTAATTTAACATTTCAAACCACTTGAAAAATTAACGAAATATGAAAGATTACGGAACACTTTCCCAAGCAATAAATAAACTAAAATTAGAAGAAGGCTACGAATATGATTTTAATCTTCTGGATGAGCATCTGGAAATAAAGTCGGAAAACGAAAAATTTAGTGTTCACGAATTCGATGTTGATAAAGTATTGCGATTTGAAGGCATGAGTAATCCAGATGACAATGCGATACTATATGCAATCACCACAGAGAATGGTAAAAAAGGAACTTTAGTTGATGGATACGGTGTTTCTAGCGGTCAGGTATCTGATGAAATGAACAAAAAACTTGATATGAAACAAAATAGACCTATAGAATAGGCTGATTGCGCTATAGCGTTAAACTTCTATTAAACGCTATAAAACATCAACTAAGTATTGTATTTTTGTATTGAAATTAAAAAAACTATAAACAAATACTATGAACTATTTAGGATTAGACAAGGAAAAAATAGCTTTAACTGTAGATGAGTTAAACATTTTACTGGCTGATTACCACTTATACTATCAGAAATTAAGAAATTTTCACTGGAATGTAATCGGCAAAAATTTCTTCGATTTACATGAAAAATTCGAAGAAATGTATGATGATGCGAAGCTGAAAGTAGATGAAATTGCAGAACGTGTTTTAACCTTACGTTTTCAACCAACAAGTAATCTTAGTGATTATTTAAAAATGTCGAATTTAGAAGAATCAATTTCTGAACTTACCGACTACGATATGATCGATCAGCTTATTAAAGATCATGGAACGATCTTGGTACAAATGAGAAAAGTAGTGAAAGCTGCAGATGCTGCCGGTGATGAAGGAACTATAGATTTAATTGGTGCTTATATTAGAGAACTTGAGAAAACAAGCTGGATGCTGGATGCTTGGAAGATGAAAACAACTGAAAATCACAAAGCTATTCCTGCTGAATAATTCCGTTAAATTACATGTCAAAAAGCTTTGATATTGAAAAATCATTAGAATCCTTAGTTGATAAACTTACAGGATGGCTTAACAGCTTAATCGTGAATCTGCCAAATATTGTTTTGGCAGTTCTCGTTTTTATACTTTTTTGGTTTATTGCTAAATGGATAGGGAAGTTAGTAAACCGACTTTTAATTCGAAAAGTAAAACAGGATTCTATAAGGGAAATTACCATTAAAGTACTTAAAGCTATCATTATCCTTACCGGATTTTTTGTGGCTTTAGGACTGCTTAACTTAAACAAATTACTTACCTCTATACTTGCGGGGGCAGGAGTAATTGGTTTAGCGGTAGGTTTGGCATTACAGGGACCTCTTAATAATAGTTTCTCTGGAGTGATCTTAAGCTTTTTACCTGAGCTGCAAATTGGTGATTGGGTAGAAACCAATGGCTATGCGGGAACGGTAATTGAAATTAACTTAAGAAGTATTAAGATTAAACAATCTGACAATAATTATGTGGTGATCCCCAACTCTAAAATTGTAGATGAAGCTTTTAAGAATTTTAGTCGAACGGAGCGATCCCGAATTTTTGTCGACTGCGGGGTGCATTACGATTCAGACCTGGAAATGGTTAAAAAATTGACTGTAGATACGATTGCCGAATTATTTCCGCAGAATGGTGAAGAAGAAGTAGAATTTCTTTACAATGAATTTGCAGATAGTTCAATTAATTTTACGGTAAGGTTTTGGACGGATGCCAGAAAAAACTTTGATATTCTTTCAGCGCAAAGCAGAGCTATTATAGCCATTAAAAAGGCCTTTGACAACAACGATATCAATATACCATTCCCAATTAGAACGATTGATTTTTCAAATAATTTAAGCTTAAATCAAAGCGAAAAAGCGAAGGAAGAATAATTAGTTCTCCATTTCAAAAAAATAAGGCTTTTGGGAATCCCAAAAGCCTTATTTTTTTGAATTAGCACTCTTCATATTATCAGAAGAAGAAGTTTCTATCTTCAATCACTCCTTTTTTCCCCAAGGTATTAAACTTATAGCTGAAACCTAACATAAAGTATTTTCGCAGCACCGTGCTTTGAACATCTTCTACATAATTTAATTCTGATTGCCGCTGAGTGTTGGTATTTTGATCCAACAAATCAAAAGCCTTTAAACTAATATTTCCTTTATTATCCAGTATGGAATAGGTCAATGTACTATTCCAAAGTACCGTAGATTGCTGAAAAGCCTGCCCTACATTCGGGTTATTAAAATAGGTCAGATCATTTTGCCATTCCAGATTTTTAGGCCAATTGGTGGTTGTTCGAAGACGAAATTCATGTCTTGTAAACTCATAATCGTCAAAAGCATCAGTATCAAATTCTACGGTATTAAATCTCATGTTATATCCTGGACGCAGCTCTAAAAAGTCCCCCAGTTTATAAGTTAAATTTAAAGTAGGGCCTATTAATCTGGAATCCCGATCGTAGATCTCGTTGTTGTTATAATTTAAGCTTCGTTGTACATTCCCGTAAAGGCCAAAGCCTACTCTTAGACTAGATAAAGTATCAAGCTCAATATCCTTACTATAACTAAAACTTCCGTACCCATTATAAGCTCCATCAACATTATCATACGTTGTAGAACGCACAAAATTGTCATCTACCTCAGATCTTGATACCACCTGATCATCTGTTTTTGTAAAACTTACATAGGCATAAAGACCACTTCGTTTTTGAAAATCGTAATTATTAAAGTTTATATAAAAATTGGTTTCATTAGAAGGCTTAAGATCTGGATTTCCCTGAATGGTATTTAATGGATCTGAAATATCAACATAAGGTGATAATTGGCGTACTCCTGGTGCATCATTTCTTCTGGAGACAGAAGAATATATACTCATTTTTTGATTAATTCTATAACTAAAATTGAAATCGTACTCTAAAGCATCAAAATCCTGTGAAAAATTAAAATCACGAAGATTATCGCTACTCGTCAATTCTCGATATACATAACCAACATCTACTCCTATATTTACCTTTTCTGTATTGAAATCTAATCCAAATTCTGGGCGATAAAATTCATTTACATTTTCAAAATCTGTACTCTGTTCCAAATTAAAGTCATCAAAGGTTCCAGAAGCATCATTAAGATCATAAACATATTGCTTATCATCTCTAGAATCATTTCCATACCCCATTTCAGAATTCAGAAAAAATTTCTCTTTAACGATCGGTAGCCTATACCTTAAAGTAGAATTAATAGTATTGTTTTCCTGTTTTCCATCAGTAAATTGATTCCTGTCGATTAATTGATCGTCATCACCAAAAGTCTCTGCTGAAGTTACTATATAAGATTCTGAATCATTATTTTCTAAATTACCGTTAACGCGTAATGAAAGTGAAGATCCGTTGTTCCATTTTTTATTTATATTAAAATTGCCCCCAAAAGTTTGCCCATCTCTAAAGGTTTGGTTATCACTTTCAGATTGATTAGTTAAATCGCCATCTTCATCATAAGTACGAGAATTTCTTTTAAAATTATTTTCGGCCTTTGTATAGCTGAAAGATGGTAATACATCTATAAACCAGGTACTATCTGGCTTCGTTGTAAACTTCATATTAGCCTGATGGCGATCTGTATTTCCCTCAGTCTTAGAATAACTCTCGGTAAAATAGCGATTATCGGGTAAGATATTTGTTCGTTCACCCTGGGTTTCTTCATAATTATTTGATCCCGAGTAAAAATAATCGGCTGAAATTTCTGAACTTTTCCCCCATGAATCCGCAAAATTAAGTCCGCCAGTTCTAGAATTTACAATACCGCTACCAAACCCAAAACTCCTCCCGTTAATACTAAATGCCCCAGTGCTTGATATACTTGCACTTCTGGCTCCTCCAAACATCTTTTCGATTTCACCAAAACTAAAACCGGGAGAATTAATATTATTACCACCGCCAAGTGCACTTATCTGTAGATCATTATCAAAATAATTTACCAGGCCGGCATATTCAAAACGTTCATCTGTTCCGCCACCACCAGATACCCGACCAAAAACACCTTTATTTTTATCTTCATCTATAGTGATATTGATGGTTTTATTTTCGCCACTACTGGTTTCACCGGTAAAAGCATCGGAATCTGATTTAGTATCGGAAACCTGAATTTTACTAATCATTTCTTTGGTTAGGTTTCGGGTGGCTATGGTAGGATCGTCACCTCCAAAGAATGATTTACCGTTCACCAGAATTTTATTTACCGGCTTACCGTTAACCGTAATATTTCCTTCGGCATCTACCTCTACTCCGGGAAGTTCTTTTAGCAAATCTTCCACCGTTGCATCCTTTTTGGTTTTAAAAGATTCTGCATTAAATTCTAACGTATCTTTTTTGATCGTCACCGGAGCTCTTCTTGCTTTCACCAAAACATCGCTCAGGGCTTCTACCTGAAATTCGAGTTCTATAGGATCTAGCCTTATCATCCTGTCACCTTTTAAACTTACTCTTTGCTCGTATGGTACATATCCTACGAAAGAAACATACACATTTACGGCCTCCAAAGATGTCCTCCCTATTAATTTATACGCTCCATCTTTATCGGTAATGGTATAGGTAACAAGGGTGCTATCCCGAACAGATTCGGCAAAAACTGTAGCAGCTTCAAGGGGAGCTTTACTTTCTTTATCGATTAATTTTCCTGAGATTTCAAATTTCTGTGCAGATAAGGAGATACTGAAAAGTCCTATGGCCAGTACCAGTATTTTTTTAAACATAAAATGATGATTTATTGATTGATATCCACTAATAACTAAAAAACTCGTTATATATTTAAAGGTTTCTTAAATTTTAAGTTTTATTTAACTTTCGAATATAAAATTAGTTCCAACAAAAAAGCCTGCTATCATGCAGGCTTTTAAGTAAATCATGTTATTTTATTTAAAATCTAAATCCAAACCCAAAACTGAAACGCCAGCCTTCGTCTCCGTTAAATACATGCAAGGTTCCGTTTACCGCTTCAGCGCTATTAATCCAGATACCGCCGCCATAACTGTCATGCCATATATGACTGCCATCATCTTTTTGCCATACCCTACCAATATCATATCCTCCAAATACACCAATCTGAAAAGGCAAAAATGACGTCTTAAACTGGTTGAAGCTATATCGAATATCACCTCCTGTAGCAAATGCACTTTTACCCGTAAAACGTTGTAATCTATATCCTCTTAAACCAGACCCTCCTCCTAAAACAGCTGCCTGATAAAATTCGTAATCTGTACCGATATTTATTTGCGTTTGCACATGGCTTTTTAACACCAGCTTTCTACTGGGAATTAATGAGTTATAGAACTCTAAATACGATTTAAAATACCCATACTTACGATCGGTATCGGCGGTATTCAATTTTCCACCTAAATTTAAGTCGAACTGCATCCCACGGGTTGGATTTAACACATCGTCATAACTTTCGTAACGGTAAAGGGCGTCGAGACCGGCAAAATACTTTCTATCAAAAAAGCCATCGGGATTCTCTGGTGTAAATTGATCGATAAAACGCCCTCTGGTGTTATCGATTTCAATGGTTTCAAAACTTGCCTTATAACTAAAATAACTACCAAAAGGAGTTTCATTTACCAAACCAACATCTCCACCAACACGGCTTATTTTCACCCTATTGTAATCTAATGAAAATTCATCATCCAGATTTATGGTTTCATTTCCATAACCAAAAAAGTTTCTGGAAAAATTAGGACTTGTAAAATGGGCTCCTAACTGTAGATTATAATCCCCTATTATATTCGCAAACCTTGCTTTATAACTTAGATCAAATCCATCTGTAGCAAAATAAAAACCGGCTTTTAATTCATGCTGCGAAGTATAAGGATTTCTTTTAAAATCGTTAATCGTGTACAGTGCTTTAAAACCTAGTTTTAATCCATCATCTGGGTTATAACCTATTCCCGGCATTATAGAAGTCGAACTAAAAACTTTTTTGTCTTTATCATAAATATTTAAATCGTATTGATCTGTAAATCTAAATCTGGCATCGGCTCCTTCCTCAATGGTATTAGGTTTAGACTTATAATCATAGATTTTCAGTTTCTTCTTATTTCTTATCCTGTAAATGTCATTATTCTGCCCACCTATAACCCTTACATAGATAAGGTTATCGCCTTCGCCATCTACAGTAATAATATCATCATCGTCTAATGCATAAACCCAAATATCCTTGGTGTATTGCTTGTCGTATACAAAGTCACTTACGATATCGGCTCTTTTTCCTTTTTTATTTCTATAAATCGTTACTTTGGTTTTCCCTTCAGGCATACGGGTAACATCGATAAAATCGTCTTTATCTGTACCGGTTACAATCGCTAATTTTGCATAATAATCATAATATCTTTCAGCGATATCCACAATATTGTCCCTTCTTCCTTTCAGATTTTCAATAATTCCCTCTGTAATTTCGCCATTAGTCTCTGGCGGGAGTTTAGAAAAGGCATCTTCGATCACCTTATCGGTAATATTTTCCTGAATAAATCTGGCCTGCTCTAACCAGGTTTCTTTTCCGGTATTTTGAAGGATGGAGCGATCTAAACCAATAGCGGCAATATTAAACCATTCAACATTATTTAATTTCTTATCATACACTGCAAATTGATTTGCCAAACCTATCAGAGAGCGTAAAGTTCCAAAAAAGGCACCATCAAAATTCGAAAATACCTGATCACGATCTCTTGGTATTGGCGTAAAGGTTCGGTTTCCGTCTTCATCTTCATTCTCTGCCCAGCGCCATTGATCCTGATGCCTGTCCCAATCGCCTACCAGCATATCAAAAATGCGTGCTTTTACATAGGAAGGTTCATCAATCTTATACTTCTCATCTTTTCTTATGCGCTCAAACATCCCTGCAGTGCTCACAATATCATGATTTGGTGATCCAAAGCTTTCCTTATCTAACCAGTGCTCTTCCGGTCGTTCTACAATCATATACACATCATCACCATGATTTTCATTCATAGCACCAAGGTTATCCTGTTTTGGCAAATAGAATATCTTAGGATTTGTATGGGCCAAACCAATAGCTTCTGATAACGTAGGAATGGCTAAAAATGCAAATGGATGTGCTGAAGTATAAAAATCACTAATCAGATTTTCAGCAGAAGTATTTTTAAATTGCTCTTCTATGGGTGTACTTTTATAGGCTACAGATTGCAAAAACTGTACGGCATCTTTTCTTATTCTTCTTATATTGTATTCTCTATCTAAAGAATCCTTTACCCTAATCGATACGGTTTGGTGTCCCCCTCCTTCGAGTAGGGGTTGTAAGCCTCCGTAAAGCGTATCAAGATCGGCTACCTCATATTCCACATCAGTTCCGTATAATTTTCTATATCTTTTTCCCCAAAGCGTTTTATAGATTCCGCTTACTTCAACATCCTCATCAGGATAAATACTGGCTGTTTTTTTCTGCGGAAATGAATCCGGGTAATCCCCTAGCTTATAAGGTTTGGGAGAAGGAAAAACTTCCTTTTGATACATCAATGCTGGTTTGTTATCTTTATTTCGATAATAACTAACCCAGGAAGAGCCATCCTTAAAAACATCGTATACCGCAAAACCCTGTAATGAAAACGCAAACAAACCATCTGTTCCTAAGGCTACATAGTTTTCTTTGGAACCTGAGCCAGAGATTATTTGCTTAATTCCGTCATGGTCAATATACTGAAGTGTATGCTCGTGCCCTGAAACAAAGACCACTCTTTCCCTTCCTTTAACCATTGTGCGTAATCGGTCTGAAAGTGACTTATAACGTTCGTTTTGGAGATCCTGAATAGAAATTCCACCGGTGGTTCTTATCAACATCGCTAAAGATCCTAGCACCGGAACCGGAATTTTCTTTTGTGATGGATATAAATGTCTGTTAAAATTATATTGCCCTCCATGAATCCCATTGGAAAAAATAGGATGGTGTAAAGCGATGATTGTTGTCTTATTTTGTGATTTTTTCAGCTCACTTTCAATTTCAGTAAAAAGTGCTTCCCTGGTTTTTATCTGGTCGCAATTATCATTAATCGTAGGACTTTTATCCCAGTCTTCGAGATACCACTGCGAGTCGATAATAATCATCTGTATATCGTCAGAAATTTCTTTAATCTCAAGCCCACATCCCGTACTGGGTGACCAGTCTAAAGAATCGCCATATTGTTCGATAAGATATTCTTCCTGGCGTTCTAAACCATCGATACGTTCACTATACCAATCGTGATTGCCGGGAATATAAATTACTTTTCCGTTATAATTTTCAACGGCATCCAATTGCGCATCTAATCGATATTCCGATTGTTCGCGTAAAGGATCATCCTTGGGTGGCATACCTACGGGATAAATATTATCACCTAAAAATATCGCATAATCCCCTCTGGTGTCGCGCTGTTTTATAAATTCTTTAAACACAATTAAGGCCTTAGAGGTTCCCCCTTCAGGAGAATATCCCCCATCCCCTAACAAATAAAAAGTTTTTTCAACTTGCTTATTTTCAGGATATCCAAAATTAGAAGTGGGTTCTCCCTTACGATATTTTGGTGCCGAGCTTGTGCAGGAAGCTAAAACAGTTAAAATTATTAAAAAACAGAAGTAGTTATTTCTTTTCATAAATGTTGTTAGACAAATTTTTGTAATTTGGCATCTGTTAAACTAGTACTTTTATAGATGAACAACCTATTAGATAAAGCTGATGATTACGTTCTTGAATTATTCAAGGAAAAACTTCCAAACACTTTCCTGTATCACAATTACAAGCATACCGAAAGAGTTGTTAAAAGTACTGAAGAATTAATTGAACATTCTGAAATTAATGTTAAACAAGAGGAAGCGCTTAAGCTGGCTGCATGGTTTCACGACACCGGATATACTGAAGGTCACGAGAACCACGAAGAATCTAGCGTTAAAATAGCCAAAAGCTTCCTAGAAGAGAATAATGCCACCCAGGAGCTTACCGATATGGTGGCTAAATATATTCTGGCTACAAAATTTAGCCATACTCCGCAGGATATCGGAGAGATGATTATAAAAGATGCCGATTCTTCCCATTTTGCTAAAGAATATTACGAGGAAACCAGTGAACTTTTAAGACAGGAGCTTCAGTTACATAATCGCAAAAATTACAGCTCGAGTGAGTGGATTATGGAAAACATAAAAATGCTCACTGAAAAGCATACGTTTTATACCGATTATGCCCTAAAGAACTGGAATCAGGCTAAGGAAGAAAACCTACTGGAATTAGTTGAAAAACAAAATAAGCGAGAGAAAAAACTAAATAAAGAAGAGCATAAAGCAAGGCTTAAAGCCAAATATAAAAATGATAATCCAGAGCGAAGTATCCAAACCCTGTTTAGGGTCACTTTAAGAAACCATATTAAGCTAAGTGATATTGCAGATACCAAAGCCAACATTTTATTATCGGTAAATGCGATTATTATTTCTTTAGCGATCTCAAACCTCATCCCAAAATTAGATGCGGTTAGTAATCGCCACCTGCTAATCCCTACACTGGTATTGGTGCTTTTTAGTGTGGCTTCAATGATCTTATCGATCATGTCTACGCGGCCAAATGTAACCACTGGAGAATTTACTAAAGAGCAGGTAAAAAATCGTGATGTTAATCTTCTTTTCTTCGGAAATTTTCACAAAATGCCGTTCGATTTATTTAAATGGGGTATTAATGAAATGATCCAGGATAAGGATTATGTATACGAATCTTTAATGCTCGATCTACATTTATTGGGGAAAGTATTACACCGTAAATATCTATTACTGCGATTAACCTATACGGTCTTTATGTTAGGAATTATCATCTCGGTAATTGCGTTTGTAATCGCTTTCTATTTAATGTAAATTCTTTATCCTATATTTCTTTAGTTATATACTGGTTATAGGTTGTTTAGATTTGGTTTAAAGGATTAATGGCTGTTTCGGTTATGGTTTATTGTAGTTCCCGATAGCTTCTCCATTTGTAGATTGTTCTTACAAATTTGCCCAATATCGATCGTTATAAGCGGTTAGAGTAACCTTGGTGAATAAAAAAGTACACTTGTAACATACGTTTGCTGTTTTATGTTCGCAACTGGTTTATTCTATTAACTTTTTAACCTCTTTAACCAGGAATGGAAAATTGACGAAATTATCCCTATCAATAAAATGTTTGCCTTTGTTTAATAATATGAATTTTGCTTTTAGTTTTTCAGCCATGCGCTTTGAATATCCATACGGTATAATATCGTCATCTATTGCAGATATGGCTATGCGATTTTCAGTTAGATTAATGAGGTATTCAAAATCCAATTCTGATTGAACAAATTGTTGCAATTCGGGAATAGGAGTTTCTTCAATAAACCCGGAGACCAGAATAAGCCCTTTTACAGTATTCAGCCTATTGGTATTTAGATAGTTTAAGAGTGTTACACATCCTAAGCTATGTCCTATAAAAATAGTGTTTTCGTCATAATGTGTTATCACTTTTTCCATATGACTAATCCACTCTTCAAACTGAGGATTTTTTGAATTAGGCATATCCGGAATAATAACATCTATTTTCTCACTTTGCAGTTCTTTCTTGAATGATGGAAACCAATTTGAGGTTTTGGATGCGGTATACCCATGTATTAGGCAAATTTTGGTTGCGCCCATTTATTCTTCAGTTATTTGTGTATACAAATTTATCGCTTTTAAGTAATTTATTACTCCAATCTTCTTTTGATCTTGCAAAAATCCCTTTAATTCAGGATGATTCTCCGAAATCCAGATCACAAGTGTGTCCCTATTTTTTAATACTGATGTTATGCCTGCAGGTAAAGTTTTAGAGTATAATAGTTTAGAGTTACTTTACCAAGTCATAGCTGCTTAAAATAAATTTACCTAAAAAAGGTCGAATATCAATTATGCGTTTAGCCGCAATTAACCTTTTGTGGTCTTAAACTGGTTTATATCTGTTCTTTCTTTAGTTTTTAAGGCAAAATCTTTTCTCCAGTCCTCAATATTGAAATGACACCTTTCCTGGAACGAAAAAGTTTCCCTATACATCATTAATGCATAATTCTGCTCCATGATTAAGGCCCTATTACGATCTCCAATTTCATTTAATCCCGTAATCATTTCTTGCATTATCTGATAGTTCTCATTTTGCTTTTTCCCACCAAAATCAAATTCAAAATTTTCACGATTTTTAATTAAAGGATGATCTTTTAATTCCTTAATAGGCTTTAAAGTTTTAAGCATTCTTAGCGCATTTTGAGAAGGTAATTCTATCGCCCAATTTGATAGAATAGAGTTGATAATACTCTTTTGAAATTCTAGCTCGTTCCCTACTCTTTTCTGTTGGGAAGCAAGTTTGAACCAATTTTCACTTAACTCTCTAAAATTTGCAGTGCTCTTTTTATAAAATTCAATAGCTTTTTCAGGATTATTTTGTTTTAGCTGCTCATTTCCTTTATTCAGAAAATTTAGTGTAAAATTTTCGTCTTCCACTTCCTCTTCTCCCCATTCAAAATCATTCAATTTATACCATTCTAGAAATTTGCCTAAGCTTGAAAAACTTGGAGTAATAATTCCTTCATCATGAATCATTTCACAAATAATTGGTTCTTGGTGTTCTTTTCCAAACTCCCAATAAAAACCAAAGTAGTCTCCATTGCCTAAACTTGCTTCTTCAAATTTTAGAAATCCGTTTGGCGGAAATACTCCAATCTCAACTTTAGAACTTACTGAAACCTCATTTATTCTTGTAGGTAATTTCATTTTTTTAATATTGGAAACGATCCGGAATATAGGAAATTGTGTAATTGAAAACACTTATTTCTTTTGATTAGTTTCTTTTCTCTGGTTTTTAAATAAGTTATTATTTTCTTTTTTCCTTATTAAGATTACTAATTTTCAATAGAGCGAAAATTCCCAATTTTATGTTTATATGGTTTCGTCCTGCGTCTACAAGGCCTAAATTGCTCCTAGTAGATTTCATTTTATCCAAATAGTTCAGGGGTAATTCCTAATATTATTCCCCAAAAAAACATATTTAAACCTAATATAAAAAATACTATACCCAATAATTTCTTGCTAATCGGTATAGTCTCTTTAATTAATACTTCGATATTTTTAATAGGCAAAGGAGATTGAAAAATCTGTTTAGTTTTAAGCATAGATTTTTTAACAATTAAATCTTTTACGTTTTCAATTTCGACTTTATAAATACCAGAATCCGAAATACTAAATTGGCGATATTCAATGCCTATTTTACAGTTTCTCCGAAATCTTGGCTTTATACAATTTTCTTTAAGGTCAATTACCTTTTGATTTTCTTTACTTTTAACTAAGATGCGAAAATTATCATTATTGTTAAGGTATCCTCCTCCTATAATACAGATAGTGAATAATCCAGGCTTTTTTATTACAAATTCTTTTTCTAATTCAATTATCGAAAAACCAATAATTTCTTTGGTTTGAAAAGACCTAAAGTTCCATCTAGCTCCAAAAATTGTAATTATGAATCCAACTAATCCTAAAGCTAAAAATAGTATCTGCATTTATTTAAATTTGAAGCTAACCTTTTTATGTATGAACCATTTCGAAAAATCGGCTATCATTTTTCTGAAATATTCATCTGTAATGAATTAAGTTTAGGAACTTATCAGACAGCTTTTAAATTACATTGTCTTTCTACAATTTTTTTATTTCTCTATAGGCTCATATCCATAAATGCCATTTTTGTTTTCTGGATATATTTTTCTCATAGTAAGATAATAATCTTCTAAAAAGTGATTTAGATCGACCAAACCGTCTGTATAAAACTGAATGGTATCTTTTTTGTTTTCGATTATTAAAGTTGCATGTTTTTTCTTCTTATAAGTTTTACGATTTGTGTTTCGTTCAATAAATTTTCCAAATGGCCAAATAGTATCATTTTCTGATATTGTTTTCTCATAAACTAACTTCCATTCAGGACTATCATCTTTACTAAAAGTCGTAAGTTCCTTAAATTCTGTCCGAACTTTTATGGAGTCCGATTGCTTAGTAATTTCAATCTTTTCATAGCCTTCGTATGTGCAAACCGAATGGTTAAAAAACAACTTAATTGTGTCTAAATCTGTCATTCTTTTCTTAAACTCCATTAAGTCCGTTTCAAGATCAAAGTCAGATGATTTAGGAGATTGTATTTTACTTTTCATTTCTTTTTTGCTAGCAGCTAGAAACAAAATCAGAATTAATATTTTAAGTAAATTTTTCAAGTTTACAAGTCAGAATTATAAATCATTGCAGAAAATCAGCTATAATTTTCCGCTGTAACCTAAAAATATAGAATTGCGACAAATATCTTAATTTCAATTCGGTTATAGGCTACTTTATCAAATAGATCATTTTGAAAAACAGCTGATCACATCTTCTTCAAAATAAGGTTTTTGATTCACCCAAAATATATAATCGATCTTTAAAAAATCTTTAGCAAATGCGTATAATACCGGTACCAGGTTTTTTCTGGAACTATTAATTTGATCATTTTCCTCATCATAATCTTCATCAGCTCCGGTTTTTCCTATATAATTCCCATCCTGAACAGCTATGCCCAGTGGAACGGTAAAATCGCCTTCGTGCATTTGGGCAAGGCTATGGTTTAATTGCGCTTTTCTGGTAATCATCAAATCAGGCCCACCCAGACCAACCCCAATTTCTTCACCATAGTGATAAACAGATTTTAAATAGCCTTTATCTTCAAAGGGTAACCACTCCCCCGGAAAAAAATTGGCATAAAGCATAGTGGTCACTTTTGGAAATGCTTTTTTCAATGCCAACATATTATTTTTAACGCCATCAACATAGGCCTTTTCCGTAAAATCTGGTGCTGTTTTAGCGTTCACTCCAATTGCTGTTTCCTGAAGATTAATTCCTGCTAATACTTCACCAAATTCTTTCCCCAGGGCCATCAGTAAATGGGCAAACCTATCCTGTACTTTCTTATTCCAGCGCTTAGCAACCCAACCTTCTGGCTTACCGCGATCATCGTATTGAAATACCGCGCCTCCATCATATTCTTCGGTTAGCAGATAATCGGGAACCGCTTTATATTTTGTATCAAAGGTGACATCCTGCAATTGTATAAAAAGCTTTTTATCATACTTTTTAAGATAGTCAACATCTTCTTTAATTTTTGAAAAGTCATATACTCCTTTCTCGGTTTCCAGTGCTCTCCAGGAATACATAATCTGGGCACCTTTAAATCTGGAAATATAAAGTAGCGGATGATCTATTATTGATTCTCTGTCCCTTGAGAAATATACAAAATGCTGAATATCATCGTCAGGAATCGGGCAGGTGGCATCGATATATTTTTTATAAGCGTTTGTATATCTCTCTGATGGATTTTTCCAATTCTGCCCATTTACAGATGAGCATAGAACGATACAAGTGATCACTACTAAAAAAATAATCCTGGTCATTTTGAATTTTGATCTTCGGAGTTCAATTGCATTTTTAAGAAGGTTTCTACGTTTTATTGCTATCATTTATAAGTATGCTTCTATGAGCTTATTTAAAGGTTTAAAGTTGCGGAAGAATATATTTCAATAAAATATCAAAAGGTAATTTCCCCCTCCAATTTCCAAAATTACTACCGGTAAATACAATCGAAGCATTATAATCTTTAAGAACCATCATATATTGCCCGCCATTCCCCGATGCAAAAAGCACTTCGGTTTCTATGTCTTTATATTTCAGTTTTTCCCGATACCAAAAATATCCATATTTAGCGGTTGTATATGTTGCATTAGCTGTTCTGGCAAAACGAGTAAAAGACATTTCTACATCGGTCTTACAATTGATAGATTCACTAATCCAATTTTCGCTAATGATCTGCTTACCATGCCAGCTTCCATTGTTTAGAACCAACTCTGCGATTTTTAGCATATCGACTGGTTTCATAAAAAATGAACCCGCAGCATAACCATCGCCATTTGGCTTTATATACCAGTTATAGTCTGTAATTTTAAGTGGTTCAAAAAGATATTTTTTAGCAAATTCCATAAGTGTAAGACCACTTGTTCTTGAAATGATTATCCCCACAAGTTCCGGCTCTATTGAAGTGTACGCCCAATTTAAACCAGGATCGTGTCGCAATGGAAT
Organism: Zunongwangia pacifica; assembly: GCF_023499215.1. GTDB lineage: Bacteria > Bacteroidota > Bacteroidia > Flavobacteriales > Flavobacteriaceae > Zunongwangia > Zunongwangia pacifica. Next base: position 95,323 of record NZ_JAKHSK010000014.1, read on the forward strand.
ATTTAGAATGTAATCAAGCCAATCGTCTGTTGCCCACATTTCAGATTCGCAATCTGGCCCAATACCAAAAAATCCCTCACAGGCTAAGCCTGATTTCATTTCCAAAAGATTTTTTACGGTTATTTTTCCTCTTGGATCGTTTTTCCATTCTGTTATAAAATTCTCTATTTTATCCTCTACGCTAAATAAGCCTTTATCGATAGCTATTCCGGCAAGTAAACTGGTTATCGACTTAAATGAAGAACGGGTGTCATGCAGGCTATCACTTTTAAAACCGTTAAAATAGTTTTCGAAAATTATCGCGTCATTTTGGGAAATAACCACTGCATCAATGTTTGGATAGGCTTTGGAATCAATAATTGATTTCAATTCATCCAATTGCTGTCCTATGCCCTTCACATTTAAAAACAGTATAGCAATCATCAGTGGATATTTCATCTTTTTTAATATTCGCATCATTGCAGCTCTCCGTTTTATACTTCTGTAAATCAAAACATGACAAGTCGTTATTCTGAAAAACTATTTATTTAGCTACTAACGTTCAGACCTATCAATTATTTTAATGACACTTAATATTAGCATCCTTATGCGATGAATTTAATCTATCATGGCAGGTAATATGTAATCTTTCAAAATAGTTCTTGATTGATTTCCTTTTCCATTTCTAAAATTTCCTGCGGTGATCACCACTACCGATTGGAGTGCTGGCAGTATAAATATAAATTGACCCCCTGCCCCTCTTGCCTCAATAGAATTGATGGTTTTGCCGTTAATGATGTAAGTATCGTGCCACCATAAGATTTCCGTAATACTGCCCTTTGTTAAGTATTTTCATCTTGTATAATTCTATGGCAAAAGTTTACGAACCCTTTACGAAAAATGCTTCTATTCTGTCGAATTTTATATTGCTGTGACTGGGTTTGTTGCTTTGCTGAAAAATCTTAAATGTAAGAATTCTAAATTTATCAAAAATCCTTCCTACAACTTCACCCTTTTTCTGCTTTGGTTTTAGTATCTACCAGTTGCAATAGGGTGGGCATTCTAAAGTTTCCGTGCATCGATTGAATATGCTCATAGGCTTTGTCTAAATCGATGCCGATGACCGAAATATAAAGCGGACGTATGCTTCCCCCGCGCAATAAGGCTTTGTAATTAGCGGTATTCGATTGGTATTGCGATTTGACGATCCCGATAATCGGTATTTTACGATCCAGTTTTTCATATAAATGTCCGCCCAATCCCAATTTATTTTCTTCCAGTATGGTGTAACCATCAATCACGATCGCCTCGATTTCTTCGAGCTTCATTTGTTGCAATAAGCTCAGAATGCACGGTAATTTATGATTACTGAACGTCTAAATCCATTCCGCTTCCATACCTAATTTTTCAAAATCGTCCACAATGTGGTCTTTCGCGTAACACAAGGTTACTTTTTTTAAGTTAGGAAAGTGTTTTGCATCTTCTACCGTGTTGATGTCCCAATAGTCCTCTTCACCGCTACCAAAGGGGACCAAATTCATATAAATATCGTTACCGCCATCCTGGTATATTTCGGTAAGTTTTGGAGCCAGGCGTTTAGGAACCGGAAAATCTTTAAAATACTGGGTAACTTCTTCAATAGGTTCGTAGCCTTCTTCGTCCAAATCAATTTCCCGGTCGGCATACCATTTGGCAAATTCGTGCACATCAAATTTCGGATTTAATAAACCTTGGGTGTACATTAACTCTTCTATCACCGAAAGTTTAAACCCTAAATCGGTAAAAGAAATTACCTCTTCATCAAGTGTAGGAATTACATATTTGTCTTTCGGGATTCCTTCCGCTCGATCATAAGGCTTGTAAGTACTAACTTCAATAGCCTTTACCTTATCTTCTCGCACATCAAACCAGGCACTTATCGTATTTAACACCAAAGCGCCAGAAGTATCACCGTTAAACAACTTTACCCGTTGTTCCGTATGCTTACGATAATAATCCATAATGTTTTCCCCGTTAAAAATAAAGTTGCCAGAGAATGTTTGAGACGGACTAAAATCATAAGTTTCTTTCTCTAACTCAAGACTTATACTTTCTATATTTTTACCGTCTTTAGCAAAGGCTACCAGTCCTAAACTATCCCAGGTAAAAATGGTATTATGTTTAAGTTTTATGGTTCGGTAGGTTGTGCTAATAAGTTGCTCCAGCTGTGCTATCCCAACAGGAAATTCAATAGCGACGGTGTTGATTTTAAAGGTATTTTCAGTTAATTCTAAACTAAGCATCGTTTCAATAGGTTTATAGTTTTTTTTTTAAATAATTGATCAAGAGCTCTTGAAATTTTTATAAAAAGTATAACGAGTTACTTTATTGCAAAGTTGGGTTGGTTTTTTTAAAATAGGATAACCGTATTCAGGGATATTCTATGTTCTTCCGCGCCTGTTAAAATCAAAATAGAGAGTAAATCACTTTAAGTCAGGCTGCTGACGCATTTCTTAAAACATTCGTTTTAAACAATCGGGACAGGATCAAAGCTTTCCAGCTCGATGATCAGGTAAAATTCCCCATATTCAGGGATACGATATGGCTATTTTAAGAGTTAACTTTGTAGAAAACTATTTTTTATGGCAGATGATAAAAAAGGAGCTGCATTTTTAGGCTCATTAAAACGAAATAACGATCAGATTTTAGATGATCGTGCCCAGGCAATCAATGAAGATGCCCAATTAATGTATAAGCGGGAAGTGGAAGATTTAGCGCTGAATTTAAAACGTTTAAAGCGAGACCAGGAAAATATGCTGGATTTAAATTCAGAAAATCCAAACGCGTTAATGCAAGCCGCAAATTTTGCTGCTAAAAGTTACGTGAACAGAGACCTGGAACTATTGGTGAAAATAAGGAATTTGGAAATTAAATTAGAATTGGCCAAAGAACGATATACGTATTTATTTGGTGATAAAATTGAAACATTATAATTATGGGAGGAGGAAAATTTAGTCATAAAGCTTACGAGCAATTAAGAAGCTCTAAAGGATACAGTAACAAATCCAGGGAAGAGATTTTTACCGCCAGAACTATCGATGCAGAAATGGATCCATCTACGATTAAGGTAAGGGAATCCCGGGATTCTGAAGAACACCCTGAATCCTTATCGATTATTGTAGGACTGGATGTCACCGGAAGTATGGGATTTATCCCTGAGCTCATCGTAAAAGAAGCTTTACCCGATTTAATAGGGACGTTAATGGATGCCGGTATCCAACATCCGCAGGTATTGTTTATGGGACTGGGCGATTATGTTTACGATAGCGCCCCGTTACAAGTGGGACAATTTGAATCTTCGGCCGAGTTGTTAGACCGCTGGTTAACCCGCGTTTATCTAGAAGGCGGCGGTGGCGGCAACAATCAGGAAGGCTATAATTTGGCGCATTTATTTGCCGCCCGCCATACCGCTATCGATTGTTGGGAAAAAAGAAACCAAAAAGGATTTTTATTTACCATTGGTGACGAGCCTGTGTTTGAGAATATTCCCGATGAAATTATAAAAAGATATACCATTGCCGACGAAGCTCAAAGCATTTCTACCAAAGCGATCATCAAAGAAGCACAGGAAAAATATGAGGTGTTTCATATGCATTTAGAACATAATGAATGGTCTAAAGATGATCACCGTAAAGGCAATTGGAAAGAACTATTAGGCGATCATTTTATTGAAGTTCAAGATTATAAGAAATTAGCCAAGATTATTGCAGAAACGGTTATTAAAAACCACCAGCCTTCTTTTGGCAGTAGTTCTATTGATGTAGAAAATATGTTGTAAATGCCTAAATGCAGTATAGTCATCGATTTAGGATTTGGCGATGCCGGGAAAGGGCTAACAACCGATTTTCTGGCTTCGCAACATCCTAAAAAAAGTCTGGTCATCCGTTTTTCAGGAGGGCATCAGGTAGGTCACACCGTTACCACGCCTGCAATCACCCATACCTTCAGTAATTTTGGGTCGGGTACGTTACAAAACGTCCCCACTTTTTATACAGAAAAAACCACCATTTTTCCGCCGGCCATTTTTCAGGAAGGAAAATTCTTAAAAGCCTATCAACCCCAACTGTATTTGCATCCGTTGGCGATGGTCACTACCCTTTACGATATCGCTTTTAACCGGGCGGTAGAAAAACAGCAACAACACGGATCTTGCGGCCTGGGTTTTGGGACAACCATCGCCAGAAACAAGGAAGAAATCTTTTTTTTCGCCAACGATTTACAGTTTGAATGGGTCATTAAGCAGCGTTTAAACAGCATTAAAACCTACTACGAGCATCAACTGAAAGCGCAGCCTAAGGAGGTTAAAAAGTATTATAAAGAAGAGCTGAAACAATACGATGAAACCTTTTTTATAGAAAGCTGCAAACACATTCAAGCCTTTTATAGCATTGCAAATTTGCCTGAATTGGTTCCGGCATTTGAGCATTTTATTTTTGAAGGAAGTCAGGGAATTTTATTAGACACGCAGTATGGATTTTATCCGCACACCACCTGGAGCAATACCACCTCTAAAAATGCCCTTCAGCTGATAGAAAAGTACCTAAAAACCGCCAAAATCGAGATCTATTACGTTACCCGCTGTTACCAAACCCGCCACGGGAACGGACCAATGAGTGCCACCAAAAACGTGCAATTACAGCATAATGAAAACGAAGCCAATGTAGAAAATGAATTTCAGGGAAAATTCCGCACCAAAGCATTAGACGTTTCCTTATTAAATTATGCGTTAAGCTGCGATGCGATTCATCATCCGCCTCTCCCTATCGCTAAGAAATTAATGGTGACCTGTCTCGATCAGCTCCCCGACTTTTCTATGGAAGGATTTGTTGAAAAACTGGAGGTTCATTTTCAGGAAATTTACGGGAGTTATGGCCCTGGTCGTACTACCATAAAACCCATCCATCAAAAAACGGAATAGTTGGTTTACACTTAAAATCCCGATTTTCAGGGATTTTTTTAGCCCCAATCTATACTACTTTAGCCACCTAAAAAAATTAGTATATGATGAATCCCAATGCGGTATATTATACCAAACTACGACATAAAAAGTGGAGTGATTTTAATTTTGAACCCGTTCAGGTCACCTTGTTACCAGAAGATATCGACTATTTAAGTTATGAAAACAGCTTTATATTTAGGGATACCCTGCTAAAAACACTGGAAGAATACACCCAACATAAGGTTTTTAAATTACTATTTATTACTCCAGATCTTAATTTCAACACCAACTTTTATGGTGTTGCTTATTTAGAACATAAAGAGGTGCTTACGGTTAGCTTTCAACAAACCGAAATTTTTAACTCCTGGTACGATTGCATCATCGATGAAGAAGATGAAAATAAGCCTCAATTATTTATGTTTTCCAAACAGAGTTATAGTTATCGACCTATTGATGAAAAGCTTCAGGAACAAATTTTTAATCATACCGGAGATTTTATAAGTAACGCGATTCCCAATGAATTTATCGCGGAAGAATTAGCGAAGGAAAAAGCCGATTTTTTAGCGCCTTTTATACATCTTGACGCCTCTTATAATCTGGAATCCATACAGCAGAATTTTGAAAAACTGGTCGCCAAAAATTCGTGGAACGTGATTACGCCTAAAGATCATCAACAAATTTATGACGAGTTTGAAGCCGAAGCAGGCTTTGCATTTCCGCCGCTGCTCAAAGATTTTTTAAGCCTGCACAACGGTGTCGAAAATACCCCTTTTTTAAATGCCGAATCGATTTTAAAGGAATGGAAAGACTGGCAATCTGTTTATAAAGATTGGACGCAGGACGAATTATGGGACACCTATAGTGAAAATGAAGGGAAAACCTTATTGATGTACACCACGCCGTATTGGATCCCGTTTTTCGATTTATACAACGGTAATTTTATCGCCTTAGATTTTGCGCCTACAGAAAAAGGAACTCCCGGTCAAGTCATACGTTTTGGTGCAGACCAGGAAATAGGCTACCAAATAGCAGAAAGTTTAGAAGCCTTTCTGGACGATTTATACCTGGATGAAGAAGAATTTTTAATGGCATAACCACCAAAAAAAGGGAAGAATAGCTTTACGTTCACAGCTATCAATGGTAAATTTGAATTGAAAATTAGAAACGCTTAGGAGTGAAGCGTGCACCCATTTATAAATGACGGTATTTAAAAAACATCGGTTACTGGTTTTAGTGCTTTTCTTAGGAATTTTTCTTCCCGGGTTTGGTCAAAATTCAGCAACCTCCCAAACCATCGATTCCCTTTCAGCCATCTATCAGCAATACTTGTACAGCCAGCCTAAAAAAGCCGCTAAAGCCGCTAAAGAATGGTTGGCTATCGCTAAAAAAGCAGGGCTAAAGCAACAACAAGCCCGTGCTTATTATGCGCTGGGAAATTTAGAAAATAGTTCCGGAGATTATAAAAACACCGTTGTTCATTCCAAAAAAACAATTGAATTATTAAAAGAATTAGAAAGCGATTCAGGCTTAGCCACAAGTTATAATTTATTGGCGTTGGGTTATAAGAATATGGGCAATTATACCCAGGCAATGGAGAGTTTTTTGCATTGCCTGGATTATGCTAAAAAAGACAATGACCAACAGCAGCAGGCCAATGCTTATCAAAATATCGCTACGCTTTATATCCTTCAGAAAGAGCATAAAAAAGCGATTGAAAATTTAAGCCGGGCAACCCATTTATTTAAAGAATTGGGAGACGAAAACGGTATTTATACCACCTTATTTAATTTTGCTAACATTTTAAAGGAACAAGGGAGATTTGAGGAAGCGCGGGAGCATTATAAGACCGTTTTAGACTATAGAAAAAAAGAAAATAATAAAACGGTTATTGCTTACATCAATATTAATCTTTCCCAAATGCTGGTGGAAGAAAAAAAGTATGGCCAGGCGGTTGTTTCCCTCAAAAAAACGCTTAAACTCCTGCAGGAACTTCAGTTTAAATCAGATATGGCCATTGTGTATAACGATTTGGGCATCTGTGAAGATAAACTGGGCCACACCGGGCAGGCGATTGCTTATTTTCAGCAAGCTTTAAAAATAGGAGAAGAACAAACCTTATTAAGCTACAATACCGATTTTTATAAAAACCTTGCGCAGCTCTATAAAACGCAGGGCGATTATCAAAAAGCCCTCACGTTTTACGAAAAATCCATTCGTGCACAAGCCGCACAAAATTCGCTTTCTAAAGAAAAATATGTCGCCAATTTACAAGAACGTTACGAAACCGAATTAAAGGAAGCGCGAATAAAGTTGCTTGAAAATGAAAAGAAATTAAACGAATTTGAATTACAAAAAGCAGCCTTAAGCGTAAAAAAACAACGTTTATTGCGAAATGTGTTTATTGGCGGATTTGTATTTGTATTGATTTCGTTACTGGTTTTACGCCGATTTTATCTTCAGCGGTTGCAGGTGCAGAAAGAACTTTACCTGCAAAAAGAAAAAAACTCAGAGCAGCAAATTAACCAGATGATTAAAGATCATAAATTAGCGGTGATCGAGCGCCACCAGCAGGGACAGGATGAAGAGCGTGAACGCCTGGCCCGCGAAATTCACGATGGCATTGGCGGTGATTTGGCGGGAATTAAAATTGCTTTTGAAAATTATGTCGAAGATCAACCGCAAAAGCCACAGGTAAAACGCATTCTGGAAGGCATCAATAACGCCTGTACAGATGTGCGGGCACTTTCGCATCAGTTACACCCATTGCCCTTTTCTAAAATAGGTTTTTGTAGTTTTCTTAAAGATTTTATTCAGCAGGTTTCCAAAAATAGCACGTTAAGCATTCAGGGGTTTTTCTATCCTGAAGAAGCCATCGATAATTTACCCAACGATCTTTTAATCGCTACCTATCGCGTGGTACAAGAGTTAATCAACAATATTTGTAAACATTCTGAAGCGACACAAGCTGAAGTTCAACTCACCAGGCACCAACAGCATTTAAATATTTTAGTAAATGATAACGGCATTGGGTTTAGAAAATCTAAAAAACCGGGAATAGGCTTACGAAATATTAAAGAACGTTTACAGCAAATAAACGGCACCATAGAAATTGACAGTAGCGCAGATAGCGGTACTTCAATCACCATAAACATTCCTTTAAAACACCCATTTTGAAACAAATAAACATCATTATCGCAGACGATCATTTAATGTTTTTAGAAGGCATCAATACCATTTTACAAGCGATGCCCGAAATCGCGAATGTTCATTTAGCGACCGAGGGGAAGCAGGTACTGCGCTTGTTAAAGCAGTTTGAGATAGACCTGGTCATCAGCGATATTAATATGCCCAAAATGGATGGGGTGGCTTTGCTTAAAGAAATTAAAAAGAAGCACAGTGAGGTAAAAATCATTATGCTAAGTATGTTGGATAACCATCTTACGGTACATAAAATAATCCAGAAAGGGGCCGATGGTTTTGTGCCGAAATTCACCAGTAAAAAGGAGTTGCAAAAAGCGGTACGAACGGTAATCAACAATGAGTCTTATTTTTCTGAAAGTATTAAGCAGCGCTATATGGAGAGTGTTTTTGAACGCAAAAAATACCAAAATATTGAGCTTTCTCCCCGGGAAAAGGAAGTGCTGAAATTGTTAAGTGAGGAGCTGACTTCTAAAGAAATTTCAGAACAGTTGTTTATTTCGGTTAATACCGTAGAAACGCACCGTAAAAATATTTTATTAAAAACCGGTGCCAAAACCACTACCGGCGCGGTAAAATACGCGATAGAATCGGGTTTGTTTGATGATTAACGGTTTCGATTGTGAGTGTAGGGTGTTGTTTAACACTTTTAGAAGTGATGATCTGAGCTTGTCGAAGGCTAGGCGAGAACACGTAATTACTTAATGGCTATTGCGTGCAATTTTTCTTTGTTTATATTTTCTGCTCGTAGCTATTAATTTATACCGCAAATCATCATAGAATAAACTTATTACTAAAATCACCACTCCTAAAATAAGCGTGTTTAATCGTAAGTCAAGTCTTGAGTAAAGAAATCCGCCGATTATTCCGCCCAGGAAAAAGAAACAAATGATATACATACGCAGTTTTATAGTTGCTTTAATTTTTTCCCTATAAGGATGATATTCAGGAAAGAAAAGTTGTGATAATTCAATTCCTAAATCTGTGAACAGCCCTGTTAAGTGGGTTGTTCTTACGACAGCATTCGAAATTTTTGTCACAAAAGAGTTTTGATGTCCCATTGCGAAAAGTAACAGACAAACAATAAGATTAGGATATTTTATTTCACCAGTATTGCTTATGATCGCAATTGATAATAAAATGACACATTCAATCATTGTTGGTAGCACAAAAACATTAAGTTTTTTATTTTCTTTCAATTTTTCGATTAGGAAACTTGATGAAAAAGAACCAAAGAGAAATGAAAAAATATAAAGAAAATAAACTGTTCCTTTCCAAAATTCAAAATTGGAAACATCATTCATAAAAAGTGCAAAATGACCTGTCACGTTTGTAGTTAGTTGCTTAAATTCTAAAAAGCCCGTAACATTTACAATTCCAGAAACAAAAGACAAAATCGAGGCCAGTCGTAGGTTATGTTTTAATGTTCTACTCTTCCCCTGGTGTCTAAACATTTTATTTCCATTTCGTTCGTTTTGTTAAATTCTACACACAACGGTCTTGTATAACAATCATTTGCGGGATGTTTAGAAACTAAGATAGCTAAAATTACTGACTTTTATGCTTGCGCGGTTGAATCCGTTGATCAAAAAGCCGCAATTGTTGTTATATATTGTTGTGCCCAGTTATTATTTTATACTTAGTTTTATTCTTTTCTCCAATTTTCTCGAATAGATTTAATTCCAAACCTTTTTTTAAATCTCTACTGGCTGTTGAAGAAGAAATATCTTTAAAAATATCCATATAATCTTTTCTAGAAAACTCATTTTTATTTAGTGATATAAAATATTCAAGTCTATCATTTTCATTAAAGGTTCTATTATTAAAATCTAATAACTTATTGATTGAAGCATCAATAACGGTTAACATATATTCGATAAATTTTGTTGATTTTCCTGATTTATCACTTTGCGCTAATGCTTTATAATATTTTTCTTGGTCATTACTAATCATTGTTTCAAATGGCAAAAATTCAAAGATTGGATATTTTTCCATCAAAATTAAAGTTTGCCATAATCTTCCCATTCTGCCATTTCCATCTGAAAATGGATGAATAAACTCCATTTCATAGTGAAAAACACAACTTTTGATTAATTCTATTTCATCTGAATTTTTTAAATATTTGAAAAGGTCTTTCATCAAGAAAGAGACATTTTCAAAAGGTGGTGCTAAATGTTCTACTTTTGAACCTTTTACAATACCAACACCTTGTCTTCTATATTTTCCGGCATCATTAATTAGGTTTTTCATTAAATGCTGATGTGCTTTTAAAAAGGATTTTTCACTATTTGGATTGTATTGATTTAAATTCTCATAGATTTCTATGGCATTTAGAACTTCTACAACGTCTTTTTTTGGACCAATAACTCTTTTCTTTTCAAGTAAAGCAGTTATCTGTTCTTCTGTCAAACTATTTCCTTCTATTTTCAGTGAAGAATGAATAGTTTTTATTTTGTTCTGTTTTCTTAATTTTGGGGAAGGTCTGTTAAGATAAGTAGCATTTATTTCTCCAATTTTTTCTGAGATTGAAGTTATAAGTTTTAAAATTTCTGGAGTTATTTCGTAAGGAGGATTCATTTTGATACTATCATTTGATATTATCAAAGATACAATCATTTATCAATGAATTTCACTTGAAAGCGATTTTTTTAAATGTACCTAACGGTCTTGTGTAAAAATCAGTTACGGATTGTTTAAAAACTAAGATAACAAAAGTTACAGACTTTTATGCTTGCGCGGTTGTGTCCGCAGGACACAAAGCCGCAATTGTTGTTATATGGTGTTGTACCACGTACTTTTATCTAATATCTTCAATAAAATCGGCAAAAGTCAAAATTTTGGTTTCTTCAATTTTTTCCAATACCAATAAATCTTTATCTCCGCTTATCAAATAATCAGCATTCGAATCTATCGATAAATTAAGTAAAAAGTTATCTTTTTCATCTCGGCAAATTTGAATGTTGGATTTAACGTTTATTAATTCTCCAAATTGATCAAAATACTCGAGAACTTTTTCAATGTCCTTTTTAGAAAAGTATTTTTTAAATTTTGGACGACTTACAACATCTATGAACTCTTCAATTAATTCGTCTGAGAAAATTATGGTTATTTCTTTGTTTTCAATCAGTTTATCGATTTGATTAAACTTTTTAGAAATCAGAAAGCTAATCCAAAGATTTGTGTCAAGGATTATTTTCTTATTTTTCATATCGTGATTTTCTCACTTGCTCAACTTCATTTGTTATTTCCTCAAGTGAAATCTCATCTTTGCATTTAGTTCTTAATTTTTTTAAAAGAGTAGAGAAGTCCGATTTCTTTTTTTCTTTGCTAATTTTAATCAAGTTTAAGTCAGCTAAATCTTTTAAAAGGTTTTTTGCTTTAGGGTTTATTATGTCAATTCGGATAGTTTCCATTTTCTCTCAATTTTTTATAAATCTAAGAAATTATTTCTAATTCGAGAATTTTTTCTGTATGTGGTACAACGGTTACGGTTATCGCAAGTTGGCGGATAAATCCGTTAGGATTTGTCCGCCATTTGCTTTCTTGTTTGAGGTTCTAAGTTACCGAATTTTATTCAGCTACCGCCTATTTGCGATTAACCGTTGTTACCCACTGGTGCTTACTCTTCATAAGCTCCTGAAGAATATGTAAGCTCATAACTGTGCGTGTAAATCTCAAATACAATTCCAAAAGGATCTTCAACATAACACATTTTATACGGCTTATCATTTGGGTAATATTCTCTTATTGGCATTCTTTGTTTACCACCAGCAGAAACTATCTTTTCTATTAAATTTTCGATGTTCGGGTCTTGTACACAGAAATGGAATAATCCTGTATTAAAAGGATTGAATCCTGGAGCTTCTTTTTTCCCATTTGGGAAAGAAAATAATTCAATTCCAATTCCATCTGATGTTGACATATGTGCTATTTCAAATTCCTCCCAGTCTTCTCCAAATACATCAATACACATTTGTCCTATAGCAGTTTCTCTTTCTTTTTTAACTTTTGAAGGCTCCATTATTGTGTACCATCCCATCACTTCAGAATAGAACTTGACAGCCTCTTTAATGTTTGGCACTGTTATACCAATGTGTGAAAATGATCGTGGATAAGTTTCTTCTTTTTTCATATCTATTTTATTTTTAAGGCTACAAAATAAGGATATATTTGTCTGTTAAAAAATAAGTTACCCAAATGTAATATAGGTAACTAAAAGAGTTATTTGTTGTTAATCAGTTATTTATATTTTTAAAATGAATAAAATTTATTGTCCTCTTAACTATACAATGAAATTAATTGGAACGAAATGGAAACCTCTTGTTCTATTTCATTTATTAGAAGGACCAGTTCGTTCTGGAAAACTTCAAAATAAAGTTCCCGATATTTCTAATAAAATGTTTACTCAAACCGTTCGTGAACTTGAAAAGGATAATCTTATCACACGAAAAGTATATCCGGTAGTTCCTCCAAAAGTTGAATATGAATTAACTGAAAAAGGGAAGTCATTAGAATCTATCTTAAAAAGTTTAGACTCCTGGGGTAAAGAAATGTCTGCTTTTAGTTAAGCAAGATCTTTGTGGCACTTGTGGGTAACGTCTCGGCTATGAGTAGTTGCGTGGGTTAGCACTAAACTTTGCAAGTACACACCAAACTGAAAATCCGCGAGGATTTTCAGAAGTAGGCGAGAACAAGCAATTACTTATAGCCATTGTGCCTGTTGCACAAGTTAGTAAAAAAGTTTAATTTCATGGGATGCAAGGCAAAAAGAACTATCAGGAAAAACTCTTCACTTCCTTCCGTTTGAGTGACCGAGTCCCCCAGAAAAATTTTTATAGGCGTTTAAAAGCTGCGCTCAATCTGGATTTTCTCTATGAAGTCACGCACGGCTTTTACGGTAGCAGCGGTCAAAAGAGTATAGATCCGGTAGTGTTCTTTAAACTTTGTCTGGTGGGCTATCTGGAGAATATCATCAGCGACCGCAAGCTAATGGAGCATTGCAGTATGCGCTTGGATATTTTATATTTCACCGGTTATGATATTGATGAAGAGCTGCCTTGGCACTCTACCATCAGTCGAACACGACAGTTGTTTCCTGAAGAAGTCTTTGAGTCGGTATTTACCAAAGTATTCAGCCTTTGTGTAGAAGCGGGGATGGTGAGTGGCCATACACAGGCTATTGATAGTGCACCGGTAAAGGCCAACGCTTCGATGGACACTCTGGAACTAAAAGTACCTGAAGAGCAGCTAGAATCTCATTTGCGCAGAGTTCGTCATATTAGTGCGATGGATAAAGATCAGCCATTTCGTAAGAGTAAAGTCGATAAATCAGACAAAGGGCAACGCAGCATAACGGCCAATGAACAGGAACTCCAGGCGATCTCTAGCCGCAACAAGCGTTGGAGCAAAGATCAGGATCAGCGTCCGGGATCAGGAAATAAAGGCAGTAAGTATACCAGTAATAAAACGCATTACAGTCCTACCGATCCTGATGCCCGTATCAGTGTCAAGCCCGGTAAGGCCAGAAAGCTCAATTACCTGAGCCAACTTAGTGTAGATACGGGCCATCACGTGATCACCGACATCAAAGCTTACCACGCCGATGGTAAAGACAATCAACAACTTCCCGATATTGTAAAACGGGTAAAGCGACGCTTGTGGCAACAAGGTCTAGTCTGGGAGAACTGTGTGGCAGACACGGGATATAGCAGCGGAGAGAACTACGCCTTTTTAGAGCGTCAGGGACTCAAGAGTTTTATACCTGCCCACGGCACGTTTAAAGGTGGCCCTGATGAATTTATTTATGTTGAAGATCAAGATCATTACCTGTGCCCACAGGGCAATATCATTCCGTTTACCAAGGAGTTCAACGATTACAGGACAGGTACCCGCAAGAAAGAATACCGTGCCCGCAAGCACGTGTGTATTGATTGTCCCATACGTAGCAGCTGTCTGGGTAAAAGCGCACAGGAAAAGAAGTTTAGCGTCACCTATTACCGAGCAGAATACCAGCGTAACATCGCACGGGTAGAAAGCCCTCAGGGCAGGTATATGAAAGGCAAACGGCAAAGCACGGTAGAACCCGTCTTTGGAACGCTCACTCAGTTTATGGGATTAAGGAAGGTAAATACCGTAGGACTAAAACAAGCCAACAAGTGTATGCAACTGTCCGCCATCGCCTACAACATTAAGAAGTACCTCAAATTCACTCAAAAACGGGTGAAAAGTGGAGCAGGAATGCTCGGCTTGTATTTAAAGATCACAAAGACCTTAAATCAGGAATATAAGTCCATTCTAAAGAGACTTTACCTATCTAATTTAGAGATCGTATAAGACAAAAAAACCGCTTAAAAGCGGTTTAAATGAATGCGTTTTTTAACTAGTTAAGGTCTTGTGCAACGTTTACCATTGTTACCTGCTGGCTTTTTTCCAATTACATATAAATAATCTCCCAAATCATTTTCATAGGATTTTATTATTTCTTTAATTTTTCCACTGTCGATATCTTTTCTTAATTCCGATAATCCATTTTCGACTTCTGTTCTGTTTGATAATGATGAAAATGAAGAAATTCCGTGTCTAATTTGCTCGTCAAAATAAAGTTCAGGGTTTTGTTTTCCGCAATACAAAAATTGGTCTTCCAAGTCAGGTTTTATAAAATACTTTTGCGTTTCCAGAAATTCGATTCCGCTATCTTTCATCGCTTTTTTTACTTTTTCTAAAGTTGGCATTTGTATTATTGAGTCGGAAAGCATTTTTGGAAAATAATGATTGAGCCAATATCCTTGCATTTGCTCGGGTGTTGATGTGAAAATCACAATTTTGCCGTTTGGCTTTAAGACTTTATTCAGCTCTGAAAATCCGATTGTTAAATTAGTCCAATGATGTATTGTCAAAGAACCGATTATTCCGTCCACAAAATTTTCAGGAAGTCCAGTATTCTCTGCGGAACCTATTTTCCAATGAATTTTGTGGTTTTTAAGTTTTGCTTTCTCCAACATTAATTCGGAAGGGTCAATACCAATGAAGTCAAATCCATTTTTTTGAAGTTCACTTGTGTAATTTCCTGTTCCGCAACCAATGTCCAAATATTTTTCGTCCTTGGTCGGTTGCAAATGATAAAGTAATTGTTCGGTCAAATATTTGTCCGCTTTTCGGGTCAGATTGTAATCAATTCCTATTTTGTCGTATTTAACTTCCATCGTTTTTTTCAGCTTGCAGGTAACGTACGGATAACCCAACAAGTTGTGTTATATCCATTTTTGTTAAAGTACTAAGCTAGCGGATTTTTAATTGATTTAAAAGATAGGCTATCAAATTCAGTAGTTTTTTGAATGTAACAAGCTTTTAAAAACCGGTGCCAAAACCGCAAAAAGTCCCCTAAATTTTCTCCAAGGCTTCGAAAATTTTTAACGGGGACTTCTTGCTATACTGAAGAAAAAGAACCAAAAAAAATCAAGCTTTATTTTACTGAAAATGGTAATTTTTCATCCATTTTTTCCCACTGTTCTTCAAACGTACGATCTACGTCTAGCGGAAGGATTTCAGTGCTTTTGATGCTTTGATCTTCGATATCAAAAAATTGGAATATCACGGCGGTAACGGGCGCTTTGTAGTCGGCCATTTCTGAATTATTCGACGCTTCCCGCTCACTTAAACCTTGAATCCATACGGCTTCCTTAAAAGTATCAGCATTTACATACAGTTTACGATAAGGATGCATTTGGTAGGTATTCACATTGGTCTTTACATAGGTTTTTATGCCTTGCTGAATCGACTCTTGCAGCGGTTGATAGGCCTTTGTTTTAGAATTAAGGGTAAAATGCGAAAATCGCCATTCCTCGTGTTGTGTTTCTGTTACTGCCTGTATTTCCTGGGGAGCAATTGAGGGTAACTGTACATTAAAATGAAGAGAACCTGCATACAACAGCGAATCTTGATGCTGATTCATCATTTTTAAAAGGGAAACCAGTGTTTCTTTGATAAAATGGGGTGATGGATTGTCAGTAAATTTTACGGTCGCCGTAGCATAATCCATCTCCAGGATCACATCTTTCTTTTTTAATTGGGCCACCAAGTGTTGCTTAACCTGATAATCTGCCTTCGTCTCCTTATACATTTGCTCAATAGATTTTTTGTGCAAACCTCCCTGGTATAAAGAATCCTTTTCTTTCATCAATTTCGCGTCAAAATAAAGCGGGAATCGTAAATCCGGCTTTCCTTTTTCAAAAATTTCAACCGAAAACATATTGGGGTTCATATTTCCTTCGTTCCAAAACCGATTGAGATTTTCGAAGGCTAAGGAGTGATTGATATGTTTACTCAGGTATTTTTTAAGCGTAGTGGCTGCTTTGTCTTTGCTCATCCCGCCAAATAAGCGGGCGCAGGATTGAAAACAGCACACAATAACCGCCAGGATCGCTATAGTATAAAAGATATTTTTCATAAAAGCCTAATATTAATAAACTACCTAAGGGCAAGCCCACAAGGCATTTGATAGAAAAAAAATTTCAATTCCGAGGCTCGCCTCAAGGTATTCAACCTTTTGGCGAAGCCAATAAAACGAATGTAAACGATAGGAAATCGAAACACCTCCCTGAATTCCGTGAATATTCCGATTCCTGTAAAACGGTCAATAAATATCGAAAATTAGCCGATACTTTTGGAGTATTCATTTAAAAACTAAAAAGATGGGTTTACAGGAAAAGAAAACCGCAAAAGCGATAGAAGACCAATATGTTGGGGATTACCAAAACGAGATTAATGAGATTGCCGGTAAAGAGTTACCAATAAACATTCACTGGGATACGTTTGAACTTGATTTTATGAAGTTTGTACCCAGCGTTTGCCTACAACGACTTACCGACGCTTTAAAAGATATTTGTGCAGACGATATGGGAAAAGAAGCGGTGCAGGAAAGTATCAATTCGATTGAGGTTTTTTGTATCCCGAACGAAGGTGCTGAAGATGCTAAAGAATTAAAGTTAGCTGATGGTACATTTTCACTTACCGCTTGTTGGGGTGGTCACCACAGTGGTTATTTCCCGGATATTGCGATTAAAGAATACTTAGAAAATAACTTGTAATTGCTGGTACATTCCAGTTAGATTTCAAGACCGCTTATTGGAGTGAAAATTTAGGTTAGGGTTTTTGTATCGAGAACTTAATGCCAAGCATTAGGTTCTCGGTACTCTATTAGGAAATTGTACTTCAACATAATATTCAAAACGGACTTTAGCGGCAAAAAAATTATTGTCTTAAATGACGAAAACAAAAAAGGCTGTCTAAAAACTCAATTTTCGTCAACCTGTTCCGATAGCTATCGGAATTGTTTCAGGTTCTCATAACAATTTTTAAATCAATGAGATGAGATTCTGAAACAAACCTGTCTATCGACAGGCAGGTTCAGAATGACGTTTTTTTTACTTTAACTAAGCACTAATTCACGGCTACGTTATTAATAACAACTCCCATTAAATTTGCAGAAAAATAGCCGTTTTGTTGATACCCGTTATTCTCGGTAAACGATTGGTTATAACTTTGGGCAATAGATTTTTTAAAATGGAGGGTGATATTGGGGGTTTCTTCGTTTTTAAAGAAGATTTTTACTATTCCCGACCAATCGCCAGGGTGGTTGGCAATCCATTCTAAAAACAGTTGGTCTGGCTCGTTATTATTACAACCAGAGGCGTAAACATCCATTCTTTTTTCAGATTCATTATGTATATCGTAAGCACTAGCAATGCTATAATCAAATTGCTGTAAGGTATAGTTTTGTTGCGTAGTTTCATCTTTATTTAAAATGAATTCTATACGATCGATAACAGTATTGGGAACCATAATAATTAAATTTTATAAGTTTTTTTCGATTTCGTCTTGTAATTCCGTCTTACTGAAAATGCTTTTCCAGCCTTTTTCAAGATTGAAGGAAATGTGAAGCACTCGCTCGTTTAATTGAACTGCATTGGTTGTTGAAATTTTAAAAGTTATCGCGTCAATGCTTTCTGAAAATGCTTCTTTTGCCAGCTTATTTTCGGCAAGGCTAAGAATGGTTTCTTTTAAAAACTGAATGGCTTTTTTGGTGTAGAATTTCTCGGTATCGCTTGGGTTTTCTCCAGCATCAAACGTAACAGTCAATTCTTTACCTAAGCCTTCCTGAAGGGCTAAAACGGCTGCTTTTATCTCTTTTTTAAGCTGAAGTTGCGTTGGAACGTCTTTAGGATTGGGCGTAAACGGGATTGTACCGTCAGATAGCAGGTGTACGTAATCTTTTACGTTTTGTAACATAATACACGAAATGCTATGGAAACTCACGTATTGTAAATCGGCCTCATTATCGTACCAATTTCCTATTAAAACCACCCCTTTATCGGCATCGTAGTTTATAAAATACCCCGAAATCGTACCATCTGTATTGCTAAAGCTAATCTTTGGCATATTTGGGTTCTCCTGTTTACGCTCGTGGTCTGCGACTTCCTGAAGTATTTTTAAAACTTCTCTTGTCTCTATAACCGGTAATTGTACCATTGTTTTAAAATCCATAATCGTCAATTTTTATACTACAAATTTGGACTTTTAGGGGTTGATTTTTCTACCTGTTTTCCGTGAAATTAGTGGCGGTTTTAATAACAGATTCGTTTTATTGGGTATATTTTTTATAATCGCGTATTTTATCTTCCAATCTTTGGTTTAGGTATTCATTTTTTCCGCGCAATGTTTCATTGATTAGCTGTGCTTCTTTTAGGTAATTTAGAATCTTATCTTTTTCCCAGTGGCTGGGTGGTGCTTGCAGATTGGTTATTCGGTCTGCTAATTTTACGATTGCTACTTCTTTTTCCTGTTGATTGATTCGGTTTAGGCTGTCTGCCATTTTTTCCTTTTTAGAGCTCAGGTTGTTATTTTTGGTCAATGCCCGTACGCCTAAGGCGACTTTTTCTCCAAACCTAGCTACCAATTCGGCATATTCTGTTTCGGTGTCTTCTAAGGTGTCGTGCAGTAGCGCTACTTGTACGGCATCATTTAAATTAAAAAGAGGAGCGGCATTGTAGGCCAAAAGTACTTCCATCGCGACATTGGAAAGGTGCACGACGTAATTGGAATTGGTGCCGGGTACTTTTTGATTTTTGTGCTTTTCGCCAGCAAATTTTAGGGCGTTCTGATACAGTTCTTGTGTCATTAAAAAAGAGTTTATTGATTTAGGTAAACTTTAATGTGGTGATTTCTAATTTTTGATTGTCTTTATCCCAAACAAATGATTCTTCTACAGAAATTAGCAGGGTGGTTATATCATTCAATCCGGTTATATGTGGTTCTTCTATTTTTACATCAAAGGAAAATTCAGCATTTTTTTACCTTCCATTTTTAATCATCTTTATAAATCGCGAATTCCAAATCATCGATTTGAAGTATCAATAGAGACCCTTCGGGTTAGGGTAATTTTAGTTTTATATGGTGTTCTGTTCATTTTCTTTAGCTCGCTGTTGCTTATTGGTTTTGGAGCTCGTGAATCTCCTAAAGTCGATTTGCTTGTCCAAAGAAAACGAACCAAAAGAAAGGACACTTTTTCTAAGGTATTTTTGCCTTATCAGGCAAAACCGCAAGAAGTCCCCTAAATTTTCTCCAAGGCTTCAAAAATTTTTAACGGGGACTTCTTACTATACTGAAGAAAAAGACCGCTAAAGAATACAATGAATGGTCTAAACTCCGGTTAAAAAACGCTTATTCTGGATTAGAAATTTTAAAAGCATTCATTTTTTTAAGAATAACGGGCGTAAATAGCGCAAACCGGGCATTAAATTCTTCCTGGGTGGTAGCGGCATTGATGTTGGCCACCATCATTGTCCAGGCCTCCATTAATTCATCTTCTACAGTGTCGTTTTTGGTTTCTATATCTATCGCTTTTACCAAATCTAAATGATCTTCGGCCTCATAAAAACCGGTTTGTTTGGTAATGTTAAAGACCTGCTCAAAAATGGATTGTGTTTCCATTAGTTCCTGAACTAAAATTTCGTTTTTTTCGCTGGCAGAAATGGATTCAAAGACATCTACCATTAAATTTTGTACGTTATCGTTAATACTTTTGTCTAAAAATTGCACTGTTTTTTATCTATTTTGAATCTTTATGGGTACCAATGGGTTAATATCCGTCCCGATAGCTATCGGGATGCCTCTTGCGCTTGCCCCAGGGTTAATGATGCATCACGAATGGCTTACCAGTAAGCGCCTACTAAAAACGTCATTCTAATGAAAGCAACAACACTTTCTGAAGTAAGCTGCAGCGGCGTTTGCAAATCGGTGACCTCTTCGTCGTCGATAAATACTACAAACAGGCCATCTTTAAAGCCTAAAAGGACATTGTCTATGGCTTCTTGCTCGTGGGCTAAATTTTTATTGTTGATTTCGCCAAATCCTATTTTTCCGCTTTCTGCCTGATCTTGAATTTCTGACGGACTTAGGAAACCGATGACATTGACTTCCAAACGTTTTTTATTGAAGGCTTCTACCTGATCTTTAACACAGGCTACTAACAGTTCTTCTAAGGTTTGTGGTGTTTTGGCTAAGCTTAAGGGTACTTTTTTTACTTTTTTCTTGCCTAGTTTTTTAAGCTGAAGGGTAATTTCCATAGGTTATTTTTTGCGTTAGCGATTGCCGTGAAAAGCCCACAGTGCGTGAGCACGCGGACTTGTAACAGAAAGCGCGCCCCACGGGAGTGGGGAACGCCCTAATGCTGCTTTTATTTATTGATTTGCGCTAAAATAGTTGGATCTTGAATTTTATGGTCTTCGGCCAGTAATTTCATTTTAGAAATAAGCTCGGCCGTTTTGGGATCGTCGTCTACAAAAGGTAAAAACATACGTCCGCGATGCTGACTGTGGACGGGCAGTATGGAAAGTGCCAGTCCGTTTTTGCTCACTTGCGCGCTTCCTAAATGAATGCTGTATTCGCCAAGTTTTCCTTTAATAAGGATATGGCGCTGCTTGACGGTGATGTTTTTAAGTTTAAATAGTTTTGCTGATTCCTGGGCCAGGGCGGCACGCATTTCCATTGTGCTGTGGCTGGCTTCTGGATCTACGCCACCTACGTGGGCAACACTCACCACCAAATCGAGATCGCGCATAATTTCACTGAAAACCACCGGCGGAATATCTGCAAGCGGAATGGGCTGATAGTCGGTTAACGAATGGAAACAAACTTCTTCTAAGGTGGGCGCTTCAA
Organism: Zunongwangia pacifica; assembly: GCF_023499215.1. Classification (GTDB taxonomy): domain Bacteria; phylum Bacteroidota; class Bacteroidia; order Flavobacteriales; family Flavobacteriaceae; genus Zunongwangia; species Zunongwangia pacifica. Next base: position 116,693 of record NZ_JAKHSK010000014.1, read on the forward strand.
CTTCAGAGGGTGAATACCAGTCGGCCATCGCGTACATCGTCGCCATAAAGCCGCGTTGGTGATATACTTTTTGTAAGCCTTCATCGTGATTTACCGTCCACCCGCGGCCGCGTAATAATGCTACGGTTTTATTGGGTTGAATTTGGTGACCTTGGTAGCGTTTAGAGCGATAACTGGTTTCGCGTTCTTCCTGAGTTACCACATACAGCTCTCTAAATACTTGTTTAAAGGGTTGCACGATACGTTCGGCAAAGAGATGTTTTTGGTACACATCCCATTCTACAGTTTGGAAAAGGTGAGCGGGATGGGCAATGACCAACACTTCATCCTGGGTTAAGGAATGTGTTTTTCCTGAGGCATTGGTTAACTTGCCTTCGCTATAAAAACCGGTGATTCCTTTTTCTGGAGCGAACAGCACCAATTGCTGGAGCATCGCTTTTACAATGGGGTGTTGCATTAATTTATGAATCTCTGCCGCGGTAAATTCATCTTCATTCACCATCGCGTTTTCTAAGGATAATCGCGTTCTTTTATATTGCTGAGCGAGATAGGATTTATGTTCTTTTAAGGCGACGACTGCTTTTTCTTTTCGGTATTTCGCCGGAATTGATTTTAGGGGTTTCCCGGCTTTGTTGACTTGTATTGTGGCTTTGCCTAACTGGTTAATAACGAGTTTTAGTTGGGTTTCATCGAGCGTTAGCGTGGCATTTTCCATAATTTCCTGCGTGGCTTTGGCTTCCATCGCCCAGCTGAAGCGTACCCGGTCTTTAAATCCGGCATTTCTAGATAGGTTGTCTAAGCCAATTTCTACGGCTGCTTTTTCACTTTCCTGGCGTTGCGCCCCAAACTGCTTGCTTTCTTTTAAAAAGTCTTGCAACAGGTTGTAGCGTTTTAGTAAGTCTTTTTCGGGTACGGTTTTACTTAGCGGAATTAAGCCTAAGGCGCGCACATAATCTTTATCTCGTTTTTCTTTTATTTTCTTTAAGGTGGCGGTGATTTTTATTTCACCAAGCATTACGCTGGAATATAATTTTACTTGTCGGTGTCCGTTTCCATCGGTAATATATTTGGACGCGTCGTGCAATAGTTTCCAGTTGGCTTTTCCTAAGTTTTTATACACGCGGTTAAACCAGTCGATATCGATGGCTCCAATGGCAAAATCTGATTTTGGAATGTTTGAATACCGGGAAATAATGGTTTCTTTTTCGCTGCTCATATAATCTGAAGCGTGCGCCTGAAACCACCAAACGGCGTCTTCTAATTTTTCCAGGCCTAAATATTCACCTACAAAACCGGCCCATTGTGTGGCGTAACAGGCTAGTTCTATTAAGCGCTTTTTGGGGATTTTGGCTTCGTTGGCAAGGCTCACAAAATCGGCATAACTTTCTGCTTCGTTAGGGATACTTTTCTTAAGAATGGCGCTGAATTTTGTTTTCTTACTATCGCTGTAATAGCTATAGCCGCGCTCAAAATTTTCTTTTCCTAAGCGTTGTAAGACTTCAAATACATAATGAATTCCGTTTACCGTGTGGATGCTCGAAATATAATCTGTGGCTTCCGTAGCGATATCGCCGCGTTCTAATTCTACTTGTAACAGGTTGGTTTTAAGTGGTAAAAACACGTGTGAGGGCACTGGATTTTTAGGAATATCGCCCCGACGTACGCGGTAATTGTTGGCACCGTCTATAATGGACATTAACTCGCCAGAATAAAGTGCCTGAAATAGTAGATCGTCCTCATTGATTAAATTGTTTTGATACAATTTAATGGTCGCTTCTATTTCTGGTAGGGGCATCTCTCTGGGATTTTTTGCTTTTTGGGCTGCCACGTTTTGCAGTTGGGTAACCGGATTAGGGAAACCAATGTATTGGGCGGTAAGGTACAGGTGTAAATCCCAATATTTTTTAAGTTGATCCAGACTGGCACTTTCTAATTGATTTTGAGATAAGGTCCCAAAAAACTGGGCGATTATTTTTGTCCAATTTGAAGTGTTTAGGGTGTATTGAGAGTGTTTGAAGCTTTTCTTTTTTAAGGCGTCAGGAAAATTAGCAATGGCATCTTCCAGCAGGTCTAATTTAAAATTGATAAGGTTAGGCCTATCGCCATACACCCGAATCAGGCTTTTTAAGATGGTTAAATACGAGCGGTTTTTCCCGTAATAGGAATTGGCACTGTAATCTAAGGCCAATGCTTTTAAATTGGGAATGTATTGTTTTATAAAGGGAATGAGCTTGCCGTAAGTTCCATACGGATTGGTATTCGCGATAAACCGAATGGCCATATATAGTTCGTAATCGTTTAATTTGCTCATTTCATACCAATCGATCCATAGGTTTGCCAACGGTAGGTTATGGAGTTCTTCTACCGGGGTAGGGTCTTCTAATTCTTTAATTTGAAAGATTCCCTGATCGAGTAATGTGGTCTTGATTTCGCCCTGATAGCCTTCTCGCTGGTATTCGTAATGGCGATTTTCGTGGAATAGGGCGATTAATTTATTGATGGCTGAAACTATTTTATCGGCATCTATAAACGCATTTAATTTGAAGGCTTTTTCTGAAGAAAGCACAATCCCCAGTTTATCGAAAAGGTTGGTTTTGCTTTTAAATTTTGCCTGTGGAATATAAAGATCACTAAGGTTTTCATAATCTACTGCGCCAAACCCATTACTAAAACTATGGGTGTTTGAGGTTTTAGAAAATTTATCCAGAAAAACCTGTTCGTTTTTGGTGTGTTTTGGTCGCTCTTTATAGCTTTCTATTTCTTGGTGGATAAACTCGGGATATTTTTGATCGCTATCTAAAATGGATAAAATCTCAAGCCCGGCTAAACGCTGATCGACATTTTTGGAATGTATTAAACTTTGCGTCGTGGTTTGCAAGGTGTCTTGTGGCTGATGCACGATCAATGCGATTAATGCGGAACGTAAATGTTTACTTTTACGGCTTAGCAATTCTTCGGCCAGTGTTAGTTCTTCTTCATATAAGGGCATTACATAAAATAGCTGAATCCCGGTATTCATTACCGATTCATTTCGGTTTTTAATGGCCTGGTGGGCTAATTTGCGTTTCCAGGAGCCGGGTTCGTAATCGAACGCGGCCTGGGGTTTTGGAATATTGTTTTTGCCAAAATAATAGCGATAGGTATTTGGAAAAACTTTACGAATGTAATTTTCCCTATAAACAGAGGGCAACAAATCGATATCATCGGCCAGCAAGGCGAGTTGTTCTTCGTTGCCGTTATTGATTAGGAAATTATAAAACGAGTCTGAAGTGGGCTGAAAGTCATACCAGGAGAATATTTGCCCTATTTTTTGTGGTTTGCCGTTGTCTATAGATTGGGCTACTTCAAAAATGCGCTTAAATATTTCATTATCCAGTTCTATTTGGGGTAAGCTTAAAATGACCCAATGATCGATGGCGGGATCTTTCCCCAGTTCTTTTTTAAAATAGTCGACAATAGAATAATTGGTGCGTTGTGTTTTAGAAACAAAATAGAGGGCTACTAATTTTGCATTCCGATTCTCGGTAGTATAGACCAGGTTTAAGGCTTTTTGATTGGCGATATCTACATCCTTAATTCCCACTGCCCAAAGGGCGACATAGATTTCGATGTTGTCTTTACTTTGGAGTAATTCTTCAATAGTACTATGGTCACCAATCAGTTTTTCGGCAAGTTGTAAAATTCGATTCACGGTGGCTTTTTTGGGGGCTTCCCAATTGAACCCGAACCATACATTTATGGCTCGTACCACGCTACTAAAACGGGCTAAATCATTTTCTAAAATAAGGTTGATCATATATTTTAGCGCGCCTAAATGGGTTTCATCCAGGGTTTCTAAAATGCTTTGCCGTAAACCTTCCTGTCGCTGTGCGGCCAGTAATAAATTGCCTACCAGCTCCCAGTTTTTTTCTTTGTCGCTAATTAACAGCGCTTTAATAAGATCGTGGCTTACGCCGCCTATTTCGTCTTCGCCCTGAATAATATCATCTACAACCTCATTTACAAGTTCTGGTTGATGTACCAAAATAGCAGCGAAAAAGTAACTGTTTCCGCGATCGTAATAGGTGCTGTATTGCAATTGTTCTTTAATGGATAGCCCTCCCATCCCTAAGCGGCTTAGGTTTAGAAAGCGTTTAAATAGGTTTACTTTTTTATTTAGCAGCTCAAAAGTGGGCTTGGAACGAAAGGCTTTTCTAGAATAGCCTTCCTGGTAGGGAAGGGTGGTTATTAGATTCCACATCGCTCCTAAATACGGCGCCTGAACTGGGCCAAATAACAGGACGCCTAATTTCATCCCCTCATCGCTAAACCAGGGATTCATCGTTTCTGGAGCGTCAAAGCTTTCTAATAAATCGTACGTAGAATAGTAATTATACTTATCCTTTTGGATGTTGGCAAGTACCCAACCTAGTTTTTGGTAAGGTGCTGAAAAGGGTTTGAAATCTTCTTTTTTTAGCGTGTTCTTTTTAAAAGAAGCTACATATTTTTGGGCCTGATCTGAGGGTATCATATTCGAAACTATTTTACATTGTTTTTTAATAAAAGTGGCTTATCGACTTTGTATCTAAGCCTGGTGGTTAAAAAATTACTGCTAAAAAAAATCAGTAAATAATTTGTAGCAAGATACCCTCCTTATTTTTTAATTTCCTCCCTGTTTTTGGGGATATTTTTTTGGGGAAAAGCAAGGGTTTTGGGGGATGGTATTTTGAGGGGGGAGTTACTGCACCAATAACGATTGAAGACAAATTAGCTTAAAGAAAAACTATGGATTGAATGTTCCTGATTATCATTATTTAAAGACGTTCAAATAAATTATGGACTTGCAACAAAAAACTGGACTTTAAGTTGAGTGACTATGCTGCTAGTTTTTGATTATACATATCTATTTCAAATTCTTTAATGGTTCTGTTTCCTAAATAAGAATGTCTTCTTCTAGTATTGTACCAGGTTTCTATCCACTGAAAGATAGATAACTCTGCCTGTGATCTAAGCTTGTACTTATGCCAATATACCCACTCTACTTTTAGAGATTTAAAAAAGGATTCCGCCACGGCATTGTCCCAGCAGTTTCCTTTCCGACTCATAGATTGTTTTACCAGGCCATTATAGCTTTTAAGTAGATTGGTAAATCTTTGGCTGGCATATTGAATACCTTGGTCTGAATGGAATATCAAAGGTTGCGTGAGTGTCGCATTTTTAATAGCCATCCGCCAAGCTTTTATAACAGTATCCTCGGTATTTAGGGTATCACTTAAAGCCCAAAGCTTTCAATTCAGCTTTTATTCTCGGAGCTCCATAGTTCTGGTGACTATCTTCAAATATATCTTTGATTAATGAAGAGAGCTTCTGATTTTCTTTCCAAAGGGTGCTGGGACCAGATTTCAACCAGTGGTAATAACCGCTTTTACTCACGGCTAACATAGTGCACATCTTCTCAACAGGAAATTTCATACGATGCTGTTTTATGAACCTGTATTTTTCTTGTCGCTCGCGGAAAACCTGCCAGCCGGCAGGCTGGGATGCCAATCGCCTTTTTTAAGATATCACGTTCTAATTCGGCTTCTTTAAGCTGTTTCTTTAAACGAGCTATCTCTTTTTGTTCATCGGTCATTTTAGGATTACCCCGACCGGGAAAACTATTTTTACCATAATTCTTTTGCTCTTTACGCCACCGGTAAAGAACAGCAGGTAAGATATCCAAGTTTTCACAAACCTGTGCTACACTGACTTTGGCATAACTTAATTCTACTGCTTTTTGCTTAAACTCTAAGGTGTAATGTTTGGCTTTACGTCTCATAATTGCTAAGTTAACAACTTGCAATAATATTCATTCAACTCTATGTCCAGTCTAATGTAGTAATTCCAGCTATTCTTTTGAAATCGATAGTGAACTAGGTCAACTATTATTTGAGTAAATATAAAAGCACAAAAAATCTGTCCAACTCAAATTCAATTTATTGTATAAAAATTGTAATTTTAGAAACCAAGAAAGAAAACAGTAAGCCGACAAGTTCGTGTTCCTACTCCCGAAACCTAATATATTCCAAACCTTTCGATGTAATCTAAACAACTTAAAAGCTAAAAAACTGACTAAAATATGAAATTAGTAACCTATTGCAAGTGCTGTAAAAAAGATATAAGAATTAAATCTAGCGCTGCTACTCGACCAGATTTACAAATGGAAAAAGGAGATGAATTCAGCGTGAATTGCCAAAATTGTGGTAAGGTTGAAAAGAAACTCGTGAATGACATTAAAGCAGAACCAAACAACACAATGATTCTTATCGGAGTCGGAATTGGAATTATTGCAACAATTGTTTTATGGGGTTTCTTTGGAGCAATCGGAACTGTAAGTGTAATTATTCCATTACTTTTTTGGTATCAACAAATGGATGCAACAAAAGGATTTAACTCATATATGATAAAACGGAAATAAAGTTGTGCTGGAATTATAATCTTGAACCGAAAAACAGATTCTAAATACTATTATTAAAGTTAAAATTTATTTGCTCAGCCCCTCTAATTTTAAATAGTACAGCTTATCGGGAGGAGATCAATTCTATTTTAAAGTGAATTTTATTGGGATACGTTAGGTCTAGCCTATTTAATAGTAGTTTATTTATTAAGATTAAAAATTAACAGAATTTCTGTTCCTGAAGCTCCTTATAAATCATAGTTTTTCAATATATCTTTTCTAGATCGAAATTAGTTTTAATATATCTAGGTCTTACTAAAACACCTATATACCACAAATAATGAAATTTATACGAACATAGCTATAAAAGCTTTTTTTAAAATTAAAAAATGCGTTAGATTAGCAGATAAATAAATACGAAAGAGGAATAAATGTAATTAATTTATACTCTCATTATCACACATTAAACAATCAAAAATGACAGCAATTATTTTCGAAATCCTTGTATTTTTTATTTACGCAGCTTTGATAGCTGGACTTATAAAACCCTCCTTAATAATGAGATGGAGTAAAAACCCCACAAGACTAAAAGTATTAGGCCTTTGGCTAGTTTCATTAATAATTGTTCCAATTTTGGCTGTTATAATAATAGATGACGAAGACTTGACTGAAGACAAAATCGAAATTGCAGCCGAAAACATAAAGAACGAAAACTATTCCGACGCTATTAATTCTCTTTCAGAAATAAAATCCGACGATCCCCTATATTCTGAAGCTAGAGTGCTAATTAATGAAGCAGATAGTTTAAATAAAATTGTACTCGAAAAGGAAAGACTTATTAAAGAAGCTGAAGAAGAAAAAACGGCTGAAGAAGAAAAATTAAAACTAAAAGAACAACTTAAGCGAGAATTAGCTTCAATAAATGAAGGCATTGACTTTACATCTTATCGCGGAACTGTTGACGCCATAAAAATGGAAATTGTATTTTTTGGATCTTGGGCTAAAATTATAAAAAAAGGTGAAGATTCTGATGATCCAGAAATGCAAAAACTGGCTGAACAACTTAAGGCTAAAGTTATAAATATTCAGGAAAAAGAATTCCCAAAACTTAGAAAAGATTATGCGGAAGTTATAGCAGAAATTATGTGGGAACACGATATTTATGTAACTCCCAGTGGAAATGGAAACCGCTATTTAAATTTTACAGGAGGTATTTTCTCAGCAAACAAGAACAAAAAGGATTTTCAAGAACAGCTTAAAGACATTCCTACGATGTTTCGATTTAAACAGACGAGATATAGATGGTATAAAGGGGCTGACGAGTATACGTATTATACAACTTACGAAGGGAAAGATTCTGATTTAGTAGAATTGAATAATACATTTTTATAATTGAACTCGTTTAAACTTTTTCCTTTTTGAAGGGTTTGAACTTTTTCAAGGCTAATACAATAAAAGCAAGATAGTTAAACCCTGTCCAGCTTGCCACGGTAGTATCAAACCTGTTTAGTAA
>NZ_JAKHSK010000015.1 GCF_023499215.1 Zunongwangia pacifica
CTTCTCCTGATTTGAACTGCTTTAAAAATTCGTCATCGAATAGATCTTCTTTTTTCATTGTTGTGTAAATATTAGCGCCTGAATTTCTCAGGCAAGGTTAAAAAAATATCGGGGTTTGCAAACCCCGATATTTTCTAATTACACAGTTTTTGAGTCAGTCCCCCTTAAATAAATTAATTACCAAGTATCTTCCCGAGTTTATCCATATCTTTACTAATCTTATCCTCTAAGACCCTGCGTAAATTGGGGTGGTCGCTATTTTAGTATGTCCAAGTAATTTTGATACCGTTTCTATGGGAACGCCATTACTTAGGGTTACCGTAGTAGCAAAAGTATGCCGGGACATATGAAAAGTAAGATTCTTTTTTATCCCTACAATCATAGCCAGTTCCTTTAGATATAAATTCACTTTTTGATTACTACATTCTGGAAGCAACTTTCCAGTAGCCTGGGTTATGGGATGATCTTCATATTTTTTGAGAATACGTAAAGCCGATTCCAGCAGGGGTACTTTCACAGCGTTATTCGTTTTATTTCTTGTGGTAATTATCCATGCTTTTCCATCAATACCAATGCTTATTTCCTCTTCACTTAGCTCCATCAGATCACCATAACTTAAACCTGTATAGCAACTAAAAATGAATAAATCCCGAATTCGATCCAGTCGGTCTATTGGAATTTCAGCGTGCTGAAGATTTAACAACTCATTTTTAGATAGAAATTCACGCTCCCTCTTTTCAAAGGTCATTTTCCACGTTCTAAAAGGATCTTTATCAAGCCATTCCAAATGAAAAGCCAGGGTTACTATTTTACGCAAACGCTGAATATGTTTCATCACCGTATTATGGCTCATCGCTTTATAGTGACCTTTGGGATAGTAATTAAAAAGAAAAGCTTCAAAATCACTCAGAAACCTATAGTTTAATTGGGAGAGGTAAATATCTGTTGTCCGCAACCTTTGATGTACATATTCCTTAATATACTTCTCACTTACTTTAAAATTCCGAATACTCCCGGCACTATGGGTATTCCTAATTTTATCCTGATGATATTCGATAAGCTCATTTAAGGTTTTGGAACTCCCTCCTTCCCCATTGAATTCAGCTTTAACCAAATCTGAAGTAATCAACTTTCCTTTGAATTTTAGATCCTGATAAATCTGAAAAAATCTTGCGTAAGTTTGATCTAGAAATTCGTTGAGCTCAAGGGTTTTCTTAGAATTTACTTTTAAGCGTTTCGTTTTAGAATTCCAAAGATCTATTGATGCATATCGCTTTAAACTAATATTGGCCCGTTTCGAATTCACGGTAATACGGGCATAGATTAGACTTTGATTATTTTTGACTTTCTTTTTATTAAGCCAAAAAACCATTGAAAATGTTTTTGATGTACGCATAATAATGCATTTTTAAAGTGAATAATTCAGTTACTGGAAGTCAAATCCACCTTTAAAAATCATAACATCGAAAATCTATAAAATACACCTGAGGTGTACTTTTAATTTAGAGGTATACTTTAGCTACCAAATAGAATGATATCCTATCATTTTAAATGTTCCTCTAAAAACGCGAAAACCACGCAATTCCTAAGATTTGCGTGGTTTTGTAGTCTATTGTCTTCTTTAAAAGTGAACGATATGGTACAAAACTCGAACCAATTAATAGAGGATTTAAAGCTTTTAGCTGATATACTAGCTGCTTAAAAAATCAAACCACTTATTTACAAATGGTTTAAGAAGTAGTTTTGTTAAATTGCTTCTTTATTGCCCCTTTAAAGGCGTTTTTGCCCCTTTATTGCCCCTTTGAAGAATTATAGTATGTTCTTTCAATGAACTCTTTATGGACTTCATATATTAGACTAAAGAATATTTTATCACAATTTACTACTATCAGTATTAATCTCATTGTGCCTGGTATCTACACTTGGAATAGAACAATAATTTGATGGACAAGATTAATTGACATTATTTATCATTCCAAGGTTGGGCAGATATTAAATCTTTGGATTTCCATTCTTCTAAAACGGTTATTGCATTTTTGTCAGGCACATATAAGAAATTAATTTTACGCTCATTGGCACTTTTTCGTAATTCATCAAATATAAATGTATCATCAAACCCAACTTTAGCGGCATCAGCATTTGTATTCGCATAATAGACTTTGTGAATTTTTGCCCAATAAATAGCACCTAAGCACATAGGACAGGGTTCTAATGTAGTGTACATTTGGCATTCAGATAATTGAAGATCATTGATATTTCTGCAAGCCCTTTCAATAGCGACCATTTCTCCGTGTGATGTTGGATTGACCCGCTCAAAAATTTCATTATGTCCCTCTCCAATAATTTTACCATTTCTAACAATTACACAGCCAATTGGAAGACCTTTGCCGCTCTTATATGCGATTTCCGAAAGCTCAATTGCTCTCAACATAAATTTAGGATGATAATCCTGATCCATAATTTCGTTCATTGCTTTAGCATTTGAGTTGCAAATTTATTCAATCCTTGCAGGTATTACTCTACTATAAATGAATTTTACATTTCACAAAAGGTATTTATCAACACCACAAACATACCTTGCGTGAGCGTTTGGATTTTGGAAATCGGAACAAAGTAATTACCTGTGTGGAGACAGAGGCAGATTCAATATATATAGTTTTTGTACAATTGCTCCTTTATTGCCCTTTTGGAGACTATTTTACTCCTTTATTTCCCCTTTGGAGAATATAGTAGGTCCCCTTTCCTGTGGAACCTATTTTGGTTATAAAATTTCTATCAACAAGCATTTGTAAATCATAAGACACCATCCTCTTGGAGATTTCAAAAAGTGCTTGGTATTGTTTATTATTAATTCGACCATTCTCTTTTATAAATAACAAAGCTTTAATATGTCGAGATTCAAGATTGTATGTTTTCAGAATTTCTTCTGTATAAATATCCTTTAGAAAAGTAACACTTACCCCACCTTGATCTTCCTCAATAATCGGTTCAGGCAATCCTGCCTCTTTACAAGCATCAATGATTTTATTTATCCCTCGTCCCCAGGATTCGATATAACCAGCTTTAAAAAATGCATTGGCTATATTTCGATTTCGGGGATAGGATGAATGTTCTTGTTTTAGTTTATCAATTGTCAATTCCTCTGGTAAAGTTCCCGGATTCCATAAATGTAATCGATCATCATACACTCGAAGAAATGTATATGTGCTGGAATAATCCTTATGAATAATAGCATTCAATATTGCTTCTCTTAATGCCGTTTCTGGATATTCCAACGGTTCCATACGCTCCAATCCCTTATAGGAAATAGGTCTAACCAAATATTTGGTTTTAAGGATTTCGATTACTTTATCAGCCATCTCAAAAATATTGGTTTCAACTATGTCTTGAAATAAAAGATCATGGCTGGACTTTCCAAATCGCCCAATCTTGAAACTTGCCGTTACCGATACCTTGATTAGATTTTTCCCAAATAATAAAACGGCGGCATTTGTTAGCTGCCCTTGTTCTGTAAGAAGTCCAAGGTTTTTGAATAGGGTTTGTTTGCCAATCTTTAGCGTATTTGGAGGAATACGATCTTTCTCAATTGCTTTAATAATAAATTTTTGAATGCTATTACCATTAAGGTCGGAAAATGTTATTCCTTCAACTGCCATATCCTCCCATTTCTTTCCCATTTTATTGAGCAACAGATTTTGTAAAGCAATTCCTTTAAGTTCTTGTTTGGTGCTTCCGCTTCGGTAGTGATAAACTCCATGATAAGCAATGGGTACATTACTAATCGGAACGATAATTTCAAGATAATTTTTTCCTTCAGCCGCATGTAGATTCACATCAACCACAAGTCCTAAATGGTTAACAGACTTGTTTGGAATGTCTTCCATCAGCTTTTTATAATTATCTATCCCAGTAATATGACCATTATCATCAATACCAATATAGATTTGTCCTCCTCTTGCATTAGCAAAACCACAAATCCATTTCAGATATTCATCTCTCCAAGTCTGCTTATATTCAATATTTTGAGCTTCTCCTTGTTTCATTTTCACTCTGCATTTTCTCAAATACAAAGCTACCTATTATGTGTTTTTCTACCCTACTCAAAATATGGTGGGGAATGTTAGCCTACAAAATTGGACAGCTTTTCTTTTTACCTAACCTTACAAGAAGAAATCATTTCGTCGAAAGTATTGGAATATATTGACAATTTTCCAATAGCCAATCAAGTGTTGGTTATTAAGAGTTAATGTTTATATAAAGATTTCTCAAGGTTTGTATTTCCCTTAATAAAATATCTCTAACTATATGAACTTGCTCTTTTAGATTCAATGGAAAACCCTCTTGATTCGGAAAGTTAAACTGATAATAGGAGTCATGATCAACTATTTTCATTACATATAATGCCTTATTTTATTTGGGTAATCATCCGTTTAAAATTTCTAAAAAGAATTGTTTTTACTTCCTTTTCACTTAATTGCCATTGGCTCGCTAAAAACAAAATAACTTTTTGTACTTGCCCAGGTTTAATTGGAAGGCTATTTTCACTGACGAAAGGTCCATCTGTTTCGGTTAATATTAATTGCTTTGGTATTTTAGAAATTATCTTTCTGCCTGACATAGATTTTACCATCGCAGGATTAATAGAGAAAAAATAGCCTGCTTCTGCAATAGCATCAATCAAATTTAATCCACCTGAATACCAATGAAAAATTGCAGATTGTATATTGTTTTTTATTAAGAGGTCTAAAACTTCTTTCTCTGCTTTTCGGGAATGAATACTTAAGATTTTTTTTTGTCCTGAAATGACCATTAGTAGTTTAGAAAAAGTATCTAACTGAATATCTTTTGTAGAGATACCCTCTTTGGAAAAATCCAATCCAACCTCTCCGATATATGATGTTTTATGAATGTTTTTTAGGAATAAATCAAACTCCATTTTATGAAAATCAGCCATTAAAGGGTGCATTCCTAAAGCTAATCTTATCTTTTTTAATGACTGGAAATGAGAATATCCCATTTCAAAATGGCTTGGCAGATTGGTCATTGCTAATACCGTTACGTCAGATTTTACAGCATCTTGCAAAACCTGTCTTGGATTAGAGTACAAATCTATATGGCAGTGTGTATCAATAATCATCTTAACCCCAACTCAGATTTTACAAATCTATTCCCTTTATCATTAAACAATTTTAGAACTTCTGTTTTGCTTCTTAATACCATTTCTGCATAATCAGTAAGATTATTAATATCAATGTTACCATTCACAAGTAAGTCTCTTTTCATTTTTTCCAATGGGATATTTCTTTTCAAGTAACTGAATAATGCAGGTAAATCATTATTTCCTAAAGATGACACTTTTGTAATAAAGTTTCCATACTGGTTTTCATTGTCCAGACCCGCTTTATTCAATGCCGCTCGCCTATAAATACAAGGCATACATCTTCCACAATTATGTTTCTCATTAGGATTGTCAAAATGAAATTGCCTTCTACCTCTTTTACCACAAGAAACCGAATCTTTATAAATATTCTTCAAAAAAGTTTGGTTTGTACATTCAACAAACATCTCTCCTTTTGTCTTAAAAGTATAGGGATTATGTATTACAGTAGATAGCCCCAATTCGGCAAGTAATTCTTGAGTATTTTTTAAAACATAAGGATGCGTTGTTCTTGTACTTAAAGAGCTTACTCTTGATGGTGTCAATGGATAATTGATTGAAATTGTTCCATTCTCGGGAATTATTAATTCATCAATTGGGGACAGGTAACTACCTAAACCAATAAAAAATAGAGAACGACTACGGTAATTGTTTTCTATGGTTACCCTGTTGCCATCAGTATCTTTTCTTGATAGTGCTAATTTTGATTGTACCCAATATATTTTATTTGGGTATTGGGTTATTAAATGCCTCAATAACTTTCTTTGGTCTCCATTCGGGCCTGGTGATTTTGAATCAAAATGAGATACCAAAAGTATTCTTTCATTATTACTAAGTTTTTCCAATTCATCAATAACTCCAATTAAAGAATCTAAACCACCTGAGAATAAACTTACAGATTTGATGGTGTCTTTGTTGTAACTTGGAATTTTCCTTCTATTCGTACGTGGTTGAAACAAATCAACATCTTCTATTTCTCGGAAAGAAATTTGCCAATTATCTCCTGTTAGGAAATCTAAAATCTGTTTCAATCTATCTTCTTTACCGTTCCAAACAGCCAAGTTGTTTACAGGAAACTCTACTGCTATATCTCTTGTCCAACCATCATTTGAATAAATAGCTCGACTGAGTAGGTTATCTATACCATAAACTATTGCAGATACAAGAAAGAAATCAAATTTTACTGAGGTGAAATCAGTCGTGAAATCAAAAACTCTTTCATAACCTAAGAAAGATAATGGAACTTTTCTATTCACTCTGTTATCTATATAACAAAGCTCTAAGTCTGAAAATTTACCATAACCTGCGTTATCAATAACTATATTTACTCTCATAACTATTCAAATACGGTTAATACATCTTGTTGAATATTTTTTACAAGCCTATCGGCTTCTTCGGAACTCCAATCAATGTTTTGCAATGGATTTTTTTTGTGCATATCGCCCACTCTTTCGACTATGAAATTTTTTATCTGACTGAAAAGATTATTACAATTACTTTCACTCTTGTTTTTTATTAAATTTTCATAGAACCACTTTGATAAAAGCTCATTAATGTAATACCCGAAATACTTTATTATTACATCTTCCAATGTATTAGCTGTAAAGGTTTCTTCTAATAAAGTTTGTACTTCGTCAATGGACTCAGCTTGTCCCATTAGTTCTTCCAATAATAGTCTTGTAGCCTCTTTCGCTGCATTATCATCAATAGAAGTTGCACTACCGGAACAATACTCAATCAAATGATTAATTACATCGCCCACGGTTTTATTATCAATATCTGTTAAACCGGTGGATTCAAGCGTTTCTCTAATATTATTACCCGAACTGATAAATTTTGAAAAGACTCCTCCGATTTTCTTTGCAGTTCTGATACTGCTTCTTCCTCCTGCTTTTGAACCACCACGTCCTCCTGTTGATGCTCCGCCCAATGCTGAAACAAAATGTCCCATAATATTCTGTAGCTTCTGAGCTGGAAGAACAGAAGAATCACAATTTGAGGTAAGCGAAGAACTAAGCGTACCCCAATTCGGAACCATTGAATGTTTTACATCAGAAAATGATTTAGATGTTCCCATTTCTATTTTTTAAGATTAAACGCCTTACTTGCTCTTGATTTTCCATCTTTGAAATAATCATTCAAAAACGTTCCAATTTCAGGTTCTGATTTAAAGTCTGCTAATCTCGTAGCAACCGCAGGTTCAATATCGGATACACTGATTATTTTAAGAGTTTCCATATAATGATAAACTGTATTTTCTATTTTCTCTTCTGTCATTGTATTGAAAATGTCATACAACCGCTTTTGCTGAGGGTTCCTTTTCAAATTTGAAGATAGAAGATTGAAAAATGCATCTTTTTCAATGTCGCTAAAAGGTTGAAATTTTGTAGATAGTAGGGATTTTGTAACTGTTGCCGTCATATTATCAGGCAATAACTCATTAAACAAAGCCCTTACTACTGGTGGAATCATACTCGTTGCTGTGATAGAATTTTCTAACTTATCACGAGCAATCCAATAATAATCCCGTAAATCAACTCCTGATAACAAAGGTTCTATTTGAAACCATTTTATTATTTTTGGTTTACTCCATTCTTTGAAATCTGTATCTTTTATTTCTGAAAGAATATCTTCAATTCCTTTCTCTTTACATAGAGCTTCTATATCGGTTATTTCTTTTGGTACTCCATCTTGAATTATTTGCCACTCAAATAACTTCTTGAATAACTTAGGTTCAGAATATTCAAGTATCATCATTTTTGCAAGAACAGCGTCATTAAAGTTTTGTAACGATGCTACTTCTGCAAGTCTTTTTCTGATAGTATAAGTATTTAGAAACCGTTTAATTTGTCTGGGATTCCCATACAAACTATTAGTAATTAAAGGAACTAATGAAGGAATCGTAATTACATTATCTTTAACTTTTCCGAATTCCTCGGCTTCTAAAATTTTTTCAAAGTTGGATAGTCCAAATGCAGAATATTTGTTTGTTAATCTATATCTCTTAAATTCATCAAGTACGTTTTTAAACTTGGCATCGCCTATCTCTTTTTTACAGATTAGCATGGATATGTAAGTTTCCACT
Organism: Zunongwangia pacifica; assembly: GCF_023499215.1. Lineage (GTDB taxonomy): Bacteria > Bacteroidota > Bacteroidia > Flavobacteriales > Flavobacteriaceae > Zunongwangia > Zunongwangia pacifica. Next base: position 8,244 of record NZ_JAKHSK010000015.1, read on the forward strand.
TCAGATTCCGAAAGTCTTGGCAAAGAATAGGGAAGCTGAATTAATTTTTCTAAGTAATCAATAACAATACGGTTGTTATCTTCTTCGATTTCTTTATTGTTTTTGTACTTATGCTCAATAGCGTATTTCACAATTCGAGGGTCAGCTCCAATTATGAATGCAGTTTTAGGTACATTTAGAAAAAGTTTAATTGCCTCAAGGTTTTCAATAATTCTTTCAGGACTACACCTATCTAAATCATCAATAATCACAACTAGTCTTTTGAAATTTGTGGTTTCTAAAAGTTCCGAAAAATCCTTTCTAAATTCTGCAACTGCATTTATAGCATTTTTGTCTTCCTCTTTCCCTTCTTTTATAAAGGCTTTATATATTTTTTTCCCTTCTTCCGATTGAAGTTTTTCAATTATTTTTTCTGGATTATCTCCCCATTCTGTTAGTTTCTGAATAGCAAGAGGAACTAGACTAAGTCCCCCTGTAAAATATGCCGTAACAGCAGGCAAGGCAACATTTTTCATAACCATACCTGCTCCACGCATCCAATCAATAGATTTCCAAAGCTTTTTTGATTTTTCTTTTATTGTATCTTTTACTTCTTCGGAAATCTTTTTATTGTTTTCCAATTCTTTAAGGATTGAATTGAGCAGTGCAGCTTTAGCGTCATCATATCCCTCAAAAGTCCATCCATTAAAATATATACAAAGTGAGTCCTTATCTTCATTCTTATCAAATTCTTCTTTTACAATTTGTAAGATGCTGGATTTTCCACTTCCCCAATCTCCAAACACGCCTATTGTAATTGGCAAAACAGATTCATCTTTGATAACATTGATTAACAAATCTGCGTGTACTTTAAATCCTAAAAGGTCTTCTGACGTTTCGTTATCTGCCCACATAATATGATATTGTTTGTTTCACGTGATAAAAATTATAGAGTTTTTAGACAACTCATTTTCTGTTCTTATTTATTATTATGCAATCTTTTCTTCATCTACAACCCTATGCATCATATTATAATGTTCGATGTGGCCTGTTTTTTTGAATATTTGTTTAAAAACTTCAAAGTAACGATCAATAACTGCGTCTTGCTGTTCTATATAAAGATCATCAGGCAACCCATGAGAACCATCATTGATCCAACATACCAGTGATCGGCATATTTCCTGTTCTTGATGATTAACAAAGCTTTTTATCAAATCATCATCTGCATATCTGCCCAATATTTTAAAATAGTTTTCAATAATTCTTCGCATAGTATTCTGGATAGTAATTCCTGAGTTTTTTGAAGAATTACTAAGTTCCTTCCAAAGCAATTCATATGAACTATGAATTGGGTTTTCCATTTCAAAAGCTTGAATTGAAGATACATTGTGATTCTTTCTAATAATCCAATAATGAGTATCTCCATTTTTAGGGGTCCTTCCATCAACAAATGAAACTTCTTTATGAAAATACACGTTATGGGTGAGAAGAATAAGTTGTTTTATATTGCCCGTATTACCTTTTATGGTTTTGACAATTTCTTTGATTAATGAACTCACCACAAAAAGAACATTGCTATCCAAACTTGAAATTGGGTCGTCAATGACCAAGATACGTTCTTCTGTTATGGATTCCTCATTGGTGCTTCCTTTTGCTAACTGCAAATAATACAAAAATGTGATAAAAGTAGCTTCACCTTCACTTAATGTAGATTCTGCAACTGAACCATCTTCTCTTTGTATCTGATACTGATTAGGTTCCTTCTTAGACGGAACTATCTGGAAGTTCAGAAACCCGTAAGATGTAAGTATTTGATTTATTTCATCAACAGAAGGTTGAACGCTGGTAACATCTTTATTAGCCTCCCTTATTTTCTTATTTATTTCTACAAATTTATCTTGTAAATCTTTATGTTTCTGTTGCAATATCTGTATCCCTTTCTCCAGACCTTCTTGTTTTTTTATAAATGTTTCAATAGTTGCTCGATGCCCTTCAATCAAGTATTTCCAAATAGCCTTAAGTAAATTGTTTTTTTGATTTGTATAATCATTGACAATATCATTGTGAGTCGTTATTTCTTTATTGCTTTCAATAATCAAATTTTGAATACTTTCTAATTGTTCTTTTGTTGAAAACAACTCTATACTTCTACTTGGTTCTTTCTTTTTATTTCCCAAAAGCTCTTTGTTAGTAACAAATTGACTTATCAGTGTTCTTAAAAAAGCTGAGAATTGTTCTATATTAAGTTTAGAGTCTGGATTGCCTTTCTGCTGTAATTCCATTTGCTCCAAAAGATTCTGTAGATTTTGACATCCCTGCGTATATTCATCTGATAAAGTCCTGACTTTTGTTATATCCTGAAGAAAAGATTCATCAAAGAAATTCTCCAATTGTCTCTTAAAGCTTTCCGAAATCGTTTTCTGCTGACAGAATGGACATATTTCATCCTCTGTGATATAATTTCTCCCCTCATTGACCCAATCATTCAAATTCAATTTCTGAATTAATCCTGCAATTGGCACATCTGCTTTACCAATAATCTTCTTATTCCAGATTTTATCAGATTCTATTTCCAATAGTTTTTTAAACTCTATTATGGAAAGAAGAGGTAATATAGTAGGCGTTCTGCCAAAAATTGTTTGAGATTTTTCCTTTAAATCTTGAATTGTCAATAAAGTTTCTTCGTTATTTTTGAACTCTTCCAATATTTTATCTCTAAAAGAATCCTTTTTCATGAAACCTCTAAAGGCTTCTTTAAATTCGTTTTCATTTTCCTTGTATATATCAAGCCAAATTGCCTCTTTGAACTCATTATTTTCCTGAGATTTCTTTTCTTGCTGTTTTTCTAATGTTTTTTTCTTCTCTATACCATTATTTTTAATTTCTTCTAATTCCAAAAGCATTTTATCAATAGCTTGAATCTCTTCCTTAGTAGCTTGTCCCAATGTAAAAACACCATCTATCTTTCCCTTACCAAAATTTCTTTCACGAAAGTCTTTGTTATATACAAGTACATTAACAGGCAGATTACCTTTCCATGCTAAGTCGCAATCAGAGAATGCCATATCAGTCGGATTATAAATCAGCTTAGAAAGAGTGGTTTTTCCACAACCATTAGTTCCGTAGATAAAATTGATTTTTCTCAAATTATCTATTTGGATACCTGTTGCATCATAAGTTGCAACTCCCTTAATTGTTATTGATTCAAGCATTTTGTTACCATTTTATAAGATTTATACTTTGCCTGTTTTTGTAATATCCTAATATCCAATTACCTCCACCGTACTCTTGCCACTTTGCTGTTTACTTACCTTGATTTGTACTGGTATCCGCTCTGTCATTTCCTGTACGTGGGAAATCACACCTACTTTTCGGCCTTGATTGTGCAATCGTTCCAATGCATCCATTGCTATATTGAGGGTAGCCGGATCAAGTGAACCGAAACCTTCGTCAATAAATAAAGATTCCACTTTCATGCGACTGGAAGACAGAGATGCCAAACCTAAAGCCAATGCCATTGATACCAAAAATGACTCTCCTCCGGATAGCGAATATACCGTGCGTACTTCATCCCCCATATCCTGGTCAATGACCTGTAATCCCAGCGAATTCGGAATTCGTTGCAAGACATATCGTTTACTCAATACTTCCAAATGAACATTGGCATAACTTAACAAAACATCAATGGTATATTCCTGGGCAATCTGACGGAATTTTTTTCCATCTGCCGAACCAATTATTTCATTCAGCTTTGCCCAATTTTCCACTATAGCCGCCTGCCTTTCAATATTCTGTAACAAGGTGCCGATACGCTGCTTGTTTAATTTGTCTTCTTTTATCTTAAAATCAATCTCATGGGCTTGTTGGGTATGCTGTTTTAGCAATTCCTGCGTTGCACTTCGCAATGTGACTAACTCTTCCAATGTTCGCTCCGAAGGCTGTTGGCCAGTATGAGTTGCCAATGTTTTCGTCCGTTCCTCCAATATGGATTTGATCTGCATTACCTTATCATCAATAGCACGTAAACTGTTTCTTTCTGTTTCTATCCAGTCTTGGCTAAAAATTAAAAGCTCAGCTAATTCGTCAAGGGTAAGTTCTGTTTCATACTGTTGATTATAATTTGCAACCCAATTAGCAAGTTGTCCTTTCTGGCCTGCTTCCTGTTTAGACAAACTGCTTATATCCTTTTCAAGTTGTTCGTGTTGTGCACTATTCCGAGTTAGATCTCCTTGTATTTTTTCTGCCGTTGTTCTTTGGTTCTCTAAGGTCTGTTTTGCAAAATCAATTGCCTCTTTTAGTCTTTTTTCCGTTTCCGCTACAGGAGCCCCTGCAAAAAGAGCCATTCTCTTATCAGATAATTCTTTGTTTTGGATTTGTATCGTAGAAAGCTTTTGCTCATTTGCTTGTACTTCTTTATGGATATTTGTTAGTTGCTCTTCTAGCCCGTTCCTTTTTTCTGTCAGTATAGTTTGTTTATGAGCATATTCTTCAAGTCGGGTTATATTGGTCTTCCATTCACCGGCAAATTTCTTGATGTCGGCCACAAAATCGCCTGGATTGGCCTGCCAGTTTTCAAACCACTGTTCCGATGAGAAATAGACAACTAAGGCCTGTCTTATCTCTTCCAGTTTTTTATCTTGATTTTGCTGTTCTATAGAATCATTTTTTTGCTGCTCCTCTAAAGATTTAAGAAGTCTTTCCGTATCCTTGACTTGATTTTCATTATTGTTTAATTCTTTTTCCAAGCTTGTAAGCTGTGCCTTATGAGCTTCCAATTGTTCTTTTTGCCTCTTATAAGCCTGTATATGTTCTTGTAATTGCTGTTGTCTTATTTTTTGTTGTTGCAATTGTTGTTGTAGCCAGGCAGTTCTTTCCTCAAGAGGATATTCATTACATTTCGTAGCTATCTGAAATTCTAACCATGTGGTTTGAAGTTCATTTAGGGATGTATTGTTCTGTAAGGTTTGATCTTCCTGCTCTCCAATTTTCTTTGTTAATTCTTGGCAATTTTGGTTCAGTGCGGTATATAAAGTAAATTGCTGTGTATAGTTAGCTTCTATTTTTGTATGCTCGGTTTCCAGTTCTAAAAGGACTTTATCAAGTCTCGGATGATGTGTTGCATACGGATGTTCAGTACTACCGCAAACCGGACAAGGCTCATTGGGTTCCAATTGATTTCGAAGCTGATCCACACTTTCTGCCGCCGCCAATTTTGCTTTTTCAAGCATTTTTAAAGAAGTAGCCTTTTCTGAGGTTGTACTTTCCAGAAGCTTTTGGGTCTCTGACAACTGAACGCTACTTTGTTCCAGTGCTTCTCTGTTTTCTTTAAGTGATTGTTGTAATTTGTTCTTTTCAAGGATAGCCTGGAACAGTAATTTCCAATGGGCTGTTGCAGCAATAAGATCTTCGATGGAAGTATCTAAGGAAATTTTTTCCTTTTCAACATCTTGGATAGAAATGTCCGATAATGCAGAATTTAAAGATTCGTATTCCCCTTGTTTTTGCTTCAGTGAATTTTGAATAATATGTTGTTGCTCCAATAAAGCCTGTTTCTCTTGTCGCTTCTTTGCTATATTTTCTTTTGTGGTATGAAGACGGGTATTATAATCTTGAAGACTTTTTAAAATACTTTCTGAATCGTTCAATTTGGATAATATCAGATGCTCCTGTTCTGCAATGGACTGGTAGTTTTTATGATCATCTTTCCATTGATTCAGTTTAACGATTCCCTCTTCAATAACTTCCAATTCTTTTTTAGTATCCGAATATTGATCTTTTTGTTGTGCTTCTTTTTTACAAACACTGGTCACATCTTCTGTAGCTTGCTTTATCTGTTCTGCCTTTTCACCAAGCTGTACGTCCAATGCTTTAGCCATATTTAGCAAAGGCTGTGCCTGCTGTTCTTCCTGTATCCTCTTGTTTAATGTTTCGGTTGCTTGCTGGAAGGCAGCATCGGATGATTTTTTTTGTTCTTTTAAACCATTTATCGTAGTAGAGAGTCCTTCTGCCTCTTTTGATCGAGAAGTAATCTGCTCCTGTACATTTTGTAGTCCAGTAATAATAGACCTTGCAGGCTGGACACGGGTAATCTGTTGAAATTGATACTCCCGGGGCTTTGCCTCTGTTTTTGCTATGATTGCCTTATTATGTATTTCGTTGGCGGACTCAACGCTTTCCTGTAATTTTTTAAGTTGTTCATGCCAGTCCAACTCTTTATTCAAATCAGTGATTTGCTTTTCGTCAGTTTCGATAGAGGATTTTAACTCCTTCTTCTGCTCTTGCAGTACATGCAATTCTTCGGAAGTAAGTGTAGCTATTCCTTCTCTTTGTAGGTTTAGTTGTCTTAGTTGTTGTTGTTCTTCTCGGTGGTGTTCATATATTTTTTTAGAAATTTCAGAGTAAATATGCGTCCCCGTCAATTTTTCTAATAAGGATGATTTTTCATCTTTACCTGCTTTCAGGAAAGCCGTAAAATCCCCTTGTGCCAATAAAACAGAACGGGTGAATTGTTCAAAATTCAACCCGACTAAACGCTCTATTTCTGTCAATAACTCCGTTTTTCTACCCGGTATATCCTGATTAGATGAGAGATTTTTCAAAGACATTTCGTAGGCCTGTAAATTGCCTTCAGCTTTATTGCGAGCTCTTCTTACACTCCATCTTGCTCTATAGTACTGGTCGTCAATACCAATAAAATCAACTTCTGCATAACCATTTGATGTTCCATCTCTTAAAATTCCACGTACATCGTCTTGTTTAATCGTACTTCCCTGTACATCAAGAATATCAATTCCATTCTCAGCCAATCTATATCGTGGTGTTCTGGCATAGAGCGCAAGACATAAAGCATCCAACACCGTGGATTTTCCGGCACCTGTGGGACCTGTTATGGCAAAAATCCCTGCGGAATAAAGTGGTTCTTCACTAAAATTAATCTCTGTATTTCCATCCAGAGATGCTAAATTTTGAATGCGTATAGACTGTATCTTCATACTTAAACCTCCGATTCATTTACTTCCTGTGCAACCTCCTGAAAAAGCTTTTGAAGGTCTTCGGGAATGGGATTATTGTATTTACTCTGGTAAACTTTATGTAACACTTCCAACGGTTGTAGTTCGTTAAGCTGTTCGGGGTTTACAATAGCATTTTCCTCTGATTTCATTGTAGAAGTACTATAGCGTACATCAATTTTTGACAGTCTAAAATTTTTACCGACAAGTACCTCTTCTACTTTGTGTCTAAGTCCGGGTTCCGGTCCTTCCAATAATACACGGACTTCCAGATAAGGTGCCGTATGGATATCCCCTTCAAAAACTTCTAACTGTTGTAATGAACTAAGGACTTCTGCAAGTGTGCTATGTACAGCCGGAACTCTTTTGAGCGGGACAGCAACTGGTATTTCGATGGTTCGCAGCTCTTCTAAATGGTCATTTTCTATGTCAAATACAACGACCTGATGTTTGTAATTTGTTTCGGAAAAAGACATTGGTAAGGGACTTCCACTATAACGAATATGCTCTTTTCCTCCAATTCGTTGTGCTTTGTGAATATGCCCTAATGCCACATATCGAATAGTATCATCAAATGCAGCTGCTGAAATACACTCCACGCCTCCCATGATCAATCTTTCCATTTTATCTATATCACTCACCTCAGCCTGTTGTGCATGCAAGTGGCCCATTGCTATGATAGCTTGTCCTGATTCTTTTTTAGAAGCAACATATTCATAAGCTTCTTTATAAAAAGAAGTAATGCCTTCTGCATAAGGGTTGGCACAATCCGGTATTGAAGGATAATCCCCCATTCGTAAAAATGGGACGGCGATACACCATACCTGTATATTACCATCCTTATCTTTTATAGGTATAGTGATTTTGCTATAATCAATTATCCCATTTTCGTCTTTTTCTATCAAGCCGACAATGTGGATATTAGAAGATTCCAGAAGCGGTTTGGGAGATTCTAATCGAGATGCCGAATCGTGATTACCAGCAGTAATAATGATTTGTAAATCAGAATTTCTTTTTACCGCTTGATTTAAAAATGAGTAAAACATCTTTATAGATGCTGCTGAAGGATTGGATAAGTCAAATACATCTCCACTGATTAATAAAACACCTACCTGTTCTGCTATCAAAGTCTCCAACAGCCAATCCAAGAACTGCCTATGTTCATATCCCCGGTCATATTCATGAAAGAGCTGTCCGATGTGCCAATCGGCCGTATGTAAAAATCTTATCATCTCATTTATTTTAATTTCATAAGTTCCTCCACCAACACCCACACCTCTGTACAAGGATTGTGATTGGCATAATCTTGACGCTGCCCATACTTACTTGATAACCGTTTCCCATTTCGGATAGCATCTTCTTGGCTACCATGCTCCTTTAGAAGTGCATACATCTGTTCACTGTTTTTCTCGTATCGGAATGTTTCTCCTAAAACAGGTTTTAGGCTGTTCTCAATTAACCCCTTAAAATCCCTTCTGGACATGGCATTTTCGTAATATTGAAAATGTAACAAATACCAAAGTTCAAAAGCCTCATTACTCCAGGCACATCCAATATCAGTATTTCCACAACGTTGAATAGCGGCATTAAAATCCTGTGGCGAAAAACTGTCCTTATCAAACACCACCCAGAGTTTATCCACCTGTCGGGTGGTACTTTTTTCATAAGCTTCTTTTAAACGTAAGGCTTCGTCCACCAATGATTGGGTATTCCGGCCTGTTCCTGCTATATCAATTTGATAGGCGGTCAACACACCCTTAGGTAAATCCTGCTTTAGCCCTTCAAAATAGTTAGGCTCCGTTGCTTCACCCTCACAAACAATAAGATAATACTTCCGTTTGTTGCGGATGTTTTTCTTCCGTTTTTGCTCTTCTCGTGCAAATCGCTTTAGCCGTTCATTGGGTATTTTTATTTTTCTTGCCATTCCGTTACAACATTTGACAGGTTACCAATAAACGGAATGGCTCCGTAACGTCCTTCTATATAATCTTTTTCAAAGGAACGGTCTTTACGAATCGTTTTTCCTTCTTCCTTATATTCTACCAAAGAATACATATCCGAAGCCCCATATTGATCCTTTTCTACAAAATAGATCTGGTCTCTCCGGTAATTACCATAGTATAATAAGTTCGTATCATGCGTTGCAAAAATGAGCTGTGCATTATTAGGATTAAATTGCTTTGAATTAAAAAGCCTTGTAACAGCCAGAGTCAACAGCGGATGCAGGCTGGCATCCAGTTCATCCACCACCAATACACCACCATCATTTAAAACATCAAATACAGGCCCGGAAATATTAAATATTTTGTTTGTGCCGGAGGATTCCTGACTACGCATATCAAATTCTACATCGCCTACAGCTTTACCTTGGTCATTATATTTCTTATGTATGGTTTTTATATCAATTTTATACGCCCCTTCTAAATCAGTTACTAATTGTCTCACAAGGCTTTCCGGCATATCATTGGGAAGCTCTTTGGCATCAAAAGGTTTTTTATTGATTGCTATATCATCAAATCCTAAATCCAACCTTTTATAGAAATTAAGTAGCTTAGAACTGGTCTGTTTATCCTCCAGCATCCCAAAAGTCACACCTTTATATCCCTCATGGGTGAGACCTGATATGGTAATGAAGTTATCAAACCATTTCATGATTTTTTTAGCTATTCTTCCATTAAACTGATCAGCCACGGCTAGAAATAATGCATTATCACGTGTACGCTCTTCCAAGTCCCTTCCTTCTGGGAAATTCCTGGTTACTTCTATACCGTCACCTTCACGAAGAAACATAGGTTTTTCAGCATTTTTGGGTGCTTCAAAAAGCCATTCGGCGTGTACCTGCTTATCATCTACTTCAAAACCATATCGATATCGAATATTATCAATGAGAAAAATTGCTTCAAAAAGTGAAGGAGATTTTTCGGTCCCCGTACTCAATAGGAAGGGAGTCACATCCAGCTCATCCGTTGAAGATTGGTCAAAAGATTGCAGAACCAAACGTCTCATGGTGGACATAGCTCGGACAAAATTACTTTTGCCACTGGCGTTGGCTCCGTATATCACGGCACCTTTCAACAAATCCCTGCGTTCGGTGGAGAATATATTCGTATCTATATGCTCCTTTATAGAGGTTGCAGCAAGACTCAGTGTTGTTTTTGCTTTGAATGAAAGAAAATTACCAACTGAAAATTCGAGTAACATATTTTTGTGTTTATGAGAAATTTTCTCAAAAATACGAAATATTAAAACACAAAATGAATTTTTTGAGATATTTTCTCATTTTAACCCTTCCTCACCACTATATGTCTCAACCCCGGATCATTCAGTAGCCGCTCCATTTCAGACTGGATAATATCCTGAATATCCCGTTTAATTTGGAAATAGTTTCGTTGTACCATGCCCGAATCCAACTTCCTTATGACTTCAATGTCATGGTAATTTTCTTCCTCACGCTTAAGGCTATCGTGGTCATTAATAATCTCACAATGGAAAGCTTTTAAATCAATTTTACAATCGGGATTATCGGCCACCATCCCCACAAATTCCCCGGAACTTAACCCTGATATTTTGGAAGGTGGTATGGCTGCTTCCAATTGTTTGGATCGACTAATCGAATTGTCTCCACTGTTGATGGAATAACTCTCCCTGTCCTGCATGATTTTCCCAAAGCGTTCCGATAGTTGTTTGGCCGTATCCCCCGTAACCTGACCACTAACGATATTCCCCGTAATATTCATAATTACATCGGCTTGCTCTCGACCATAGTCCTTACGGAGCTGACTAAAATCCTGAATCCCCAGGCAGGTAGAAACTTTATTGCTCCGTGCAGTGGCAATCAGACTATCCATATTGTTCAGGTAGATGGTTGGGAACTCATCAAAAATGAGACTACTCTTTAGCTTTCCTTTTTTGTTCACCAGCTTGATTAGCCGGTTTACATAGAGGGATAATACCGCTCCATAAATCTGTATTTTTTGCGGATTGTTTCCCATACACACAATCTTTGGATCATCGGGATTATTAATATCCAGATTGAAATCATTTCCTGATAACACATAGTATAATTGTGGGGATGAAAGCCTGGCCATTGCCACTTTTGCTGAGGCAATCTGACCTTCCAATTGTTCCATAACATCATTTAGGTATGCATTAACAAAAGGATTTATCAGTACTTCAATTTCCTTCTCGGTTCGTAATAATGTGAACAGGCTATCATAATCTACCTGCATTAATTCTATAACATGTGGTAAGGTGCAGAATTCTCCATCCTTGTATTTTTTCAGATACCAGATAATAGCGGTTAGAAAGTTGATCGGGGATTCCACAAAGAAGTCTCCCTGGCGTTTAATCCATTCCCTGTTTAACCCCATCAAAATAGTACGGGCACTTTCTGCCGCATCCGTAATATCGGTCATCGCTGAAGGCTCTAAGGGATTACACCGATGGCTACGGGTCAAATCATCGAAATTAATCACATAAAATGCCGGTGGCTTGGTATATCGATGTTGGTTTTTCAGCCAAGTGTTATAGGCTATTTTGGAAAGGTCATCAAACTTAAAGTCGTACACAAACATGGTAAACTTTTTGCGGATATGCTGGGTAATCACATGACGTATCACAAAGTAGGATTTCCCGGAACCGGGAGTTCCCAATACCATAATCGCCCGAAATGGATTAATGATATTGACCCAACTTTTCCGCTGCTTGTCTTTTAATTGATACTGCGCCGGAAGATTAATCGAGTATTCATTTTCCAGCAATCGTTCTTCCTGCGGGAAAGTTTCGTTTTCCTTATTAAAGATGTCCTTGTTATTAATTTTATTCCTGATGATTCGGGAAAGCAAAGTACCTCCTGTCAACACCAGAAGAAAGCCTATTCCTGTAAGTGCCATATACAGAATAGCAGTCGTCATTATAGGAGTATTCAACTTCATACACAGATAGCTGATAAAATAAATAAGCAGTCCGGTAATCAGGTAAGCAAAAGCCGTTCTGTGGTTTAATTTCTCATCCTTTTTTCCTTTGGCTCCTATAAGGGATATCCCCAAAAAACCAAGCGCAATTAATTTCGATTTATGAAAATTGTTAAACAATCCCGTCTTATAAATATTGCTTAAAATTCGGTCACTAAATGTGCTTTGCCATCCCCATAGTTCAAAAGCACTGTAGCAGTAATAATAGAAATGGATGATTAATATCATAATACTGATAAGCCTGGTCATATCCAGTATCTTTCTCAGTGCCTGTTCATTTTCTCCGGTATGCATTGCCATAGCTTTATTTTTTACTGATTATTATTCAGGTTTCTTTTTTTCTTCTTTTTACGTTTCTTTTTAAGCTGATTAGGTAGGTAATCCGAGGTGTTTTCTGCCTGGGTTAAAACCTCCAATACATTTTCTTTTCCTGTTGGTATAGTAGCAGATTGAACCTCTTTATCAGCTTCTTTGGTTTCTGCCGCAGCGGTAGTCTGTGGCTGTAACCCAATGGTTTGTTTCGGGTCGGGATGCCTTAGCAAATCCTGTCCTGAAACACCTTCCGACCAACACCTTTCCTGAATAGCTTTGGCACTATAGGCTTTACCCAAAGCACTTCCGTTAAAAACACATTTGGTTTGGTGATCCACATAGGTGATACCATATAAAATTCCGTTAGTGTTTTGCCTGAGTACAACATAAATCCCTTGTTTTTCTAATGCTTTTATTAGTTCTGGAATGGATATCTTTTTTGACAACAATTCCTTGTCCACAGCATTTTTTATCCGTCTTTTAAAAGGTGTTCTTTTTGCTACATTTTCTTTGAATTTCTGCTCTAGAAATTTCAGGGTAGGTTTATTATAAAACAAGCTGGCTTTGATAGGGACGCCTACCGGATTACCATCAGTATCTAGTACCCGATATAACAATCCGCCAGTCTGATAAACTTTTGAATTTTCTGTTCCCCGTTCTGCCTTTACATTATATTGATTGAGTACTGCATTCAGTTCCGGAAGGCTGGTATATTTGTATGGATTTATTACATTTTCCAGAATGTTTTGGATAGCCATTTTGGTTTGCGATTTACCATACTTTGCCTTGCCGACAGCTACGGGTTTTAACTTATAATTTTCATCTTTCTTTTGGGATTCGGCCTGCACCAAACCGAACTCTTTTTCCAGTGCTTTACGAGCTGGTTCAGATTTACGGATACCCAAATGGTGCAGGTCAATTCGTTTGCCATCGGCTTTAATATTGGTAGTGACCAAATGGATGTGTGGATGTCCTGCATCGTGGTGTTGATAGACCAGATAAGGTTGCTCACCGAAACCGATTTTATCAAGATAACTGTCGGCGATTTCAAGCAGTTTTTGCTTTGATAAATGGTGCTCTGAAACATCAAAATTGAGTGAAATATGGACACTATTCCGCTTTGTTTTTTCATTTAATTCCATCTGTTTCAAGAAACGATTGAGCTTCATGGTAAAGCTCATTTTATCTGGGTCAACAGGATAATTCCCTGCCCCGATACATTTCGCAACTCCTTGTTTCACCTTGTTTTCATTGTAGTTTAAAATGCGGTGAATGGAGTGCCCTGTTTTGATTACTGCAACCATATTTCCGCCATTTTTTGGATGTGCTTTTTAATCTCATCCACTTTATTGAACAGGGTTCGTTTTTCCACTTCATAGGCAATCAGCCAGCTTTTAAATTCTGTAATTTTTTGAAGCGTATGGAGTTTTTTTACCGCCTGATTAAAGTTGTTGCCTACGTGGTTAAGTTCTTTTCTAAGCTGAGCCATTTCTGCCATAAAATCATCGACAGATTGGTTGCGGTAGGTAGTTACAATGGGCTTTTCAAAAAGGCTGCGTCGAACATATTCGCTTAGCTTTCGGCAGGTACTGTTTTGCCATTTCTTTTCGATTTTTTCATACTCATCGGGTGTTAAACGCAGCCCGACAATGCGTGTTCTGTTTGATTTTTTTCCTTCCATCTCCTTCTCCTTTATCACGTTATCAAACTCAAAAATTCATTCTATACGACCTGCCCACGAGTTCCGAGTGATAGGCAGCAAGATGTCGGTTGTTTAACAACCGTTCATCTTGCCGTTTGCAGGAACGTTGCAAACTCGCCGTCTTGCCAAAGTCTCCCAGCTGCTTATTATGCACTTTCAGGGATTTTGGCGATTTTCTAAATAGTGAAGTTTTCTAAAATGCTTAACAATACTATTACAGTTTATTCCCTAAGCGTTTCTTCTGCTGCTTTCCAATATGCACAAGCCAGTCATTAAGGTCTTTGTGGTTTTGGTAAAGCTTGCTATGATCGTTATATTTCTTGCTATTAGACAATGCTTCCCTGGCAACTTTTTGTCCAGCAGCATCATTGTCCAAATACAGGTTTATTGACTTGTGCGATTCCAGAAATGGACGTGCTTTTTCAAACAGGGAGAGAGAATTTAAAATGACAAAATCAGAAGTATTATTTATCTCATTTTCTCTGATACTTTTGAACGAAAGAAAATCCATAAAGCCTTCGAATACAGCCACCTCATCGGAAGCATTTTTTACTGTGGTAATGTCCTTTGGAGAACTGCTTGCTTTGAAATAAGGATTACGTATTTCAAAACCGCCGGAATCATTTTTAAAACCAATCCCATAATAGTTTTTAGCATTCAATTCATAATATACTTCCCGGCAATATCGGGTTGCAACTTCAACAGGGATTTTTCGTTGTTCCAAGTAGCGTATCAATGCATGTGAACTAAGTGCAACATCTTTTAAAATTTTAAGTTGATGCTCCGGTTCATTTTTTCTTTTGGGAAAACTTTTTGAGGGCTCTTGAAAAGAAAAACCACCATTCATTTCTTTTAGAAATTCTCCAACGGAACAATCAAAATATTGAATCCCAAAATCGATAATATTGCCTCCTTCACCAAGGCCATGATCGTACCATCGGTTCAGCTTTCGATTTACCTTAAATGAGGCTGTATTTTCTTCCCTTAACGGAGAACGATACCAGTAGTCATTGTTCCTGATTTTTGAAGGTTCATGACCTAATAAGGACAGGTACTGAACCATATCCATTTCCTTAGCTTCTGTAATAGAAAGTTTTTGTTTCCTGAAATCCATAACCGCATATTTTCATCTTCACTATTCAGTTTACTGACGTAAAGTTAAACAAGTGGTATGGCTTTTACCCATCCTCTCTATATTTTGAATGGGATGGTAGTCAGGATATTAAAAGGTATTCCAGAATTAATTTTACTCAATCCACACTTCCCTGGATAGGATATTCTTCTTTTAAAGGAAAAAGTTTTATTCGGTATATGAGAGAATACTCTTATATGATAATAAGAAGAATAATTTAATTTGTAATAACAATAGAACTATATAGAGAATATAGCTCCCAGCCTAAAGATTCGTATAAAATTTTCCCTTCCTCAGTTGCTACTAAAAAATTTTTGAACACACCTTTTGAGATAGCGATTTTCTCTAATTCACTCATAACAAAAGTTGCAAGACCTTTTTTTCTATGATTGATGTCTGTTATAATTCTATCATACACTGCCATGTCATCTAAAAGTACAACCCTGCCTATTGAAGCTAATTGTCCTCCATACGTAACAACCCTTATCACATATGTTGAATTATAAGACTCCTTTTCTAAAGTATATTCACTTCCTAAAAACCCATTCTGAAACGTCATCTGTTTAAGGCAAGACATCATATATCCTTGGGGTTGAATTTTCCATTTAGGAGAGACTATATCTTTGAATTCTTCTGGTGAGGCACAAACTTTCAAAAAAATCCAAGGATCACTAATATTTTTTGATAATTGAAAAAAGTCTTTGTTGAGTACTGGAAACACATAACGTACTTTCTGTTTTTTTTCTCCAACATCTACTCTAAAACCAGACTTATACCTAACAGGAAGAGAAACCTGTCTTGACAACGACCAAGCTCTTAGCCATTTTTCAATAATATTTGAAGAAACACCAAATTCCATGATTATATATTACTCTGGTAAAGGTAAATGTTTTATTGCGAATGTTAGAAAGATAATAATACTATGAACAGTTGCTTATCAAATGTTTAATTATGAAATTAACTCTCTTTAAAATTGTAGTTTTAGGCAGTTCAACTAATTTATACCCCAAGAAAGAATAGCTTTCCTTCATGATATGATACGTAGCAACTGCTTCTTCAAAAGTCTGTTTTCTTTCGGCATCATTTGCATAAATAGCTTTCCAAGGTGGAGTTATAAAAACCGTAGTATTATATCGGTTTTCTTTCGCTGCCCGCCACATTGTTTCAGGAATGGAAATATTGCACAGTTTTAGGTATCCGATAACATCTGGAATACCACGGTCAAAAAATGTCAATCCACACTTCTCCGATACATTTTGAAAATCTTTAAGGGATTGCTGAAACATAGCCATTGCAAATCCTTCTTTATCAAGCCACGGTAAACGATTTCCATATGTTTTAATTTCTTTTTGGATAATACTTCTACCGGTTTCTGCAACCGAATGATATCCCATAACTGAAAGTTGTTCTATCACGGATGTCTTTCCCATTCCGGGACCTCCTGAAATAATAATAGCGTTTGATTTGTTTTCCATAGTTCTAATAATTATCTCCTTCATATTTTGATGAGGATGATTTCTTTTACTCTTAATACTTTTGTTATTAATGTTGAATGATTTAAAACGTGTGATTATGTTGACAACAAATGATGTAGCCAAAGTTTATGATACCATCTTAAGTATCCCTGGCATGAATGACACAGTGAAGATTGATTTGAGGATCTCACGTAAAAATGTGCTATTACTAAACCATGTAATTGAGCGTGGATTGGTCGTGAAAAATGATGAGAAAAATGATGGACTTCTATCTAATGTGCCCGAAGAAAATCTGGAAGAATTGAAAAGTATTGCCGATCAATATCTCGAAAAAGCCGGACTTATTGAACTCAAAGAAAAGTTGAATGAGTTAGGAAATGGGAAGTAACGTATTCAGGCTGGTTATTCGGTTATCCAGCCTTCTTCTTTTCTGATATTTTGAACCTTGTTTGCTATGAGCCAATCTTCAAATAATGAATCGTTAATAGGAGTAAATTTAATAAATTCTCCTGAGGATAGCATTAAGGTAAAATCTTTTGCTACGGTAATGTATTTGAGGAGTTCTGAAGCTGAATAATGAAATCCGGGAAAATGCTGGGCGGCTGCTTTCATATCAATATTTTTATGGATTAATACCGCCTGATTTAAAATAGCGCAGGCAGCAACTTACAGCACTGAGGTCTTAGGAAACCCAACAACAATAAGTGCGCCCACGCAGTAGCATGAGCGTTCTTCACTTGTTGTCCTGCTGTTATCGAAATTTCCTAAGTTTCAGTGCCGGACTCAAAGCAAAACGCTTCAAGAATATTTTTTACAAAGATAGCTTTTTGGGTTCAAACTTTATATAAAAAGATGTCCTTACAAATAGCTATCTATACCTAGTAAATCATAGAACAGATTATTTAACAATTACGACATTCTTTTAGCTATTCTTCCTAATAACTTTAGTTTGTCATCAATATGTTCTGACCAAGGTTGGCCATAGCTTAGCCGCATACAATTGTTAAATTGATTTTGTAGCGAAAACATCCTGCCCGGAGCTATGCTTATATTTTGAAGCATCGCTTTTTCATACAATGCTGCCGTATCTATTTTCTCTTCCAATTCTACCCACAGCATGAATCCTCCCTGAGGGTTGCTGATTTTTGTTTTTTCCGGAAAATACTCTGCTATTGCCCTGGCATAGTGTAAACTGTTGGCGTATAATGTTTTTCGCAACGTTCTCAAATAATTCTCATAACGTCCTTTCTCCAAAAAGTTGGCAATTGCTTCTTGTGTTATGGTTGTGGAAGAAACGGTATGGATCAATTTCTGATGAATGATTTTATCTTTGAATTTTCCGGGGGCTATCCAGCCTACCCGATAGCCCGGGGCAAGCGTTTTAGAAACCGATCCTATCCATAAAACCAATCCTTCTTTGTCAAACGCCTTACAGGGCTTAGGGCGGTTGCTTCCAAAATATACATCTCCATACAGATCATCTTCTATCAAAGGAATTCCATATCTGGCTAGCATAGAAACCACTTCCTTTTTATGTGCATCAGGCATACAACTCCCCAATGGATTGTTGAAATTAGAAATCAGGATACAGGTTTTAATTTTAGGAATTACTTTTTTTAAAGCTTCCAGTTCCACGCCGGTAATAGGGTTTGTAGGAAGTTCAATAACGTGCAGCCCCAGGCTTTTTGCGAGTTGTAATATTCCGAAATAAACAGGGCTTTCTACTGCAATGGTATCTCCCTTTTTGGTAAGTGCCATCAATGCAAATGAAAGGGCATTCATTGCCCCTGCGGTAGTAATAATGTCTTCCTTCTGCAAATTACCATTCCAGGTATAGGTAAACCGGGCAATATCCCTGCGTAGCTTTTGGTTCCCCTGTATATTTTCATACTCAGTTCCACCTCCCTTAAGGTTTCGCATGGCATTCACCAGTTCCTTGTTCAATTTTGCTATAGGCAACAATTCATTCTCCGGTACTCCCAAAGAGAATCGGGTAATCCTGGTATCATTTAATGAGGTATATACTTTAGCGATTAGGCTTTCCACACATTCCGGCTCCTCAATTCCTTCTGGATTACTGGTTGAGGGTACAGATAATTGATTGGGTTTGTAATTAACAAAATACCCTGATTTAGGTCTGGAGATAATTAACCCTTGTGATTCCAGTTCCAGGTAGGCCTGAATAACCGTGTTCATACTAACCCCATATTCTCTCTTTAGATCTCTAAGAGAAGGCATTTTTTCCCCGGTCTTTATAGTGCCGCTTTGAATCTGATCTGATAATGTTTCGGCAATTTTTTGATATAGTGTAGTCTTCATTATAAAATCTGTATCCCTCAAAATTAATAAAATTGTATCTGTAACCATTCATTTTTTCTGCTTTATTTTGTTATAAAAATTACCTACTTGCTATGAATAAAAATCTATTAGCCTATTTATCTCTTAGTATCGTATGCTTGGTATGGGGCTCTACCTACTTTGCAATCCGAATAGGCGTAGCCACTTTTCCTCCCTTTCTATTTTCTGCTATTCGGCAAATCATGGCAGGAGGCATCATGCTGGTCGCATTAAAAATCATTGGAAAACTTCAGCTTAGAAGATCGGATTTACTTAATCAATCCATTACCGGGATTTTAATGGTCACTTTAGGCAATGGCGTAATTGGTTGGTGCGAACGTTACATTACCAGTGGACTGGCCGCATTGATATTATCACTTATTCCTGTATTTGTGGTAGTAATCAGCTATCTGTTTGGTTTTGATAGAAGAAGACCGCACATTTTGATCTTATTTGGATTGATATTGGGTTGTTTGGGAATCATACTCATTTTCAGGGATAATCTAAAAGATATTGCCAATCCGGAATATTTTCTAGGAATGCTTATTGCATTTGGAGCCTGCCTGGCATGGGCTTCGGGAAGTGTCTTCAGTAAGTTCAAAATTTTAAATCATAAAAGTGTTTTCCAAAATGCAGCCTTACAACTGCTCACGGGAGGGATTGCATTAGTGCTTTTTAGCCTCTTTTTAGACGACTACACAGAGCTAAAAGTAATTTCAGGCAAAAGTATATGGGCATTGGCATACCTTATCGTATTTGGCTCTATTATCGCTTACTCCAGTTTTGTATATGCCCTGAAAAATTTACCCATTGGTGTCTCCTCTTTATACGCATACATTAATCCTTTTATAGCCATTATGCTAGGGTATTTTTTCCTGAATGAACCCCTTACGGATATAACGCTATTAGCTTTAACCGCTACACTTTCCGGTGTGTATTGTATTAACAGAGGATATCTAAAAATGGTAATACAATGAGAATAGAACAAACCATCATAACAGATATTTCCAGTGTTGAAAAAATATACACAGAAGCAATTGCATATCAACATCATCAAACTGGTTACAGTTGGTATCCATTCAGCTCATCTTTCATAAAACAAGAGATTGAAGAGAAAAGAAATTTTAAGGTAGTGACTGACGAAGATGAAATTGCAGGCGTTTTTTCCGTAATGAATGTTGACCCCATCATTTGGAATGATGATAAAGGAAAGGAAGCCATCTATCTACATCGAATGGCAATTCTCAACAATTACAGAGGGAAAAATATAGCTAAAAGAGTTGTAGAATGGGCTATGATTGAAGCCTTTAAAAGCAAAAAGAAATTTATAAGAATTGATACCTGGGCCAATAATAAGAAATTGATAACCTATTGCCAAAACTTAGGGTTCCGGTTAATCGGGAAAAAACAATTGCCCCCTAAAAGTAATCTTCCTGCCCATTACAACAATATTGAAGTCAGCTTATTTGAAATAAAATTATGACAAACATACACATAGCACCATACCGTCCTGAATGGCAACCTTACTTTGAAAAATTCAACAAAGCTTGGATTGAAAAACATTTTGTATTGGAAGCTATTGACAACTATGTCCTAACTCATCCTGAAGAAGCTATTTTAAAAGATGGGGGAGAAATTTTATTTGCGCTTCATAATCAAACGGTAATAGGTGCAGTGGCACTGAAAAAAATAGACAATGCTACTATGGAACTTACCAAAATGGCTGTGGACGAGGCTTTTCACGGACTTGGGGCAGGTACAATACTATGTAAATCAGCCCTAGAAAAGGCAAAAGAACTAGCAGTAAAAAAATTAGTGCTTTATACCCAATCTGCTTTAAAACCTGCTTTAAGTATTTATAAAAAATTTGGGTTTCAACAAATACCCATAGAACAGGGCATTTATAAAAGAGCAGACACTAAAATGGAATTAAACATAAAATAGTAAGCTATGGAAACACTGGCAATAGACATTCACAAAAATAATCAGAGTAAACAATCAGCATTCAATTATGATGATTTTAATTTTGGGACACAGCTTACCGATCACCTATTCCTGAGCGAATATGATAAAGGAAACTGGAGGTCTCCAAGAATTGTACCCACACAACATTTTTCATTAAGTCCTTTTGCGCTTTGTCTTCACTATGGGCAAACCGTTTTTGAAGGAATGAAAGCTTTTCGTCAAGATAACGGACAAGTACATATTTTTCGCCCCGAAAAGCATCACCAACGTTTCAATCGTTCTTTGGAGCGTATGTGCATGCCGCCCATAGAAAAAGAGCTTTTCATCAATGCTTTGGAAGAATTAGTAAGGCTTGAACAGCATTGGATCCCACAGGATAAAGAAGTAAGTCTATATATCCGTCCCTTTGTTTTTGCTACGGAGCCACGTTTGGGGGTTAAAGTGGCTGATAACTATACGTTTTGTATTACCTGTACCCCGATGGGGCTGTACTATCCCAAACCGGTAAGGGTAAAAATTGAAACCGAATACGTTAGGGCAGCAGAAGGCGGTGTGGGCTACGTGAAATGTGGCGGAAACTACGGAGCTGCCTTTTACCCTACACAACAGGCAAAAGAACAGGGGTTCGATCAAATTATCTGGACAGATGCCAAAACACATCAGTTTTTGGAAGAAGCCGGAACTATGAATATGATGGTTATGCTCAAGGATACACTCATCACTCCACGTTTAAGCACTTCTATCCTGGATGGGGTAACCCGAAATTCCATTATCCAAATTGCCAGGGATAAAGGAATGAAGGTGGAAGAACGGGCTATCGGCTATCAGGAACTGGAAGATGCGTTTAATGCCGGAAATCGAGTGGAACTTTTTGGTGTGGGTACTGCAGCAGTTATTTCCCCTGTATATAGCATTCAGATACAAGACAAAGACTATTCTCCTTATATAGGGGACGATGCTATGATGTTTCAACTGAAAACAGCTTTGGAGAACATCCGAAAAGGAAGAGCAAAAGACACCCACTCGTGGAATCACTTTATCTAAAATAAGCATCGTATGAATGAAAAAGATCAATATCCAATAGGCCGATATATAGAAAACCTGGAATTACCTCAGCAGATGCAACAACAATGGATTGCTACTATTGCATCATTGCCTTTCCGTATCAAAGAAGAAGTACAGTCGCTCACGCAGCTTCAATTGGACACCCCGTACCGGGAAAATGTTTGGACAGTCAGGCAGGTCATTCATCATCTGGCAGACAGTAATATAAATTGTTTTGCACGTATCAAATTTGCGTTGACCGAAGAAAATCCAAGTATTAAACCTTTTGCAGAAAAGCCTTGGGCAGACCTGTTTGATGCCAAACTAACAGACATTGCCCCTTCTCTAAAAATACTCGAAGGGATTCATGAGCGCTGGGTTGCTCTTTTGGAAAATCTGGAAGAAAAGGATTGGCAAAAATCCTTTTTTCATCCTGAACTCCAAAAAAAAACAGACTATAGCTCAGGCAATGGACAAATACAGTTGGCACTGCAAACATCATTTGGCGCACATTGTAAATACAAAAGAAAAAATGGGATGGAATTGAGGAAAAACTACAGCATAAAAACAGGGTATAACAATATGGATATCCAGGCTATTCACCAATTTCTATGCATGGAGAGCTATTGGGCTAAAGGAATTTCGAAGGAACTGGTTGAAAAAGCTTTGCAGCACTCTTTTTGTATCGGGGTGTTTCTAGCTGACAAACAAATAGGCTTCGCCAGACTGATTACAGATTATACCACATTTGCTTATTTGGCAGATGTGTATATTCTGGAACAGCACCGAGGAGAAGGACTATCCAAAAAACTGATGGAATATATAATGAGTTTAGACAACGTAAAAGGAATGAGAAGGATATTATTGGCTACACTCGATGCACACGCACTATATAGCAAATTCGGTTTCCAATCTCCTGAACACCCGGAAAGACTTATGGAGATAAAAAGAAATAATTTATACAGCAAATAGCTGTTGAAATAACATAAAAGGTCGGATGGCTGAGTGGTTAGGCAAGGATACGCAATATCCTTTACAATGGTTCAAATCCATTTCCGACCTCAAATCAATAACCTTGGGGCGATTCCACAATTTATGAATCGAACCACCTTTTTAAAATTTTGGGGCAAGCCTCGAAAAAAGAGTCCCTCAATTAGGAATTAAAACTTTAGAAAATACAACCAATATTCATTTTCGAAAAATGAATATTTAGGATAGCAATAAATTTATGAATGTATATGATCTGCTTATAAATGATAAAGAAAAGGTTCTCCTTGATGAAGTTTTACTTGACTGTGAAAATCAAAATCAAATAAAGCAACTCATTAGGGAACACAAACACATTAACGAACTATCAAAATACGGGCTGCCTGTTAATAATAAAATTTTGTTTCACGGCAGTTCAGGATGTGGTAAAACAATGACTGCAAAAGCTATTGCAAGTAGTTTGGGTAAAAACATCCTTATACTCAATTTGAGCAATATTGTCTGTTCTCGAATAGGGGAAACATCAAAAAACCTCAAACAGATTTTTGATAAAGCAGGCAGAGAAAAGTCGGTGTTGTTTTTAGATGAATTTGACCAAGTAGGCAAAGCAAGAGGAAGCGATGAAAAGGATGTAGGGGAAATGAGAAGATTAGTAAATACCATTATCCAATTAATGGATTATTTCCCTGAAAATGCCTTATTGATTTGCGCCACGAATCATAAGGAAATGATTGACACAGCACTGATAAGGAGATTTCAGATTAGGATTGAATACAGCTTGCCTAGCAAGGAATTATTAGACAGCTATTACAACAAATTGCTGGCTGTATTTCCCGAAAATATACAAACTATTAAAAGGGATTATAGTCTATCATTTGCTGAAGCTAAAGATTATACCTACACACTTATAAAATCTATGTTGCTGGATGAGTTAGAGCAACAGGAAAAAACAATGCAATATGAACAGTGAAATAATACATAACCTGCAAACTATTCAACAGCGAATACAAAACGCCTGTACCGAAAGCAATCGTGATTGTAGTGAGGTAAAATTACTATTGGCCACCAAAACCGTTTCGGCAGAGCGTATTAAAGCAGCCTTAAATTTAGGACAAACATTGATTGCCGAAAATAAAGTGCAGGAATTGAAAGCTAAATACGATGCCTTAAAAGGCACCCCGCACATCAGTCATTTTATCGGGCATTTACAGACCAATAAGATCAAAGAAATTTTAAAATATGAGGTCTCTTGCATTCAATCCCTTGACCGGTTGGACTTAGCAGAGAAATTACAACAGCGATTGGAATTTGAGAACAAGAAAATAGAGGTTTTTATACAAGTAAACACTTCTAATGAAGAAAGTAAATTCGGTGTACATCCAAGCAAAGCTATTGACTTGGTGCAACAAGTAGCAAAATTCGATAGACTAAAAATAAAAGGATTAATGACCATAGGATTATTTAGTGCCGAAACGGAAAAAGTCCGTCAATGTTTCCGCTTGCTGAAAAACATACAGCAGGAAATTATTGCTTTAAATATCCCCAACGTGGCAATGAAGGAATTGTCAATGGGAATGAGTGCAGATTTAGAAACAGCCATAAAAGAAGGGGCTACAATAGTCAGGGTGGGCACAGCAGTCTTCGGGCAGCGTATGTACCCTGACAGTTATTATTGGAATGAAAATAAAGCATGCCTATGAATGTCCATTATTTACAACACGTACCCTTTGAAGGTTTAGGAGCCATTAAAATCTGGTTGGATGACAAAGAACACAAAATATCCTCCACAAAATTTTATGATCCCGGGTTTCTACTACCTGATATTTCAGAGATAGATGCCTTGATTGTACTGGGAGGCCCAATGAGTATTCACGAAGAATCGGTATATCAATGGTTAAAGGCAGAAAAATTGTTTATCAAATCCTGTATAGCCGCAGGCAAAAAAGTATTGGGAATTTGTTTGGGTGCACAACTCATTGCGGATTGTTTAGGTGCAAAAGTAACTCCTGCCACTCATAAAGAGATAGGTTGGTTTCCGGTTTTCCCTACCGAAGAAAGTAAAAAGCTACCTTGGTTTTATAAGCTGTTCAGCAATAAACCCATCGTCTTTCACTGGCACGGAGACCGGTTCGATATTCCTGATAACGGAAGTTTAGACCTATTGTATTCAGAAGCTAATGCGCATCAGGCTTTTTACTACAATAAAAATGTAATAGGACTTCAATTTCATTTGGAAGTAACACAAACCAGCTTATTGCAAATGCTTGAAAATGGAAAAGAAGACATAGAACCGCTTCTTTATGTACAATCTGAAGCAGAAATCCATACAGGGGTACAAAACACAAGTACGTGCAACACACTTATGAATGAATTTTTAAATAATTGGTTCTATGAAAACAATCAGTAACGAACGAAAAAAGCAATTACAGGAAAGTTTTAACCGTTCCAAAATGATGGAATTATTTGGAGCAGAAATAACCGGAATTGGCGAGGGCTATTTTGAAATTACCGTTGCTAAACAAGAATTTATGGCTCGCCCCGCAGGAATGTTCAACGGCAGTACCATTGCTACTTTAGTAGATGTTTCCTCTGGTTATGCCGGAGCTTCGGCAAAACCGGAAGACAGTTACTTTACTACGGTTGAATTAAAAGTGAATTATCTAAATCCCGCTTTTGGAGAACAATTGGTGGCTAAAGCGCAGGTGGTAAAAAACGGAAAAGTACTTACTGTGGTACGTTCGGATGTATTTAGTATTACGAATAAAGGCGAGGAAACACTAGCGGCAACTTCATTAGTAACCTTAATGCAGTTATCTAAAAAAGCGCCTGACAAACAAATAGATTAGGCAATGGAAAGAAAACTCTTCAAATACCGTATTCTACCTGAAAAAGTTGAGCAATTACATCAATGGATGCAAACGCTTAACAGTAGAAAAGAAGAATTATTGCAAACCATTGAAAACGAAAAAGTCTATATCGAAAACATTTTTTTTTCGGAAGAAGAAGGTTTTCAGTGGTTGTATTTCTATATGCTGGCAGACGATATTGAATTTGCGTTGGAACAGTATGTCAAAGGCATTTTTGAGATAGACCGAATTCATCTTGGTTTTGCCAAAGAATGCATTGACTTCAGTTATACAGCACCCGATTTTAAAGAAATGGTTTACATCTCTAGGGAAACCGATAGAATTATAAATGATTAAAAAGGATAAGTATGGAAATAACCAATATGGAAAATTTTCTGGAGTACTACGAAAAAATCAGGCAACGCACCAATCGCCTGATTGCCGTTATTCCACCGAAATATATGGATTGGGCATACAAGCCCGGCAAATTTACCATTGCCGACCAGATACGTCATATTGCAGCAATAGAAAGATATATGTTTGCCGAAACCATTTTAGGAAAGCCATGTAGCTATAGCGGTTGTGGTAAAGAATTAGCAGATGGATACAATGAGATAATCGGGTATTTTAATGAGAAACACGAGGAAGCATTAGCCATTTTAAAAAAGCTTAGCAATGATGATTTGCAACGAAAATGCCTGACACCAGCCAATACACCTATTACGGTATGGAAGTGGCTTCGTGCAATGACCGAACACGAAATTCATCACAGAGCACAGCTTTATATTTATCTGAACCTGTTGGATGTAAAGACACCGCCAATGTTTGGATTGAGTTCAGAAGAAATTATTCAAAACAGTCGATTAAAATAAACGGATATGAATACAGATTTTGCACAGGAGTGGCTCATGGCGTGGAACAGTCACGATTTGAATAAAATAATGGAGCATTACAGCGAAAAAATTGATTTTGTATCTCCTATTATCCAGCAAATGGGAATAAACGCAGAAGGTAAAATTTCCAATAAAAGTGATTTAAAGGATTATTTTTCAAAAGCCCTGCAAAAATACCCCGACCTGCACTTTGAATTATATCACGAACTCAAAGGATCTCATTCAATCGTTTTGTTTTACCGAAGTGTAAATAACTCCTTTTCGGCAGAATATATGGAATTGAATAATGAAGGAAAAGTAAGTAAAGTAAGAGTACATTATAAAATCCAGTAAGAAAATGGAATACACAAAAATGAATTGGAATAGGAGTGCCTTGATCATCATTGACATGCAAAAGGATTTTGCAAAAAAAGATGGTGCATCATATATACAGGGAACCGAAGACGTTACGGAAAATATTGCCAAACTGGCATCTGTATTTCGTAACTGCCAACTTCCGGTCATCCACGTCATTAGACTTTATAAAGAGGATGGCAGTAATGCTGAGCTATGCAGAAAGAGCTTGTTTCAAGATGGTAAAAAAATCGTTTCCCCGAGTAGTAATGGAGCTAAAATAGTTACGGAATTATTACCCGAAAATGCAGAAAATTATTCAGATATATCGCTGCTAAACGGTCAGATTATACCAATAGCCCCTTATGATTTTATAGTCTATAAACCTCGCTGGGGAGCTTTCTATAGCACACAATTAGATGATTGGCTTACCAGTCATCAAATCAATTCGTTGTTGATTGCAGGCTGCAATTTCCCCAATTGCCCCAGAACTACCATATATGAAGCTAGTGAAAGAGATTACCATATTAGTATTGTTCCTGAGACTATCTCCGGAATTTACCCCAAAGGTATCGATGAATTGAAAGGGATAGGTGTAGGTATTTGCTCCGTTAAAGAATTAAAAAATAGAATCAAAACTAAAAGAGATGAATAGTTATTTGGAAAGCATTAAAAAACAGTTTCTCTATTATAAAATGTTAGGAGAAAAAGCGATGGAACAACTAACTGAAGAACAATTGTTTTGGCAATACAATGAAGAAAGCAATAGCATCGCCATTCTAGTAAATCATATTGCAGGAAATATGTTATCAAGATTTACCGATTTTCTAACCACAGATGGAGAAAAGGGCTGGCGTAATAGGGATTCTGAATTTACGAATTCATTTTTGAACAAAACAGAAATGATGAACTATTGGAATAAAGGATGGGAATGTCTCTTAACTACGCTTGAACAATTATCAGAAAAAGACTTGGAAAAAATTATTTATATACGGAATGATGGCCATACCGTAGTAGAAGCCATTAATAGACAATTAGCTCACTACCCATATCATATTGGTCAGATGGTTTTCATTGCCAAAATTCTGAAAAACGAAGCGTGGAATACATTATCCATAGCCAGAAATAAATCAGGAGATTACAACAATCGAAAATTTTCACAGGAGAAAAGCAAAAGACATTATACAGATGACTTATAACCTCTAAAAATTATGATTACAAATACAGAAAATACCCCTCACTACACATGGGGAAATCATTGTGATGCTTGGACATTAATACAATCAGACCAAGTCATCATCAAAGAAGAAAAAATGCCACTAAATACGGAAGAACAAACACATTATCATAATGAAACTGCGCAATTCTTTTATATTCTTGAAGGCGTTGCAACATTTCTACTCAACAAAAAAGAAATTGTTGTAAAACAAAATGAAGGGATTAAAATTGAAAAAAAACAATCTCATAAAATTTGTAATAGACACTCAGAATACCTACGTTTTTTAGTGATATCATTTCCCGGCAATCCTATGGATAGAATCAATTTATAATCCTATAAAACAACCTGAATATTATAAAAAGGAAGAATATATAATTAACTGTAAGAATAGAGTCCGCAAACAAATTGTCTTGAAAAATGAACATCAATCATATCCTTTAGAATGGCTAGATTTACTTATTACAGTCACGCTCAACCCCTCCAAAACAGATATAGAGGCAATTACCGATGTGCAGTTAAATAATATTATCCTCCGAATTTCTGAGGAAAATCTTCGTTTACAACTACTCATAAAAAGCCAGGTCTTTTCCACAAACAAGGAAAATGAAATAAAACTGCTTATCAGACAATACCACTCTTCCTTTATCATATTATTAAATCAAACACTAGAAAATCAAAAAGCGGCAATCCCAAGGAAATTAATTTTAAAGAATACCTATAAAAACTTACTTGTAAATATTGACGAACTTCTTTCTTTCATAGAAACCCACTTTGCCAATTATCTAAGCCCTGAAGAAGAGGTCCCAGAAACCTATCTTTCGGTAACACGTAAAGAGCTCAGGAAAAAATTGGATAGATTAAAATCAAAACATAAAAGAATTACAAATCCTGTTATGGATATTGTATTAAAGCGATTATATCGTTTTACAGACACCAACTTGAGATATAAAATAGCTTTTAGAGATATTTTTTACAAAAAAGATCTGGTACGGGGGTTGGAAGAAATAGATTGGAATTCAGTAAATAATGAAGCTTTTTCTCCTATTGATGAGCTACTAATCTATTTAAATTTCAACAGTAAAGGCTACATTAATTTACTTACTGAACGTATTTCTCAATGTATTAATAGCTGTGATAATTCTATTGAGAAAATGGATAGATTGCTATACTATTACAAAGCTTTCAACCAATTACATCGCAAGCCAGGTTTAGTACTGAACCCTAACTATCATGATCTGGAAACAATTTTGGGAAATTGGTTTACACAAGAGATTCTTTACCTAGAAAAGAAATTACATCTATCAGTTGTCCCGCTGCAAAGTAAAAAGGAAAACCCAGTAGAAAAGCAATCAACCGCAAAGGAGAAGCAGAAAGTGCTTTGTATGCTTTCTACTGACCAGATAGGGCTTATCCTTCGTGCTTCCGATGAGCTACGAATATTGTTTGCAAAATCCATGAGCCAGGTATTTAAAACTATAGTCCCTCATTTATCAACCCCCTATAAAGAAGACCTGTCCTACGATGGTATGCGCAGCAAATCGTATGTAGCAGAAGAACGAGACAAACAAATAGCCATTGAAACCCTGGAGCGGATTATTAAAAAAATCGAGGAATATTAAAACCACTATACTATGAAAAAACTATTTCTCATATTCATTATCATCCCTGTGATTGGATGTCAAACAAATCAAAAACCTGATAAGGAGACTGTCTTAAAAAGAATCAATGATGATCTAAACTTTCCACGTACTATTGATTATGAAATCTTTTGTAGTGACCCCGATGGTACAAAACTCGAACCAATTAATAGAGGATTTAAAGCTTTTGGCAGGTATACTGGCTGTTTAACAAATTAATATACCCCTTTTAATTACTGCTTGCTATTTTGAATTTGGACTAAAATTTGCTGAAAATTTTGGTTCTCCGGATTCAAACTAATTAATTCCTGGCACACTTTTTTGGCTTGGTTTATCTTATTAAGCCGCATTAACCCAATTAACTTTACATACAATAATTCAGAATTATCAGGTAATTCCTGTAAAGCTCTATTTGTAACATTTAATGATTCTGAAAATTGCTGCTTTTGTTACAATTTTAGGGCGTAATTGTAATAAGCTCTAAAATTAAAGGGTTCTCGCTCACTCGCTTGTTTTAAGTAATTTAACGAAGCCTTGTCTTTTCCTAATTCATTAAACAGCAAACCTAACATATAATACGGGTAACTATTATCGGGCTCTTGTTTAATCACTTTATCGTATAATCTAGCTGCTCTTTTTATATCGTTTTGTTGATAGTATAAATAAGCAAGATTTAAACGTGCATTATTGTTATAATCATCAAAGGCTAAAGCGGTTTCATAGGCTTTAATAGCCTTCTTTGGATTATTTTTTAGATACTCGTATTCTGCTATCTCTTCTTGTCCACCTGAAAAATCGGCATTCATCTCTAAGAAATTTAAATATTCGGTATGCGCTTTTTTAAATGCTTTTTTGATAGAATCGCCTCCAAAAACTGATACATATTTGGCACTAAGCATTCGAACCAAACGAGATGAATCCTTTAACTTGAATATTTATACTTGAAAGAGGGAAAAATAAATATTATTAATAATATCCTGGAAGATCAAGAAACATTTTAATCTTCAAAATTAATTATGAAGATTAAAATATTCACAATGAATCCACAGTAAATCATCATTGCGGTAGAGATGCAAAAAAGGGCGAACAATTTTTCTAAGACCTGTGCTACATTTTTAAATTGATAAAATTGTTGTTCCACTTTTTTAGTAAGGAATTTTATGAAGTTGCTACTTTTACTCGGATATAATTAATTTATGCCCCATACTGGTTTCTATTGACTCTTTTTGCCCCTTAGATGATAGTTTCGTTTCTTATAGATGAGCAGCCAAAGATCTTGATCGTTTTTTTAAAACTTTTTATTGATTCAAAAATTTCTTTAGCTCCAACTCCAAAATCACCAAATTCTTTATCAATAGTTTTGGCATAGTGAAAATTCAAGTCGACATTGTGTTTGGTTAAAAACTGATTTGCTGAAATTTCCTTTTGGTTTTATATAAAAGATGAAGTAAATGATAATACTATCAAATTTCAGTTACATCCCCTTAAAGACATCTTTTTTAGATTATTAGAATTTGGAAAGGATGAATTTCATGGGAGATATTTCCATACCCTTAACTGACGAGTAATATTAAGCAAAAGGACATCGCTTGATAATTCCGTAGTTTTTGTAAAGAATGTTACTAAGCTAATAGATACGCACGCTTTTTTTAAATTTAAATACCTTCTAATAAATTTAATAGCGTTCATTGTATTTTACAAGCATATCATATTATCCAATTTCCATTTTATCGATAAACCTTTCTCGAAATAATTTTAAGTTCTCCTTTTTTCTCTAATGACTTCATGGCCCGGATCACCGTTTCTACACGTAAACCTGTCAAGTCAGCAATTTGCTGGCGGGTTAGATTTACTTTAAAACTGAAGGGAACTTCCTTTTTATGAACATGGTTTTTAAAATAATCAAGAATTCTTAAAATACGATGCTCTGGCTCTTGGCTAGAAATTTCTGAAACCATAATCGCTTTGTAAAAAAGTCTTTTAGCTAGTGTCTGGGTTATTTTAAGATGAATTTCCGGGTTTCTAGCAAGTAAATCGAGAAAATGTTTTTTTGACAATTTGAAAACTATAGAATTTACAATAGCTTCAGCATTAGCAGGATATTTTACATCTGCAAATAAAGGGGGTTCCCCAAAACTTTGCCCATCTTTAAAAATTCCTTGTATAAATTCTTTTCCGTCTAAATTATAATTATTCATTTTAATTTCACCGGAGATCACCTGGTAGTAATTTTGGGCCATCTCGCCTTCTCCAAATAACCGATCCCCTTTATTATATTCGCATTTTTGAGCACCAAATTCTAAAAGTATCCCTGTTTCGATCATTTTTTAGTTTTTATAAAAATAACTTGTTTTAGTATAAAATCACATCTCATTTTTCATTATCTCCAGTCGCTTTTCTTTTTAAATTCTGAAATAAAATAATCCCTATAGAAACAGGAATCAGCGCGCTAATCCCAACCAGTATCTCAAAATAATTGTTAAGTAAGCCCCATCTCATCCATAAGAATACACCTTTATAAAAAATTAAACCTTCCGATAATATAAAACCGGTAACATACAACCAAAATTGCCCGCGATTTATTTTTATAAAATTGAAATGATTTAAAAAACCGAATAGTGCTAAGCTTATAACACCCAAGAAGGTCCAGTGTAAATATCCGATCACAAAATCGGTATACTTAAAGGATAATTCAGCGAAAAAAGGCAATGCACTAAATAACTGAAGTAAAATTTTTATGCTTAAACATCCTGCGCTTATCTTCAATAATAAAGCGCTTATGACGGTAAGTTGATCTTGGAGGTATTTCCATATCTTTTTAATTATGTAAAAAAACTCAAAAAAAGCGGCCACTTGTAACATTGCGCCAAGTGCAGCAAGCCAGTAAAATATAGCAGGAGGTTTCAGCCATAAAACCGATAAGAAAAAACTGAAAACAATACCTGCATTTATTAACCAGAAAAAACGAAAAAATTTTTGTTTGGGAATATCGATTTTAACCCTTTCTGCAATAAAAAATAGTACTCCAATCAGCGCCAGGATAAACCATCCGTTATATTGAAAATGCAAATAAAAATAGATCGCTAATTTATACCATATCGAGGATTTACCCAGAGTACCCATTATCCCACCAACAGCCCAAGGACCAAGACTCGACAAAACCATATAGCAGAGTGCGGCCTTAACACACCAGTAGGAACAGCTTTTTTTAAAATTAGAGGGAACCTTTTTTAAAAAAAACCATGCCAGCAAATAAGAAGCAATTAGAAAAAGTGTTGAAAAAATAATAGAAAATAAAGCATAGCCCTGGAAGGGAAAGGAAAACATCATTCCTAAAATGCTCATATTGGTTAGCAGAAATATCTTTTGATAAGCTTTATCTACTACTTTTTCTGAAAAATACATTCTGTAAATAATGGTCGATATCGCCAAATATACCCAACCCAGTAAGGCTACGTGAGAATGTGCATGAACGATATATCGATAATTTACTAATACAGGCGTTACATAAAAAAGCCGAAGCAAGACCCCCATAGCTCCAACCATCAAAAAGTAAAGTAGTGCAATATTTATATGTTTCTTTAATTGAAGCATTCTCTAAAATATCCAAAAAAACCTGAATTCAATTCTTGTGATTTCAACAAGAATTGAATTCAAATTTTTTTATTATAATCATTATTCCAGCCTGCTTTTATTATCAGGAATATTTTTATCCTTTTTAAGACTAAATACAAAGCAAACAAAAGTTACTAAGCCTATGGCAAAAATAGTATCTCCTATCACTCTTAACCATTTAAGAACAGCCATTTCTGGTTGTTGCATAAATTCTGCCGACCTTGCATACCACATCCCGTGGTTTACACTGGCTACAGTTTGTAAAAGCCCAATTGGGAGCACACTTAATACAACCATCAGCAATAAACCTATATTAATACTCCAAAACGAAAAACGAAGTAATTTATCATTCCATATCTGGAAACGGTAAAGGCTGCGCAACACAAAAAGCATCAAACCAATTCCCAGCATTCCATAAACTCCAAATAAAGCGGTATGAGCATGGACGGCCGTGGTATTTAAACCTTGCATATAATATAAAGCAATTGGTGGATTAATCACAAATCCAAATATTCCTGCTCCCAGAAAATTCCAGAATGCTACAGCAATTAAGCAGTAAATAGGCCATTTATAATCTTTAATCCACCGGGTGGCGCGGCTTAATTTATAATTTTCATAAACCTCGTAACCAATAAGTACCAGCGGAACTACTTCTAACGCACTAAAGGTAGCACCCAGCGCCATTACCGCAGTTGGAGTCCCGCTAAAATAGAGGTGGTGAAAAGTACCTATAATCCCACCAGAAAGAAAAATAATAGTAGCTAGCAACACACTTAAAGTTGCAGTTTTTGTCCGTAACAATCCTAATCTTACAAATAGAAATACCGAGACGACCGTAGCAAAAACCTCAAAAAAGCCTTCTACCCAAAGGTGAACCACCCACCACCGCCAATATTCTGCAATTGACAGATTGGTTTGTCTACCCCACATAAGCCCTGCACCATAAAATAAAGCAATAGCGGCAGAAGATACCAGAAACATAATAAGTAGATTTTTTTCTGAAGTTTTTCTTCTTAAGACCGGTATTAATGGTCTCACCATAAGCGCAAGCCACACAAAAAGGCCCACAAATAAAAATATCTGCCAAAAACGTCCCAAATCTACATACTCATAACCCTGGTGGCCAAACCAAAAGTTTTCTACTAGCCCCAGTTTCTGCATAATTCCCATCCATTGTCCTACCATAGACCCCAGTACAATAATAAGCAGGCAGATAAATAAGAAATTAACTCCAAAAACCTGGAATTTAGGGTCTTTCCCAGAAACTGCGGGGGCTATATACAGTCCCGTGGCAAGCCATGCAGTTGCGATCCATAAAATCCCCAGCTGTACGTGCCAGGTTCGGGAAATGGAATAAGGTAAAATATCAGCCAGGTCAAGACCATAAAAAGCATCGCCTTCTACCCCATAATGTGCGGTAATCACTCCAAAACTTACCTGAATAAGAATCAATAAACTCACTACCCACATATATTTTTTTACAGCATACATCGATGAGGTAATATTTTGCCGCATTAGCGGATCTTCTTTGGGTATTTCTGGAGTTTCTTCTTCCTTAAGACGTGCATGATGAAAGATCATCACCCCCACTCCAAAAAGTAATAAAATGATACTGAATCCCGTCCAGATTATTAAATCGCCCGTAGCTTTATTCCCAATTAAATCATCTGCCGGCCAATTATGGGTATAAGTTACTTCACTATCTGGGCGTTCTGTAATTGCAGCCCAGGATGCCCAAAAGAAAAAGGCATTCATTTTATACATTTTATCCTGGTCTTTTATAGAATATTTTGGGATCGCGTAATCCGATCTTAATTCATCCAAATCAGGATTTCCCATAAATAGCCCCGCATAATAATCGCTTAAAAATGCAATTGCTTTGGCTCTTAAAGGAGAAATAGTAATCGTCCTATTTTTTTCGTCATAGGTGTTTTTCCTTATTTCTAGTTGTAAGCGCTTTTGCAGTGCAGCCTGCTGCTCTTCCCCTAACTGATCATAAGCATTGCCAAAATCTTCTCTAGCCCAATGATTTAAAAAAAATAATGCTTCCCGGTGAAGCCAATCTGCCGTCCAATCTGGAGCGGTATAAGCACCATGACCCCATATTGATCCTACTTCCTGCCCGCCTATACTTTGCCAGACATTCTGCCCATCTTTAATTTCTTGTCCATCAAAAATTTTTTCTCCATCAGTAGTTACAATTTTATTTGGTAGCGGAGGCGCTTCCTGATAAATTTTAAAGCCGTAATAGCCCAAAACTGCGAAAGATGCAATCATCACCAAAATAAAGGTGAGCCACAATTTTTTCTCTTTAGTCATATAAAAAGTTTAAAAAGAGACAAAACCAAAAGTTTTGCTTCAGATTAGGTATTTAATAAGTGAACCCAGCCAAAAAGGCTATATTATTCGGAATACTGAATCGTTTTTTCTAATTGAAGGGCTTTAGGAAACAAAATATTATTTTCCAGATGTATATGATGGTGAAGATCCTGTTCAAATTCATCTAATTTAGAGAAAAAAGCACGATAGGTATTGCAGGCACCTTCAGGTGGTGTATAGTTATTACTAAGCTTGGCAATTTTTCTTAAAATTTCGCCCGCTTCTTCGTGTTCAGCCTCCATCATTTTTATAGGATTATCTACTTTCTCAAATTGTGGATGAGCTAATTCGGTATTCTCAGTTTTGGACTGAAGCATTTTTTTGATAAAAGGAAATAAAATGAGCTCTTCTTTTCGTAAATGCCCGCTAAGCTCTGTAGCGACCATTGCAAAAAGCGCTTGGATTTCCAGCAATTCAGGATGGCCATCACCGTGTACTTTAGCTACTTTTGTACCGTATTGCACTAACATTGGGATACTTTCTTCAACATATCTATGATGGATATTGATAATATGATCGATTAAAAAATCCAACTCCCAGTTATTATAATCTGTAGCACGATCTTTAATATGATCAAGGTTTTGTAGATCTTGTGCTACATCTTCAAAAGAAACATTAGCACGATCACAGGCTTTTTGGATGCTAATCCCGCCACCACAGCAAAAGTCGATATTATACTTTTTGAAAACATGTGCGGCTTTAACATTTTGAGTAACCATTTGACCTACTGTTTTTGTTTGTAACATATTCATAACGATGATTTTTAAATTCTACGTTACAAAGTTGAAGAACTGCTGGCTTTTAAATTATGAGTGAACTCATAACAATTCTTTTAATCTAAAATATTTTAGGATAGATAGCCTAAAAGTTATTTTGGATATTTTTAGAGCAAAAAAAATTCTGTAAACATAGCAGTAAAAGAATTGTAACCGTTCCCACTGGAGAGATGACTATCTTCCACCTTAATTCATAATGAAACTGCTGATATACCCGAATCTTCCTGAGAAAATTATTTCATTTTCCATTGACTTGAACACAGAAGTTAAAAAATTAAATTATAAGTCAATTAGATAACTGAGAGCTTACTGAGCAGTTAGAGTCAGCAGCTCAGTTCACTCTAAAACATCTAAAAGAAGTATATTAAAATAGTATTAGGGAAAAGGAAACTGCTGGAACAATGCCGAAGCGGAATCCTTTTTTAAATCTCTAAAAGTAGATTGGGTATATTGGCATAAATATAAACTTAGATCAAAGGCATAATTATCTATCTTTCATTTCAATGGAAAGAAACCTGGTACAATATCAGAAGAAGCCATTCCTATTTAGGAAACAGAACCATTAAAGAATTTGAAATAGATATGCATCATCAAAAACTAGCAACATAGTCACTCAACTTAAAGTCCAGCTTTTTGTTGCAAGTTCATATAAAAATTCACCAAATTTTCAACTAGTTTGTTCAAGGTTTATAAGACTTCCATCTGAGGTAGTTTAGCTAAAAATCTTTTTTTTCAGAAATATATTTTATTCGCCAAACCGGTAAAATAACCCAACAAATTAATACTGAAAAAGATATGATAGTTCCTAAAGCTGTTCCAAAAAAATCTTTAAAAACAGCTCCGGTATATCCTAATAAAGCCGAGATGTCCAACTTCAGCAAAATAAGAATACGCGAAAGATCTATTGGATTAAGCATAATCGTGATTAAAGAAAACTTATCTAATGGATAATCCTGAAAATAAACTAATGCCACCAAAAAAAGTCCGTCATATACTATAGCCATAAACAACCATAGTAGAATCGCCAACCCAAAACCTTTTATCTTGTTTTCGTTGGATAAAGCGATATTTAAAGCCAATGCGGTAAATATTAAACTTAAAAATACTCCTGAAATTAATAGTGAGGCAAAATCCCAAATTGCACCAGATTGTAACACTCCATAAGCTATAAAAGGTAGGCCAAGGCCCAAAATAAGGCTAGTTGATAAAGATATGGCCAAACCAAAATACTGTCCTAAAAATATGCTGTTTCTACTAACTGGTAAGGCTAAAAGAAGTTCTGTAAATTCGCGCGAATTGTAAAAATACATCACCCCAAAAATGGTACTGATAAGCGGTACTAAAATAATGATAACATTCATTAAGGTAATTACCGCATTAGACAGATCGTTATTTAAAAAAAGTAATACAACTCCTAAAAGCAAATAGAAAAAGAAGTATACGTAACTCCAGCGGCTACGGGATAAATCGTAAAAGCTATACTTTAATATTTTAAGCATGATTACTGGTTAAAATGTTGGCAATTGCATGTTCAAAATTTGGCTCTCCGGTTACGGTTTTTAAATCGTTCACCGTGCCTTTAAAATAAATTTTACCTTCTAGTAAAAAAATAATTCTATCTGATATTTCTTCCACAAAACTCATAATATGGGAGGTGATAAGTATGGTTTTCCCCTTTACTTTTTCTTGCTGAATAAGCTCCCTTAACCGGATAAGTGAAACAGGGTCTAGTCCAGAAGTTGGTTCATCCAGAATAATTAGAGGGCTATCAAACATAAAGCATAAAACTAAATTTACTTTTTGCCGGCTCCCACCAGAAAGCTTACCAAGCTTTTTATCTAGATAAGGTTCTAACTTAAAAAGTTGAATTAATTCCTTATCTCGTGTGGACTGGCCACGAAGATCCTTTACCATTTCGATAAGTTCTTTCACCTTTAAATTGCTAGGGAAATTAGCAATTTGCGGTAAATAATCGATTTTTTGTCGGTAACCATAGCGTTTATGCACTTTACTATCAATTACTTTTATTTCTCCCTGCTGTGGCAACACCATCCCTAAAATGCTTTTTATTAAAGTAGTCTTTCCAGAACCATTAGGGCCTAAGATAGCGATAATGCCTGCTTCTGTAATCTGGAGGTTTAAGCCATTTAAAACCTTTAGGTTCCCAAATTGTTTATGAAGATTTGTAATTGTTACCATACTATCTTTTTCATTTTAGGTTGTTTATCTATAAGATCTGCCGGAGTAAAAATAGGAGAGACTTTTTCTGAAAAATTAAGCAGATCAATAAACATACTTCTTAAAAGTATAATTGCTTCAGGGGTTTTATTTACCACGTAAGAGAATAAACTTACCGGCCTAAAAGGAACATCACCAATCCCATCTTTATCCAAATCGTAACCAGAATAATTACTCCAATAATTGTTCAGAAATTCATTATTATTAAGTTTCCCGGTGTAAGCAACATCAAAAGAGTTGTATAAGAAATTGTTTCGCTTAAATTTATTATCGTAAACCGCACCACGTATTCTTACGGCATAACCATTATTTTTGAAATCATTTTCCAGAAAATCTATGCGATTAGTATTATCGGCACTAATTGCAATGGTATTATCTTCAAAATTGTTATTTTTTAATGTTGAATCTGTTATTTCTTTAAGCAGAAGTCCGTACGAAGCACTACCCCAGTTTTTCCTGAAGTGATTATGCTGCATATCAATAAATTTTGAATACATTACTGCTACACCGGCACCATTATTTTCAAAAACGTTGGATTTATATAAATCATTATTCGAGAACATAAAATGCAGTCCATACCGTAAATTATTTTTACAGGTATTATTGATGATTTTCGATTTATCTACAAATTCAAAATAAATACCATCTCTTAAACCTTTTACCGTATTATTTTTTACAAGTATATTTTCAGATTTCCAGATATGTATACCGTTGCCAGAAGTTGCCTGTTCTTTTGAATTACTTTCAATTCTATTCCCTGAAATAATCCCTTCTGAAGATCTTTCAATTAAAATTCCAAAAAAAACATCGTCCAAAATGTTGTTTTTTAATTCAAATTTTTTGCCTTCAGAAATCAGAATGCCTGCAAAATCCTTAGTATGACTGGTGCCTACATTGATAATTTTCAAAGCTTCAACAGAAAAATTCTCAGCCTTAATTTTTAAACCCATCCCCCCCATTTCAGCATCAATCACCGGATAATTTTCGCCTTTTATATGTAAAGCCTTATCAATAATAACATCGTGTTCTTTATAAATTCCGTTTTTTATGAAAATAGTATCGTTTGCTTCGGCTTGTTGAATGGCTGTCTGTAGACTATTAACTTCACAGTTTTCACAAACTATTATTTTTTGTGCTGCGATATTTTCAATCATAAAACCAATAAGCGCAACACATAGAAATTTAGATTTCAGATAAAAAAAAACACGATGTAATTGTTTAATCATGGTCGCTATATTTTTCTTGAAGTTCATTCCAACTCCACAATTTTCCTGCTTTATTGCTTTTATCCTTAAATGCTGCAATGTTACCTCCCATTGGTGATTTTATACTGTCGTTTATTACAAACATCGCTTTATAAGCATTTAGCATTTCCCCAGGATTTTTATAATCTGAAACTAGATTCGTAGCGATTGTATATTGATTTTGTAATTGATCCTGTAGCATGCACTCTATGGCATCGTATTTATATTGTTTGCCTTT
Source organism: Zunongwangia pacifica (assembly GCF_023499215.1). Taxonomy (GTDB): domain Bacteria; phylum Bacteroidota; class Bacteroidia; order Flavobacteriales; family Flavobacteriaceae; genus Zunongwangia; species Zunongwangia pacifica. The sequence goes on from NZ_JAKHSK010000015.1 coordinate 48,578, forward strand.
ATCTGTTACCGCCTGGCTTGCAAAAGATTGGTCTACAATCGTCATTTCGCAAAAATCGCAATGATCGTTACCATAATTAATAGCCTGCGGTTTGGTATTACAAGCGGCCAAAATCAGTAAAATGCTTATAAAAAATAGCTTTTTCATCAGTTTCAGTTTTTTACACGTTTAGCGGTCCACCACGAGATTAAAACGCATAACATCCCTAATAACATAAAATAAGCTCCTCCACGAGGATAAGAATGTGCCGTAAAATTCAGTATTTTTTGGGATCCAAATAGGGGTGGCTTGTAACTTAAAGGATTACCCTGAGCATCGGTTAACTTAAGAATCGCTTTAGGATCTAGATTGGTTCCATAATTGATAAGCCAGGTATTAAAATCTATCATTCCTAATATTCCCAACACCAGCATTAAAATAAACCACCCTAAAAACCAGTTGACATTTATTTTTTTTAAATATCCTAAAATACCTAATAAAATCCCCAACGCTGCCATAATTCCAATCACTATGGGAAATATGTTGAACTCCCACATTTCAGATGGAGTTGGTATTTTTTTCATACCGATATAATGGTTCACTCCGTCTATATTCTGGATATCGAATTCTTCTTCTCCTTGAATTCCGCCTATGTAAATATCCATTCCCAAAGGATCGGGATACTGTGGTGCCTCAAGTTGGATATTCCAAAGCGGAAATACAAAGAGGCCAAGTAATAAAGCAGAACCAATAATCATTAAAATTCCTGATTGCTTCATGAGTAAAAGTTTTTAAAAAGCAGGCAAACCGCAATTTGCCTGCTTTTCCCTCTAACTAAATTTCAACAAATTAGATTACTTAATTTCTTCGTCATCTAATGTCCATTTTAATGGAACATTGGCATTTTTACCAGAAACCCTTATATAACCCTGCATTTCCTGATGAAGTGCCGAGCAGAAATCGGTACAATAAAACGGCCATACACCTTCTCGTTTTGGTTCCCAGATAATGGTTTTAGTTTGGCCTGGCATAATCAATAGCTCAGATGTATTTGCTCCAATCATGGCAAAGCCGTGCGGAACATCAAAATCCTGTTCTAAGTTTGTTACATGAAAGTATACTTTATCCCCTACTTTAATACCCTCTAGGTTATCTGGGGAAAAATGGCTTCTTACGGTAGTTAAATAAATATGCACTTCGTTGCCATCCCTTTCCATCCTGGTTTCAGATTCCTGTTTTGCGGCATATTTGTGTTCGTTTTCATCTAAGCGATAAATTTTTCTGGATTTCGATTTAATAATTTCAGCTGGGATACCTGCGGCGTAATGAGGTTCTCCATGAGTTGGAAAATCTAAAAGTAGTTCCATTTTATCCCCAGAAATATCAAATAATTGTGCAGAATGTTCTAATTCTGGGCCAGTTGGTAAATAGCGATCTTTTGTGATTTTATTTAGAGAAATCATGTATTTACCAAAAGGTTTTCTGGAATTCCCACCGGGAATCATAAGATGCCCTACACTGTAATAGCTGGGTTGGCGATCTAATACTTCAAAGGTTTTAAGGTTCCATTTTACAACTTCAGAAGAAATAAAAAACGTAGTATAGGCATTTCCTTTCCCGTCAAACTCGGTATGCAAAGGTCCTAAACCACCCTCTTTAACGGTGCCTGCTAAAGTCGATTCAAAATTAAGGATAGGAATACCATAAGCATCACCATCAAAATCTTTATTTTCTATAGCTTTTAGCATTTTGGAAAAAGAATGTACGGTAAGATTTGTTGATAGTTTCCCGTTACCTACAATATATTCGCCAGAAGGATCTACATCACAACCGTGTGGAGATTTTGGTGTAGGCATAAAAAATACTGCATCTTCTACCTTTCTTGGATCTACACGCAGCACCTTTTTTTCAATCGTACTGGTTGCGGTTTGCGTATGATGATCGAAAACATTGTGTGCATATTTCGCCTCAATTTCTTCACCACCACCATCTTTTACGTATTGCTGAATTTTCTTCCAGTTAATCGCGGCAATAAAATCTTTATCGTTTTGGGAAGCATTTACTTCCTGCATGGTGTGCGCTTCTTCTGTATTATAGGTAGTAAAGAAAAACCAGCCATGAGAATCGCCACGCCCGGGATGAGAAAGATCATAATTAAAACCAGGCATATCCAATTGAAAATCGATATTCATCCTACCTTCATCATTAATAGCAATAAAAGTAAGTGGTCCTTTAAAATTGCCTTTCATTTTATCGATAGCCATATCTTCCTGTGGGTAAGGAATAGAAAAACGGGTACCCGCAACGATATACTCCGAATTTTCTGTAACATAAGCAGAAGAGTGATTCCCTGCGCTATGCGGAATTTCAATGATTTCTTCAGTTTCAAAAGTTTCCAGGCTAATACGGGCTATTCTTGGCGTATTATTTTCATTTATAAAAATCCATCGCCCGTCCAGCTCGCCATTCGTTTGCGAAATATCAGGGTGGTGCGCATCTCCCCATGGCACCATACCAAATGAGGTATTTAGCATAGGTGCTGTTTCTTCTGAATAGCCATAACCATTGGTAGGAAATTGCGAAAAAACAGGAATTTCTTTAAGCATTCTTCCGGAAGGCAAACCATAGACGGTTAAATTACCGCTGTAGCCCCCAGATAAAAATGCATAATATTCATCATGTTCTCCCGGGGCTACATAAACACGTTCTGCCGCATTAGAAGTAATAGCGCCAGATTTTTTTGAAGCCGAATCCTGGTTGCCGCAGGATTGTAAAATAAGCCCAATAATACCCAAGATCGTGAGTGAAATATATCTTTTCATTAGGTTTAATTTTTAAAATAGTTTGATTAGTGAAATAGGTATGTAAATTTTAGCTACTCCATGGAAGTGGCCAAACGGGGATTATTATAATTGCTGAAAATGGCTAAAATTAATTAGCTTTATCGTGTTCTCTAAAGTATTCTAAGATTGCTCGTGCTTCCTCTTCATTAAGACCTTGGTTAGCCATCATTGCCATGTTCGATACTACCATAAGTTGCTTGGCAATAGGATCTTCTTTTATCATTTTTTCAGGGCTAAGAATCATGTTCATAATCCATTCTGGCGAGCGGCGTTCTGTAACTCCGCCTAAAGATGGACCTACAAATTTCTTATCCATTTTATGGCAAGCGGTACACATTTTACTAAAAACCTCGCTGCCGGTTTTGGCCATTTCAGTATCGATATTAGAAGAAATAGATACCGATTTTATGGGACCAACTCCCTTGTTGGACATATCGACCTCAACCTTAGCCGAAGACTTTTTTTCTACTTTTTCGGTCCCGGGTGAACCATAATCGTTAAGACGGATGCCGTCTTCGTCCTTTTTTTTATCTGAATTTCCGCAGCTTGCCAAACAAAGTGCTAAAACAACGCCCAACCCAGTTTTTACAATTGATTTCATAAATAATCTGTTTTTAAAATCTGATAGTAAAACTAAAGGATATGTTAATTTTGTTTTATGATTTGAGTCATAAAGGAATAACAGCTAAATAGAGGCTATAAAACAAAAAAATCAATGCTACGCCTGCACTGACCATCTCCCCCAGCGAAACAGGTTCTTTAACCAATCCAAGCTGGAGTAAAAATAGGCCAGTAGAACCATCATGCCTATCATTAACAGAAAACTGTCGAAACCTACTTTACTTAATATTACTAATAACTTCTTCAATGTCCTCTTTCTATACTTTTTGGTTGATCCTAAATTATTTATCAATTCATACATTAGAACTAAATCCCAAATTCTTTGCGTATAATTTAAGCTTCTGTACTCAAAGCACTTAACTTCACTCTGGCTACGTTTCTGAACGAAGGTGCCATACCACAGTTGGTACAGGGATAAAGGTTTTCGATATCTACAAACTCAAGAACTTTACGCAATGTATCGGCCACTTTTTCGGGGGTTTCGATAGCATTCGTTGCTACATCAATTGTGCCCACCATAACTTTTTTTTCGCACACAGTTCAATTAAGTCAATAGGTACGTGTGAGTTATGACATTCCAATGGCACCGCATCAAACGCTTGGAAAGGGAAGGAATAATCAAAAAATACGTGGCATTGGTGGAAGCAGAAAAAGTTGAAAAAGGACTTATCTTTTTCTGCGATATTACTCTAAAAGAGCATACTAAAGAAATAGACCATCAATTTGTTATAGATATCACGGCTTCCAAGTATGTCTGTGAGTGTTATAATATTTCAGGGGAATATAATTTTAGATTAAAGGTGATGGTAAAGGATATAAAACATTATCAAGATTTTGTATTCAATGATTTAGGTTCAATTAAAACATTGGAAATGCCCAAAATACATTTGAGGGTGTAAAACACGCCTGTGCTGTGCCACTTTAAATTGTAATACCATTCACGAATCAGCTATTAGATCTTGTTTTACGTAAAGAGCATAATTAAACACTTCAAATATGAGGTTTCTTATACTGTATCATCTTTGTCTATTGTATTGAATGGTTTCATTGTAGTTTGCTACAATCGTATAATTTTATAGTTTCCAATCATTGATGTTGAATTTTATTCAGTCAAAACAGCAATCTTTGTCACTTTTTGCTTTTTCAAAACATTCCCGACCTTCTTTAAAAACAAAATAGGAAAGACCGAGTGTTCTTTTACTGTAAATGTATGGAATCTCGAACAACTCATAAATACCTCTGCTTACAAAAAGGATTATGGAAATGTATACACAGATCACGATACAATTCGTATCAACCAAAATCGGTGCAAAATTAAGTTGTCTTTCATTCAACGCTTCTTTTCCACATCCCCAAAATCCACATCATTAGGATTGAAATTATTGAAACAACTACACCCCAGAATATTGTGAATGGTTTATGCCTTGTCCAAATATTGTAAATCCTGGTAATGACAAGCCAAAAAACCAAAATATAAAACGCAATTCCCATAATTCTTAATGCTGTTCGTTCGAAATTATCTAGTTTGCTATGGGAATAATTCTGAATTCTTACGTGCATATGGGCTATTCCAAATCCTAAAATAATCTCGATAAAACTATCGGATCCGAAACCAAAAGTGCAAGGCTTTCATCTTCAAATCCCAGATATGTCGAAATTAAATCTTCTGCAACATTATAAACTATCGTAAACAGGGCCAGGCCAAAAGCTATTTTGTATAAGGTTTTGTTGTTCATCATATTAGTCATCTTCACAGTATTCTCTTTAATAATTACTCCGTGAATGAGTTCATAAAGTAGACAGAAATGCCACTAAAAGGATACAAAAACTTTGGTTCGAATACCATGAGCTCATCCTTTTGAAAAGTTCGAACCATACTAAAAAAAGTAATAAATAGGAATTTTGAGATAAAAATTGAAGAATTTACTAACGAAAGAGAAGGTTTTAAAAAAAAGGGATGCTAAAATAGCATCCCTTTTTGTGACCCCGGCAGGATTCACCGATGTCACAAAAAGCCTGTAAATGCTAAAGATTTTTTTCTATGTTGACGATTTGTGAACCACAAATTTGTGCTTTTTTGTTTCGTCTTGATAAAGATAATAATATTCTAATTAATCTGAAATTAAGTTTTTTATCCTTAACATTTCCTCTTTTTGATTAAATATATGGTATCGTGAAAACAATTACTTGTCCTAAATAATTCTATTTGTGCTTTTGCATTCCCTTTTTTGAGCCAAACATATCCTGTAGATTCAGAATCGAATCAAGGATTTATAAATAGGTTATAACCGGCTTTATGCAATCCGTCGATTCTGAGTCTATTTCTTTGGCAAGAAAAAAGGGAATGCAAACTAAAAAGTGTAACGAAAAGATTTTTTGAAGTTTCCAGGCGGATGCAAATCGAACCAGTGAGGTTTGGGTCCAAGATATTCAAGCGCACCTCTTTTGCAGAATTGAGGTTTACCGAAACGAGGCAAATGTGGTAAGCGTATTTATTGTCAAGTAATCCATTTTTTACTAAAAAACCAACGCTTTTACTGTGCTTAAATCAATTTTTAGTAAAATGAGCTAAAATTTTGAACTCAGGTAATTTACTTAGTCCATCTTATCAACCCAATTGAAATTATATAATCGTCATTTTTGCATGAAAAATTTGCCTGTTTATAAGGATTCCGAAGTTTTTTCACGCAAAAATTAGATAAAATTCAATAGATAAAAAAATACAAGTAGCTTAAAATGAATGGATTATATTAGACGTAACATGCGCAGCGTGTTACCCTCTTGCTATTCCCTTAGTTTAGCTTTGTTATTTGTTTAGGGATTATTATTGGTTTAGATAACTTATCAACTAAGGCTCTTTTCTTTAAGTAATTCCCCATAATAATAAATAACGATCTAGCCGATAAAGGTGCTTTATACGCACTCCAAAGTTCGAGGCTTATTTATTAAAAATCCTTTATCGGTTTTCTCTGAACAGTATCAAATGGAAATCCAGGTTAAAGACCTAATTATTGGGGTTCGATAGGCATTCAGGTTAAACTCTTTACATTTCAACACTCTTGTTATACAATAAATTATAGTTATTCTCTTAGAGATAAAGATCTTTGTGATAGTGAATAACAATCAACCGGTTAAGGCGCTTGAATTGCTCTTCAAAGTTTTCAGACTTAGAACTATTGATTACATCCTTTCTCGGTTATTATCTGAAATAGCATCAGATGGAAATTCAGGATTTTAGGCCTATTAACAGGGATTAGATAAGCGTTCAGATTGTTGATTGTATTTCTTATTAATTGTTCATTTTAATTTTTTAATCATGGTCCATTCTAATTTTATTTACTTTGTCGGTATCGACATTTCTAAAAGTACTTTTGATGTTGCAATTATTGATCAGCATCAATCGCCCACCTCCTTTAAATTTCAAAATACAGGCAAAGGGGTGAATGCTTTTCTTCGGTTATTAAAGAATAAAAAGTATCCTTTACAAGATACTCTTATCTGTATGGAACATACCGGAGTGTATGGGCGGATCATTATAGCTAAATTGGCAGAAAAACAAGCTAATTTCTGTGTAGAGATGTCTTTGAGGATTGCTAAAAGCATCGGTATACAACGGGGTAAAAATGATAAGGTTGATGCTATACGAATAGCTAAGTATGCTGAAAAAAACAGTAATGAATTAGAGTTGTACACACCAATTCCTTTGGTATTGGAGAAGGTAAAACTATTGATTAAGATCCGTGAAAAATTGGTGCAATTTAAAGCTGATTTACAAAAGCATCCTAATGAAATGAAGGCTTTTGATCCAGAGCTGGGTAAACTCGCTGAGAAAAACATTAAAAAAACAATCAAATGTTTTACTAATGAAATTAAACGGATTGAGGAGGAATTAAAAGAGCTTATCCTTTCTGATAACCAGCTCAATAGTACCATAGGCTTGGTAACCTCGGTGACTGGAATAGGCACTATTACAGCTTTATATTTTACCATTTTTACAAATTTCTTTACTCGTTATACCAATCCGAAACAATTGGCTTGTTATTGTGGTGTTGTACCCTTTGAACATACTTCTGGATCAAGTGTTCACAAGCAATCCAAAACACATCCTATTGCTAACCAAACCCTCAAAAAACAACTACATATGTGCGCCCTTGCTGCTGTGCGGCACGATCCTGACCTAAAGGTCTATTACCACCGAAAAGCAGAAGAAGGAAAAAACAAAATGCTTGTTCTAAACAATGTTAGAAATAAACTAGTGCTACGTATATGTGCTGTTGTAAAAAGACAAAAACCTTATAAAAAGCAGGTAGCCTAAACTTACTTTTTGTGCCATATGATATTTATCCATTTTTATTTGGTTTTAACATGGAAATCCATTCATTCATTATTTTTAATTAAAATCAAATTTTTATTGATCAATATCTGGTGTATCTGCACTTCTTTATCAATTGAGAATGCATTTCTTAGAAAATTTTATCAAAACTATTAGGATCAAAATTCTAAAAAATGAGCAAAATCAATTTTATCGAATTGCTTCAATTTTGCTATAATGAATTGTAATTTTAAAACTAAAAAAAAGATTTACTTTTAAGCATTGTTAAAGCGAGACCAATCCGATAACCAAATTTTCTGAATCTCTTCACAGTATTTTAAGTACACAAAGTTTAAAAATGGTCATACCCTCTGAAGTTATTCAACATACTTCATATAAATGTGATTATAATTAAAGTCAAGGTTAGTTAATTTATCTGCACGAAACATTTTTCAAAATTATTGCTATAAATTTCAAAATTCTAATAACGCTAATATTATTAATTCTCCAGATAATATAATCTAACTAGTGCTTTCGCATATAATAGCCGGAATCTTTTCCTTTTATCTTTGAAAACATTTCATAAGCACGATCAACCTGCTGGGTTGTAGAATGCTGAAAATCGGCTGTATCTTTATAATTTTTCCTAATGGAATCCAGCTTTTGATGAAGCCTTTTTTGAATCTCAGAATATTTATCAACATTATAAATATTATTTTTTTCTTCAGGATCCTTCTGAATATCATACATTTCCCATTGGTCGATATTATCGTAAAAATGCATAAGCGCATAACGATCGGTCCGTATCCCGTAGTGCTTTTTGACCATGTGGAAAGCTGGGAAATCATAATAATGATAATAGAGCGCCTTCCTAAATTCTTCGTCTGAAACCTCTCCTTCCAAAAGAGGTTTTAAGGAGCGACCCTGAAAGCTTTCAGGAACCGGGGCATTGGCATAATCGAGAAAAGTCTCGGCAAAATCAAGGTTCTGCGTCATCGCATTGATCTTGGAATTAGGTTTTATGCGACCAGGATATTGCATTAAAAGTGGCATTCTGAAAGAGGTTTCATACATAAAACGCTTGTCAAACCAGCCATTTTCACCCAGGTAAAAACCCTGATCAGAAGTATATACAACCAGGGTATTCTCATCCAGTCCGTTTTCATTAAGATAATCCAGGATTTTTCCCACGCCATCGTCCACCGCTTTTACAGTAGCTAAATATTCCTGTAAAAAACGCTGACCTTTCCAGCGTGCAAGTTCTTTTCCTTTTAGATTTGCTTTGTGAAAAGCGTCGTTCTTTATCTGATAGGCGCTGTCCCACCTGGAACGCTGGGCTTCTGTCATGCGGCTGAACTCATTATGCCACGGGTCATGCGCCAGTTCTGGACTTCCTTCTTTTAAAGTCATTTTCAGGTCATAGCCCTCATACATATCTTCATAAATAGTCATCAACTGGTCCTGAGCGGCGATCTGTGTGGAATCAAATTCTTCAAAATACGTCTTGGGTAAAGGAAATTCTGTAGAATCAAATAAATTATAGTAACGCTCGGGTGGCATCCAGTTCCTGTGGGGGGCCTTATGGTGAACCATAAGAAAGAATGGTTTACTCGAATCTTTTTGTTTTTTAATCCAATCAATACTTTTTTCAGTGATCAAATCAGTGGTATAACCCTGAACCCTAGTAGTATCCCCATTGTTGATAAAATCAGGATTATAATAATGGCCTTGATCGTTTAAAATATCGTAGTAATTGAAGCCAGTAGGAATCGTCCCCAAATGCCATTTCCCGATAATTGCCGTATTATACCCATTTTTTCGAAGGACTTTTGGCAAAGTAACCTGGGAACCGTCGAACTGATCCCCATTCATTCGAAAACCATTTTCATTGCTAAATTTCCCGGTAAGGATGGTCGCCCGGCTAGGACCGCAGAGTGAATTGGTACAATAATTCCTTAAAAACAGCGCGCCATCCCGGGCTATCCTGTCAATATTCGGTGTTGGAGCAAGCTTACTAAGCGGATGACCATAGGCACTAATCGCCTGAAATGCATGATCATCGGCCATAATAAAAATAATATTTGGCCGTTCTGAATATTTATTATCTGTTTGCGTATCTCCTTTATTACATGAAACCATAAAGGATAAATAGCTCACTATCCCCAAACCAATAAATATCTTTTTCATTCTAAATTAATTAGCAGGTCTTGTTTGATTAGAATTCTTAATTTTTTCCAACTCTTTCTTCATTTCCTTTACTTTCTCTGGATATTTATTATAAAGATTTTCTGTTTGCCTCAAATCTTCCTTAAGGTTGTAAAGCTGGGCGGGTGCGGCATCAGCTTTGATTTTTCCATTTTCAATATCGCTGTTCTTCTCATTGGTGAAAGTTGTAGCCGAAGCACCTCCAAAATCGTGCATTCCCCGATATTCTGCATTAAAACCTCCGCCGCCCTGGGCCGAAATATACATCCACTCCCCTTTTCTTAAAGCCATATTGCGCAAATCGTTTGGAGCGATCATCATTTCATTCCGAATCTCCTTGCTGGTTTCATCCAGGAAAATAGGCATCACATTATAACTGTCTACCGCTTCTCCTTTCTTCAATTTTCTATTGAAAAGTGATGCGAAAGTGGCGACCATATCTAAATTACTGCTGATCAATTGATCTGAAACCGTATTAGCCTTCACCTTACCGGGCCACCGTATGATAAAAGGAATCCTGTGACCTCCTTCCCAGGCATCAAATTTAAAACCGAACAAATCACCGTTCATATGGTGTCCCATTTTAAAGGCATCCTGCCCTCCACGATTTAACATTCCCCCGTTATCACTGGTCAGTACTACGATCGTATTCTCTCGTAAGCCTTCTTCATCCAGAGTATTCATAACTTCACCTACAAGCCAGTCCAGCTCGGCAATGAAATCTCCATACCTTCCCGCGTCACTTTCACCCAGAAAACGTTTGGCGGGAGTGAACGGGTGGTGAATATTAGTGGTAGCATAATAAAGAAAAAAGGGATCTTCTTTATGACGTTTTATAAATGCTACAGCCGAATCTTTTAGGGTTGTTCCAACCTTTTCATCGATATATAAAGAATGAGCTTTATCGGCACCGCCAATTTTCTGGTCGCCACGATTCCATTTTTCGGGATAAGGGCGTGTATTTGCTTCCTCTCCCCAAACAAAAGGATCGTCCTCTTCAAGACCAACAACCTTATGATCTTGCACATATACAAAAGGTGGATGGCTGTTGAGAACTGGCACCCCGAAATACGAGTCGAACCCCAGTTCTAAAGGTCCGGGTTTCAATTCTTCGTTCCAGTTTACAGGTTTTTTGGTACCAAAACCCAAATGCCACTTCCCCACAATTCCTGTGGCGTATCCCTGTTCTTTGAACAAATCGGCCAAGGTGAATTGATTGGGATTAATCAAAAGAGAATCCCTGTCAAAAATCGCACTGGAAAGATTATTGGCACGCACCGGGTACTCGCCGGTGATCAGAGCATAACGGGACGGCGTACAAACGGCAGATGCGGTGTGAGCATCGGTAAACCTTTTTCCTTGAGAAGCTAATTTATCAATATTTGGCGTCTGCACTTTTGTAGCGCCATAAGCCCCGATATCTCCAAAGCCAAGATCATCTACATAAATAAAAACGACATTAGGCTTTTTTTTATTTGTATTTTGAGCGTTCAGGCTGGTTGCTGGCAGTAATAAAACTGTCAGAACGGCCATTATAAAAGTGTATCTTACTTGCAACATTTTTCCTCTTTTCATTATTTTTTATTTTTTCTGAAGATTTTGTGTACGTGTTTTTACAGTTTGTAAAGCTGGCAAATCGTTCACAGGCTTGTTTAAATAGAAATAAGCCGTCGCCGAAACATCATCGCTGCGATAGAAATTTGTCCAGCCCTGGGGAATATCCTTTTTACTGAAATCGATGGCTCTTTCATTTTCTAAAAGTTTGTAAAACCGATCTTCAGCATCGATGGTGATGGGCTGCAATTCTGCTCCATTTTTCAGGAATTCCCTTACTTTATCCTGAGGTGCACCTCCAATTTGCTGTATGGTTACTTTAATACCTTCGTAGAAATATACAGGATCTGGAATGTGATACCTGTAAAAGGCAAATTTGCCATTTTCGGGATCGGCTATGGAGGAACCCTGGTAGCGTTGGGAATAAGCTCCCTGGCCGTATGCCGTACCCACATAATCTTCAGTTCCCGAGCCTACCAGGCTTGGCGCAGTGGTATCTCCGTCTAAATAAATCTTTACTTCTCCTTCGCCAAACCAGGAATCCTCATACATTTCATCTGTCACCACACCTACATTGGTGCCCAAGAACCGGCCTTTACCCTGAACAGGCGGTAAGATCTGGAAATCTTCTCCTAATTTGGTATTCAATTCACGGTTCCAGTAAGCATGAAAATAAAGTAGTTCCTGAGTTTCATGAGTTTCTTTGGTAATATTCACGTCATAAAAAATCGCCTTCAGGTCCTTATCCGCATCATTGCTGACGGTGATCTTTGCTCCTTCAGCAAAAGGCATGGGTATAAAACATAAAAAAGACCTGCCTTCGGGATCTGCAAAAAGTTCACTTTCAAAAGGCACACGCTGTCCAAGTCCAATTCCAAAGAAATCTCCCAGGGGAACCGAGACGGCTGCTTCTTCCCTATTATCCCAATACATATTGATTCGTAAAGACCGTAACATTTCTGGACTGCGATCATTGATCGTTAACCATATTCTTCTCACGGTGCCGCTTCCCTGCACATCTAACAATGTCACGCTGCCTCCTGCCTTGATTGGATGAAAAGGATGGCCTTTGGCACCCTTATTTTCTAGGGCTCCGGCTCCTTTTTCGGCACCGCTGTTCTCAAAACTGGACCAGCGTGTCTTTGTATTTTCAGGAAGTTCATATAACTCCTGTGAAACCGCATATAACGGCAGTATTAAAAGGATCAATAATCCTATAATTTTCTTCATGATGTTATTTTTTTTCAAATTCCAGATAATCCAGTTTGATGGGCTGTGGATGATCTACTACCTCGCCATTGGCTTCAATTTTCAAGTTCTGAATTCCCGCCTTGAGGTTAATCGTCCCCAGCAAAACCTTTTTGGTAGTGAGCGTATCGCGACTTTTTAAATCGAGACTGCCCAGTTTTTTCTGATTCAGAAAAAGATCAAAATTACCACCTTTATCGGTTTTCACCACATTAGCGTAAATGGTATAGTGGCCAGACTGTGGCCAGGCGAATTGGGCCTGTAGGCTGTTTTCTTTATCTTTCTGCGGAAACCATAGCAGGATCTTATGGCCGCTCACTGTATTGTACAGCTTTTCATTGGCAAAATTTTCAGTGGTTCCCCATCCTCCCGAATTTGAAACGATCTTCATATTCTCCCCTTCCACCACCCGGGTTGAATCCTTTCGGAAAACTTCAAAAGGAATTTCGTAGCCATAACGATCATTCATGGCAACTTCTTCCAAATTATCTTCTCCTCCCGGTTCCAAATACCAATATACAATGGCGGCGTACTGGGTGGGCCACTCATTAGGAAAATATTTTTCAAGATACCCGTGAAAAGATTGCTGAAAAGGGATATTATCAATAATATGCCAGCGATTTACCGGCTGGTAACCCATATTGTCGTTATCCTGTGTCTGGCTGTGGAAAGCACGTTCAAACTCTGATGGGTCGCACCAGGCATAACCAAAATAATCCTCGGTTCCAGTACCGAAAGTAGAAGGAAATGTTTCGCCATCTACAAAGAATTTCTCATCTCCTTCTCCCCACCAGTAATAACCCGGGCCGCCGAGAGAGCAACTGCCCCCTTTGGGATTCCAGACTAACAGGTGTGTTCCCAGAAATCGTCCTCTTCCTTCAGTTTCCAGCAAACGCCAGTCTGGCCAGCGCTCTTTTGGTAAGGGTTTTAGATCACGGTGCCACTTGGCATGAAACCTGCCGTAATTTTCGATATTGTCAGTAAGCTTTTCATGTTTGATTTCTATCTGCAGGTTAACCGGTTCCTGAAATTCGTTCTCAAAGATTAATTCTGCCCCCTTTTCAAAAGGCATATACCAGTAAGAATACATCCAGTCTTTGGTCATTCCCATGGGAAGTGTTTGATATTCATTCCAGCCGGGCGATGTACCAAAGAAATCACCCAGAGGTGACCATACCGCCGATTCTTCACTCCCATCCCATTTTATACTGATACTGGTTTTGCGAAGCAGTTCGGGGAAATTTTTAGCAGTTTTATGCTGAATTTTTATGCGTAATTCGGCAATGGCTCCGGTTCCTTCCAGAACTACCGATTTTTTTTCAGCAGGTTTTAGGGAAACGGTTTTCGAAGTGGTTTTAAAACCCTCTTCGGCATATGGCGACTCTCCCATATTTTGCTTAAAAAAGGAATTTACTTCAGATAAAGCTTTTTGGTGAGAATCTGCCAGTTCAGGATTGAAAACCTCCAGTTTGGTGCCCTCTGGAAAAGTGATGTAATTGAACTGATAATACTGGCCCCAACCCGGTTCTGCAACGATCTTGCAACTTTTATTATAGGTTATTGGAACGTAATTATTGAAACCTTTGGCGTTGGTTTCATAGACCAGTTCGCTAAAATCAAATGCAGGAATACTGGGTTTAAAATAGTCTATAAAAGATTCGTCTATAACCGGCTGTTCTTGGTCATCTATATAGATTTTTACTTTTCCTTTTTTGGGGCTGGCAGACCACATTCTCACAATGGCTCCCGGCCCCTGCATCTCTGCTAGCACCTCATTTTCTCCTTCTTTCCTGATATATTGCGGCCGCAAACCATCAATATTCGCAGCCCAATCTATATAATTCCCTGCCCTGTCAATTTTACTATCCCTATCGTAGCTGGACCACATAGCACTTTTCTCTCCCTTTTTTGGTAAAACTGCTAGTGATTTCATATTCATAAGCCTGTCCACCAAATCTGTATAGGCAAGTTCTTTCTCTTGATGATGATCAACACCACAAGCTGTAAAGAAAGTGATCAATATTAAAAATTTCTGAAATTTTTGACACATAATATTGGAACTGGATTATTAAACGGAAGTTATGATCTATATAATTTCTCTGATCACAACTTCCGAATTTTTCGTTTTAATAGCCCGGGTTTTGTTCTAAATTTGAGTTTTTGTCAATTTCAGACTGCGGTATTGGGAAAAGTACTTGAAAATCTTGTGCCGCCTTACCTCTTGCTAAAGCCTTACTAATAAAAGTGCCCTGCCTGATCAAGTCCTGTCTTCTTAGGGCTTCAGTAAAAAATTCACGCCCTCTTTCAGTAAAAATAAAATCTCTCAATGATGTAGTCCCTGAAAAGTCACTTAGGCTTATTTGTGGAACTCCAGCTGCGATTCTTACCATATTAATTAAATCAATGGTCTCCTGATTTGGCCCCTGTATTTCATTAAGAGCTTCTGCTCTGGTAAGTAAAATATCGGCATACCGCAATAATGGGAAATCATTTCCACTAACGTCTCCAACTCCATTTGGATCCTCAGGATATTTAAAGCTTCTTACATCATCTTGTCCCAAAGTAACAGTTTCACCGGCCAGGTTTTGATATTCAAAAACAAATGAATTAAGTCGTTGATCTTCGTCGCTAAACATATCAATAAATTCAGAACGAGTTTTAAATTGCGCCGCAAAATTCACTTTTGGAGGAAATTGGAATTGATAGCCAGGAGGAGCAGCATGACTTAAATAAGTATTACCTGAATCTCTATTGGGATTATCGGCATAAGGAATAACAAAAATAAATTCATTATCACCCTCATTCTCTAATGCAAAGAGTTGTTCCCTGCTACCTTCAATATAAAGATCATAAACTCCGCTATTGATCACAAGTTGCGCTGTTTCTGCAGCCTGCTGCCATTGTTTATCATTTAAATAGACTTTTGCAAGAAATCCTAAGGCAGCACCGCTTGTTGCCCGACCATATTGCATTTGTGTAGTGGGCAATGAGTTTGCCGCTGTTTGAAATTCATTGATTAAAAAATTTAAGAATTCTTCTTCACCTGCTCTCTCTGGCCTGTCGGTAACAGAAGTCTCACTGTTAATTATTAATGGTGTAGGACCAAACCTGTAATAAAGCTGGTAATAATTCAGAGCTCGTAAAAATCTTGCTTCTCCGATAATTTCCGCCTTTCTATCTTCGTTCATTTCAATTGCCGGAACCTGATCAATCACTACATTGGCCCTATAAATTGCACTATAATTTCTGGTCCATAAAAACTGAAAATAAGGATGGCTTGCGTCAAACTCAAAATCTTCAATTGGTTGAGTTGTTGCGTTAATGGCACCTCCTCTTTCTATCAAAACATCAGTTGTCATTTCCCCAAGTGCGAGGTAATCACGCAAAAGATCTCGATATCCCTGGGAATTGGCATATACCCCATTTAGAAGCGATTCGGCATCCTCGGCGGATGTGTAAAAATTGGAAGGCCCGAGAGAAGAAAAAGTTTCTTCTTCAAGCGCATCACTACATCCTGTTATTATAAAAAGAAGTAGAACAGGAATTAAATATTTGGATTTCATATTTTTCATAATATATATTTTAAATACCTAATTTGATTCCCATAGTAAATGTTCTGGAAACCGGGTAAGCGTTATAATCAACTTTAAGATTGGAATCTCCCAAACTACTTACTTCAGGATTATATCCACTATAGTCAGTAATCGTGAATAAATTCTGGGCAGTAAGATAAACATAGAGGCTATTTAAACCTTTAACTGAAAGCCCAGGAAAATTATAGCCAAAATTTACATTTCTTAAGCGCACATATGAAGCATCTTCAACAACTCGATCATTCAGGGCCCTAGCCAAATTATTGCTGATAAAGGAAGGGTTTTCATTGGTAGGATTATCAGGAGTCCATCTATTCAATACATAATCTTGTCTATTCCGTAGAAAGGAAATAGGATTTTCAGAATCTATTTTAGTGAAATTAAGTAATTCGTTACCGGTGCTTCCATTAAAAAATATGCTGAGATCAAAACCTTTATAGGTGAATGTATTGCTGAGACCAAAATTGAAATTTGGAAAAGGGTCTCCCAAAATGGTCCGATCATCTGGAGTAATTTGACCATCATTGTTTAAATCCTGAAAACGCAAATCTCCAGGACTCGCATTTGGTTGTGCTGATTGCTCAACCTCGCTTTGATTTTGAAAAACACCGTTGGTCCGGTAACCGTAATAACTATTAATTGGAGAGCCTTCCCGAAGTATTGTAAGGTCATTAATAAAACGAATATTACCCTGTAGAATGAATGGTAACTCACCAAGACTGGTAACTTTATTTTGTAAAGTAGAAAAGTTAAGTGAGGTGGACCAGGTAAAATCACCCACCAAATTTTTAGAATCAATTAAAAATTCAAATCCACTATTCTCTGTGTCACCTACATTTTGTAATGATGTGGTAAATCCAGAAGTGGAAGGAATTGGTAGCTGCAATAATAAATCTGAAGTTTTTTTCTTAAAATAATCTAAGGAACCGGTAATACGATTTCGAAGGAAACCATAATCAAGCCCCACATTAAACTGTGCCGTAGATTCCCACTTCAAGTCAGGATTTCCAAGTTGAATTGGTGCTATTCCAACGAATTGCTGACCATTAAATGTAGCATTGCCCGCCGTACCTAAAAGAACTAAAGAATTATAATTCCCAATTGCCTGATTACCGGTAATTCCGTAACTCGTACGGAGCTTTAGGGTAGAAAAAGTGTTTAACCTATCAATAAAATCTTCTTCAGCAAGTTTCCAGCTAAGAGCAACTGATGGAAAATATCCATATTTTTCGTCCTCCCCAAACCTTGAAGAACCATCAACCCGGAAAGAAGCAGTAAGTAAATATTTGTTATTATAAGTATAATTAAGTCGCCCAAGATAAGATAATAACTGATTCTCATTCTTAAAAGATCCTACAGCATACATTTCTCTGTCGCCGGCACTAAGATTATTAGTTTCAAAGGCATCTGTAGGAAAATTTTGACTGCCTGCATTAAAACCTTTATTAACAAAATCCTGATAAGTATAACCGGCTAATATTTCAAGCTGATGTTTCTCCTGAAATGTATTTTGATAGTGAAGCGTTAATTCCAATAAATTCGAATTATTTTCGGTTGCACTAACATTTGCAGCGCCATTTGTTCTTTGTCCTCTTTTGGTAACCTTACTAATATAATTATCAAACCTGGATGTTCTACGATCACTACCTACATTAAGTTTAGCGCTTAAATTATCAACAAACTCGTATTCTACAAATGCATTTCCGAAAGTACGGTTCGTTTCAGAAACATTCGTAATTGTATTAGCCTGTGCTACTGGATTATCTAAATCTAAATTGGAACTTTCGGCGTAACTACCGTCTTCATTATAAACTCTCTGAAGAGGATCGAACTGAATAGCAGTAGCTATAACACCCGCATCAGCATTAATTCCATACACACTTCTTGGCACGCTTTCATCTGCTACAAAACTAGTACTTAAATTAAGCCCGAAGTTAAACTTATCTGTACTATGATCTATGTTTACTCTACCAGTGGTTCTTTTCAAACCCGTGTTGATAACAATACCTTGCTGATCAAAATGACCAAGTGAGACATAATATCCCGTATCTTCTGAACCTCCTGAAAACGAAAGTTGATGATTTTGCAGATAGGCTGTTCTTAAAATCTCGTCCTGCCAGTCAGTTCCTTCTCCAACATTTGCGAGCTGTTCTTCAGTATAAATTGGTTCAAGTCCCTGATCTGCTTGAATACCATTTATAAACGAAACATATTCATCCGCATTTAAGAGATCCAGCGTTTTAGCAGCATTTTGTACTCCAAAATAACCATCGTAATTAATTGAAAACCTACCCGCTTTTCCTTTCTTGGTTGTGATCATCACAACACCATTGGCGCCTCTCGAACCATAAATTGCTGTTGCTGAGGCGTCTTTCAAAATTTCTATAGAGGCAATATCACCGGGGTTGAGAGCATTTAAAGGTGCTCCAGGTAATCCGTCTATAACATATAGCGGTTCATTACCACCTGTTATCGAGTTAGATCCCCTGATCTTGATAGAAAACAAACCTCCTGGTTCAGCATCAGCCTGTGTAATCTGTACACCAGCTGCCCTTCCCTGTATTAATTCATTGATTGAAGTTTGAGCACCTTTGTTAAAATCGTCATCATTCAATGAGGATATCGCACCCGTGATATCACTTTTTTTAGTAGTACCATATCCTACTACCACTACCTGATCCAGTTCATTGGTGCCTTCGGCCATGGTAAAATTGATGGTACTCCTATTTTCTACAGGAATTTCTTGGGTTTCAAAACCAATAAAAGAAGCAACCAGAATATCTCCCGGCTCCGCTTCTATGGAATAGGCTCCATCCATATCAGTGTTGGTTCCATTACTGGTACCTTTTACTATAATTGTTACACCGGGAAGAGGCAAGCCCTGATTGTCTATAACGGTACCGGATATGGTTTCCTGATACAATGGCTTCGTGCCGGCAAATAATGCTGAATTAATCGAGAAAAGCATAAAAACTGCCCCAATGAGTAAATTCAATTTTGATCTGGGTACCGTAAAAATTAGTGTTCCCATTTTGAAATTGTGCTCCATAAGATTCAATTTTAAGAATTAGTTAATCGATTAAATTTATTTTTAAAAAAATAGCGTTAAATTTCATTTTGTTAAAAAGCAGACTACTATTTTATTTAATTACCAAGTTTAATCGTTTAAATTTAAAAAATTATTATTATCTATCTAAAATATTTTAATTTTTTCCGCGTGTTGGGCCACCAGTGTTTATAAGATCTGGGATTCGATCTTCAACTACCGGTAAGCTTGGAAATGGTTTATGCGGCTCTGTTTGATACCAATATCCTACAGTATAATAGTTATCTGAACGGTGATTGGCGTGGCCATGTTCAATGGTTACTTTAATCGACTTATTAAATACAATAGGTGATTCGGAATGAAAACGGTAAACCATCCATTCGGCGCCCCGATCATCACCTCCGTTCAAAGGGTTTCCATATTCGGAATAATTAAAGGTTGGTTTGGCATCTCCAAAAGGATTGATCCCACAGCCTCCATAACACCAGGCGCCCAGATAATAATCTTCAGCACCGGTACCGTGAATCTGTGGTTTTTCGGCTCCGTCTATATACATCATATCATCTCCTTCGCCCCACCAGTCTCCCTGATTCTGAATTAGGCTGTGAGTAACTCCTATAAACTGGCCTTTCCCTTCAGCTTCCATAATCACATAGTTACCATCCCCATCAGCATTTGGTTTGTTATTGATCTTTGGTTGGCCGTTAGCCTCCCAATCATCGGTCCAGCCATCGGTTGGCTGAGCCTGCCTGTACTGGGCATGAAAATAGCCAATATCTTCCGGCAGCGATTGATGTTTTTCCCAATCTATATTATAATAGAAGGCATCGATCTGCCGCTCACCTTCATTGGTAATAGTGATTTTTGCCGATTTTCTGAAAGGCATGGGAAAAGAAGCATTCAGCGCTTTCTGTGAACCAATGGAAAGAAATTTCGAATCGTACATAAAATAACGTCCCAGCCCCAAGCCGAAGAAATCACCAACAGGAGCCTCAACACTAGGGTTTTCTTCCCCATCCCAGTACATTCTCACTACTATCTTTTTTAAGTGATTGGTTTCACCGCTGGCGATAGTGAACCAGATGTGTTTGATGATCCCAGGTCCATTCACCTCCCCGATAGTTCGGGTGTCACCGGGCATGATCTTTTCTTTCCAGTTTCCGTCGTCATTTGCGCCACTTTTATCATAGCTGGAAATACGCATAGACTGGTAATTCCTTAATTCATAAATGGGCTTATCGCCACCTGTTACGCGAGTTTCCTGAGATTGCCCAGAAATTGCTCCTAACAGTAAAATAAAAAGTAATACTTTTCTCATTGTTATAGTTTTAATTAGTTAATTGGTTTTCTAAAAATGCCGCAAGCTCTTTGTAGCGTTCATACCTGGCAGCATAAACGGTTCTTTTTTCTTCGTCTGGCAGATAAACTTTACTGAAACCGAAACCCATTTTTTCCATGGCTTTTGAAACGTCCCCATAGACTCCTGCCACGGTCGCAGCAAACATGGCCGCTCCAAGAGCTGTCGTTTCCTGGGAGGCACTTATCCTGATAGGCATTTCTAGTATATCTGCCATCATCTGCATAATAAATGGTGATTTTTGCGCCACTCCGCCAGATCCAATCACCCCTTCGATATTTACTCCTTCTGTTCTGAAACGTTCAACGATCTGCCGGGCTCCAAAACAGGTACTTTCTGCCAGACTTCTGTAAATTGACGGAGCATCACTTCCGAGATTTAAACCGATAATCCCTGCGGAAAGCAATTGGTTGGCATCAGGAGTTCTTCTTCCGTTGAACCAGTCTACCGCAAGTTCTGTTTCACTTGTAACCGGTATTTTCTCAGCTGCTTTTGACAAACGTTCCAGAATTGCAGATTTGCGATCTTCGGAAGTATGCTCAGCATTTTTCCCATTCCAGCATAATAGATCTGTGAACCAGGAAAAAATATCTCCAAACGCCGATTGCCCTGCTTCCATCCCGATCATTCCCGGGATGATAGAGCCATCAGCCTGTCCACAAATTCCTTTCACCGCGTTTGAGCCAGAATCTACCGGAGAAACCAGCATGTCACAAGTGGAAGTTCCCATAACTTTGCTCAGGTAATTTGGCTGAATACCGGCACCCACGGCACCCATATGAGCATCTAAGGCGCCCACACCCACCATTACATTTTCTGAAAGACCTAATTTATTTGCCCATTCTTCGGTCAGGGTTCCGGAACTTTCATCAGAAGTATGAACTTCAGTATATAAACCTGCAAATCTTTCCAGTAAAGGATCTACCTTTTTCAGAAATGCTGCGGAAGGTAATCCTCCATGTTGTTGTGCCCAAAGAGCCTTATGGCCCGCAGCGCAGGCACTTCTTTTCATAGTTTTCCCCTGCGTCTGGCCGGTTAGCAGGAATGGCATCCAGTCACAATGTTCTACCCAACTGGCGCAAGCCTTTCCTACAGCCTCATCATTTCTTAAAACATAAAGCAGTTTTGCCCAAAACCATTCAGAAGAATAAATACCGCCTGAAAATTTCAAAATTTCGGGAAAATCTTTCTGTGCTATATCATTGATACGCGCTGCTTCAGCAACGGCCGAATGATCTTTCCAAAGGAAGAACATCGCATTAGGATTTTCTTCAAATTCGGATAAAAGACTTAAAGGAATTCCCTCTTCATTCACTGCCACGGGCGTAGAACCTGTGGTATCGATAGAAATTGCTGAAATATTCTTTACCACTTCCGCAGAACAACTGGCAATACAATCTTTCACAACATGATCCAGGCCTTCCAGGTAATCTTTAGGATGTTGCCTGAACTGATTTTTGGAAGGATTGCAAAATTCCATTTTACTCCAGCGAGGATAAGCAAATTCAGAAGAGCTTAAAAAATGGCCATTTTCGGTATCTACCAGTATGGCTCTGACCGAACTGGTTCCAAAATCTACTCCGATCACGTAATTTTTCTTTCCTTTCATGCTCCTGCCACTTTAACTTTCGACTCTTTTTTTTCCAGGTTTTTCTGAATGAAACCATAAACTGCCACCACTACAAAACAAATAAGCGGTACGAAAAATGCCATATTTATACTTTGCGTCGTATCTGAAACCTGTCCCTGAACAGCGGTAAGCACGGCTCCTCCCAAAATGGCCATTATTAAGCCAGATCCTCCAATTTTAGCGTCATTACCCAGTCCCATCATTCCTAAGCCATAAATAGTGGGAAACATTAAAGACATAAAACCCGAGATGCAAACCAGCGCGATCACTCCGGTCATACCACTTCCGTAGATCACAATAAGGGTACTGATGATGCCTAGCGCAGCACTAGTTGTAAGCAATGCCCTGGGAGTAAAATATTTCATAAGACCGGTAAAAACGAAACGGCACAAGGAGAAAAGAATAAGCGAGGCCAGGTAATAAGTCGAAGAATCATCTTCATTCAAACTAAGTTCTTGCATCACGTAGCGAATAGTGAAAGACCAAACGCCAATTTGTGCTCCCATATAGAAGAATTGCGCTATTACTGCCCAGCAATAATTCTTATTCTTCAACAATCTCTTGATACTAGGTCCCAGTTCTACTTTCGCAAAAACTTCCGAAGCTCTGGGCATTTTTGTGAATTTCACCATTAACCAGATGATGACCAAAATAAAGGCCACTCCCACGTAAGGCCCCATGACAGAAGTTAATTCTTCAGATTGTATGGTCTTTAACTGTTCTGCACCCATCTGTGCCCGCTCCTCGGCGCTGGAAAGATTCAGATGGCTCAAAATGAAAATTTTACTCAGTAAAACACCGGTTATGGAACCAATAGGATTAAAAGATTGCGCCAAATTGAGTCTTCTAGTACCGGTTTCTTCAGGCCCCATGGCAATAATGTAGGGATTGGAAGCCGTTTCCAGAATAGAAAGACCTCCCGCTAAAATGAATAAAGCGGCCAGAAAATGGCCATACGCCATGGTAATACTCGCCGGATAGAAAAGTAAAGCTCCTATTATGAATAGTCCCAGGCCGGTCAATACTCCGCTTTTGTAGGAGTATTTCTTAATAAGAACAGCCGCTGGTAAAGCCAGTAAAAAATACGACCCATAAAATGCCAGTTGGATCCATGAGGTCTGAAAGTCAGACATACTCATGATTCGCTTAAAGGCAGCCAGTAGGGTGTCGGTCATATTATTGGCTAATCCCCATAAAAAGAACAGGCTCGTTACCAGTATGAAAGGCCATTTATTTCCCGCTCTGATGAGAGAAACAGAAGCTTTATTTTTCATTTTTACTATTGATTCTAATTATTGATACAGTGGTCCATAAGCAGCACAGGCTCTAAAATCACTTCCTTCATTATCCATTCCGAAAGCATTCCAGGCGGAGGGGCGAAATACCTTTTCTGCTTCCACGTTATGCATATTAACCGGAATTCTTAACATCGATGCCATAGTGATCAAATCTTTTCCGATATGTCCGTAGCTGATAGCACCATGGTTGGAGCCCCAGTTATACATCACGGAATACACATCACGGAAGGCTTCAGCTTCGGTAAGGCGTGGCACAAACCAGGTAGTAGGCCAGGTTTTATCGGTACGATCGTCCAGCGAACTATTTACTTCTTCTGGAAGATCTATAGTCCATCCTTCAGCAATTTGCAGGACCGGGCCAATACCTTTTACCAGGTTGATACGGCACATGGTTACCGCCATTCCCCCTTCTGTAAGAAATTTGGAAGAAAAACCGCCCCCCCTAAAATAACCGCGATTGGCAGGATACCAGGTAGTTGCCTTCAGACAGGCCTTTACGTCCTGCTCTTCTATTTCCCAAAAGGGTTTCAGCACACTTTCCCCTTTTTTTGTCATTTTCCCAGAACCATCCAGCGTAGCAGAACCTGAATTAATGAGGTGAATAAATCCGTTTTTGGCATCGCCCTCCGGTTTCCAGCCGGTGACTTCTTTCACCGCATCAGCGCTCCAGTACGTACGCACATCGGCAAAGATCTGTGCGGTATTGGTGAGCAGGTAATTGAAAAGCATGGAAATACCGTTTAGGGAATCATTTTCGGTCGCTACCATATACGGCGCTCGAATCCCGTTCCAATCGAAGGAAGAATTCAGAATAGCTTCTGAAAAATCGCCATTGGGGAGAAAATCGGTCCATTGCCGCTGTCCCTGGAAGCCAGAAACCAACGCATCGTGCCCAAAAGCTTCTTCGCCATGCCCCATTTCTTTCAGTTTAGGGTTTCCATCCATCAGGTCGCGAATGATCAAAGTCATTTTCACCACAAATTCCCAATCTTCATCTTTCTCTTCGCGGGAACGCTGTTTTCCCTCTTCGTTATAGTCTTCTCCTTCTTTGCAGTGCTTTTTAGTCCATTCCAGGGCTTTCTGAAATTCTTCGGGATCATAAATATCCTTTTCAATTCTTCGGAAAACCTCTGTAGAATCTACATATTCGTTCCTCATTCCCAGGTATTCCTGAAAGAAATCTGGGTCGATGGCAGAACCTACAATCCCCATGGAAACACTGCCTATGGCCAGGTAAGATTTGCCTTTCATGAGTGCCACGGCCATCCCGGAACGGGCAAACTGCAGTAATTTTTCCTTTACATCTTCACTGATGCTCTGATCTTCCATATCCTGCACATCTTTCCCATATATGCTGAAAGCCGGAAGTCCTTTCTGATTATGCGCCGCCAGGGTTGCCGCCAAGTATACTGCGCCCGGCCGCTGGGTGCTGTTCAAGCCCCAGATAGCCTTGGGAAGATGCGGATCAAAATCCATAGTTTCAGTGCCATAGGCCCAACAGGGAGTGACAGAAAGGGAAACCCCTACATTCTCCTTTTTGAATTTCTTGGCACAGTTGGTAGCTTCTTTCACCCCGCCAATACAGCTATCGGCAATTACACAATTGACGGGATCCCCATTGGGATATCTAAGTTCTGAACTAAAAAGGTCGGCCACATTTTTGGCCATATTCATGGTAATTTCTTCAAGCGATTCTCGAACCCCGCCTAAACGACCATCGATAATGGGCCGAATTCCTATTTTGGGGTATTCTTTCGAATTCATCATACTATTTCTGATTTGGTTTTATTTAAATGCCTGCTGAACTTCTTCCAGACTGATATTCAGCAATTGTTTACATATTTTATTCAGATGCGTTTTGTTTCCGGTAAAATGGAAAACGCTATGCTCATGCGTGAGCGTTTCATTCGGTTTTAAAAAGGCGGCCGGCGACACACTTTCAATCTCGTAAAAAGGGCCCATTTGTGAACCGTCTTCCAGAGGACCATCATTGTAAGCGTTCACCGCATCACCCTGGTAGGGATCTTTTGTATCTGTCCATTCCTGGTTAAGATAGATTGCGTTTTTATCGAGGTCATATAATGTAATGGTAAGGGTATTGCTCTTGGGATCGTAGCTACCACTTTTGTTCCTGGCGCGATTGGGAGGGACGCCCAGTTTTCCACGATTCTTCCCATCGGCTTTAAATAGAATCGTTCCGTTTTCCATGATTATCCGGTCTTTCGGAATTTCACCAAAATAATCGGTAGTCGCGATCTTCCCTTCGCTTTGCTCTTGGTAAGGCACGATGATCACGGTTTCTGGCGATGGCGTAAACATATCCAGTATCCAGATACAGGGAGCACCAGTTTCCTGCGTCCAGGCTTGTTTGCCGGTGTTTGAAATACGGTTAATTGTGGTAAAACCTACGACTTTGAGACTATCGGTTTTTATGTTCATTAAAGAATTTATGGCAGCTCCCGAAAGGATTTTTACGCTTCTTTCGGCCTGAAGATTCAATTCGGTTCCTGCATAATTGGTCAATTTCATCGCTTTTGTCATGCTCACTTCCCTGGCGGACTTGTTTTGTACTTCCCAGGATTCGGTATCAACCCCGGCGGGCGTTAACCAATTCTCGTAAACCATTTCTTCCTTCGGCTTAAAAAACAGGGAATATTTGCTACCTTCCGGTCCCAGCCAAAAACGATTTTCCCCGCCATAAGCATTCATATGAGGATCTTTTTCACCGTTGAAAGCTTCATAATTGATCCAGCCGAAACTTTTCCCGGTTGCTCCTTCCGCAGAAGATGTAAAAACCTTGGCCTGGTATTTTGGCGAAACAATCACAGTGCTGGTATTATCTTCCAGTACGATCAAATTTTCATCTTTTTCTTTCAGAAATTGAAGGTCATAGCCAAAACTGCCTTCCTGAAACGTTTTTTCTTCAGTCATTGTTTCTTCTTCTTTTTTGTCATGATTTCCGCAGGAGACCATAAGCGCAATCGATATAGTTTTTAATAACAGGGAATATCGCATGTTTATCTTTTTGGATTAATTTACTTCTAAATCGTTTTTGGAAGGAAGGTCTGGGAAAGAGGCATGTGGTTCCAGCTGATACCAGTAGGAAACTGAACTGATATCAGATTGTTGCTGAAGATAGCGATGTTCACTTCGCCATCCTAGGTCCTGGATGGTCACTTTCAAATCTTTGTCAAACCTTATAGGATCCTGAATATGCCAGCGGTACATCCCAAAGCATTGTTGGGAATTATAAGCTCCATCGGGCTTGATGATTTGGTGCAGACCGGCATAGGGAGTGGAGTAATATTGATATTCCCCATTCCTGTCAAAATTATAAGAGCCTAAAAAATAATCTTCTGTCCCTGTACCGGCTATAGTCGGAAATTTGCGATCTCCATCCATATAGAATTTAATCTCCCCTTCTCCCCACCAGCCACGGTTGTTGACCTGCCAGGCTAAATACGTTCCCACATACTGGCCTTTTCCCTTAATCCCATCAACCAATGTATGGATAGCACCTTCGGTTGGATGACTTCTGCGGAATTGTGCATGAAAATAGGCCGCGTCTTCAGGCACATCTGTCAGCGCGTAATTTATTTGATAGTACAAAAACATCTCATTGCTACTGATGTTTTCCAGAGTGATACGACATTTCTTCCGGAATGGCATGGGCCAGAAAGAATTGAAAGCGCTACCCGGGTTAACGGTTATTGGCTGGGAATTTAGAGGAGCGTATTCGCCCCATCCCATCCCGAAGAAATCACCCACAGGCACTTCTACAGAAGGTTCTTTTTCATCATCCCAGTAAATTCGCAATATGGAAAATCTCCAATTGCCGGTGGGCGTCATCCACATATGCTGTATGATACCCTCATCTGTAATTTCAACCAGGGTAAATGTTTCGCCGGGTTTTATTTTCACAGAAGGGCTTACCTTCCAGCCCTGCCCCAGTTCCCGAGCAGGTTCACTACCGGTTCCCTCTCCCAGTTTGGCCATTGCTCCTTTGCCTTTCTCACCAGTAAAATTTTCGGGACTTATTGATCGTGTTAGAGCATCAGAGGTTCGATAAATATTACCTAAATTCATATTAATACCTCGAAAGGTTTCTTCCTGGGAAAAGCTGAAAGCTGAGATTAAAAGAAAACATACTAAGAAAGTATAATTGAATTTCATACAGTTCATTTTAAACGATTAACCAAGCGTCAAAAATTTCTACCAATATATATTTAATCGATTAAATAAAAAACTATTTTAATGAAAAAATCAATTAAAACATTCAAAAATTGTCAATACAGTAATATATAATAGGTATGATTAAGATGTTAGCAAAATTATTTTCTACCGCAGGATTCCCGAATGATTAGCTCGGTGTCAAGGCATACTTTCTTTTCTTTTGTATCCAAATCATTAATTTTATGGATCAGTATTTCAACAGCATTTTCTGCAAGCGCGCCCAATGGTTGTTTTACTATAGTGAGCGGGCAGTAATAGAAATCAAAGGCTTCCCCCTCATCAAAACTTACCACAGCCAGATCTTTTCCCACTTCCACGCTTAAACGATCTAGATATTTTAGACCATATACAGCCAATGTGTTCGTGGCAAAAAAGATTGCTTCGACATTTGGTTTTTCATGCAATAAGATATCAATTGCATTATGCACACCATTTTTGATATCAGAAAACTCAATTTCGTGCAGCCAATTATTGGATACTTTAAGCTTATGATCTTTCATTACGGTGTCATAACCCCTTACTCTTTCACGCATGTGATATAATGAATTTGAATAAGCAATGATTCCAATTTTCTCACTTCCCTTTTCTATTAATCTTCTTACTGCACCGTAGGCAGCTTCAAAATTGTTAACCGTTACAGAGTTTGAATTTATAGTTGGAAAAAACCTATCAATTAACACAAAAGGAATATTTTGCTCCTTTAAATATTTAATTTGATCTTCAGAATTTTCTGTAGGTGCTATTATAAAACCGTCCACTTGTCGGTTTGAAAGGAATTGGATAAGATCCCATGATTTTTCAGCCTTTTCATCTGAACTACCGAAGATAACCGTATAGTTTAGTTTTGCCGCTTCATCTTCAATGATACGAGCGATATTGGCGAAAAAGGGGTTTGAAATATCCGCTACAATAAGGCCAATGGTAAAAGTTTTTCCACTTTTTAAACTTTTGGCTATTTGGTTTGGTTGATAGTTCAATTCCTTAGCGGCAGCCTTTACTTTTTTTGATACTTCAGCGCTTACTTTACTTTCTTTTCCTTTAGAAAGCACATAAGAAACTGTAGCTGTGGAAACACCTACCTTTTCAGCAATATCTTTAAGAGATGGTTTCCTCTTCATTCTTTAATCGATTAAATAAGCAATTTATGAAAATAAATTAATCTTAATGAATTTGATTCAATAGATGCAAAATATTTTAATTTGTTAAACTTTGTTAAAGCGAGATCAATCCGGTGACTAATTTTTTATGACCTATGGAAAGTTCTGTAAATACCACAAAAGTCATAAAACGGTCGTTCCCTCCGACTTTACTAGAAATATAATCAAGAATACCTTCGCAATCAATCTTTACCAATTTTGAGCTTTTTGCTAAGTTCAGACATATCCTTACTTAATTTATCTTCCAGCACGCGAGCATAAATTTGTGTCGTTGCTATTTTTGTATGCCCTAAAAGTTTTGAAACTGTTTCTATAGGTACTCCATTAGACAAAGTTATCGTAGTTGCAAAAGTATGTCTGGCCATATGAAAAGTTAGGTTTTTCTGTATATCACAAAGCTCAGCTACTTCCTTTAAAAACAAGTTGACTTTTACATTGGTTATAATAGGTAAAAGACTTTTTGTTATCTCTGTCATTGGATGTGATTGATATTTTACCAAAATTTTCAAAGGCTTTTCTAATAATGGTATTTTGACATTTGTTTTGGTCTTATTTCTTAAAGTGAATATCCATTTTTGACCATCCAAACCGGTTCTGATATTACTTTCATTTAGATCATTAATATCGGAAAAACTAATTCCTGTATAACAGCTAAAAACAAACAAGTCTCTTACCCTATCCAAACGATCATTATAAAATTCGAAATCTTCGATTTGTTTTAATTCATTAATATTTAAAAAATCTCTTTCCTTTTTTTCAAACGTAGGTTTCCAACGTACAAAAGGATCTTTATCAACCCATTCTAAATGGAAGGCAAGGGTAATAATTTTACGAAGTCTTTGTACATGTTTCATCACCGTATTATGACTCATCGCATTAACGTGGCCTTTCGGCCAACAGGTAAAAAGAAAATTTGAAAAATCATTAATAAATTTATAGTTCAGTTCACTAAGGTAAATTGAATTTGTTTTGAGTTCTTCTCTTAAAAATCGCAATAGATATTTCTCGGTGACCTTGAAATTGCGAACCGAACCTTCGGCTAGTGTTTTATCAATCTTTTGCCGGTGATACTCCAGAATATCCATCAGCGTTTTATCTCCAGGTCCTTCCCCTAAAAAATTAGCTTTTAGAAGTTCAGCAGTTACTTCTTTATTCTGAAATCGTAGATCCTGATAATTCTGGAAAATTTTGGCTCTTGTTTCATTAATTAATGTATTAGCTTCTTTTGCCTCTTTGGTATTCCCATCGATTCTTTGTGCGGTAGCATTCCACAGATCAAATGGAATTTTAGCTTTTAAGCTGATATTTACCCTATGACTATTGAGGGATATTCTAACATAAAGGTTTGTCTGATTGTACTTAACTCTGGAAGAATACACCCAGAATAAGATGGAAAAAGTTTTTGAAG
Source organism: Zunongwangia pacifica (assembly GCF_023499215.1). GTDB lineage: Bacteria > Bacteroidota > Bacteroidia > Flavobacteriales > Flavobacteriaceae > Zunongwangia > Zunongwangia pacifica. The sequence goes on from NZ_JAKHSK010000015.1 coordinate 79,062, forward strand.
TACGCATTGGATCGTCTTTTAAATTAGCAATCAATAAAGACGAAAGTCAAATCACAAAATATTAAATCACTGATAATCAAAGTGTCAACATGTTGACAGAATGGTTTTATGTTGACGAATTGTGATACATTAAAGATATAAAACCTTTAATTAAAAAAACACTCCTAAAACATAAAACCCTGTAAATCATAGTATTTACAGGGTTTCGACTTCATTTGAATAATTTAAAAGTGAACGATATGGTACAAAACTCGAACCAATTAATAGAGGATTTAAAACTTCTGGCTGATATGTTGGCTGCTTAATCAGTAATGGGGTCATTCAAAACTATTGATAATGAACGATTTATTTGTAATCAAAAAATTCATGGCTCCATTGCGGCCCGTTTGGCCCCTTTATGACCCCATAGCTGTTTGGGTTCGGAAAATATAAGAAGTTCCCTTACCAGTCGTTCCTTTTCTCTCAATGAACTCTTTATCCATTAGTTCCTGTAAATCACGGGTAGCCGTTCGTTTGGATATATTCTCAAGTCGTTGGTATTCTGTATTACTTATAGAACCATGCTCTTTAATATATAATAGAGCATTGACTTGTCTTGTGGGAAGGTTTTGTTTTTTAAAGTAATCTTCGGTATAAATATCTTTTAGAAAAATAACACTTACTCCACCCTGATCTTCCTCAATAATCGGTTCAGGCAATCCTGCCCCTTTACAGGCATCAATGATTTTATTTATCCCTCGCCCCCAGGATTCAATATAACCAGCTTTGAAAAAAGCATTGGCTATATTTCGATTTCGGGGATAGGACGAATGTTCTTGTTTTAGTTTATCAATTGTCAATTCTTCTGGTAAAGTTCCCGGATTCCATAAATGTAATCTGTCATCATACACCCGAAGAAAGGTATATGTACTGGAATAATCCTTATGAATAATAGCATTCAATATTGCTTCTCTTAATGCCGTTTCTGGATATTCCAATGGTTCCATACGCTCCAATCCCTTATAGGAAATAGGTCTAACCAAATATTTGGCTTTAAGGATTTCGATTACTTTATCAGCCATTTCAAAAATGTTGGTTTCAACGATGTCTTGAAACAAAAGATCATGGCTGGACTTTCCAAATCGCCCAATCTTGAAACTGGCCGTTACCGATACCTTGATTAGCTTTTTCCCAAATAATAAAACAGCGGCATTTGTTAGCTGCCCTTGTTCTGTAAGAAGTCCGAGGTTTTTGAATAGGGTTTGTTTACCAAGGTTTAGTGTATTTGGAGGAATACGATCTTTCTCAATTGCCTTAATAATAAATGCTTGAATGCTATTACCATTAAGGTCGGAAAAGGTTATTCCTTCGACAGCCATATCCTCCCATTTCTTTCCCATTTTATTGAGCAGCAGGTTTTGTAAAGCAATTCCTTTAAGTTCTTGTTTGGTGCTTCCGCTTCGGTAATGATAAACTCCATGATAAGCAATTGGTACATTACTAATCGGAACAATAATTTCAAGATAGTTTTTTCCTTCAGCCGCATGCAGATTCACATCAACCACAAGTCCTAAATGGTTAACAGACTTGTTTGGAATGTCTTCCATTAGCTTTTTATAATTATCTACACCGGTAATATTTCCGTTATCATCAATACCTATATAAATATGGCCCCCTTTTGCATTGGCAAAACCACAAATCCATTTCAGATATTCATCTCTCCAAGCCTGTTTGTATTCTACATTTTGAGTTTCTCCTCGCTCCATTTTCGCACTGCATTTTCTCAAAAACAAAGCTAACTATAATGGGAATCTGTATCCTAATCAAAATATGGTGGGCTTCTAAAAATGAATGGTTTAATTTCCATTCTTTAGGCATAATTATTCTGATTGAGTTATTTTATGTTGAGAACGGATAATTTTCCATTCACCTACTTTTATTTCATTTTCAAAAGGAGTAAAAACATTCTCGTGATTTTTATCATCCTCAATAATTCTCATTAGTTCATTAATACTTCCTTTGCCATCTTTCATGGAAGATATCTTTTGTTTGAATGTTAACATGTCCAAAATAGGAATATCTATATTATCGGAAATAGGGACAGGTAATGGCTTATGAGTTATCAATAAGCCGTATGTGGCAAAACCTTCAATATTAGTTGTACCAATTTTACTTAGTTTTCTAAATAACTCAATATAATTTTTGACTTGGATACTGCCCTTTTTAAGTTCATTCATTTTATAATCTACTTCAGAAGCAGAAATTGGCCCAATAAAATGTTTATAATCTATAATGTATATACATCTATCATCTGAATTGATAAGAATAAGATCAGGGTGTATCTGTTTACCTCCAAACTTGACCATCTTCTCCAAATAAGGTGTCCAAGAACTTACATCTTTTACATAGTTGTATAGTTCATTGAGATTACACTTTTCAATCAAATTGATTAGCTTATCATAAATTTTCTTTTTGGATCCTTTATTTAAGGCACCTAAAATCATTCTTGATGGCTCTAGTTGCGAAAAGAGGTTCGGTAAAATATAGTATGTACCAGATGAAGAAAGTATAAATGGCTGAATACTAACACTTGTATGGAAAGTATTAGGATTAAAAGTAAGATCATTAATTATTGCAGCAGCTACTTTCTTCGGGAGTCCCGTAATAGTGGCTGCCAAATTTTCAAATTGAGTAGTACTCAAATATAATGGATTCGAACCAAAAGAAAGATTTTTTCCTGATTTAGAGTCTAAGACCGCTTCCGTCCAGCGAATAAAATGAAAATTTAGAAAAAATAGAGCATAAAATTGTCGAAGTTGCCTCAGGTTATAACCATCAAATTCCGTACTTTCTTCTAGTTCCGGAAACAATATTTCACACATTTTTCTATATAATAAGGGATAAGATTTAGAATCTCTACCCCTATCCCAGTCTATGTGATTAGCTATAGGAGGCGAGGAAAAATCTATATCTTTTAACCACTCTTCATATTCGATTTCCATTTCATTATGAGGATAACTATAATAAACTACTTGCATTTGCTTAGCATACAAAAGTTGATTATCGTACACACTGGAGTAATTATACCCCTCAGGATTTAAAAATGTGATAGTTTTATTCTCTTCGCTAAAAATAGCTGTTTTAATTCCTCTCGACCATGTAACAAATTCTTGAGCAATCATATGATATCCGGTTCCCCAACCTAAAAAGTCGGCAGCCATTTCTTGTAATTGCCTTGTTGATTCATCAGATATATCTCTATACAATGGTTGGTTTTGTTTTAGCATCCATCTAATACAATGACCAATTCCATGTAACATATTACTTAAATAAATGGATACATTATGAGCATCTTGCCCATTTGCTATTAGATTGTCTCTATGTCTTTCAGTATCTCCATAAACCTGTAGTAAGTAAGGAATAACAATATCTTCAGAATATTTATAAAATAAATAATCCTCATAATGTTTATCTAGGATATCTTTTTCAAAAATTCTTATTTTTTCATGCTCAGTCATATTGTTAAATTCATTCGATCCTGCGAATTAGTTAATTATCAATGTTTCTATTCAGAAGTTAATTCAAGTAAGATTAAGTTTCTTAAATAAAACCTGTTTGAGCAGATAAGTCAATAATATCGGTTTTGGTCATACGAACTTCTTCGATAGCCTGAATTGAATTTACAATTGCTTCAAAAAGCGGCAAAAATGTATTGCTATATGCGAGTTTCTTTTCGTTTGTTTTTCCTTTAATATCTATTGTATAGGTCAGTTGTTTGTTTAGATTAAGCTTACCCAAATATGATGCATATTCAACTGCTCTATTCTTTTTCTTTTTGGCTTGGACAGATAACTGCATATCTTGCCATTGTTCCAATTTGGATCAAGATAATCATCGCCGTCCCATATTAGCGTTGTATCACATGGTCTATTGATTTCTTCTTTTATCCAACCATTTATTTTTTTCTCCCAATGTTCAAAGGAATCGGTTTGGACGTAGCCTATAATTGCAGCATGAACTACATCTTTTCCGTGTCTCAGGTTTTTAAAACGTTCTATTCCACCAGAATTTCTAGTTAACTTTCCTTTATCGTATTCACCAATTACATATTCTCGTTCTCTTTTCTTCGGCAAAGTTGAGCTTAGTCGTTTTGCTTCAAATTTCACCAAAGTACATTCTTCACCTTCCTTATTATATGCCTGTGCATAAGTATAGGTGCCAAATGCAGCAAAATCTGTTGAAGTGTTTTCTTTAGCATCCTCTATGTTTTGATGCTGAAAGAAGAAAGGAAATTCGGGTGGTTTTTTGAAACCTAACTGCTTACATAATTCGTTTGTAAGATGGTTTTCATTATCGTTCTCTTTTCCTCCAAAATCATGCAAGACAGATGTAAAAAAATCGAATACTTTCGAAATAATCTTTCCATTAGGAGCACTATCTAATGTACCAAATGTATTGTTACTGATGTACTCCATTATTTGCCTTGTTTATATAAGTCATTAAATGTTTCATCAGCATCACGGATGGCAATTGATTTTAACCAATATCTCTTCTGATTGGGTTTGTATAGAAGAATAACATTTTTATGATAAACCTTAATAATCCGCTTAACCCAAAGGTTATAGGAAACTTGATGGTCAATAAGTTCCTTTAACTTTTCTTCCACTCCTTCTAATGTTTCAGGAATTTCGATTTCTGGCTTGCTTCCTAAAATGAATGGATACGCAATAAAATCTTTCCCAACAATGGCTTTGAGCGGTTTGAAATTATCGTAGATCGAGTTCAATATTCGACAGTAAATTTCACCGAACTCTGTTAAATCACTTTTTACTGCTGGACTAAGTATTTCACTTTTTTCACCTTCTTTTCTAAACTCAGAATAGTACTTGGAAACATCATCTAACAGAATTTTCTCAACAAAATCGAATTCCAATTTTTTCTCAGGATAAGGAAGGGATAGAATATCATTCTTAAGTACAACACCTTCTCTTGTGGAAATAATTCTACCACTTAAAAGCCAAAGTAGAGCTGAATAAGAAACATTGCCTTTTATTCTTGTAGCAATTTCTTGCAGTATTTTCGAATCCTTTTCAGGAGCTGATATTCCAATTACTTCGTTTCTAAATGTTAAATAATCATCTCTGAATTCTATAGGTATTGAAGCTGTCCCTGACTGTTCTTTAATCAGCAAATGTGGAGGACGAAATATCTCTTTATTTGTCTTAGCTGATCGGTAAAAGTATTGTATAACACATGTTTTGGTTTGACTAATACCGTCCTCTGTAAAATCTTCGGTTTCAACAAATGGGTAACCTGTAATCCAATCTGCCTCATGTTTGGATTTTAATTTCTTTAGTTCTTCCTCTTCTTCCTTATTGAATACCTCTTGTATAGATAAGGCATGAATTCTCTGGATACTTTTTGCGGATGAGGATTCTATCCAACCTTCTCCCACCTTCCATCCGTCTGACTTAATTTTTTCATTTAAATAGGATTCTAAAGAAGGAACACTATATATTTTTTCAACAAGTCTATGAAGTCTCCCTCCTCCCATAAAATTAGCTTGCCAAATTCCTGGAATTGATAGTGCTTTATTGTAGGCAGTAGCGTGAATATCGTAGTGATCAATCTCAAATTCCACCTTTTCACTAGAGGCTTTTGTTCGTCTGAAAATAAGATGTTGGATAATTTCACCTTTTGGATTCTTCCTTTCAGCAAATACAGCCACAACAGGAGGTTTTGCACTTGAACTACTACCGATGAATAGTTTTGCCCTTAAAGGTGTAAAGTCAAATATTGCTTTGAAATAATTTGTTTCTAACAAATACTTTCTAAAGCTATGAACCTTCGTATTATATAGAACTGGTCCTGAGGGTAGTATAAGACAGCTTTTCCCACCTTCTTTTAGAAGTTTAAATGACTGTTCTAAAAACAATAGAGCTATTTGTTTTTGAGGAACCTCTGGACGATTGGTAATCTCATTTCTTGAAGAATTATTCACAATATCAGCCCATTCAGTAAACCTTTCTTCAAAAGGTGGATTACCTATTACAAGATCAAAATTATCACACAGTTTATTCTCATGAAGTGTTTTGAAAAAATCACCACTAAAAAGGTTTTGGTCAATTAAATTATCAAAATGAACATTTTTCCAAATCTCTTTTGGTGAAAGAGAATCCAAAAGAGCTAAATCTAAACTAAAAGAAGTAAGTGTAACAGCTTCTTCTTCTAAATCACAACCATAGATATTTTCTTTAAGAAGTTTTTTTAATTCATTAATGTTATCCTTAGTTGGCTTAGCCCATGAATTTTTTACACGCCACCACTGAATGATTCTTTTAAAGGCTCCTACAAGAAAAATTCCTGAACCACATGCAGGATCCAAGACTTTAAATTGCTCTCTTGGTTCATTCAAAGACATACAACGATCTATCAGGAATTGAACAAGGTATGGAGGTGTATAAACAACACCTTTTTTCTTTTTGCCATCCTCATCAGCTAAAAAATCTTCGTATATATGGCTAATTAACTCAATAGGCAAGTAGTTAAATTGATATAATCTCCATAGAGACATTTGGCCTAAACCATATTTTGAAGAAGATAAAATAGATGTTTCTCCTTTAACAAAATGCTGAAATACGACTAAATCAACTGTCCTTAAATTTGCAAGTTCATTATCATTAATACCAAAAATCTGTCCGTTGAAGTGTTCTTTACTAGAAAGATCATTTAGCATATTAGCAAATGTGTCTGCATCTTTCAGCACACCTTCAAGTGTTGGGCTTTCAGGATTATAATCCTTATAAAATTCTTCCGGGTCTAACGCTCCTTTACCATTTTCATCCTTTCGTTCTTCCAAATATTTGATAAGAATGAGCATCATCAATACTCTTTTCACCAATCCTGCTTTTTCATAACCAACCTGATCAATGATATGAGCCTTAACGTTTTTTAGTTGATTTAATAATTGTTCATAGGCACTTTGTCCATATTTATAGTTCTTGTTTGCTTGTAAGTCCCAAAACAACCCTGAATCAAACTGGCGAGCATGGTATTGACGAATTTTTTTCTGGGTTTCACTTAATAGGTTAATGCAGTCATGTTCTTTCGTAATGAAATGTGCATTATCCTGATTCCAATCTGGTTTTAATCCACAGTTATAGACAAGTATTTGTGAGGAACGGAAAATAAAACAGTACGGTACAATTCCGGCATTCCACAAACGATGATGTATTTCAGCGTCTTCATTATGATCTGAATCTAGTTCAGGAATATCATAAATGTAAACTTGTGGTCTTGGCGGACGGGTAGGATTGTCAAAAAATCTAAAATAGACTGCCTTGGCATTAAAATTTTCCGCTTGTTCTAATGCTAAATATATATACTCATCATTTTCTTTTTCTTTTTCAGAAACCCACCGCAACCCTTGAGAAGTTTCATTCATCCCCAAGGTTTCTATGGCTTCCGCCAAAGATATGTTGTTGCTATTACTCATTATAAAAATATGTCGAGGTTCATGCGCTTACTTAATTTCTTCAAACTCCAACTCCGGCAACCCTTCCACGATCTCAACGGTCTGTACACTTACATTGATAATACTCAACAGTAAATCCAAAATATACCTTGAATTGCCCACTTCTGCCGCCCAATCATTAGGGTCATTTTTGATGCCGCTTTTCTTATCGGTTTTAACCTGGTAGCGTTCCATGATCCACTCAATGGCAGATTTGCCATTTACCACATATTTATAAGCTTTTACAGGGATATTGGAAACCACTATTTTGCTGTTGTAAATGATGGTGTCTTTTTGACTTTTCTTGGGAAAACGCATTTTTTCCACTCGATAGAAACCGGAATCTGCTCCTTTTACTTCTACACCTTCATAAGGCGGAATATCTTCGTAGTTGATATGTAGCTCTGCCAACTGACGGCCTACTTTACTGAACTTCCAAAAATCCCGAACGTCTTCTACCAAAGGAATACGGGGTAACATTTTTTTTAAGTCATTGGCAAAGGCTGTGCGATAATCGGGGCTGTGCAAAATACCATACACATAGTAGAAAATATCTTCTTTTCCCACGTTCTTTCCATAGATTTTCTTCGCCCGCTCCAAAATAAAATCTGAAACGCCATCCCTGCGGATGTACTCACTTTCTCCTGAGACATCAAAAAGACTGGGGTTGTTTTTCACACGTTCTTCGTAATAGTAAAGGGAAAAACACTGAGCCTTTTCTAAATAATCATAACTAACAACTTTGTCGGTAATCAAGCAGCTATAATTTTTACTAGACCCTAATCCGATGGCACATATTATTCTGTTTTCAGTCTTTTCATTGGGAAAATAGGATGGCTGTTGGTAAACACATTCATTAAAATCTCTTTCAAAATAAAAATGGCTTTTTACAAAGGGTCTATACGAACCAATAACGATAGCTTCTTTTTTTAATTTCCGGTTTTTTAACCCATTTAATGCTTGTTTCAATGCTCTTGACCAACTTATGTTTTTGGGATCGGTATCAATGAATTGCTCAACTTTTAATTTTTGATCTTTGCTGGATGCTTTGCTAAACCCTTCTAATTGCTCGTTATAAAATGACACAGTATTTGCCATATTCTTCTCTAATGTCCCCTTAGAATAGTTATAGACCCATGCATCACGGCTTGTAACGACTCCATTTGAATTTGTTGTGAAAAACTGTTCCTTAATTTTCTTTTTTGAACCAATTTCAATGAAAGTTTCAAACAGGTCATTTCGTTGATTCAACCAATCACCATGTTCATTTGGTTTAAGTTGCTTCCATTTTAAATCAGCATTATTAATAGAATGGAACTTATGAATAATATCTAATTTTTCCTCGCGGCTTAAATAATCTCCAATGTCGTGGTAATGAATAATGGCTTTCTTCGTTTTAGTCTTAGGTTTTTTTACCAAAAGTGTAATTGTAATCGGGGTTCGAGAACCTGAACCAAATATTTTACCACCCTCTTTGCGACTTAGTTCACCACTGGTACGCTGATTTCCCCGAAGATTAAATACCCAAATGCTGGAAAATTCTTTTTCTACGGATTTTCTAAAACCAGAAGTTGAATTTCCATCAAGCCAAGAGCCATTAGAAACAAAAGCAATTACCCCACCATTTTCAGGATCCAAACGATCAGTACTCCAACGAAAGGCTTTAATATAAGCATCATACAAAGCCTTATTCATTGAAGAATTAGATTCCGCTACATAAGTCTTGGCAATTTTTGCATCAAGCTTTGTGTATTCTTGATTCTTAGCATTATCATTCTCAGATCTTTGCCCAACAGAATAGGGAGGATTTCCCATAATTACCCGTAAAGGCGCTTTTTTTTGGCGTTCTACTCGTGCAGAGTTTTGTGGGAACATTTCAGAAAATAGCTTTTGGCTATCGTCTGTTTCCCCTAATTGAAAAGTGTCGGTTAATACAATACCATCGAAAGGTTCATACTTACGATCTTCTCCTAATTGATCATGAAAAGCATTTTCAATATTTACGGCTGCTATGTAATACGCCAACAATACGATTTCATTGGCGTGCAATTCGTTGTGGTATTTGCGTTCCAAATCCTTGGACTGAATTAAGCCGCTTTGCAGCAAACGAGTAATAAAAGTTCCCGTTCCGGTAAAGGGATCGAGTACATGAATATTTTCATCCGAAATACTACGGCCAAATTCTTTTTGCAAGACATTATTTACCGAATGAATAATAAAATCCACCACTTCTATTGGCGTATAAACAATACCTAGTTGCTCCACCATTTTCGGGAAGGCAGTTTTGAAAAACTTGTCGTATAATTCAATAATGATACGCTGCTTGCCTTCGGCATTATCAATGCCTTCTGCCCGTTTGCGCACCGATTCATAGAATTTTTGCAAGGTATCATCTTGCTCAGCCAGATTACTTCCCTCTTCTAAAGCATGTAGCATTTTCTGCATGGACTTAGAAATAGGATTGTCTGTAGAAAATGAATGGTGTTCAAACAACGCTTCAAAAACCGGCTTGGTTATAATATGCTGTGCTAGCATTTCTACAGCTTGGTTTTCTGAAATACTTGGATTGATATTCTTCTGTAATCCGGCTAAGAAATTATCAAAGGCTTTACGTTGGTCTCTTTTATTTTCAATTAAATAAGTTATACGTTCAATCTGGCGGTCGGCAATCTGGGCAACATCTTTTGCCCATTGTTCCCAATACCTTCGGTCACCTACCTTTTTCACCATACGGGCAAATACCACTGATTGCAATTGTTCAAATTGTAAAGCCATTTGTCGGCCTATATCTTTAGTGGTTTCGTAAGCCGCTGTATCTTCATTTACCAAAGAAGGGTTTCCATCACCGTCAAAGGAGTATTCCGGCCTTCCGACTAAAATATTGTTGGGTTTTTTCTTGTTGAGTTCAATCTTGTTTACTGTAGCATTAAACCGGTCATCATGCGCACGCAAGGCATTCAACACCGTCCAAACCACTTTATAACGTTCATTATCATCAAGGGCTTGGTTGGCTTCTACATCAGCCGGAACTACTACCGGAATAACAATGTAACCGTATTTCTTTCCAGGTGATTTTCGCATGACACGCCCTACAGATTGTACGACATCTACTTGCGAGTTACGTGCAGAAAGAAACAATACAGAATCTAAAGATGGAACATCCACACCTTCGCTTAATACCCGAACATTGGTAATAATACGGCATTCATTGTCAGGTGTTTCTTCTTTGAGCCATGATAACATCTGATCGCGTTCCGGTGCAGCCATAGTGCCATCCATATGCTGCGATTCCACCGTAACCATTTGCTCTTTTTTCTCACTGGGAAGTGAACTCAAATAGCTTTCGGTAGCGGTATTATAGGTAGCTGATATTTTTTTTGAAGTGGAAATATTAGCGCAAAAAGCAACTGCCCTTTTCATGGGAGCCGGATCAGATGCTTTGGTCTCACCTTCATCTCCTAAAAACTGTTTGGACAATGCATTGATCGTCCCTATGATTTTTGAAGCATCATCTGTATTGATCTCAAATTCTCCATTGGCAATCATTTTCTGAACAGCTGGCGGAACATCTTTATCATTTAATGTGAGAATAAGTACCTTGTAGTCGGTTAACAAATCTCGTTCTACTGCCTCACCAAAACCAATACGATAGATTTCATCTCCGTATAAAGCCGGGTCGTCCATAGAACATAAAATAGCTTCTGCTTGAGCTGCCTTGCTTTTGGTATTATCATCAAAAAGCCTTGGTGTAGCGGTCATGTAAAGACGTTTTTTCGCTTTGAGAAAATCCGCATCATGCACCTTGGTAAAAGCCGACTCATCCTGTCCGACCAAAGAAACGCCTGTTGTACGGTGAGCTTCATCACACACAATCAGATCAAATTCTTCGAAGCCATTTTTAAGCAATGCTTTCTGTGCTTTCGCAATTACATCAATGGATTGATAGGTAGAGAAAACTACCGTCATTCCCGGCAATCCTTTCTCTTTAATCTGCTCAAATTGATGCACAATATTTTCGGTATCGGTAGATGCAGGTAATGCAAGGTCCACTACGCTAAAAGAATCAGTATCTTCGTTTCTACTCCTTTTTTTACTGATATCTGGATCGGAACAAATACAAACGGCATTGATTTGCTCATTGGCATCTGCACTCCATTCACGCAATGTCTGCCCAAGCAAAGCAATTGAAGGAACCAAAAATAGCACCAAGCCTTTACCATCTGTTTCGTACTCAGCAATGCGAAGAGCTGTAAAAGTTTTTCCCGTCCCACATGCCATAATTAGCTTTCCCCGATCTTTCTCATTGAAATGTGTATGGGATTTTTCTAAAGCTTCATTTTGATGTGGCCTGAGTGTTTTTTTAGGTGTTCGTGCGGCATCACCGTGAATACCTTCTTCCAATTTGTACCAATCAACTGGAGCTTCAATGAGATCGAATAAATTGATTCGAGTTACCGGTGGATTTTGATTGCGAATAGCTTCTGTAGCATTGCCCCCCCATTTGTTTGTTGTGGAAATCCAAAGTCGATGAGCAAAGCGAGTGGTTTGCATTTGCTCATTTTTAAACTCACGACTCGAAGTTGAAAGAAAACTATCAACAGCAGGCTTATCAATGACTGAATATTCCTGATAGCATTTACATTGGATTGCCCAATAATCCCCTTCATGCGTTAAAGCTACCAAATCAATTCCGGTGTCACCACCCCCCAAATCTATTTTTCCGGGAAACTCATTCCAAAGCCAAACATGTTTAAATAGAAAAGCATATTTAGGATCTGTTTTTAAATAGGCTTGCATCAACCTTTCGAAACGATCGCCTTTATCTCGTTCTGAGAAAGCAATTTTTCGGTATTTATCTAATATTTTTTGAAAGCTCATTTTAGGCTTTAAATTTTATCATTTTATACAAAATTTTTCCTTTTAGAAGGGAGGAACACCTTATTTACTTATCATCTTTAGTAGATATTATCAGGTCTCTTACATCAACTCTTAGAATCTTTGCAATTTCAATCAATGTTTCCAAAGAGGGCTGCATTTCATTGGTACACCACCGTGAAACTGTCGCAGTATTTTTCTCCAATTTTTCCGCTAACCATTTGTTGGTACGACCTCGTTCTACTAAAACAACTTTAAGTCTATTAATTGTCTTTTTAGCCATTTTTAATTGCGTATAGCTTAAATCTATTTGCGATTAAGACAAATATATTCAAATATATCGTAAATTCTTATTATTAAAAATGATATAATTCAAACATGGATTCTGTGTAAGGAAAATAGGAAGTTACTCTTATTAAAAGCATTTAATTCTACTTCCTCACCACCAAATGGCTCAACCCCGGATCATTCAGTAGTCGCTCCATTTCTGATTGTATAATGTCCTGTATATCTTGTTTGATTTGAAAATAGTTTCGTTGTACCATACCTGAATCCAACTTTCGGATGACCTCAATGTCCTGATAATTCTGTTCCTCACGCTTAAGACTATCGTGGTCATTAATAATCTCACAATGGAAAGCTTTTAAATCAATTTTACAATCGGGATTATCAGCCACCATCCCCACAAATTCCCCGGAACTTAATCCTGATATTTTGGAAGGTGGTATGGCTGCTTCCAATTGTTTGGATCGGCTGATGGAAGTATCCCCACTGTTAATGGAATAACTTTCCCTGTCCTGCATAATTTTCCCAAAGCGTTCCGATAATTGTTTAGCAGTATCCCCGGTAACCTGACCGCTAACGATATTCCCCGTAATATTCATAATCACATCTGCTTGCTCTCGACCATAATCCTTGCGGAGCTGACTAAAATCCTGAATTCCCAAACAGGTAGAAACTTTATTGCTCCGGGCAGTCGCAATCAAGCTGTCCATATTGTTCAGATAGATAGTTGGGAACTCGTCAAAAATGAGGCTACTCTTTAGCTTTCCTTTTTTGTTCACCAGCTTAATTAACCGGTTTACATATAGCGATAATACTGCTCCGTAAATCTGTATTTTTTGTGGATTGTTTCCCATACATACAATCTTTGGATCATCAGGATTATTAATATCCAGATTAAAATCATTTCCCGATAGCACATAATACAATTGTGGGGATGAAAGTCTTGCCATTGCAACTTTTGCAGAAGCGATCTGACCTTCTAATTGTTCCATAACATCATTGAGGTATGCATTAACAAAAGGATTTATCAGTACTTCAATTTCCTTTTCTGTACGAAGCAAAGTAAACAGGCTATCATAATCTACCTGCATCAATTCAATCACATGCGGTAAGGTGCAGAATTCCCCATCCTTGTATTTTTTTAGATACCAGATAATAGCCGTTAGAAAGTTGATTGGGGATTCCACAAAGAAATCCCCCTGACGTTTAATCCATTCCCTGTTCAATCCCATCAAAATAGTACGGGCACTTTCTGCTGCATCGGTAATATCTGTCATTGCTGAAGGCTCTAAGGGATTGCACCGATGACTGCGGGTAAGATCATCGAAATTAATCACATAAAATGCCGGGGGCTTGGTATAGCGGTGTTGATTTTTCAGCCAGGTATTATAGGCTATTTTGGAAAGGTCATCAAACTTAAAGTCGTACACAAACATGGTAAATCCTTTACGGATATGCTGGGTAATTACATGACGTATCACAAAGTAGGATTTTCCGGAACCGGGAGTTCCCAATACCATAATCGCCCGAAATGGATTAATGATATTGACCCAACTTTTCCGCTGCCTATCTTTTAATTGGTACTGCGCCGGAAGGTTAATGGAATATTCATTTTCCAGCAATCGTTCTTCCTGAGGAAAGGTTTCATTTTCCTTATTAAAGATGTCCTTATTATTGATTTTATTCCTGATAATTCGTGAAAGTAATGATCCACCGGTCAACACCAGCAGAAAGCCTATTCCAGTTAGTGCCATGTACAAAATAGCAGTCGTTATTATAGGTGTGTTCAACTTCATACAGAGATAGCTGATAAAATAAATGAGCAATCCGGTCATCAGGTAGGCAAAAGCTGTTCTATCGTTCAATTTTTCATCCTTTTTCCCTTTGGCTCCTAAAAGTGATATACCCAAAAAGCCTAGTGCAATTAATTTCGATTTGTGGAAATTGCTAAGCAAACCTGTCTTATAAATATTGCTTAAAATTCGGTCACTAAATGTGCTTTGCCATCCCCATATTTCAAAAGCACTGTAACAGTAGAAATAGAAATGGATGATTAATATGGTAATACTGATAAGCCTGGTCATATCCAGTATTTTTCTCAGCGCCTGTTCATTTTCTCCGGTGTGCATTGCCATAGCTTTATTTTTCTACTGGTTATTATTCAGATTTCTTTTTTTCTTCTTTTTGCGTTTCTTTTTAAGCTGATTAGGTAAATAATCTGAGGTGTTTTCTGCCTGAGTTAAAACCTCCAATACATTTTCTTTTCCTGTTGGTATAGTAGCAGATTGAACCTCTTTATCAGCTTCTTTAGTTTCTGCCGCAGCGGTAGTCTGTGGCTGTAACCCAATGATCTGTTTCGGGTCGGGATGCCTTAGCAAATCCTGTCCCGAAACTCCTTCCGGTAAACACCTTTCCTGAATGGCTTTGGCACTGTATCTTTTGCCCAAAGCACTTCCGTTAAAAACACATTTGGTTTGGTGATCCACATAGGTGATTCCATATAAAATTCCGTTAGCATTTTGCCTGAGTACGATCTGAATACCCTGTTTTTTCAACGCAGATATTAGTTCTGGAATGGATGATTTTTTTGATAACAATTCCTTATCCACCACATTTTTAACCCGTCGTTTAAAAAGTGTTCGTTTCGCCACATTTTCTTTGAATTTCTGCTCAAGAAATTTCAGGGTAGGCTTGTTATAAAACAGACTGGCTTTGATAGGGACACCTACCGGATTACCATCAATATCTAGTACCCGATATAGCAATCCACCTGTTTGGTAAACTTTTGAATTTTCTGTCCCCCGTTCTGCCTTTACATTATATTGATTGAGTACTGCATTCAGTTCTGGAAGGCTGGTATATTTGTATGGATTCAACACATTTTCCAGAATGTTTTGGATAGCCATTTTGGTTTGTGATTTACCATACTTTACCTTACCTACAGCGATGGGTTTTAGCTTATAATTTTCAACTTTCTTTTGGGCTTCGGCCTGCACCAAACCGAACTCTTTTTCCAGTGCTTTTCGGGCGGGTTCAGATTTACGGATACCCAAATGGTGCAAGTCAATTCGTTTGCCATCCGCTTCAATATTCGTCGTGACCAAATGGATGTGCGGATGTCCTGCATCGTGGTGTTGATAGACCAGATAAGGTTGCTCACCGAAACCAATTTTATCCAGATAATTATCGGCTATTTCAAGCAGTTTTTGCTTTGATAAATGGTGCTCTGAAACATCAAAATTGAGTGAAATATGGACACTGTTCCGTTTTGTTTTTTCATTTAATTCCATCTGTTTTAAGAAGCGGTTCAGCTTCATGGTAAAACTCATTTTATCCGGATCAACCGGATAATTTCCTGCCCCGATACATTCCGCAACTCCCTGCTTTACCTTGTTCTCATTGTAGTTTAAAATGCGGTGAATAGAGTGTCCTGTTTTAATTACTGCAACCATTTTTCTGCCATTTTTTGGATGTGATTTTTAATCTCATCCACCTTATTGAACAGGGTTCTTTTTTCTACTTCGTAAGTTATCAACCAGCTTTTAAATTCTGTAATTTTTTGAAGTGTATGAAGCTTTTTTACCGCCTGATTAAAGTTGTTGCCCACGTGGTTAAGTTCCTTTCTAAGCTGAGCCATTTCTGCCATAAAATCATCGACAGATTGGTTGCGGTAGGTAGTTACAATGGGCTTTTCAAAAAGGCTGCGTCGAACATATTCGCTTAGCTTTCGGCAGGTACTGTTTTGCCATTTCTTTTCGATTTTTTCATACTCATCGGGTGTTAAACGCAGCCCGACAATGCGTGTTCTGTTTGATTTTTTTCCTTCCATCTCCTTCTCCTTTATCACGTTATCAAACTCAAAAATTCATTCTATACGACCTGCCCACGAGTTCCGAGTGATAGGCAGCAAGATGTCGGTTGTTAAACAACCGTTCATCTTGCCGTTTGCAGGAACGTTGCAAACTCATCGTTTTGCCAAAGTCTCCCAGAGGCTTATTGTGTACTTTCAGGGATTTTGGCAATTTTCTAAATAGTGAGATTTTCAAAAATCTTTAGCAACACTTTTACAGTTTATTCCCTAAGCGTTTCTTCTGCTGCTTTCCAATATGGACAAGCCAGTCATTAAGGTCTTTGTGGTTTTGGTAAAGCTTGCTATGATCGTTATATTTCTTGCTATTAGACAATGCTTCCCTGGCAACTTTTTTCCCGGCAGCATCATTGTCCAAATACAGGTTTATTGACTTGTGCGATTCCAGAAATGGACGTGCTTTTTCGAAAAGGGAAAGGGAATTTAAAATGACAAAATCAGGAGTGTTATTTACCTCATTTTCTCTGATACTTTTGAACGAAAGAAAATCCATAAAGCCCTCGAATACGGTCACCTCATCGGAAGCATTTTTTACTGTGGTAATGTCTTTTGGAGAACTGCTTGCTTTGAAATAAGGATTACGTATTTCAAATCCACTGGAATCATTTTTAAAACCAATTCCATAATAGTTTTTCCCGTTTACTTCATAATATACTTCCCTGCAATATCGGGTTGCAATTTCAATAGGAATTTTTCGCTGTTCCAGGTAGTGGATCAATGCATTCGACTTAAGCTCAACCTCTTTTAAAATTTTAAGTTGATGCTCCGGTGCATTTTCTATTTTTGGAGTATTTTTTAAGGGCTTTTGAAAAGAAAAACCACCATCCAATTTTTTCAGAAATTCTCCAACCGAGCAACCATGATATTCAATTCCGAAATCGATAATATTACCTCCCTTACCAAGTCCATGATCATACCATCGGTTCAGCTTTCGATTTATCTTAAAAGAGGGTGTATTTTCCTGCCGTAATGGTGAAACATACCAATAGTCATTGTTCCTGATTTTTGAAGGTTCATGACCTAATGAGGACAAGTACTGAACCATATCCATTTCTTTTGCTTCCACAATGGAAAGTTTTTGTTTCCTGAAATCCATAACCACACATTTTCATCTTCACTATTCAGTTTATTGACGTAAAGTTAAACAAGTAGTATGGCTTCTAACTATCCTCTTTATATTTTGATGAGGGTAATGATTCTTATTTAACCTCTAAACAGCTGATATTATCATTTGAAAACTATCCTAAGTTTCAATTTTGATTGGCGTTATGAAAATCATTATCTCGTCAAGGTGCCATCAAAAAGTACTTATCATCATTCTATAAGGTTTTTTAAACATTAATTATATGCATAAATGAATTATTCTATTGTTTTAAAAACATTAAGTACAAGACATTAGTTATTTGTAAATTTTATATTATGTAAAAATTTACGTAAATTTGCACATAAATAATTTTAGCTATGAAAACAATATTGTATTTGACCGATCTTCATTTCAAAGCGAACGGGAGAAATTACTATGAAGAAGATCTGTTTATCACCTCTAAACTAAGGGAACATTTCAATATCCTGATCGGGAATCCCCAACAGGCGATTGCATTGCTAGACAAGGCAGACCTGGTCGTCTTTAGGAATACCGGAGCCGTAATCGGGTATCAGGACTATTTTGACCATTTCGTCGATGTCGTACAAAATGAGAAAATCAACATATTCAATTCCTTTGACGGTAAGGCCGATATCAAGGGAAAACAGTATTTACTGGATTTAATGAAAACTGAATATCCCGTCATCCCTACCGTAGAAGATATTTCAGATATTGATGCCCTTGGTAATTCCGAAAAGTATATTGTCAAGATAAAGAACGGGGCCGATTCCATTGGAATGGAGATTTTGACCAAGGAAGAACTATTAAAAGCAAAGCCCGAGGGAAAACTCATCCAACCCTTTTTGGATTTTGAATATGAGGTTTCCTTTTACTATTTGGATGAAAAATTTCAATATGCATTGTATGCACCGCAAAAGGAAAAGCGTTGGGATCTCCAAGAATACGGGGCAACTCCAGAAGATTTGGAGTTTGCCAAACAGTTTATACAGTGGAACAATATCAAAACGGGAATTACCCGAGTGGATGCCTGTAGAATGAAAGATGGCTCCCTGCTTCTGGTTGAATTGGAAGATCTGAACCCATTTCTTTCTATTGAACTGCTTTCGGCAGAAAAGCGGAATGCATTTATGAATAACTGGGTAACGGTATTGAAAAAGCTCGCATAAATTTATGGTCTCCAGAATTAGTTCAGAACTCTTTAAAATCTTGAAAAAATGAAAAGCAAAGCACCTTTACGTCCGTCATTACGAATAGAAAATACGGTTTATATTTCCGGACAGGTTGGCATCAACCCGCAAACCTCAAAATTGTCCAATGATAGTTTTGAAAATGAGGTAAGGCAAATGATGGACAATCTAAAACTACAACTGGAAAACAACGATGGAGGTTTTAATAATTTGGTAAGTGTTATTGCCTATTTAAAAAGTATGAAAGACTATGACACCTTCAACACCATCTATGGTACTTATTTTGAGGATAAATTTCCGACAAGGACGTGTATCGCCGTATTGGATCTTCCACTTGGAGCTTCGGTTGAAATTTCAGGAATAGCATACATTCCTCAGCGTAAGTAAACTACCTCGGGGCAAACCCGCGAGGTATTCAATGGAAACTTACTATTAGATTTCGACGCATCCCGATAGCTATCGGGATCGGAACATATAAATCTCGATTATCGAGTAAAATATTATGAGAGCAATAATTTTATCAAGAAACAAAAATGTTAATCAGCTTATATATACTGAACTTCTACTACCGCAATTAAAGGAAGGAGAAATACTTGTGCAGACCAAAGCTATCGGTATAAACCCCATAGATTTAAAGACAAAAAACGGCAAGGGAATCTATCCTATGCTACAAGAAGAGAATCCACTTATTTTAGGTTGGGAACTTTCGGGGGTGGTGACCCGGTCCCGTTCGGAAAAGTTTGATGAAGGCGACGAAGTTTTTGGACTTATAAACTTTCCCGGACACGGAAAGACATACGCCGAATATGTAGCGTGTCCCGCTAGTGATTTAGTAAAAAAACCTTCAAACCGTTCTCATTTTGAAGCTGCCGCAACAAGTCTGGCTGCTTTAACTGCGTATCAATCATTGGTTCATCTCGGAGAATTAAAATCCGGGGAAAAAATCCTGATCCACGCTGCTTCGGGTGGTGTAGGGCATTTTGCCGTTCAGATTGCCAAACATTTAGGAGCCTATGTCGTGGGAACTTCCTCAGAAAAAAACAGGGAATTCGTTTTAAGCCTAGGTGCTGACAAACATCTCGATTACAAGACCGATGCGTTGGAGAAAGAGCATAAAGACTATGATATCGTGCTGGATATGGTTGGCGGGGACACAATAGACCGTTCCATTCCATTAATAAAAAAGGAAGGTGTTCTTATTTCTATTCCATCTGGCAAGAATGATGCAGTCACGGATAAAGCAAATAAAAATGGAATTAAAGGATTGAAATTTACGGTGCAATCCGATGAGAATGATATGAAAGTAATCGCCGATTATTTGCAACAAGGGATTCTAAAACCACATATTTCAAAAATAGTTGAATTTGATGCTATGGAAGAAGCCCACGCACAAATAGCGAGCGGCCATACGGTAGGCAAAGTCATTGTTAGATTATAAAAATAATATGAACACGATAGAGAAAGCAGGAATATTGGCGATTGCGGCAAAGCTGCAAAATGTATTGGACACCTTAAGGGATGCAGGTAATTTATTTTATCAGGCACACGATATCAATTTTGAGACCAAATGGTTTCCCCCCATTTTTGTGTTGTCCATAGTCGACCAATTAAGTGTAACGGAACTAGCAAAGGAAATTGGATTAAGCCATCCGGCAGCCATCGGATTGTTAAAGGAAATTGAAAAAAATGGGCTTATTTCTTCCGTAAAGGATAGTAGGGACGAACGAAAGCGCAACCTTATGCTCAGTCCTAAAGGCCGGGAAATAGTTACCGAATTAAAGCCCTATTGGGATAGTATTGCCAGCACTCTTTCAGACATAACAGCCAATCCGCATAACCTTTTTATTGCTCTTATCGAAGTTGAGATGCGACTGAAGGAAAAACCCCTTTTGGAAAGGCTCAATGAAAAAGCAGTCCATATTTTAGAGAAGTCCAAAGATAAGGGGTTAACCATAGAAAGATGTGATAATTCATTTACACTAAATTTGGCGAAAGCCATACACCGTGAACTATTTACGCATCCGGTTGAAGAAGAAATTAACCCAGATACTGCAAAAAGCAAACCCACCTATTTCCTGGCCAGTGTCAAAGGTTTACCGGCAGGGCACACCGCTATTTACTTTACGGACAGCGAAATGGAAATCTACTCTATTGGCGTGCTGGAACAGTATAGAAATCAAGGTGTCGCACGGCATTTAATTCAACATATCAAACAGAGTTACCCATCAATGAAGTTAATTAAGGCCACTTGCGAAATCCATCAAAAAAGCTTCTTTGAGCATTTGGGCTTTGTGCTTAAGAAAGCTGAAAAAGAACATAACAGGATAACGATGGAACTTAAAATTGTTTCATAAAAAAGCATCCACAAGCAAAAGAATATTTTTGATATGGAACAAGAAAAGACCAACGTACATATAATACCTTATGAGGATTCCCATAGAGATGCCTTTAGGGACATCAATTACCAGTGGCTTACCCAATATTTTGAAGTCACTGCATATGACAAGCCTTTTTTTGAGAATCCCCGAAAAGAAATCCTGGATAAAAGCGGCTATATTTTCCTGGCTTCCCTAGAAAATGAAATTGTGGGCTCTGTCGCTTTGGAAAGGATTACGGATAAAGAATACACCTTGGCAAAAATGGGGGTTAAACCAGGTTTTCAGGAATTAAGGATTGGGCAGTTATTAATGGATAAAGCCTTGGAAAAAGCTGAACAATTGAACTTAGATAGTTTGGTTCTGTACACCAATCATCAATTGGTTCAGGCGTTAAATTTGTATAGCAAGTATGGTTTCCGGTTTGAGAGGCTTGAGAATCCATTGGTTGAAAGAGCTACCATAAAAATGGTGAAAAAATTCAATTAATAAATCATGTAATTGAGCGTGGATTGGTAGTGAAAGATGATGAGAAAAATGAAGGACTTTTATCCAATATCCCTGATGAAAATCTGGAAGAATTGAAAATTATTGCCGGTCAGTATCTCGAAAAAGCTGGGCTAATTGAACTCAATGAAAAGTTAAATGAGTTAGGAAAAGGGAAGTAAAGTATTCAGGCTGGTTATTCGGTTATCCAGCCTTCTTCTTTTCTGCTATTTTGAACCTTGTTTGCTATGAGCCAATCTTCAAATAATGAATCGTTAACAGGAGTAAATTTAATAAATTCTCCTGAGGATAGCATTAAGGTAAAATCTTTTGCTACGGTAATGTATTTCACTTGTTGTCCTGTTGTTATCGAAATTTCCTAAGTTTAAGTGCCGGACTCAAAGCAAAACGCTTCAAGAATATTTTACAAATATAGTTTTTTTGAGTCTTAGATGGAAATGAAATAATTTCTATTTAATTATGTAAGATATTTAAAAATAAAAATCTTCTGAAGATTAGTGAAATTATGAAAATAAACTATCCCCCTATTTTAGCTTTAATTTAAACGATCCAGGATTTTTATCATTTCCAGAAGCGTACCTTTAGGCTCTATTTTCCCATCTTCCCAATTTTTGAGTTCCTCAATAAGACTACTACCCGAATATATTGTCTTGATTTCTCCGCTAAACGAAAATTCCTTTTCTCCTTTTTTGTTAAACAGCATATTTAAAGTTTCAAAGCATCTGTCTGCGGTCTGCTGAGTATCAAAAATCAGGCTGGTCAAACGCTGTTTTTTGTAATAGATAGTCAATTCTGCAACCGTTTTTTTATTTTCTTCCATCTTAATTTCTATTAAAATTTAACCTGATATTCGACATTAAGTTACTTTAATCTCATCTACTTATTTCTTACGACTTTAAACGTAAGAACCTTAAATGCAACTTTAGATGCAGCTCCTTATGCGAAGGTTTAAGATTCTTAAAAGCAGCTTTAGATGGTTTTAAGATTTTCAGAATAAATTCTGTCTGAAAACTGCTTTTTTACTTAATGATTACCAAACTATTTCAGGATAATCCCTATAATTTAATTCATGTACATTACAGCCTAATTCATTAGCCCTACTCATCATATCAGACTCCCACATTTTATAAGCAGGTGAAAATTGAGAATAAGCAATTAACAAATCTGGTATTCCCCGAAATCTTCTTTTTCCCGGGATTTTACTCAAATACTCTATATTAATAGCCTGCAGCACTAAAAAAACCAGGTCATTATGTATATCAATTTTTTGATCTATGAAATTTTGAATTTGTTGTGCGCCCTGGGGATCATAATCAAATAAAGTTTTCTTACAATTATATTCGAGGATATGAAGATTTGCCTGATCCAGGGCATCCAGCACTACATAACCTGAATTATAGCGAAGAACGGAAATTAAATAAAGGAAGTCTGTCCATAGATATCTAAAGCCTAAATATTCAACCTTATTTTCCGAGTCAAAAACAAACTTATCTTTCAACCTGGAATGCTGGAAAGCTTTTCGGACCTCATAAGCAAAGCCCATTATTATGTCCGATTGCCCCTTCTCTTCCTTCTTATATTCATTTAACCGCTCCCCTATTTTATGAATGGTTTCATACAGGCTTGTTAAGTCACCATAATCACCCCATAATTCTAATCCTGTTCCTTTCTTGGTTGGGTTACTTTGAAGCATAGAAAAGCAATTTAAATATTTAAACTTTTTACAAATATCACTATTTAAATCAATTTAGTATATGTCGTTTTCACCATTTTTTTGATAGGTGGGGAATCTTGGAAAAGGCGAGAACAGAGCATCAAATCGAGACAGGTTCGAGATTTGTTTAATACTTTCTTAGATTTTCGTCTTTTCCGACTCCAGATCTTCAAGTTTCCAGTGAATTGGCTTATAATTCCGAAAGAATTTACGAATTAGAAAAAAGAGGTCATAAATTATGGGGCTTATGGATAAGTAATCCCAATCCATATAATGCTATCGGGCCATTTCCATATAGTAATATCACTGATTTATCAATAATAAACTGGCAACAAAAATTAAATGAAATTCAGACAGATATCATATATGGTCTATTAAATTATCAAGCAGTTTCATTAGCTTTCGAGGTTTTGAAGTATATTAGAGAAAATAAATTAAGGTTTCCATTTATATGGCATTTCAAAGAAGGTCCTTTTTATTGTAGGCAATTTGGTGATTGGAATAAACTTATTTATTTATTAGATAATTCTGATGGAAATATCTTTATAAATAGAGAATCCCTGCAATGGTATTCTCAATTTATTAACTTTAAGGACAAACTCCTTTTTTGCATGGATGGAGATTTGCCTGTTAAAAATTGGTTTAAGGATAATTATACAAGAAAGATTTCCGAAAAGCGATGCGGGTGATGCTCCCTTCCATCGAACGGCCCCACAAACTCCCGGTGGTACTAAGCCGTAGTGAAGTAAAGCAACTGCTTAAAACTCCAAAACTTCTCAAGCACCGCTTGGTATTGGCGATGCTCTATGGCTGCGGCCTTCGCTGTTTTGAACTTCGGAACTTGCAACTCAAAGATCTGGATTTTGATCGTAAAATGCTCCACATTCGCCAGGGCAAAGGACGCAAAGACCGTTATGTTCCATTATCCCAGATGCAGGCCCGTGGGCTAAAAAAATATATCACTGCAGATCCGCCAACCATTTGGTGTTTTAATGGCAACGATAGGGAAGGTAATCCAGCCCAGTTATCGGCAATGGGAGTGCAATGGATCGTTCGGGAAGCCCGGAAACACAGCGGGATCCAGAAAGAAATCACTACCCACAGCCTTCGGCACAGTTATGCCACCCATCTTTTGGAGATGGGATTGGATATTATCAGTGTCAAAGATTTACTGGGACACGCTGATATCCAAACCACCCTTACCTACCTTCACGTGGCACAACTGGGTAGGCAAAAGCCGTTCAGTCCGCTGGACCGGCTCTACACGGAGTAGCCTTGAAACCTGCTACTTATGAGGTGGCCCAGGTACTGGAAAGAAACACGGACTCTTTATCCAACTATTGTTCCAACAGCTGGCAACTAAGAACCCTTCACGCTTTGCGCAAATGCCGTACTGCTACCCTGGGTGGCCATATTGACCGCTGTAACCATCCTTCCTGCCACAGGCTCCACCTTAGTTACAATAGTTGCCGCAACCGCCATTGTCCCAAGTGCCAGGGACATAAAAAAGAGCAGTGGATCCGGGCCCGGGAAGAAGAACTCCTAAAGGTGCCTTACTTCCACGTGGTCTTTACATTACCATCCGAGCTCCACCGCCTATGCCTGTATGATCCTAAAAAAATGTACGGGCTACTGTTTAAAACGGCATGGGATATCATCAAGGACTTTGCCTCCAACCCTAAATTTTTGGGTGCCAAACCAGGGATGATCGCCATCCTGCACACCTGGGGCCAGAACCTTTCTTTGCACCCGCACCTGCACTGTATTGTTCCCGGCGGTGGTATTACTAAAAACGGCAAATGGAAGTCTGCAAAAAGCAAAGGTAAATACCTGTTCCCGGTTAAGGCTATGAGTTCCGTTTTTAGGGCTCGTTTTGCAGCTTCCCTTCGCAAAGAAGTTCCAGGACAATCTAAAGACTTCTACGAAAGCCTTTTTAAATAACGTGAGTTCGATGTAAGAAAAGGTAAAAAAGAAGGATTGCACAACAAAGAAAAAGCAGAAAATCAGTATATTTAAGTATCTAAATTTCAAATATTTAACTAATCTTCTGCTTATGATTTCTACTGATAAAATTACTGAAATTTTCTGTTTTATTGATGAGTTTCATCAAGAATTTGAACAAGCCCATCAAGGACATCTTCTTGAAGCTGATTGCAGCATCAAAAGAAGGAATAGAAAATCCAAACTCTCCAATAGTGAAGTAATGACCCTAATGGTACTTTTCCATTCAGGCAATTTTAGAAATCTAAAACACTTTTACCTTTTCTATGTAAAACCACATTTGAAAAGTGAGTTTCCCCAAACAGTATCTTATAATCGTTTTGTGGAACTTCAACAAAAGGCGGTGGTGCCAATGGCTTTATTCTTGAAAATGTGTTGTTTGGGAAAATGCACAGGTATTTCCTTTATAGATTCAACACCCTTAAGATCTTGTCATATTAAGAGGGAAAAGCAGCATAAGACTTTTAAAGGAATGGCTGCTAAAGGGCAATGTTCCATAGGATGGTTCTTTGGGTTCAAACTTCATTTAATCATTAATGATAAAGGAGAAATCCTGGATTTTATGCTTACCCAAGGGAACGTTGATGACAGAGAGCCTTTAAAAAGTGATAATTTCCATAAGAAGATAATGGGTAAACTCTATGGCGACAAAGGGTATATAGGCAAAGACCTCTTCGAAAAACTCTTCGTGGACGGAGTTCATCTGGTTACCAAAATCAGAAAGAACATGAAGAACAACTTAATGCATACCTACGATAAAGTGATGTTGAAAAAGAGGGCCATCATTGAAACAGTAAATGATGAACTGAAGAATATGTGCCAAATCGAACATACCAGGCACAGAAGCTTTGACAACTTCCTTTCAAACCTACTCTCTGGACTAATCGCCTACAGCTTCTTTCCTAAAAAACCCTCTTTAAACCTAGAAATTATAGATCAAAGATTATCTGCTTAAGTCGAACTCACGTTAAATATGATTGGGTAGTTTATTGTAAACGTCCATTTTTAGGTCCCGCCCAGGTGGTGGAATACCTCGGTCGCTATACCCATAAGATCGCCATCAGTAACCATCGGATAAAAAACCTGGATAATC
Source organism: Zunongwangia pacifica (assembly GCF_023499215.1). Classification (GTDB taxonomy): domain Bacteria; phylum Bacteroidota; class Bacteroidia; order Flavobacteriales; family Flavobacteriaceae; genus Zunongwangia; species Zunongwangia pacifica. Next base: position 105,564 of record NZ_JAKHSK010000015.1, read on the forward strand.
AAAGCGTTACATTTGCTGTAAAGGACTACCGCCACGGGGGAAGAAAATCCTTGTTACGTTTATCCGATGCAGCGTTCATCAGGAGGTTCG
>NZ_JAKHSK010000016.1 GCF_023499215.1 Zunongwangia pacifica
CACTTGCTGCGTACCGGGCATTGTTTGCATGCCCTGGTTTTGTATTGTTTAAAGGTATAGTTGCGGGCTTTGTACCAAGAGCCATTGCTGGATAAAGTATTTCCCTGGGGGCAAGTATAGGGCATCCTTCGTAAATCCAGAGGGCAGTCCGATTTGATATTATTTACCAAATGGGACAGGTTCAGCCGAAATGCGGGAGATGCTTATCAGATGATCGGTACGTTGAGAAGATTGGGGGTAGAACCGCAGGCAGTCGAACAACCGCTCGATTTATCAATCCCTGAAAATAAAATGATGCTCGCCTTTTATTTGGCTGCTCCTGAAGTGGAAAATGACAGAAGGGCATTGAATGTATTTCATGGGATGCGCAGGGCTAAAAAAGAAGGTCGCTGGATGGGAACAGCGCCGATTGGATACGTCAATAAAACCAACGAAAGCGGTAAAAAATATATTGCCCCAAGGGAAGTTCAGAGCGATATTATGAAATGGGCGTTCAAAGAGTTGGCAAAAAATATGTTCAGTACCGAGCAGGTTTGGAAAATGGCAAAGGAAAAGGGGCTGAAATGCAGTAAGAATAATTTCTGGACAGCTATCCGTAATCCTATGTATTGCGGTAAAATATTTATTCCTAAATACAAAGATGAAGAAAGTCAATTGGTCATGGGGCAACACGAACCCCTGATATCTGAAGCCTTGTTTTATGATGTACAGGATGTGCTTGACGGTCGTAAAAAAGTGATGCGGGCTAAAATGAAGGTGGATGGTCATTTTCCATTACGTGGATTTGTGATTTGCCCGGATTGCGGACGTATGCTGACCGGTAGCAAGTCGAAAGGGCGTTCCCAGTATTATTACTATTACCATTGCTCTGGTGGCTGTAAATTCAGACACAAGGCTGAAGATATGAATGAAAAGATCGTTTCCGAGATTGGGAAATATGTGTATTCCATCCCTAGGCTCAACCTATTTAAAGAAGTCATTACTTCCGTATATAAATCAAAAACCAGAGACAGGATCGGAAATATACAACAACTCAAAATCCGTTTACAGGATGAAAATAATAAACTGAGTAAAGCCAGGGAACTGCTTTTATGTGGTGATATTGAAGCGGACGATTACCGAATGATGAAAGCGGATGCCGATAAAAAAATAAACAGGCTGGAAGCTAAATTGACAAGTACGATTACAGACACACAAAACGTGGAACCCCTGTGGGATAAGGCAATCAGCAATCTTTCACAATTGGGCTATTTGTATGAAACCGGGACGATTACACAAAAAAGAAAGATCATTGGTTCGGTCTTTCCTGAAAATCTGACTTTTGACGGTTTTAAATATCGAACCACCCGGGTGAATGTAGCAATCAAGTATATCACACTGATTGACAAAGACTTAAATGGAAATAAAAAAGGGACAAATTCATCATTTTTGAATTTGTCCCATCAAGTGACCCCTATGGTACAAAACTCGAACCAATTAATAGAGGATTTAAAACTTTTGGCTGATATACTGGCTGCTTAATCTGTAATGAAGTCTTTAAAAGTAACTGATAGTTTATAGGTTATTTATAAAAGGAAAAAGTATGAAAACCTTTATGACCCATTTGGCCTATATATGATCCCATGCTGTCTTGGAGCGGACATTATAAGAAGTTCCCTTCTCTGTTGTTCCTTTTCTTTCAATGAACTCTCTATTTATCAGTTACTGTAAATCACGGGTAACCGTACTTTTTTTGATATATTCTCAAGTTGTTGGTATTCTGCATTATTTATAGAACCATGTCCTTTAATATATAAGAGCATTGACTTGTCTGGTGAAGGTTTTGTCTTTTAAAGTAATCGACAATCAGCTCTGTGATGTTGAGTATTTCGTAAAAAGGTATATTTTTACAATTAATTTTTGGTACCCCTCAACCATTATCTTTTGCAGGATATAAATAATCATTTACTTTCATTAATTCAGAAAATAAGATATGGAGTTATCCTTACTGCTAAATTGCATATCCTCATTAAAATTATCAGGATATAAAAGGATGCCACTTAAATTTGTGTAGTGCCATTCCTTGAAGCCAAAAACTGGAATGACGGCACTTGCTGCAATTAAAACCTTATCCAACTCTTCCAGTTCAAACTGCACAGCATCGATATAGACCTCACTTAAAAATAGCATCATTTTTTGCTGAAAAATTAGCTGTGCGTCTTTTGATAGATTTCTATAAAACAGCACATTATCCGTCAATAATTTATGCCAATGTTCTGGAAATGGCTTTACACTATGACGTTTTGCTTTTCTATAAAAATGAACAGCAAAAAGAACAATCACAACCGAAATAAAAATATAAGCCATATTAAAAACGTATTAATCTACAGGTTCGGCCTTAAATCCCACTTTTTGCAAAGTCGCCTTTACATCTTCTTCGGTTACACCATCGCTTTCAATGGTTAGGATTTTATCAGGATTAGAGGTATCTACTTCCCAACTTTCTACACCTTCTTGTTTGTTTAAAAAAGGGGTGACTTTTGATACGCACCCACCACAATTGATATTTGTTTTAAATTTTAAAGTTTTCATAGTATTGAATTTATTTATTATTAAAGTTTTACTCGTTTAAGTCTTAAGCTATTTGCAACTACGGATACACTACTGAATGCCATTGCTGCACCTGCAATCATCGGATCCAACAAAAACCCATTTACAGGATAAAGAACTCCCGCTGCAATTGGAATGCCAATAATGTTGTAAATAAATGCCCAGAATAAGTTCTGACGTATGCCCAACACGGTTCTTTTTGATAGTTCCAATGCTTTTGGGATAGATTGTAAATCTGATGTTATCAAGGTCATTTTTGCTACATCCATTGCGATATCCGAACCTTTGCCCATAGCAATACTCACATTGGCTTGCGCCAGGGCGTGCGAATCGTTGATACCATCGCCCACCATTGCTACTATCTTTCCGTCCGCCTGTAATTTTTCGACAAAAGCCGCTTTGTCCGAAGGCATCACTTCTCCTTGGTAATTTGTTATTCCTACTTGTTTTGCGACAGCAGATGCGGTTTTATTGTTATCTCCAGTAAGCATATAGACCTCAATGCCTCGTTCTTGAAGTGTTGCTATGGCCATTTTTGAAGTTTCCTTAATCTTGTCTGCAATGGCGAGTATCGCCAGCACTTGATCTTCGTTACCAAAGAATATGACTGTTTTTGCTTTTTCTTCGAGACTTTCTGCTGTTTGCATTAAAGTAGCGTCGATTTGAATATCCTTTTCGACCATTAGTTTATGGTTGCCCACATAATATTTTGAACCATTCTGCTGTTGCGCCTTTACACCTTTTCCGGTAATACTTTCGAAGGAAGTAATTTCTGCTTTTTCAATATTTTCATCTTTTAAGTGATTGACTACAGCTTCCGCCAAAGGGTGTTCTGATTGTGCTTCAATAGCTAGAAGAACTTTTTTGTATTCGTTGATATCTTCGAGTTTATCCTTCCAAAATATATCAGTTACTAAAGGTTTTCCTTCTGTAATTGTACCTGTTTTATCAAGAATGACAGCATTCACTTTATGACCGAGTTCTAAACTTTCGGCATCCTTTATAAGGATATTATTTTCTGCGCCTTTACCAATTCCCACCATAATGGCGGTAGGTGTTGCCAATCCCAAAGCACAAGGACAGGCGATTACCAATACTGCTACAGAGGTCAATAAGGCTTGTGAAAAGGCATTATCGCCTCCTACTGACATCCAGACAATGAAGGTTACAATGGAAATACCCAATACCACAGGAACGAAAATACCGGCAATCTTATCGACCAGTTTTTGAACGGGTGCCTTACTCCCTTGCGCTTGCTGAACCATTTTAATGATTTGGGAAAGCAGGGTTTCTCCACCTACTTTTTCAGCGGTAAATTGAAAACTTCCTTTTTGATTAACGGTACCAGCGAATACCTTTTCCCCTTGGGATTTCTGAACTGGAACGGGTTCTCCAGTAATCATACTTTCATCTACATATGAGCTTCCCTTGGAAACTTCGCCATCCACGGGAATCTTTTCTCCGGGACGCACCAAAATGGTCTGACCAACCTGTACGGATGAAATAGGGATTTCCCTCTCTTCCCCATTCTCAATAATTTTAAGGGTTTTAGGCTGAAGCCCCATTAGTTTTTTAATGGCTGAAGATGTATTTGATTTTGCCTTTTCTTCCAATAGTTTCCCCAAGGAAATAAAGGTGATAATCACGGTAGCCGCTTCGTAATATACGTGAGGCTCGATGCCACGACTTAACCAAAATTCAGGAAAAAAGGTATTGAATACACTAAAGAGGAAGGCGATTCCGGTACTCAACGCCACCAAGGTATCCATATTTGCTTTACCGTGTTTGGCCTGCTTGAAGGCATTGATGAAAAAACTGCGCCCAAACCAAAAAAGAATTGGAAAGGCCAATACCAATGAAATCCATTTGCCTGGTTCCCATTGCATATAGAACATTCCCAACACAAAAATGGGTAGCGTAAGTATCGCCGACCAGATGGTTCGGTTTTTTATGTCCTGATAATGCTTTTGCTGAAGTTCTTGCTGTACTTCCGAAGGGTCTTCGGCATCAATTATAATATCGTAACCGACCTCACGAAGCGCGTTTTGAAGTTGATTTGGACTCAACTCCTTGTCATATTCCACAAGAACGGAACTATTGGCAAAATTAACACTTGCATCAAACACACCTTCTGTGTGTTTTAATACAGATTCAACACTCGCTGCACAAGAGGCACAGGTCATTCCCGTAACTGGAAATGATTCTTTCACACCCTGTTTATGATTCTTCTTTTTGGTTTCAAATATGTTGATTGTCTCCATAAATCCGTTCTTATTTGTATGTTACAAATTTCAGGATTAAAAGACTGTAATGTGTTACGTTATATGCTGAATGATTTGTAGAATTTACTCTTCACGAATTATTACTACCAATTGGATAAGTCGTTTTTAATTTATCTTTTATCACCGCAATGGATACGTGTCTATCAGTCTCTACTATTTGTAATCAAATACCCTTTTGATTGAATGACCTTTTTTATCTCATCGACATTCGTTTTAGTGGTATCAAATTCTATAATTGAAGTCCCTTCTTCAAAAGACGTAGATACATTTGTAACCCCGTCAATTTTGTTTACCGAATGGTTGATGTTTTCTTCACAACCCGAGCATACCATCCCTTCAATATTCAACTTTACAGTTTGAATATCGGTATTGTTTGTTGCAACAATTCCTACTTTCTCCGTTGAATGAAATATTTGTGGATAATAAGAAACCAATGTCATTACAACAACAAACACTGTAACCAACCACAAATAGAATTTCGACTTAAAAAATGATGGCTTAGCCATATCACAGTTACCACAATCGTCCACCTTCTTTTTTTTATAAACCTGATAAAAGGCCAGTCCCAATGACAAAAATGCTATAACCAACAGATAAGGTTTCAAGGCAATAAGCCAAGAAAAATAGACAGAACTTCCACTAATACCAGCTACACTTGTAAGTAGCAAAGGACCCCAGCAGCATAGTTTAAGGGAAACTGCTGAAAATACAGCAGTCCCCATAGATGTTTTTTTGTTCCATTTAGTAATTGCCATACCTAACAACATCCTATTCCCGCGTTTACCAAATCCTCTTTTGTGATTTCGATTTTGGTGCAGCAATTCAGTAGTTTTCCATCCACAGCAATGGCGGGAACTCTTGTAACCCCATATTCCTTCATTTTTGAAACACAGATTTTACTTTCGCATTGCTCGGACAGATTATGAAGTGTGATTTCGCAGTCCTTTCCTGCTGTCTCTTTTACTAATTGCACCACAGGCTCGCATACCGGGCAACCTGCTGTAAAAATCTCGATTTGTCGTTTCATCTTATTTAAGTTTAAATTAATAATGGAACAAAGATGAGAACGTGAGGTAGGGGGTCACCAAACTTTTTTTAACCTTTTTTTTCGTTGTAGTTTTTTAATCTGGTTTCAATAGTTTGGATTTCTTTTAAGCGATTGGTCAAATCGGATAATTCCAAATTGGGGAATTCACTTTTTAAATATTCAATTTTATCTTCATTGCCACAATTTCCTGGGCAAGAGTCCACGGCCTTTACAATTCCAATAGCAAGTGCTTTTCGATAGACTTCATCCAGCAGTAAGTAATGTGCTTTTTGAATCCCCTTATCAATGGATCTGAACTGTATGTTTATTTGTTCGGGGTCCTTTCCTTCATCAAGCATTTTAACAATGCCGTTTATTTGACCACTCAAAGTTTTTAATCTGGATTTAATATCCAAGATTAAATCAGTAGGTAATTTGTACTGTTCCATATTCATAATTTGTCCATTATAATGTTTAGCAACAACTTGAATTATTACATCTTTTATTTTCTTGAATTGGTGGGCAGGCCACAGTACCGTAAGAACAGAATACGCAGCAATCTCCTTCTTTTGGTTTAAGTATTTGTTTGCAATTATCACATTCATAAAAGAATTGACAGGATTCTGTTGGCATTTCTTCTACTTTTTTGTGTCCACAATTTGGACAGGTAATTTCTGATTTTAATTGGATTTCCATTAGTTTTTTCTGTCAGTTACTTTATAGCCTGTTGCGTTAATTGCATTTTCAATTTCTTTTTCATTGGTTTTGGTTTTATCAAACTCAATGATTGCATTTCCATTTTCGTAAGACGCCTTTGAGTTTACAATTCCGTTGAGTTTGTTTACTTCGTGATTGACGTGTTCTTCGCAACTTGCACAAGTCATTCCGCTAATTTTAAATTCCATTGTTTTAATATCCGATTTGTCAACTACGATTATTTGCTTTTCTATGTTTGGATAAAAAATGGATGAATAATATGGAAATGCCAGCATTATAATTGCAAATACAGTTACAATTCCTAAAAACTTTTTTGATTGTATAAATTTTGGTTTTTCGTCTGTTTCACATTCGCAGTCAATTTCTTTTTGAGGTTTTAGTTTTTGATACCAAGCAAAGCCGAGCACTAAAATTGTTAGCCCGATTAGATAAGGTCTAAAAGGCTCAAGCCAAGAAAATGTTGAGGCAATTCCACTTGTTCCCGCGATTAAAGCCAAAACGGGTGTAATACAACATAATGAAGCTGTAATAGCAGCAAGTAAACCTGCACCAATTAATTTGTTCTCACGTTTCATATCGTTTCTAAAACTTTGTTTTTATCGAGTATTTCAAAAAACGGATTTAATAATGTTGAATATTCAGGGGTTAGTGAGTAAAAAATCGTTTGAGCATCTCTTTCGGTTTCCAATAAATTTCTGTCCTTCATTTTTCTCAAATGTTGAGAGATAGCAGAAATATTCATTTCGAGAATATCACTTAAGTCGCAAACGCAAAGTCGTTTCTCCTCAAAGAGTAGGTAAAGAATTTTTAGCCGAACATTATTTCCGACTAAAGAAAGTCCATTTGCCAAATAGTCAAACGATTCATTTAATTCTGAAACTGTCTTTTTACAACGGTTTATCTGTTCAATATCTGCCTGTTGTCTTATGCAAGAATTATTTTTCATAAGGCAAAGTTACAATTATTTCTTATTTAAGCAAATACTTAAATACAAAAAAGAATGATATGTAAATTTTGATCATTATGTTCCTTTTGTTTTGATTTGTGTTTTGCAAAAACTAAAACTACCGAATTGTACATCTGTTCTTTTAGCTTGTAGGTGAAGGTATTGCTGGCTTTACAGTTAATTGTCTTTTAAAACTACAAAACAGAAAATTCTGTATGGTGTTGAATGGTGTTGTGTGGTCCTCTGATACACAGCGAATTTTGTCAAATCCTTTTTTTAATTCCGATGTTAATTCCTCTTCATTGTATTGTTTTATTTCAAGTCCGCTACATTTTTTTGGTCCGTTTTGTGAAAAGGTTCCTATTATTAAATAACCTCTTACAAATTTTGTCGCTATGTTAGTATATTTTTTAATCTGATCATCTGTTGTAAGAAAATGAAAAGTTGCTCTGTCGTGCCAAACATCGAAAGATGTATCTGGTTCAAATTCGGTAATGTCGCTTACAATCCAATTTACTTTACTTGCCTTTTCTCCCAGTCTTTTTTTAGCTTTCGCAATTGCTTTTTCTGAAATATCAAGTACAGTAATGTTATTATACCCTTCCTTGAGTAAATAGTCAACAAGTTTACTGTCGCCACCACCAATGTCTATAATTTTTGCCTTTTTATTTAGTTTGAACGAACGTATAAACTTCAGTGAAGTTTTTGGTATTTCTTGCGTCCAACTTACCTGGTCTGGATTTTTAGTTTCCTAAACTGTTTCCCAATGTTTCTTTCTGTCTAATTTCATTTTGATATCTAAATTCGGTTCATTGGTAAATCAATATATCATCTACTGATTTAAATACCCCTTTAATAGTGGTAAACACGCCCTAAATCTCATCCAAGGATTTTCGGTTTTTGTCTACAGATTTCTTGAACTGCGTAGGTGTCATCCCAGTAATTTTCTTGAACTGATTGCTTAAATATGCAACGCTACTATAATGTAGTTGAAAAGCTATTTCACTTAAGGTTAGTTCATCGTAAACTATGAGTTCTTTTATACGTTCAATTTTTTGGTTGATGATATATTGCTCAAACGTGATGCTTTCTACTGACGAGAATAGGGAACTTAAATATTTGTAATCCAAATTAAGTTCACCACTTATAATATCTGCCCATTTTAAATCGGTTTCGTCGTTGGAATGATGTATTTTCTCAACAACCAAAGTTTTCATTTGCTCAATAAGTTGACTTTTACGGTCGTCAATCAAACTGAAACCTGAATTTTGAAGGGCTTCGGAAAGCTCTTTTTTGGTGTTTGCATTTAATGTTGACACTAATTTAACTTCTCCCAATTTAATAGAAGCATAGGATATTTCAAGTTGTTTTAAAATATTGGATACTGCCGAGATACATCTTGGGCAGACCATATTTTTAATATAGATAATCTCTCTCATATAATACTTGTCTTTAAAACAAGGTTAACCCAGATTTGTGTAAAGAATAGTAAACAGCAGCTATCGCAGCAATTACAAAAATCAATACTATCACAACAAAAGCTATAATTTTATCTTTTTTTGTGATATTACTTTTAGGTTGATGCTTCTTCCTTTCATTTTTTCGTCTATTTCTTCTGCTTTCACTCATTATCGTTCGCCATTATAAAACCAAGATTATTTTTTGGCCTTATGTAGATTACTTGATTAATCCGTAATTCGTTTTATTTTAAAGTTGCTTTTACCTCTCCACAGGTTAACATAGCCTCTCCATAATATGGATTTCGCACTTCTTCTTCCAAACTTATCCAATAGGCACCTTTATTGTTATTGGCCATTGGGCAAAACTGGATATATACATTTTGGTTGACCCCAAAAAGCTGTACACCACTTATCATATGTGCCGAAAGATGCTTGAAATGCCCTCTTTGTGCTGCTATGTCTGAACTGTTCTCAATAGCATTTGCAGATGATTTTAGTTCCTTTTGAATGGTCATCCAATGGTTGTGTGCTTTTTCATCGGACAGCAACTTCATATCAACATTTTTTAAGGATTGGATTATTTGCTTTCCTGCTTGTTGTGCACTTTTAGCATCGTCATTAACCAAAGCATCTTTTACAAGGATATAATCATCAAAAACCTGCTTCAATTGATTTTGAAATTTCTTTGAAACAGCTATCCTTTCTTTCATTTCAGAATGGTCTGTATTCACCACATTATCCCCAGTATTGTTTCCTTGCATACCCAAATGCCCTTCGTGGCCAGTCATTGTCTTACCTCCTGCCGTGTTCATCATACTTTTCTTGCCCTGTAACTGTGCAGCAGCATCTACGGTAAATGTGCCGTTAGTTACCACTTCATCTCCATTTTTTAAACCTTCAAGAACGGTATAACTATCGCCAGTGGCATTGCCCAATAAAACTTCTTTCATCTCAAAAACAGCTTTATTAGGGTCTGTTTTGACATAGACCACAGAACGTTCGCCCGTCCACATAACAGCCGTTGACGGTACAGAAACGGTGTTCTCTGTGCTCGTTCGAGCACCCTCGATTTTTCCTTCCACAAACATTCCCGGCTTAAAGAGGTCTTTTTTATTTTGTAAAACAGCTCTCACAACCACCGTTCTTGTAGCAGAGTTTAATAAGGGGGCAATAAACGAGACCTTGGCGTCAAACACTTCATTTCTATAGGCATTGGTGGTTACTTTAATGGTTTGTCCTTCTTTTAAGGACGCAATTTGGTTTTCGTAAGCATCAAATTCTGCCCATACTGTATTGAGATTGGCAATTTTGTATAAGGGTTGTCCTTGTTTTACATAGTCACCTTCTTCTACCATTTTCTGTGTTACCGTTCCTGATACGGTTGCGTACACAGGAAAGTTTTCTTGTACTTTCCCAGAGTTTTCTATGGCGTTGATTTGCTTTTCTGAAAGTTTCCAAAGTTTGAGCTTGTTTCTAACAGCTTTATATAATTCTGGTTGCGATTCTTTCAATGATGAAGCGGTAAGCAGTTCTTGTTGTGCCGCAACTAATTCTGGCGAATAAATAGTTGCCAAGCGTTGTCCTGCGCCAACACGTTCTCCTGTTGAATTAACGTATAGTTTTTCAATTCTTCCTCCAAAATATGTGACCTGTACGGCATTTGACTCTTCATTTGCTTTTATCTTTCCAGATAATTTTAGGGAATTATTTCCTATTTGTCCTTGTCCCACAAGTGACGTTTGAATATTGGCTAGAGCCATTGCGTTATCGGTCATTTTAATTTCATTGGCATTGAGGCCATCGGCACCCGATTCAGCTGGAATTAAATCCATTCCACATATTGGGCAGTCGCCAGGTTCTGGTTGCATAATCTGTGGGTGCATAGAACAGGTCCACATTTGATTAGTAGCAATTTCTTCTGAATGTTCGTGATTGTCTTTAGCACTATTTGTTGCCTTATCAGTAGAATCTCCACCGAACAGTAGAAAGCCACCTAGAAGGCCAACAATCAAGGCAATACCTATATAAATGATGTTTTTTTTCATTGTCTTTGTTTTTATTTGTTATTTTCTAATCGTTTAATCATTGCTTTCATTTCTGCAATTTCCTTTTCTTGTGCTTTAATTATATCATCTGCTAATTTCTTCACTTCCGGGTCTTGTATATCCGCTCGCTTACTGGTTAAAATGGCGATAGAGTGATGCGGAATCATAGCTTTCATATAGAGCACATCGCCAATAATTGGGGCCTGTGCCCTCACAAGGCCTAACGCGCCACCAAATAGAACAATACTTCCAAGAACAATTGCTATATTTTTCTTTTTGTTTTGGTACATATTACGCATTGTTACAAACATAATAATGGCCATAGCGGCAATACCCAAACAGCTCATATAAAATCGGGTAAGACTAAAATAGACGTGGTCAATTTCATAAGAGTTTAAGTACATTGTAACGTACATTGCTATGAAGGATGCCACGAGCATACCTACAAATTTTGTGTAGTTGTTTTTCTTTGAATTTTGATTTGAATTTTCCATTTTATGTTGGTTTTAGTGTTACTTATTTTCGTTTCTTTTTAACCAATTTTCTAATTGTGGGCGACGATATGTACCAAAGTAAGAACCCACTTAATACTGTAATTAACCCTAACAATGAAAACGCCCGCAGGATTATGGTATTAAAGTTGTCCCTGCCTTGATAGTCCATAGTGTGGTTCATCCACAAAAAATCGAACCAGCGCCAGTTTCTATGACGAACGGTCTGAAATGCACCATTTTCTATGGCGACATAAGCCTTCAAGTTTTGTGGGGTTTTATATGAAATCTCATAGGCTGGTAATGGACGACCACGGTATTCGTGATGTGCATCTACTTTCTCAATTCGTTTTATACCCCTTATTTCCAAATCGGGCAGCATATATCTATTGGCTACCTGTTTTGCTTCAGCTTTAGTAATACCATTTTTTTCATTTCCCGTTTTAGCACTAAATAAATTAGCTTCGTTAATCCAATAGTACGGCTCATTGGCTATTTCCAATAATTTTAGTGTTTGGATTGGTTCTTCACTCGCTAATTGCTCAGTCCCCAATAGGTTGGAAAAAGCAGTTTGCCGTGGCTTTTCTTTTTTGAACTGGTCGCCGTGTATTTCATCAATGTCCGTCCAGCTAAAATACATTCCGCTGATAGTCCACATCAAGAACTGAATGCCGAGGAATATACCCAAGTATCGGTGCGCTTTTCGAATCCATTTTGCTGTCTTTCTGTTGACCATACTTTCTATAATTTAATTCACAAAATATTTGACAATTATTCCACCTACCAACCAGACGTAACAGATATAGGCAACATACTTTAAAATCTTTTCAAGCAATGGGCTTTTAGGTGCCATCCCGCTCATCGTACTTTCAACACCCTTATTTTTAAAGAACCCTAAATAGTTGTTTGTAAAACCCTGTGTTTTCAGATTTTTCTATTGTGTTCACTTTAGTCATTTTCAATTTATTTCCTTAACTAAATAATTGAAGCGCCAAAGCACCACCAACTATTAAGATTAGTATGGTATATATTATGTAATTGAACCATTTTCTAATTACAGACTTTTCAGTTGTATTTTGACACCCGTCTTTGCAACACTCTTTCATTGTTATATCATCCTTTTTTATATGCAAAATCCTTTAAATAATACTTGAAAATGAGAGGCAACCTTTATTAACCAATAAACCAACCAAAATGTTTACCCCTCACAATCAAGTACTCTTCACTAAACTTCTCTTCATCATAAATTTTTAATTGTCTGACATAGGAAGAGAGATGTTATTATTTTAAGGGTTTAATCCCTCTCCCTTGTGCAGGCTGCTATTAACCAAATCAACTTTTCTTTTTCAAAATTCGTTGTGCCTGACTAGGGAAGGAACTAACACTAACCATCAACATTGTTTTCCTTCCCAGGACAGGACTTAAAAACTATTCAGATATCTTTATCATTTTACAACCTTCTGTTAACTAATAAACCAGAACATTGAAAATATTTTTTAAACAAAGGATTATCTATTGAATAGTCTTTTGAACTTTTCCGCATTTAAGCATTCTACTGCCGTAATATGGATTTTTCACTTCTTTACTTGTACTCAACCACGCACTACCCTTATCATACATTGGGCAAAATTGCTCGTATAACGTGCTTTTTGTACCCGTAATAGCTACCATATCAGTAATATCCTTACTTAACGTTTTAAAGTGCTCGCGTTGGTGGTCTATGGCACTTTCAGAAATATGCTCGGCGTGCTCTACGGCATCTTCTATAATGTCTTCTAATTCTTCTTGATTTTCTTTTGAATAACTGTCCGTATCAAATGCTTTAAGAGTGGCTACCAATTTTGTTCCTGCTTGTGCTGCCTTTTTTGTATCGTCCGCAACTAAAGCATCTTTTAAATTAAAGTAATCACTTAAAATAGCTTCTGCTTTTGCGTCACTATTTTTATTCATCATTTTGCTATGGTCCATTTTCATATCTCCGTGATCGTGGTTCATTTTTTCTTTTTCCTGTGCATTGGTAAAAGAAACTGCTAACAATAGCATTGCTGCAATACTCATTTTTAAATTTTTCATTTTAATTACTTTTAAATTATTGTTTATAAACTATCTTTTAATTGTGTGATAAAATTGATTAACTCTTCTGCTTCAGCTTCTGTAAATGTTGCCTCACTATGTATCAAAGTGTAAGAATCCAAAGGCATTTCGCCATTTTCAATCTGCTTGATAATAGACCTTAACTTACTTGCTTTTCTTCGGCTGGATAATGAATCCCATTCGTTGAAATTAAGTTCAGCTTTTCCTTCTTTAATATGGTCTTCCAAAAACCAAGCAACAGGTTGAATCTTATTATACCAAGGGTATTGAGTATTATTGCTGTGGCAATCATAGCAGGATACCTGTAACTTTTTTTGAATAGTTTCTGGTACATTATTGACCAGCATAAAATCAGTTGACGGTACAGTATCACTTTGATTGCGTGTAGTCGGAATAAATTGAATTCCCACGAACGCTACCAGTAGTACTATTGCTATAATCTTTACAATTTTCATTTAGTTAATTTCACGTTGTACTTTGCCGCATTTTAACATTTGACTACCATAGTATGGATTGCGAACTTCCTCTTTAGTACTTAGCCAAGCTGTACCGCCATCATACATAGGGCAAAACTGCTCGTAAAGCTTCATCTCTGCTCCTGTTATAGCAACCATATCTATAACATCTTTACTTAAAACTTTAAAATGTTCGCGCTGGTGTGCTATATCACTTTCTGAAATGTGTTCTGCGTGTTCAACTGCATCCTCTACAATATCCTTTAATTCCGATTGCTGGGTATCGTTATATTGTGAGGCGTCAAAATTTCCTAAGGATGTTGCTAGGGTTGCCCCAAGTTCTTTGGCTTTGCCATTATCATCTCCCACCAAGGCATTCTTTAAGTTGAAATAGTCATTTAATACCGCTTGTGTATTACTATCTCCACCCATTGCCATTTCCCTCTTTTCGCCGTCGTGATGACCATCACTGTTATCGTGGTTCATTTCTGAATGGTCTCCATCCGTGCTATTTTGTTCTTTGCTGTTGTCTTTACAAGACATTACTGTTAAGGTTATGAATGCTATCGCAACTATACCTAATGTTGATTTTAATTTGCTCATTTTGTTTTAATTTAAGTTTGTGTTTATTAATTATTATTACTGCCTTTTTATAGTGTCTTATAATTTTTCAATGACGTTTTCCAACATTGCAGTTATTTCGCTGGCTACCTCATTCAATTTTTCATTTTTTACAGCTTGCATTGAAGCCATTGGGTTTACGGCCGCAACTTCAATGATACCTGCTTCGATTTCCTGTACTATGACATTGCAGGGCAACATCGTTCCAATTTTATCTTCTGCTTGCAAAGCTTTATGTGCATAGGGCGGATTACAAGCTCCGAGTATCCTATACTTTTTAAAGTCTATATCCAGTTTTTTCTTTAGTGTTTCTGTTACATCAATTTCTGTAAGGATTCCAAAACCTTCTTCCTTTAATCCTTGTGTCACTTTCTCTATGACCTCTTCGAAGGTTCCATTGATTGTTTTATTAAAATAATAGTTCATCTTTTTTTAATTTTTAGTTGTTTAAAATCTTGCTAATAGTCCACCACCCAATCCATATCGGTTATTGTAGTTAGCTTGGATTGAAAAATTGCGCGAAAGAATGTATGCAACCCCTACCAACCATTGTGTTTCGCTTTCAAATGATTTATTATTCTCTAAATCATTGACCCATCCAAAATCTGCTCTGTATTCGTATTCGCCTTCCAAAAAAATTCTTGGAAAAATCAATAATTCTCTGTCCAAACGTATTCTTGGGCGTAGCTGATGGTCCATACTCACATCTACATTAAATCTATAAGGCGTAAAATACTTTACACCAACCAATCCTACGGTATTAAATGTATCGTAAGAATCTGGTGTTGACGTTTCGGTATTTACTCCTGCATAAACACGTACCCAATCGTTCAGATACCTATTATAACTTATTTCGGCTTCAAGATTTTGGTCGTAATCGAACTCTGTTCTCAAACCAAATTCATTTCGGATATTGCTCGACGTTAAAAAGAGTTCATTAAAATTTGAACCTGCACGAGCCAATCCCCACGAATAATAATGGTCTGTCTCATCAATAAGTTTCTGAACTGGATAATCTTTCATTCTATCATCCCTTGGGGTATCGTAACTAAACACTCTTGCCATACCACCCATCATATGGTACAATATGTGGCAATGAAAAAACCAATCGCCATACTCTTCGTTATAAAATTCAATAATAACTTTCTGCATTGGTGGTACGTTCACGGTATGCTTTAATGGGGAACGTTCTCCTTTTTCATTAATGACCCTGAAGTAATGACCGTGCAAGTGCATTGGATGGTGCATCATAGTCAGGTTATTTAATGTAATTCTGGTTACCTCGCCTCCTTTTATATTTATCTTATCGGTTTCTGATAATGGAACCCCATTCATACTCCATACATAGCGATTCATATTACCTGTTAGGTTAAGCAACACTTCATTTACTGGTAAATCTGCCTTAAATTCAGTTTTTTCTTTTGCCTCTAAAAAATCATAGTTGAAGTATGTCTTTCGCTCCTCATAATCAAAAGAAGTAGAATCCTTCTGCATCATTGGCATATTGTGCATATGACCTTCCATTTTATTTGATGCTCCATTATGGCTCATTGACATCGGGTCTTTTTTCATTCCCATTGTATCATCCATCTTCATATCCATTTGGTCATTCATTTTGCCATCTTTCATCGACATCTTATCGTTCCCCATTTTCATCTCGCCGTCCTTCATATTCATCTTCATTCCGTACTTCTGCATTAAAACTTCGGGTGTATTCTTCTTCTTGTTTCCAACCATTGCAGGTGCTCCCATTTTCATATCCATTTTGGCCATTTGCTTCATCATCTCTATTTTACTAGGTCTGTCAATTCTTTTAGCTGGATAAAGTTTGCCACTACCCAAACGAATTGAGGTATTACCAGAGCCGTCTTGTGCTGTGGCAGTAATTTCAATAGTTCCTTCTGGAATAGTTACAATTACATCATACGTTTCGGCTATGCCAAAGAGAAATCTGCTTTTGGAAACGGGTTGCACGTCAACACCATCACTGGAAACCAACATTGGGTTACCTCCTCCGAAATCCATCCAATAATAGGTAGATGCCGATGCATTGATAAAACGAAGCCTTACTTTTTCTCCTGGTTTAAATTCTGGGTACTCTACCAATTTTTTACCATTGGACAAAAATGTGGGATAATAAATGTCTGCAATATCTGCACCTTCCATTCTGTCTCGCCAAAATTTGAATTGTGCTCCTAATGCACCTTCTTTTATTACTCTACTTAAAGGTACTGCTGTTCCTTTTTTTACTTGATACCATTCGTTTCCTCTTTTAAGGTTACGTAATACATTCATTGGTTTTTCGTTTGTCCAATCTGATAATACCACGACTAAATCTTTATCATATTCCAAGGTTTTCTCTTTTGGATGAATGATAATAGACCCATAAACACCTTTTTGTTCTTGTAGCATTGTGTGGGAATGGTACCAATATGTTCCCGATTGGTTGATTGGAATCCTGTATTGGAAAGTTGTTCCTGGCTCAATCGGTGGGGTAGTTAAATATGGAACCCCGTCGTAAAAATTGGGAAGTATCAATCCGTGCCAATGCACTGAAGTTTCTTCATCCATTTTATTGGTTACGTTGATTATAGCAAGGTCTCCTTCATTAAATTCCAAAACAGGCCCAGGGATACCTCCATTGATAGTCATTGCATTAGCAGTAACACCACCAAGCGTCATTTTATTTTCTTCAATGGTAAGGTTATACTCTTGAATAGGTCGTCCTTCTTCTTTTCTATCTTGTCCGTTGGTTCCTACTTGTGCAACACTTTCAAATGAAACGAGAAGTACAAATAGTATTGTTATCTTTCTAATCATAATTCTTTATTTTAGTGTTCAAAAGCCAATTTGGCCTAGTTCAATTTTTTATCTTGTTAAATAATTTATTAAAGCATATTCTGTAAAATACTCTTTAATGGAATCGATTAAATTGATTTGAAACTTTAACTGCAATTCCTGTACATCTAACACATCATTAAAATCTATAGTTCCAGTTTCGTAGTTTTTCATAAGAATTTCCTCGGCATCAATGGCCTGTTTCAAATTATCGGTTTGTACATTGAACTTAATTCTTGTCGCATTTCTATTATAAAGCCCTTGCGCCAAAAGTGTTTCTAACTTATTCAACCTATCCTCTTTTTGAAATTTTATTTCTAGTTGTTTCAACTCATTTTGTCTTGTCACAGACTTATATTTATTATTAAAAATGGGAATAGAAATAGAAAGCATAGGCATAACCATATCTTTAAAAGAGCTAGTTATCATTGGACTATTTTCTTGGTTAATATACTGCACTCCAAACCCTACCATAGGACCACTTTCCTTTTGGTTTAACAGCTCTGACTGCTCAACAGATTCATATAACTTATCATATTTAATAAGTTCCGGGTTTATTTGAAGGTTCTCATTTAAAACCAGAGGGTCAACGTCCGGAATCATCATTTCTTCCACAACATCCACCGACATATTTTCTTCACGATTCAAAAGGTTATTGAACAGCGTCTGTTCTGCCTGAAAACCCTGTTCTAGCACTTCCTTTTGTTGAACTAATTCGTTTTGCCTTATTTGAAGGCGAAGTACATCAACAGCTGATGCTTTACCAACTTCCAATGAAGTTAATGCTAGGCGTTCATAGGTTTGTAAAAGTTCAATGTTCTCATCCAGAATAAGCTGTTTTGCACGTATGGCATAAAGTTTATAATATGACTGGGATACTGACAATGAAAGTTTTCTTTTCGCAATTGCTATATCAACATATTGCGCTTCTGCTATAGATGATGCATAATTTTCCCTTGCTGAAATGGTCCCGAACCACGGTAACATTTGCATTACAGAGGCACTAAATTGCTCCATAGGCATATCCATTTCAGGAGCTATAGCCATAACGCCAAAATTAAATTCAGTATTTGGTAAGCTGTTAACTTCATTTACTTTTTCTTCGGCGATATTGTACCGCAATTCAAAAGCTTGGATTTCTGGATTGTTCTTTTCAGCTTCCTGAATATAGGATGCTAAATCTTGTGCATTTACTTCCGCGAAAGCGAAAAAAACAAGTGCTATTAAAATTATATATCTCATTTTGTAGCTCGTTTTAATTGAAATTCTTCTTTCCAGCTAAATAAAACTGGCACAACAAATAGGGTTACAAGTGCTATAAGCATTCCGCCAAATGAAGGGATTGCCATCGGAATCATTATATCACTCCCACGACCTGTTGATGTCAATACAGGTAACAAAGCGAGAATAGTTGTTGCAGTTGTCATTAAACACGGACGGATACGCTTTTCTCCAGCTTCAACTACAGATGCCCTAATTTCCTGTTTTGTTTCTGGGGTATTTCTATCAAAGGTTTGGGTCAAATAAGTTGCCATAACCACACCATCATCAGTTGCAATACCGAATAGGGCAATAAAACCAACCCAAACGGCAACACTTAAATTAATGGTGTGCATTTGAAAAAGGTCTCGTAAATTTTCTCCGAAAAAGCTGAAGTTTAAGAACCAATCTTGGCCGTAGAACCATATCATTAAAAAACCTCCCGCAAAGGCGACAGCAATTCCAGTAAAGACCATTAATGACGTTCCAACAGAACGGAACTGGAAATATAGGATTAGAAAAATAATAGCCAAAGCCAGAGGTACTACCACGCTCAATGTTTTTTCTGCTCGTAACTGATTTTCATACGTTCCCGTAAATTGATAATTGATACCCTTTGGAACGGTCAATTCGCCATTGTCAATTTTTTCTTGAATAAGGGCTTGGGCATTTTCCACCACATCTACTTCGGCGAAACCATCTAATTTATCAAAAAGTACATAGCCAACTAAAAAAGTATCCTCACTTTTAATGACCTGCGGCCCTTGTTCGTATCTTATAGTAGCCAACTCACTTAACGGAACCGGACTCCCTTTTTCTACTGGAACATAAATGTCTTTTAAGTCATTTGGATTTGCGCGTAATTCCCTTGGGTAGCGTACACGAATACCATAGCGCTCCCTACCTTCTACTGTTTGTGAAAGCACCATACCACCAACAGAAACCTGTATAACTTGCTGTACTTGCTCTATGGTTATGCCATAGCGCGCAAGTCGTTCTCTGTCAATATCTATAAGTAGGTATGGCTTCCCCACAATACGGTCGGCAAAAACTGCTTCATCCTTTACACCCTCTGCTTGTTTTAAGATATCTTCCAATTGTACCCCAAACGCCTCAATTTCTTTTAAATCCTGTCCTTTCACCTTAATGCCCATAGGTGCTCGCATACCAGTCTGTAGCATCACCAAGCGTGTTTCTATGGGTTGTAGCTTTGGTGCTGAAGTAACACCTGGAAGCTTTGTAACCCTTACGATTTCTTTCCAAATATCGTCTGGCGATTCAATTTCAGGTCGCCAATTTCTAAAGTACTCTCCATCGTCATCTGGAATGAGCTGTGAACTTGTCACAGAGAATGGGTCTGTAATTTTTGAGGCTTTATAGTCATCATCTTCTACTTCAATTTCGCTATTAGGGTTGGTTACTAAACTGCCATCCTTTAAAACAAATAAGCCGTCTTCGTTTACCTTAAAGCGTTGTCTTTTGCGATTTTCATTTAAAATATATTCAGATTTATATTGAATAACATTCTCATACATCGATAACGGTGCAGGGTCTAATGCTGATTCTGTACGCCCAGATTTACCGACTACGGTTTCAATTTCTGGAATGCTCGCAACGGCCATATCGAGTTGCTGTAGGACGCGTTTATTTTCCTCCACACCTGCGTGTGGCATTGAAGTGGGCATTAACAGGAATGAACCCTCATTGAGTGAAGGCATAAACTCTTTACCAGTATTACGCATAATCATCACTCCAAAAATTACAATGGCAGTTGGTATCGAAAGAAATAACAGCTTATTGCGCAATGCCCAATTTAAAATTCGAACATAATAATTTCTAAAAAGTGTAAATACACCCAAAAGACCAAAACAGATAAGACCAACGAAGATTAAGTTTATAAGGATACTTCTATCTACTCCCAGTGGTCTCCAATATTCCGCCAATAGGAATATGATAGCAAAAGCCGAAACAAATATATTGATGATGTTGGCGCGTTTTGACGTAATCTTTTCCTTTAGTGAAAGGAAGCCAACAACGCCAAATGCAACTAATATTAATCCAAGCGGATAGCCTAAAATTAAAGATAAAACGCCAAAAACAATCAATGCTCCATTTAGCATATAACTAAAAGAAGTTTTTAAATTTCTCTTTTTAAATAAATAGGCCGCAAATGGTGGAAGTAAAAATAGGGCAACAATAAGAGATGCGGTGAGTGCTGCCGTTTTTGTAAATGCCAATGGCCTAAACAATTTCCCTTCTGCACCAATCATAGTAA
The DNA here is from genome assembly GCF_023499215.1 of Zunongwangia pacifica. GTDB lineage: Bacteria > Bacteroidota > Bacteroidia > Flavobacteriales > Flavobacteriaceae > Zunongwangia > Zunongwangia pacifica. The sequence goes on from NZ_JAKHSK010000016.1 coordinate 21,101, forward strand.
ATACAGGAATGAAACTAATAATAGTGGTCATTACTGCCGTTAAGATGGCGCCAGAAACTTCGGCAGTCGCATTATAAACTACCGTATTCATAGGTAGCTTTTCTTCATTTTCATCAATATGCCGCAAGACATTTTCCGAAAGGATAACGCCCACATCGACCATAGTTCCAATAGCAATTGCAATACCAGATAAGGCGACAATATTTGCATCTACATTGAACAGTTTCATAGAAATAAAGACCATCAAAACCGCAACAGGCAATAATCCGGAAATCAATACGGAGGCCCTTAAATTGAAGACCATTATGATAATCACAAAAATGGTAATCAATATCTCTAAAGTTAGCGCTTCATCAAGTGTGCCCAAGGTTTCTTGGATTAGTTCTGTTCTGTCATAAAAGGGTACGATGGTTAATTGCGAAGTCCTCCCATCGCTTAATGTTTTTGATGGAAGCCCAGAACTTAACTCGTTTATTTTTTCTTTAACATTGTTGATGACTTCCATAGGATTGGCCCCATAACGAGCCACTACAACACCACCAACAACCTCGGCTCCTTCCTTGTCCAATAAGCCTCTTCTTGTAGCAGGACCGTGTGTTACTTTCGCAATATCCTTTATACGGATGGATGTAAAATCTTTTGAAGTAACTACCGCGTTTTCTAAATCAGATAGTTTCTTAATATAACCCAATCCTCTTATAAGGTATTCAGCTTGGTTGATTTCAAGCGTTTGTGCACCAACATCTTTGTTGCTTTGTTTTACTGCTTTTACAACCTCACTCAAGCCTATGTTGTATTGCCGCATTAATTCGGGATTAACATCCACTTGATATTCCAAAACATATCCGCCGATGGAAGCCACTTCGGAAACACCACTCGCCGAAGACAGTGCGTATTTTACGTAGAAATCCTGAATGCTTCGTAATTCCTGTAAATCCCATCCACCTGTAACATTACCATCTTTATCACGTCCCTCAAGGGTGTACCAATATATTTGCCCTAATCCTGTGGCATCGGGACCTAGAGCTGGATTAACGCCTTCTGGTAGAAGTCCGGCTGGTAATGAGTTTAATTTTTCAAGTATTCGGCTTCTGCTCCAATAAAATTCAATATCTTCTTCGAAAATGATATAAATGCTCGAAAACCCGAACATAGATGAACTACGTATTGTTTTAACCCCTGGAATACCAAGAAGCGATGTGGTTAGAGGATAAGTAATTTGATCCTCAATATCTTGAGGGGAACGACCATCCCATTTAGTAAATACAATTTGTTGGTTTTCGCCAATATCTGGTATGGCATCTACGGCAACAGGGTCTCGAGGAAGTGAGCCTGTATTCCATTCAAACGGGGCGTTTACGACTCCCCAAGCAATAAAAAGTGCAAGTAGTAGAACGGCTACTAGTTTGTTTTCTATAAGAAATTTTATGCATTTATTTAGCATCTTTATTGATAATTAAACAGTTATACATTGAATAACTTTCTGATAATATCAGAAAATTAAACACAACAAAGTAAGCCCAAGATGGAAGTAACCATAGAGCAAATCTTTCCGATAATTATCGGAAACTGTTTAAAATCAAATTAAATAAGTTTCGTGTAGTTTTTGTACGTTCCTTACAAGATAAGGAGGTGTATAATCTCTAAATGGAACAATGTGTGAATCAAGAGTCTCAAAGAGATTGATATAAGAATGTACAAAAGAGACAACAAAGACTTGTTGCTCAAAATTTAAGGTGTTAAAAGACATCTTCAGGTCGTCCTGACCTTCAACAACTAATTGCTTATCTGAACAGCAGGAATCATCCTGAACTTCACTTTGACAATCATTTCTGGATAGTTGTTTATCCATTCCGCAAGTTTCAACGTGCCCAAATAAAGAAGAATCCACTAAAGTATCGCCACAGTAATGACTATCAATAGTAAAAGAAACTGTTGACAATAGCACGATAAGTGCCAAATAAACGGATGATATTTTATGAAAAACTTTTTTCATTAATGTTGCAAATTTATAAAAAATTTATCTCAATTTGTTTATTTAACAATTTTTTTTGATTTATCAATGTTTATTTTGCACGAAACCGCTTAAATATTATTTGCAAATAAAATTCTTTTGCAGCTTCTCTTTTGCAGCTTCCTTTATATGATATAAATCATAGTTCTGTTGAACTTTTAGAATTATATTTGTACTGATCAATTTTGTTGTTTTTTTGTAAAAAACTGATAATAAAATAATTGAACAGTTGAATTTTATTTTCCAAAATCCTTTAATGTTAATCAAAATTTATTAATTTTATAGTGTGAAATCTTTTTTCACTAAAATACTGTCCTTCTTTTTAGCAGTTTTTATACTGTTTTCCACCACATCCTTTACGGTAAATATGCACTTTTGCTGTAATAAAATGGTGGATTTGGCTTTTTTTAGTAAAGCAGAATCTTGTATGGAGACTGCACAGAAAAAAGATAATAATTCCAAGCAATGTACTACAATACAAGAGAAAGACTGTTGCGATAATAAGACCATCTTGAAAGAAGGAGATGACACCTTCAAGAAGGCCAATACAATTTCAGAGATTGAAACTTTAGTTTTCTTAAACAACTTCGTCTATTCTTATATCAACCTTTTTGAAGGTTTAGAGAAAAACACAGTTTCTTTTAAGGCTTATAGGCCACCTTTGCTATCCACAGACCTTGTAATCCTCAACGAGTCCTTTTTAATTTGATTTTCTACTTCGCAGGTTAAAATTAATCTGCATTGCCTCTATAGCCAATATTTCACTTCTGGCTAACATTTGTTGTACCCTATTCTCAACAACGCTACACAATATTAATCCTGTTAGGCTAAACCTATCAGACCATTGAGCTAAACTCATTGACAATACATTATATACTATGAACAAACCAAAAGAATTTTGGATTAAGAATATGGTCTGTAGCCGCTGCTTAAAAGTTATTAAGCAAGAACTACAAGAATTGGGAGTTACTGTGCTTTCATTAGAATTAGGAAGATTATTGGTAGAAGCACCAAAAAAAACCAGCAATGAAATTGTCGAAGCTGTTACAACTGTGCTTCACGCTAATGATTTTGAAATTGTACAAAAAGAAGAAGAAATGCTCACAGAAAGAATCAAGATTATTCTAATAGAACAATTGCAAGAGCTACCGCTACATATTAAGGTAAAAACATCTGAATTATTGTCATCAGGTCTTCATCGTGATTACAAAACATTGAGCAGATTGTTTTCTGCCCAGGAACAAACCACTATTGAAAAATACTTTATCAAATTAAAGATTGAAAAAGTTAAAGAGCTCATTCAGCTTAAACAACATTCCTTTTCAGATATAGGGTACCTATTGGACTACAGCAGTGTCAACCATTTGTCTAGACAGTTTAAGGACGTTATAGGAGTAAGTATGACCGATTATAAAAATGCAGAAGACTGGAAACGAAATTTTTACGATGAAATTATATAGATCATAGCGAAAGTTATGTACAACAAGATAGTACAAAACCAATAATTTTATAGTATTAATTCAAAACAAACACCTATGAAAGCACTTACAATTATTTTATCGATGATTGGGCTTGTAAGTTTGAACAGTTGCACACAAGAAACAAACCCTCAAGCAGTACTGGAAAACCCAGAAACCCGCACAGAAGTCTTCAATGATATTGCCCAGAATGACGATTATATGACGGAGTTTATGGAAAATATGCACAACAACCCACAAGCAATGCAAATGATGCAGGGCAACAAGAACATGATGGACGCTATGATGCAGGGCGAAGGAATGCAAATGATGATGGAAGACGGTATGATGATGAAAAACATGATGGGCAATAAGCCTATGATGCACGAAATGATGAGCGGAATGATGAAAAGCTCGGAAACAATGAACTCAATGATGCAAATGATGTATGAAAACGGGATGATGAGTGAAGACTGCATGAAATCCTGCAAAAAAATGATGGCCGAAAAAGGAATGGATATGAAGGGAATGGATAAGATGGACAATATGGATACACCGGCCAAAGAGGACCATACCGAGCATCACTGATTGTTAACCTCTAAATGTAAAACCAATGAAAAAAAATCACTGGATATGGATGGTCATCGGCTGTGGGCTACCACTGTTGTTCATCTTTTTAGCACCAACTCTGGGTATAGGAAGCGGAACATCGCTCTTTATTTTCATCATTTTAATGTTTGGCTGTCACCTATTTATGCCTCACGGTTCACACGGGCACGGTGGTCATAAACACAATAGTCAAAATGAATCAACAGAGAAGCCAATAGAAAAGCATAAAGGGCATCAACATCATTAAAATCGAAACACAATGACACAAAAATATCAAATAAACGGAATTAGTTGTGGTGGATGTGTGTCAAGAGTCAAGAAGACCTTGGAAGAACATCCCAACATCGAAAAAGTAGAGATTTTTCTGGCACCAAAAGGAGCTACACTTATCACAATGAAAGAAGCTCTTTCGGTAGATGAGTTACAAAATCAGCTCAATGCCCTTAGTGGATATACAATAACTGAAATGGAACAATAACAAATTAAATCTAAAAATTATGCACTACTACGATGGAAGTTTTGGAGGAATGCACCTAATATGGTGGGTTATATGGGTCGTTTTACTTGCTTGGATATTTTTCATTCCAGCAGATATCCCATATCAAAAAGCAAAAAAAGACAGTCCACTGGATATTCTTAAAAACCGCTTTGCAAAAGGCGAAATATCCAAGGAAGAATTTGAGGAATCAAAAAAGATATTAAAATCAGACAACTAACTCAAAACTTTAAAATTATGTATCGATTAAACGTAAAAAAACTCGGATTTGCTTTCGGTCTTACGGCGGCACTAATTTACTTAGGCTGTATGATAGTTATGTCAACAGCAGGTCGAGAAGCCACTATCGATTTTTTCAACAGCCTATTGCACGGTTTAGATACCACAAGCATTATCAGGATGGATGTGCCACTATGGGAAGCTGGTTTGGGAATAGTACAGATATTCATTTTAGGATGGCTAATAGGTGCCTGTATTGCGGCTTTTTATAATGCGCAAATAAAAGTCAAAAAATAAGAGAGTAAAATAAAATTTATGCAATATGTCTGGTTCATATGGTCTCTTATAATTCTTGCTCTTTGGGCAATAATCTATTTGTCAAAAAAGGGGTATAGAAAAGAAATGCTCAAAATGAGCCTTATTACGATGCCCTTTGGTTTAACAGAACCATTATTTGTACCAGAATATTGGATGCCACCTTCCTTATTCCATTTAGCGGAAAGAACAGGTTTTGATATTGAGAGCCTTATCTTCTCTTTTGCCATTGGCGGAATAGGGACGGTATTGTATAATCTGATATTCAAAAAAGGCTATATAGATATGCCTCATACCGAACGGAGCCACCAAAGACATAAGCTACATATTTATATACTTTTTGTTCCAGCCATTGTATTCGTCATATTTAGTCTTTTCACCACGCTTAACCACATCTATTGTGGCATCATTGCAATGTTTTTTGGTGGTTTGGCAACATTGTACTGTCGCCCAGATTTAAAAGGAAAGATATGGGTTGGAGGAATCTTGTTTACCATACTGTACTTCATTTATTTCGGAAGCATCCTTCCGTTTTATCCGCAATATGTGGAGCTGTACTGGAATCTGGACAACCTGACCCATATTCTTGTTCTAGGAATTCCAATTGAAGAATTATTATTCGCTTTCACCTTTGGTATGTATTGGTCTGGATTATATGAACACTTGTATTGGAGAAAACTTATAAAATCAAAAGAAATATCAACCAACTAATACATTCAAACTATGAAAATACTATTGGCCATAGATGGTTCAGATTTCAGTAAAGTAGCCATTCACGAACTTATAAAAATGACCCTATCCTCAAATAGTGAAATTCATATTATAAATGTTTATGAAGTTCCGAAAACAACCGGCCTGGGATTGCATACTATGGGCGGCAGGATAGGAAATTACATAGAAGAAATTAGAAGTAACGCTCAAAAATTGGGAAACAAAATCGTTTCAGAAGCTTTCGATAAAATCAAGGCCGAAAACAAGGCACTTACCATAACCACAAGTGTTATTAGTGGCCTGCCCAAAAGTACTATTTATGAAAAAGCAGAAGATTGGGGTGCAGATTTAATCGTAGTAGGCTCTCAGGGTCACGGTGCACTTTCACGCTTAGTATTGGGCTCTGTATCCCAATATTTGACCACAAATGCCAAATGTTCAGTACTCATTGCAAGAGATAGAAATAAAAAATGAAAGAAAAGCAAACACATAGCATTCCGTTGGAATCCACCTGTAAGATAACAGATGAAATCTGTCTTCCAGATACTAAATTACCTCGTGTGGTTATCGTTGGTGGAGGATTTGCAGGTTTGGCATTGGTTGAGAAACTGAAACACAAAGAAGTTCAAGTGGTTTTACTCGATAAAAATAACTTCCATCAGTTTCAGCCTTTATTATATCAAGTGGCAACGAGTGCCCTGGAGCCTGACAGTATTGTATTTCCATTCAGAAAACAAATCAATGGCTATAAAAATGTTTTCTTTCGTTTGGCTGAAGTTGAGGAAATTCAACCTGATTCAAATACTATATTGACCAATAAGGGAAGTGTTTCTTATGACTATTTAGTGTTGGCTACTGGCACGACCACCAATTTCTTTGGGATGGATTCTGTGGCCGAAAATAGTTTGGGGATGAAGGATATTCGCGATTCCCTCAACATCCGTCATATGATGTTGCAAAATTTGGAACAGGCAGCTATTACTTGTGATGATAAAGAACGCGACGCGCTGACAAATTTTGTAATAGTAGGTGGTGGTCCAGCAGGCGTAGAAATGGCAGGAGCTTTGGCAGAGTTTTGCAAATACATCCTTCCCAAAGATTACCCAGAGTACCCTTCTTCCATTATGAATATTTATCTAATAGAAGCCATTGATGAGTTGTTAGGCACAATGTCAGACAAGGCATCATCGAAAACCCTCAAATATTTAGAGGATTTGAATGTAAAGGTATTATTAAATGAAGCTGTAAGCAATTATGACGGCAACGAAGTCACTACCAAAAGTGGTAAGACCATTTTGGCTAAAAATCTTATCTGGACGGCTGGCGTAAAAGGACAATTCCCAAATGGTATTGATGAAAAACACATAGTCAGGGGCAACCGGATTAAAACCGATGCTAATTTAAAAGTAGAAGGCTACGAAAACATTTTTGCCATAGGTGATATCGCAGCACTCATTTCCAAAGAAACCCCAAAAGGACATCCACAAGTAGCACAGACCGCTATTCAACAAGGTAAATACCTGGGCGATTCGATATTAAATATCATAAATAACAAATCCATAAAACCTTTCAAATATAAAGATAAAGGTTCCTTAGCCACTGTAGGAAAACGCAAGGCAGTTGCCGATTTGGGCAAATTTAAATTTGCAGGCTATTTCGCCTGGTTGCTGTGGTCCGTTGTTCACTTGATGTCCATAAGTGGATTTAGAAATAGATTGATGGTTGGTTTTAATTGGGCGGTAAGTTATTTCACTTATGAAAAGAGCAACCGCCTGATTATTAGAAACTTTAAACCGAAATCTTCGATTAAAAACAGGGAAAAATAATTTTGAAATGAAAAATACCACAGATAAAAATAGTAAGCTTTCCTTATTAGGTTCCATATCTCTTGGTACAGGCGTAATGATTGGGGCTGGCATATTTGTCCTTATGGGGCAAATAGCAGAGTTGGTGGGTGATCTATTTCCCATTGCATTTATTGCAGGTGCTGTTGTGGTGGGTTTTAGCTCATATTCCTATGTCAAGTTTTCAAATGCTTTTCCATCGTCTGGAGGTGTGGTTAAATTCCTTAACAAATCCTATGGACCTGGAACAACAACAGGGTTTTATTCTTTGCTGATGTACGTATCAATGGTAGTTTCCGAAAGTCTGGTGGCGGGCACTTTTGGAGCATATACGTTGAGACTATTTCCCGAGTCCTATGCAGGTTATGCCTCTACCCTGGGTGTTGGGCTAATTGTTGTTGCTTATATAGTGAACATCCTGGGCAATAAGGTTATTGGTGCCACCGCGACATTTACCGCTATTATAAAGGTAGTGGGAATAGCAATTTTAGCTATTGCCGGCCTTGCAATTTCAGGTTTTGCCGATATTACGGGAAACTATATTCCCAAAAATACTGAGACATTACCACAAGGCTTCGGATTTGTGGCCGCTTTGGCGTTATCTATCCTTGCTTATAAAGGCTTTACCACTATCACGAACCAAGGGGCCGATATTAAAAACCCGCATAAAAATCTTGGTAGGTCTATCGTGTTTTCCATACTTATCTGCACACTGATATATGTAGCCTTGGCATTAGCTGTTGCGGGAGGTTTAAGCATTCCTGAAATAATCGAAGCTAAAGATTATGCCCTTGCAGCCGCCGCAAAACCTGTTTTTGGGGAATGGGGTTCCTGGATTACCATTGGCATTGCCATTATTGCCACGGTTTCTGGGGTCATTGCCAGTATCTTTTCCTCTTCACGCTTGTTGGCAATGCTCAGCAATATGAAACAGGTGCCTTCTTTAACCAAACTTGGTAGCTTAAAAAATCCAGCACTAATATTCACGTCTTCCCTCGCCATTTTACTGACCGTGCTTTTCGATTTGACAAGGATAGCATCCATTGGGGCTATTTTTTACCTTATTATGGATATCGCTATCCATTGGGGGCTGTTCCGTCACCTTAAAAACAAAGTGGTTTTTCAGCCTATCATCCCATTAATAGCCATCGTATTGGACATTGCGGTATTGGCAGCTTTTCTTTATATAAAATATCTGAACGATCCTTTGGTGCTTATCGTAGCAGCGATTGGGATTGTTCTATTACTTGTTGCAGAACGCCTTTTTATGATTTCACACACAGACGATGAAGGTAATATGCCAATGGGAATGGAAACTACGAACAATAAAACATAATTAATAAAAATCAATTTATATGAAAAATATAGCAGTTATAGGATACGGAGTCATTGGAAAAAGGGTGGCAGATGCCATCAACTTACAAAACGATATGAAGCTTTCGGGAGTATGTGATATCATTAGCGACTGGCGAATTCAAAATGCCGTAAGAAAGGAATACGACATTTATGCAGCAACTAAAGATGCTGCTGATAAAATGAAATCTGAAGGGATTTCGGTAAAAGGAAGCTTACAGGAACTTTTAAAGAAATCAGATCTTGTTGTGGACTGTACACCCAAAAAAATTGCCGCTCAGAATGTCGTTATCTACAAGGAGCAAAACATCAAATTTATTCTACACGGTGGCGAAAAACACGAAACCACAGGGCATTCCTTTAGTGCAGAAAATAATTACAAATCAGCTCTAAACTTGAATGCGACAAGAGTAGTTTCCTGTAATACTACGTCTATTTTAAGAACCTTGACCGCTTTAAAAAGAGCCGATTTATTGGATTATGCCAGAGGTACACTTTTAAGAAGAGCTACAGACCCTTGGGAAAGTCATTTGGGTGGTATTATGAATACGATGGTTCCCGAAAAAGATATCCCAAGCCATCAAGGTCCAGATGCTAAAAGTGTTGACCCAGAACTGGATGTCATCACCGCAGCGGTAAAAGTACCCGAAACATTGAGCCATATGCACTACTGGAATGTGAAATTGAAAAAACAGGCGACAAAGCAAGAAGTGCTAAATGCTTTCAAAACGTCCAGCCGTATTAAATTGATTCAATATGACCAAGGTCTGGTTTCTAACAATACCATTAAGGAAATGTTCTTGGATATGGGAAGGCCTTGGGGCGATATGTACGAAGTAGCACTATGGGAAGATATGCTGAAGGTACAGGGAGACGAACTCTTTTATGCCTACGTGGTCGATAACCAAGCTATTGTAATCCCGGAAACAATTGATGCTATTAGGGCATTAACTGGAATTGAAACAGATGGTACAAAATCCATAGCCAAAACAAATGAAAGTTTAGGAATCCATTAAATACTATCAAGATGAAAACAGACAAGAATATAGTAGAACTTTTAGGAGAAAAAGCAGACTTCTATTTAGAACACGTTTGTGAAAAAATAACAAAGGATGAATTGCAAGTGCCAAGCAAAAATAGTTTAGAAAAAGTATTTGGCAGTAGCAACAGAAATCCGCAGGTGCTTCGAAGTCTTTCACAATTGTACAATCACGGAAATCTGGCAGGAACTGGTTATTTAAGTATCCTTCCTGTTGACCAAGGTATTGAGCATAGCGCGGCCTTTTCATTCTATAAAAACCCAGATTATTTTGACCCAGAGAACATCATAAAACTTGCTATGGAAGCTGGTTGCAATGGTGTGGCATCCACGTTTGGTGTATTGGGATTGAACGCCCGAAAATATGCCCATAAAATCCCTTTTATCGTCAAGATTAACCATAACGAGCTACTTACCTATCCAAATAAATATGACCAAACATTATTTGGTAAGGTAAAAAATGCCTGGGATATGGGAGCAATTGCCGTAGGAGCTACGATTTATTTTGGTTCAGCAGAAAGCAACAGACAGCTAAAAGAAATAGCTGAAGCTTTTGAAGAAGCACACAATCTGGGAATGGCCACCATCTTATGGTGCTATACACGGAACGAGGCATTTAAAACCAACAAGGAAGATTATCACGCAGCTGCCGATGTAACTGGGCAGGCAAACCATTTGGGTGTTACTATTCAAGCAGACATCATCAAACAAAAATTACCTACCAATAATTTTGGTTTCAAAGAGATAGGATTTGGAAAATATGATGATGAAATGTATAAAACCCTTACCACAGACCACCCTATTGACCTTTGCAGGTTGCAAGTAGCCAATTGCTATATGGGTAAAATAGGGCTGATTAATTCAGGTGGTGGTTCCAAAGGCAAATCAGATTTGTCCGAAGCTGTAACAACTGCCGTCATCAATAAAAGGGCTGGTGGCTCTGGGCTGATAATGGGAAGAAAAGCATTTCAAAAGCCCTTTAGCGCAGGCGTAAGAGTATTACAATCTGTTCAGGAAGTGTATCTGGATAATAAAATTAATATAGCATAATCAACAGAATGTTTGACACAGAGATAAAATCATTAAAATCACTTAACCACTACCTCCTTAAACTGGTAGAAAGCCGTCTATGGCTTAAAGTAATCATTGCTTTGTTGTTAGGTGTTGGATTTGGTCTGTTATTGAGTCCACAAAATGGATGGATTTCTAAAGAAACAGCAGATATCGCGGGGAATTGGCTGGCATTGCCCGGTGTACTATTTCTGAAACTGGTTCAAATGATTATGATTCCGTTGATTGTGGCTTCCATCATCACAGGAATCGCAAGTAATGATAAGGACAGTTTAAAAAAATTAGGTGGTGGTGTTTTACTATATTTTTTGGGCACAACAATAGTTTCGGTTAGCATTGGTACGATACTATCCCAAATTTTTAGACCGGGTCGCTTTTTACATCAACAGGCTCTAGCTGAACATAATGAAATTACAGCTGTTCCAACGGAAAATCCAGAGCTTTCCTTCGGAATTGAAACGATTCCTGATGCCATCTCAAACTTACTTCCCGAAAACCCGTTGGCATCTATGGTAAGTGGTGAAATGTTAAGCATTGTAATTTTCACAATCATTATTGGTGTAGCTGTGCTATCACTTGAAAATGCCTTACTGCGCCCAGTGAAGCTGCTTCTAAGTGCCATTCAGGAAGTCTGTATGACAGTAGTAAAATGGTCAATGCTTCTAGTGCCTATTGCTGTTTTCGGACTTATGGCGCAGCTCACCTCTAGCGTTGGTTTGAGTTCTCTATCTGGCCTCACCTACTATGTGGGTGTCGTCTTGCTCGGTCTGTTATTCTTAGTGATTTTCTATTTAGGGCTAATTGTGCTTCTTGGAAAATCAAACCCTATGCATTTCCTGAAAAAAATAAGGGATGTTCAGCTATTGGCTTTTTCAACCACAAGCTCTGCCGCTGTGATGCCACTTTCTCTTCAAACAGCCGAAGAAAAACTAAAGGTGGACAAGACCATTAGCAATTTTATCATTCCCATTGGCGCAACCGTCAATATGGATGGTACTGCACTCTATCAAACGATAACAACTCTTTTTATAGCCCAAGCCTATGGACTGGAAATGAGTTTACTCAATATTATTGTGGTCATTGTAACTATCGTTGCTGCTTCAATCGGCACACCTGCCATTCCCGGAGGTGGTGTGGTGATACTCGCTTCTGTTTTGGGAAGTGTCGGTATTCCAGCCGAAGGCATCATCATTATTATTGGTGTAGAAAGATTGTTGGGAATGTTCAGGACTACTGTAAACGTAACGGGTGACCTCACAGCTTGTATGGTTTTTAATAGATTTTATGGTAAAACCCCAATATTGGTTAATGATAAAACTTTAAAAATATGACATTACTACTCATATCCATATTTTTCATTTTTCCTGTGGTCGCTATAGCAGGATATCAACATTATAAGATTGTTAAGCACCCAGCTTATGATGCTGACAAAACACTCTTAAATTATGAAATTATAGGTGCGGGTGAAAACAAACTCGTTTTGCTGCACGGTTTGACAGGGTCATTGAATTATTGGAAACGCAATTTAGAAAGCATTTCAAAAACACACACTTTGCTATTAATAGACCTTTTGGGTTTTGGTGATTCGCCAAAACCACAAAGTGATTATTCGCTTTCAGTTCAACTTAAAGCTTTAGAATTGGTTTTGCAAAAAGAAGGATTCAATGATGGAAAAACCATAGTTGCCGGTCATTCTATGGGCGCTATAATTTCAATGGCCCTATTGGAAAAACACTCAAATTGGCTCAAAGCAGGCATTTTTATTGGAATACCTGTTTATCAGGATGCAGATGAATTTAAAAAAATTATGTCCTCACATTCCTTTGTGGACAGAATATCAACAAGCAGATTCTCTAAATACATCTGTATGATTCATCCCATTTTTATGTCGCGTGCATTTAAACCAGACAACCTCACGGATGATGTTTATGAAGATGCAAAAAAACACCATTGGCAGAGCTACTATTATTCGCTTACGAGGATAATCCTAAAAACAGATTTATACGGGATTGCAAGAAAGATTAGAAACACAAAAGTGCTTTTCATTCACGGAGCAAAGGACACTACTGCACCGCTCAAAAATGCTATAGACTTATCAAGAGAATTTACAAACGTAAAAACTGTTACCTCTACAGGGGGAGACCATCAGTTCTTTATAAAAGAAGCAGAATTTGTATGGAAGACCATCCAAGATTTTTCTGTTTCAGATAAAAAATCACAAAAAACAATTTTAAATGAATACTAATAAAATTAAACATATAGGTGTATTTACCTCTGGAGGTGATAGTCCAGGGATGAATTCAGCCTTGTACGCCATTGCAAAAACGGCTGAAGCAACTGGTATAAAAGTTAGTGGTTTTAGAAAAGGATATGAAGGATTGATAGACGGTGACTTGGTTCAATTAAAATCACACGAATTACAAAAACTGACCCAAAAGGGTGGCACTATCCTTAAGACAGCCCGAAGCAAACGTTTTCTCGAACTGGAAGGTCGAAAAAAAGCCTTGCAAACTCTAAATGTAAACAAAATAGACGCTTTAATTGCCATTGGTGGTGATGGTACATTTAAAGGATTACTTGCTTTTTCAGAGATATGCGATATCCCATTCATAGGGATTCCCGGAACTATTGATAACGATATTTCGGGTACGGATTACACCCTTGGTTTTGATTCCGCAGTTAACACAGCCATTGAAAATATTGATAAAATAAGGGATACTGCCGAATCCCATAACCGTGTGTTCATTGTTGAAGTAATGGGAAGGGATTCGGGTTACATCGGTATTCATTCTGGATTGATGGTTGGTGCGGACGCCATATTAATTCCGGAGAGCGGTACGGACTTTATTAACCTTTTGGGTAAGGTGAAAAATTACGATAGCGAGGATGCTTTTCTAATCGTAGTTTCTGAAGGTGACGAAATTGGTGCCGAACTTGTTTCTTCAAAAATAAAGGAAGTCAATCCCAATGTCGATTTACGCATAACAAAGCTTGGCCACATACAGCGAGGTGGAAATCCTTCTGCTTTGGATAGAATGTTGGGCATAAGGCTTGGGGTGGAAGCCGTAAAATCGCTTTTACAAAGTAAAAAGAATGTAATGGTCGGGATTTTAAACAATCAATTGCACTTAACCCCTTTTAATGAAGTGGTCAAGCAACATCAGGTCAATAAAGAATTGCACGAACTTTTAGAACTATTTGGAACATAAATTATGAAAACAACAATATACAGCACACATAAATTCGATAAGCCTTCCATTGAAAACGCTAATAAAGGAAAACATCAATTGAATTTTCTGGAATTTAGGCTAACAAAGGAAACCGCCTTATTGGCAGAAGGTTCAAAGGCCATAGCACTTTTCTCAAGTGACGATGCCTCTTCGGAAGTTTTGGATATTTTACACAAACTAGGCATAAAATTTATCGCATTACGTTCGGCAGGTTTCAATCACGTCGATTTAGAAAAAGCAGCTGAATTGAATATAAAAGTGGCCCGTGTCCCAGCCTATTCACCTTATGCCATTGCAGAACATACAATGGCTTTGATACTTGCATTAAACCGAAGACTGATTAAAGCCCACAATAGAGTGCGCGAACAAAACTTTTCATTAAACGGTCTCACTGGTTTTGACCTAAATGGGAAAACCGTTGGCGTGATTGGAACAGGAAAAATAGGGTCTGTACTCGTAAAAATACTTCACGGATTCGGCTGCAATATTCTTGCCCAGGATATAGAAGAAAGCAAAGACCTAATTGATAAATATGGCGTAATCTATTCAGATTGTGCGACGCTCTGTAAGCACGCAGATATAATAAGCCTGCACGTGCCATTAAAAGCTTCAACAAAACATTTAATAAATAAAGAGCATATAGCACTAATGAAATCTGGAGTAATGCTCATCAATACAAGTCGTGGTGGGTTGGTGGACACCAAGGCAGTTATCGAAGGATTGAAAACTAAAAAAATAGGGTATTTAGGACTGGATGTTTATGAGGAAGAAGAAGGGTTGTTCTTTGAAGACCATTCCGATGACATTTTGCAAGACGATGTGATTGCACGCTTAATGACTTTCAACAATGTACTAATTACAAGCCATCAAGCTTTTTTAACCAAAACCGCATTGACCAATATTGCAGAAACAACCATATATAATCTGGATTGTTTTGAAAAACAAAAACCTTCTGGAAATGAAATTAGCATTAATTAATAGTTAAAAACAAATATTATGAAAAACATACTCGTACCAACAGACTTTTCAAAAAATTGCAATAAAGCAGAAGAACTCGGAATTGAAATGGCAAAGCTTTACAATTCCGAAATCCATTTTTTCCATTTGATGAAAACCCCCGTAGAATGGGTAAAGTTGGATAAACAAAAAGAAAAACAGTACCCAGAAACAGTAAAGCAAATAGGCATCGCAAAAGCCTACCTGAGAGAACTGGAGAAAAAAGCAGAACGACAAGGCCTTGAGTGCAGGACTTTTCTTAAATTTGATGGTGGTCAGGCAAATATCCTTAAACATTCGGGTCATTTTCATCACGATTTTATAGTTACGGGAAGTAGTGGCACCCGAGGCGGTATACGTGAGTTAATGGGAAGCAACGTAGAAAAAATTGTTAGGAAAGCTGATGTACCAGTTGTTGTAGTCAAGGATGAAGAAGTATCCTTTCCTTTTAAGGATATCGTTTTTGTTTCAGATTTTCTTCAAGATGTAAGCGATGCATTTAAGCAAGTTATTTCGATTGCTGAAAAATGCGGCGCACATATCCATTTATTGAGGGTCAATACTCAGACCGATTTTAACAGTATAGAACAAGGGTTGGATCCCATCAAGGAGTTCCTGAAAAAATTCCCCGATTTGGATAACTTCTCAATGAATGTATATAACGAACCAGACGTAGAAACAGGGATAAACAATTATTTACGATATAAAAATGCCGATTTAATCGCAATGTGTACTCACGGACGTACAGGCTTTTTAAGCTTATTCTCTAAAAGCATCGCAGAGGGTGTAACCAATCACTCCGAATTACCAGTAATGACTATTAAAATGTAACAATGAATAAATCAGTCTTAATAAAAAAATACTCTGGTGAGTACGAAGCCTTTGATGTAAACAAACTCATCAACTCCCTGCGGCGTTCACGGGCAGATGAGGATATTATTCAAGATATAGCCCGGAAAGTACAAGAGCAGATTGAAGAAGGAATGACAACCAAAAAAATCTATCAGTTGGCTTTCAAGATGCTAAAACGAAAATCTAGGGTAAGTGCCTCAAAGTACAAGCTCAAAAAAGCTTTAATGGAACTAGGTCCAACCGGTTTTCCATTTGAAAAATTAGTAGGCCAGCTATTGGCACACGAAGGTTTTGATACAGAAGTTGATGTTATTGTCCAAGGTAATTGTGTTCAACACGAAATAGATGTGATAGCGCAAAAAGACAATAATCATTATATGATTGAATGCAAATACCATAGCGATCAAGGCCGAGTTTGCAACGTGAAGATTCCATTATACATCAATTCAAGATTTTTAGATGTAGAAAAAAATTGGGAACGCCAAAAAGGTCACGATACTAAACTTCACAAAGGAGGCGTCTATACAAATACACGATTTACAAGTGATGCGGTACAATATGGTAAATGCGTTGGGCTATTATTGACAAGTTGGGATTACCCAATGGATAACGGGTTAAAAGACAGAATAGATAAAGCTGGTCTGCACCCATTGACCGCATTGACAACGCTGACCAAAGCTGAGAAATCAAAGCTATTGGACAAGGGAATTGTGCTCTGTAAAGAGCTTCACGAAAATCCTGCGTTATTAGAGCAGATAGGGGTTGACAAAAAAAGGCACAAAAATATTTTGGCAGATTCAAAAGAGCTGTGCCAAAGCACTTAAGAGTAAATGATATAATAGTTCAATAATCTTAAAATAACCAGATGAAAACAGATGAAACCCAAAAACAGAACACAATAGATTTGGAGCCATTTTACCAAGCATTGGAAGATGATCCAAAACTACTTGAAGAAGCCCTTGAAATAGTATTGGGGATGGTAAACTTTGAACCTAAATCCGTTAAGAAATTGGCGCTTTTTATCAAAGAAGATTCCCGTAATCTGTATAATGAGATAGCGGAATTGAGCAAATCAAAACAAGATAAAGGAAACACACCTTCCTGCTGTGGTGGACACTAAATAAGTACTACAAAGATGAAAAACAATAAAATAAACATTCACTTTTTAGGAGCGGCAGGCACGGTAACTGGCTCAAAATATTTAGTGGATACAGGAGATAAAAAAATACTGATAGACTGCGGACTTTTTCAAGGCTTAAAGGAATTGCGGCTTAAAAACTGGGAGTACCCACCTGTAAAAGTTTCAGAAATTGATATGGTATTGCTTACTCACGGCCATTTAGACCACACGGGATATCTACCACGATTGGTAAAACAAGGTTTTAATGGACCTATCTATGGCACCAACCCCACGTTGGATATCGCTAAAATAATTTTGAACGATAGTGGAAAAATACAGGAACAGGAAGCAGAGCGAGCAAACAAGGAAGGTTATTCCAAACACAGTCCGGCAGAACCGCTTTACGATTTAAAGGATGTAGAAAAAACCATTCCACATTTTAAAGACGTTCCACAAGCACAATGGATTCCGTTATTTGATGGTATCAAGGCACGATTTCAGTATAACGGACATATTCTTGGTGCTACATTCATCGAGCTGGATGTTGAAGGAAAGCGTTTTGTCTTTTCAGGAGATATTGGAAGAACCAGTGATTTATTGCTTTATCCACCCCTGAAACCAAAAAGAGCAGATGTGCTTTTTATAGAATCTACTTATGGAGGAAGGTTTCATCCAGATGAAATGGAAGCACTTCCACTGATTGAAAAATTGGTAAATGACACCATCAATAGAGGTGGCAGCCTGTTTATCCCAAGCTTTTCGGTAGAACGCGCCCAATTGATGATGCTTATTTTTTGGAGGTTACTCAAGGAGAACAAAATCCCCAAAGTACAAATGATTATGGATAGTCCAATGGGTGCCAACGTATTGGAACTGTTTCATAGAACTCGGGATTGGCACAGGTTGGAAGATAACGAATGTGACGAAATGTGCTCGCACTTTACGGTCGTAAGCAGTTATCGGGAAACAATGGAATTACGAACAGATAATAAACCGAAAATCGTGATTGCAGGAAGCGGAATGCTCACAGGCGGAAGAATGCTAAACTACCTTGAAACACAGGCACAAAACCCCAACAACACCTTGCTTTTTGTGGGTTATCAAGCTGAAGGTACGCGAGGCAGAAAATTATTGGAAGGCGATAAGGAACTTAAAGTGTATGGAAAATGGGTGCCCTTTGATATGGAAGTTGCAGAAATTGAAGGGCTTTCGGCACACGCAGACCACGCAGAACTTATGGACTGGATGGATAAGATAAAAAACAAACCCGAACGTATTTTCATTGTACACGGTGAAAAAGAGAGTGCAGAAGCATTGCAAAAAGGCATCAAGGAAACCTATGGGTGGGATGCAGAAATTCCGCAATTATACACCATCGAAGAAATAGAATAAATCGAAAAATCACAACAACCAATAAAATATGGACACACACTCAAACATATTAAAATATAAACATCTCGGAATCTATACCCAAAACGAAAATGTAGTGTATATGCGCGAAGATTGCCACGTCTGTATTTCAGAAGGGTTTGAGGCACTTACCCGAATAAGAATATCCAATGCAAATACATCAATCGTAGCAAGTCTTAATGTCCTGAATTCTGATATTCTGTTGCCTAATGAAATCGGACTATCAGATGCTGCTGCGAAAAAACTCAATGTTTCCCCAAACGATACATTATATGTTTCCCATTTAGAGCCTATCGAATCGTTGAGCCACGTTAGGGCGAAAATCTATAATCAAAAACTGAATTATACAGCATTTAATGAAATCATAACCGATATCGTTGAAGGCGATTATTCCAACATCCACCTTTCGGCATTCATAACTGCCTGTGCAGGTGACCGGATGGATATTGATGAAATATCCGACCTAACGAAAGCAATGATTGCTTCCGGAAAGCAACTGAACTGGAACAAGGATATCGTGGTCGACAAACATTGTATTGGCGGATTGCCTGGCAATAGGACAACACCATTGGTAGTTGCCATTGTTGCCGCGTATGGGCTTACTATGCCAAAAACATCCTCACGGGCAATCACTTCGCCAGCAGGCACAGCAGATACAATGGAAGTACTGACCAATGTTACGCTCTCTTCCGAGGAAATAAAGACCGTAGTAGAAAAAGAAGGCGGATGTTTTGTTTGGGGCGGTACAGCGCAGTTAAGTCCTGCCGATGATGTGCTCATTAAAATTGAAAAAGCCTTGGATATTGATAGCGAAGGTCAGCTTATTGCTTCGGTACTATCAAAAAAAGCAGCAGCTGGTTCTACGCACGTGGTTATTGATATTCCTGTGGGAGAAACTGCAAAAATTAGAAGTTCAGTAATGGCTGAAAAACTCAAGAACCATATGGAAACGGTAGGCAATTCTGTCGGATTGAATGTGAAAGTGGTCATTACTGATGGTACGCAACCTGTAGGAAGAGGGATTGGTCCAACTTTGGAAGCCATCGATATATTGAAGGTTTTACAAAATGAGGCAGATGCCCCAATCGACCTAATGGAAAGAGCGTTGCTTTTGGCTGGAGAACTTATAGAGCTTTCGGGCAAAGTCGAAAAAGGAAAAGGAACGGAAACCGCCAAAGAATTGCTTACATCTGGTCAGGCTTATGAAAAATTCCTTGCCATTTGTAAGGCCCAAGGCCGCTTTTCAAAACCTGTTTTAGCACCTTATAAAATTGAAATCAGAGCAGAAAAATCAGGCAGTCTAAAGCGTATTGATAATCGAAAGATAGCAAAGCTTGCCAAACTTTCAGGCGCACCTCAATCTAAATCTGCTGGAATTTTATTGAATGTGCATTTGAATGATAAAATTGAAAAAGATGACTTACTATTCACGCTTTTTGCAGAATCGCAGGGTGAATTAAATTACGCCTTAGAGTACAAGAACAGTCATAACGACATTATAACTATTAAATAAAAAATAAAATGAAAACTATACTATTTAGCCTTCCGGGAAACGAGGAATTAACAGAGCTAATGGCTACAAAAATGGATGCTGAAGTGGGTCAAGCCACATTAAGGAAATTCCCTGACGGGGAATCATACACGCGCATATTGTCTGATGTTAAAGATAAATGTGTGGTACTGGTATGCACCTTGCACGAACCGGACGAAAAACTGTTGTCACTATATTTTTTAAGCCACACAGCCAAATCATTAGGAGCTATGTGTACCTGTTTGGTAGCACCCTATTTGGCGTATATGCGGCAGGACAAAGTATTTAATGAAGGAGAAGGAGTGACTTCCGGTTTCTTCGGAAAATTGATTTCTGGTTTCGCCGATAGCATTACCACAGTTGACCCTCACTTGCACAGAATTAGTTCGTTGGGAGAAGTGTATCAAATTCCAAATAAAGTGATTCACGCTGCCGACGCAATTTCAGAATGGATTAAAGAAAATATCGAAAACCCGGTACTTATCGGACCTGATTCTGAAAGTGAACAATGGGTATCAGAAGTCGCCAAAAATGCAGGAGCACCATTTACGGTATTACAAAAGGTGCGTCACGGTGACCGTGATGTAGAAGTCTCTGTTCCCGATGTGGATATATATAAAGATGCTACACCCATTTTGGTAGATGATATTATTTCCACAGCCCGAACAATGATTGAAACCGTACAACATCTTAAAAAAGCAGGAATGAAACCACCTATTTGTGTAGGCATTCACGCCGTTTTTTCAGGAAACGCCTATCAAGATTTATTGGATTCCGGAGTAGAAAAAATAGTGACTTGTAATACCATCCCACACTCTTCAAATGGAATAGATTTAAGTGATATTATGGCAAAAGAGGTAAAAAAATTAATGCACCATATATGAGAAAACAAGGCTTTATAGTACTAATCACTTTATTCAGCATCACAATGACTGGACAAACTGAAATGCTCATTGGGCAGATTTCAGGCAGAGTTGTTATTCGGGAAAACTTTGATGAAAATGGTTCTTTTTTAAATAAACAAACTTTCAAAGCCAGTGAAACAATAAAGAAAAATGGATACTATGAAATTGAGGTAGTTACGGAATTGTTTGATAAAGACAAAAAATTGACCGATAAATACACCACAACCTATCGTTGCAAGCCTGATGAAGCAAGTGTAGTGGTAATGGCTTTCCCGTTTTCCAATCCAAAATCAAAGAAAACAGAAATCAACACCACTTCAAAGAAATTTAAAGAACTATACAATTTGGATAATCTGAAAAATATTGAATTGGAAATGAGTTTTGACTCGGGCTTGTTGAATTTTTTCGGTTCAAAAAGCATCATAAAAATTTACGATCGAAAATTAGAAGCTGGCAAAAACACTATTAAATCAAAAATAAATATTAAGGCCTATGCCTGGGGTATTCGCATCAAGCAATTCAATTATACTGTTATTGAAAAATTAAATGAAAAAGGATTATTGACTTTTCAGAAATTTTCAGAAGCAGATAACAGCTATTTTACAATAAACTATAAATAAAGACAGATGAAAAATTACGATACACTTTCTGAAGCCATAAACGATTTACAGGGAAATGGCTATACATATGATTTTAACCTAAAACCAGAATGTTTGGAGTGTGCCTCACTAAAAATTGAAATACACCCAGAAGATTTTAATGTTGACGAGATGCATCGTTTTGAGGGTATGAGCAGTACCGACGATAATAGCATTTTATATGCTATATCCTCCAATGATGGAATTAAAGGACTTCTGGTAGATGCCTATGGCGTCTATGCCGAAAACATTTCGGAAGCTATGAGAAAAAAATTACGATAACACTTAAACAAGACAATAATGGAAAATCACGAACACCACAATCACGATGAAATGGACCATTCTAAAATGGACCATTCGAAGATGAAACACAAAAAAGAAGACCATTCTAAAATGAACCACAAAGGTGGAGACCATTCTGGCCACAATCCAGGGCACGGAGAACACGGGCACGACCATCATAAAATGATGATTGCCGATTTTAGAAAACGGTTTTGGGTAACCCTTGTACTTACTATTCCCATACTGTTCTTCTCGCCGATGATTCAGGACTTTTTTGGATATGAGTTTTTGCTTCCCGGAAATCCATATATCCTTTTTGCACTTTCCACAATCGTATATTTCTATGGTGGTTGGCCATTTTTAAAAGGATTCTGGTCTGAAATCAAAAAAGGTGCGCCAGGAATGATGACCTTGATTTCTATGGCAATTTCTGTAGCTTATTTTTATAGCACCGCGACCGTATTTGGCTTAAGAGGCGAAGACTTTTTCTGGGAGCTATCAACACTTATAGCCATAATGTTGCTTGGTCATTGGATAGAAATGAAAAGTGTGTTAGGTGCGTCAAAAGCTTTACAGTTACTGGTAAGTATGATGCCTGCGGAAGCGCACAGGGTAAAAGGCGACATCATAGAAGACATCCCTCTTGAAGATTTACTAAAGGATGATGTGATTTTGGTTAAACCAGGTGAAAAAGTTCCTGCTGATGGGATTATAGTAGACGGTTCAAGTTACCTGAACGAATCTATGCTTACAGGCGAATCCAAACCTGTAAAAAAAGATGAAAACGATAAGGTTATTGGTGGTTCGGTAAATGGTAACAGTACCTTAAAAGTAAAGGTTGAGCATACTGGAAAAGATAGCTATCTCAACAAGGTCATCAAAATGGTCGAAGAAGCGCAAAAAACCAAATCAAAAATGCAAAACCTCTCGGATAGAGCTGCAAAATGGCTTACCTATATCGCATTAGGTATTGGTTTTGGAACATTAGCGGTATGGCTGATTTTAGGCTTTCCATTTGTCTATGCTTTAGAAAGAATGGTTACCGTTATGGTCATTGCTTGTCCACACGCATTAGGTCTTGCCATACCACTTGTGGTTGCTATTTCTACTGCTGTTTCAGCTCAAAACGGGTTATTAATTCGAAATAGGACAGCTTTTGAAGAATCCCGAAAAATATCAGCTTTATTGTTTGATAAAACGGGAACATTGACCAAAGGCGATTTTGGCGTTACTCGAATTGAGTCTGTTAGCGAAACTTATTCATCTGAAGAAATTTTAAGGCTTTCGAGTGCATTGGAACAAAGTTCGGAACATCCTATCGCCGTAGGTATTATTAAAAAAGTCAAAGAAGATAATATGACCATCCCAAAGCCTGAAAACTTTAATGCAATTACAGGTAAAGGCGTTGAGGCCAATGTAGAAGGTAAGCAAGTAAAAGTGGTTAGTCCTGGTTTTTTAAGGGATGAAAAAATCACTATTCCCGAAGACGCATACAGTGATGCCGCTGAAACAGTTGTTTTTGTCTTGATTGATGGAAAATTAGCTGGTTACATTGCTCTTGCCGATGAAATACGACCAGAATCTGCCGAAGCCATAAAAGTCTTTAAAAAGAATAACATTAAAGTTTTGATGGCAACAGGAGATAACGAAAAAACAGCCAAAGCTGTAAGTGATAAGCTTGGCTTGGATGGTTACTATGCTGAAGTGCTGCCACATCAAAAGGTAGAAATTGTAGAAAAGTTACAAAACAAAGGAGAATTTGTGGCTATGACTGGCGATGGTGTAAACGATGCGCCTGCACTTGCAAAAGCTGATGTTGGTATTGCCGTTGGTTCCGGAACAGATGTGGCTGCTGAAACTGCCGATATTATTTTGGTAAATAGCAATCCACAGGATATTGCCAATCTAATTCTATTCGGAAAAGCGACCTATAACAAAATGATTCAGAATCTAATCTGGGCTACGGGATATAATGTAGTGGCTATTCCTTTAGCAGCTGGCGTACTATATTCTTCAGGCTTTGTTTTAGGACCTGCCGTTGGAGCTGTATTTATGAGTTTGAGCACCATTATAGTGGCCATTAATGCACAATTGTTAAAAAGAAAAATCGGTAAAAAATAAATGGAAAGAAAAGAAAAACTCAACAGGATATTTTTAATCCTGTTGAGTTTATTTGTAGTGATGTTGGGCTATGGTATATTATTGCCAACCCTTCCTTACTATACCGAAAGATTAGCTTTAAAAGACAATCTTGATACCGATTTAATCAACTTCCATATTGGACTGCTTACAAGCATTTATCCATTATTTCAATTAATTTTTGTTGTGGTATGGGGAAAGCTTTCAGATAGATATGGACGTAAACCAATTATCATTGTTGGGCTAATCGGCTTTGTAATTATGCAATTACTTACCGGTCTTGCTACATCATTGACGATGCTATATGTTGCTCGCATCTTTGGTGGTATTTTCACGTCATCAGTTATTCCAGTTAGCAACGCATATTTGAGCGACATTACTTCTGAAAAACGAAGAACAAAAATAATGGGTTGGTCGGGTGTTGCCATTAGCTCTGGTGTTATTTTTGGCCCTGTCATTGGTGGCTTTCTGTCTCAAACTGACCTTCATTTAAAATATACGATAGGTCTGCTGCATTTAGACCGATTTTCAGTACCCTTTTTGTTTGCCGCTCTTCTAGGACTTATAGTCTTATTTGTAGTAGCAAAATGGTTAAAAAACACCACTCGCGTACATACGTTCACAACACAAAAAGCGAGCTTGCGATTCACATTTACCAAATATTTTGTCGTATTACTGGGTCTGTCGTTTGTCATCCAATTTGTAGTAACGCTGTTTGAAACTGTCTTTTCAATATATGGGAAAGATGAATTAGGATTTAACAGTAACCAAATAGGTATTGGTTTTATGCTATGTGGTTCAATAATGGCTGTTTTACAACCTTTGTTCGCTACTTACGGAGAGAAGTTTTTATCCACAAAGAAACAAATTGCATTAGGGTTGTTTATATCTGGATTATCCTTAATTGTCTTTCCCTTTTTTAAGAATGAATACTTGGTATATGTGTTAATCGTTGTTTTCGCTGCTGGAGGTGCTATGGTAACCCCAAATTTACTTTCTGCGGTCTCATTAATATCAAAGCAAAATACTGGCAGGAACATTTCTATTCAGAGCACTACTAATAGCGTTGGTCAAATTCTAGGGCCTGTTTTAGGGACTTGGTTACTCGCAGGTGGTTTTTACTACCCTTTTATAATTGCTGGCAGCATTGTCTTGGCTGTTATTGGTTTTTTATTCTTTTTCAAAAATCCACCATAAAAAAATAAGCACATAACCATATTTATTGATAATTAACCCAAATCTAAAGCCCCAAATATTTTGCATAAGCTGATTCATAAAATTTTAGATAATTACAAAGAGGAAATAAAAGCAGTTGAGGAATCTAATCTTAACGATTTCAATAATGTTGAACAAGGTATTTCCATTTCAAGACAATACTTACAGCAATTGCGAGTTTGTGTAAGAGAAAATGAATTTCAAGACAAACAAAATGAAATCATATTCTTTAAAAATATCCGTCCGAGCCGTTTTTCTAGAAGTGTGTATCTCAACAACTACCTATAATAGTTTTCACTCTGGATCCTCAGAAGTAAAGGCAATTTCTTTCCCTTGTGCCCTTGCTTCCTTAACTATGGTTTGCATATATTCTGGTAATGAGTTTAGAGGCAGCATCAGGTCATCTACCATGACTAAATCGCTAAATGGATCATTTTCTTGCATATGCCCAGTAGAGAATTCTGAGTTATAATACCAAAGGTTGAACATCTTCTTAATTTCAGCAGCTTTATTGGTCACGGTACTAGATTTAGTGCCGAAGTGGTTATGAATACTTCTGCTGGCAATATTGGAGTTGCTACCTTTATTCGGACATAAAATTTAAGACTGTTTGTTATAAAATAAATATCTTAGAAACATGAAAAAACGCTATTACAGTCCTGAATTAAAGGAGCAAGCAGTTCGTTTAAGTTACCAGCGCGAGAATATAAAAGAATTAGCAGACGAGTTGGGTTTAGAAGTTCAAAGGATTTATAAATGGCGAAAGGCAGCCAAAACAACAATATTTCCTAAGCCAGAAAAAGCAATACCTGATGACACATTAGAGGTTAAAAGACTACGCAAAGCACTTAGAGAAAAGGAACTTGAACTTGAGATATTAAAAAAGGCCGTGCACATCTTCTCCAAGAGCGATGGGAAATCTATGGATTTATAGCTAGCTATAAACATTTATATCCGATTGAGAGGATGTGCAAGGTTTTTAAAATAAGTAGGAGTAGTTTTTATAGGTGGTATACGGCTGGACCATCAAAACGAAGATTGGAACTTAGCCTATTTACAGATTTGATTAAAACGGAATTTGATCAGAGCAAAAAACGATATGGATCTACACGAATAGCAGAAAAACTTAAACGTAAAGGCTACTGTATATCCAGGTTTAGAGTGGCTAAAATTATGAGGGCTAACAATTGGGTAAGCAAACACAAAAGAAAATTTAAAGCTACTACAGATTCCAATCACAGTTATCCAGTTTGTAGAAATTTATTGAACAGAAACTTTAATCCCATTAGATTAAATAAAGCTTGGGTTAGCGATATTACCTATATCCAAACCAATCAAGGGTGGCTATACCTAACCACAATTATTGATTTGTTTGATAGGCAGGTAATAGGTTGGTCATTAAGTACAAGTTTACATACCGATCAAACTATTATTCCAGCCTGGAAAATGGCTGTAAGCAAGCGTACCATAAACATGGATTTACTATTTCACTCAGATCGAGGAATACAATATGCCTCAAAAACATTTAGATCTTTTATTAAATCCAACCCTTTGGTAACCCAATCTATGAGTAGAAAAGGGAACTGTTGGGATAATTCCGTAGCTGAGTCTTTCTTTAAAACCTTAAAAGTAGAACTTATTTATGATGATGATTTTAAAACTATAGAGCAGGCTAAAACTGCTATATTTGAGTATATTGAAATATGGTACAACAGGAAACGATTACACTCCTTTTTGGGGTACAAAACTCCTTACGAAGTAGAACAAAAATTTTATCAATTTAAAAAAGTAGCATAGGTCTTAGAAAAATTGTCCGACTTTTTGTTGCAAGTCCACTGAACTACCAAAGACAAGCTAATGATTATGGCCAAAATGGGTAGGATAGGTACTTTTCCTATGGAAAGGGGAACTCTAAAGGGTCTTTCTTTGTCAGGTGCTTTAAAACGCAGCACAATCAAGGCAATATTCACGGCTACAAAAACGAGTAACGCCCCTAAAGAAGACATTCCTGCGACAATTTTAATATCCCCCAATAACAAAAATGCCGCTACCGCAGCCATAACCACAAGTGTAGTTACCCAGGGTACTTTTTGTGCATTGGTCTTGGTCATAAATTTTGGAAGCTCGCCCACGCTTGCCATACCGAAAAGCAACCTGCTAATGGAAATAATGCCACTAAAAGCCGCATTGGCCGTAGCAAAAAGTGCCGCAACTGCCAGGGCTACGGGCAACCAGGAATTTAAATTTGAAGCGGCCAGCGACAATGGGGAATCTACCTTTGCTATTTCTGCGGGGTCACTTATATTGAGTACCGTAAAAGATATTAGTAGGTATATAATTGTGGTAAACACCATTGTCAATAAAAATGCCCTCGGAATAGTCTTGCCCGGATTTTTTACCTCGGAACCTAATGCTGCCATATGCTCAAAACCCGTATAAACAAAGAATAAGGTAGCAGTCGCTGCCAAGGTGCCTGAAAAGGACTCCACTTTAAAAAATTCTGCTTTTGGTGCACCTGTTTCTGAAAGTCCAACGGCAATAAGAATAAACAAACCTAATAGTTGAATACTTACCATAACAATATTAGCAGTTGATGATTTTTTGATGCCCGTAATGCTTATCAATGCAAGAACCAGTAGCACGGCATAGCTAACCAGTAAGGAAGGGATGTTAAAAAAAGTGTTGAAATATCCTGAAAAAGCCAATAAAACTGCGGCAATAGTGGCCGAACTGTGAAATGCAATCGTCCAACCTGTTAGAAAGGATGGAATGTCGATTTTTGGAAACGCTTTCCGTACAAAAATGAATTCCGCACCGGCATTAGGATAGGTAGAGGACAACTCTGCATAGGACATTGCCGAGACACTGGCCGCAATGGCTGCAAAAATAAAGCTCAACCAAAGGTCTGTTCCCGCCTGTCCAGCGGCTGCACCAATTACAGTATATATTCCAGCACCAACAATGGTACCTACACCATAAAAAGTAAGGCGAAGAGTACCCAGAGATTTTTTTAATTCTGCCATAGTAATATTAGTGGTTTATTATCCATTTCTATCTAAATTCCTTTTTTCCATCTCTGCCTTTACGATTCCACGCTCAATCGCCTCTTCTTTTGAACAATTTTTGTTCAAATAGAAATCCGTCGCATATTTTAATGCTACTGCTCTAATATTTTCATCCAGCACATTTAGCCTCTCCTGGTAATCCTTAAATAAGTCCTCCTTCATTTTTTAAAATAGTTTTAGTACAAAAAACACCATAGTTAAGAGATATACAATATACGCTGCATCGAAAACGAATATCTGCCATCTGCTGAACCCGTGAAGTTCCTTGCTTTGATGGACAAATACCGAATATAAAAGTGGCATCAGTCCTACAAAAGCCAGGTTGACCCAGAACAACTGAAAATCTTCGATCGGAGTCGTCACCAGTGCCAAGGGGAAAAATGCCACCGTCATGGTAACAGCATTATCGGCAATCACGCTCGTGGTTCCCGCGGTCACTTCGCCACCCTTTACCACACTCCATGTTTTAAATATTTCGGGGGCGGTGGTCATTATTCCGGTAATAAACAGCCCTCCAACAATTTCGGAAATGTTCAACACCGAAACAATATTTTCCGTAGCCTTAACAATAAAAAAAGCACCCACGGCTATAGCCATAGCTCCGGCCACTGATAACCACACTTTCTTCTTATCCCACTCCACACTTTCCCCTTTTTTCCTGCCTTTTATAATGGCATGCGTTAAAAAAGCCGCATAGGCCGCCAGCATAATCCACCCATCAATGGGTTGTAACCCACGCCAGGCTTTTGGAAGGGTTAATATAGCTACCAAAGAAATGATTGCCAGATAGGGGATGGACAATACCGAGACAGAACGCTTGTTCAGGGCCAATAGGTTAGCATCTAAATGTTTTTGATGTTCCTTATTGTTTTTAAATTGCTTTCTGGAAGCGAAATAGGCGATGGTCACCATGAGTGGGATGGAAATTATATTGGAACCCAGCAAATTTCCTAATCCAATATCAGATACTCCCCGGGCGGCGCTGGTGATATTTATCGCCACTTCAGGACTCGCCGTTACAATAGCAAGGAAAGCCGCTCCTGCAGAAGCGGTAAGCCCCCATTGCTTACGCAGCATTTTTAAAGGTGTTAGGAGTTGATCAGCACCCCAATGAGCAGCCCAAGCTGCCAATCCCAATACTACTACCCAGAGCCAAACGTTCATAACTAATCGATTTTTATAATTGTCCTGTTACTTTCAGTATATTTCAACTTTTTCTTATCCGATATTTTCTGGTCTTTTTTTGTTGGCTTTGAAAGATCAGGAGTAAAATCACTCCCGTGCTAATCCAAACATCTGCGGTATTGAATACAGGGTCGAAAAAAGTAAATTCATTGCCTCCCCATAATGGCAGCCATTCCGGAAGCCTTGTATCAATAATAGGGAAGTACCACATATCCACCACATTGCCATTTAAAAATCCCGCATAACCACCGCCTGAGGGGAATATTTCTGCAATGTTGCGAAGTGCGGGATCACTTTTTTCAAAGATCAGTCCGTAAAATGCACCGTCCATCAAATTGCCCAATGCACCTGCGTATATAAATGCGGCACAGATTATAAAGACTTTTGCATATCCTTCACGTATCATTTTTTTGATATAAAAGGTCCCCCAAATAACGGCTACGAAGCGAAATAGTATTAAAACAAATTTGGCCAGATATCCCTCGCCAAATTTAAAGCCCCAGGCCATGCCGGGATTCTCCAAAAAATGTAAGCGAAACCAATCCAGACCAAACACAAAATATTCCTCGCCATAATAAAAATGGGTCTTCACATAAATCTTTATGGCCTGGTCTATTACCAACAACAGTAAAATCAATAATGCTACACTACTTTTATTCATAATTTCCTTATTGTTGCCCAACGTCTTGTGCAACATATATTTGCATTATTTAGATAATTTTAAAATTCTTATGGCACCCCGCATTACAAACGTGAAAACGATGCCGCCAATTACCAAATCGGGCCATTTGCTATCCAGAAAATAGACCAGCACCCCGGCCAGTATCACCCCGCCGTTTACGATGATATCATTCGACGTAAAAATAGCACTGGCCTGCATATGCGCCTCCTTACTTTTGGCCTTATTTATCAACCAAAGCGAAATAAGGTTACCCAGAAGGGCGAAAATGGAAACAATGATCATCAATTGGAAAATTGGTGTTTCACTACTGGTAAAAAACCTTCTTAATACCTCTGCAAAACCAAGTGTTGCCAAGGCCATCTGAAAATATCCGCTGAATTTTGCCACCTTCTTTTTTCTGGAAATGGCACCACCTACTGCAAATAAACTTAGCGCATATACTATCGAATCTGCCAGCATATCCAACGAATCTGCAATAAGGCCCATAGAAGAAGAGATCCACCCCGTGGTCATTTCGATAATGAAAAAGCCGAAATTTATCCCAAAGACCCACCAAAGGATTGTTTTCTGTTTGGATTGGTCTTCTATTACGGGAGGATCGGCTTCTTCGGTCCCTTGGAAGGAATCCCCAAGGTTTAAACCGGCTATTGATATTTGTATATCTTCGATTCCATTCACATGATATACTTCCAATTTCCTGTTGGGAATATCAAAATCCAAATATTTCACTTGTGTATAAGCCTCCAACTTCATCCGGATCATCTGTTCTTCTGAAGGACAGTCCATTTGACTTACTATAAAAGTACTTTTGTTCATTTCTCCCATATCACTTAACTATATTTTTCTTTCCTTTATTGGAAGTTAATAAGAGAATTACCGCACCGCCAATAGCTGCAAGTAATGAAGCTATCAAAATGCTTATTTTCGAAATTTTAATCAATTCCTGATCATTAAATGCGAGATTGGTAATAAAAAGGGACATGGTAAAGCCAATTCCCGCAATCATACCAATTCCAATTATATGTTTCCAGTTTAGTGTAATATGTAATTCGGAAACTCCAAGTTTTTGCCCAATCAATGTAAAAATACCAATCCCTGTTACTTTGCCAATTGCTAATCCCAAAAGGATCCCCAGCCCTAAAGAACCGGAAACAACCTCAATTAAATTTACATCGAGCTTTACTCCCGCATTCGCGACTGCAAAAATTGGAATGATAAAGAAAGCATTGAAATCAACAAGGGAATTTTCCAGTTTGAGCAAAGGAGGCCTTGAATTCTCAGTATCTGTTTTAATGGCTTTTAAAATTATTTGTTGTTTTTTATCCTGAAGAGGATTTAATTTTTCCAGCTCTGTTTTCTCAAGATTAGTAACGTTTGTGGCAGTCCTTTCTTTTAATATTTTACTGTCTAATTTGGGCACTATTGGAATGGTAATGGCAAAAAGTACTCCCGCAATAGTTGGATGGATCCCCGAATTAAGGAAGCAATACCATAAGATGATCCCAATAATAATATACCAAATCAAATTTTTGATCCCAGTCCAATTCATTAATAATAATAACCCAAATGCCCCCATGCCCGATCCAAGGTATATCCAGCTCAACTCGTTGCTATAAAACAATGCTATCACCAATATGGCACCTATATCGTCAGCAATAGCGAGGGCTATTAAAAATGTTTTTAACTGCCTGGGGACATTTTTTCCCAGTAGGCCAATAATCCCTAGTGAATATGCGATATCGGTAGCCATAGGGATGCCCCAACCCTTTATATTTTCAGTGCCTAAATTTAGGCTAATAAAAATGAGGGCCGGAACTGCCATACCACCTAAAGCTGCCAACAAGGGGGCTGAGGCTTTTTTAATTGAAGATAATTCCCCCACCATAACCTCCCTCTTCAATTCAAGGCCGGCAACCAAAAAGAAAATTGCCATTAGGCCATCATTGATCCATTCTTCAATTGTTAGCCCAAAACTAAGATGCTCGGAAAATTCAAAAAGCAATTCATCGCCAAGAAAATGATGATAGGCACCTGCCCACTGTGAATTAGCTAAAAGAAGGGCAACTATAGTAGCAATTATTAAAAAAATCCCCCCAGCTGTTTCCCTGTCGAGGAACTTTGTTGCCGTTTCCCTGATATACCCAATAGTGGATTGATTTCGAACTGATTGCCCCATTTTATCTTATCTGTTTTTTGAGTTAATTACTTAAACCTTAATATTTCAAAAAGCTTAGTAGCGTCTTAATTTTTAAGAACTTACTGTTAGGTCAACTTTAAATATGCAACGCCCTGTCTTCGGTAGCTGCCAGACAGGCCTCCTTAAAGGTCTCGGAAAATGTGGGGTGACCGTGTGACATTCTTGCAATATCCTCGGCAGCTGCCCTAAATTCCATCGCTACCACCGCTTCGGTATAACTGTCTGCTATGCGTGGGCCTATCATATGAACCCCCAATATCTCATCGGTCTGTTTATCTGCGATTACCTTGATAAAACCGTCAGTGTCCATACTTATCTTTGCCCGTGCGTTTGCCTTAAAAGGGAAAGAGCCTGTTTTTATACTTTTATTGGCCTTTTTCAGTTCTTCTTCCGTCAAGCCTACACCGGCGACCTCAGGCTGGGTGTACACGATATTTGGGATAAGCGAATAATTGATATGGGGCTTTTGGCCAACAATCCGTTCGGCTACAAAAACGCCTTCTTCACTGGCTTTATGGGCAAGCATTGCCCCCCGGATTACATCCCCAATGGCATACACACCCTTGACGTTGGTTTCAAGGTTTTTATCTACCGTTATCTGTCCTTTCTCATTGGTTTCCACTCCTATATTTTCAAGCCCTAAACTGGCGGTATATGGCTTTCGGCCAATGGCCATAAGACAGTAATCGCTTTCTAAGCTCATTTCTTCTTTATCGGAAAGGTTTTCCGCTTTCAATTCTACTTTGCCATCAGTTGCCGTTGCATTGGTTACCTTATGTTCCAAATAAAAATCAATTCCCTGTTTTCTTAGGGAACGGTGCAATTGATGTCCCAGTGCGCCGTCCATAGTGGCGATAAGGCTATCAAAATATTCTACTATAGAAACCTTTGAACCCAGGCGGGCGAATACGGAACCAATTTCAACACCGATAACACCACCGCCAACGACCATTAAATGCTTGGGGATTTCCTGTAGGGCAAGGGCTTCGGTAGAAGAGATGATACGCTTTTTGTCTATTTTAATATTGGGCAATGAAGCGGGTTTGGACCCTGTGGCAATGATGATTTTATCGGTTGCTATGGTTTCCGTTTTATCTTCTCCCTTAATTTCAATCGTGTTTTTGTCCTTGATGGTGCCATGACCTTCATAAACGGTAACCTTGTTCTTTTTCATCAGATAATCAACGCCATTGATGATTTCCTGTACCACATCCTGAACCCTTTGGCTCATTTTCAGGATATCGACATTGGCCTCTTTAACATCAATCCCAAATTTTTCGAATTG
This sequence comes from Zunongwangia pacifica, assembly GCF_023499215.1. GTDB lineage: Bacteria > Bacteroidota > Bacteroidia > Flavobacteriales > Flavobacteriaceae > Zunongwangia > Zunongwangia pacifica. The sequence continues at coordinate 54,961 of NZ_JAKHSK010000016.1, forward strand.
ATGCTTGAGTTTGTAATAATGCTCAGAGGCTTCCAACCAGGCTTTTGACGGGATACAGCCCACGTTTAGACAGGTGCCGCCCAGGGTGCTGTATCTTTCTACAATGGCTATTTTTAATCCTAATTGGGCGCAACGGATCGCACTTACATACCCGCCCGGGCCAGATCCTATTATAGTTACATCAAATTTTTCCATATTCATATTTTTTTTAAGTTAGTTACGGTGGAAAAAACCTTAAGCTTGACCATTGGGGGCTGGGATTCAGGCTTAAGGCGCTCCCACCTATTATTTTTTACTACAATTTTTACATATCCCTTTTAATACCAGGTTCACATCGTTCACCTCATACTGGTCTGGCAAACTCTCTTCCGATATTTTATTTGGTAAACAGATTGTTTTCTTACAATCGGTACAATGAAAGTGCATATGTAAATCTGTACTGTGTTTACCTTTGGCGTTTTCATCGGAAATCGCATATTTTGCAAAAGCAGTTCCATCGTCAATTTGGTGCACCATGCTTTTTTTCTCAAAGAGCTTTATCGCCCTGTAGAAAGTGGTCTTATTGGCTGTTTTGATATTTTTATTGATGAAGACTTTTTGCATTTCATTTAAACTTACTGCATAAGTTTTCCTTTTGAGGTATTTGTAAATTTTCAACCTCATTTCAGTGGGACGTATCCCTTTGGACAATAATGTTCTTTCCGTCTTTGTCATTGCAATTTTATCTTAAGTATACGAACCGTCTTCCAACATTGTGAGTATAACGGTTGCTTAGGACACGCATTATGGAACTGTCCTATACTTAGTGGACAGACACTATATAACGGTTAGTTACTCCATAAAATATTAAATACAATCGATTATAAATTTTCAAGCCTAGGGGGATCTTGTTATTCAGTCAGGTTTCGTGTTTCTTCTTCTATCTTACCTTCAAATTTGGGCAAGGGTCTGTTTGTCCTTTCCTTTTCTGTCTCTACTACACCATTTTCTCTGATATCGTTGATCAGCCATTGCATTTCCATAATTTCCTTACGTTGCGCCTCAATAATTTCATCAGCGAGTTTCCTTACCCGTACATCCTTAATCTGAGCACGCTCACTCGTTAAAATAGCAATTGAATGGTGAGGGATCATACCTTCCATGTAATCAACACCGGTGACAGTAACCTGACTTCTCACCAATCCTATACCACCGACAATCAATATAATACCCAACCCGATGATCGCTATGTTTGCTCCTCGTTTTTTATACATATATAGCATAAACAGTAGCATTATAATGATCATAGAACCGACCATGATCAGCGTCATAAAAAACCTTGTTTCACTAAACCAGAAGTGATCAATGATCTGGTAAGAGTTGGTGTACATTAAAAAGAACATTGCCACCATTGCGGTAGCAATCATTGCGAAAAATTTACCGTAGTTATTGGCGTTTTTTTGTTTTTTTTTCATCTTTTTGGTTTTATAAATTAATTGCTATATTCTTAAATAGTTTAAGATCAAAAATCTTATATAATTCCTACTCCCCCACACGGTCTGAATATTTATGGATACTAAGGCCTTTAAGAATGATATAATCCTATTTTTCATAATGACCAGTTTCTTAATTATATAAAAGCTGTTAATTCATTTACTCATAGTCAATAAAACTGTGATAACTTTTTTATATCTACTTTTTATAAGCCAAAAGCCTTAACGCATTAAAAACCACCAGAAGCGTCGAACCTTCATGGATTACTACCGCCACTCCAATATTTGCCAAGCCGAATATGGTTGAAGGTATAAGCAGGGCCACAATACCAAGGCTAACCCAAAGGTTTTGCCTGATAATCGCCTTTGCCTTCCTGCTTAAGCCTATGGCAAAGGGCAGGGTTTCCAACTTATCGGCCATTAGCGCAATATCCGCCGTTTCCAGGGCCACATCACTTCCCGCAGCACCCATAGCTATTCCTACAGTGCTGTTTGCCATGGCAGGGGCATCATTAACGCCATCGCCCACCATCGCCACCTTGGATTCCTTTTCTTTTAATTCCTTTATAGCATCCACTTTTTCTTCCGGCAACAGGCTCCCCCAGGCATCGGTCAATCCTATTTCTTCTGCTACTGCGTCTGCTACCTTCTGGTTATCACCAGTAAGCATGATCATTCGTTTAATTCCTATTTCCTTCAATTCAGAAAGGGTCTTTTTTGCTGCCTCCCGAGGGGTATCCATTAATGCAATGATGCCTATATATTCTTCATTTTTTCGTATAAGCATTGTTGTATTTCCACCACCTTCAAGACCACGCACTTTCGTAGCTATTTTTTCGGAAGGTGTACTCTCATCAAGCCCTTCGTACAGGTCGAGGTTACCTATATAGATTTTATCATTGCCAAACGATGCTTTAATCCCTTTACCCAGAACTGCCTCCAAATTAGAGGCATTTGGGATTTCCTCGCCTTCCAGACGCTCTTTTCCATCACGAACTACAGCTTTGGCCAGGGGGTGATCACTCAAACTTTCCACAGCTACTGCTATTTTGAGAAGTTCGTTTTCAGATATATTTCCAAGTGGCACCACTTGGGTAAGTTTTGGCTTTCCTTCCGTTAGAGTTCCGGTTTTATCAAAGGCGAGGGCGGTAATAACCCCCAGGTCCTCCAGAGGGCGCCCTCCTTTAATTAATACCCCGCCACGGGCAGCTCTGGCCACTCCACTCAATACAGCACTTGGGGTCGAGATTGCCAACGCACAGGGACTTGCAGCTACCAGTACCGCCATTGCCCGGTAAAAGCTCGCGCTAAAGGGTTCGTCAATAACTAAAAAAGCGAACAAAAGAATCCCGACCAAAATAAGGACGGACGGCACAAAATATTTTTCAAATTTATCGGTGAGCAACTGGGTAGGTGATTTTTGGGTCTGGGCCTCGTTAACCAGTTTCACCAATCGGGAAAGCGTTGAATCTTTGGCTGCTTTGATCACTTTAATTTCCAAAGTATTGTTCCCATTGATCGTTCCGGCAAAAACGCGGTTTTCATCCTTGATATCATCTTGCGCCGAATAATCCTTGTCAACATCTTCTACGGGAACTTTATCTACCGGTACACTTTCCCCGGTAATCGGAGCTTGGTTGACACTGCTTTTTCCGTTGACCACAACGCCATCGGCAGATATTTTACTGTTCGGCTTGACCACGATAATATCGCCTATACCCAATTTTTCGATACCCACCTCTTCGGTTTTGCCATCTTTTTTGAGCAAAGCTGTTTTTGGTGCGAGATCGGCAAGGGCCGCTATGGACTTTCGGGCCTTGTTCATTGCATAATGCTCCAGGGCATGCCCCAGGCTAAAGAGAAATAATAACAAAGCTCCTTCAGCCCATTCCCCAAGAATAGCTGCTCCTATAGCTGCGACCAACATGAGAAAATCAATTTCAAATCCACCTTTGGCTACGGTCTGTATGGCTTCTTTTGCTGTAAAGTAACCTCCAAAAAAGTAGGCACCTATGTATAGGGATAAGCTGACCCATTCCGGTATTGATGTTACGTAGGACAAACCAAAACCAATACCCAAAAGAGCACCACAAATAATAGCAAAAATAAGTTCGGTGTTTTTCCCAAAAATACCTCCGTGGGCGTGGGAATTTTCTTCCCCGGCCCCGTGGCTATCCGCTTCTCTATGATTCTGGAGATCAGTATCTTTATGCTTTTGTTCTTCTATATCCCTTACCTTTTCTTTATTTAAATTTTGAGGATTCTTTTCGGCAGATTTAAAGCCCTTATTCTCAGCAGAGGAGCTTTTTTTAACTTGTAGGTTTTCTTTTTCGAGCTTTGTAGTTATCTCATCAAAACTTGTTTCCCGTTTATCATATTCTAAACGGATCATTCCTCCGGCATTGGCGGAAGCTTCCAAAACGCCTTTGATATTCAGCAGACTCTTTTCTAAAGTCCTTGCATGCCGGGTATGTCTAATCCCCTCAACCTCTATAAGCAAATGTCCATATTTCGCGGTAATTTCAGCCCCGGTTCTTTCTGCCAATGATTGAATGCGGTCAATAGAAATTATATCCGGATCGTAATGAAAGCACAATTGTGGCACCGTATCTTCCTGATCGTCTTTTATATGCACTTTATCAAGACCTTCTTTGGCTTCTAATTCTTCAATGAGCCTTTGCACACAAGTGTCTTTTTCATTTGGCACCTGTGGAAGGATTACGGGAATTTTGATTTTTAGTTTTTTCATATCCTTAGTTATTTATATCCAGTTTTTTGCTTGTTCTTTATCCTGAAGGTCAAAATATTTGACTTCTGAACCAGTAAAGAAATCAGTAGCTTTAGCGACCCATTCCTGCTATTTTTTTCGCCTACAAATGCCATTTTACACCTTATGATATTTACCGATGATGTTGTGGATGAGCGGATGGATTTTTTCTATATCCTTCTTTGTGATTTTACCATTGACTTTAGCGGCAATCAAGTTTTCTTTTTCTATGTCCAATACCTGTATCATTTTTTCAATTTTATAGGGTCTATATTAATTTAAGTGTATCTCCAAATACTCCAGAGCCTCAGGCATATCCAACTCACGGGTACCATTCCCGGTTCTGATAAAGAAATGCGAACGGTCACTCAAATTCAAATACACAGGTTTTTGTGATTTATGAACCCTTACATAACAGATATCCTTTTCTTCAAATTGGTGAAAAGACACTTTAACCAAAGTGCAAAAATGGGTACCCAACTTGAGGGACACCAATTGCATTATATATTGCTCAAACCCGTCCTTGCCAGGTTTTTTTAAAGTACCATAATCCTGTTCCAGCCCCAGAATACTACCTTCATCATCAATTCCGATAATTAAATGCCCTCCTTGGGTGTTCATAAACCCGGCAATTGTTTTTGCTATTACGTCTTCCAAAGCCTTATTCGGTTTAAACTGCCTCAAATCCCATCTCAAGGTAGATTTAAATTCTACTTGCTGGTTTTCTCCTGCCGCAATCAGCTCTCTGATCTCCTCCAGCTTATCTCTTCTTCCGGTCAATTGAAATATTCTTTGCCTGACCATAAACATAAGCGACAAGGCAATGCCCAGCAGTCCAAATAGCAATTTGATTATGGCTTGATCCAAATCCCATGAACTAAATTCCTGCTGATATGAAGCAAGCAGAGATTTCCACCATTCGCCATTACCTCCCTGCATGTCATACATGTGGAGTGAAATAACCAGGGGCTGTATTATAAATAAGCCAAGGGCTAATCCAATGAATATAAAAACAAATACTTTCCGTTTTTTCATTTTTACCTTCTTTTATATGCCATAGGTGCCATCGCCTTCGATACCTGTGGCCTTATAACTACTTCTTCTTATCCTGAAGGACTTTCTTCTTTTGTTCAAATTCCTCATCGCTTATCTCGTCCCGGGCGTATCGATCTCTCAGGGCTTCCATAGCCTTATCCTTCCGTCTGTTTTGTCCCGGGGTGGGATAAGGAATTAAGAATATCCAAAAGATAAGGATTATCCAAAGCCCCCACCATATCCAGTGCATTCCCCCAAAATATCAGTCGTCCATCATAATCTTTCTGTTTAAATTTATTTAACTTTTTTAATGATTTCCTTTCTCCATCCATTCCTTGGCCAAATCTTTTTCTTCAGGGCTAAAGAATTTAATATGTGCCCTTGTAAAGGGAATCAAAACTTCCGTAAACTGTTCCTTCCATTTTGTATTTCCCACCAATGCAACCTTTTTAACGCGTTCTTCGTTCGGAAGTTTCAGTTCAATGCTCTTCCAATACGCACTTGCGGTCCACCCCTCAAAATTTTCCATTATTAGTAATAAGCGAAAAATGATAAGACGGAAATATTTATATATCACATCTATGTCCCTAATTGCGGTACAAATTTTGTACGGCAGGAGGATATTTTATTTACACTTATTACATCTCCCCAGCGCTATTTTAATAAGGCACTACTGGAAGAGGATGGGATTCTATTTATACTTTTTCATCTTTCTATGTTATTTTGAATTAAATGGCATTCACTCTTTCTTTAAAATAAGCTGGGCAAATTTTATTTCTATGGATCCTTCAAGTCCAGGAACCACTTGATTTAAGCTTGGGCTTATAGTTTTCTCTATAAATCCACCGGCACTTAAAAGACAGGAAAATGTAGGACCTTGGGGGATGTGGGTCAATGTCGCTTTAAAGTAGTTTTGCACTTCTTTATTAGGAAGCCTGATCGTTACCAACCAATTAAAATCAATTGGTTCATGTGGGCGCAAAAGGAAATCCTCAACCGGGACCTTCCCGGAAAATCTTATCCATATAGGTGCTTGAGTACTTTTAAGATAGGTGGCTAGCTGTGGATTATTTGTGTCTATAGTTCTCAAATCTATGGAACCCGTAATTTCTTTACTTGTGTAATCAAAAAACATGGAAAGTTGATGGCTTTCCGCCTTAAATGCATTGCCATCTATATTAGCTTTTATAAGGATATGCCCCTCCCGTGTACTGTATATAGTTTGGGTATGCAGGATAGGAGCCAGCATTAAAAAAAATATAGTTAGTTGTCCTTTTCCCATTATTTTTCCTGCCTAATTTTTTTCTGGTCCTTTGGTTCATTTTTATTTTGAAGTATATTTACCCGGTGTTTATATTCTTCCTCGCTTATTTCGCCCCGTGCAAAACGCTCCCTTAGAATTTCCATTGCTCCGTCTTTTTTCCGTTTTTGTCCCGGGGTGGGGTAAGGAATTAAAAATATCCAAAAGATAAGAATTATCCAAAGTCCCCACCATATCCAGTGCATTCCCCCAAAATTCCAGTTGTCCATCATAATCTTTCTGTTTAAATTTACTTAACTTTTTTAATGATTTCCTTTCTCCATCCATTCCTTGGCCAAATGTTTTTCTTCAGGGCTAAAGAATTTAATATGTGCCTTTGTAAAGGGTATCAAAACTTCGGTAAACTGTTCCTGCCATTTTGTAATTCCCACCAATGCAACCTTTTTAACGCGTTCTTCATTCGGAAGTTTCAGTTCAATGCCTTTCCAATACGCACTTGCAGTCCACCCCTCAAAATTTTCCATTTCAATATACCAGTATACTTTATGGTTTGCCTGTATATGGTTTTTTAATTGAGATATCAAATTGTCATAATCGGTAGCATCCAATCTATTTTGAGCTACCATATATACCTTGTTTTCTTTTTTATAAATTTTCATCATTGTTCCAATTTTTTAAATCAAAAAACTTAATCCAAGTCATTGCTACATTTCTCACAGACTCCCTTGGCCACCAGATTGATATCCTCTGCCACATAGCCGTCGGGCAGGTTTATCTGAGGGATTTTGTGCTCTGTAAGGCACACGGTTTCCCCGCAACTATTGCAATGAAAATGTAAGTGAAGGTCGTTTCCCTCCTCACATTCACAATTGTCTTCGCACAGGGCATATTTAATGATGCCGGTGCCATCCTCAATTTGATGCACGATTCCTTTTTCTTCAAATGTCTTCATAGTACGGAAAAGCGTACTCCTTTCCGAGCTTTCGAAATCCTTTCCAAGGTCGCCTAAGCTAACGGCCACATTCAGTTGTGCCAGCCGTCTATAGGTCATCAAGCGCATTGCCGTAGGGCGGATGCCTTTGCTTTCCAACTTTTTTACTATTTTTTCCATTTGCTATAAAAGTATTTAGGGGTCGTAACGCTTTATGGATTCCCCGGTTTTTATCTGGAAGGCATCTTCAATATCGGAAAGATAAATTATTCCGTCACCGGGTTCAGTTGTTTTTGCATTCTCAAGGATAATATCTATTGCTGATTGTGCTTCTTCGTTTTGACATACCAGTTCTAACTTTACAACCGGACTGTCTGTTACACGGAAATCTAAAGAAGGTGATGCGCCTTTTGCTTTAAAAGCCCCCGTTCCTTCTCCCTGGGAAAGGGTCATACTTTTAAATCCGCTTTCACTAAGAGCTTCAATTACATTTTGAACTCGTTTCGGTTTTATAAATGCTTTTATTTCTTTCATTGCTGTAATATTAATTTTAGTATTAAGGATGAACCCTCTGGAATTTTAATTAAGACAAACATTTAACAGAGAGTCCATCCATCTAATTTTTTTAATTTAATGACCATGGGAAGTCTGGCTTTTCTGCATTTCAGAAACCAGATAATAGGCATTATTATAGGCAACCAACGTACCTTCAGGCAGAGGCTCCAGCAGTTTAATTTCAACCCAACCATCTTCATTTATTCCCGTTCTAACCTGCACTGGTTTCAATTCCCATTCGGTTTCACCATCTTCCTGGTGTTTTTGGGCCGTAAAGATGTAGGGATTTCCTTCTTCTTCAATTATTGCTTCTTCCGGTAAGGCAGGAACAGCTTCTTCACCGGTCCTGATTTTTCCGTTTATATACATCCCCGGAATTAGAAAATCTTCTTTATTATCGATTTCTGCATGCACATGTACCGCTTTGGGGTTTTGTTCAAATTGTTTCCCCACTGAATAAATTTCCCCGGTTAAATTACTGCCTGGAACCGATTCCAGTGTAAACGCAATCTTTTGGCCTTCTTTCACCTTATAAATATCTTTTTCAAAAACCATTAGATCGGCATGCACATATTCATTATCAACTACCATAAACATACTGGTCTGAGGGTCTACATATTGTCCTACCTGTACCAGTACTTTTTCAATATAACCTCCAATTGGGCTTACTACCGGAATATATTCATATAATTCACCGTCTCTAACCTGGGAAGCATTTAGGTTTAACTGCCGTAACTGTGATTCATACCCCCGCACTTCACCTTGTACAGACTGGTAATCTGATTGGGTTTGTTGAAAAGATTTTCCAGATCCTACCTCTGCTTCATATAAACGTTTCTGTCTTTCAAATTCCTTTTCCAAAAATTGCATCCTACTATATGCATTAATATAATCAGACTGCATTCTGGTTAAATTTGGGTGAGAAAGATAAGCCAACACCTGACCTTTATTTACCTTATCCCCCTCAATAACCTTTATAGAAGTTATATTACCGCCTAAAATTGCCGTAACGGTAGCTTCATATTGTGGCGGCACTTCTAACTGGCCATTGGCTTCCACAATACCGGACAAAGCTTTTTTAGGCAAGGTATCTACTTTAATCCCCAGACTATTGAATTTCATTTCTGAAAGATGTACCGAACGCATCCCACCTTCTTCTTCACCGTGTTCTTCATCTCCTTCCTCACCGTGATTTTCACCTTCTTCGGTATTAGTAGTTGCAGTTTCACTGGAAGCATCTTCCCCTGCCGCAGGATTTTCTTTACATCCAAAGAATATGCTGAGCGTTAAGGCAAGCATTAGAATATTTATTGATCTTGTATTCATATCGATTTTCTTATTTTAATTTTTAATTTGAATTCTTAAGGTAATATTCCAGTTGGTAACGGCTGTCGAGATAATCGTTAAAAGCACTCCAGGCATTTACCTCGATTCTAATGGCATCTCTTATATTTTGGAGAAATGTCACATAATCGATAGCGCCTTCCTTAAAGGCCAGCACTGATCCATCTTGTTGCTCTTTGGCCAGCGGAAGTGCTTCATCCCTATAATAATTCCATGAGTTTCTCCATTTGATATAGTCTTCACGCATATTTTTATAGGCGGTTTCCAGTTCGATTTTATCCTGATAAAAGTTTTGCTCTGCAATCTGTCTATTTACTTGTGCTTCCTGTGTACGGCCTAATTCCGGCCCAAAAAACAGCGGAATTTGAATTCCTATTTGATATTGGAAGAAACCCGATTGCCCGGCTATTTCCTGCCTACCGTACTGACCCTGAAATTTGGGCAAAAATTCAGATTTTCGTTCTCTGGTAACCGCTTTGGCAACATCTATCCTTTGTTCCGAAACCTGTAGCAACGGATGATTTTCAAGCGACTCTACCAGAAAGTTTAAAGGTTCGTCTAAAGTTTCAACAGGCAAATCTGGTACATCATAGATTGTGTCACTAACGAACCATAGGTTTAAACGCTGTATTGATTTCAGGTAATCTCGGTACGATTGTTCCAGCTGTATTTTAACCTCGTTCGCCTGGTTGGAGGTAGCAAGATATTCCAATTTGGAGGTGGCCTCTGTTTCATACCTGATTCTTGCAGCCCTTTCAATATCTTCAAAAATTGAATCCATTTTTCTATATACCTGATACGCCTTTTTAGTTGTATAAACCGAGGCCCAGGCCCTGCTTACTTCACGTTCAATTTCAATAGTAGATAACTCTAAGGCACTTTCAGCAAGGGCAACCCTTTCTTTCTGCAATTTTAACCGGGGGGCAATTCCAAAAATATCAATGCCTTGCTGTTGGACGCCAATTTGAGTATAGACCCCATCAGAACCATTTCCTACCTCTTCTTTTCCTGTAAAGATTTGGGTATTCCCAAAATCATAAGCGGTTTTACGCAATACTTCCTCACTTTCAATTTCAAGTTGGGCAGCTTTTAATTGTGGAAAGTTTTGGATTGCCATTTCTTTAGCCTCTTCCAAACTAATAGTTTGTAAAGAATCCTGTATTGGATTTTCCGATGACATTTCATCAGATTGTGCATTTACGGAAAAGGTTCCGCCTAACATCAATCCAATTATCAAAATTGTGGCTAAAGATCGTGAATTGGAAGAACCAAGCTTGTTCTGTTCCTTTTTCTCTCGTCTCTTCTCTACAAATGTATAAAGGACAGGAAGAACCACCAGCGTAAGCAAGGTAGCCGTAAGCATACCACCTATAACAACTGTAGCAAGTGGTTGTTGAACTTCTGCACCGGCAGATGTGGAAAATGCCATTGGTAAAAAACCGAAAATATCTGTTGTTGCTGTTAACATAATAGGTCGTATTCGTTCTTTGGTTCCTGTAAAAATTCTATCTCTTAGACTGGTTACTCCTTCTTCTTTTAAAGAATTGAATCTATTTATTAGTACCAGTCCGTTTAAAACTGCAACACCAAACAGAACAATGAAGCCTACACCTGCGGAAATGCTAAATGGCATACCTCTTAACCAAAGGGCAAAAACACCTCCGATAGCAGCCAATGGTATCGCCATATAGATCATGATAGATTGGGAAAAAGATTTTAAGGCAAAATATAGAAGCACGAAAATCAGGAATAAGGCTATCGGTACCACAATCACTAATCGGTCTTTGGCACTCTGAAGGTTTTCGAACTCCCCTCCATAAGTAATATAATAACCTGGTGGCAATTCTAATTCCTCATCTAATTTTTGCTGAATGTCGTTCACCACAGACTCTACATCCCTTCCCCGGGCGTTTACACCCACATAGGTTCTTCTGTAGGTATCATCTCTTGAAATTTGCATGGGGCCCGGAACATACTCAATATCTGCTATTTCTTTTATAGGCACCTGAGTTCCGTCTGGAAGATCGATATACATACCACGCAAATCATCAATATTCTTTCTATGATCTTCATCAAATCTTACTACCAGATCAAATCGTTTTTCTCCTTCAAAAATGACTCCGGCTGTTCCTCCTGCAAAAGCTGTACTTATGTAATCATTGGCTTTTTGGATATCCAGTCCATATTGCGCAATTTTATCACGGTTAAATTTAACGGTCATTTGTGGGAGGCCTGATGTTCGCTCCGCGTTTACATCACCAGCTCCAGGTACAGTTTGGATAATATTGGCCATTTCCTGCACTTTTTCCGATAACACCTCCAGGTCCTCTCCATATAGTTTAACCGCAATATCTTCTCTAACCCCTTCTAATAATTCGTTGAACCTTAATTCTACAGGTTGCGTAAACACAAGGTTTACCCCAGTAAGTTCTTTATTGAGTTTTTCCTTGATCTGCGCTATAAGTCCTTCTTTAGTTTCAGCAGTTGTCCATTTATCCTTATCTTTTTCAAGAATCAGGTACATATCTGCTATATCCATCGGCATGGGATCTGTTGGGATGTCGGCCACTCCAATTCTTGCTGTTGCCGTTTTAATTTCAGGAAAATTTTCTAAAAGGATATTCTCTATTTTTTTTGAAACATCAATAGACTCTGTTAATGAACTTCCTGGTCTTATTAAAGCCTGCATCGCGATATCCCCTTCATCTAATTGAGGCACAAATTCTCCTCCCATTCTCGAAAAAAGAAAACCGGCTAACACAAGCAGTACCACTGCAGATCCTATAACAATTAATTTCAGTTTTAAGGCTCCTTTTAATAAGGGCATATATACTCTTTGTATTCCGCCAATTATCTTATCACTGATTTTTTCCAGCCAACGTTCAAATTTTCCAAACCAGTTCTTTTTATTCTGAATTGGTTTCATGAATAAGGCCGACATCATAGGTACGTAGGTAAGACACAAGAAGATAGCACCTATCATGGCAAAACCGAAAGTGTAAGCCATCGGCTTAAACATTTTGCCTTCTACCCCGGTAAGAAAAAGAATGGGTGTAAATACGATAAGAATGATAATTTGTCCAAAAAATGCAGAGCCCATCATCGTGGTTCCGGCATCATAGGCTACTTTATCCATTACGCCTTGATTGAATTTTAGCTTTCCAGACCTAATCCGTTTTTGGATCTCATACACCGTTCCTTCTATAATAATCACGGCACCATCTATAATAATCCCAAAGTCTATAGCTCCCAAGCTCATTAAGTTTGCCCATACATTAAATTGCTTCATTAATATAAAGGCAAAAAGCAAGGACAACGGTATGGTCGTGGCCGTTATGATGCCACCTCTTAAACTACCCAACAATAAAACAAGGGCAAATATCACGATTAGGGCGCCTTCCAGTAAATTGGTTTTAACGGTATCGGTCGTTCTGGCAATTAGCTCACTACGATCAATGATAGGGGCGATAGTGAGACCTTCTGGCAGGGATTTTTCAATTTCTGCCATACGATTCTTAACATTTTGAATAACCGCATTAGGGTTTGAACCTTTTAGCATCATTATTATTCCTCCCACGGCTTCCTTACCGTCTTGCGTAAAAGCACCATAACGTACCTGATTCCCAAAATGGACGCGTGTTGCAACATCTCCAATAGTTACGGGAATGTTGCCCTCGTTAATAATCGAAATATCTTTAATGTCTTCCAAAGAGCGAATAAGACCTTCACCTCTTATGAAATTTGACATTTTATTTTTTTCTATGTAAGCACCGCCTGTATTCACATTGTTCCGAGCGAGAGCCTCATACACTTGTGAAATACTAATACCTAAACTATTCAACTTATCTGGGTTGACAGTGACCTCGTACTGTTTAATACTGCCTCCATAAGAGTTGACCTCTACCACGCCTTCCAGTAATGTGAGTTGTCGTTTGATAACCCAATCTTGCACGGTGCGCAGTTCCATAGGCGAATACTTGTTTTCAAAACCCTCCTCTGGCTTTATAGTGTATTCATAGATTTGACCTAAACCAGTAGAGATGGGACCCATAGATGGACTTCCAAATTTTTCAGGGATAGATTCGCCCAGTTCGTTTAGTTTTTCCTGTACCAGCTGTCGAGGAAGATAGGTTCCCATATCGTCTTCAAAAACGATAGTAACTACGGAAAGGCCAAAGCGTGAGATAGATCTTATTTCTGTAACGCCTGGTAAATTACCCATAGATAGTTCTACGGGATAGGTTACAAATTGTTCAATATCTTCTGTGGCAAGATTTGGCGACTGGGTGATCACCTGAACCTGATTGTTAGTAATATCTGGCACCGATCCCAGGTTGACGGTCATCATGGACCAAATACCCGTCCCTATCAGCGCTAAGGTAAGTAGTCCAATAATAAATTTATTATTAATGGAAAATGCGATAATCTTATTAATCATATAAATAAAAATTTAATTCAGTTAAAATTCTTGATAATAATTTTGTGCCTAACAAAATCTATCAATAGGACCAAGGATCTAGTATGAGAACCAGGATTTGGTCAAAAAAGGATATAATTATCCTTTAAAAAAACTGAATTAAACTTTTGGGGGATCTAAAAAGGAAAGAATAGGTTCTTCCACTGAGCTGTCAAAATGGACAAAGGCTTTTGATGGAATTTCAATAATCAAAGCCTTGAAATTTGAAGAACCGAAATCTACTGTATGCACATGGCAGCAATGACAACTACAAAAAGGAGGGCATAAATCTGCTACTTTATCATGTGAATGGTCGATATCTAAATTCTGCGTAGCAACCACTGTTACTTCTGAATCAGAAATCACTTGTGAAGTATCACTATCATTACAGGCTAATAAGTTAAGCCCGAATATATATAGAGATAATATGACAGCGATCATTTTCACACTACAAAGATAAAAGAAAATCAATGCACAGATTGTGCAAAAATATAATGAGTACGTTGTTAAAGGATATTCATTTATTTCAAATCTTGAAATAATTGCGAAAATCTGTACAACAATGAACAGGCAAAATAGAATAATGATGGCCCCGATCACCCAATTGTTGGTAGTTCTTTTAATTTATCAAACACTTTACATCTTCAGGAATAAACCTTACGATGAAATAAATTCCAATCGGTAGTAAGATTAGGCCGTCAAGATATCCAATTATCGGGATGAAATCAGGATTAACATCAATTGGACTTAACGCATAACCGATAATTATAAAAATCAAAAGTTCGGCTTATCAGGGAGTTCGCTTTTCTTTCGAAATCAAATGGAGCATCACTATTCGCTGCTTTAGGTTATTCCCCCAGGTTTTTAAATTTTTAATAATACATAGGCCTGTTCAAAATACTTAAGAATTGTTGCACAAAGGGGATGCCAAATAGAAATTGATTCTATTTATTGTCTTTTAGTTTAAGATAATCATATATCTTTGCATTTACGAATAAAATCGGTGCAAAGGTTACCTATCCGGTTACCTGATTTTATTGAAACAATGTAAGTGTCTGGTTATTAAAATATTGTCTAGTGGTAATTTAGTTCTGCCACCCCGACTTTTTAAACTACCAAATTTTGGTTAATTAAGGGTAATTATATGGTTTTCATATAGTTACCCTTTTTTAATGCGTTAAATTCCACCAAACTTCACCAGCTATAATGTGAGTTATTCGTGAGTTTTGGTGTTTTTCGTGAGTTAATCGTGAGCTTATTTTTTGTAACTTGATTAGCCCCATGACCCTTAGTACATATTGATCGTTTTGGCTTTCAACCCTTAATTATTGTTTCATTTAAAAAACAAAACGATGCGTACCACTCAAACATTTATGATTTCTTTTTTCATCCGTAAGAAAAAAAACAAGCCGGAAGAAGCCCTCCTTTATTGGATAGGGCGGACAAACTGAGCCACCCGCGGCGGGTCAAACTGAGCATAGTAAACTAAGTGCTCAAAATCGATTCATTTGTGGTTAAATTTAGTGTTATTTTTTTAATTTTTTACGCATCGACTCTCCCTTAATATCGATACGGTGAGCTGTGTGAACAAGCCGATCCAAAATGGCATCAGCAATAGTTTGTTCTCCTATCATTTTATGCCAGGCTTCCACAGGTAATTGAGAAGCAATAATAGTACTGCGTTTACCATGGCGATCTTCAATAATTTCCATTAAAGCATGTCGATTAATATTATCCAGAGCTTTAAGTCCAAAGTCATCCAAGATTAATAGATCTTGTTTTTCCAGTTTACTAATCATCTTTAAATATGAGCCATCAGCTTTAGCTGTTTTTAATAAGGTAAAAAGCTTATTAGCGTTGTAATAAACCACCTTGTACCCAAGAGAACAGGCTTGATGGCCTATAGCTGAGGCCATATAACTTTTTCCAGCCCCAGTACTACCTGTTATGAGGATATTTTGGTTATTCTTAATAAAATCGCAGCTGGCAAAACGCTGGATCTGGTTCTTATCAAGTACTCTTGAAGGATCGTAATCTATAGCTTCTATAACCGCATTATACCTAAAATGTGCTGACTTTGTCAAGCGGTCTATTTTACGATTTTGACGATCATCCCATTCGGATTGGGTAAGATATGCTATGAGTTCATCACTGGTGTAATTGATGCTCTCAGGTGCTAAACTACTTTCAAAAGCTCTGTGCATGCCAAAGAGCCTTAGTTGCTTCATTTGTTCTAATGTTTTTGTATTCATAATCTATTTATTTGTAATAATGACTGCCTCTGATGTTCTTATGATTAGGGATATCTATAGACGCTTCTGTGTCTTCTTCATCGAGTTCATCCCATCCGTTTTTCAGGATTCTATCTATCATATTATAATTGTATGAGTTATAGTCTAACGCCCGTTTACAGGCGTTGTCCAGTCGTTGTTTTCCTACTTTTTTAGCCAGATGAAGGATGCCTAAACAGGATTTGTAAGATTGCTCCGGATGTTGTTTTTTATCTAAAATTTCAATAATCATGGTATGGCAATACACACCTATTTGACTAGCCCAGTCGATAAACTTTTCACTGCTCCATTCACTAACAAACCTATGGTGCGAAGGCATGTGTTCCTTTATGGTGGTATAACTATATTTCTGGCGCTCTCTGGCATGGAAGGTTAAGAGTTCATTCTGGTGGTAAATCTCTATAACACTTTCCGAGTATATAACCTTAACACGCTTACCTATGTGCTGGTAGGGCACGCTGTAATAATGCTTATCTTTACTGAAGTAGATATGACTATTTTTATGAACGGTAGCTCTGGACTGCCTCTTAATTTCATAACGTTTTTCAGGCAATGGTTTCAGGGCCTGTTTCTCTATTTCTTTGAATAGAGAATATCTAGAGTACTCGCGTCCCCTAAAAGACATGGCATTATGCTTTTTAAGCTGTTCTAATATAGCTTTATTAAGTTCTGCTATACTATGGAAGGTTTGATTGCGAAGTGGAGCAAATACACGTGTGTATATGATGCGAACCGCATTTTCTACAATGGCCTTATCCCGAGGTCTGTATGCTCTTGTGGGGAGCACTGCGGTTTCGTAATACTCTGCAAAATCAGCAAAATCGGCATTAACTCTGGGCTCGTAGCGACTACTTTTACTAACGGCTGCCCGAAGATTGTCGGGAACCAAGGCCTGGGGCACTCCTTCATAGAACCAAAGCGCATTTTCTACACAAGCCATAAAGTCTTCTTTCTTCTGGCTCTCACAGGCTTCTACGTAAGCATACTGGCTACTACCCAAAACACAGACAAAAACTTCTAAGTCCTGGATCTCACCGGTATGCTTGTCTACAATGGAGAGTTTCTTTCCTGTAAAATCTATAAATAATTTATCACCGGCTTTATGGGTAAAATGCATCACTGGAGACACTTCCTTGGTCCACTCGCGATACCAGTATCTAAACTGGGATAACTTATATCCATCAGGGTGTTTTGTGTAGTATTCCTGCCATAAAAGTTCTTTAGTGACACCAGTTTTACGAAGTTCCTTATCAAAATAAGGGAAGTACTTTTCTAATATGACAAGTTGTTCTGGCTTAGGTTTTTGGTCGGATTTAAAAAGCCTGTCCAACTCTTCTAAGGTCATAGCTGAGACTTCATAGCCTGTAAGCTGATAACGCTTGAAGAAATCGATGTACTTAACAATGGTATTGCGCGAGATACCTAACTGAAGGCTTATTTTTCGTTTGCTAACACCTTCTGAGTAAAGCTTAAATATCTGTTTTACTTTTCGCATATCTATTTGTTTATTGGCCATGATCTTTTTCATTAAAAGATCCGTAATGCCGTACAAATAGAATCGATTTTTTAGTGGCTCACTTTCGTCCGCTGCAGGTGGCTCAGTTTCATCCGCCGCGCTATGCTCACTTTAATCCGCTGTGGGTGGCTCAATATAGCCGTTTTTTGCAGTCCAAGACAGAAGAAGCTTTAAAAAACAGAATTCGAAGAGAAGAAATTAGAAGCTATGATCGAAAAGTTTTATTCAGCCGGATTATTTGGTTTCTCATAATCCCCCTTGCTGTGACATCCTTGGCTCTTTTAGCAGTTTATATACTTCAACAAGAAACCTCACAATCAGCTTTTGAAAATTACATCATAACAATTGCTGTAAGTGTACTTTTATGGATTCTAACGTCATTTGGAGTTACGAAACCAAGATTAGCAAAATTGAACGAAACTAGAAAGGCTCAAATTGAAATCCAAGTTGAGGAGAGATTTAGTAAGGAAATAGTATAAAAACGACTCGCCAACATCAGTTAATCGCAAATAACGGATTCAGCCGAAAAAGTGTAATTTTAGAAACAAGGAAAGAAAATGGTTAATCCGACAAGTCCGAGACCCTACTCCCGCAACTTACGATAACATTTGTGTGTAAGCTGAAAAAAAGCATCGTAAATGACAAAAGAACGTGCGAAAAAAATTGGAATTAAAGTTGCAACAATATCTGTGTCAATCGGAATTGTTTTAGCATACTTAATTCCGACTTGGATATTTTGGGACGGAACTTCAAAATCTTTTATGTGGATTTTTGACATCGGATTTTGGTTTAATGTAATAATGGGAATTGCATTCTTTTACGGAATGGGAAACTTTTTCGGAAAAAAAGCTGGGATTGAAATTCTTGTAAAAAAGCGGAACTATATTCTGACTGGAGTTAAATACGGAATTCTGACTTTGGTTACAGCTACCTTTTTGACAAGTCTAATCGGTTTTTTCCAAGAGGGAATTGACAATATTGGCGGATTTAGTAATCCTTTTTACGATTACATTTTCAAACCAATGTATTGGATTTTAATGTACGGAATTATTCCAGCAATTCTTGTTGGGATTTTATTCGGACTGACTATAAAACTAAATGGAAATAAATAGCCTACACACAAAAGCGGTAACCGTTGCAAAAGCTAATAATTCCTAGAAATCCTCATCCAAATAAACCGTTTTAAGCGGTTTATTATTTAAAGGTGGAATTGTATCCTTCAAAAAATAGACTGTTTAGGAGGCTGCTTTTAAACGCTCCTTCGAGGTTTTGATAATGATTGAACCGGGCAAGCTGGGCTGCACCAGTTTTTACACGTTTACCCGAATATTTGGGGTATTACAAACTTTTCTTGAAACCGAATTGTTCGTAAATATGCAATATGATTAATGTAAATAAAGAATTTTTTTAAGAATCTTAGTCATTTTTAGTATCAAAACCTTATAAATTTTTATATTTGAATCATATAGGCGCATAAATTTTGTCGCTTTTTAAGCTCTTTTGGATTTAATGAATGATTCGGTGAATGCTTACTAAAATTCGACGATAAAGTGGCGTAAATCCTACCAAAACTTTTGGTTTAGATTTCCTGCCACCCCGACTTCTTAAAAATCATTTTAACCTTTCCTCACCACCAAATGGCTCAGTCCCGGATCATTTAGTAACCGTTCCATTTCCGATTGGATAATATCTTGAATATCCTGTTTGATTTGGAAATAATTCCGCTGTACCATGCCCGAATCCAACTTTCGGATCACTTCAATGTCCTGGTAATTTTGTTCCTCACGCTTAAGGCTATCATGGTCATTGATAATCTCGCAATGGAAAGCTTTCAAGTCAATCTTACAATCAGGATTATCCGTTACCATGCCCACAAATTCACCAGAGCTTAAACTTGAGATTTTGGAAGGTGGTATCGCTACTTCCAATTGTTTGGATCGACTAATCGAGGTATCTCCGCTGTTGATGGAATAACTTTCCCTGTCCTGCATGATTTTACCAAAGCGTTCCGATAATTGTTTAGCGGTATCACCTGTCACCTGACCACTAACAATATTCCCAGTAATATTCATAATCACATCTGCCTGTTCACGGCCGTAATCTTTGCGGAGCTGACTAAAATCCTGAATGCCCAGACAGGTAGAAACCTTATTGCTTCGTGCAGTAGCGATCAGGCTGTCCATATTGTTCAGGTAGATGGTCGGGAACTCATCAAAAATAAGGCTGCTCTTTAGCTTCCCTTTTTTGTTCACCAGCTTAATTAATCGGTTTACATAAAGCGATAATACCGCTCCATAAATTTGTATTTTCTGCGGATTGTTCCCCATACACACAATCTTTGGATCATCCGGATTATTAATATCCAGATTAAAATCATTTCCCGATAGCACATAATACAATTGCGGGGATGAAAGCCTTGCCATCGCCACTTTTGCCGAAGCTATCTGGCCTTCCAATTGTTCCATGACATCATTCAAATAAGCGTTAACAAAAGGATTTATCAGTACTTCAATTTCCTTTTCGGTACGAAGCAAAGAAAATAGGCTATCATAATCTACCTGCATCAATTCTATTACATGCGGCAAGGTGCAAAATTCTCCATCCTTGTATTTTTTCAGATACCAGATAATAGCCGTCAGAAAGTTAATCGGAGATTCCACAAAGAAGTCTCCCTGACGTTTGATCCATTCCCTGTTTAACCCCATCAAAATGGTACGGGCACTTTCTGCCGCATCGGTAATATCGGTCATAGCTGAAGGTTCCAAGGGATTGCATCGATGGCTCCGGGTGAGATCATCAAAATTAATCACATAAAATGCTGGTGGCTTGATGTATCGATGTTGATTTTTAAGCCAGGTGTTATAAGCTATTTTGGAAAGGTCATCAAACTTAAAGTCATATACGAACATACTAAACCCTTTCCGAATATGCTGGGTAATCACATGGCGTATGACAAAGTAAGATTTTCCGGAACCGGGTGTTCCCAATACCATAATCGCCCGAAATGGATTAATGATATTGACCCAACTTTTCCGATGCTTATCCTTTAATTGATATTGGGCAGGAAGGTTAATGGAATATTCATTTTCCAGCAATCGTTCTTCCTGTGGAAAGGTTTC
Organism: Zunongwangia pacifica; assembly: GCF_023499215.1. Lineage (GTDB taxonomy): Bacteria > Bacteroidota > Bacteroidia > Flavobacteriales > Flavobacteriaceae > Zunongwangia > Zunongwangia pacifica. The sequence goes on from NZ_JAKHSK010000016.1 coordinate 75,708, forward strand.
ATTTTCCTTATTAAAAATATCCTTGTTATTGAGTTTGTCCCTTATGATTCGGGAAAGTAAAGTTCCTCCCGTCAATACCAGTAGAAAGCCTATTCCTGTGAGTGCCATATACAGGATAGCAGTGGTCACCATTGGTATGTTCAGCTTCATACACAGATAGCTGATAGAATAAATAAGCAGTCCGGTAATCAGATAAGCAAATGCTGTTCTATTATTTAATTTCTCATCCTTTTTCCCTTTGGCTCCTAAAAGGGATATACCCAAAAAACAAAGTGCAATTAATTTCGATTTGTGAAAACTGCTGAATAATCCCGTCTTATAAATATTGCTTAAAATACGGTCACTAAAAGTGCTGCTCCATCCCCATATTTCAAATGCCCTGTAACAGTAGTAATAGAAATGGATGATTAAAATGGAAATGCTGATGAGCCTGGTCATATCCAGTATCTTTCTCAGCGCCTGTTCATTTTCTCCGGTGTGCATTGCCATAGCTTTAATTTTTTTTACTGATTATTATTCAGGTTTCTTTTTTTCTTCTTTTTACGTTTCTTTTTAAGCTGATTAGGTAAATAATTCGAGGTGTTTTCTGCCTGGGTTAAAACCTCCAATACATTTTCTTTTCCTGTTAATATGGAAACAGATTGATATTCTTTATCAACTTCTTTGGTTTCTGCCGCAGCGGCAGTCTGTGGCTGTAACCCAATGGTTTGTTTCGGGTCGGGATGCCTTAGCAAATCCTGTCCTGAAACCCTTTCCGGTAAACACCTTTCCTGAATAGCTTTGGCACTATAGGCTTTGCCCAAAACACTTCCGTTAAAAACACATTTGGTTTGGTGATCTACATAGGTGATTCCGTATAAAATTCCGTTAGCGTTTTGCCTAAGCACAGTATGGATACCCTGTTTTTCCAATGCAGATATAAGTTCTGGAATGGATATCTTTTTTGATAACAATTTCTTATCCACCGCATTTTTTATCCGTCTTTTAAAAGGTGTTCGTTTAGTGGCATTTTCTTTGAATTTCTGCTCCAGAAATTTCAAAGTTGGTTTATTATAAAACAGGCTGGCTTTGATAGGGACACCTACCGCATTCCCATCCGCATCCAGCACCCGGTATAACAATCCGCCAGTTTGATAAACCTTTGAATTTTCCGTTCCTCGTTCTGCTTTTACATTATATTGATTGAGTACTGCATTTAGTTCCGGAAGGCTGGTATATTTGTATGGATTCAACACATTTTCCAGAATGTTCTGAATAGCCATTTTGGTTTGCGATTTGCCATACATTGCCTTGCCTACAACTATGGGTTTTAACTGATAATTTTCATCTTTTTTTTGGGCTTCAGCCTGCACCAAACCAAACTCTTTTTCCAATGCTTTTCGAGCTGGTTCAGATTTACGAATACCCAAATGGTGCAAGTCAATTCGCTTGCCGTCCGCTTCAATATTAGTAGTCACCAAATGGATGTGCGGATGCCCTGCATCGTGATGTTGATAGACCAGATAAGGTTGTTCACCGAAACCGATTTTATCCAGATAACCATTGGCTATTTCAAGCAGTTTTTGTTTAGGTAAATGCTTTTCTGAAACATCAAAATTGAGAGAAATATGGACACTATTCCGCTTGGTTTTTTCATTTAATTCCATCTGTTTTAGGAAGCGATTGAGCTTCATGGTAAAGCTCATTTTATCCGGGTCAACAGGGTAATTTCCTGCTCCGATACACTCGGCTACTCCCTGCTTTACCTTGTTCTCATTGTAGTTTAAAATGCGGTGAATGGAGTGTCCTGTTTTAATTACTGCAACCATATCTCTGCCATTTTTTTGATATGAGTTTTAATCTCATCCACCTTATTGAACAGGGTTCTTTTTTCCACTTCGTAGGTGATCAGCCAGTTTTTAAATTCCGCAATTCCATGAAGTGTATGCAGCTTTTTTACCGCCTGATTAAAGTTGTTCCCCACATGGTTAAGTTCCTTTCTAAGTTTACCCATCTCCACCATAAAATCATCGGCAGATTGGTTGCGGTAGGTAGTTACAATGGGCTTTTCAAAAAGGCTGTGACGGACATATTCGCTTAGCTTTCGGCAGGTGCTGTTTTGCCATTTCTTTTCAATTTTTTCATACTCATCGGGTGTCAAACGCAGCCCGATAATGCGTGTTCTGTTTGATTTTTTTCCTTCCATCTCATTCTCCTTTATCCTGTTATCAAACTCAAAAATTCATTCTATACGCCCTGCCCACGAGTTCCGAGTGATAGGCAGCAAGATGTCGGTTGTTAAACAACCGTTCATCTTGCCGTTTGCAGGAACGTGGCAAACTCATCGTTTTTACCAAAGTCTGCCAGTAGCTTATCATTCACTTTCAGGAGTTTTGGCGACTTTCTAAATAGTGAAGTTTTCAAAAAATGCTTAGCAACACTTTTACAGTTTATTCCCTAAGCGTTTTTTCTGCTGCTTTCCTATACCCACCAACCAATCATTAAGATCCTTATGATTTTTGTATAAGGTGCTTTTATCAATATATTTTGTATTCATTGAAAGTGCACGCTGGGTAAGATTTTGTCCAGTGGCATCCCTATCCAGGTACAGTCGAATCACCTGATGTTCCTCCATAAACGGGCGTGCTCTTTCAAAGAAGGAAACCGAATTTAAAACCACAAAATCCTGACTATTTTCAGGAAGGTTTTTGTGGAGGGCTCTAAGGGATAAAAAATCGGTAAAACCTTCGAAAACTGCCACCTCTTTAGAACTATTTTTTATAGTGGTCATATCCTTGGGAGTACTGCTGGCTTTGAAATAAGGATTACGTATTTCAAAGCCGCCGGAATCATTTTTAAAACCAATTCCGTAATAGTTTTTGGCATTCAGCTCATAATGTACTTCCTGGCAATATCGGGTTGCAATTTCAACAGGGATTTTTCGTTGTTCCAAGTAGCGGATTAACGGGTAAGAATTAAGCGCAACCTCTTTTAAAATTTTAAGTGGATGCTCCGGTTCATTTTTTATTTTAGGACTATTTTTTAAGGGCTTTTGAAAAGAAAAACCACCATCCAATTTTTTTAGAAATTCTCCAACGGAACAACTGTAATATTGAATCCCGAAATCGATAATATTACCTCCCTTACCAAGTCCATGATCATACCATCGGTTCAGCATTCGATTTACCTTAAAAGAGGGTGTCTTTTCCTGCCGTAATGGTGAAACATACCAATAGTCATTGTTTCTGATTTTTGAAGGCTCATAACCTAACAAGGACAGGTACTGAACCATATCCATTTCCTTAGCTTCCACAATGGAAAGTTTTTGTTTCCTGAAATCCATAACCGCACATTTTCATCTTCACTATTCAGTTCACGGACATAAAGTTAAACAAGTGCTATGGCTTCTACCTATCCTCATTATATTTTGAATGGGATGGTAGTCAATAGGTTAAAAGATAATTAAGAATGATTTTTGCTCTTTTTAAAACTGTAGTTTTAGGCAATTCAACCAATTCATATCCCAAGAAATAATAGGTTTCCTTCATTATATGATACGTGGCAACTGCTTCTTCAAAAGTCTGTTTTCTCTCGGCATCATTTACATAAATAGCTTTCCAAGGTGTAGTTATAAAAACCATAGGATGATATTGGTTTTCTTTTTCTGCCTGCCACATTGTTTCAGGAATGGAAATATTGCAAAGTTTTAGGTATCCAATGACATCTGGAATACCACGGTCAAAAAATGTTAATCCACACTTCTCCGACACATTCTGAAAATCTTTGAGGGATTGCCGAAACATAGCCATTGCAAATCCTTCTTTATCAAGCCAAGGTAAACGATTTCCATCTGTTTTCAGTTCTTTTTGGATAATGCTTCTACCAGTTTCTTCAACGGAATGATATCCCATAACTGAAAGTTGTTCTAACACGGATGTCTTTCCCATTCCGGGACCTCCTGTAATAATAATAGCGCTTGATTTGTTTTTCATAGTTCTAATAATTATCTCCTTCATATTTTGATGAGGATGATTTCTTTTACTCTTAATACTTTTGTTATTAATGTTGAATGATTTAAAACGTGTGATTATGTTGACAACAAATGATGTAGCCAAAGTTTATGATACGATCTTAAGTATCCCTGGCATGAATGACACAGTGAAGATTGATTTGAGGATCTCACGTAAAAATGTGCTATTACTAAACCATGTAATTGAGCGTGGATTAGTCGTGAAAGATGATGAGAAAAATGATGGACTTCTATCTAATGTGCCCGAAGAAAACCTGGTAGAATTGAAAAGTATTGCCGGTCAATATCTCGAAAAAGCCGGACTTATTGAACTCAAAGAAAAGTTGAATGAGTTAGGAAAAGGGAAGTAAAGTATTCAGGCTGGTTATTCGGTTATCCAGCCTTCTTCTTTTCTGATATTTTGAACCTTATTTGCTATGAGCCAATCTTCAAATAATGAATCGTTAATAGGAGTAAATTTAATAAATTCTCCTGAGGATAGCATTAAGGTAAAATCATTAGCTACGGTAATGTATTTGAGGAGTTCTGAAGCTGAATAATGAAATCCGGGAAAATGCTGGGCGGCTGCTTTCATATCAATATTTTTATGGATTAATACCGCCTGATTTAAAATAGCGCAGGCAGCAACTTATAGCACTGAGGTCTTAGGAAACCCAACAACAATAAGTGCACCCACGCAGTAGCATGAGCTTTCTTCACTTGTTGTCCAGCTGTTATCGCAAGTTCCCAACTTTCAGTGCTGGACTCAAAGCAAAACTCTTCAAGAATATTCTAACTAAGATAGCTGTTTGAGCCTTAGATGAAAAGGGAAATTTATACTTAATTATCTGAGCTATTTTGAATTAAAAATCTTCTAAGAATAAATGAATTAATAAAAATAAACTCCTTATATTTTAAGTTTAATTTAAACGATCCAGAATTTTTATCATTTCTAAAAGGGTCCCTTTAGGCTCAATTTTCCCGTCCTCCCAATCTTTAATTTCCTCAACAACACTACTACCGGAATATACTGTCTTGATTTCTCCACTAAACGAAAATTCCTTTTCTCCTTTTTTATTAAATAGCATATTTAAAGTTTCACAGCATTTGTCTGCGGTCTGCTGAGTATCAAAAATCAGGCTGGTCAAACGCTGTTTTTTGTAATAAATAGTCAATTCTGCAATCGTTTTTTTATCTTGTTCCATATTAATTCTATTAAAATTTAACCTTTGCAGTCATAGTTAAAAAAAGGAATATTATATGCAAGGCTTTACGATTCATAGCACCTCTTTCTTAACCAAAAATACAAACAATTGAATAGTGGTTTTTACTTTATATTGCTTCCGTAATTTTGCTAGTAGTTTCTCGATGGTACTTAAAGATGTGGCAGAATAGCCATTTTTTTTGAGTTCTTGGCTTACTTCTTTTTGGGTATACCCTTTAGCTAATAGTTTCATAACCTTGTATTCTTTTTTATCCATCGTAATTGGATTATTATTCTCTATTTTCACTATTACCTCCCCTAGCCTAACGAAGTTCTTTTGTGATAACTCGTTTACGGCTGGGCTTTAAAGCTTTCCTGCCTGCCGGCAGGCAGGTTTTCAATAATCTCTTTGGCCATCTGATGATCCAGAGATAAATTAGCATACATCTGTTTGAGCCTTCGATTTTCTTCCTCAAGGTCTTTTAAACGCTTGAGTTCTTTACCGTTCATACCGCCATAGCGTTTCCGCCACTTGTAAAAAGCAGCTGTGCTGATTTTGTACTCCAGGCTGATCTCAGCGGCCGTTTTGCCGTTATCAAATTCCTTTAAAATCTTGGCGATTTGTTGTGGTGAATATCTACTCTTCTTCATAATTACTGTTTAAAATTAAGCAAAATATTATACTTTTAAACAGTTCGCTTTTAGGGGAAGCTTACAATGGCTGCGGAATCGTTTACGGTATTACATCTGGCACCACTGGAAAAAACCCGAACGAAAACGGAAAAACCTGATTCGGTTGGGAATTAACCCAGACCACGCCTACGCTTGGAGCCGTACCAGAATGGGCGGTTGGGCAGTTGCCAAGAGTCCTATTTTGCGTACCACCATTACCGTAGAACGCTTAAAAATGAAAGGTTATGTTAGTCTAATCGAATACTACAATCGATGAGTTTCATTGTTGAACCGCCCAGTACGAGACCCTTACGCTGAGTGGTTTGAGGGATGTACTCCGTCATTTGTTGGCAGAGCCATCCACTCGATTCTCGGCAGTTTTCTTTTTTTCAATTATTTTATTTATCGCATCGAGTTTTTCTCTCCGATTCAAAATTTCACTTACTTTTCTTTCAATTTCAAGTGGCAAAACTGGTATTCTTCTGTTGAAAAGAGTCAAATATTCCACGCATTCCAAATTCGGTATTCTAATCCAATCTCTGTCCACTTCATTGAAGACTTCACTCATGATATCAAAATCAATTTCTCCGATTTTCAATTGTCCATAATATGATTTTATTCCTCCTGAAGTTGAGTATCCAAAAGGTTTAGCAATGTATTCTTCAAATAGTTCTTTAATTGACTTAGCCCCCTCTTTATCCGTCAATATGTCAATATCATTCGGTCGAATTATTCCTTCTCCTCCTTCTAAAAAAAGTCGATAAGAACCAGTTAAAGCCCAATTTAATTTATGATTCTCTATTCTGTTGATAAAGAATATCATCCTATCCTTGTACAAGTCCTTAATCATTGTTAACCCTATTTTCCCAGACAAAATTTATTTTTTTTTTAATTCGGTCATATGCAAAATCAGGACAAGGCAATGCATTACAGAGAATGCAATTATATTCGGTAAACGAAGTAATTATTTCATCTTCATGAGGATTGTTTTTTATCCAATTTAAGCTTTCGTCAATTTTTTTTAACTCTTTGGCTTTCTTGTCAAAAAGTATGTAATGATCAATAATATTTAGAGTAAAAATGAAATTTATTAGTAAGGCTAAATATCCAGCAATACTTTTGCTTAATTCCTGGTCAGCATTACTTTCTGATAAAATGAAAAAGCCATATATGATTGAGCCGGCTAATAGTACAGAAATTCCAATTATGACTGATAAAATCAATAATGAATAACTTCTCATTATTTCAGAAGTGAAGTAGCAATTTTGCTGAATATTTTCTATCAGCTTTTCATATTTATCTACCCTATCGGTATAATAATCAGTCTTTTTATCAGGGTTCTTTTTTGCCTTTTCTAATATTGAACGCGGTAGCCTTGAAATTAAATATGACCTAGATGTGCCATTGGCGGCATCGGGGAAAATTCTCTCAATCATATCCATTTTCCTTACATTTTCACCCAGTTCGTAATATTTTTTTGACTTGTATATCAATGAAATGCTTAGGATGATTACAGCAATTGAGAATGCAAGTAAAGCCCAAATTGAACTATTCGTTTCACTCGGATTAGCCAAAATCAGGTAAATATTAATCGCAAAAAGTAGGGCTTGAACAAAGTATGACCAATAGACAAATCTATTCGAGACTTTATAAAGCTCTCTCATTGTTATTGCAAGGCTCAAATGAATTGCTTGGTCTTTTTCTTTGTCCATTGTTTTTTATTTTAATTGCCGAGAACAGTCTCCTACCGCAAGTTGCGGGAGTAGGGACGCAGATTTGTCTGCTTACATCAGGTATGTTCGTCAAGTTAATTATTTTCTTTCTAAAGGTGCCGCTATTGGCGATGAACCGTTGTGGTGCGTTTATTAGTACGGTAAAACTTTGTGTAGCCAGTATTTGGCAGTCGTAGAATCATAAGCCTCTAAGTAATCTTTAACTTTACTAATATTATACCTTAAACTATTCAACTTATCTTTTTTTGACTGGGCAGCTGACCAATCTAGAGATAATTGATTTACTGCATAAAAAAATCCTGTTTGATAATTATCGTTGTAAAAATTCATATCGGCCACCTTCATTTCTAAATCATATGAATCAAAGGGATAGCCATTTTTTGCGTTCCAAGCTTTCATTAATCGAATTACTGTTTTTACAATGTAATTATACTTTTTGTTGACCTCCGCTAATTTTTCTTTTACATCGTAAGGATTTGTTTCCTGCCAGTTACTAGAAAAATTTTTACTTGGAATGAATAATTTTTCTTCATTCAACCAATTTGTTTCTAATTTAGCAGGTACTAAGTCAAAATTTATATTGTTTAGCCTAACGGTAACAGTTGGAAAACTTTTTAAAACCTCAGATCCATATCTATCTTTATAATTTTTATCTGCAAAATTCTTAAGCCATGCCCTGTAAGTTTCTGGAGTTCTTTCATATTCAGAATGCTTAAAGACAACCATAATATCTACATCCGATTTGATATCAATTGACCGGCTAAGTATTGTGCCCCGGCTATATGATCCGAAAACAAATCTTTTTCTAAGCAAGTATTCAAAATCCTTATCTAATTTCGAAAGCATATTGTCTACAGAAGTGTTTATCCTGCTAATCTCGTATGAATCCTTTTTTAAATAATAATTGTATGATAGATCTTTTAGATAATTATTAAGAGAAAGTGCCATATTATTTCCACCATTTTTTCATTTCACCTTTGTTTTCAATTGCACTCTCAGCCATTCTTTTTGCGATTTGATTTATTATCGGTTTGTCTTTTTTATTCAATCTTTCTATTTTTTTTGAGACCTCCTCGAATTCTTCATCCGAACAACTTTCTTTATAAAACAATTCTTGAAGTTTATAATGAATACTTAAATATTCATCACCGATTTTCATATGTCTACTGATGGTGTTTTCGTCTTCTTGCGATTCGTAAATAAGTAAAAGTATTGAGGCAATTAAAGAAACTACTCCGAATATTTTTGTGATTAATTGTAGTTCAAGTTCTAAAATTGAAAATATAGCGAATAGGATATTTGTAACAATTAAACTTTTTAAGAAAATTCTTTTTAAGTCTGCTGTCTTATAATGACTTTTAGCACCGTAGGCTGTGTTTTCACCCCACTCTTTAATAATCTTTTTGTTCATATTTTTTTATAAATGCACCACAACGGTTTTGTATAATAGTCAGTTGCGGATTCGTTTAGAATAAAGATAGCAAAAAAACATCTAATTTAATGCAAGCGCAGTTTTGTCCGCAGGACAAAAAGCCGCAATTGCTATTATACATTGTTACCTGTTTTTGCGACACGTTCTGCTTTTTATCCGTTAATAATTTTATCCTAATTTATCAATTTTTGATTATTATTTTATTGAAAGTTTCAATTTTCATTTGTCAGAGCAGAGTGAAAGTCAATTTTTTACCGATTTGATTTTTTTCAATTAGTTTTTGGTCCAATTTTATGCGAATTTTTCTCTTTTTCCTCAAATTCTCTTTTGGAAATAATCCGATTTGATTTTTGTCATTTTAAAATTTAATTTGCTGCTAAAAAAGACTTTAAATCTGTAGATTTTCGATTGTTTTCACTCCTTTTTCGTCTGAGTAAATTTTTTATTTTGAACTCAAAACATTCTTTTTGAATTCTAAGATTTCTTATTTAGTTTTTTGTCAGAAATTTTGTTTTTGAATAAAATGAAGCTTTAAAAATGATTTTCAATTAATCGCTTTTCGCTTTTTGAGTATCCATTTTCTTCTTGATTTTGAGTGAGTTTTCTATAGAATAAGGATTTATTTTATCAATTTTGAGTTTTCTTGTGTATCAATTATTTTCATCATCACCGGCCTGAGTGAGTTTTTGGAGCAATTACAGGTAACGGTTTTGTATAATAGTCAGTTGCGGATTCGTTTAGAATAAAGATAGCAAAAAAAAAATCGAATTTGATGCATGCGCGGTTTTGTCCGTAGGACAAAAAGCCGCAATTGCTATTATACATTGTTACCTGTTTTTGCGACACGTTCTGCTTTTTATTCGTTAATATTTTTATTCTAATTTATCAATTTTTGATTATTATTTTATTGGAAGTTTCAATTTTTGTTTTTCACAGAGTGAAAGTCAATTTTTTACCGATTTGACTTTTTTCAATTAGTTTTTGGTCCAATTTTATGAGAATTTTTCTCTTTTTCTTCAATTTTTCTTTTGGAAATAATCCGTTTTGATTTTTGTCATTTTAAAATTTAATTTCCCACTAAAAAAAGCTTCAAATCTATAGATTTTCGATTGTTTTCGCTCTTTTTTCGTCTGATTAAATTTTTTATTTTGAACTCAAAACATTCTTTTCAAGTTCTAAGCTTTCTTATTTAGCTTTTCTGATAAATTTTAAGATTAAAAAAACTGGTTTTGCATTGATCGATTTTCGCTTTTTGATAACCAACTTTTTTGAGTTTGAGTCAATTTCTATAAAATCTGGATTTATTTTATCAATTCTGAGTTTTCTTGTGTATCATTTATTTTCATCATCACCGGCTTGAGTGAGTTTTTGGAGCAATTACAGGTAACTCGTTATATCCATATAAAAATAATCATTTATTGTATTTATTTTCTGGATATCAACACTATAAAGATATTTTTTTTCTATATACATACAATAAGGTTTACCGTAAAATGAAGAAAAAACTGGAATTAGTAATGGGAAAAATCAAAAACTCTGTAGATTAATATTTATTGTTATTATTAAGACCTTTAGCAAATTGATCCATTTCAGAGTACTTTATTGAAAAATAAAAAAGAATATAGAATAAACGTATACTTGAGGATGTTGCCAACATAAGATATACAAAGAATAAGTAAATTACTTCGGTTTATTTATTAATCTTCACTTCTGGAAACATTTCCTCAACTTCCTTAAAGAATTGAGATAAATTCATGTTTTCAGCTTCGCAAATATTTATAATTGTATCGATACTTGTTCTATAGCTTTTTCTCTCCTTAATTAATCGAACAGTTTTCTCATTTATATTATGTTCGTCGGCAAAAGCGCTATTATTCTCCACTTTACCAATCCATTTTTCATATAAAAATTCGACTATTTTGAGATTTCGATCCACCATTTATACAAAAAAAATGAAACCTCAGTAAAACTTCTCGGATTCAAATCCGAATATTAAATTTTTTTATTATATTTACTTCAAATTGATATATTTGCGAAACTTCTTAAAGTAAAAATATTAGAAGCATTCGCTTTGAATCTCGCATTAGAAAACTGGTAATTTTTATATGTGTACGAGAGGATAAGTATGGATGCCTACGACCCGGGCGTAGGATCATCGCTTATTTGTACACAGGTATACCAGTACCTCTAATGCATTAAGTTGAGTTCCACGCCCTTTTTTAATTTCGCAATATAGGTCGTTTCTCTTCATAATGTTCAAAGTGATTTTCTATAATTTTTAAGTCTCGCAATCCCAAAATATACAGTTTTGGTCATCACATCTTATGTCTAATCGTAAGCTTGTTGCGGGACAGGCTAAAATTTACAACATCCCGTGGGTGCTGTTAACCCTATTTTGTACAGTGTGGGTTGGGAAAAGCCTAAGGGCTTTGGGAACATTGTTAGTATTGCAATTTCGGCTATAGGGAGCCGTCATGCCCCCTACTCCTTTATCTAGAGGATAGGGATAATTTGATTTTAGCTTAACATAAGCTTTTCCCCGTGAGATTGGCGTCTGGACGGGGAAGGCTTAAGCTTAAATAAAACATTGTTTCATTTAAATCACACGTAAAATTATGAAAAATAATTACCCGTGCCATATATACATGGCACTAATAATTATAGGTGGGATACTCTTAATTCTGCCCAAAGCTGCACATGCCGCAACCCCTACTCACCCGAGCTTGCAACAACAAGAAATCACCGGAACGGTCACAGATCAAAACGGCCTTCCTATTCCTGGAGTGAATGTCCTTATTAAAGGAACCTCTGCCGGAACTATGACCAATTTGGATGGTTATTATAGTCTGAGGGCTTCCATTGGTAATACCCTTCTCTACTCTTATGTTGGCTATCAAACCATAGAAAAAGAACTCACGCCCGGGTTTAATGGAGACTTAATGATGCAACCGGCAACCGATGCCTTATCCGAGGTCGTTATTAACGCCGGCTACTATAATACAACAGAGCGAGAGCGAACGGGCAATATCGCAAGAGTTACCGGAGAAGAAATAGAACTGCAACCCGTAGTAAGTCCAATACAAGCATTGCAAGGAAGAATGGCAGGAGTAGAAATCATACCGGGTGGAAGTAATCCGGGAACAGCTTCTACCATTCGCATTAGAGGGACTAATAGTCTTAGAGAGGAAGGAAATTATCCGTTATATATTATTGACGGTGTTCCTGTTAATTCCACCCCTGTAGAAACAAATTCAATAATAGGTAATGCTGGTTTAGACCCATTAAATAACCTGAATGTTTCCAATATTGAAAGTATTGAAGTTTTAAAGGATGCCGATGCTACTGCGATATACGGGTCGCGTGGGGCCAACGGGGTTGTTTTGATCACCACTAAAACGGGTAAACAACGCAGATCGGGTCTAGAAGCCAGATTATATACCGGCGTTACCACCGTTCCCAATCGACTGGATTTATTAAACACCCAAGAGTATTTGGAAGTAAGAAGACTGGCTTTTGAAAATGACAGGGTTGAACCTACGGCACAAAATGCTTATGATCTGGTAACATGGGATCAAGATCGATACACCGATTGGCAGGATTTTTTATTTGGTGGCACTGCTGAAACTACCAATGCCAATCTCTCCTTTTCAGGAGGGAATGATAAAACTTTTTTTAGATTGGGCGGCTCTTATTTTTCTCAGGGAACGGTTTATCCAGGAGATAATACTTACAACAAAATAACCGGTAATTTAAACATTGATCATTTATCTGAAGATGAAAAACTAAAAATCAATTTTTCTGCGAATTACGGAGTAGACATCAATAAACTCTTTTGGAGCAATAGTTTAAGTTCGTCAACGGTTTTATTACCTCCAAATGCACCCGAACTTTTTAACAATGATGGCAGTTTAAATTGGGAAGAATGGGCAGTAGCTGATTTAGAAAACCCTCTGGCCGGTTACTATAATCGTGGAAGGACGGAAACCAGAAACTTATTATCTAACCTTGGTATATCCTATCAAATTCTAAACAGCCTAAAAATACGATTGAATGCCGGTTATACTTATTACGAAAGTCAGGAGTTAATGAAACGCCCGGGCAGATCGTATAATCCTTCCGCAGGTGAACCAAACAATTCTTTTCATTTAAATTCCGATAGAAAATCTTGGATTTTGGAACCTCAGTTGATCTTCAATCAATATTTCGGTGATTTCAATTTAGATGTTATAATTGGCGGAACTTTTCAGGAAAATACTAATAGTCAGGTCAGATATCAGGGAGCCGGTTACGTCACCGAATCGCTTATTGGCAATTTAGATGCAGCCGAACAAGTAATTAATGCTTCAAGCCAAACAAATCAATACAGATATGCTGCAGCCTTTGCCCGGATAGGGACAAATTGGAAGAAGAAAGTATTTATAAATTTTACGGGGCGACGTGACGGATCTTCCCGATTCGGCCCGAAAAACCGTTTTTCAAACTTCGGAGCAATAGGTGCAGCTTGGATTTTCTCCGAGGAAGAGCTCATTGAAAATGCCCTGCCATTGTTGTCATTTGGGAAATTAAGGGGGAGTTATGGTACTACTGGAAATGATCAGATTGGCGACTATGGTTATTTGGACGCCTACCAAGCTACTCCGGGTCCCGGAGGCTTATATCCTGTTTCCCTTGCTAACCCTTCATTTTCTTGGGAAGTTAATAAAAAACTCGAAGTTGCGCTGGAATTGGGGTTTCTAGAAGACAAACTGAATCTTGCGATAAGCTGGTATCGTAACCGTTCTTCCAACCAATTGGTAGGATATCCTTTGCCTGCTATTACAGGGTTCAACACTGTTCAGGCCAATCTTCCGGCCACAGTAGAGAATAGTGGTTGGGAACTGGAGCTATCTTCAATCAATCTTAACTTAGATAATTTTCGTTGGCAGACTTCCCTGAATTTTAGTGTTCCAAAAAACAGCTTAGTAAGTTATCCGAATATTGAACAGTCTTCTTATGCAAATATCTATAGAATTGGTCACCCCGTAAACATATCCCTTTTATATCGATATGAAGGAATTGATCCGGAAACGGGTTTATACAGAATTGCGGATATTAATGGTGATGGAAGTTTTGATTATGAGGACAGGGTCGTAATCCAGGATTTAACCAGAGAATATTACGGCGGAATTAATAATAATCTCAGCTTTAAAAATTTTAGCCTCCAGTTTTTATTGCAATATGTAAAACATGAAGGTATGGCTTCATTCTTTAATGCAGGCAGACCTACCAACCAAAGGCGTGTTGTCTTGGATGCTTTAAATTCAAACGGAGATATCCAAAGAATATCACAGTTACCTGCATTTAATCAAGCTTATTCCAATGCCTTAAATTCGAACTTACCTATACAGGATGCTTCCTTCTTACGGTTAAAAACATTTTCGTTAGGGTATAATTTGCCGGAAAGTCTTTTAAAATCATTCCTATTAACGAAAGGGAAAATTTTTCTTACAGGCCAGAATCTTTTTACAATATCTCCTTATGAAGGTTTAGATCCCGAATTATCCTATTCCAATACTTCATTTGCGAACCTTAGGACAGTAACCGCCGGTCTTCAGTTTAATTTTTAAATAGAAAATTATGATAACTAAAAAAAGAATAAAACAAACAATGGTAGTTTTTATGGCTTCCATTTTAATTGCTTGCGAAGACTTTGTAGAGGTCGACGCACCCGATTATAAAATTATAAGAGAGGATGTCTTTAATAGTGAAGAAACGGCCAGAAGCGCCATGACAGGGATATATAACGAGTTATTCCGATCCTCTTTTAGTAACGGGACACAATACAGCGTAACAGTTTTAGGAGCCCTTTCGGGAAACCTACTAATGAACATTAGGGAAACCAATCTCGTTCGAATGGAATTCCAGCAACACGAAATTTCCGCTGAGAACACCTCAAACCTATTTCTCTGGACTAGTGCTTATAATATGATCTATAATACAAATGCTTTTTTAGAAGGATTACAGTCTTCGGAAACCATAGGTTCTGAGGTTAAAAATCAGTTACAGGGAGAGGCTAAGTTCGTGAGAGCTTTTACCTACTTTTATTTGGTAAACCTTTATGGTGAAGTTCCACTTGTACTCACCACCGACTACGAGCAAAATCAACTGGCCAATCGAACTCATTCCGAGGAAATTTATGCACAAATCATATTGGATTTAGAAGATGCCATTGAAAATCTAACAGACGAAAACGAAGATATTCGTACTAAAGTTAATAGGTATACTGCCATGGCTTTACTATCCAGAGTACATCTCTATAACCGGCAGTGGCAAAAGGCTGAAGAGTTGAGCAGCCGGGTAATTTCGAACAACTCCTATATACTACTGGAAGAGTTAAGTGATGTTTTTCTGGCTAATAGCCAAGAAGCTATATGGCAAATATCACCCATAGGAAGCGGAGCAACAACGACACATACCAATGAAGGTAATTTTTTTATCATAGATCCTATTTTTTCATTCTTGGCAAGTGTTCAATTGAATGAAAATTTTATTGCAAATTTCAATGATGACGATCTTCGATTGTCAAACTGGATTAGCTATAATGAAAGCCTTAACGCTTACTTCCCGTTTAAATATAAAATATGGAATAGTAATGAGCAGCCAAGTACAGAGTATTCCATGGTGCTTCGGCTAGCCGAACAGTTCTTAATAAGGGCTGAGTCCAGACTGATGCAAGATGATCACAAGGGTGCAATAGACGATATTAATACAATTCGAAATAGAGCTGGCCTGGCTCCACTTTCCAATACAGATAATCTAGAAACCGAAGTACTCCTTGATGAAATAATGGAGCAACGCAAAAAAGAATTTTTTACCGAATGGGGTCATAGATGGTTAGACCTCAAGCGAACAGACAGATATGAAAATATATGGGAGGATAATCCATTATGGGAAGATACGGATCTGCACTATCCTATCCCAGCAGAGGAAAGAATAAAAAACCCTAACCTAACTCAAAACCCCGGATATTAACTTATGAAATTATTAAAAACATTAGTAGTCTACAGTCTAATATTCTTATGGGGCCTATCCATGTCTGCGCAAACTACTTATGATAATCCTGAAGATAATTGGACTCTGGATAAAAACATAAAAACAGGTGTTTTGGACAACGGACTTACTTATTTTATAAAACCTGTCAAAAACTCTAACCAGCACGTCAGAATGATTTTTTTAGTAAAAGTCGGTTCATTAAATCAACAACAGCATGAATTAAATTTTGCTCATCATATTGAACACCTATCCTTTAGACCGAGCGCTAATTTTCCTAGCGGCCTTAAAGGTAATTCTAAAGAACTGAGTCATCTTGATATGCAGCCGCATAATATTTACGGAAGAACGGGCGCAAGGGTTACAAGATATTTTTATAATGCTCCATATGAAAATAAGCAAGCAATAAATACCGGTTTACTCTGGTTTAAAGACATTGCTACAGGTCTGGATCTTTCCCAAAAGAGTATAGATAGGGAAAGAGGTGTTTTGTTGCAGGAATATCGAGGTAGTGCGGCTAGTCGTGCTCAAAAATTAGCGTATAACGAGGTTTATAGCAACCTCTTTTCGGAAGTTAACAGTACCAAATCTTTTTCTTTGCATAACAGAAATTTTCCCCATCAGGATTTACAAAAATTTTATAAAAAATGGTATCAACCGCAACGAATGGCTGTGGTGATTGTTGGGAATATAGAAAATTCGGAAAAACTAGAAGATAGCATTAAATCCATTTTCCAGGAATTAAAGTCCTTAGAAATTGAAGTAGAACCTGAAAGAAAAGAACGAAATAAACCAAATATTGAAAAAAGTTTCACCAGTGTTTTTCGAAAATCAAATGGCAATTCTAAATATGCATTTAACGCTGTTAACATGTATCTTTTTTATAAGCACAAGGTCGACAAAAAAGAGGACAAAGGCTTAGGTAGACTACAAAGACAAATAAAGGGAGAACTTATTACGGAAATACTTAAAACAAGATTTAGCGAAAGTTCTAAGGTAGATAATAAAACTACTATTTCCAGTTCGTACACACCTGTTTGGGATATACCTTCGGATATGCTAACTATAACTATAAATACAGAATTGCAATATGAAGTAGTAGCGTTGGAAAATACTGTAGATATTTTAAGACAATTTATAGAATATGGGGTTACAGAGGAAGAATTTGAAAACGCCAAAAATAATAGTTTAAAAACCATAGAATCTTATAATACTTTGGAAAGTTCATATTGGATAAACGAAATAGAAAATTATTTTGTAAACCACGAAGTGCTCCCGCTCAATAAAAAAGAAATTATTAAAAATTGGTTATCAAAACTTCCTAAGGAAGAAATAAATCATTTAGTAAAGGATATAATAAAACCTTTACCTGATAAAATGGGCTTGATATTTCCTTCAGACAGCGAATCTCCTTTATTTTATAAAGAAAAAACCCAGGAAATAATTCAGAAAAAAGCTAT
Organism: Zunongwangia pacifica; assembly: GCF_023499215.1. Lineage (GTDB taxonomy): Bacteria > Bacteroidota > Bacteroidia > Flavobacteriales > Flavobacteriaceae > Zunongwangia > Zunongwangia pacifica. The sequence goes on from NZ_JAKHSK010000016.1 coordinate 93,226, forward strand.
GGAAAAAGTGCTTCCATATAAATCTAAATCTGAAATAAAAAGATTAATGAACCGAGACCAAATTGATTCTCTACCAAAGGGGGAAAAATTATACGCCAAATTAGGTAAATTAGATACCGAAGTATATTCTCTAAAGAATGGATCTAAGCTCATTCTAAAACCGTTGAAGAGCGAAAACTCCAATACTTTAACTATTCGAGGATTCTCACCATTTGGGGCGTCTTGTTATCCGAAAGAAGAATATAATAGTACCATGTTTGCTACATCCGTTATTAAAAGCTTAGGAGTCGGATCTTATAAAAACAAGGACTTAAAGAATTTTTATGAAAACACGCAATCAATAAAAATGGGATTTACCCCTTATATATTTAGTAATGAAAGTGGGTTCGAATCTGAAGTATCGATTAAAGAACTAGATAAATTTCTTCAGCTTTTATATTTATATTTTACAAAACCTCGTAAAGACCAGGTAGCTTTTGAAAACTGGAAAAAAAGATTTTTACAGGATGCTACACATTTTATAAACCCCACAAACGACCTGATTGATGCTTTGAAAAAAGTAACAAGAGACTCCACGAGGCTTCCCATAGCCTCAGATTTGGTAAAAGCATCTCAAAGCGTAAATTTGAATATCGCATATAGAAATTACTTGGATCTATTTGGGAATATGGAAAATTTTACATTTATCGTTACAGGTGATTTTGATAGTAATGAGGTGGTCGCTACTTTTCAGAAATATATAGGGAATATAGCTTCCACTTCAAAAATGAATTTCGAGGCAAAAAACAAAGTAATCGGCACGCCTATTGGCCCCAAATATTATGAGCTAAGTACCTCTGACCTGTATCAAACAAAAAACTCCTTTTATGGAATAAGATTTGTTAATAATGTTTCAAACCAAAAAATTTGGCAAGAAGAATTGAAAGTAAGGGTTTTAGGGATGGTACTTAATAGTTTAATTTATGACTTAAGGGATAAAGAAGAACTTTCATTATATAGATTCAGTGCCGGCGGCTATTTTGATAGAAGAACACAACGAATTGAAATACAGTTCCGTTTCAGCTGCTTACCAGAACAATTACCTATCATAAGAGAAAAAACAAATCAAATAATTGAAAACTTAAAAAAGGGTAATATTTCGGAGAAAGTATTTGAAAATCAAAAAACAGGAATAAGATCCATTTACACACATCATGCACTCAATCAGCCTTCTTATATTGCGAAGAAGTTGTATCGCTATTACAGATTTGAGGAACCTCCGGTAGCATCAATAATCATAGAAAATTATCTCAAAAACCTTACTTTTGAGGAAGTAGTCCGGACAGCTAAAACATATTTAAAACCGGAATTCAGGCACGAAGTAAAAATGGAATAATGTTTTTCATTATTAATAATTAACCCATTGTAGAACAACTACAATGGGTTAATATTTCAAATCTACTTAATAATCTTAAAGATTAATCACAGTAGGATCTTGATCAGGCGGACTAAGTTTTTCAGTATTTAGATCCATTTCATCATAAACATTAAAAACAGGCCCTCCTTCACCAATCTGAACTCGACAGTTCTCTTCGGTTCCTTGACATTCTTGCTCCGGGATCTCCTGCCAATTATTATTACCCAGATAAATAAAGTCAGTACTTTGAATATCAGGTTTTGTCTCGGATTTAACGCTTGCAAAGGTCAATCCTATGGCAAAAATGAAGACCAACATCGGTAAAATTACTTTTAACTTTTTCATGGTTTTAAGTTTTAATCTATACCTACTCTTTGAAGGATTTTCGGCTTCTCCTACTTTCTGCGCAAAAAGATTTGTCATTTCTCTTGGGTGTAAATTTCCAGTACATCACTGGAAAAAGAAAGTAGTTTCTATTAAAGGCTACGATCATTTACAATAGTAAATTTCATCAAATAACCTCAAATAAAATGGTCGCTAAAGCCTAAAAGCTATTCTATTATGATGATGAGAAGGAATTTTCTATTCTGTATTGTGAAGGGGTCTTCCCGTATTGAAGCCTAAACTTCCTGGAAAAATGAGAGTGATCTTTAAAACCGCATTTTTGGCTAATGATAGAAATCGGTATTTCTGTAGTACGGATTAACAGGGCGCCTTTTTCCAGCCTCTTTTGCATATGAAACCTCGGGATCGTGATACCATACATCTTCTTAAATTCTTCTTTGAGCTTCGTTTTATTAGTACGGTGGATAAGTCCCAATTCTTTAAGGGAAGGAAGCTCCTTATGAAGATTTCGAAGGATATATAAACGCACTTGCTTAACCAGGGATTTTGTTGCGGTACTTTCTTTTTTCTCTGAATTCGAGGATCTGGCAGTAGTCCTTCTTTTCCCACCCTCCCTTTCTTTATTTTTGAAACGAAAAACATTCATTACATAAGAAATATGGGCATCAGAGCCTATCATTTTCTGCACAGTACAAAAAGCTCGATAGAACTTAATATTTTTAATTACAAAATCTACAAAGAGTAATCGCCGATAGTTTTTATCTCGGTTTAAACGCAGTTCCTCTTTTAACATTTTAACCGAAATATTTGAAAGAATTTCTGATACCGGCCTGCCCCGGTATTCTTTATCCCATTGCAGTATTTGAGGGGTGTTGGGAGTATATGCGCTAATGTGATACTCTTTATCCAAAAAAATCACAAAATATAATTCGGGATGTTCCATCAACTGCTGGGGGTTAAAACAGGAATCCTCGATCTCCTCAGACATCATGTTCAATAATAATGAAATAGTATCAAAAGGATCACTACGCCCAGGGGAATCTTGTCGAAACATAAAATTACCACAGGCAATCTCGATAATTTGATTGCATAACGAATCGAATCTCATTTTATCCTCCTTACTCATTTGTTTTTTCATAATTATAGTTTTTAGTATGGGTTACTTTATATAGTCCTGTAGAAACGAAAGCGCCTCGTCCTTATCAGTAAATATCTGGGTAGGATAAGGCGGTTCGCTTGCTTTTACATATAGGCGGGCAACCTTCATGGCAAGCTCATCTTCTACCAGCAGGGCGAGGGCTTTAGTCAAATTGCCACCTTCAATGGCCAAATAATCCCTGGCTTGCTTTTGTGCTGTGGTCACGCCTCGTAAATCGCAAAATATAGGATAGGAATTCTCGTTTTGAAGTTGTAAGCGTTCACTTACAATCGTCTTAGCCATGGGCCCGTCAATCTCATATATCTCTTTATAGATAAAATAGAAAATTCCATGGGAAATCCACATTTTTGCGTATGTACCATCCACCATCATCCCGTAAAAATTTGAATATCACTAATATAAATAAAAAATCAATATGTCTCAATAGCCCGGTATCCAGGCATTATAAAGTAAAAGAAAGCTACTCTCATAGATTTTAATGGTATTTGAACGAAAAGCCGAATAACTATTCCGAAAAGCCTTTTTATTATAACGGTCAGGATTATGATCAATATTTATCATAGCTTAAAAAAGAAAATTTTTACATGAAAAAGTTATGGCTAAGGTTAAACACAATAATTTCCTGGATACCGTTGATGAAGTCATCACTAATGCCACCAATGCCGGGGTCATCCATTTACAGGCAACGGGCGATGCGTTAAATGGACGGTATATAACTATTAATGGAAAACCTTCATATCATTTCGGAACAACAGGTTACCTGGGTCTTGAACAAGATAGACGGTTAAAAAATGCCGCGAAAGAGGCTATTGAAAAGTATGGCACACAATTTCCCTTATCCAAAACATATATTTCACATCCGCTCTATGCGCCGCTAGAAGAAAAGATTTTCGAAATGTATGGACACCCCATACTTATCACAAAAAATAGTACCCTGGGGCATTTAGCCGTAATTCCGACGGCTGTTCGGTACGGCGATGCCGTGATACTGGACCACCAGGTGCACTGGAGTGTTCAAAGTGCGACCGAGGTATTAAAGTCAAAAGGAATAACCGTGCGAATGATCCGACATAGCAATATGGATATGCTGGAACACGCTATCAAAGCATTACAAAATAAAGCCAGGAAAATTTGGTATATGGCAGATGGGGTGTATTCTATGTACGGGGATTTTTCCCCTTTACAGGATTTGATGGAGTTATCGAAAAAATATCCCCAGTTACATCTCTATATTGATGATGTACACGGAATGAGCTGGAAAGGACCATACGGTACGGGATATGTGATGTCGGTATTAAAAGAGCTTCCCCAAAATATACTACTGTTTGGTACACTGAGTAAAACTTTTGGAGCCAGTGGCGCAGTACTAGTTTGCCCTGATAAGAAATTACATCAAAAGATTAAAAATTTTGGAGGGCCTCTTACATTTTCTGCCCAGCTGGAACCAGCCTCTGTGGCTGCCGCAACTGCTTCGGCCAATATTCATCTATCTCCCGAGATCTATGCGTTACAATCAGAATTGGAACAAAAAATCAATTACTTCAATCATTTAGTGGCGTTAACAGATTTGCCGCTGGTACATAAAAACAGCTCCCCGGTATTTTACATTGGCACCGGACGACCTGCCACCGGGTATAATTTTGTTAAGAAAATGATCGATGCCGGATTTTTTGTAAACCTTGGATTGTTTCCGGCTGTTCCCGTTAAGAATACCGGGGTTAGGATAACGATTTCCAGACATAACAAATTAAAGGATATCAAGGTATTAGTGGATGCGATGATCCATCATTTTCCCATAGCAATGACAGACACCCATACTGACCTAAGCAAGATTCACAAATCATTTGGAATGCCGCAACCTAAAGAGCATCATACTTTAGCTACACCGTTTGAGGAATTACAGCTGGAATATACCGAAAGCATTCAACAGATAAACAAAACGGAATGGGATACCTGTTTTTCCGGAAAAGGTACGTTCGACTGGGACGGTCTTGCATTTTTGGAAAAGGTCTTTACCAACAATCAATTACAGGAGCATAACTGGGGATTTCACTATATCACGATAAAGGATCAAGACGCCAAGATAATCTTGGCAGCCCCGCTTACTAGTGCACTCTTAAAAAATGACATGCTTTCAGAGGTAAATACCTCAAAAGCCATCGAAGAATTGCGGATAGAAGATCCCTATTATATGACCGATGTGGCACTATCCCTAGGTTCTGTTTTTTCAGAGGGCGCTCATTTATTCTTAAACGATGCTCATCCAAAGCATCTTCAAGCCACACGATTATTTCTCGAGAAACTTGAGGAAATAAAAACCAGAGTTGGTGCTCAACTTATTATATTAAGGGATTTTGAAAAAACAAATACTTTGAACACTTTCCTCCATGAGCAGGGTTTTATTGCCATAGCTTTACCCGATGCTTGTGAACTTACCAATATCCATTGGAAGAGTGAAGAGCAGTATTTGAATATACTTAGTAAACGATCCAGAAAGCATTTTAGAAAAGAGATTAAAGTTTTTGAAAACTATTTTACCCTATCGATAATAAAAGATCCATCCCCTTCTGAAATTGATCAATTCTATAGATTGTTCCAACAGGTGTGGCGCCATAACTTAGGGATTAACACCTTTATGTTTCCAAAAAAATTGTTTGTGGAAATGGGGAAACATCAAAATTGGGAGTTTTTAGTCCTCACATTGAATGCAAACCTTGAGCCCTCGGCAAACGTTATTGGTGTGATGTTTTGCACCCATTCGGGACATACGTATATTCCTAGCTTAGTAGGCATGGATTATGATCAAAACAAAAAATTTAATACCTATCGACAACTACTATATCAAACCATTAAAAGAGCAAATGAGCTTAATTGTACCAAGGTAGATTTAGGATTTAGCGCGAGTTTCGAAAAAAGAAAATTAGGAGCAAAATTAATCCCAAAAGTAGCCTATATTCAGGCAGATGATAACTTTAGTCTTGAAGCCCTGGACTGGCTTAGAAAAAATTGAGACCTCCCCCTTTGAAGTATATTTTTAAATATTTACCCGTTAAAAAGCCCTATTGAAAATAGCACAACAAAGGCATTATTTGTTTTCAAAAAATACCGAAGTTATGCTCACATGTAGCGAACATTATAAGTAAAAACTAAATTTTTCAATAGCGATTAATTTTTTATGCAATCAGCTCTTAAAAATTCTAAAATAACAATGAAAAATATAGTCCAATCATATCCGCTAGAGTGGCTTGATTTATTAATCACAGTCACACTCAATCCTACCAAGACAAAAGTGAGGGCTATAACTAATGAGCAATTTAATAATATTATTAATCGTATTCCTGAAGAAAATCTACGTCTTCAAAAACTTATTAAAACCCACGTATTTTCCACTACGAAAGAGGAAGAAATTGCTTTATTGATCAAACAGTATCATTCATCACTTATTGCCCTACTTGATCAGACACTCGAAAATCAAAAAGAAGACACCTCTCGAAAGCTTATTTTAAAAAAAGTCTTTAAAGTACTACTCTCAAACATAGATGAGTTGCTATCTTTTATTGAAACCCGCTTTTCTACAAATCTTATCCTGGACGAAAGGGTTCCAGAGATGTATCTCTCCGTTACCAAAAAAGAACTAAAGAAAAAATTAGATAAGCTTAAATCAAATGCCAGTCTGAAGCTTAAAACACATCCCGCATTTGAAATCATTCTTAAAAGATTATATCATTTTATAAATAGCACACAACTTCATTATGAAGTGACGTTTCGTGATATTTTTTATAAAAAAACACTTGTTCAAGGACTTGGAGGACTTGAATCTAATAAAGAAGAAGTAGAAGCGTACTCCGCTTTGGATGAATTCCTAATCTATTTAAACTTTAACAGCAAGGCCTATATGAACCTGTTTACGGATCATATCGCCAAACAAATAAACAGACATGATAGTACCATTGAAAAGATGGATACACTACTCTATTATTACAAAGCCTTCAATCAATTACATCGTAAGCCGGAGATGATCCTTAATCCAAAATTCCATGATCTGGAAACAGTTTTAGGGAATTGGTTTACGCAGGAAATTCTTTACCTGGAAAAGAAATTACATCTATCAGTTGTTCCGCTACAAAGCAAAAAGAAAAACCCGATAGACAAGCAAGCAACCGCAAAGGAAAAGCAGAAAGTTCTTTGTATGCTTTCTACCGATCAAATGGGACTTATCCTTCGCGCTTCCGATGAATTACGAATATTGGTTGCAAAATCCATGAGTCAGGTATTTAAAACTATAGTACCCAATTTATCAACTCCTTATAAAGAAGACCTGTCCTACGATGGCATGCGCAGCAAATCCTATGTAGCAGAAGAACGTGACAAACAAATAGCCGTTGAAACATTAGAGCGGATTATTAAAAAAATCAAAGAATATTAAAACCACTATACCATGAAAAAGCTATTTCTTATATTCATGATCATCCCTGTTATTGGATGCCAAACAAATCAAAAACCTGATAAGGAGACCGTCTTAAAAATGATCAATGATGATCTGAACTATCCACGTACTATTGATTATGAAATCTTTTGTAGCGATCCTGCTCATGCTAATAAGTTGCTGGATTTAAAACTTGATGAGAAAAGAATGGTAACCATTCAGAAAACACAAAAATTAAAAGATATCGGTTCACCACTAATCTCTTTTACCGAAGCAGCCCAGCGGTACCTGATCAAACCTACAGAAAAGGAAAGGAAGCTGGACATTCAAAAAGTAAAGATTGCAGAAGAAACCATAAGTGATATCAAACTCGGAAATAGTTCTGAATCCAATGGAAAAACAACTATCCCGGTGACTTATACCGTAACCTGTACCAATATCACTCCATTTTCGGCCTTGATGAAACGTGATCTTTCAAAAACAATAACCCGCTCCGCTACACTACTTTTCATTGACAGAAAGTGGAAATTGATGAAGCCATAAAAATCATTTTTCCATATCATAGTTACAAAAGAGAACTTTTTAAGAAGGTTCTCTTTTTTTTTGAATAATCTCTTCCCGAAAGACATCTATTTCGCTAAGGTTCCAATGGTTACAAAAAGGTTCCAACAAAAAGTTGGACTTGTAGCAGCTTGCATTCGTGCGTTTCTTTGTTATCGAAATTAATAGAAAAACCCCGTCACAAGATTGATGGGCTTAATAGTAACGATAAAAAACAGCTTATGTTTAGCCAAATTTCATGGACAGACTACCTGTTGGCGGTCGCCATACTACTAGGTATTTATTATTTGTTTGTTGGGGTACGGTATTTTTCTAGTGACCTTAAAGCCCTGTTAGCAGGCAAACGAAAACGTATCTTAAAGCCATCTGGTTTTCCGCAAAATGAACCTTTGCAAAATGAAGTTTCAAAAGATACTTCGGTAACTACCGATGAGGAGACCGATGACGAATTTGCCGAAGTAGAACACCTGATCGAAAAGATCCAAACGGTCATTACCGATGCGCTTGGTAAACAACTTGTCAAGGAAGAATTTAGGCAGTACCTACGCCTTGTCCTCAAAGAATTTCCCTCCGTAAAAACATCGGGGCTTCGCCCTTCAGTAAATGAACTGATTGTATCCGAGTGTGAAAAACAAGGGATTGTGGCCTTCAATGAAGAAGAAGTGGATGCATTGTGGAGTGAAGAACGGCAATAATCCCGGCGGAACGTCTTTTCCTGCCCAACCCCGAGCCGAAGGGCAAAAGTGATTGAAAAAGATGGGTAAGTGACAGCGAAAGCGTTCCGCTTTTTTTAAAAAATTTAAGTGTAACCTAAATATGATGAATGATGAAAATGTGCAGCAAGAAAACAACAAAGTTTAACCGAAAAAAGGTGATCACCATTTGTGCCGCTATGGCATTACTGGCCATTCAATACAGTGCTTATGCTCAGGATGGTATTGAGGGAATTAACGAAGCAAATACCAAAGTACGCAGCTACTTTGCCGCAGGCACCAATCTGATGTATGCTGTTGGAGCTATCCTAGGATTGATCGGAGCGGTCAAGGTGTATCAAAAATGGAACAATGGTGATCAGGATACCGGCAAAGTGGCTGCCGCTTGGTTTGGCAGTTGTATTTTCCTGGTGGTTGTGGCTACCGTGATACAGTCGTTCTTCGGTATCTAAAATCCCTGAAGTATGCAGATACAATTAAAAGAAAAGTTGTGGGCGTTTATCGTCCACAACAATCCTGAATTGATGTTCAATTTGCAGGAAGACTATTCGGTGACCAACTATCTGGATTCAAAAGTAAAGGACATTATGCCTTTGGCAGAACAATTACTTTCTGAAAACCGACCCGGTTATGTTGTGGAAGAATTGTGCCTGGAGCAGATGACTGAAGAACTTAAACCTTCCCGTTACCACTACCTGCTTTCAATACTTGAGGAAGAATTTACTGCCGACTATGAGCGGTTACGGGAAAGCGGGACGCTCACCTATGAAGTCGTCAACCTGATTGCCTATTGCAAGGACATTTTTGACGGATACGGATTTAATTCAACAAATGAAGAGGACAGGCAGCTACGGTACACTGTCATCGGACAGGTACATGAATATCTCAATTAACTACTGAGAAGAAAAAAAGCTGGTCATCAAAATATGGTGACGGCTTTATAGCCATAAAGGAATGGTGAGAATGAAAAATGTGTGGATATGGCTTACAATATTTCAGAAAAACTACAAGATAATATTAGGGCAATCCGAATCGCCCTGAACCATCAAAACGGTAAAGAACTAGGCCCGGATGAAGTCTCGAACCTGAAAAAATTCTCAGGTTTTGGAGGGATCAAGGCTATCCTATATCCTTATGGTACACAGGAAGAATGGTCAGCTAATGGGGCTACCAAAGAAGACCTGAAACACCATGCAGATATTATGGAGCTGCATGACCTGCTAAAGGAAAACTATACCGAAACTCAATATCGGGAAATTATTTCTTCTTTACGTAATAGTGTGCTGACCGCCTTTTATACCCCGCAGGTAGTTCCCGAAACCTTATACACTGTTATGGCAGCACAAAATCTGCAACCCAAACGATTGTACGAACCTTCGGCAGGTTCCGGTATTTTTATTAGTGAAGCGGTAAAGGCTTTTCCTGAATTGGAACAGATTACCGCCGTAGAGAAAGATACCCTTTCCGGACTGGTACTCTCTGCTATAGGCGGTACACTGCCTGTTCCGGCAGAAACCCATATCACCGGTTTTGAAGAAACTCCGGTAACCGAAAATTCCAGCTATGACCTTATCGTCAGCAATATCCCGTTCGGTAATTTTTCAGTATACGATGAGGCGTATCCCGATAAAGCACTCTCGGGAAAAATACACAATTACTTTTTTGCCAAAGGCTTGGACAAACTGGCTGATGGCGGTCTCATGGCTTATATTACCACGGATGCTTTCCTAAATAGCCCATCCAATCAGAAAGCGAGGGAATACCTATTCGGTAAATCGGATTTTATAAGCCTGTCCGTTATGCCCGACAACCTGATGAAGGATACCGGCAATACCGAAGCTCCCAACCACCTGCTGATTGTTCAAAAGAATGGAACAAAAGAGACCCTATCCGAAGAAGAAACCTTACTGGTGACTACCGTATCCTTAGAGAATGAATATGGAACCTACCCTAGCAATAGCTATATTCAACAGCATCGGGATATCATTACGGGAAATACCCTCCAACCGGGTAAAAATCAATACGGACAGGCACACGAAACCGTATGGCAGCAAGGCGACCTCAATGACATTCGTGAAAAACTTGGACAGACGATTACCGAAGGGTTTAATACCCGTTTAAATCGGGAGCGTTATTTCCAAAGTCAATCCCTGCCAAAAGAAAAACAGGAAGTTGATGGCAGGAAGCTCACCTATCTTCCGATGCCCGAAAACAAAGCAGAAACCGTTTCGGTACAGTTAGGGCTTTTTGATACCGCTCCGGCAGAACAGATTAACCGTGCCATAGCCTATATCAATCCTTTGGATGCCACCGTCGTCAGAAAAGAAAGTGCACGGCTTATCAGTACCATTCGTACTACTGATAATCCTATACACGAGAGTATTGTACTCTTGGCAGCCAAACAACAAAAATCCAATCGCTACCTGTATAAACTGTATTCCAACGTCAAGGAGATCGACCATTTCTCTGCCAACTGGATGGATGCACGCTTATTAAGGCATGAACTGCAAAACCTGTCCGGGGAGTTACAAGGGTTTGCCCATGCATTTACCTATGAGGGCGACCAAACCTTAGAAGGAA
>NZ_JAKHSK010000017.1 GCF_023499215.1 Zunongwangia pacifica
TGATATCACTTTCTATTATATCTTTGCACAGTACGATGTACATGGCTGTGTGATTTTTTTGTTTGGCAACACAAATATCCACAGCCTATTTTTTTCTCTCAAAAAAAGTTTAGATCACTTCTTTAAAAAATACGGTTAAAATATTGCTATTGATGTTCTATTTGATATATCCTTACTTTTTTTCCGGTCATTTTTTCTAATAAATCGGTTTTACGGAGTACCCCCCATATTTCTAGTTCAGGATCGCTATAGGTGCTTATAAGCAAGTTTATTTTCCCCTTAGTATTGTCAATTTCTAATTTCTGTACGTTTTGATAATGACTTCTATCCAATCCATCGGCAACCCTTATGATTGCAGAAAGCTTTTTAACTTTACGACGTAATTTTTTACTCAGTTCTTTATAGGGTTTATGGCGTTTATGAGGTGTCGATTTGCGATGATATCGCGCTACGTTGGCCATAATATTAATCTCATCTTCACTGAAACCTAACAAATCTGAATATTTTATAAGATATAAGGCATGTTTATGGTGTTTTCGATACGAAATATAATAACCAATATCATGCATCAAACTTGCGTATTCCAGCAGTTCCCTGTCCTGCTCATCCAAATTCATCTCTTCCTTGAATTCATCAAAAATTTGTAGGGCAAAATTGGCTACATGCATAGAATGGGCTTTAGCCCAATTGCATTTTCGTAACAATTCATAAACGCTTCTTTGGCGTGGATTTTCAAAATTCGCAACAAGGTCTAGATGAAGTTCTTCTTTCTTATTGTTAATATAATTGATGATCATGCCCTCCCTAAGCGCCCCTTCAGATATTTTAATTTCTTCTATTGAACATTCTTCAATAAGAAATTTTAATAACAAAACACCGGGATTGATAATATCGACCCGCTTTCCTTCTAACTTCTTCTCTTTCAGCCTCCCTTTCTTGTCAAGCTTTATAAATTCATGATAAAAATCAATATAAGCCTCTTTCTTAAAAGTAAGTTCATTAAGGGTTCTTGCCGCTGTTATATCATTTCGTCCCGCCACCATCTCGGCAATATTTTCCATAGTTCCCGAAGAACCAATAATAGTTTTCACTTCATGCTGTTTAGCCAATTTTATAACGTCAGCTAACTTATCTTCATAATGGCTTTCTAATGATTTAATAGTGTCTTTTTTAATAGGATCTGAATCGACAAAAGTCGCTGCCATTCTTGCTACACCAAGCTTCAAACTATTATAATACACAAACTCTTCTCGATTACCAATAATAAACTCAACACTACCACCACCAATATCGATCATCAATACCATCTCATCCTCAATAACAACACTATGCTTTATAGCAAGTCCTATCATTTCAGCTTCCATTTTACCAGATATCGCCCTAACTCTAATTCCTACTTCATCTATAACTTCTTTAATAAAATCACCTCCATTCTTCGCTTCTCTAATCGCACTTGTGGCGTAGGCCAGAATTTGCTCTACGTTATGGCTTTCACATAAAAATTTGATTCTTTTTAAGGCTTCAAGGCCACGATCCATCGCTTGCCTGCTCAACCGATCTTCCATCCCCTTTTCAGCAAGACTTACCATTTCTTTTAATTTATTAACGGTACGAAAGCTACCATCAGGGTATATATCTACGAGTACTGCATGAAAGGAATTTGTTCCAAGATCTATAGCAGCTATTCTTTTAGCAGGTTGAGATTGTGGTGTTGTCATATATTATTTTTATGCCAATAAGTTATCCCATGTTAGTTAAACCTAAAGGTAATCAATTATTAGTTGGAAAAGAAAAACCCACAGTTCTCACTGTGGGTTCGTATGGTAAAGATTTTGTTTTAAGCCTGTCCTGTAGGACCAAAATTCATAGGAATTGGCGTTTTTTCATAATCTTTTATTTCACCGTGTTGCTTTTCAAAACGTTCTACGTTGTCTGCCAAAGCTTTTAAAAAACGTTTTGCGTGTTGTGGCGTAAGGATAATCCTGCTTTTCACTTTACTTTTTGGTTTACCTGGCATGATATTCACAAAATCTACTACAAATTCTGAAATAGAATGGTTAATAATCGCTAGGTTAGAATAGGTTCCTTCAGCAACCGCTTCATCTAATTCTATATTAATCTGGCCTTGTTTTGGCTTGTTTTCGTCACTCATTATTTATAAAATTATACGTTCTTACGCAAGATATTTACGCAATGACTTGATTTTAGAATTCTTTAAGAAAAACTAAATTACGAAAAATACCTTGAAACCATTTTACTTTTTGTTTTTTATGTTCAATAAGCCTTATTAAATTTAGCCGATTAAAGATTTCATTAAAGTGAACTACCTTGGGGTTAAACCCTTTGGCGGTGCCAATAAACAAGTCTCGATTAAAAAGGAACCACATAAATATGAAACTGCATTTTAAACCTTTCCAAACTTTTATCAATAATAATACTACCCAAAAAACAAGAAGCAGGTACGCAGATTCTTTAATCGTTTCATTAGAATGCGCTGAATTCGAGATTAAGGCGAAAGTTTTGGGTTCCCGACAATATAACGTTTCTATACAATTTGATCACAATCAGGTAATTGCTGCCAAATGTTCTTGTCCATACGACCAGAGTGGTTTTTGTAAGCATATTGCGCATGTTTTGGTAGAAGCCGATAGACAAGTTGAGCAAGAATTTCATTTACCAGAAATTAGACCATCACACTCCCCAATAAATATAAAAAAACAGGGGAAAACATATATACTTAAAAATCAACATATACTAAAATTAGATGCTACAACTATAAAAAATATATCTAAAAAAACCGGCCAAGCCTCATGGCAAAACTCATTAGAAATTATTGATGCACAAATATTTAATAATAAATTCATAGCCAATATTAACTATTCTTACTTTAAAAAGTTTAGCCTGAATATTATTCAGGATACCAATAATCTATATTTGGAATGCAGTTGCAAAAATGGATCTTCTACATTAATCTGTGAGCACCTTCGCACTTTACTGTTAAGTATAATTAATCAGGAAACATTTCAACTTCCTTTTAATCCAGAGCTTCGCTTTAAACATCTAAAAGATCAGGCAGATGCGCAGGGATTAGGGAACGTAGAAAATCTAGACGATTTCTATCAAATTTCTATTGCTTTCGACAGGCTATATTTCAAGCCAAAATATAATTTTTTATCGCTCTCACCTTCAGAACTTTCGAAGTTAAAAAAAGAAATGATTTCTGATTTTCAGATTCCTAAACCTAGGAGTGTTCAACCTAAAATGGAATTTATATTAGCGGAAAATTATATGAATTATGGATTTAAATTTCGGTTAATGGTAGCTCAATTAGCAAAAACGGGTAAGATGAAATCTCCTGTAGAGCAGGTAAATTTGAAAGAAAAATCTAAAGGTCTTTCTACCCCTGAAGAATTTTTATTTATGACCATGCTTTTTGAACAAGAAGAAGAGCTTTCTTTTAATGACCACTTGGCCATTCTTAAAAATCCATTACAATTACCTTTTTATTATTACGAATCAAGCTGGCGTGAAGAAAAGATAACACCTGCCAAAATAAAACCCATTCAGTTTTTTATTATCGATCTTAAAAGCACAGTGATTGTTACTCAAAAAAATGATTTCTACTTAATAAAATTAAAAATCACCATAGATGGCAAAAACTATTATTCTGCCGATTTAAAACAAATAGAGTGCTATATCTGTTTAGGGGATAATTTTTATTTTCTAAAAGAGCCTTTGCTTAAAAAGTTATTCAGTTTTTTTAGTAAATATCAACATGATATTTTTTTACCAGCACATAAATTCGCCGATTTTAAAAAAGAATTCCTGGATCCTCTAGAGCATGCAATAAACGTAGAATATAGTTTCATAAAAAAAGCCCCTAAAAAATTGATCCAACAGCAGGCATTGGATCAGGTCACCGAACAAAAAATATATCTTTCTGAATCTGATGACTATATACTTATCACTCCGGTAATTTGCTACGGTGAAATAGAAGCTTCAGTTTTATCCAGACAAAATATTTACGCTGAAGATGATAAAGGGAAAATGTATGTGATCGACAGGGATGAAAAAGCAGAACATAGATTTAAGCGTAATATACAGGAGCAACACCATACTTTTGAAGAGAATCCTCCAACAAGTTTCTATTATTTACATAAGCAGGAATTTTTAGAAGAGGGATGGTTTATCGATGCTTTTGAGGCATGGCGCGAGCACGGGTACACCATCATGGGATTTAAGCAGTTAAAAAACAATAATTTAAACCCTCATAAAATAAAAGTAAGATCTTCGGTAACCTCTGGTATCGATTGGTTTAATATTCATACCGATATTGCTTTTGGGGATCAAAAAGTGAGCCTTAAAGAAATTAGGAAGTCGCTGGTTAATAAAAATAGGTTTGTATTGCTGGGCGATGGAACAAAGGGATTTTTACCTAACGAATGGATCGAAAAGTTTAGCCGATATTTTAGATCGGGAGAAATAAAAGCAGATTCCATACGCTCCCATAAATCACAGTTTACATTTGTCGATGATTTGTTCGAAAAAGAAATTCTTTCTTCAGAAGTAAAAACCGAATTGGAGAGTTATCGTGAAAAGTTAGCTAATTTTAATTCTATAAGAAATGTAAAAACACCAAAAAAATTAAAAACTACCTTACGGGATTACCAAAAAGAAGGTTTAAACTGGTTAAACTTTTTGGATGAATTTGGATTTGGGGGTTGCCTGGCCGATGATATGGGATTAGGGAAAACCGTCCAGATCCTCGCGTATTTTCTCTCCCAATTAGATAAAGGGTACACAGCGCCAAATCTGGTAGTGGTTCCCACTTCACTATTGCATAATTGGGAAACAGAAATAGGAAAATTCGCTCCAGAAATCAAGTACACAATAGTGTATGGGATTAACCGTAATACTAAAGAGATTGTTTTTGATAATTATGACCTTATTATCACCTCTTATGGTATTATGCTAAAAGACATAGAAATTTTAGAGAAAATTAATTTTAATGTTATCGTACTAGACGAATCCCAGGCGATAAAAAACCCCGCTTCAAAACGTTATAAAGCAGCAAGGCTTTTAAAAGCCAGACAGCGTATTGTGACTACCGGCACACCCGTAGAGAACAACACATTCGATTTATACGCTCAACTTTCTTTCGCTATGCCGGGATTATTTGGTAGTGCACGGCAATTTACGGCAGATTATTCCACACCTATAGACAAATTTCAGGATGAAGCCCGCGCAAAAGAACTTCAGCAAAAAATAAAACCATTTATTTTAAGGCGCACCAAAAAGGAAGTTGCTACCGAACTACCGGAAAAAACAGAAATGGTCATTTATTGTGATATGGGAAAAGAACAACGCCGTGTTTACGATAGCTACAAAAAAGAATTTCAGAACTATCTGGAAGGTAAGAATGATGAGGATTTAAAGAATTCCAGTATGCATATTTTACAGGGATTAACAAAATTACGCCAGATTTGTAACAGTCCGGCCCTACTTTCTGATCATGAATATTATGGCGAAGAATCTGCAAAACTGGAAGAAATTGTAGATCAGGTACTAAAACTGCACAAAGAGCATAAAATACTTATTTTTTCCCAGTTTGTGGGAATGCTGAACCTTATAAGGGAACGTCTGAATAAGGAAAAAATTAAATCCGCATATTTAACTGGACAGACCACGAAACGCCAGGCAGAAGTTGCCGCTTTTCAGGAAGATGAAGAAGTCAGGATATTTCTTATTAGCCTAAAAGCCGGTGGAACAGGACTAAATTTAACCGAAGCAGAATATGTTTTTATCGTAGATCCGTGGTGGAACCCGGCAGTAGAAAATCAGGCGATTGACAGGGCTTACCGAATTGGACAAATCAATAAAGTAATTGCGCTGCGTATGATTTGCACAAATAGTATAGAAGAAAAAATACTAGAATTACAAGATCGTAAAAGGAAGTTAGCCGAGGATATTATCCATACGGACTCCGGTTTCTTTAAACAACTAAACAAAACCGATTTAATGAATCTTGTGTAATTTACCTCAAAAATCAACATATTGAGGTGTTCTAAGCTCCCTATAAAGATAATTTTCGTCTATCATAACTTCTTTTCAGGTTCTACTATAAATGATTAATCAGTATGATGAACTTCCAAATGAATTTAGAATGATGATTTTAAAAATTTTTAAACAATCTCTACCTAATTCAATGTGTTTCATCTGGTTATTAAAAACAAAAAACCTCACAGTTTCTACTGTGAGGTTTTTTTATAAAGAAATGAGTGATTTCTTTGTTTTTAATTATAATTAACTTCCTGCTTTTTCTCTAGCATTTCGTCAAATTCTTCTTTAGAACCAACAATGATGCTATCATATTTACGCATACCTGTACCTGCCGGGATTCTATGTCCTACAATTACATTTTCCTTAAGTCCTTCTAAAGAATCGATCTTACCGCTTACAGCAGCTTCGTTCAATACCTTAGTAGTTTCCTGGAATGATGCCGCAGAAATAAACGACTTGGTTTGAAGTGATGCTCTGGTAATACCCTGAAGAACCGGAGTTGCAGTTGCTGCAACAACGTCTCTTGCTGAAGCCAGGTTCTTGTCTTCTCTACGAAGCTGAGAGTTTTCGTCTCTTAGCTCTCTTAGCGATACAATTTGTCCTGGTTTTAGGTTTTCTGAATCACCTGCATCTTCAATTACTTTCATTCCAAAGATCTTATCGTTTTCTTCAATAAAGTCTGATTTATGAACTAATTGGTTTTCTAAGAAGATAGTATCTCCTGGATCAACGATTCTTACTTTACGCATCATCTGACGTACTACTACCTCAAAGTGCTTATCGTTAATCTTCACCCCTTGTAGTCGATAAACTTCCTGTACTTCGTTTACAAGATACTGTTGTACTGCATTTGGCCCTTTAATGTTAAGGATATCCTCTGGAGTTATAGATCCGTCAGAAAGTGGCATACCTGCACGAACATAATCATTTTCCTGTACTAAGATCTGGTTAGAAAGTTTTACTAAATACTTCTTAATCTCTCCAAATTTAGACTCAACGATAATTTCGCGGTTTCCACGTTTTATTTTACCAAATGAAACAACACCATCAATTTCTGAAACTACAGCCGGGTTAGATGGGTTACGTGCCTCAAAAAGCTCGGTTACCCTTGGAAGACCACCGGTAATATCACCTGCTTTAGATGATTTACGAGGAATCTTCACTAAAATTTTACCAACACCAATTTTTTCAGCATTATCTACCATAAGGTGGGCACCTACCGGTAAGTTGTAAGAACGAATAACTTCATCTTTCTTACCTAAAATATGCAAGGTTGGGATAAGCTTTTTATTACGGGATTCAGAAATTACTTTTTCCTGGAATCCTGTTTGCTCATCGATCTCCACCTGATAAGTAACTCCTTGTTCTACATTCTCATATTTGATCTTACCAGCAAACTCAGAGATAATCACACCGTTATAAGGATCCCACTGACATACGGTAGTTCCCTTTGCAATTTCTACCCCATCTTCGATAAAGATTTCAGAACCGTAAGGAATATTGTTTGTACTTAAAACAACACCTGTTTTCTTGTCCTTAACCTTAATCTCTGCCGTACGGGAAATTACGATATCTGATGTACTACCATCTGGAGCTTCTCCTTTAACAACTTTAAGATCATCAATTTCAGCAATACCATCAAACTTAGTGATCAGTTTGTTTTCTTCTGAAATGTTTCCTGCAATACCCCCAACGTGGAAGGTACGTAGCGTAAGCTGTGTACCAGGCTCCCCAATAGATTGAGCAGCAACTACACCTACAGCTTCCCCTCTTTGAACAAGTTTATTCGTTGCAAGGTTACGACCATAACATTTTACACAAATACCCTTTTTCGCTTCACAGGTAAGTGGTGAACGCACCTCTACACTTTCGATTGGTGCATTTTCTATAATTTCAACGATCTCTTCAGTAATCTCTGCCCCAGCTTCAACGATTAGGTCGTCTGTAGTTGGGTTATATACATCATTTAAAGAAATACGTCCTAATATTCTTTCTCCAAGAGATTCTACAATCTCTTCGTTCTTTTTAAGTGGTTTAACTTCTACCCCTCTTAACGTTCCACAGTCTTCTTCGTTTACGATAACGTCCTGAGAAACATCTACCAAACGACGAGTTAAGTAACCCGCATCTGCTGTTTTAAGTGCGGTATCGGCAAGACCTTTACGAGCACCGTGAGTAGAGATAAAGTATTCCAGAATCGAAAGACCTTCTTTAAAGTTAGAAAGAATTGGGTTTTCGATAATTTCACCTCCACCAGAGTTCGATTTCTTAGGTTTTGCCATAAGACCACGCATACCGGTAAGCTGACGAATCTGCTCTTTAGATCCACGAGCTCCAGAATCAAGCATCATGAATACCGAGTTAAATCCTTGCTTATCTTCACGAATTCGCTTCATCGCTAATTCAGTAAGACCGGCATTTGTAGAAGTCCAGATATCAATTACCTGGTTATAACGTTCGTTATTGGTAATAAGACCCATGTTATAGTTACCAATAATACCTTCTACCTGCTCATTCGCTTCGTCGATCATCGTTTGTTTTTCAGCAGGGATAATAATATCACCTAAACTGAATGATAATCCACCACGGAACGCGAATCCATATCCAAGAGATTTAATCTTATCAAGGAATTCTGACGTTTCAGGAACACTGGTTAATTTAAGAATCTTACCAATAATCTCACGAAGTGATTTTTTAGTTAATACCTCATTAATATATCCTGCTACTTCTGGTACAGTTTCATTAAACAAAACTCTACCTACTGTAGATTCGATAATCTGGTAAACCAGTTTTCCTTCTTCGTTATAATCTTTAGCTCTAATTTTAATTGGAGCATTAAGATCTACTTTCTTCTGGTTGTAAGCAATGACTACTTCTTCTGCCGAGTAGAACGTTAACCCTTCTCCCAATACAGGCTCTTCTTCAGTAGATCGCTTAAGTTTGGTCATATAATAAAGACCAAGTACCATATCCTGAGAAGGTACTGTAATTGGCGAACCATTCGCAGGGTTAAGAATATTGTGAGAAGCCAGCATTAATAACTGAGCTTCTAAAATAGCCTCTGGCCCAAGTGGTAAATGCACCGCCATCTGATCCCCATCAAAATCGGCGTTAAAGGCCGTACATGCTAATGGGTGTAATTGTATTGCTTTACCCTCGATAAGCTTTGGCTGGAATGCCTGGATACCAAGACGGTGAAGCGTAGGAGCACGGTTTAGTAATACAGGATGTCCTTTAAGAACATTTTCTAAGATATCCCATACCACCGGCTCTTTTTTATCTATAATCTTTTTCGCAGATTTTACTGTTTTCACAATACCCCTTTCGATTAATTTTCTAATCACGAAAGGCTTGTAAAGTTCTGCCGCCATATTCTTTGGAAGACCGCACTCAAACATTTTAAGTTCTGGTCCTACAACGATTACCGAACGTGCTGAATAATCCACACGCTTACCAAGTAAGTTTTGACGGAAACGTCCCTGCTTACCTTTTAAAGAATCTGAAAGGGATTTAAGCGGACGATTAGAATCCGTTTTTACTGCAGACGATTTTCTTGTATTATCGAATAATGAATCTACAGATTCCTGAAGCATACGTTTTTCATTACGTAAAATCACTTCAGGAGCTTTAATTTCCATTAAACGCTTAAGACGGTTGTTACGAATAATTACCCTTCTATAAAGATCATTAAGATCTGAAGTAGCAAAACGACCACCATCTAAAGGTACAAGAGGTCTTAATTCTGGTGGAATTACCGGGATAACTTTCATAATCATCCATTCTGGTAAATTCTCACGGTTTTTATTGGCATCACGAAGTGCTTCTACCACCTGAAGACGTTTTAAAGCCTCAGTTTTACGTTGTTTAGAAGTTTCGTTATTTGCTTTATGTCTTAATTCGTAAGAAAGTTCATTTAAGTCTATTCTTCTAAGAATTTCGATAAGACATTCAGCTCCCATTTTAGCGATAAACTTGTTTGGATCGCTGTCTTCTAAATATTGATTTTCCTGAGGAAGTTCGTCTAAAATATTAAGATACTCTTCTTCAGTTAAGAAATCCATTTTCTTTAAAGGATCTCCATTCTCATTTTTTGCATTACCAGGCTGAATTACCACGTATCTTTCGTAGTAAATAATCATATCTAATTTCTTAGATGGAAGACCAAGTAAATACCCTATTTTATTTGGTAAAGAACGGAAATACCAGATATGAGCTACAGGAACTACCAAATTGATGTGCCCAACACGGTCTCTACGAACTTTCTTTTCTGTTACCTCTACACCACAACGGTCACACACGATCCCTTTGTAACGTATTCTTTTGTATTTTCCACAAGCACATTCGTAATCCTTCACAGGACCAAAAATACGCTCACAGAACAATCCGTCACGCTCAGGTTTGTGCGTACGATAATTGATAGTTTCCGGTTTAAGAACTTCGCCACGAGATTCTGCGAGGATAGACTCGGGAGAAGCTAAACCGATAGAGATTTGATTAAATCTCTGTACTGTATTCTTATCATTATTTCTAGCCATAATAAATGCTGCTATCTAATTATTGTGAAAATACTGAAAATTCGGAGCGGCTATACCGCTCCGAAAAACAGTGTTTTATTCTTCTAATTTTAAATCCAGTCCAAGACCTTTCAATTCATGCATCAATACATTGAAAGATTCTGGTAAACCTGGTTCTGGCATAGGCTCTCCTTTAACGATACTTTCGTAAGTTTTAGCCCTTCCTATCACGTCATCAGATTTTACGGTTAAGATTTCCCTTAAGGTACTTGAAGCACCGTATGCTTCAAGAGCCCAAACCTCCATCTCACCAAAACGCTGACCTCCAAACTGAGCTTTACCACCAAGTGGTTGCTGAGTAATAAGAGAGTATGGCCCAATGGAACGAGCGTGCATTTTATCATCGATCATGTGACCTAATTTCAGCATATAAATTACACCTACTGTAGCTCTCTGGTCGAAACGCTCACCTGTACCACCATCAAATAGATACGTGTGACCAAAACGTGGAATTCCTGCTTCGTCTGTTAACTCATTGATCTTGTCTAAAGATGCACCATCAAAAATTGGCGTTGCATACTTTTTACCTAATTTCTGACCTGCCCAACCAAGAACAGTTTCATAAATCTGACCAATGTTCATACGAGAAGGTACCCCAAGTGGGTTCAATACAATATCTACCGGAGTTCCATCATCTAAGAATGGCATATCTTCCTGACGAACAATACGGGCAACAATACCTTTGTTACCGTGACGTCCTGCCATCTTATCCCCTACTTTAAGCTTACGTTTCTTAGCGATGTAAACTTTAGCAAGTTTTAAAATTCCAGATGGAAGCTCATCCCCTACAGAAATCGTAAATTTCTCTCTTCTTAAATTACCCTGAAGATCGTTCTCTTTAATTTTATAATTATGAAGAAGATCTGCTACAAGTGCATTTGTATGATCATCTGTTGTCCAGATTCCCTGAGTAAGGTGTGTATAATCATCAACAGAATTTAACATCTTTAATGTATACTTCTTACCTTTTGGAAGAACCTCTTCTCCTAGATCATTTTGTACACCCTGAGCTGTTTTTCCACCTACGATAGCAAATAACTTATCTACTAATTGCGATTTAAGTACAGCAAATTTAGCCTCGTACTTTTTCTCTAAAACAGCAACGTCTTCTTTATCTTGTGCTCTCTTACGCTTATCTTTAATTGCACGGGCAAATAACTTCTTATTAATTACCACACCACTTAATGATGGTGAAGCTTTTAAAGA
Source organism: Zunongwangia pacifica (assembly GCF_023499215.1). Classification (GTDB taxonomy): domain Bacteria; phylum Bacteroidota; class Bacteroidia; order Flavobacteriales; family Flavobacteriaceae; genus Zunongwangia; species Zunongwangia pacifica. The sequence continues at coordinate 11,841 of NZ_JAKHSK010000017.1, forward strand.
AGCATCTTTAACGTCTCCCGCTTTATCACCAAAGATCGCTCTAAGAAGTTTTTCTTCTGGCGTAGGATCACTTTCTCCTTTAGGCGTGATCTTACCAATAAGAATATCTCCAGGCTTCACTTCAGCCCCTATTCTAATCATACCATGCTCATCTAGATCTTTAGTAGCATCTTCTGAAACATTAGGAATATCGTTAGTAAGCTCTTCGTTACCTAATTTAGTATCACGAACTTCTAATGAATATTCATCAATATGAATAGATGTAAAGATATCGTCTCTTACAACTTTCTCTGAAATTACAATCGCATCCTCAAAGTTATATCCTTTCCAAGGCATAAAGGCAACTTTCATGTTACGTCCAAGTGCAAGCTCCCCTTTATCGGTTGCATACCCCTGGCATAATACCTGTCCTTTAGTCACTCTATCACCAACACTAACAATCGGTTTAAGGTTGATAGAAGTTCCCTGGTTAGTTTTACGGAATTTAATAAGATCGTAAGTTTTAGAATCTGAATCGAAACTTACCATTCTTTCTTCTTCAGTACGATCGTACTTAATTGTAATCTTTTGCGCGTCTACATATTCTACTTCTCCTTCTCCTTCTGCATTAATCAATACACGAGAATCTGTAGCCACTTGTCTTTCCAATCCGGTTCCTACGATTGGAGAATCTGCTCTTAGTAACGGAACTGCCTGACGCATCATGTTAGATCCCATCAATGCACGGTTCGCATCATCATGCTCCAAGAAAGGAATTAAAGATGCAGAAATTGAGGAAATCTGGTTAGGAGCAACATCGGTATAATGAACCTCTTTAGGATCCACAACCGGGAAGTCTCCTTCCATACGCGCAATTACCTTATCGGTATCGATAGTTCCATCATCACCTAAAGGAATGTTTGCCTGAGCAATTTTCTTTCCTTCTTCTTCTTCAGCGCTTAAATAAATAGGCTCTTCAGAAATATTAATTTTTCCTTCTTCTACCGTTCTATAAGGTGTTTCAATGAATCCCATTCCATTAACTTTCGCGTAAACTGAAAGTGAAGAAATAAGACCAATGTTAGGACCTTCAGGAGTCTCAATAGGACACAATCTTCCATAATGAGTATAGTGAACGTCACGAACCTCGAAACCAGCACGCTCTCTGGAAAGACCGCCAGGTCCTAATGCAGAAAGACGACGTTTATGAGTAATCTCAGCTAATGGGTTCGTTTGATCCATAAACTGAGACAACTGGTTGGTACCAAAGAATGAGTTGATCACAGAAGAAAGTGTCTTCGCATTGATCAAATCGATAGGTGTAAATACCTCGTTGTCACGAACGTTCATTCTTTCACGAATCGTACGAGCCATACGGGCTAAACCAACACCAAATTGCTGAGATAATTGTTCTCCAACAGTTCTAACACGACGGTTAGATAAGTGATCGATATCATCAATCTCTGCTTTAGAGTTAATTAACTCAATTAAATATTTTACAATGGTAATGATATCCTCTTTGGTAAGCACTTGCTTATCCATACCGATATCAAGACCAAGCTTTTTGTTCATTCTATAACGACCAACTTCTCCTAAACTATAACGCTGATCTGAGAAGAATAATTTATCAATTATTCCACGCGCAGTTTCCTCATCTGGCGGTTCAGCATTACGTAATTGACGATAAATATGTTCAACTGCTTCTTTTTCAGAGTTTGTTGGATCCTTCTGTAGTGTATTATGTATAATCGCATAATCACCGGTAGAGTTATCTTCTTTATGAAGAAGAATTGTTTTAGTTCCGGTTTCAAGAATCTCTTCTATATGATCCTTATCTAATTCGGTATCACGATCTAAAACAATCTCGTTACGCTCGATAGAAACAACCTCGCCAGTATCTTCATCTACAAAATCTTCGTACCAGGTGTTAAGCACACGAGCCGCTAACTTTCTACCTAAAACTTTTTTAAGACCTGTTTTTGAAACTTTTACTTCTTCAGCAAGATCAAAAATTTCAAGAATATCTTTATCGCGCTCAAATCCAATTGCGCGGAAAAGAGTTGTTACAGGTAATTTTTTCTTTCTATCGATATAAGCATACATTACGCTGTTAATATCGGTAGCAAATTCTATCCAAGAACCTTTAAAAGGAATTACTCTGGCAGAATATAATTTTGTTCCATTTGCATGGAAAGATTGTCCAAAGAATACTCCTGGAGAACGGTGAAGCTGAGAAACTACAACACGCTCTGCTCCATTAATACAAAAAGTCCCACTCGGCGTCATATAAGGAATCGTCCCTAAATAAACATCCTGTACGATAGTTTCAAAATCCTCATGCTCTGGATCTGTACAATATAGCTTTAACCTTGCTTTTAAAGGTACGCTATATGTAAGACCACGCTCAATACACTCTTGAATAGAATATCTTGGTGGGTCTACAAAATAATCTAAAAATTCTAATACAAATTGGTTACGGGTATCCGTAATTGGGAAGTTTTCAAGGAAGGTGTTATAAAGGCCTTCATTTCCCCGCTCTTCTGATTTTGTTTCTAATTGAAAGAAATCCTGGAAAGATTTGATCTGAATATCCAAAAAGTCTGGATAGTCAGGTCTGTTCTTTACAGAAGAGAAACTAAATCTTTCAGTTTGCTTTGCTAACATCAATGGACGGATTATAATTTATATAAAAATTGCTTGCGAAAAAAGCTACAGCTCTATATACGCAAAAGGGTTTAGACCTTCAGGAGCGTATCCTAAGGTCTAAACCTAAATAATATTGCTCTCGTCAAGCTTATTTAAGCTCAACCTCAGCTCCTGCTTCTTCTAATTGAGATTTTAAAGCTTCAGCTTCATCTTTAGCAATTCCTTCTTTAACTGCTTTTGGAGCACCATCTACTAATTCTTTAGCATCTTTAAGTCCAAGACCAGTTAATTCTTTTACTAGTTTTACAACTGCTAATTTAGATCCACCTGGAGCTTTTAGAATTACATCAAATTCAGTTTGCTCTTCAGCAGCATCATCACCACCAGCAGCAGCTCCACCAGCAACAGCTACAGCTGCAGCAGCAGGCTCAATACCATACTCTTCTTTTAAAATATCAGCTAACTCATTAACTTCTTTAACTGTTAAGTTAACTAATTGTTCTGCGAATTCTTTTAAATCTGCCATTTTCTATCGTTTTAAAATTTTTGTAAAAGTTATATTTATTAAAAAGTGCGTACTATACTAGTCCTCTTTTTCTGAAAGAGTCTTAAGGATTCCTGCAATTTTGCCTCCACTTGATTTAAGTGCAGAAACAACGTTTTTAGCAGGAGATTGAAGTAATCCAATGATATCCCCAATAACCTCTTCTTTAGACTTAATATTAGAAAGAGCTTCTAAATACTCATCTCCAACATAAATTGCTTCATCAATAAAAGCGCCTTTAAGAATCGGCTTCTCGTTTTTCTTTCTAAATTCTTTAATCACTTTAGCTGGTGCATTACCAGTCTCAGCAATCATTATAGAGGTGTTACCTTTTAAAGTTGTTGGAAGTTCTCCGAAATCTTTATCAGAAGCTTCCATTGCTTTAGTTAGTAATGTATTTTTAACTACCGCAAGTTTTACATTAGCTTTAAAACAAGCTCTACGTAAATTAGAGGTTGTTCCGGCATCTAAACCTGAGATATCTGCAATATAGATAGTTGAAGTATCAGCTAACTGGGCAGTTAAATCTTCTATTACTTTTGATTTTTCTTCTCTTGTCATAATACCTTATTATTGCTCAGTAAACCTTTTTGTATCTATTGCTACACCAGGCCCCATTGTACTGGACATGTGGATACTTTTAATGTATACACCTTTAGCTGCCTGAGGTTTCAGTTTTACAAGCGTAGTTAATAATTCTCTCGCGTTACCAGCTATTTTTTCTGGATTAAAAGACACTTTTCCAATACCAGCGTGAACAATACCGGTCTTATCAACTTTAAAATCGATCTTACCAGCTTTCACATCAGCTACTGCTTTAGCGATATCCATAGTCACAGTTCCGGTTTTAGGGTTAGGCATTAAACCTCTAGGTCCTAAAACACGTCCTAATGGTCCTAATTTACCCATAACGCTAGGCATAGTGATAATTACATCTACATCTGTCCAACCTCCTTTAATTTTATCAAGGTATTCATCAAGACCAACATAATCAGCACCTGCATTCTTAGCTTCCTCTTCCTTATCTGGAGTAACTAAAGCAAGAACTTTAACATCTTTACCTGTTCCGTGTGGTAATGTAACAACCCCTCTAACCATTTGATTAGCTTTACGAGGATCTACATTTAAACGTACCGCCAAATCCACAGAAGCGTCGAAGCTTTCGCTAGCCACTTCTTTGATCAAAGCAGAAGCTTCAGCAACCGTATAGGCTTTACCCTTTTCGATTTTAGATTGAGCTTCTTTTTGTTTTTTAGTCAACTTTGCCATTTTCTAAATTCTTTTTGGATTAAAACGGTGCATCACCTTTTACTGTTATACCCATAGAACGAGCCGTACCAGCAACCATTTTCATTGCAGCTTCGATAGTAAATGCATTTAAATCCTGCATTTTATCCTCAGCAATAGTTTTTACTTGGTCCCAAGATACACTTGCTACTTTCTTTCTATTAGGCTCTCCCGAACCTTTTTTTGTTTTTGCTGCTTCCATTAGCTGTACTGCTGCTGGTGGAGTTTTGATAACAAAATCAAATGATTTATCAGAATAAACAGTAATTACTACAGGTAATACTTTACCTTGTTTATCCTGAGTCCTACCATTGAATTGCTTACAGAATTCCATGATATTAACTCCGGCAGCACCTAAAGCAGGTCCAACTGGTGGTGAAGGGTTAGCAGCACCTCCGCGAACTTGTAGTTTTACAACTTTACTTACTTCTTTTGCCATTTTTTACATTTTTAGAAGATAGTTTATTAGAGTGGAAGCAAATAAAAAACTATCAAAAAATTTGTAACAATTATATTTTCTCAACCTGCATATAACTAAGTTCTAATGGTGTTTTTCTACCAAAGATCTTAACCATAACTTCAAGCTTACGCTTTTCTTCATTAATCTTCTCAACAGTTCCGTTGAAACCGTTAAAAGGACCATCAATTACTTTAATAGTCTCTCCAAGAGTAAAAGGAATTGCAACATTATCTGTTTTAACAGATAACTCATCTACTTTTCCTAACATGCGATTAACCTCAGACTGTCTAAGTGGAACAGGATCTCCACCTTTTGTTTCTCCAAGAAAACCAATCACACCGTTAATACCCTTAATAATATGAGGAATTTCACCGCCTAAATTGGCCTGAATCATTATATATCCAGGAAAGTAAACTCTTTCTTTATTAATCTTCTTCCCATTTCTAATCTGGATAACCTTTTCAGTGGGAACCAATACTTGATCAACCCAGTCTTCCATACCCATATGGGAAATTTCTCGCTCTATATAATCTTTTACTTTATTTTCCTGTCCACTTACGGCACGAACTACATACCATTTTTTATCCTTAACGTCTGCCATAACTAGATTACGATTTTACCCATTCAAAGTATTGCTCAATAACGTTGTTAAACAACGTATCTACACCCCAAATAGCTAAAGAAAAAATAATAGAAAAAACTGCAACTAGAATTGTTAGCCTTTGAGCTTCAGGCCAACTTGTCCAGGTAACATGGTTTTTCAACTCGTTATAAGACTCTGATATATAATTTACAATTCCTGCCATTCCTTAAAGTATTTGCACGGGTTGAGAGGCTCGAACTCCCGACACCTGGTTTTGGAGACCAGTGCTCTACCAACTGAGCTAAACCCGTAAGATAAAGAGAAGGTATCCTGCTCTTCACAGGATACCTTATATATTCAAACTATAATTAGTCTAAAATTTCAGTTACCTGACCAGCACCTACAGTTCTACCACCTTCACGGATAGCGAAACGTAGACCAACATTCATTGCAATAGGCTGAATCAAATCAACAGTAATAGTAAGGTTATCACCTGGCATTACCATTTCAACTCCTTCAGGAAGGCTAATTGTTCCTGTTACGTCAGTTGTACGTACGTAGAACTGAGGACGGTAGTTGTTATGGAATGGAGTGTGACGTCCACCTTCTTCTTTCTTCAGGATATAAACCTCTGCTTTAAACTTAGCGTGAGGAGTTACAGATCCAGGCTTAGTAATTACCATACCTCTAGAGATCTGAGTTTTCTCGATACCTCTTAATAAAAGACCAACGTTATCACCAGCTTCACCTCTATCAAGAATCTTACGGAACATCTCTACTCCAGTAATTGTAGAAGTTAATTTACCAGCACCCATACCAATAATTTCTACAGGATCTCCAGTATTAGCTACACCAGTTTCGATACGTCCAGTTGCTACTGTACCACGACCAGTAATAGAGAATACATCCTCGATTGGCATTAAGAATGGTTTATCCACATCACGCTGTGGCAACTCGATCCAGCTATCAACAGCTTCCATAAGATCTAAAACAGACTGAGTCCATTTATTATCACCTTCTAAAGCACCAAGAGCAGATCCAGAAATTACAGGACCGTTATCTCCATCATACTCATAGAAAGAAAGTAAATCTCTTACTTCCATTTCTACTAACTCAAGAAGCTCCTCATCATCTACAAGGTCAACTTTATTTAAAAACACAACGATTCTTGGAATACCTACCTGGCGACCAAGAAGGATGTGCTCACGAGTTTGTGGCATAGGACCATCAGTCGCAGCAACAACAAGGATAGCACCGTCCATCTGAGCAGCACCAGTTACCATGTTCTTAACGTAATCGGCGTGACCTGGACAGTCAACGTGAGCATAGTGACGATTTGCAGTCGCGTACTCTACGTGAGAAGAGTTAATAGTAATACCTCTATCTTTTTCCTCAGGAGCGTTATCGATTTGATCGAAAGCTCTAGCTTCAGAATATCCAGCGTCAGCTAACACCTTAGTAATAGCTGCTGTTAAAGTAGTTTTTCCGTGATCTACGTGTCCAATCGTACCTATATTTAAGTGCGGTTTGGAACGATCATAAGTTTCCTTTGCCATAATTAATACTTATTTAATCTTAGTTATATATTAGTGTTCAATTTTATACTAAACCAGAGCCAACGACGAGAATTGAACTCGTGACCTCTTCCTTACCAAGGAAGCGCTCTACCCCTGAGCTACGTCGGCAAAAATGAATAGTCAGACTATCCAATTGCTTTAAACAACAAAAACCATAAGCTAATAATAGCTTACGGATATCATTGATCTCATTTAATAATTTTGTTGAGCGGGAGACCGGGTTCGAACCGGCGACATTCAGCTTGGAAGGCTGACGCTCTACCAACTGAGCTACTCCCGCTTATTCATTCTATATTAGTGATTCAAAATTTAATCTTAAATATTAAATCTTCTAACTTTGAATGCTTATGTGGGGAGAGCAGGATTCGAACCTGCGAAGGTAAAACCAACAGATTTACAGTCTGTCCTCGTTGGCCGCTTGAGTATCTCCCCTCAAAATTACTATACCATTATTTCATAGAACTACAACCCGAAGGCCAGCTTTATGATGGTATCAAAACGGCTGCAAATTAAAGTAATTTTACAGCACCATCCAAAGCTTTTTTCAAAAAAAATTCGAAAAATTTCTAGTTCATTAATTCTTAACAAATTAGCTAAACTAAAGCTTTCAGATTCAAAATTTCAGAGCCGATGGAGGGACTCGAACCCACGACCTGCTGATTACAAATCAGCTGCTCTAGCCAGCTGAGCTACATCGGCAACACTTACTTTTCACAATAAAAAAGTCCGCTATTTCTAACGGACTGCAAATGTATATAAATTATTTAGATCTCAAAATATATTTTCGAGATTTTTTTATCTAAGCATATGCTTTAGATTTCTCTTTGCGTTTAATTAATTGTCTCTGCAGTGAGTTAACACACTCATCTACACACTCTTCAAAAGTTTTACATGTTTTTTTCACCATAACATCCCCGCCAGGAATACTTAGCAAAATTTCTGTAATCTTATTTTCCTTATCACTTGTTTTCTGAACTTTCAGATAAACATCCGCATAAATAACCTTGCTGTAGAAATTCTCTAGTTTATCCATTTTTTTCTGAATAAAATCAATCAGCTTCTGATCTGCGTTAAAGTTTACAGATTGCACGTTTACTTTCATAACTTCAAAAATTTAATTAAACAAAAGGTTAAGCTAGTCCTTATTGTTACGGGGATGAGCTTTTGAATGAATATTTTTAAGCTCTGCAATACTATTATGCGTGTAAACCTGAGTAGCCGCTAGACTAGAATGGCCCAAGAGTTCCTTTACCGCATTTAAGTTTGCCCCTTCATTCAATAAGTGCGTGGCAAAGGAATGTCGAAGTATATGAGGACTTTTCTTAACTTTAGCCGACGCCTTACTAAAATAAGTATTTATTATTCTATAAACAAGACTTTCACTCATTTTATCTCCTTTAGAAGAGACAAATAAATATGAATTTTCCATAAGAACAGGCGCAACAAGGTTTCGCTCCTTTATATACAACTCAATCGTCTTCGCTACACTATTTAATAACGGCAGGTATCTTTCTTTATTTCTTTTTCCAAGAACTTTAATATTTCGTCCTACGAGATCCAAATCTACTAATTGGAGATTAATTAACTCAATCCGCCTTAACCCTGCTGAATAAAACAATTCTATAATCGCCTTATCCCGTATACCTTCAAAACTATGTGTATCTATATCATTAATTACATTTACCACCTCTACTTTGGAAAATGGCACCTGTACCTTTTTTGCCATCTTAAGCGGACGGTGTTTTTGCAAAGGAGAAATAGCAAGCTCTCCTACCTTTTGTAAAAAACGATAATATGATTTTAAAGAGGATATTTTACGATTGATACTTCTATTAGAAATATCAGATTCTGACAGAAAAACGATCCAGTTCCGGATCTGGGAATAATCCACCTCTTTTAAATCTGAATATTCAAATTCAGTGGATAGAAATTCCTGAAAAGAAAGAAGATCGGCTTCATAAGCTTTAATGGTATGAAGCGAATAATTTTTCTCTAAAAGAAGATAGTCTTTAAACTGAGGTATAGACATAAAAAAACTGTTGACAAACAAAGTTAAAAAACTTTATCTATCAACAGTTATATTTTTACCAAAGAAGCAGGGCTTCTCTGCATACATTCAATCTTAAGAAAGAAAGGAAATACTAGATATCTTCCTGATCTCTAAGGTGCTGAATATACTGCGCTTTTTGAACTTGCGCCCTACGTTCTACAGACGGTTTTGTAAAATGCTGACGACTTCTTAGCTGACGCATTGTTCCTGTTTTATCAAATTTACGCTTAAAACGCTTAAGCGCTCTATCAATGTTTTCTCCGTCTTTTACTGGTATTATTAACATAGTTCCACCTCCTTTCTTTGAAAATTAGGCTGCAAATATAATCGTTATTTACTTACAACCAACAAATATTTTGTTTAATTCTAAATTCTTTTAAAAACTTACTTTATCAGAGCTTTGTATTCCTTTTTATCAATCACCATTTTGGCGATAATTTAGGATCATTTTCGCCAAAATACTTTACGATTTAAAAACTTCCTTTACCGGAGCTTTGTATTCCTTTTTATCAATCACCATTTTGGCGATAATTTCCCTTAAAATTTCAGAGGTACCACCACCTATTGGACCAAGACGACTGTCTCTAAACATTCTGGCTAGTGGATAGTCTTCCATATAACCATACCCGCCTAACATCTGCAAGCTTCCGTAAATCACTTCATCAGCAATTTTAGTACTCAAAAGTTTAGACATACTGGCTTCTTTCACCGGATAATCTCCATTTCCTAATTTATACGCGGTAGCATAATTAAATTCCTTAATCACTGTTACTTCGCTTACCATGTCAGCGATCTTATGTCTTAAAGCCTGGAATTCGTTTATTTTTTTACCAAAGGCTTCTCGCTCGTTCATGTAGTTAATGGCATAATCCAAGGCAAACTCTGCCCTTGCATGTGCATTTACTCCCATAATTAAACGCTCCATCGCAAAATGCTGCATGATATAAGAAAAACCTTTATTCTCTTCTCCCAACATATTACTGGCAGGAACTTCTACATTATCGAAAGCGATCTCTCCCGTATCTGAAGCTCTCCAACCCAGTTTATTCAATTTTGAAGCCGAGACTCCTTTGGCATTTCTATCTACAATAAAAATACTCATTCCCTTACTCTTAAGTTCAGGACTTGTTTTTGCGGCTACCACTAAATAATCGGCATAAACCCCATTAGTGATAAAAGTTTTAGAACCGTTTAATATATAGGTATCCCCTTTTCTCTCTGCGGTAGATCGCATTCCTGCAACATCAGAGCCTCCAAAAGGTTCTGTTACGCAAAGCGCGCCTATTTTCTCTCCGCTGATACTAGTGGTAAGATACTTTTCTTTTAGCTCATCACTGGCTTCTACTTTCACATGGGTCATCGCTAAATAAGCATGCGCCCACATGGCTGCTGCGAAACCACCAGAATTTATTTTTTGTAATTCTTCCAGAAATATAATGGTATAAAAAATATCAAGATTTAATCCTCCATACTCCTCAGGCTGGAATAAACCAAAATATCCCATCTCACCAAACTTCTCCCAAATAAATCTTTCAATAGTTCCCGTTTCTTCCCATTTATCAATGTGTGGAACTACCTCCTTTTGTAAAAACTCTTTAAAACTCTCTCTGAATAGAGCATGCTCTTCAGTAAAATACATGGAATTCATTTAATCTTAATAGTGTAAAAAATAGTCGATCTATTTCTGTAAAAAATACCGCTAAATTAAATTCATTTTTAGATTTACCTTATAAAATGAACTTAAAATTAAGAATATAGTATTTTTTTACAATATATCAATTAAAACTTAAATATAATTGAATTCTATCAAATTTAGAACGAGGAAAATCATCGATTTTTGATAAAACTTCAATAGAATCTATTCCTTTATGAAGGTTTCTATATTCTATTACTGCCCTTGCCAATTCATAATTGAAATAAGGCAGTTCTGAAAGTTCTAAAATACCGATGGTATTGATATTCTTTTTATCGAAATTAGGCGGAATTTTATTTAAATATTTTAAAAGCTCTTTTCGAGTAACGTCGGGCAAGCCATAAATATCTTTCAGCTGAATTAAACTTCTATAACCACCTATAAGTTCCCTGTACTTTACTATTCGGTTGGAAAGTACTTGTCCTACTCCTTTTACTTTTTGAAGTTCCTGAGCAGTAGTAAGATTAAGATCAAGCTTTAAAATAGGGGCTTGTTTTATCGAATTTGAAGTTTGAGCAGTAGACACCCAATCGGGAAATTTAAAATGAGGAGATAATTTTACAAAAAGAGAATCTGATATTTTGGTGATTTCCTGAAATTCTTCAGCAGAATTTATCCATTTTCCAGAAGAACGGAAATCTAATAACCGATCGATCTCCTTTACAGACATTCCCAGCCGATAGGCTTTATAATCGGTAAGATAATTAGGATTGAAGGGATAAATAGTATCTTTTTTACTATTCTTCTGCTTTAAACTATCTAAGCTATGCTGAAATTGGGTGATTTCAGTACTTGTTTTTTCTGAAACCTTTTCTTCAGCACTAAAAAAAGGATATTTAAAATAAAGAATCTGAAGAATTATAATAAGAATGACTAAAACAAAAATCCCATTCCGTTCACTTTTATTGAAAACGAAATGGGATTTCCAGTATTTCATACTTATATGTTTAGACTACACTGTTATTGCATAGTGGTCTTTGGCTTACCATCTTTAGTAAATAACTCTCCTGCTTTTAATTTTCTAAAGTATTCTCTAAGATCTTCTCTAACTTCACCACTCATTATATAAAGACCAATAATATTAGGGAAAGACATTGATAAGATCATCATATCAGAGAAATCCAATACGGCACCAAGACTTATAGAAGCTCCTATCACAACAAACACTAAAAAGAAGATTTTATAGATCAATTCAGTTCTTGTACTCTTCCCAAAAAGGAAAGTCCATGCACGCATTCCGTAGTACGACCACGAAATCATGGTAGAAAATGCAAATAAGAACACCGCTACAGAAAGTACATAAGGGAACCAGTCGATCACACTTGCAAAAGCATCTGATGTTAACTGCGTACCACCTACTCCTTCAACTTCGTGCATACCGGTAAAGATAAGCACCAAAGCAGTTAAGGTACAAACTACAACTGTATCTATAAAAGGCTCCAATAATGCAACAAAACCTTCAGAAGGTGGGTTATTTGTTTTTACCACACTGTGGGCGATTGCTGCAGAACCTACACCGGCTTCGTTAGAGAATGCCGCTCTCTGGAATCCAACAATCAACACTCCAATAACTCCTCCTTTAAGAGCAGAAGGGCTAAATGCACCATCCCAGATGGCAGTAAATGCCGGACCAATATTTTCAATATTAATACCAATAACTACAAACGCTCCAATAATATAAACGGCCGCCATTATCGGAACAATCTTACCGGTAACTTTAGCAATACTATTGATACCACCTATAATCACAACACCTACAAGGACAGCTAAGATAATACCGAACCAAAATCCGTTTCCTGCCAACATTGGAAATTGACCAGACAAAATCTCGAAAGACTGGTTGGCCTGAAACATGTTTCCCCCTCCAAAAGAAGCTCCAACACCTAAAACAGCAAAGAAACCTGCAAGAAAACGACCAAAACTTTTCATGTTACGTTTTTCCAGACCGTAACGTAAATAATTCATAGGGCCTCCAAATACTCGTCCTTCAGAGTTAATATGTCTATATTTTACCCCAAGTGTACATTCAACAAACTTAGAGGACATTCCCAATAAACCAGCAATAATCATCCAGAAAGTTGCTCCCGCACCACCAAGAGAAACGGCTACAGCTACCCCGGCAATATTTCCTAAACCAACAGTTGCAGAAACTGCAGTAGCTAAGGCCTGGAAATGGGTAATAGTACCCGGTGCATCCGGGTCATCATATTTTCCGCTGGCAAGTTCAAAAGAATGCTTAAATCCTCTAATATTAATAAAGCCCATTCTTATGGTAAAGAAAGTTGCTCCAAAAACCAGCCATATTACGATGAAAGGTATTGGGTGCGACTGTGGGTCTCCATTAGGATGGGTAAGTATAACCGGCTCATCATACTCTATTTGAGCCAGATAATGTGCCCCTGTTTCAATTAAATCTTCAGTATTTTGATAATCATAAATACTACCTCCTTCTTTTACCAGATACTTTAAAGTACCAGAAGCACTTGTATAAACGGGTACATCCCCGCTTTTGGTAGAACTTACTATAGCTATCTGATCTCCTTTATCCACATGAGAACCTTCTGCTATAAGCCATTCCTTAAGTACAAATTTATCCTGAACGTCTGCACTCCAGCCCGGAGTCTCTACATTTTTCACGTCAGCATAAACAATAGGATCATAAATACCTAATGCGGCAAAAGGGTCCCAAAAAAGAACAGCTGTTAATCCTTCAACAGCTGGCGTAAACGTTCCATTAAATTTTTCAGTAATTGCTTCGGCCTTCACCTTAGCTTCTACCGTAGTTGTATTTCCATTACTATCCTGAACGACCACCGTATAAGGAACTCCTTCAGTAAGACCTTCAGCTTTAGAAGAACTAAGTGGGGTGTCTTTATTAGACCATTTATAAGTGTAAGGTGGGGTTCCTCCGGTTACTTCAACGTCTATAAATCCGTCGTTAATTTGATTTGTGGGGTTTCCGACTTTTGTTTTTACTTCCAGCTCCTGCGCCTGAAGTAATGCCACAGGAAGTAGCAATAACATTGAAAGTAAGTACTTTCTCATATACAGATTAGTGTTTAATTTAGATTTGTTTTTTCCGCTCAGCAAGATGCTAAAAAAATAGGCTAATTCAAATTTTATGTCGTTAAAATGTCAAGGTTTTGTTAATGAAACTTAATAAAAATATCAATTACCCCCCCTAATTTTCTAAAAGAATCATTCTAAAGATCAAATACCGAAGTCCTTTTAGTATATACCAGATCTTTAAGCTTTAGCCAAAAGGCCAGGGTAAGATAAACCGCAAAACCTATCCCGAAAGTGAAAAATGTAACATAAATAAAAAACAGCCTCACACTCTTGGCACGCATCCCAATTTTATCGGCAAGGCGCGAAGAAACGTAAAAACCATTACGCTCCAGATAGTATCTTAAATTGTAAAAATTTTTTCTCACGCACCAAATATAACTAATATTTCCCTTTTATAAACTTTGCGCCTAAAGCGCATGTTAAGCATTTATTCTCGTCGCAATACATTCTTTTCAATTGAAGGAGTGCCTGAGAATGCATGGCATTGTTAAACAATTTGGGTTTTAATTGCTGAAAATGCTGAATAACAGTATTCTTCTCAGGACTCAGCTCAGCAATTAGATCTAGATAATACTCATTTTCATTTAAGCTTCTTTTCGCAAAAGCGTACTGCATAGGAACAACCGTATTAATAATCACCAGATCAATGAATGATCTAGTAAGCTTCTTTTGCCTTGGATGATGAGAACTACTGAAGTTATAATGGGTTTTCCAGAATTTAGGCACCTCTATTTTAAAAATTTTATAAATGTCGGCTTTGGTCTGCGCTTTGGCAAGTATACCGAATAATGCAGAAGACTTTGCAAAAACTGCCGCTAATTGTACTAATCGGATGGTAGGAAAATTATCCGGGCGTAACCTGAAGAAAACCGGGCGCAATTGTATGGGAGAGCCTATTTTAAATTTATTCTGAAGATATTTATATTCATTTTTTAACGCCTTAAAATAATTATCCTCAACATCTTTTTCCAGCAGCCCGGCGTGTCCCAGCAAAACAGCCTCTAACTGAAATTGAGATTTTGAAAGCTTACGGATTACTTCAAAATCGATAGTGCTTGCCAGATTTAAAAAAGCGTCACCATTTTTGTTTAAGCCAAAGTTTTTAGCCAGTAATTTAAATAACACCGACTCCCAATCGTTTTTACTTTGCTTCAATAAATCAAAGATCAGTTGTGTTTTCCCTTCAAGACGCTCTATGTATAATCTGGTTAACCAGCTTTCTATATCAAATTCATTAAAATCTGGAAAGAATTTTTCACAATTAATCCAATTGTGATCCTTTTCAAGTAATTGTAGATAATTTTGTTGAACTTCGGGTTGTATTTTTTCTTTTAAAACAAGGGAAGGAATAATAGATTCGTCTTTTCTAAAAATATCAAGATCGTGCTCGTAAACGACATGTAAAATTACACTATCATAATTGGTATCGGTTTGATGTGTATGGGAATACCAGTCTGAAGACTTTAAATGAATTTCTACATTCCCAGCCCATAATTGATCACCTATTTTTAATTTTGCAGCAAAGAAATCGGGGCCACTTTGATCATTAAGAGTGCCGGGATGATAAATTTCGAGCAGTTCTCCGCTAACTGTTTTTAACTGCGCTTTTTCAAACTTTTGAAATTGCCATATATAATGTAAAAATTCTTCCCTCACTTGCTAAAGTTAAGAAAGAATTACTTAATATATTTAAAATCAATTTTATAAAAACATACATTAGTTTTCCTGAGGTAATTTTTCCACAACGTTTAATATAAAATCTTCTACCCAGTAGCGATACATTAATCCACTAGGATGTAACTCATCTGCAGCAATAAGATCTGGATTATCAGCTGCCCTTCTAGAGATTGGGGTGATATTATAGAAATCTACATTATATTCTTGCGCCACACGCTTAAAAACTGCATTAAAAGCATCGATATCCCGCCCAATTTCATCCTGATTGGCCGAACCAAAAGGCGTCACACCGTAATCTGGGATACTAACAGCAAAAACACCGGCTTCCATCTTTTTAGAATGGTTAATAGCTTTTCGAAAGATTTCCCGTAGCTCTTCTTCATATTCTGTAATGGGCTTGTTTTGATACTGGTTATTAACTCCAATTAAAATGGAAACGAGATCAAAATCGCGCTGCACATTTAATTCTGAATTTATTCCCGCTATTAGATCGGCCGTAGTCCAACCGGTTCTTGCAATAATTTTGGGAGCGGCCATCGCATAGCCACGCTCCCGTAATGCTTCGGTAAGCTGTACCGGCCAACGCTCAGATTCTTCTACACTTTCTCCAATAGTATATGAGTCACCAAGCGCCAGGTAGCTATATTTAGGTGCATTCGAGTCTTCAGAACCTGATTCTTTATTATTATTTTGGGTGGCTTTGGAAGAACTGCATCCGGTAACAATGAATGCAGCAACAATTAAATATGGTAAGAACTTTATCATGTATTTTATATTTTAAAAGTAGATATGTCTAAAATTGAATTTAAATAATCTGGAAAATTCACCTCGTCATTTGACAAAAATAATCGGAATTTCGCATCTTTTACTATCATAAGTTAAGATCTTTACTTCCTTCATTTATGCCGAAAAATTAATCTGCTTCCCTGAATTTCGGATTAATAAAAATCTCATTATTACGTAAACGCTTCATGTAATTCCTTAGATCTCCACGAATTTCAGAAGACATTACATAAAGCCCTATAATATTAGGGAAAGACATTGCTAAGATCATCATATCTGAAAAACTGAGCACTGCACCTAAACTTACAGAAGCTCCTACAACCACAAATAAAAGAAACATGATTTTATAAATAAGTTCAGATTTTTTACTTCGTCCAAAAAGATAAGTCCACGAGCGCATCCCATAATAAGACCAGGACACCATTGTAGAAAAAGCAAATAGAAAAACAGCAAAAGCAAGAACGGCAGGAAACCAGGAAATCACGCTTCCAAAAGCATCGGCAGTAAGCTCTACACCGCCCATCCCATCAACTTCATGCATTCCGGTAAAAATAAGCACTAAAGCCGTCATGGTACAAACCACCATCGTATCGATAAAAGGTTCTACCAAGGATGTAAAACCATCTGCAATAGGATTTTTAGTTTTAGAAGCACTGTGTGCAATCGCAGCCGATCCTACGCCGGCTTCACTAGAGAATGCGGCCCGCTGTAATCCTACAATTAATACTCCTATAAAACCACCTTTCATGGCACTGGCTGAAAAAGCACCATCAAAAATCGCATGAAACGCATTCCCAATATTTTCGATATTGGTCCCAATCACCACAAAACATCCTAAAATATAAACAGCAGCCATAAACGGTACTACTTTACCGGTTACTTTAGCGATACTATTTATCCCACCAATGATGACGATACCTACTAAAACCGCAAAACCTATCCCAAACCAAAATCCATTTCCCTCTAAAAACGGAAGCTGATCTGAAACAATTTTAAACGCCTGGTTAGACTGAATCATATTCCCGCCACCAAAAGAAGCTCCAACGCCTAAAACGGCAAATACAATCGCCAGTACTTTACCAGCACCTTTCATATTTCTTTTTTCCAAGCCGTAACGAAGGTAATTCATTGGGCCACCAAAAATTCGGCCTTCCTTATTAATATGACGGTATTTTACACCAAGTGTACACTCTACAAATTTTAAAGACATTGCAAAAAAACCGGCAATAAACATCCAAAAGGTAGCGCCTGCGCCTCCTAAAGAAATGGCTACCGCCACACCGGCAATATTCCCCAAACCAACAGTTGCTGAAACTGCAGTGGTCATGGCCTGAAAATGGGTTATTCTACCCGGCGCATCTGGATTATCGTATTTCCCTTTTGCTAAATCTATAGAATGTTTAAATCCTCTTACATTTACAAACCCAAGACGAAGCGTAAAAAAGATACTTCCCAAAATAAGCCAAATTACAATAAACGGGATTGCGTTTTTACGAACATCCCCATTGGGATACAACACAGGCTGCGGATCATCATAAATGATATTGGCTACCTGATGCGCATTTTGCTCGATCACATCTTCTTTATCTTCAGGATCAAAAATAGCTGCTCCTTTTTTAACCGTATGTTCTAAAGTTCCACCGGCTGGCGCATAAACGGGAATTTGCTTCTCCTTCCCTTTTTGTACGATAGCTATTTTATCATCTTTTTCAATTTTTTCGCCTTCTCCTATTAACCATTTTTGAAGGGTATATTTTTGCTCGGTTTTAGCATCAAAATCAGGAATCAAAATTGGTCGCTCCTCGGTATACACCACAGGATCATAAAGGCCTAAAGGTTCAAACGGATCCCAAAATAAAATTCCTTCTAAAAAATCTACCGCCGGTTGGGCGCGGCTATTTACCTTTTCGGTTATAGATGTAGCTTTTATTTTAAAAGTCTTTTTTACCTCTTCACCATTAGCATCGGTAACGGTTACCTGATGCGTTAAACCTTCTACAAAACCTGTAGCTTTTTTAGCATCTAAAGGTGTTTCCTTTTGACTCCATTTATATTGATACGGTGGCTTTCCTCCGTTTACCTTCACTATGGCTTCTGCATCATTAATTTCCTGAGAAGGATTGTTAGTTGCCACTGAAACCTGAAAATCAGTTTCGTTTTGTGCTAATAATGAAGTGAAAAAGCATTGAATTACTATAAAACAAACAATGTAATTTCTTCGCATAAATAAATTAGATTAAATTTTATTTCAGCTATAATTTTAGCTGAATAATTCGCTAAATATGAATGTTTTAGGATGTAAACCGGTTTTCTATAAAAAATCGTGTTGTTTCATCCAGTCGTCGTTAAACATTTTACCAACGTATCTACTGCCATGATCGTGAAATAAAACAACCACAACATCGTCTTTAGTAAAATGTTCTTTTAACTGCAAAAGGCCTTTGGCGGCGGCCCCGGCAGAATTTCCTAAAAAGAAACCTTCTTCCCTGGCCAGCTTACGGGTGTAGATGGCCGCATCTTTATCGGTTACTTTGGTAAACCCATCGATCACACTAAAATCTACATTTTTAGGAATAATATCCTCCCCGATCCCTTCGGTAACATAAGGATAAATTTCATTCTCATCAAATTCGCCGGTTTCATGATATTTTTTGAATACCGAACCGTACGTATCGATTCCCCATACTTTAATGTTAGGATTTTGCTCTTTCAGGTATTTTCCTACGCCAGAAATAGTTCCGCCAGTACCAACACCAACTACAAAATGGGTGATTTTCCCGTCGGTTTGTTTCCAGATTTCCGGGCCGGTACTTTCGTAATGCGCTTTAGAATTGGCCAAATTATCGTATTGATTAACGTACCACGAATTTGGTGTTTCTTTAGCCATTCTTTTCGCTACCGAATAATAACTTTGTGGATCGTCTGGAGCTACATTGGTTGGGCAAACGACCACTTCACTACCTACAGCTCTTAGAATATCCATTTTCTCCTTACTTTGCTTGTCTGACATGACACAGACCATTTTATAGCCTTTTACGATCGCAGCAAGTGCAAGTCCCATACCGGTATTACCGCTGGTTCCTTCAATAATGGTTCCGCCCGGTTTTAGTAATCCATTGGCTTCCGCTTCCTCTACCATTTTTAAAGCCATGCGATCTTTAACCGAGTTACCAGGGTTAAAAGTTTCGTATTTAGCAAGGACAAGAGCTTCTATTTCTGCTGTGAGTTTGTTCATTTTCACCAAAGGGGTATTCCCAATGGTTTCCAGGATATTCTCGGCGTAGGTCATGTATTTTTTTTGAAATCACAATTTAGGGAATCCAAAACGATAATTCTGTTTAAGAAAAATTAAAACTTAGGATGAAATTTTAGTAATTTTTTAGATTTGAAATTTTGAAAATCGATATACTTTTGCGCAAAAAAATCATGAGGAGCTTTATTGCACAACAGTTAATATTTCTGGTGATCACCACTTTATTATTTAATGTTTCCTGCCAGCATGACCAGAGAGAAAAAACAGAAGATTCTCAAAGCGAATGGCAAGAGAAGGGGCCGAAAGAAAAATGGGAATATACCGGCACTTATCAAGTTACTTTACCATGTAAAGATTGTAAGGGAATCATTGTTAATCTGGAATTAAAACCAGATGGCTCTTATAAAATTGCACAAAATTATAATGAAAATGACAGTATTGCCGGTGAAATTAAAACTGAAATTGGCCAATACCAATGGAATGAGAATGATTCTTTAATTATTTTAAATAATCAGAAATTTGTTTTTTTAGATAAAGTATTATCCTGGAAAAATCCAGCAGTGGCACGCATAGAAAAAGACAGTATTAAAACTTACACCTTCCAAAAGTTATAGAACGCATCGACTGATTTCTTTCTTTATATTCTGAAATTCAAAAAAGGAATCCATCCGAAGAAAACAACACGCAGTTTTATATAAATGTCTTACAAAACTTCATCATCCTGACAACTGAAATTCGATAACTTTTACTCGAATTTTATCGATTTCACCGGAGATATTTTAGAAATAATCATCGAAGGGATAAGTAGCATGAGCATACATAAAATAAGCGTCCCCAAGTTCACTGCTAAAATATAGTCCCAATGTATAAAAATTGGCACTTCACTTACGTAGTACGTTTCTGGATCTAAAGGAATCAACTTAAAATACTTCTGAATAAAAAGTATTCCCAATCCAATCACATTCCCCCAAAATAAACCAAGTAAAATCAGGTAACCGGCATTATATAAAAACATCTTTCTAATCGACCAATCCTGGGTTCCCAATGCCTTAAAGATCCCGATCATTTGTGTGCGCTCTAAAATAAGAACCAATAAAGCGGTGATCATATTTATCCCGGCAACCAAAATCATGATCCCGATAATAAGGCCGATATTAAAATCGAAAAGAGAAAGCCATTCAAAAATATTATAGTATTTCTGTCCAATATGCTGTGCATCTAAAAATGATCCGGTATTAAGATACACCTCTTTCCATTTTTCATCTAACTGATCAAAATCGTCGATAAAAACTTCAAAATTACCCACTTCATCATCTTTCCAGCCATTTAATTTTTGGATATGCCGTAAATCGGCAATTAAATACAGCTCGTCAAAATCCTGAAAGCCCGAATCGTAAATTCCAACAATTTTGAATCCGCGTACAAAAGGTCTTTCCCGGCCTTCCCTAAGAAAATAAGTAGGTGCACGATCACCAACTTTTAGATGAAGCCTGTTAGCAAGATACCTGGAAATTAAAACCTCATCGTTAAGATTCGATGAATAATCGGGTAATTTCCCTTCAACTAAAAAATCTTTGAAAAAAGACCAATCATAATCACTCCCTACTCCTTTTACAATGACTCCTTCAAAATCATCTGTAGTTCTAATGATACCCGCCTTGGTGGCTGTCCCCTGCACGTGGGTTATCCCAGCAACCGATTTAAATTCAGGGTAAAAATCCTGATCTTTAGAAACCGGCTGTAGCGTCACTTCACTACTATTATTATCGTAATTGGTGATAATAATATGCCCGTTAAAAGCAGCAATCTTATCCCTAATCTTTTCTTGTAATCCCAAACCTGTCGCAAAAGATACCAGCATCATCACTACCCCAATTGCTATTGCCGTAATCGCAATTTTTATAATAGGCGAGGAAATACTACTTTTATCTTTATTGGCGTTTATTAAACGCTTAACTACAAATAACTCGAAATTCAAGATTTACAATTATATGATTAACCGGTTCTTCAAAAGTACATTTTTATTCAGTCTTATCGCAATTCTTTCTTGCGGAAACATAGAAGCCGATAAAAATAAAACACAGCCATCTTCATCAAAAAATAAGGACGAACTCACTTCTTCCAAAGAAATTATAGGCGATATTGTGGTTGGTGCTAATCGAACAGATTTATATATGCCTATGCTTCACGGTAAAAAAGTTGGTATCGTAGGAAATCAATCTTCTTTGATCCTAAATAAAAATAAAGAATCTGTTCATCTGGTCGATTCGCTTTTAGCACTCAACGTAGCGATAAAAAAAGTTTTTGCTCCTGAGCATGGTTTTCGAGGGAAAGCCGATGCCGGCGAAAAAGTTGAAGATGGTAAAGATCCAAAAACAGGATTACCGGTAATTTCGCTCTACGGAAATAATAAAAAGCCAAAACCAGAACAACTAAAAGATATCGATGTACTGATTTTTGACCTTCAGGATGTAGGAGCTCGTTTTTACACCTACATTTCGTCGCTACACTATGTGATGGAAGCTTGTGCTGAAAATAACATTAAACTTTTGGTTTTTGATCGTCCAAACCCTAACGGTCATTATATAGACGGGCCTATTCTGGAAAAAAAACATCATAGTTTTGTAGGGATGCATCCTATCCCCGTTGTACATGGACTAACCATGGGGGAATATGCAAAAATGATTAATGGAGAAAATTGGCTAAAAAACGGGATTAATTGTGATCTAGAAGTAATTAGAATGAGTAATTACAACCATCAAAAAAAATACAGTTTACCGGTAAAACCTTCTCCTAATTTACCCAATGATCAATCTATAAATCTATATCCAAGTCTTTGTTTTTTTGAAGGAACTAATGTAAACGCCGGCCGTGGTACCCATAAACAATTTCAGGTTTTTGGGTCGCCTTTTTTAGATGCTAAAGAGTTTTCATATACCTACACGCCAACATCAATGGATGGCGCAAAAAACCCTAAATACTTAGGCAAAGAATGTTTTGGGGAAGATCTTAGCCATAGCGAGCATTTAGAGAAAATTAATTTAAAATGGCTTATCAAAGCGTATAATCACACTAAAAATAAGGCTGATTTTTTCAATAGTTTTTTCACAAAACTTGCCGGTACACAGCAACTTCAACAACAAATCGAAAATGGGGTAAGCGAAAAAGAGATAAGGGAAAGCTGGCAAGCGGGACTTCAGGAATTTAAAAATAAAAGAGAAAAATACCTGCTCTATCAATAAAAAGAAAAACTATGGAAAATGAATGGTTACAAAGATGGGAAGATCGTTTTCAAAAAGAGGAATACGCCTACGGAATTGAACCAAATAAGTTTCTAGCACAGCAACTTAACCACTTTAAACCGGGAAAAATACTTTTTGGGGCTGAAGGTGAAGGAAGAAACGCCGTTTATGCAGCTAAAGAGGGCTGGAATGTTTCAGCTTTCGACATTAGTACTGAAGGTAAAAATAAGGCCTTAAAATTGGCAAAATCAAATCAAGTTCATATTGATTATAGGGTTGGTCGTCTCCCCGATTTAAAGTTTAAACCTAACCACTTTGATGTTATAGCATTAATCTACGCTCATTTTCCTGCCGAAATTCGTAAAAAATTCCATTCAATATTAAGCACTCTTCTTAAACCAGGTGGTCGTATTATTTTTGAAGCTTTTGGAGAACATCATTTAAAATATCGCAAGGAAAATCCTAATGTTGGTGGCCCTAAGGATCAGGCTTCTTTATTTTCTAAAAAAGAAATACAGCAGGATTTTAACGATTTTAAAGTGATTCTTTTAGAAGAAAAGCCTGTAGCGCTTCAAGAAGGTTTATATCACAATGGCACCGGATCTGTACTTCGTTTTATCGCCGAAAAGTTATAGTTCAAAATTATCGAATTTAAACTTTTATTCGGCGTTTCATTTCTTCTACAATATGATAAGCGGCAGGACAAATCGCGGTATTCTTAATGGTAAGATTCGATATTTTATGAAAGTCTTTTCTATCGGTATGTGGATATTCCCGGCAGGCTTTAGGTCGCACATCGTAGATTAAACAATAATTATCATGACTTAAAAAAGTACAGGGAACGTTTTGCAGGACGTAGTCTTTATCTTCATCTATTCGAAGATATTGATCGATAAATTGCTGTGGTTTCAGTTTTAAAAATTTGCTAATTCGCTCTATATCTTTATTGGTAAAAAGCGGCCCCGTAGTTTTACAGCAATTTGCACAGTCCAAACAACTGGTTCTGGCAAACTCCTCCTCATGCAATTGCTGCATTTTAACGTCTAAATCTTTTGGTGGTCGTTTCTTTAGCTTAGAAAAAAACTTTTTATTTTCCTTCTGCTTATCTTTGGCCTTTCCCGGCAGCTCTTTTAAAATTTCCTGCATGCCGCAAAGATAATAAGATTATGAAGGAAAAAGATATCTTCGGAATGGCAATGAAGGCCTATTATTTCAAAAAAGATAAAACTCCGATTATAGTACACTCGCCAGATTTTGATGACGACGAGATAGCGATTAAATACCTTTTCAGGAATTTTTCTGAAATGCCCAAAACCGAACAGCAGGCTTTAAAACTTGCCTACGGAGATGTTCTTGATGTAGGCTGTGGCGCCGGAAGCCATACCCTTTATCTTCAGCAAAAAAATATTAAGGTAAAAGCTATTGATACTTCTGAAGGAGCGATAGATATTGCCAAAGAACGTGGTGTACTAGATGCTGAAGTAAAAGATTTTTATGCTGAAAGTGGCAAATATGATACCTTATTATTCTTGATGAACGGCACCGGAATTATTGGTAATCTTATTAACACCGATAACTTTCTAAACATTTGTAAAGAAGTTTTAAAACCTGACGGACAGATTTTAATCGATTCTTCAGATCTTAGTTTTCTGGAAGATGATGAAGAACCAAATGATGACTTAAATCGTAAATATATAGGAGAGATTGATTTTTGTATTAGCTATAAAGGAGAAAAATCTGATTATTTCCCATGGCTTTATATGGATTTTGATTTGCTTAAATTAGCAGCACAAAAGAATGATTTTAATTGCGAATTAATAGTCGAAGGAGAGCATTACGATTATTTAGCAAAACTTACTATTAAAAATGATTAAATTTGAACACTATATTATATAATCAATGAAGAAGTTTTACAAGTATTTTTATACACTTTGCTTATTTGTAGCCATCACCTCTTGTTCTAGTGATGGTAATGGAATTGATGATCCTAGTGATGACGAACCAGTAATCGATAAATCATTAAATAGAAAAGGACTTGGCGACTCTGCCCACGATTTATTAAGTGATGATGCCTATACCTCGATGAACATCGAAGTGCTATACGTAAGTGGATATCAGCCTACCGTTGCTGCTATGGATAATTTTAAGGAATTTCTGGAAGAACGATCCTATAAACCAGATGGTATTTCTATTAGCTACCGCGAAGTAGAATCTTCTGGACTGGCTCCTTTTGAGATTCAGGAAATCGCAGATATCGAAGACGATAAGCGCAGCACCTTTAACGTGGGAGACGAAATTAGCATCTATATTTATTTTGCTGACGGCAGCAATGAAGATGACACCGATGAACGTTACGTTTTAGGATCGGCTTATCGCAATACGTCTATGGTTATTTATGGAAAAACCATAGAGAAGTTTGCAGCCAGAGTAAATGCGCCGAGCAAAAGTGTTATAGAAACCGCGGTCTTAAATCATGAATTTGGGCATTTATTTGGTTTAGTTAACGTGGGTACCGAGCTTCAAAGCGATCATGAAGATGCAGAATCTGATGGACATTGTACCGAAGAAAACTGTTTAATGCGGGCTTCACTAGAATTTGGCTCGGGAATCATCGATCAGATTCGGGGCACACCACCAGTATTAGGCCCAAAATGTATTGCTGATCTTCAAGCCAACGGCGGAAAATAATATTCTAATTTTGCAAATATAAAAACAGCCTTTTTGAAAATTCAAAAAGGCTGTTTTTATATTTTATGATATAGTTATAAGTTACTTGAAACTTTGTCGTTTTTTAGCTAAAGTAATTACTGACACAACTAAAAAGCCTATAGCCACACCACTCATTAAACCATTTGACACGTCTGATATTTTTTCAGCATGTTTTAAAATATTTGCTATGGCGATTAATAACACACCAAGTACTATTAAAATTTTAGCGTTCTTTTTTATTAAGTTAATTCTTTTATTCATCTTGATTTAATTTGCGACTTCACTTATAAATTTAATACGATACAACCGAAGCTCTTCATCATCATAGTCCCCATCAAACTCTTCAAGAGCAGCTTCAATTTTATCGGTTTCAGCATCAAGAAAATAATCGTATAATTCTTCTTGCTGATCTTCATCTAAAATATCTTCAAGATAGTAATCGATATTCAGCTTCGTTCCGCTATATACAATAGCTTCCATTTCTTTAATAAATTCAGGCATTTCCATACCTTTTGCTGAAGCAATATCGTCTAGAGGTAATTTTCTATCCACACTTTGGATAATAAATAATTTTAAGCCACTATTTGCTCCGGTCGTTTTCACAACCAAATCATCTGGCCTAATAATTTCGTTATCCTCTACATATCTTGCAATAAGATTTACAAACTCTTTACCATATTTTTTAGCTTTTCCTTCGCCAACACCATGAATATTCCCAAGTTCTTTTAGATCCACGGGATATTTTAATGCCATATCGTCTATAGAAGGATCCTGAAATACTACAAAAGGAGGAACACCATTTTTCTTGGCCACCTTTTTTCGTAGTTCCTTAAGCATACTTACCAACTTATCATCGACTCCAGATGAAGCTTTGGAAGTTACCGCTGCATTATCAGTATTTTCGTCAAAAACATGATCATGAGTCATCATAAATGACTCTGGATGTTGCAAAAACTCTTCTCCTTTTGGCGTTAATTTTATCACGCCATAGGTTTCGATATCCTTTTTTAAATAACCAGCCACAAGGGCCTGCCGGGTTAAAGCCATCCAAAAACTTTCGTCCTTGTCTTTTCCTTTTCCAAAAAGCGGATTGGCATCGGTTTTATGGGATAAAATTAAAGCGTTACTTTTTCCCATAAGGGTTTTCACAACCTCTTTAGATTTGTATAACTCCTTTGTATCTTTAACTACCTTTATAAGAAGTTCTAATTCCTCTTTTGCTTCGTGCTGCTTTTTAGGATTTCGAACATTATCATCCATCGAAGCTCCGTCACCACTATTCTCGTCGAATTCTTCCCCAAAATAATGAAGAATAAATTTTCGTCGAGACATCGAAGTTTCTGCATAAGCTACAACTTCCTGAAGTAACGCATGGCCAACCTCCTGCTCTGCAACAGGCTTACCACTCATAAACTTCTCTAACTTTTCGATGTCTTTATATGCATAAAATGCAAGGCAATGCCCTTCTCCGCCATCACGACCGGCTCTACCCGTTTCCTGATAATAACTTTCTATACTTTTTGGAATATCATGATGAATTACAAAACGTACATCGGGTTTATCGATTCCCATTCCAAAAGCAATGGTTGCTACTACAACATCTACTTCTTCCATCAGGAACATATCCTGATGTTTCGATCTTGTTTTGGCATCTAAACCGGCATGATAAGGAATAGCATTTATTCCATTAACCTGGAGCGTTTGCGCAAGCTCTTCAACTTTCTTTCGGCTAAGGCAATAAATAATTCCGCTTTTACCATTATTCTGTTTTACAAAACGAATAATATCGGCATCCACATTTTTTGTTTTTGGCCTTACCTCGTAATATAAATTAGGTCGGTTAAAACTTGCTTTAAACGTTTTAGCTTTTGGTATCCCCAGATTCTTAAGAATATCTTCCTGCACCTTTGGAGTGGCAGTAGCTGTTAAGGCAATGATTGGGATATTTTCTCCAATACGTTTAATAATATGCCTTAAATTTCGATATTCTGGTCTAAAATCATGTCCCCACTCGCTAATACAGTGCGCTTCGTCTATCGCCAAAAAAGATATTTTTTGCTCTTTTAGAAAATCAACATAATCTTCTTTGGTAAGCGACTCTGGCGCTACATATAGAAGTTTGGTTACACCATTGATAATATCCTCTTTTACCTGTTTTACTTCGGTCTTGTTAAGCGAAGAATTTAAAACGTGGGCAACGCCATATTCCGGAGAAATTCCTCGAATGGCATCTACCTGATTTTTCATTAAGGCGATTAGGGGCGATACTACAATTGCTGTTCCTTCTTCGATCAATGCAGGTAACTGGTAGCATAGGGACTTACCTCCTCCTGTTGGCATTATTACAAAAGTATCGTTCTTATTTACGATACTGGCCACAACATCCTCCTGAAGACCTTTAAACTGGCTAAAGCCAAAATATTTCTTCAGTTGTTTATGTAAATCAATTTCAGTCAAACTCATTCAATTGTGTTACAATTTTACATACATTTGCACATCTAAATATACATATTTCTTTAGTATCTGCAATCCTTAATTATTTCAAAATTTGAAACTTCAGCAAAAAATTTTAAATGTCGCCAAAGAAACTGTAAAAATTGAAGCTAAAGCGATTGCAAATTTAGAACATCTTATTGATAATGAATTTGTAGAAGCTGTAGAAAATATTTACAATTCTAAGGGAAGGGTAATTGTTACGGGGATAGGAAAAAGTGCTGTTATTGCAAGTAAAATTGTTGCTACTTTAAATTCTACCGGAACACCTGCCATATTTATGCATGCCGCAGATGCCATACACGGTGATCTTGGTATTATTCAAAAAGACGATATCGTTATATGCATTAGCAAAAGTGGGAATAGTCCAGAAATTAAGGTCTTAGTGCCCTTTATCAAGGATTTTCATAATACCCTTATCGCGATCACTGCTAACAGTGATTCGTCTTTAGGAAAATCGGCAGATTTCATCTTAAATTCTTATGTAGAAAAAGAAGCCTGCCCTAACAATCTAGCCCCTACAACCAGCACCACGGCACAGTTGGTTATTGGTGATGCTTTGGCTATTTGTTTGTTAGAGTTAAAAGGATTTTCCCGTGAAGATTTTGCGAAATATCATCCCGGAGGCAGTCTTGGAAAAAAACTATATTTGCGCGTTAAGGATATCGCACAGCAAAATATGAAACCAAGTGTTTCTCCAGAAACCACTGTTACCGATGCCATTATGGTTATTTCTGAAAATATGCTGGGAGTAACTGCCGTTTTGGAAAACGATAAAATTGTTGGTATTATAACCGATGGCGATATTCGTAGAATGCTAAAAAACAATGAAGAATTTAAGAATCTTACTGCTAAGGATATTATGAGTACCTCCCCTAAAAGTATCGATGAAGAAGCTTTGGCTACCCAGGCGCTTGATCTTTTAGAGGAAAATAAAATATCTCAGTTGTTGGCTACCAAAGACGGAAAGTATAGTGGTGTGGTTCATATTCATAATTTAATAAGAGAAGGAATTTTATAATGAAAAAAATAGGCCAGCCCCAGGAAGAACAGGAAATGTCTTTTTTAGATCATCTTGAAGAATTAAGATGGCATTTAATACGATCTGTTCTTGCCGTAGTCATTGCTGCAACCGTGGCTTTTTTTCTTAAAGGGTTTATTTTTGATGTTCTTCTTTTTGGCCCAAGTAAAGGTGATTTCTGGTCGTATAGTATGCTTTGCAAATTATCTGAAATGGTGGGCATTGATGGTGGCTTTTGCTTTGAGGAATTACCATTTACGATACAAAGTAGAACCATGGGTGGGCAGTTTTCTGCTCATATATGGACATCTATAACCGCTGGTTTTATTATCGCTTTCCCTTTTGTGATCTACGAATTCTGGAAGTTTGTAGCACCGGCAATGCATGAAAATGAACGTAAACACGCTAAAGGTTTTATTTTTGTAACCTCATTTTTATTCTTTTTAGGTGTTCTTTTTGGGTACTATGTAGTTACTCCTCTCTCTATCAACTTCCTTGGGAAATATCAGGTTAGTGAGGTAGTATTAAACGAATTCGACTTAAGTAGTTATATAAGTCTGGTAAGAGCTTCGGTTATTGCAACCGGACTTATCTTTGAGCTCCCTATTCTTATTTATTTCCTTACAAAAGTGGGCGTGGTAACACCTCAGTTTTTAAAAACTTATAGAAAATACGCACTGGTAATTGTTCTTATAGTTTCTGCGGTTATAACTCCTCCAGATATTGTAAGTCAGATTATCGTTGCTGTTCCAGTACTTATTCTTTACGAGGTAAGTATTATTATTTCTAAGATCATTTATAAAAGAGAAATTACAGATAAAAAATAAGCTATGATCAATCAGGTTGACGAATTCAATTCGTATCGCCAAAAAATGAACGATAAAATTCTTGGAGAGAATAATAAAGTTCTAAAACGTATTTTTAATTTAGACACCAATGCTTTTTCTGAAGGAGCTTTAGATAAAAAAACTAAAGAACTTTTAGGTCTTGTAGCCTCGCTAGTATTACGATGTGACGACTGTGTGAAATACCATTTAGAAAGCAGTTTTAATGAAGGGTTAAAGCGTGAAGAAGTTATGGAAACCTTAAGTATTGGAACCTTAATAGGAGGTACTATTGTAATCCCACATTTAAGAAGAGCTTTTGAATACTGGGAATCTTTGGAAGAAGCAAATACCGAAAAATAAATCGGTATAATTTATGTTTATACTGAATTAAACCTGCAGCATGAAATTAAGAGCCGACAATCTTGTAAAACAGTACAAAGGAAGAAAAGTAGTAAAAGGAATTTCCCTTGAAGTAAATCAGGGGGAAATCGTAGGTCTTTTGGGACCAAACGGAGCCGGAAAAACAACTTCTTTTTATATGATTGTCGGACTTATAAAACCAAACAGTGGTAGTATTGTTCTTGATAAGGAAAATATCACTAATTTCCCCATGTACAAAAGGGCGCAGCATGGTATTGGATACCTGGCTCAGGAAGCCTCTGTTTTTAGAAAATTGAGCATCGAAGATAATATCATGAGTGTCTTACAGCTTACTAAGCTTTCTAAAAAAGAGCGCCACATGAAAATGGAATCCCTAATTGAAGAATTTGGATTAAATCATATTCGTACTAACCGCGGTGATCTTTTAAGTGGTGGGGAACGTCGCCGTACAGAGATTGCCCGTGCTTTGGCAACCGACCCTAAATTTATTCTTTTAGACGAACCATTTGCGGGTGTAGATCCTGTTGCGGTGGAAGATATTCAACGTATTGTAGCGCAGTTAAAAAATAAGAATATTGGGATTTTAATTACAGATCACAATGTTCAGGAAACTTTAGCGATAACAGATCGCACCTATTTAATGTTTGAAGGAAGTATCCTTAAACATGGTATCCCAGAAGAACTTGCAGAAGATCAAATGGTTCGAAAAGTTTATCTAGGACAAAATTTCGAACTTAGAAAGAAGAAACTTTTTCAATAGACCACTAGCTGAAATTGTATCATTTCAACATCATTTTTTATTTCCGAAGAAAACCGATAACAACACATAACTCAGTATAATCATAGGTACCGCTAAAAACTGAAAAAGCACAATTAAAACCACACAAAGGATTAGGAAAATATACCTTATTTCATTTCCTTTAAAACCCCAGTTTTTAAATTTTAGAGCAAACAACGGTAATTCTGCATTAAGAATAATCACACTAATAATCGTTAGTGCAAATAAAAACCATTCATTTAAGATAATCCCTGTTGCAAAACTATTAGGCTGAAAAGTTAAGATTAATGGTAAGGATAGGACCAATAATGCATTTGCTGGTGTTGGCAGGCCAATAAAAGAATCGGTTTGGCGATCATCTACATTAAATTTTGCCAATCGAAAAGCTGAACCTAAAATGATTAACAACCCAAAAAGAGCTAAAGGATTAAAAGTAAATTCCAACCAGTTAGTATCTGCTGTCCATTGCTCTAATCCATCTTCTCCCGGCAACGCCATAGTTAATAACTGAAACATTACGATACCCGGCACTACACCGCTAGTCACCACGTCTGCAAGCGAATCTAATTGTAAACCAACATCACTTTTTACATTTAAAGCCCTCGCAGCCAACCCATCAAAAAAGTCAAAAAATATTCCTAGCGCTACAAAAAAAGCTGCGGCGATCAAATTACCCTGAACGGCAAAAATTACTGCAAGACTACCACTAAATAAATTACAAAGCGTGATAAGGTTAGGAATATGTTTTTTCATTGATTGGTTAATTTCAGTGCAACTAAAATAGGTATTTACACCTCAATGTCTAATAAAATTTCCTTAAAACCTTTTTTCGCACCTTAGTTTATTATTTTTGAGGTCTGAAAGCAAAAGCGATTTTACGGCACTGAAATCAGCTTTATTAAAATGCGTTCAGCCGAGAAAATAAACCTTTATGAAAAACTTTTTTTTAGCCATTTTAAGCGGACTTTTACTTGCTTTTGGTTGGCCTGTAAATGGATTTCCGCTTTTACTATTTTTAGGTTTTGTGCCTTTACTCGTTGCCGAATTTAATATTCGAAACTCTAACGCAAAATTTATAAAATGGAAAATTTTTGGCGTTTCATATTTGGCATTTTTCGTTTGGAATCTACTTACTACTTATTGGATTTATTTTTCAACGCCTTTTGGCGGTGCCTTCGCCATTTTGGCCAATTCACTGCTCATGTCTGTGGTATTTCTTATTTACCATATTGTAGCTAAACGGACTGGTTTTAAAGCTTCTGCCAGTTTTTTTATAAGTTTTTGGATCGTTTTTGAAAAAATTCATCTTGGATGGGATTTTTCATGGCCCTGGCTAAACTTAGGAAATGGATTTTCTGCTTATACTAATTGGATTCAGTGGTACGAATTCACCGGTACTTTTGGTGGCACTTTATGGATATTGCTCGTAAACTTTATCATATTCAAAGCAATTCTCTCTTATTCTGAATTCAAGGAAAATGGAATTTTATTTCGCGCAGCCCTAAAATCGGTTTTACTTATGGGTTTACCCATCCTTGCATCATATCTTATTCTGTGGAATTATGAAATGCCTAAAAACCATATAAATGCTTTAATCTTACAGCCAAATATTAATCCCTACACCGAAAAATATAACACCAACGACACTAAAATAGGTGAATTATTACTGAATATGAGTCGGGAAAGCATAACCGATTCAACTTCTATTGTGTTAGCCCCCGAAACTGTGTTTGCTGACGGAACCATATTGCCAAGATTCGATAATTCTGAAGCTGCTTTTTTTGGAAGACAAATTGCTTCGCTTCAACCCAATTTAAGCTTTTTAGGTGGTGTTTCTTTATACGAGCGATTTTCAGATCCCTCTAAAGTTGGTCCGCAATCCAATCTATTACGAGAAAACGATTGGTTTAACGATTACAATTCGGCATTTCTAATCAATAATTTTTCAGAAAACCAGATCTATCACAAATCAAAATTAGTAGTAGGTGTAGAAAATTTTCCTTATCAGGGCCTCCTAAAACCAATATTAGGTGATATCATGATCGATTTGGGTGGAACTGTAGCTATGAAAACCACACAGCCAGACCGCGAGGTTTTTACTTTAAAAGATCGCGTGAAGACCGCTCCTATTATTTGTTATGAATCTATTTATGGCGAATATGTTACGGGTTATGCGAAAAACGGTGCTCAATTTTTAAGTATTATTACCAATGATGCCTGGTGGGGCGATACTGCAGGACACCGGCAACATGCCAGTTACGCCAAATTGAGAGCCATAGAAACCCGAAGAGCTGTTGCCAGAAGTGCGAACACCGGAATTTCAGAAATTATTGATCCTGTTGGAAATGTCACACAGCAGTTAGGATATGCAAAACAGGGCACGCTAACTGGAGAAGTTATCCTAAACGATAAAATAACCTTCTATGCAAAACATGGTGATTATATCGCCAGAATTTCGAAATTTTTGGCTTTATTTATATTTTTATTTGCTATTGTAGGTTTTAAGCGCAGTAAACATTTTCAGTAGAAAGGTTTAAGAAAAACCTGCGAATTACAAATTTCATCCCTGTATAAGTTCTATCTAGAATTTGAGAGGAAAAGATCTATTTCTATTCGTCTGCTTTCTCTGTTTTGCATCTTGACTCTAGATTCTTGATTTCCCAAGTGAAGAAGGTCTAATTTAAAATAAACTTATTCAAACCAATTTATTGTCCTCGCATGGATAAAACGGTACTAAGGGTTTTAAGTATGATATTAATATCCAGGAACAGACTTCTATGCTTTATGTAGAAAAGATCGTATTGTAACTTTTCCAAGGCCCCTGCTTCCTCACCACTGTAATCACCTTTAACCTGCGCCCAACCGGTAAGTCCGGGTTTTATAACGTGTCTGATATTATAAAAAGGAATCGAATGTGATAACTCCTGAACAAAAACAGGCCTTTCTGGTCTTGGGCCAATCAAGCTCATTTCACCTTTTAATAAGTTAAGAAACTGTGGAATTTCATCGATTCTTGCCCGACGCATAAATTTACCAAACGTAGTAGTTCGATAATCATTCTTCTCGGCATAACGTGGGCCCAGAGCTTCCGCGTCTTTAACCATTGTTCTAAATTTCACAATTTTAAAAGGCTTACCATTTTGACCTATTCTTTCCTGAATATAGAATAAAGACCCTCGATTTCCCAGAACATTACCAATTAGTACTATTGGCATTAAAATAATTCCGAATAAAATACCAATTACTGAAATAACAATGTCAAAGAACCGCAATCCATATAAATAAAATTTATTTTGATTACTTCGGCTAAATGGAAAGTAACGATAAAAATCATGATCTACATTTTGCACGGGAATTCTCGCTGTAATTTCCTCATAGACCTGCATATAATCCCTAATAGGAAATCCTTTATTTAGCAGAAAACTCAGTTCATTATAGAGCGGTAACATCAATCCTGTTCTATAACCACTGGCCACCACAATTTCTTTGATATGGTATTTTTCTACCGCATTTCTAAGCTCCTTAACTTCAAACTGCATAAGTTTATCGTTAGCAAGCTCTTTCCTACCATCAGTATTTACAAAACCTACTATTTCATAATTAGGATCGGCTTTTTTAAAAGCTTCAGCAATCATTTGAATGTCAAAACTATCACCAACGACAATTACCTTCTTATTAAATCTTGGTGAAGCGATCAAACAAATGTAAGCTGCTCGCCAAATTAAAAGCGTAGAAGTGATTGTTAAAAAAAAATATAAAATTTGAAATCGGTTATTTGGCAAACTGGGACTAAAAACCGGGGTAAGGATAAAGAAGAGAACAGTAACCGAGGTTGTTAAAACAACGTTTTTAAGAACCGTATCAAACTTACTGGCTTTCTGAAGATCATAGAGTTCAAAAATATGAGCGAATAATTCAAGATAAGCAACCAATAAAACCGTCCAATACCAAAAATCCTTAGTGATTCTAAAATAATCAAAATCAGTAAGATCACTTAATAAAAGTAATGCCATCAGAACAAAAAGAGCATCTAAAATTCTTAGAAGTACTTTTCTTTCTGAAATTTCGAAATGTAGTAGGGGTTTGTCTGCCATTTCTAGAAAATTTCTTTGGCTAAGATAACATTTTAACTTAAAACATTAACCCACAGTTTCTTAACAATTCCCCAGTCGAACTTTTCAACCTTTTTTCGAGCTTCTGTACTAATATTCATAGCATCTAATCTATTTTCTAATAAATCGGTAATTTTATTGGTAAAATCTTGAAGATTTCCATTCTCAAACAACACTCCATCCATCTGATTTTCAATCAAAAAAGGAATCCCTCCTACATTTGAACTCACAACAGGCAAACCTAAGGCCATGGCCTCAACAATACTAACCGGAGTATTATCTATAGTTGAAGTGTTTAAAAAAATATCACATTTTTCTGAAAGTTGATGCCATTCATTTTTTTCTAGTTTACCGGTAAAATATACCGGCAAATTATGTTCTTTAACATACGACCTACATTTATCAAAACTATTATCCTTTTTTGGCCCTACCATAAAAAGTTCTGCATCTTTGTAATCCTGCAATAAATTTTCTAATAATTGAATAGCTAAAAAAGGATTGTAAATTTCTGCAAATGCTCTAACCCATATTAGTTTTGGTCTTAACTTTTTACGCTGCTTAAACTTATATTGATTTAAATCTATGGAATTTGGTATAAACTTTAAGTTTTGTAATCCCTCACCAGCAAATTTAGAAAACAAGAATTTAGAAGGGGCTATATTAAAACGAGCATTATTGAAGAAAGGAAAATATCTTTTCTTTAGTCTACTTTCCAGATTACCGCCATGTAAAATATTAATATAAGAGACCTTTTTTAGCGTACATATCTTTCCGCAGAGATAAGCATACCAGAAATTTTGCGTACTATAGACATCTATAATTACCCAATCTACCTTAGAAGCCAAAACAAAAGTCCTGAATAGCATATCTATAAGTCGAAAAAATTTATTCTTTTTTGAAGAAAAGGAGTATACCTTAAAATCTTCATGTTCTAACAAACTCGGCATAATATCGGCAGCTGTTGGAGTGCGGTTAAGGCTAGCGAGTTTGTTCCCTATGTAAAGAATACTTTTTTTACCCGACATGATTAATTACTTCTAACCAATCTTTTCTTACATTTTTCCATCCAAAAGATTCAGCCTTTTCTCTGGCATTAAAGGCTAATTTCTTTCCAATCTCAGGATTATCAATAATCCTTTTAATCTCTGCAAGCATCATCTGTTCATCTTCAGAATTGACCAGAATACCATCTTTCGAATGCTCAATCAATATTGGCATTCCACCTACATTGGTGGATATAATGGGAAGCCCAAGGCTCATAGATTCGATCACACTTATAGGCGTATTATCAATGGTGGTCGAGTTTATAAAAAAATCATATTCAGTAGAAATCGCTGCCCACTCTTTCTTTTTTAATTTCCCTGTAAACTTAACATTAAGCTTCTTTTTATTAGCCAGTCGTTTACATTCCTGCATACTACCGTCTTTTTCTGGCCCCACCATGCATAACTCGGCATCTTTATGATCAATAGAGAGCAATTCTAAAACTCTCAATGCCATTTTAGGATTATATCTACGCTGAAATCTTCGCACCCATAATAATTTTGGTCGAAAAATTTCTCTCCTTTTAAAAGGATAATCTTTAAGATCGATAGAATTGGGAATCAATTTTAAATCGTTAAACCCTCTTGATTCAAATTCATTTTTAAGAAAATTTGAAGGCGCCACATTTACATAAGCATTTCGAAAAAGGTTACTACTCAATTTGGGATTTTTATCTAAACGTTCTGGTAAGTTCCCTCCATGTAGAATAGGTACATAAGGAATTTTGTATGACTGACAAAAACGCCCGACTAAATATGCATAATAGAAATTAGTTGCTCCGTAAGTATCTATAATTACAATATCTGTAGTAGCATGATATTTAAAAATTAGGCACAACATTTCGGCCAAACGGACAAGCTTATTATTTTTTGCTGATGCAGTTTTCACTTTAAATCCTTCTTTGCGCAGCATTTTACTTAAGAAAGAGATATAAGTAGCCGTAAAACTATCTACCCGCAAGTCGTTTCCTATATACAGGATCTTTTTTGTCATCTACTATGTAAAGTAATGCCAAACCATATACAAATGCCGGCAAAGCTATTCGCATGGCGGAATGATTAATTGTTAAAAACCAGAATGCTAAAAAGGCTAAAAAATAATAATTGTTTTCGAATTTAAACCAAAATATAACAGGAACAAAAATTAATATCAATAAACTGATCAAGCCAAGCAAACCCTGCTCTGAAAGCATGCGGCTAATTTCATTATGAGTGGCAATTTCTATCCCGAGTTGTTCCTCTCTATACTCTTTTCCCTTCCCGACACCTATTCCTAGTAATGGATGATTTATAAATGCATGTAATTCGGTTTCAATCAATTCAGACCTACCTGTCGTAATATCATCCTTCAATTTACCCGAAGCATCTTTATTTGTATATCTATTACCAATTAATCCATAAGTTTTCACTAAACTAAACGTCCAAACTCCTAATCCAACAGCACCTATAAATAGAATTTTCCTAAATACAGACGATCTTGATCTTCTATCTATTTTATAATAATAAAAAATTAGAAAAGTAGTTATACAAATAATCCCTGTAAAAACGCCACCACGAGAAAACGTAATCACTGCCCTATACCCCATCAATCCCAGCAACATAAAATCTATAAGATTTATTAGTTTATCTTTTACTAAAAACAATCGGGTACATATAAGGAAAAAACCCATCCCAAAAATAGTCGAGACCTGATTAGGACCGTAACCACCAGTAGCAGTATAATTGGCCGATACATTGATCAAAGACTCCTTTAAACTTGGTGTATAAAGATACAAATAGAACATATTGGATATCAAGGGCAAAAGAAGCATTAAAATCACTTTCTCAAAATCGCCTTTTCTTATTTTTTTGTAATAACAATAGATGGCGCCCACTCCCAAACAAACCGGTCCACTCAAATTAAAAGCAACCAATTTCCTAAATTCAGCATCATAGCTAATATTAATTGCTGAAACTAAAATGCCGGGTACCATCATTAGTATAAACAACCAATAAGGGATTGTTTTAGAAGAAGTTCCTTTAAAAAACATTCCTAAAAGCAAGTAAACAACAACCATATATTTTCCGGTTTCATAAAAAATCATGCCGGCTGTCATTCTAAAATATACTTCACTGCCCGCAACATAAGCGGCCGCCATTAAAGCCTCGTTATTTTTATTCTTTTTCTGTAGAATATAAATTAACCAAAACAGTAGAATACCATGACAAAGAAGTACAGAAATAGGTCTATATAAATAGATGGCAAAAGCCATAGCAATATGCAGAAGCAATAACTGTAAATATTGGTTTCTATTTTGGTTTATAATTAACTGCACTGTTCGTAGAAATCAATAAATTCTCCTATGTTTTTTTGAGCACCGAATCTATTAAATATATGATCCTTTAATCGGTTACTATGCTCATTTCTCATATTTTCATCCGTAAAATAAGTCTTAATTGCAATATTTAAAGCTTTTTCATCATCTGAAGGAATTAATAATCCAAAATTCCCTATCACCTCTCGGCACTCTCCTACTACTGTACAAATAACAGGCAAACCTGCCATACCATATTCTAACAAAGCTAAAGGTAAGCCTTCAGATTTAGAAACCAATAGTCCTACATTTGCCTGTTTAAGTATAGCTTTAGTTATTTTCTGCGATCCATAATAGTATACATTGCTCATTTCGTCGACCTTCTTTTTAATTTCTTCACTATAGGCATCATAAAAATCCTTTCCGAATAAATGTAAGCTAATTTCATAATGATCAACAATTTCGTTAAAAACGTTTAGAAGAAAATGATGATTTTTCTGAGGTCTTAAATTGGCTATACAAATCAATTTAAAACTTTGACTTCCATTTAATTGAAGAGAATCAACTTTTCCTTCTGGCAAACTTACAAAGTTATTGATCATTAAATATTTACTTGCTAAAAGTTTGGATTTACACCATGTTAATAGCACGTTGTTTACGCATACAACACCATCAAACCATTTGGAACAAAATCGCAATATCTTATAAGGCCGATGCTCTAAAAATTCGCTATTCCCATAATGATCATGCCATATAAGTGTTACTTTTTTAGAAAAAGCAAATTTTATCAGAAATGCAGTAAAATAAGATGTTCCATGAGCATGTATTATGTTGATTTTTTTAGATTTAATAAATAAATACAAAGAACGCAAAGCTTTGACATCAATTGAATTTCGTTTTTTAAGAAATAGGTATTTAGAAAAATCAATAATCTCAGATTTAAGCAGTCCCTCTTGTCTAGTGGTACAAATAAAACATTCAATACCGCTATTATTTAATTCTTTAAATAAATTAATCGCCATTTTTTCAGCACCCCCGGGATGTAAAGAATCGATTAACTGTAAAACTCTCATAATAGCTTTGCTATTTCCTTTTCAAAATATTCAACAGTATAGTTTCGAGACCATTTCATCGCATTACTAGACATCATTTTTAATCGCGTAGTATTATCCAAAGCTTCAAGAATATTATTCAAATCCTGCTCTAATTTTCCTGAAAGTAAAATTCCACGATCCCCATTTCCTAACATCCAAGGTACACAAGAAACTTTGGTAGCGATTGGGATACATCCAAAAAACATCGCTTCAGCAACTGCTTTAGGCCAGCCTTCACTTTTGGATGGTAAGATTGAAAAATGAGATTTTTTGTATTCAGCTTTTAATTCTTCCAAAGAAACACCTCCACAAATTTGTATAAAATCATTCAAATTATTTTCCTGAATATATTTTTCTAAATCCAATTTTAATGATCCTTCACCGAAAAGTTTCAAACTGACCTTTTTTCCTTCACTCCTCAATTTTTCAACTAAACGAATTGCATAAAGCGGCTGTTTCCCTTCTACCAAACTACCAACAAATAAGAAATAAAGCTGACCTGAAAAATCCTTATTAAAACTTTCAATTTCATTTTCTGAAAAAGAAGCTGTGAAAAAATGAATAATGTTTTTAGAAGAATTCGACCATTCTCCATAAACTAAAACTTTCATATTTCGACTTAAAAAAGGATTAGAAATTATCCATTTTTGTAGTTTATAACTCCAGGGCTGCTTCGAGTCAGGATCCCAATTGCCGGCGTATTTTATTGTTTTTGGTTTATAAGGGAAAAATATCTGCATAAAACATCCCAAAAGTCCCATATTGCCAGGACAACGCAAATGAATATGATCTGCCCAGATCATAGCTTTGCTAATTTGAAATATTAATAGCGGAAGTTTAAATATGGTTAGCAGCTTTTCTTTCAAAGATAGTAGGGAAAATCCCTGTACCTCAATAAAATTTAAATGTGAATGCTTATAAGCCGATACTAAAGCTGATTTTGTTTGTTGCTTAAGCGGTGCCACAACTTTTACCTTGTCCACATACTTAAACCAGATATTCATTTCTCTTACGTAAGGGGCGTAAGCCAGAAATTTATGATTTATTTTTTTGTGTATAACATGGGTAATTACTGCAAATTTCATGACTAGAATTACATTTTGAAAGTTACAGTAAAAAGTCCCCAAAAACGGCCTAAAAATTCCGTAAAAGCCTCTTGTTTTTTCGAAGTTGAAAATACATTTACTAAGCGAACTATCATCAATATACCAGCCGTTTTATACCATTTAAAAATTGCTTTTCGGGAAGGTTGATCATATTTTGTTCGCCACACACGCCATCCATTTTCAATAACCATCTTTCCATATTTAAATCGATTTGGTCGTCCATCGGGATCGTGATAATGATATAAACATGCAGAAGTGTTCACATGCAACTGTCCTATTTTAGAAACTCTCAAACAGTAATCCATATCTTCATACAAGCCGTAACCTTCAAAATATTCTGAAAATTTGATTTCCTTCAGAACTTTTGTCCTAAAAGAAGAAACCCCACCCATAAAAAATTCAACAGGATATGTTTTTCCGCTAGGAGGTAAAAAACCTATTGAAAACCCATGAGAAAATTCGGGCATAATCCCTGGTGGTTTATCACTCAACAAATTCAGTTTTTTTCGTAATACATTCCTACTACCTAATTTTCTTTTCCAACCATCAAATTCAAATTCATCAAATTCAGACTCATTCTTTTTTGTTTTTCTCCATTCTATAGTTTCATCGATAATATAACCGCCCACGCCTAAAGCATCTTGATACTCCTGATAAGTTTCTATTAGTTTTTCAAAATAATCAGGTTGCAGCACCACATCGTCATCTAAAAAACAGGTAATCAAGCTATCGTGGCCTATTTTATCTATTCCAAAATTTCTTTGTCTGGTTAAACCTCGATCCTTTTCAGCAACTAAATAATATTCAATATTCCTAGATTCATGCTCTATAATTAAATTTTTACTTTCCAGATTTGTGGAACCATCTACAATAATGATCTGATGAGGATATAATTTTTGTCCGCCTATAGATTTTAGTAATTTTAAAAGTGCTTTGGGCCGCTGGTATGTACAAATTATTAGAGAAAACTTACTTTCCATCTTTAAAATTATTTGTTAGCAATTTTTCTTGCCCAGGCTTCACTTGCTTCCCAGCGCTTCTGCATGTTTATTTTATATTTTAAAGGATTTTTAATATCCTGAGCTTTGTAAAATTTAAGCCATAAAATAAATTTGTATGCTCTTATCTGAGGTATTGAATAATTTTTCTGAATAAAAGTCATCACCGTTGGGGAAGGTTTTGGAATTGGCTCTGTTTTTTCCCAAGGTTTAATGGTTTTAGCTCTAAAACCTCCCATTGGAGCTTTTAAATGAACAATTTTAATATCTGGATGGTAAATAATATCTACTCCTTGATTGCGTAATTGCATTCCAAAGTCCATATCTTCGCCGTAGCCATACTCTAGAGCCAGATCAAATTTTAAGTTTTTCAGTTTTTCTGAATAAACAAAACTGGTACCTGAACCGAAGCTCGCCCATTGTTTTACTTTAAGATAGGTATTTACTTCATTTTCCTGTTTACAATTCAAGTTTAATACATTAACCCCAAATTGAACTGAACTCATAAACGCATTGTGTAAAACGTTACTTTTAAATCGAATATCATCATCACAAAAAAACACCCACGATGCAGTAACTTCTTGTAAAGCTATGTTTCTTGCATTACAGGCTCCGGTTTGATGCGTAAAAATATGCTGAATTTTAAATGGCCAATCGTCAGCAGCAAAATTAAAATCGCTTGTACTCCCCATATCCGGATTTTGCTCAACTACAATAACTTTCTGCGGAAGCAAACTCTGTTTCTTTAAATCTTTTAAAACATTCAGCAAATGTTCTGGCCTACCAATTGTGGGAATTATCACATCTATTGAATTATTGGTAACTGATTTAGAAGATTTAACTTCAATATCAGCAAAATCAATTTCAGTATTAAAAAAATTCCTTTTTAAACCAGTTGAAATAAGTGACCTTAAAGGATATCTTTTTTTATATTGCGCAAAACAACATAATAAAATAATTCCTCTTGCCTTTTTATAAAATTGAAAAGTAAAAGAAAACAAATCCTGCGTTGTAGCTTTATATTCTAATTCTGTCGCTTTTTTTATAGCTAATTGCGGTGCATGATAACAAAATAAGCCATGGTGCTGGCCTAACTTGGCAATAGCATTTAATAAATATTCAAAATTCGATATTTGCTGAAATTCTTTTTTAAATTTTAAAACTGCCGAAGCATAAATCCCTCCAATATCGCTACTCATTAACCAAGTGGGATAAAGTACTGACCAATTTACGTTTGCGAAAGGAAATTGATCGACATACCCAATATCTTCGCTAAAAAAGCTAGTCTTAACTGCACAAGAAACCATTATTAAGTCATGATGAAAAACCTCAGCAAAAGCTTCTTCATTTATATTATTCTGTTGTGCTTCTTCGATCCATATTATTTTTTCTCTCGGAAAATCCTCAGCCAGTTTCCAAAAAGTTTTTGTTATATTTTCTGAATATCCACTTAACTGCTCTTCATCTTTGAAAATAGCAGCCACTTTACTATTATTTTGATGAATTAACTTAATCATGGTTTTGCATAGCTAAAATTTCCTTATAAAATTCAATATTTTCAATAGCTTTATTTTGAATATCGAATCTTTCTTCAACTTTTAATCTAGCATTTTTTTGAAGTTTTTCTCTTAAAAGATCATCTTCAAATATTTTGTTTATTGCATTTGCAAAGGCATCATGATCTGCCGGATGTGCTAATAATCCATCTTTTCCATCAGTTATTATTTCTTGTGCCCAACCAATATTAGTGTTTACCACAGCCTTTTGTAAAGCCATCGATTCTATAGTCACCATGCCTAAAGTCTCTGCATAGGATGGAAAAATACAAACATGTGCGTTTTTGATATGGTTTTTCACGTCAGAATAAGGCATTTTTCCTAAGTACTTTATTCCAGAAAGTTTTTTTTCTTTTATCTTTTGCTGAAGTAATGCCCAGGTTGATGTACTGCCTGTTTTAATATCTGGACTATCGCCGCCTATCAATAATAGCGTTACTTTTGGATATTGCTGCTGAACTTTTTCAAAAATAGTAGGTAATTCTAAAACTCCTTTTTTGCGAATTAAGGTACCCAAATATAAAATTGTAAATACTTCAAATTGCTCTGAATTTTCATTATTGAATTGTTCCAAATTCAATCCATAATGAATGGTTTTTATGGTTTTATTTTTAATATGAAACAATTCTTTTGAAACATTTCCGGCAAAAGTAGTGGGAGCAATAAAAGCATTTGCATTAGTTACCGCCTGCTGTTCAAAAAATCTATTTTTGAATTTTTGGGATCGATTTTCTAAATGGCAAAAATAAGTATCACTACCATGAAATCGCATTATTACTGGAATTGAAAAGTTCATATAAGCTGTAATCCCCGTCCAATCCGGAACTTCTAATACACCTATATTAGTATGCTGAATCCAATAATTCAGCTTTTTATTTATGTATTTTCGATAGAAATAAAATCCGCCAATTTTATAGGTTTTCTGTTTAATACAGTAAAAATGAATCTCATTTTCTTCAAATTCGAGATCCGCTTTTTGCCCATATACAAAAACACTAATAGTTACTCCTTGTGATTGTAAAGACAGTACTAAATTTTGCAAACTACTTCCTAAACCACCAGAGTGACTTATTTTTAGGTGTGGATATTCAGGAGTTAGAAAACCTATATGCATTAGTTTAAAATATTATCAATGGTTTCCCAGATTTTTAATGAAGCCGTTTCCGGATGATCACCTGCCACAACTGTAAACCAGTTTTTTGCCTGGGTTACAATAGGCTTAGGATTATTCAGTAAATTTTCTAATGTAACTTGTAAACTTTCTTTTGAAGTTCCCCAGGCCACTGCGTTTTCTGAAGGCATCGATCTAAAATGAACATACTTATAATTCTGCCCTATATCTCGAATTCCTGCTTTTAGT
Source organism: Zunongwangia pacifica (assembly GCF_023499215.1). Taxonomy (GTDB): domain Bacteria; phylum Bacteroidota; class Bacteroidia; order Flavobacteriales; family Flavobacteriaceae; genus Zunongwangia; species Zunongwangia pacifica. The sequence goes on from NZ_JAKHSK010000017.1 coordinate 56,456, forward strand.
TGCGGTTGTTCGTAATTTATATAGATGCAAGGCTTATTATGAATTGCAAAATCGAAAACCATAGAAGAACAAATATTCACCACAAGTTCTGAATGCTCACAAACTGTTGCTAACAATGAAAAATCGTAAGGTTCAGGAAGAATTGTATTCCATTGTTTCCCCATTGCTTTCCATGCCGGTGCTATTTCCGTAACTTCTTGTTTATATTTTTTTATAATTTCTTGATACCTTCCTGTATGGTCTACCGGAGCTTTTCTAAATATAATTCCTAAATTATAACCTTCTTTATTAAGATTTTGTACTGAAATGGCTAAATCTTCTAAATAATATTGATCTAGTGGAGATGTAGTTGTATCGTCTCCTGAGAAACAGATATACTTTTTTGTTTCATCTAATCCGTAATCTGCAAAAAATTTAGTTTTAGGTATAATTAAATCCGGATTAAAATGAGGCTCAAATTGAGGGGTACCAGTAACAATAACCTGATGATCTTTTAGGAATGGATAATACTTCAGCATTTCAGCTTTCATCAAATCGCTCCAAACAAAATAATAATCGGTATCCACCACTAACATCGCCTTAGGTACATTATCCCAGCTATAAATAAACGTAGCCGTGGGAATTACTAAATCTTTAGCAGCTAACAAAGCACTAATCGCCTGGGTAGAACGCTGACTGGTACATAATATTAAATCGGGTTTATGCTTTTCCAGTTGCTTTTTGCAATATTCATATTTAGGATTTTGTCGTTCTAATTTATCGATACGTTTTTTAATTGCAATTAATCCTTTTTCAGAATTATGTTTTGCAATTAAAAATCGAGTTAAAAAACTACGTGTAGCTTTCTTAAAATTGCTGTATTCAAAAGGGAATTTATAGGTCTGATACACCGAATCATCGAATTCCTTATGCCATAAATTAAGTTCTATTCGTTTCCGTGCTCTGGAATAGATAGGCGTAAACTTATGCACATTTTTTGGTTCGATTTTAACCTCTTCCAGCCCCAATTGTTCTTGTAAAGGAAAAACACTATTATTCCAATATACCACGTCCATACCTAGTTCTTGGCCAAGGGTGTTAAAATTGGTATAAGCGAAATTCCGGAGCCCTACACCATCAGGAAGAAAAACAAAAACCTTTTTAGCCATTAATCTTTTCTGAATTTCAATTTTTCTCGTTGTACTTCTTCAATATCTAAAATATCTTTCTCTTTGAGTGTTAAGGATTTATAAACCGCACTTAAATCTCGTTTTAGCTTTCTCATTCCCGAAGGTTCTAACGAAGCGGCATGATCTGTTCCTTTCCAGGTTCGGTCTAATGTATAATGACGTTCTACCACGTTAGCTCCTAAAGTGAAAGCTGCCACATCTACTGCAATCCCCAAGTGATGCCCAGAAAATCCAATATGCTTTACTCTATCTTCATAAAGTTGTTTCATTCTGGTGATTTCTAATAAACAAACATCTTCAAAAGGAACTGGATAACCAGAAGTACAATTGTAAATCACTAAATCTTTATTCCTACCCTTATCAGTAAAAAAATCAACTAAAACTCCTATTTCGTCTTTAGTGGTCATTCCTGTAGAAATATGAATTTCGCCCACATAATTTTCGCATAACCAAGCAAGCATCTCAAAATGATTATTACAAGCCGAAGGAATTTTTATAAACTTTGGCTGTAAACTTTCAATTTCTTTTGCTGAAGTTAGATCCCATACTGAAGTGGAGTACGTGATTTCCATTTCTTCACAAAATTCTTTCAGTTCCTGATGTTGCTCTACCGTAAATTCTAAAAACTCACGATGTTCACCATACGTATCGCCGTACGCATTTACCGGATTAGGATGTGGTGCGTTATACTGACTTTCAGTTAATAATTCTTTATTATTCCGTTTTTGAAATTTTACGGCATCTACTTTGCAAAATATCTTGGCTACTTTAATAAGCTCTTTTGCAATATTTATATCGCCTTTATGGTTACAACCAATTTCGGCAATTACGTAAGGTTCTTTATATAGGTTCAAAATCTAGTATTGTATTTTTTTATGAATTGAGCTGCTTCGCGAATAGCTCCTTCTCCTGATTTTTTTGCCAAATTCATGTCGGCAATTCGTTTAATTTCATCCATAGCATTTGCGGGAGCAAAACTCCAACCTACACGGCACATATTAGCCATGTCGTTTACATCATCTCCTACATAGGCCAAACTATTCGTCTCTACATCATTTTTCAAGCAATAATCTTGAAGCAATCCGAATTTATCTTTTGCTCCTAAAAAGACTGTATCGATTTTGAGTTTTTTCATTCTGGCAGCAACCAAGGCAGAATTTTCTGAAGTCATTACCATAACTTTTACACCAAATTGCCGTAGAATTTCTAATCCCATCCCATCGCGCATATCAAAAGATTTAGCCAGTTCTCCGTTTTCAGAAAATAATACTTTTCCATCGGTAAAAACCCCATCTACATCTAATACCAAATGAGTAATTTTGGCATTCTTTTTTTGCTGTTGTAAATTGGTTGCCAAAAGATTTTCAACAATATTCCAATCGGCTTCACTATCAATTTCAGTATAAGAAATTTCAGGCATTTCAAAAGGAACAATTGTACCACTTATTCGATTTTGGCTTTTTACCAAAGCCTCTTTTTTTGTGCAATACACCGCTCCATTTTCTATTAATAAGCCTTCAAAATCTTGTCTTCTTGGTCTATTTTTATAATCATAATTGATAGATTCTCCAGCCGTATTCCAAATAAAACGATGTGTTTTTACCACACTTAGAGAAGAATCGGCTCCTTCTTCAATTTTTGAGAGACCTTCATTGATATGCTTAGCTTTAGTAAATGGAGAGGTAGCTTGCAATAAACAGAATACATCAAAATTATAATCAACAGTCTCACAATAGTTTAATATCGAAATTTCTGTAGAAGCAGTATCGGTAGCCGTATTATCGGGACGTAAAACTGCTTTCACTTTTGAAGACCACTTAAATTGATTTTCGACAAATTCAATTATTTCAGTATCATCAGTAAAAACAATTACCTCATCAAGCTTTGAAAAAATAGCTTCGGTAAGCACCCAACAAAATAAGGGCCTTCCCAACATTTTTCGCTTATTTTTACCCGGAATCCCTTTAGATCCTTTTCTTAATGGAATAAAACCTATAGCCTTCATTAACTTGTTAATTAAATGCTAATATACTATTTATAATTTGGGTGTAAATTTATTTCGATGAAACCTAGAATTACTCTGCCATTGGTCGATAAGTGGCGATAAATAGATGATTTATTACCTAAATGGACAGGATTCTAATAAGCCTTTTTTTAGGGCTTCCAGTACTTCAAAATCTGGTAAGTTTGGATAAGTTTCAAATAAACTTTCTAATTCTGAAAACGTATATGGTTTTTGTCTAATTTTAGGTTGATAAAATGGAAGTTGAACCGATTCCATATAATCCTGATATTTAATATCATCTCCAAATACTTTATCTGAAAACTTTTGCCATACAGCCGGTATACCATAAGCATGACTCACGATTATCCCATGTAGCGAGGAAGATACTACACGCTCACAGGCTAAAATTTCTCGGGTAGTTTTTTCAACATCATTGGTCATAAAATCGATGAGAAAAACTTCATCTAAACCCGATATTAATTTCTTCGCTGTCTCATAATCGTTATAGTGCGGAATAAGACCAATCTTATATTTCTTAGTGATGGAAGGATTATAATAATTAGGCAATAATAAAGCCGGATCTCCATAAATCGCCGGAACCTTATAGCCTTTATCTATTAAAAACTTTCTGGTTTGAGGTCCACGCACTGCTAAAAATTTAGCTTTTTTTACAGGTTGTGTTTTATTAATAATACCACTACCCCAAACAATACACTTTTTATTTACATGCGCTAAAATACTACCAACAGTCACGTAAATTGGTGAAAATAAATCTTTATAACTAGGCTTTTTTGGCCAGGCAAATTCAACCTGCTTTCCGGATATTATTTCTACCAGATATTTACCCAATAAATCGCCATAATTTTCTTTATCTTTTTTCTGGATCTTACGCTCGTTCCACCAGAAAAGTCGGACTTTATTTGACATTTTTATTTTCTTTGATTGATTTCAACCTTTTAACTACCATTTCCAAAACTTCTTGTCTAAGGATTTTTGCATATTTTTGTCCCCTTTCAAATATGCTATTATAGACTTTGATACACTTGTTGAGTCTTAACCTATACTCATCTTTTGAAAGAGCATTTATAAAACTAAAAAGTTCTTCGGCATCCTTGAAATCAGCATAATCTATGAAACTTTGCTTAGGAAACAGTTCGTAAGCATTAGTGTTTTCAGAATAATATATAGGCAAACAATAATTTTCAATACTATTCCATATTTTTTCTGTCATATAATTTGGGTAAGCTGTATTTTCAAAACAGAGATTAAAATTATAGTTGCTTAATATTTCTTTTTTTCTAGTGGGCCAATCACCTGTTCGTGAGTCTTCAATAGCAATATTATTAGGCCAGCCTTTTCCATAGACATCTAAAACCCCCTGTTTATCTCCGACAAGCGCAATTTCTGACCGTAAACCTATTAAATCAATATTCTTTCTATTGAAAATTAATTTCGGAGCATTTATACCGTTATAATAAGACATTAAAGCAACTGTCTTTTTACTTTTGAATCTAAATTCATTTCCTAAATAGTTCAATGATCTGTTCATCATTTTAGCATGAAATGATAAATTTTGCAGGAAAACGTCCTTTGTGTAAATATTCATATGATGGACTTTTATAAATCCATAATGTCTAGTTACCTCTGTAAATGATAAATCAAACCTAGGCTCATTAGTCCACAGTAAAAATTTCATTCCAGATAAACCACGAAAAAAATATTTTTTTAAGTGTCTAATTGTATCGCTTACAATAATATCCGCATCTTGAACATTTTCTACAAACTTTATATTATACTGTTTAAAAATATTAAAATCTCCTTCCTCAAAATTATCGAAAGGAGTATACGCCATTTTAGATGCTTTAAAAATTTTAATCATTCATTACATTTATATAATTCTGGATACATAGCTTCCTTATGTTACAATAAGATAATGCATCTTTAATCTCTGTATTATTTTTTGTAATAGTTGAATCTAATGATTTAGAAATCAAAATTGCTATTTCTTCAACATCCCCACAATCGGAAATAAGCAAACCATTTTCTCTATGAACTATAATTTCCTCTGTAACTCCGCCCGGATTGGACTGGATAGGAAAAACATCCATACAAATCGCTTCTAATAATGTATTCGGCATTCCGTCAGAATTACTATTCCCAATATAGATTTTGGATTTACCCATTAGCTTTAAAACTTCATTATGAGTTATCTTCCCAACAATTTTAAAGTTATCCCGATTTATTAAGTCTGTTTGGTTTACCCATTGAAAAACCTCCGGATCGGCTCCAAAAACGACAATTTGATACGATTGAAGTTCTCCTTTCAATTTTAAAATAGCTTTTAAAACCGGGATTGCTCTTCCTGACCTCCCCTGATAACCTTTAATCAAAATAATATTTCTTTCTTCTTTTGATTTTTTATAGCTATTTAACTGTTCTAAATCAAATCCACCGCCACCGGGAAAAACGCCCAAAAACTCTCCGTTAAACCCGTAATTTTTAGCAATGGTAAAATCTCGGTTGCAATCGGTGATAAGAAAGTTTACCCGCGCCAATACTGTTTTTATATCTGCTAAATAATCTGGATTATTTTGAAAATAAAATAAATCGCTACCCCAGGAACTATAGATCCATTTTAAACTTTTATAGTTTTCCATAACCGACAAAATTGGCGTACAAGACACATAAAGTGCAAAACTATGTACTAAATCCGGCTGAATCTCTGTAACTGTTTTTTCAAATTCCTTAGAAAGATTACGTTCATTACATCTTGAAATAACTTGATATAATTCGGGGAATTTTGATTTTATAAAAATACGCCCCGGAAAATCCCATCGCATTTTCCAATTGGTGATTTGATGTACCCAGCTAATTCGTTTTATATTATTTCCGGCTCCGGTAATATCAAACCAATACACGTCAAAATCGCTATCTTTTAGCTGATCGACCCATCTAAAAAAATGCAAACTGGGCATCGCCACCATCAGTATTTTTTTTTTGTTAGGCATCGGGTACTATTTTCAATATTATCTCTTCATTTTCCCAATCGATATTATAACGATAAACTGCTAAACGATGATGTTGTATGATAGCCTCTAAAAGCTTATCATTAAGATATTGCAGAGAATACGTTTGTATATGTTTTTTCCCGGCTAATCTTTTAATCTGATTTTTTATTGATTTTGAATGAGTATTGATTGTAATTTTAATTTCAGAAGCTTCTTTTAGGCAAGGGAAGATACCAATAATAAAAGCATCAAATTGAAAGCATTCAGAACTAATTTCGTACTTGTGTATCGGTTTAGGTAAATCCTTCAATTTTGTTATACCAGGCATTTTACCCCATTCAAATATGCAATTAGCTTTGGTAATTTTATGCTGATCTTGTAAAATCATATACCGATGATTTATTTTTTCAAGATTGGTGTGAAAAGGAAAATTACTTTTTTTGCTTCGGTACTGTTTTGGGTGCCACTGATGTTTTACTAAAATTTCCTGATCATAAAAATGCACCGAATATCCCGCATTTTTTAAACGTAAATGAACATCGGTATCTTCTGCTCCCCAACCGTGATAAAACTCATCGTAACCGTTTATTTCTTTCAATACTTCGGTTTGGTATAAAGCAATACCGGTAACTTCTTTATTACTGCTAAAAGAAATCGGGGCTTTTTCAAAAGTTAGTTTTTTTTGGGTAGCTTCTCGATCTAAAAATCCTGTTTTAAAATAAGTAATTACTTTTTCTTTATGGAGTACTTTCGATTTTTCAACAAAATCTGGATGAAATAATAAATCGATATCGGCTACACATAAAAGCGAAGAATCACATTTTTTCAAAGCAATATTTATCGCCCTGCTTTTGTTCCAAAGTTGTCCATAGGTAGTTACATAAATATAATCTACAAAATCAAATAATTTTACCAGCTGTTCTATCTGTGATGTAAACGTATTTGAACTTCCGTAATTTACCAGAAACACTTTAAAATCTTGATCGCTCTGATCTTTTAAAGAAGTCAAACAGCGTTTTACGATTTCCAGTTCGCGATCACGATATGTAAGAACAAGGCTAAGCATTAAAGGTCTTGATTAAAGAATAAAAATATAATTTTGAAAATTTAACCTCTGCATTTACAAATAATAATCTGAAAAATTCTTGGCAGCCTTTGATGTAGTTTCTTTCTCTATTATAAGCCAAGATTAAAGATTTTTTCTTTTTAACTATGGCTTTTTTAAAATAGTCATTAGATTTTTCAAAATCCTTACCTCTACTTAAATTCTCTAAAATGTAAATGTCGGTTTTAAATATATTACTTAGCTTTTTCCTTAATTTAAAAGATTCTCCAGTTTCCACTCTATAAACCGCTAAGTATTCATCTAAGAAAAAAATTTTACTATTTTTAGTAAGTGTGTAGAGATATACAGGCCAATCACCATAAGGGAGATTTGAAAACCAACCAGGTAAGCTTCTTAGCTTAGCTGAATTTCTAAATAAAACGGTTACCGAGGGTATAAAATTCGTCATTACCAAATCCGAAAAATCAAAAGTAGTTTTATCGAAATTGTTTGTTTTTGTATTGAATTTTCCTTTAGAATCTAATCGATAGCATTTTCCAAATATAATTGAGTAATCATCATTACTATCTAAAAAATCTACTTGCTTTTGCAATTTAGAATAGTCGATCCAATAATCATCTCCATCGCAAATCGCTACATATTTTCCGGTTAAATACTTAGCTGTTTCAATAAAATTAGCAATCAATCCGATATTTTTATCACGAGTTATCAATTTAATTACATCACCAAATTTTTCCTGATATGCTTTGCAAATTTTTATAGTATCGTCTGTACTCGCATCATCTCCTATTACCAATTGAAATTTAAAATTCGTTTTTTGCTTTAAAACACCTTCAATGGCTTGTGTCACCAAATCTTCCTGATTAAAGGTGAGCATAAAAACACTAACAGTAATTTCTGATGTCATTAAAAATATTTATAGAGTTTTGATACGCCTTTCCTTTCATCTTCAAAAGAGTAATGAAGTAACTTTATATCTTGTTTAAATACTTCCTCTACGCGTTTTTTATTGGATTCCGTAAAAAATCTAGAATAATGTTTTCTTTTTTTATTGCGCTTATTGAGGTGCAATGCAAAATCGTCTTCAATTTGCAATTGGTTCAATACAAATTTAAAATCACTGTCTATTGATTCAAAGCGTCCTACATGATTTAATTGGTAATCTCCCTTTACATCAAAAAATGAAGTTTGAGGATATAGATGATCCCCCCTAAACTTTAAAGTTCCTTTTTGAGTTAACGTATCTTGAAATTCACCTTTTTGAGTTAGATATTTTTTTAAACTTCCTTTTATTCCTTGATCATTTTTTAGCCAGAAATAATCAGAAATAACACGATCCCAAGGATTTCGAACAAATGTAAACTTATAATAATCTGCCCACTGGTTTTCTGTAATCAACCCCTCTTCAACCAAAAATTTAGCCGAAGCGTGCTGTAAAAATGTTTTACGCTTGGGACACCAACCATACAAAACCTTGTAATTTGGCTTATTCCAAGCTATAGATTCGTCTTCTAATAAAAATTTAGTAATACTAATACCTGCACATTTTGGTATATGAATAAAAATACATTTATGTTTATGGGAAATCATAATTTACTTAATGAATTCATCTTGACATTTTAAGTTTATAAAATTTCTTTAGTCCGATGACTATAAATGCGAGAAAGTTAAATCCCTTCCAGCTTGTTATTGTTGTATCAAAACGGTTTAAAAGAGAACGAAAACCATCCATCCAAGCGTTGGTACGTTCAACTGAATAGCGCTCTTTATATAATTTTTCATCAAAGTAATGGTCGGCATCTGCATTACCATTACGCCTGTTCGGGCAAATATTGGCTATTATTCCCTTGTTCTCACATTTATCCCTTAATTTTTGACTGTCAAAACCCGCATCTGCATTGATGAAAAGTCCATCCACACTAATTTCGGCCTGCTCCAATGTACCCAACACTTCTTCAAAGCTGACCTCTATGTCAAACAAATCATTGTGGTTTCCCGATACCGGTTCGGACATGGCTAACGGCAGCCCTTGCATGTCCGTTAAATATAGTGCATTGGTGGTTTTTCGCTTTTTCCTGCCTTGGTAACCTACCTGCTGGCCACCTTTTAATGCCGTGGTATGGCTACCATCCAGATCGCCGCTCGATAGGTCAATATTTGACTTGTTATTTTTTAAGGTTTGTATCCAACAGGATTTCCAAACATCTTGAAGGCACCACTTTCGATAATGGCCAAAAACAGTTTTATAGTGCAGTTTTTCATTACAGAACAAACTTTCGACCGGTAAATATTCCCATTGCACCCCTGTCTTTAGCTTATATAAAATTGCATTAATGATTTCATATAGAGGTACCCTGGGTTTGAAACCCCTTTTTGTTACCGGTAAATAGGGAACTATTTCTAATTCTATCATATCTTTGTCTAGTACTTTGTACACGGGGTTGTATGTTTATGTTTCGCAACACAAATATCTACAACCCTTTTTTTTTTCTAAAAGATAAGTCAAGATGAATTCAATAATAAATTTTACCATACTGAGATAGAACATCTTTAGGTAAACCCTTGAATTTGAAATAGAAATCATTAATAAATTTAATACGCATAACATTTTTAAAAAACTTATTTTTTATCAGGAAAGCTAATTTTGAAGGTTGATTTAATTGAAATTTATTATACTCTAATTTCTTTTTGGTTTGGTGAAATTTCACCTCATCCATCCAATCCTCATAAACATTTCCCATATGGTAGGCATAATTTTTAAAGGTTGTAAGTTTCCATAAACCCTTATTTTGTGCAGCTACATCTAATAAACGTTCACTATTGCTTCCCATTTTTGCCGGTATATATTTTTTTATTTCGCTTAAAACTTCTTTTCTATATGTTGCTACAAAATGACTTGAACCAATACAGGCTTTCACATCGTTCTTTTCTATCCCTAGAATATATTGCAAGTAATAATGATCTTCTTTCATATTCCAACCAATACTTTGATAGAATTGTTGCATCACTTTAGGTTCAGCCACCTTTACAAACCGCATTTCTTTATTAAAGAAATTATCGAATATTACATTTGTACAATAATTGGAATACATATTAAATTGGGGAACAATCCCCACCATTCCCGCTTTTGGAAACGTATTGAAAACCTTAATCGTTTCATGCTGCCAACCTGACAAAAACATAGTATCAGCATCAGATATAGTAACTAAATCAAAATCATGACCTACTAAGCCTTTATATATCGCATTTAATTTACCAATATTGGAGGTATTGATAAGCTCCTGAATCTTATTCTCTTCTTTTAAAATTGAAAGGTATTTTTCTACCTCATTACAACTGCCGTTATTTACAATAGAAATATAGGTCTGTTCCAGATCTACTGTTTCAAAAATCGATTGAAGACACTTTTTAAAGATCGTAAAGGCGTCTTTGAAATACTCTTTTAGATGGGGAATATAAACCGGAATTATGATCTGATGCATAAACCTTATATCAGAGACAACGCTATCTTTATTAGGATTGTATCCTTCTCTCATAATAATTAATTACAACAGTCTAAAAGCTCTAGGTATTGCTTTTCTACAATTTTCATTCTGTAACTAGCTTTATATCTCTCTCTATTATAATTCGCAGCTTCATAAATTTCATCTTTAGTTGCAAACAAAGCTTTATTAATTGCATTGTTTAAACTATCATTATTAAACCAAAATTGATTTTCAGTAATTCTCTCTGGCATTGCTCCTATTTTTGGAGATATTATAACTCTCCCTGCCGCCATAGATTCTATTCCAGTATATGGCCCAGTTTCTTCACTCGAATATGGAATAATTACAAAGCTACATTTTTTAAAATACGCTAATAATTCATCATTTTCTATATGCCCTAAGAATCTAACCCGAGAATTATTAGAAGCTATTTTTTTTAATTCGTTTAATTTAGGCCCACTACCAGCGATAAACAAGGTAGAATCTTTATTAGGCATTTCTAAAAATGCTTTAATCACTAAATCAACCCTTTTTTCTTTTGAAAGCCTTGATATGCATAAAAAATTTATTGGTTTTAAAACTGTGTATGAAATAGGTATTTCAAGTAAAGATTTTTCTTGAATAGCACATTGGTCAATTATATGAATGATAGGCTCATCAATCACTTCACGTATCGGAAAAGAATTCGATTCCGAATGAAAAACAAAAACATTAATCAATCTTAATAATTCCGCGTTTTTACTTGCTTGTAAAATATCAATTTTGCCTGTGGCGCGAAAAATAATTTTTTTATTTAATCTACTTGCTTCTTTAACTATATAAGATAAAAATTCTGAGGATAACTGTGCACAGATAAAAATTATATCTGCTTTATCAATTTCTTTTTGAATTACATTTTTTTTATGATATTCTAAGTTTAATATTTTTTTATTAAACTTAGAAGATATGTAATTTAATTTATCCTTTTTTCCGAAATTTTTTAAATAGGATATATAAGTACCTAACTTTAAAAAAAACCGTTCTTTATAAAGAAGGTTATTAATTGAATCTATTTTGTTTGCTGAAATAAATTTATATACCGAAGATTTTTGTGTTAATATCCCCGTAGACAAAATTCTGATATCAAAATATTCACGATAACAATTAGCTATAAAACTTACTTCTAGTTCCCTACCCCCTACATCATTAAAGGGACCTATAAATAGAATTTTATTATTAGATTTTTGATACTCCATACTTCATTAAATCTAACTTGTTTTCACATAAAATCCACTTTACAATCAATCTTTTAAAAATTAATGGAAATTTAAAATAGGTTATTTCTCTTGAATATAGAAGTAAGTTTAAATATGCTTTAAAAAGAAATAAATTTAAATAATTTGAGGACATATCCTTTAAATAGAATTCTATCAAATTCCAACTTTTGAGTAACAGCAACAAATCCTTTTTAGTTTTAATCGAGCTTGTATTAAATGTATGAATTCTGTAAGCAGATAATAAATTATTATCCATATAAAGAGATATTCTCTTCTCCAAAAAACTAAAAAAAAACACGGCATCATCATTGGGCGAATCGATCCACTTTTTATTTTTCAACAATTGTTTTGAAACTAACCAAGATGAAGTTGACAAATATCCTCCTTCGATTGCCAATCGCCTAATTAGCTCGTCACCATCAATAACTTTATTATCAAAAAATATTTTATATGGAAAGCTATAAAATTCCCTTATATCTTTATTAAATTTCTTCCACTTTGATATTACCAGGCTTAGGTTATATTTTTTTGCTATTTCAATTTGATGTTCTAGTTTATTAGGATAAAGATAATCGTCATAATCTAAAAACTGAATAAAATCTCCTCTACTTTTTATTAATGCTTCATTTCTAGCATTATGACGCCCTAGCTTTGTTTTCAAATAATAAATTCTCTTATCTCTAATACCTAAAAAATTTCTACATTCCTGTATGCTTAATTCACCATTACAAGCTATTAAAATTTCTAAAAATTGATAGGATTGATTAATGGCACTTAGAACACATTCGTGTAAATAATTTGTTAGTTTATGGACAGGTATAATAATAGAGACAAGCATCTTATTTATTAAGCAGTTTTAACCTTTTAAAATTTTTTCAGTCTGACTTGTGCTAGATTCCTTAACTTATAAATGTTATAAGATATTCTTGCACCTAAAACTCTTTTTATTAAATATTTCAATCTATATTTTTTATTTTCCTTATCGGTTAATAGAATTTCTTCCCAAAAATTTAAATATTTACTAACATTCTTAGAAACATCTAATTCTTTCTCTGCAAACTCCCTTAATAAGTATCCATCACTAGGATTATACTTATTAAACTCAAGATACAATTCCTTTTTAGATATTTTTTTTTTAAAATATCTACCTGAACAATTATTTATTAAGCTTAAACCCAAATTTTCTAATACATAACCATCTCCAAACTCTGGAAAGTAAGACCTATTATCATAAATAATCACTGGTCGACCACAAGCCATTGCTTCATAAGCACTACGTCCTAATCCAATCACCAAATCTGAATCATTAATCATATTTTCAATTTCCCAGATGGGATTTTCATTTTTATTATATCCTAAAAATCTGAAGCCATGATCTTCACATACTTCTTTAATGAATAGATTTGCTTTATCCGATTGACATAGGCTAAGAATAGTTTTCAACTTTTTCGAAACAGGTTTAAATTCTCGAAACCTATTTAAATTTATGCCGTTATAAATTAATTTCACCGGTTTACCTATTTTACCTATATGATCCAAAACCTCTTGGGAAATTGCAACATAAGCATCACTTAAAAATGAAGGTTGCTCTAAACTCGGAAATATTCCGTGACAAGTTTGAATTATAAAACCAAGTCCATATAATTTTTCTACAATAGTATTATGATTGGCTAAAATTAAATCATATTTATTTCTCGATAAAAAATTAACGCCTAATTCATTTTCTATTTTATTAGATACAATTCCTTTTTCAAAAGTGAAATACTCAACTTCGATATTTGATCTTCCTTTTAGTTCTTCAATTAACGCATAAGTAAATGTTACAGACCCTCCTAACCTATTTAAGTGACTTGTTGCTACTAAAATATTTAAAACAGACATATATTAATTCCAAGAATTAAAAAATAAAATTTCTTCATTTAAATTGTTTTCAAGATAAATAATCCTATCATTTTCTAATTCGTTTAGATAAGATTTTGCCTCTCCCTTCCTAAAAACACCACTAATTCCAATTTTAGATTTTTTAAAATTTTCATCAATAATTTTATTTGTTGTTGATAAATCTAGATTAAACTTTATAAAAAGACTATTAAGATTTTTTTCAGTGTTGGACAATAAATCTTCATATCGAACAATATGGGCTGTGTTTTTATTATCACATAATTCAATTAAATTTTTATAATATTCTTTTACTAAACTAATAGATGAATCAATATCAAAATTTTTAAAAACTCTCATTTCTGACATCAATATAGAATTTACAATGGCAATCGGATGTCTAAGAATAATTATATTAGAAGATTTAGGAAAATCTGTAATAATTTTTTTGTGGATTAAGGTATGAAAAGGTGTTTTTTCTATTATCAGATTATTAGGAAAACGCCTAGCAAATTTTTTAATTTCTTTAGCTGCTTGCTTTGGTTTCCGAAAATATATCCCAGATTCGCTTGTCTCATATACATTATTAGTATTTGATTTTTTTTGCAATAAGAAGGGCTTAACTTGTTCGTGAGATTCTAACAAAGACCATAGCCATGTGGTTCCACCTCTCGCACAACCAAATATGAAAGCTATATTATGTGGTTCAGGTTTTTTAATTTTATTTAAAAACATTGTTAATCAAATAAAAAATCGTTATTTACTAATACTCCATCTTTACTAACCTGCTCTTTACCCGTATTGAAAAAATCTCCTCCTATTACTTCAAAATTAAAGACATTTTCAATATCATCTTCAATACCTTCAGAAGAAAAACATGTTAAATGGATAGAATAATTACCATTTGGTAAAGGAAATTTTGGAATAACACATTTTATTACTCCTGATTCTTTTCGATCGAATGTTACTTCCGAAGAAGAAAATTTATTATTACATAAAAACCTTACCACTCCTTTATTATCAACAAATAACAGACGAATAGCCACAGCATAAAGTTTAGTTTTATTTTGATAATTTATATTAAACACATATTGTTCTCCTGAAAGTAAAGACTTTACCAGTTGCTTTTTATTATCTACACAACTAATTTGAGTAAACTTAAAAGATTTTTTTCCTTTTCTATCATTTCTATCAGCTAACTTTTTTTCCTTTTTTTTATTTTTCTTCCCTAAATAAATATTTATACCTTCATTTACATCTCCAATAAAATTTGCAAAACCATTTTCTAAAACTAAGGACTTAGTACAAAGCTGTTTAATAGATCCCATATTATGACTCACAAACAACACCGTTCTTCCTTCACCGGTAGAGAGATCCTGCATTTTGCCAATCGCTTTTTTTTGAAACTCGGCATCTCCAACGGCTAAAACCTCATCAACAACCAAAATTTCGGGTTCTAAATGTGCAGCGACTGCAAACCCCAAACGCACACGCATCCCGCTACTATATCTTTTTACCGGCGTATCGATATACATTTCGCAACCGGAAAACGCTATAATTTCATCGATTTTAGATCTAATTTCGGTTTTAGTCATGCCTAAAATTGCACCATTCAAGAATATATTTTCTCTTCCGGTTAATTCCGGATGAAAACCCGTTCCCACTTCCAATAAAGAAGCGATACGTCCTCTGGTTTTTATACTTCCCGTGGTTGGAGCGGTTATTCTGGACAACAACTTTAATAAAGTAGATTTTCCGGCGCCATTTTTGCCAATAATACCTAAAACCTCCCCCGGTTTTACTTCAAAATTAATATCACGTAACGCCCAAACATAATCTTCGCTGGCTTTTGCTGACCGATCGTTCACGGCACCTACTTTTAAATACGGATCTTCTTTTCCCCGTATTTGATGCCACCATCTGTTGAGGTCGTGACTCAACGTACCTGTACCAACCGTTCCTAAACGGTATTGTTTCGAAATATTTTCAGCTTTTAATATCACGCTCATTATACCGTATCTATAAAATTCTTTTCCGTTTTATTAAAAATAAGCAAGCCCAGTATAAAAATAAATATACTCACCGCGATAGTATATAAAAGTCCTAAGCTAGTATACACGCCTTCATCTAAAATCATATATCGAAAGCCTTCAATAATTTGGGTTAACGGATTCATCTTTACCAACCAGGCCAATTTGGGCATCTTCTCTTCTACCTGACTTACAGGGTAGGGTACAGCAGAAACATAAACCAACAACGAAGTCGCAAAACCAATAAGTACTGTTAAATCTCGATATTTTGTGGTCATTGCTGAAATGATCATTCCAAAACCTAAGCCCATCAATGCCATTAACAACACATATACAGGAAATAATAAAATATTTGTATTTGGGGATATACTAAATCCTTGCCACAGAAAATAAGCGTAAAAAATGATTAAAATCAATAACTGAATTCCAAATTTCACCAAGCCTGCAATGACTTTACTCATGGGCATGATCACCCTGGGAAAATAGACCTTCCCAAATAAAGCGGCGTTTTGATTAAAGGTATTTGAAGTACTGGAGAAACATTCGTTAAAATAATTCCATGCAGTTATTCCGGTTAAATTAAATAAAAAACTAGGGACTTCACCGGTTGGTATATTTGCAATATTATTAAAAACCAGTGTATAAATTACCGAGGTAAACAAAGGTTGAATAAAGAACCAAAGCGGACCTAAGATCGTTTGCTTATAAACTGTTGTGATATCTCGCTTAACAAACAAAACTAATAAATCCCTGTAGCGCCAAATTTCTTTAAAATTCAGGTCGATTAGTTTCCGTTTAGGACTAATTTCATATAACCAGTTGTCTTCTGTATGATTCATGAATTTCTTTAGAGGCTTTACAGTCTGTTTATTGTTTGGTTTATTAAAAAGTCTTGTTTGTATCTTGAATGGAGATTCCCTTATTCACGTTAAAAAGATCTAAATTTTATAAAGATTATTTTTTATTTCCATATATAATTACTCTGGCGAATAAAGGATATAATAATGGGATTTTAGAAACAAAGATATCTAGGTTAGACGCTAATTTATTGATCCAATTATCATAATTTTTATCTCCATAAACTTTTAAAGAAATAACTCCAAAAATAACGCTAAAGAAATCGAAAAAGTAATGATTAAATGTAAATTTCTCTTTTACGATTTTAAAGTCTTTCGATACTAAAGCATGTTCATCTGGCGTCCTTTCTTGCGGATTCAACTTCCTGTAAATCTTGTATAAAGAATTCATATTTAAAGGTTCTAAAAAAATGATTTTCCCACCAGGCTTTAATACTCTGTGAATATGGGTGATTGACTTTTCTATATCTAAATGATGAAGTATTGCGCCCCCAAAAACAATATCAAAAGATTCATCTTCAAAAGTTAAATCATTGGCATCCATCAAATAATGGTTTACCGGAAAATCTCTCGAAATCGCATGCTTTTTGCCATTTTCTAATTCTTGTTCAGAAATATTTATACAAGTTAAACTTTTAGGTTTGGTAGATTTATCAAACCAGGCCGCCCAGGTATAAGAACCAATTTCCAAGACATCCTTATTATCAAAGTCTAAAAGTAATTTATTGATGATCTTTTTCTCTCGCTTATAAGAATAAAAAAAAGCATGCCTTCTAAGCTTTTTTATTTTAGTACGATCTAATTTGCCCTCGTTCCAGTAATCTCTTTCGGTCTGGTTTATTTCTTCTCTTGTTCTCGCTTTCATAATATTAGATATCCACTAATAGCTTATTTTACTCAAACTTCCGCATCAATTTCCTCCAGGATTTTTTTAGCTGTGATACTGTTGAAGCGGCTTCTCCATAACCATTATTATAACGATTATAGCCGTAACCATAACCATAGCCGTAACCATAACCGTAGCCATAACCATAGCCATACTTTGCCCTATGCACAAAATGGTTCAATACAAAACTGATATTTTTTATCTCTCCTTTGGCGTATTTTTGGTTAATCGATTCAAGCATTCCCCGTTTCGTATAATCCTGTCTAACCATATAGATGGTAGCATCTGTATACTTCACTAAATTTAGGGCATCGGCTACTAAACCTATAGGCGGCGTATCTAAAATAATATAATCATAGGTTTCTCGAAGTTCCTTTATCAGTACTTCCATCTGGTCATTCATTAATAATTCGGATGGATTAGGCGGTACAGGTCCTGCAGTAATAACATCTAAATGCGGAATTTTACTTTGCTGAATAATTTCTTTAGAAGTAGCATCCTGAATTAAATAATTACTTACACCAAAATCATTGTTTAATCCAAAATCATCAAAGATTTTCGGTTTCCGTAAATCCAGCCCAACCAGAATTGTTTTCCGCTCACTCATCGCAAATACCGTTGCCATATTCATCGCGCAAAATGTTTTCCCTTCCCCTGATACTGAAGAAGTAATCAGTAATGTTTTTGCACCTTCTACACCCTGCTTTTTATACATAAACTGTAAACTGGAACGCAGGCCTCTAAAACCTTCGGAAATGGATGACTTCGGACTTTCAAAAACCGCTAGGTTACTATCCATTTTACTTTTACCAATCATACCTAAAATAGGGATGGGAGATAATCGTTCTACCTCTTGCGCATTATGAATATTGGTGTTTAAGAAAACTAATAAAAATACAAAAGTTAAAGGAATAACACCTCCTACCATTACGGCCATTACATAATTTAGCTGTGTATTGGGTCCTATCTTTCCTCCTCCAATATCTTTTGCTTTATCAATAATAAGAACATCACTTACATTGGCTGCTTTTATCAGTCCGGCTTCATTTCGTTTTTCTAAAAAAAGATTATAGGTGCTTTCGCTAATATTATATTTACGTTGAATTTTGAGTAAATCCTGTTCCTCTTTTGGCAATTCCCGTATTTGCTTTTCTGCATTCACAATACGCCCATTTACATCCATAATCTCTTGTTCTAAAAGACCACGTGAACTATTTATATTTTCGAGTAACACTGACTTCACACTGTTTATCTGACGATCGATATCAGCAAAAATAGGGGCACCTTCTTTTAAGCTATACTGGTAATTACTACGTTCTTCAGCCAGTGTAATCAATCTGGCAACGGCCGATGAAATGCTTCCTTCACTTATACCAGCTACAGATGGTGCCGGGATATTAGAATAATCAGTCCGGGTTTCCAAATACGTCTTCAGCGTTCTGTAATACGACAACTGTCGTCCGATTTCTTCTTTTTTTGAGTCTAATTCCAGTAATTTCGAAGATAATTGTCGACTTTCAGCCGAAATATCTAAAATCTCATTATCGTTTTTATAAGAATTCAACTCATTTTCTACCAACCTTAATTCTCTGGACTTTACATTTAAACTACTATCGATAAAAGCTATAGTTTTAGTTGCAAAAAGGTTCTTTCGGGCAAGCATATTATCGCTAAGCACTTTTACAGAACCATTTAGATAATCAACTATTCTTGCCTTATTATTACCCGTTTGAGCCAATTGTAATACGGAAGCTCCATTAGATTCTGGTTTTACAGAAACATTCTTATATCTGGAAACTGCAGAGTCAAAATTTAAGAAACTGATATAAAATTTTTTACCCTGCTGTAGTGAATTGTCATTACGCCATATAATCGCATTCAGAAATGGGGTATTAATTTTTTCGCCAAACTGAAATTGCTTATTAAATTCAAATTCTGAAATACTTCTGCCTTCTTTTTCCTTTGATCCATAAGACTGAGCCGTGAAATTATTTGGAATGGAAGCCGAAATATTAAAATGCTCTTCATCTACAACCTGAATGGTATAGTTTACACCTATTGCCTGAAACTTACTTGTATCTGCAATAACATCAAAAGGGGTACTTCCGTAAGCATCTACTCTTTGATACTCACCGTCCTCTTTGTAATCTATATAAAATCCTAAACGTTCTACCACTTCTTCATTATGCGTTCTGGATCCTAAAATTGTTATAGCCGTATTTACTTTATCAGAGGTTCCTCCCCAGTTAAAAGTCAAACTGGTATTACTGGTAAAAAACGGATTTTGATCGTCTTTAATAGAAATTAAATTCTCTAAGCGATAAACCGGCAATTTACGTACATTATTGTAGTAGGCTACCGCTAAACTTACCGTAATAGAGAATAATATAAGCTTCCAGTAACTTATAACTTTAAGAACAAAGCCCTTAAAATCGAAAGTGGAACCTACGTCTGATATGTGATCATCTTCATGCGCCATCTAAAATCTTGTAAACAGTAATATGGATGTTGATATTAACGAAATTACAGTCCCTATGGTTCTAAAACTTTCTATTCCTGTAGTTCCGGCACCTAAAGATTTTTGTGGTAATGGATCTACAATAATCAAATCATTAGGTTGAATATAATAATACTCACTTTTTACGGCATCTAAATTTGTAAGATCGATATGATGTACCTCTTCACCATGCGGATATTGCCGTAAAATCTTAACATCTTCCCGGTTCCCGACATCATTTATTCCTCCTGCATTTGCAATAGCCTCCATAATGGTAACACGCTCTTTGTACAAAACATTACTACCGGCACCAATCTCTCCTATAGTGGTATAGCGTATCCCGGCCAATTTAACGGTAACAAAAATATTCGCTTCCTGCTTAAAATATTCAGATAAAAGTCGCTTTTCTATTTGCTCCCTAATCTCTTCAACCGTATACCCCATTACATTTACTTCGCCTAAAGTAGGTACCCTAATATTCCCATGTTCGTCTACAGAGAAACCATCATAGTACATTCTTTCTTCTCCAGTAGCATTAACATTCCCTTCATCTATAGGATTAAACATCCCTACAATATCCTGATCTAGTGCTTTTACGCGTATACTAAGAAGATCCCCAACCTGTAGACGATAGGGTTTATTTAAACGATGAACTTCAACAATACTATCAATACTGGCTTTCTCTTCCTGTAAATACGATAATTTTTTTGTAGAAATACATGAGGTCGACAATAATAAAAGCGAAAGCACTAAGAATACTAAATATCTCGGCATAGGGTATTTTGCAAATTTTTAACAAATATAATTCTTGCTGATTAATAATAAAATAATTAACATCAATCTCGATAATTTAACTTTATTTGCGGATAAACTGATCAATTGTGAATTACCTTTCTGTTGAAAATATTGCCAAGTCATACGGCGAACGCGTTTTATTTACTAATATCTCCTTCGGAATTAACGAAGGTCAAAAAGTTGGCTTTGTTGCCAAAAATGGTACCGGAAAAACTTCCTTATTAAATATTCTGGCCGGATTTGACACGCCAGATAAGGGAAACGTGGTGTATCGTAAAAACATCAAGACTGCGTTTTTACCGCAGGAACCAGACCTAAACCCTAATTTAACGGTAGAGCAAACCATCTTTTCTTCGGAAAATGAAACACTTGAAATTATAAAACGCTACGAAGCCGCGTTGGAAAACCCATCAGATACTGAAGCTTATCAAAAAGCATTTGAGGAAATGGAAGTGGCACAGGCCTGGGATTTTGAAACACAGTATAAACAAATCTTATTTCAGCTAAAACTGGAAGACTTACAAAAAGAAGTAAAAAACCTTTCCGGAGGGCAAAAAAAGCGACTGGCCTTAGCAACCATGCTTTTACAAAAACCTGATTTTATTATCATGGACGAGCCTACCAACCATCTAGATCTGGATATGATCGAATGGCTGGAAGAGTTTTTCAGAAAAGAAAATTTCACTATTTTCATGGTTACGCACGACCGCTATTTCCTGGAGCGTGTTTGTAACGAAATCGTAGAACTAGATGAAGGTCAGCTTTATACCTACAAAGGGAATTACTCCTATTATTTAGATAAAAAAGAATCCAGAATCGAACTGGAAAACACCAATACCGAAAAGGCAAAACAGCTTTTTAAGAAGGAATTGGACTGGATGCGTCGCCAGCCAAAGGCACGTACCACGAAATCCAAATCAAGAATCGACGATTTTCATGAAATAAAAGCAAGAGCTTCTAAACGACGTAAAGATCACGAGGTACAGCTCGAAATTAATATGGAACGCCTGGGTAGTAAAATGGTTGAGCTCCATAATATTTCTAAAAGTTTTGAGAATAAGACGCTTTTCGAAAATTTCGACTATAATTTTCAGAAAGGAGAACGCGCCGGGATTATTGGCAAGAACGGAACCGGAAAATCGACATTTCTAAACATTCTTACAGGGAAACTAAAACCTGATACCGGCAAGGTTGTGGTAGGAGAAACCATTAAATTCGGTTATTACACGCAAAATGGAATTGAGGTGAAGCCAGGCCAAAAAGTAATCGATGTAATTCGTGAATTTGGAGATTATATCCCCCTTAAAAAAGGCAAGCAAATTTCTGCGCAACAATTACTAGAGCGTTTTCTTTTCGACCGTAAAAAACAATACGATTTTGTAGAAAAACTTAGTGGGGGCGAGAAAAAACGACTGTACTTATGTACCGTTTTAATTCAGAATCCTAACTTTTTGATTTTAGATGAACCTACCAACGATTTGGATATCGTCACTTTAAACGTTTTGGAGAGTTTTCTTTTGGATTACCCAGGATGCCTACTTGTGGTATCTCACGATCGTTATTTTATGGATAAAATCGTAGACCACTTATTTGTTTTTCCCGGAAATCAACAAATTGAAGATTTCCCCGGAAATTATTCAGATTACCGTGCTTATGAAGGCAATACAGCTGTAGCAGAAGAAAAAAAGGAGTCTTCAGCAGAAAAAACAACTAAAAGTGACTGGAAGGACAACAGCACAGGAACAAAACTGAGTTACAACGAGCAAAAAGAATATCAAAAATTAGAAAAGGAAATCGCTAAACTCGAAAATAAAAAAGAGCAAGTTCAGCAAAAGTTTCTTGAAGAAATGAGCGGAGAAGAAATCGATAAAACTTCATTAGAACTTAAAGATATCGAACAACAAATCGAAACTAAAACCGAGCGCTGGTTCGAACTTATGGAAAAAATGGAAAGCTAGATAATAGGAATATGTTGAATGATGTATTTTGAATTAATTTGAAAATGAGTTGATGTTCGCTAAAAATCAAAATTGATTAATGATCATTGCTTATTGATCATTGAAACCGTAAACTACTAACTAAACATTGCACCAACTAAAAGCTTACATAAAATTCTTGTTTTCGTCGCAAAATCAACACGGATTGCATTCTCCTTTCGTGTACGATTTAGTGACCAATTGTTTTTACGACAAAAAAAAATATACGGAATATGCTAAAATCAGGAGTTATAAAGCATCGCTTTTAAATAACCAAACTGAAATTGAGGTAACCGATTTTGGTGCCGGTAGTCGTATTTTTAAAAACAGTAAAAGAAAGGTTTCTGAAATCGCTAAAGTAGCCGGAATCACTTCAAAAAAAGCAAAATTCTTATTCAGGATTACTCAATATCTTCAGTTGAAGAACTGTTTGGAACTTGGAACCAGCCTGGGAATCGCCTCTGCCGCTATTGCTTCCGCAGAAAAAACAAGATTGATAACGATTGAAGGCTGCACGCAAACTGCAAAGATCGCCCGGCAGCAATTCGATAAATTCGGTTTTAAAAATATTGATCTTAAGATTGGCGAATTTCAGCTCTATTTATCTGATTTCCCTAATTCGGCAAAATTCGATTTTATATATTTTGACGGAAATCATCAAAAAGACGCTACGCTTCAATATTTCGAAATGCTTCTACCCACAGCGCATAATGATTCAGTTTTTATTTTTGACGATATTCACCTTTCCGAAGAAATGGAAGAGGCATGGGAAGAAATTCAGCAACATCCAAAAGTTCAGGTTACCATCGACACTTTTCATCTAGGCCTGGTTTTCTTCCGCTCTGAACAGGCAAAACAAGATTTTAAAATTAGATTGTAACGCTATTGCTTTTACGAAATAACTTTATGTAAATAAATTGAATTACAAAGGCTAAAAAAAATAATTCTAATGCAGATTGTGGCACTCTAAATCTAAAACCTGAATACGTAATTATAGTAATACCAATAGTGGAAAAAATCAAAGCCAATGACAAACTCTTTGAGATTTTGTTTCTTAAAAAGAGAACGAAAATCATGGCTAAAAAACCTAAAACATGATAAACAACCCTCCCTTTTTCTAATACACCAGCTTTGCTATGTTCAGCTAAAGGATTGAACGCGCTTTTCAATTTTTTAAAAACTATTGGTAAAATTAATTCCTTATGAGTTTTAATAAAGTTTATCGTAGCATCTTTATATAACTGCATTTTTCCAACCTCATTGTTTTCATAATTTTCTTGTTTTTCGTAATGAAGTAGAACCAAAGTTTCATCAGCTAAATCTCCATTCACATTATTATGTTCTTTTAAGACATCTTTATTCCACCCCTTGGCCATTACTGCTCCCGTAGAAGTTGTTAGTAGTAGTGAGTCTGTTTCTAAAATAATTGTGTTTCTTACTACCCAAGCAAAAGGGATTATTAACACAATTAGTCCTCCCATAAAAAAATGCTTAAATGGTATTTGTTTAAAAGCGAAAAGAAAAAGAAATATTAAAAAGGGAAAAAACAGATAATAAGGATGGCAAATAGTGATTAAACCTCCTATTAAGGCAAGCGATAATATTATTTGATTTGATTTTAAATTTTCTTTTTTAGTAATAAAAAAAAGAAAAACTGTAAAAAGAAATAATGTTATAGGTTCAGAAAGAAAAACACGACTATAGATTTGCCAGCTTGGGCTTACCGCATATAAAAACACTGATATTACAATTGGCCAATAGTCAAAACAAAGATTTTTGAGAGTTCTAAAAAACAAAAAACAACCCAAAACATGCAATAAGATTTTAAATATTATAAGATAAGTCAGTTTAAATCCAAAAAGAAAAAATATAGAAGCTATAATATACGGCCAAAATGGTGGGCGCCAGGTGCTATATGTTTTAAAGGCATAATCTTTATCATTTATATCCCCTGACTTAAAGTCTTTTAATAATTCTCCATATTCTAAATCTAGATGCCCATAATTTCCAGTTTTCAAAACTGATACTGCGAGATGGACATAATCTAAGGCATCCCCATATGTTCTATATTTTTCTTTTTCAGCTACTCTAAAATTATAAATTAAAATACATAGAGTTAGAATAGCTAAAAAAAATGGAATTACTTTTTTAGCATTCATTACTTTGATATTGTATTATATTTCAACACACACCACAAAGCTCTAAAGCCATCTTTCCAATTTATTTTCTTTCCCTCTTTATATGTTCTTCCATAATAAGATATCCCAACCTCATATATTCGAACATCTGGCCATCTACTCATTTTAGCAGTAACTTCAGGTTCAAAACCAAATCGTTCTTCTTTAAGTTCCAAGCCCTTAAGAATATCTGCTCTAAATAATTTATAGCACGTTTCCATATCTGTAAGATTCAGATTGGTAAAAGCATTGCTTAAAAGGGTAAGAAATTTATTTCCTATTGTGTGCCAGAAAAACAATATACGATGAGCATTGCCCCCCATAAACCTAGAGCCATAAACTACATCTCCCTTTCCCTGCATTACAGGTTTCAGTAAGATATTAAATTCATTTGGATCATACTCCAAATCGGCATCCTGTACAATAATAAAATCTCCTTTACAATTTGCTATTCCCTTATGTAAAGCCGCTCCTTTACCTTTATTCATAGCTTGTTCGAGAAGGTTTATATTTACATTCCTGTTGTCTGCTATAAATGATTTAACCAGTTTCACCGTATTATCCGTGGAGCAATCATCTATAACTAAAATCTCTGTATTAATATTATAATCCAGCTTAAGATACTTAAGCTCATTTAACACTTCAATTATAGTATTCTCCTCATTATATGCAGGAACTAAAATGGATAAAGTTTTCAATTATTGAGAGATATCAAATTTTCGACTAAAATATAGAATTTATTTATTTAATGTAACAAAAACTAAATCCCTGCGTCATATCTTTAATAAACTGGTTTTCTATGAGCAAGAAGGTTATCGAAATTAGAAATATTATTCGAAATTTCCCTTTAGGACAGGAAATTGTAAAAGTGCTTAAAGGTATCGATCTGGATATCAATCGAGGTGAATATGTGGCCTTTATGGGACCTTCGGGATCAGGAAAATCCACTTTAATGAATTTATTGGGCTGCCTGGATACGCCAACCGGTGGTTCTTATATTCTAAACGGAAAGGACGTAAGTAAAATGACCGATAGCGAACTTGCTGAAGTGCGTAACAAAGAAATTGGTTTTGTTTTCCAAACATTTAACCTGCTGCCACGAACAACTGCTTTAGATAATGTAGCACTCCCCATGATTTACGCCGGTGCCTCTAAAGCCGATCGTAAAAAAAGAGCTGAAGAAGTTTTAAGGAATGTTGGGCTTGGTGATCGTATGGATCATAAACCCAATCAGCTTTCAGGAGGACAACGACAACGTGTAGCGGTTGGACGGGCTTTGGTCAATAAACCTTCGATTATTCTTGCCGATGAGCCAACAGGAAACCTGGATTCTAAAACTTCAGTAGAAATCATGAATCTTTTTGATGAAATTCATGCTGCAGGAAACACCGTAATTTTGGTAACTCACGAAGAAGATATTGCTGAACATGCCCACAGAGTTATACGTTTACGAGATGGAATTATTGAAAGTGATACCAGGAAAGAAGTAGTGAGTAGTGAGTAGTGAGTAAATCTTATAATATAAATCATTCCAAGCTAATTCTATAATATCTATCGAAACTTCTTACTTTCAAAAAACAACTCCTAAAAGCTTAAGGCTATTAGCTTTCTATAAAAACATTAACTTTGTAAGCATAACTTAGAATCTTAAGCTTGTGTTCGATCTAGATCAGGAAACCTATATTTATCTTATCATTATTGCAGTTGGATTGCTAGTATTTTCAATGGGCGCCAAACAGCGAAAAAAAAGAAAAAGCAAAAACCTGGATTTTCGCAGAAGATATCAGGCGCGCAAAAAAGAAGAAGAAAAAGAGAAAGAAACCAAATAAATGGTTATTTAACTTTGTAACTTCGCTTTTCTCAACGTTCTTCTGAAAAAATTACTGAATGAAAATTTATACAAAAACAGGAGACAAAGGCACTACCGCATTATTTGGTGGCACCCGCGTTCCCAAACATCATATACGTATAGAAAGTTACGGCACCGTAGACGAACTTAACGCCCATATCGGCCTTATTAGAGATCAAAAAATAGATAACATTACTGCAGAAGTTTTACTTGAAATTCAGCATAAACTTTTCACTATTGGCTCTATCCTCGCAACCGATCCAGAAAAAGCGACGCTAAAAAATGGCAAATCTCGCTTAAATATTCCGCGAATTTCTGAAGATGATATTCATTTACTGGAGACTGAAATGGATAGAATGAACGAAGAGCTTCCTGAAATGACCCATTTTGTACTTCCAGGCGGACATCAAAGTGTGTCATTCTGTCACATAGCCAGATGCGTTTGCAGGCGTGCAGAACGTTTAAGTACAGCTTTATACAATCAGGAAGCTTTTGACGAGGAAGTTTTAAAATACTTAAACCGACTCTCTGACTACCTCTTTGTACTGGCACGACTATTGACTAAACAACTGCAAGCTGAAGAAATTAAATGGATTCCTGAAAAATCCTAAAAATTCAGTAATGTAAAAGTAAAACGTCGCTGTATTTGCTAAGCTTTTGGCGCTTTTGCTTATGTTCTTAACAATATTGATTAAAAAGCAGACTTTTTTCTTGGGTATTTCAGTAAAAAAATTATTTTTGCAGAAATTAAAAACCCGATTAACTAATGTACTGGACTTTAGAATTAGCATCTTATTTAAGTGATGCACCATGGCCGGCCACCAAAGATGAGTTAATTGATTACGCCATTAGAACCGGAGCACCGTTAGAGGTTGTTGAAAACCTACAGGCCATTGAAGATGAAGGTGACTCTTATGATTCTATAGAAGAAATATGGCCGGATTATCCAACAGATGAAGATTATCTGTGGAATGAAGATGAATATTAAATTACATTTGTACACATAAAGTTAAAAGTCTCATTTATTAATGAGGCTTTTTTTTTTGCGTACCTTTGAACTCCTAATAATAGAAAAACTATGAGTTTTTTAGAATCTGTATTAAAAGTATTTGTTGGCGACAAATCCAAAAAGGACGTCAAAGAAATACAACCTATTGTAGATAAAATTAAAGCGCTCGAAGCAGATTTTGAGACATTGAGTTTGGACGAGCTTCGCGCGAAGACTACACAATTTAAATCAAAAATATCTGAGGCTTTAAAAGATGTAAATCAACAGATTGAAAATCTTGAAAAAGAAGCTGAAGAATCTGATGATATTACCCGTAAAGAAGATATCTATGCTGAAATCGACGGACTTAAAGATAAGGCCTACGAAATTTCAGAAAGTGTTTTAAATGAAATTTTACCTGAAGCTTTTGCCACCGTTAAAGAAACGGCAAAACGTTTTGCGACCAATCCTACTTTAGAGGTTACCGCATCTGCTTTTGATCGTGAGATCTCTGCTGAAAAGGATTATGTAAATCTTGAAGGTGATAAAGCCATCTGGAACAACTCCTGGGATGCAGCCGGGAAACCGGTAACCTGGGATATGGTTCACTACGATGTACAGCTAATTGGTGGTATAGCCATGCACCAGGGTAAAATTGCCGAGATGCAAACCGGGGAAGGTAAAACACTTGTGGCTACACTTCCTGTGTACCTTAACGCACTTACCGGGAGAGGGGTTCACCTGGTAACGGTTAACGATTATCTTGCAAAACGTGATAGTGCCTGGATGGCGCCCATATTCGAGTTCCATGGCCTAAGTGTAGATTGTATCGATTATCATCGTCCTAACTCGGCTTCCCGTAGAAAAGCTTATAATGCAGATATTACCTACGGAACCAATAACGAATTTGGTTTTGATTACTTAAGGGATAACATGTCGCATGCACCAGACGATCTGGTACAGCGCCCACATAATTATGCGATTGTCGATGAGGTCGATTCCGTTTTAATTGATGATGCCCGTACACCGCTTATTATTTCAGGTCCTATTCCTAAAGGAAACATACATGAATTTGATCAGTTAAAACCTGCAGTTGCCAATATCTATGAAATTCAGCGTAAAAAAGCTACAGAATTTCTTCAGGCAGCTAAAAAGTTAATTACCGAAGGTGATCAAAAAGAAGGCGGACTTCAACTGTTACGTGCTTACAGAGCACTTCCAAAGAATAAAGCCTTAATAAAATATTTAAGCCAGGAAGGTGTAAAACAAATCCTTCAAAAGACCGAAAATCATTACATGCAGGACAACAACCGCGAAATGCCAAAGGTTGATGCCGAATTGTATTTTACGATTGAAGAGAAAAATAACCAGATCGACCTTACCGATAAGGGTATCGAATATCTATCTGGACAGGATGATCCTAACTTCTTTGTATTGCCAGAAATTGGTATGGAAATCGCCAAAATCGAAAACGAAGGTCTTTCTAAAGAAGAAGAAGCAGAGAAAAAAGAAGAACTTTTCCGTGATTATAGCGTAAAAAGTGAACGTATTCACACGCTCCGCCAACTTTTAAAAGCTTACACCCTATTCGAAAAAGATACTGAATATGTGGTGATGGATAATAAGGTAAAGATCGTAGACGAGCAGACCGGTCGTATTATGGACGGTCGTCGTTATAGCGATGGGTTGCACCAGGCGATTGAAGCAAAAGAAAATGTAAAGATTGAAGATGCTACCCAAACTTTTGCCACAGTAACCCTTCAGAATTACTTTAGAATGTACCGTAAACTTTCGGGGATGACGGGTACGGCAGTTACTGAAGCTGGTGAGTTCTGGGAAATCTACAAACTGGATGTTGTCGAAATCCCAACCAACAGACCTATTGCCAGAAACGATAAAGACGATCTTGTTTATAAAACCAAACGTGAAAAATATAACGCGGTAATCGATCATGTAACCGATCTTTCTAAAGCAGGCAGACCGGTGCTAATTGGTACAACTTCTGTAGAAATTTCTGAGCTTTTAAGTAGGATGCTTAAACTTAGAAATGTGCCTCATAACGTATTAAACGCGAAATTACACAAAAAAGAGGCCGATATTGTTGCTGAAGCTGGTAAAGGTGGTGTGGTAACTATCGCAACCAATATGGCAGGTCGTGGTACCGATATTAAACTTTCTAAAGAAGTAAAAGAAGCCGGTGGTTTAGCCATTATTGGTACAGAGCGTCATGATTCCCGTCGTGTAGACCGCCAGTTAAGAGGTCGTGCCGGTAGACAGGGAGATCCGGGTAGTTCTCAGTTTTACGTATCTCTGGAAGATAACTTAATGCGTTTGTTTGGATCTGAAAGAATTGCCAAGCTTATGGACCGCATGGGACTAGAAGAAGGCGAAGTGATCCAGCACGGTATGATTTCTAAATCTATCGAAAGAGCACAGAAAAAAGTGGAAGAAAATAACTTTGGTATTCGTAAACGTCTGTTAGAATATGATGATGTAATGAATGCCCAACGTGAGGTGATCTATAAACGTCGTTACCACGCCTTGTTCGGGGAGCGTTTACGCGTAGACCTTGCGAATATGATTTTTGATATTTCTGAATTAATTTCTGAAACAAATAAACCTACCAACGATTATAAGAATTTCGAATTCGAATTAATTCGCTATTTCTCTATGAGCTCTCCAATTTCTGAAGCTGACTTCGGAAAAATGAATGCGCAAAAGATCACTGCTGAAGTTTACAAGGCAGCTTACGAGCATTATCGAGAAAAAGTGAAACATAGTGCTGCCAGAGCTTATCCAGTAATCGAGCAGGTTTACGAAGATGAAACAAATAACTTTGAGCGTATATCTGTTCCATTTTCTGATGGACAAAAAACGCTTCAGGTAGTTACCAATCTTGAGAAAGCTTACGAAAGCAAAGGCGAGCAGTTAATCAAGGATTTTGAGAAGAACATCACTTTGGCTATCATTGATGATGCATGGAAAACGCATCTTCGTAAAATGGACGAGTTAAAGCAAAGTGTTCAGTTAGCCGTACACGAGCAAAAAGATCCTTTATTAATTTACAAATTCGAAGCATTCGAACTATTTAAAGCGATGTTGGAAGATGTAAATCGCGATGTGATTGGTTTCTTATTTAAAGGAGAAATTCCTGAAGGGAATATGACCAATATTCACGAAGCCAGAAAACGCCGTCAGGAAAAAATTGAAGCTTCTAAGGAAGAAATTCAAAATCTAGATGAGCGTGCCGCACAAAGCCGTGCTGCAGGACAGGCTGCCAGTGGAGCACAGCAACCACAACGCCCTCAGGTAACAGAGACTATTGTACGCGAACAACCAAAAATTGGTCGTAACGATAAAGTGGTGATTAAACACGTTACCAAAGGTGAAAACAAAACCGTAAAATATAAGCAGGCCATTCCGCTAATCGAAAGTGGAGAATGGGTTGTAGTTAAAAAAGCCTAATAGTTTATTTATCGAATATTGAAAAGCTGTCTTTATCAAAAGGCAGCTTTTTTTATTTCATTTTTTGGTATTCGGTTCAAGGCTTAACATTGTATTATACCGTTTTCAAATCAGCTCATTTTCAAATTAATCCATTGACTAGTGAATTCATATAGTCCTTTTCATGATTCCTGAATCTTGCTTATCAAATCTCTTTTTTACTTCCCATAGCGAACCGATCTAAATTCTAACTTCTAAATCAAAAAGATCTCTCCATAAAGTCGAGATGAACTGTGTTTATATACAAGATAAATTTAAGTTATTTTCGGTGTAATAGGTTTTTTGTGTAGCAATAGCAAAGGCCTGCTTTAAAAGTTTGTTGACCACCGCTATCAAAGCCA
>NZ_JAKHSK010000018.1 GCF_023499215.1 Zunongwangia pacifica
ACCTACAGTTATACCTGAATGAATTTATCTACAAACTCAACAGAAGATATTTCGGAGAAAAACTCTTCGATAGGCTCGTTATAGCAGGAATTACAGGTTATGACTAATTGCGGATAATCAATTTCATTTTTATATTTTTGGAGTTATATGAATGACCCTACTTTAATTTCTTATTTAGAAGATTTTCTTACCGATCGTAGAAAATCACTTATTAAAAAAGTGATCGATCAGCGAACCAATCATATCACGGTGGCTACCCAGGATGTGTACCAGCTTCATAACACCAGTGCAGTGATAAGAAGTTGCGATGTTTTTGGAATACAAAATGTGCATGTAATCGAAGAAAAGTTTCCTAAAAGGATAGATCGTGAGATTGCCATGGGGGCCCAAAAATGGGTTACTGTAAATCGGCATGCTTCTGCGAAAGAGTGTATAGCTCATTTAAGGGAGAGCGGCTACCAAATTGTAGCCACAAGTCCGCATGACGATTCATTACATTTAAACGATTTTGATATCTCTAAAAAATCGGCTTTATTTTTTGGTACCGAGCGGTATGGCTTGTCACAGGAAATTATGGAGGAAGCAGACTGTACATTAAAAATCCCCATGTATGGCTTTACAGAGAGTTTAAATATCTCTGTTTCTGCAGCGATTATACTACAAAGTCTGGCTGAAAAGATGAGAAAAGATGATGTTAGATGGCAATTGAATAAGCAGGAGAGAGAAGATTTGAAATTTGAGTGGCTTAAAAACAACCTAAAAAATAGCGCCGAGCTTATTTCTCATTTTTATTCAAAATAATTGGTAATTTTAATAAAACGTAAATTATACAAATGACGCTTTTCTTCTACGTGATTATTGCGGTAATCACGTTTGTAGCTTTTCTTCATGCATGGTCTAAAAAAGATTATGATGTTAGTCGTACCATTGTCATAAATCGATCTAAAGCAGATATCTATGGTTTTGTAAGGCAACTTAAAAATCAGCCAAAATGGCTGGCTAAATTAGAGCACTCTAAGCCTACCAAACTTAAATTTAAGGGCATAGATGGTAAAGAAGGGGCAATTGTATATTGGAAAGGGGATAAAACTATTGGAGAAGGTACCCAAAAGATTATAAAAGTAAAACCCGGTCATGTGTTAGAAACCAAATTGCTTTTGGTTAAACCTGTAGAAACGGTCGCACTAGTGTACTTTGCGGCAAAGGAAATAAACGCAGAACGAACCAAAGTTGTATTTGGGGTGAGGGGCTATTTACCATTCCCTTATTCTGTACTTTGTATCTTTTACAGTATGGAAAATAAATTTGGGGATGATTTTGATAAGAGCCTGCAAAACCTAAAAAAGCACCTTGAAGATCAATAAAAGGTTTTTAATTTTTATTGCGTTGTAGTAATTTATATTCTTCCCAACAACCACTTATGGCATCAAGAATTTGAAGATCTGTCGCTGTCTTTACAAAATCTTCAGAATAATTACATCGGCTAAGTACCTCTTCAATTTCAGATTTACTTAATTGCAGCATCGCACTTAAAGTTTCCCGATTGTACTTAGAGCCTAAAAGGTCGCGAATACTTTCGTCCTCTTTCATTTGTCTAAGTTTGCGCATTTGCCGTTCTCTTCGGCTAAAAAGATTATTAAGGGCATCGGCAGGATTAAAAATAGAGCCAATTACTTTGTTAAACGCACTGGGAGAAGAACCTCCGGCCTCATAACCAATATTAAGACCGGAAATACTATATCTCTTATTTTCGTAAATAGGAATATTTTTTGCGTCGATTTCAAGATACCCCGTAAGTTTTACGTCACTTACGGTAACTTCTTCTAAAGCTATACCAACTTCAGTCATTTTCACTTTTACGTTGCCATACTTCAGCCAGTCGTTGGTTACTCTTACTTTAATAGATTTAAAACCTAAATAGGTAAAATATAATGTATCGTTTGCTGTAGCATGAATCTCAAAAGATCCATCTTCTTCAGAAACACTGCCTTTTACCTGGTTCAAATTAACGATATGAACATTCTCTAGAGGTACATCATTAGCCGCGTTCATTACGGTACCCGATATAACATCCTGAGCGTTTGCTATTTGACAAACGAAAAATACTGAAAATATAAAAGTAACTAACTGCTTCATAAAAATAGACGCCTAAAATAGGAAATTCATTATAAAAAATGATGCCAAAATAGGGATAAAACTGTCTTACTTTTTAGATTTTCTTCTTTTAATCGAACTTTCTATATTTTTTCCCCGGCTACCGGAACGTTTTCCTTTTTTGCCTTTAAATCCAGTGTCTTTATCATCTTTAAAACGAGACCTCCCTTTGTTACCAGATTTTGAATCGCTTTTCCCAAAACCACCGTCTTTACGGCCTTTTCTTCGGCGTCCACCTTTTGCACCACCATTGTTGGAGTTTTTGGTAACTTCTACATTAATTTTTCTTCCCTGATATTCAAAGTCGTTAAAAGCATTCAGTACTTTATCGGTTTCAGAATTCTCAGTATTAAAGAAAGAGAAACTATCTTTCACATCTACTTTAAAAACACCATCTTTTCCTAATTGTAGGGCATCTTTAAGGAAGTCTTTAAGACTCATCCAGTCAAATCCGTCTTTTTTCCCCACATTCATAAAATAGCGGGTAGAATTAGGATCCAGATCTACATTTGCACCGCCACTTACGGGAGCAAGATCACTGGCATGCTTATAATAATTAGAGAATCTTGTAAATTCTACCGAGAAGAATTTTTTAATCAATTCTTCTTTACTGAAATCTTCCAGTACTTTATTGATATTTGGAAGATAAGTATCAATATCGTGGTTAATTTCAGTATTCTTAATATCATTAGCTAAGTGAAGCAACTGAACTCTGCAAATATCTTTACCATCAGGTAATTGCTTTTCATCAAAAGATTGTTTGATGATACGCTCGATACTTTTTATTTTTCGAAGTTCACTTTTAGAAACAATCACCATCGATGTTCCTGTTTTACCAGCACGGCCGGTACGACCACTACGGTGCGTGTAGGTTTCAACCTCGTCTGGAAGTTGATAATTGATAACATGGGTGATATCGTCTACGTCAATTCCTCTTGCAGCAACATCTGTGGCAACTAACATTTGGATCTGGCGGGTTCTAAAAGATTTCATCACTAAATCACGTTGATTCTGACTCAGGTCTCCGTGTAATGCTGCGGCAGAATAACCATCTTCGATTAAGCGCTCGGCAACTTTTTGGGTATCTCTTTTAGTCCGGCAAAAAATAACCGAGAAAATATCGGGATTAGCATCAGCCAGCCTTTTTAACGCAGCATAGCGATCACGTGCATTTACCAGGTAAAACTCATGCGACACGTTAGTGGCTCCCATATTTTTGCTACCTACGGTAACTTCAACAGGATTACGCATAAATTTTTTAGCGATTGTAGCTACCTCTTTTGGCATGGTTGCCGAAAATAACCAGGTATTTTTTTCTTTAGGCGTATGGGATAAGATCGCTGTGATATCTTCATAAAATCCCATATTCAGCATTTCGTCTGCTTCATCTAAAACGCAATATTCGATCTTTGAAATATCGGTAAGTTTACGTCTTATCATATCCTGCATTCTCCCAGGAGTGGCAACGATAATCTGGGCACCGCGCTCTATTTGCTTTGCCTGTTCAGTAATACTTGCCCCACCGTAAACCGCTACTGGATGTAGGGAAGGCTCATATTTAGAGTAATTCTTAAGTTCGTTTGTAATTTGTAGGCATAATTCTCTGGTAGGAGATAAGATTAATGCCTGTGTGTGCTTTGATTTCGGGTCTATTTTCTGAATCAAAGGGAAACCAAAAGCTGCCGTCTTTCCTGTCCCGGTCTGGGCTAAGGCAACCATATCGGTATCTTCGTCTAATAAAATTGGGATGGTTTTTTCCTGTACTTCGCTAGGGCTTTTAAAGCCCATGTCTTCAATTGCTTTTAAGATCGAGGAATTTAAACCTAATTCTTGGAATTTATTCATTATAAAATTTAATAAGCTGCAAATGTACGTATTAGTTTACAGCTTATCACATTTATATTTCTTATTCGTGTTTTATTTTGAAAGATAGTCTATTAGCGCCTTAAAAGCTTTCCCACGATGGCTAATTTCTGCTTTTTCCTTCATTTCCATTTCAGCAAAAGTGCGATCATATCCATTAGGTATGAATATAGGGTCATAACCAAAGCCTTTTTCACCTCGGCGTTCCTCAATAATTTTACCTTCACAGATTCCGGTAAATAGATTTTCGTTGTTTTTTAAATTTAAAGCAATGACGGTTTTAAAATGAGCTTTTCTGCTCTCTTTATCTTTTAATTGGTCTAGTAGTTTTGCAACATTGGCTTTATCGTCTTTTTGATCGCCGGCATATCGTGCAGAGTATACTCCGGGTGCACCGGCAAGCGCATCGACTTCGAGACCGGTATCATCGGCAAAACAATTATAGCCGTAACGATGGCGTACATATTCTGCTTTTAAAATCGCATTACCATCAATGGTATCTGCAGTTTCAGCAATATCTTCTGTACAGCCAATATCATCTAACGATAATAAGCTAATGTGATCTGGAAGCATGGCTTCAATTTCTTTAAATTTGTTTTTGTTGTGGGTGGCAAATACTAATTCCATATAAATTATCTGTGGTGATAAGGTTCGTTTTTTAAAATGGTAAAGCCTCGATAAATTTGTTCGGTAACAAAAAGGCGTACCATTTGATGAGAGAACGTCATTTTTGACAACGATATTTTACCATCGGCGCGCTGATAAACAGCTTCAGAAAATCCGTAAGGTCCACCAATCACAAAAATGAGCTGTTTAAGACCACTATTCATTCTTTTCTGAAGATATTCTGAAAAAGCTTCTGAAGAAAATTGTTTGCCGTTTTCATCCAATAACACAACAAAATCTGAAGTTTGCGTTTTACTCAGGATCAATTCGCCTTCTTTCGTTTTTTGCTGATTTTCGTCTAAAT
Organism: Zunongwangia pacifica; assembly: GCF_023499215.1. Classification (GTDB taxonomy): domain Bacteria; phylum Bacteroidota; class Bacteroidia; order Flavobacteriales; family Flavobacteriaceae; genus Zunongwangia; species Zunongwangia pacifica. Next base: position 4,988 of record NZ_JAKHSK010000018.1, read on the forward strand.
TTTTGGCCTTTTTTAAATCGGGGATTACCTCTATTTCAAATTTTGTATAAAACTGAAGTCGCTTTACATAGACCTCAATTAGCTTTTGTAATTCCTTGCTGTCGGTTTTTCCTATGCAGAGTAATTTTATCGTCATTCGGTATATTTAGCGTAGACTTTCCTACATTTACAAAAATAAGTATTGCAAATGATCTCAGCAGCACAATTTGAAAAAGAAATTGAATTAATCATCACCAACGCAATTAGAGAGGATATAGGTGATGGTGATCACAGTTCTTTAGCCTGTATTCCACCTGATGCTAAAGGAAAGGCACAACTTTTAGTGAAAGACAACGGTATTTTGGCCGGCGTGGATTTTGCGAAAAAGGTTTTTGAATTTGTAGATCCTAATGTAAAGCTGGATCTTAAAATTAAAGATGGGGAGAAGGTAAAGAAAGGAGATGTTGCTTTTTATGTTGAGGGTGCTTCACAATCTATTTTAAAAGCTGAACGATTGGTGCTTAACGCGATGCAGCGTATGAGTGCTATCGCCACTAAAACAAAAGAATTTGTAGATAAACTTGAAGGAACCGGGACCAAGATCCTGGATACTCGTAAAACCACCCCCGGAATTCGTGCTTTGGAGAAATGGGCCGTGAAAATTGGCGGAGGTGAAAATCATCGTTTTGCACTTTACGATATGATTATGCTGAAAGATAATCATATCGATTTTGCCGGCGGTGTGGCCAAGGCCATCCAAAAAACAAAAAAGTATCTAGAAACCAACAATCTTGATCTTAAGATCATTGTAGAAGCCCGGGATATGCAGGAGATTAAAGAAATTTTAGGGGAAGGCGGAGTGTACAGAATATTGATCGATAACTTTAATTATGCAGATACCAAAAAGGCTGTCGAATTTATTGGAGACCAGTGCTTAACTGAATCTAGCGGCGGAATAACATTAGAAACCGCGAGAAAATATGCCGAATGTGGTGTAGATTATATTTCGAGCGGAGCCCTAACCCATTCGGTTTATAATATGGATCTTAGCTTAAAAGCTATGTAAAATATGTCGATACTCGAGGCGATCACAACTCAACTGGATAGTATTTCAGCATGGTGGAAAAGAACATCGAGCAAAGTAATTTTGCCGGGTACCGATGGGCTTTCTTTATATCATTTATGGGATATTTATTCTGGAGGGATTATTCACGGTACGTTCTCTACAAGGGCCAGTGCGATCGCTTTTAGTTTTTTTATGGCGCTCTTTCCCTTTTTACTCTTTATTTTTAATCTAATTCCTTATGTAGAAAGAACTAATCTTATTGATGATTTTAGTATAAAGTTCTTTCTTTTTATAGATACGCTTTTACCTCCAGAAACTCAGGAGTATGTTAGTGATATATTTGTTGATATAGCGAGCAACCCCCGTGGTGGGCTACTTTCTTTTTCATTTATACTTTCTATTTTTTTAATGACCAATGGCGTAAATGCTATTTTTACCGGTTTTGAATTCTCTTACCATACCAATATAAAGCGATCTTTATTTAGACAATATATTATCGCAATTGGGGTTTCACTTGTTTTGGCATTTCTTTTGCTTATTACAGTTATATTGATGGTGTATTTAACCTATGCCGTAGAAGATTTAAGTGAATTAGGTTTAATTGCAAACGACGGTAGTGGAGCAGGAGTAGTTAAATATTTTGCATTTGTGGTCCTTATTTATATTGCGGTAGCGACGCTTTATTATTTTGGAACAAAAGAGGCAAGACAGGCAAGATTTTTCTCGGTAGGCGCTTTTTTTACGACCATATTGATTATGCTTACGTCTTTTTTATTTGGATTATATATTGAAAATTTTTCAAATTATAACGAATTGTACGGTTCTATTGGAGCATTGTTAATTTTAATGGTGTATATTTGGTTAAATGCTAATATTCTTCTATTGGGGTTCGAACTTAACGCCTCTTTAATAAAACTTAAGAAGAATTTTAAATAATTTTAGTTTAACTTAAACCACACAAAGGATGAGAAAGGTTTTATTGCTTTTTGTGGCATTAGTTTCGGTAACGATGAGTAATGCACAAATAGAAGTTGGCGGAGTTACTTTACCGCAATCGGTAGAGTTTAAAGGAGAAACGTTACAATTAAATGGAGCAGGGGTACGTGAAAAATTTTGGATCGATCTTTATGCCGGGGGCTTGTACTTACAGGAAAAAAGTAGTGATGCAAAACAAATAATGAGCGCTGATAAGCCAATGGCTATTAAGCTTCATATCGTTTCGAAATTAATTACAAGTAAAAAAATGATTGATGCTGTAAACGAAGGTTTTGAAAATTCTACCAATGGGAATACAGCACCTTTAGCTTCTGAAATAAAAAAGTTTAAAGATTTTTTTAATGAAGAGATTAAAAAAGACGATGTTTTTGATCTTGTGTATATTCCTGGTACCGGTGTTGTATCCTACAAAAACGGTGAAGAAAAAGGAACTATAAAAGGAATGGCTTTTAAAGAAGCTTTATTTGGGATTTGGCTTTCTAAAAAACCGGCTGAAGACGATTTAAAAGAAGCCATGTTAAATTTATAAAATGAAGAAGTATATTTTATTTTCCGTATTATTTATTGCCTGCGGTGTGCTTAATGATGCTAGTGCACAAGATGACATTTTTGGGAAATGGAAATGTACTAACGATGAAGGTAAAGTAAACTCTATTGTAAAGATCTTCCAGAAAGATGATGGCGAGGTTTGTGGTAAAGTTGTAAGAATAACCAAAGAAGAAGATCGCGACAAACTTTGTACCGAGTGTAAGGGAGATTTAAAGGATAGACCAATAGAAGGCTTGCAGCTTATGCATGGCCTGCGTAAAGATGGTAACGAATACTCTGGCGGTGAAATTATACACCCTAAATCTGGTAAGGTGTATAAAGTGAAAATTTGGGTAGATGAAAATAATCCAGATAAGCTTAAAGTTAGAGGTTATGTGGCTTTCTTTTATAAAACAATGACCTGGGAGCGTGCAGAATAATTTGAGAAGAAAATAAATGCGGAGTATCGAATTTCGATAATCTGATAAAATATTTAAAAAACCATTCTTTAATCGAGAATGGTTTTTATTTTTATTCGGTAATCAAGAATAGTATTTTTGAGATTTTTTTAGCAATCAATATTTAGAAGAGCTATAACTTATGCCCAATTTTGTAGATGTTATTTTACCCCTGCCTTTAGGTAATAGGTTTACGTATAGTATTTCTAAGGACGAAGCAGCTTTTTTACAAAACGGAATTCGGGTAGCGGTTCCCTTCGGAAAATCTAAAGTATATACTGGTATCATTGCTGAAGTGCATGATCGTGCGCCAGAAGTTTACGAAGCTAAACCTATAAATCAGATTTTAGATGAAACCCCTTTGGTTACCCAACAGCAATTGAAGTTTTGGAACTGGATTGCTTCCTATTATATGTGTACTGAAGGTGAAGTAATGCGAGCAGCCTTACCGGGAGCCTTTATTTTAGAAAGTGAACATATCGTCCAGTTGCAAAAAGAGGTAGAAATTAACGAATCTGAACTTAAGGATGATGAGTTTTTGGTGGTGGAAGCCCTGCAAAATCAATCTTCGTTAAAAATTAAAGAAGTTGAAGCCTTACTGGATAGAAAATCGGTATTACCGATTTTAAACCGACTAATGGCTAAAGATATTGTGGTACTTAGCCAGGAGATTTACGAGCAATATAAACCTAAGCGCGCTCGCTATATAAAACTGCACGAAGATCACGAATCTGAAGAGGCGATGCATCAGCTTTTAGATGAACTTTCCCGTGCCCACAAGCAACGGGAAGTGGTCTTAAACTATTTTAGCTTAAAAGCAAAAAGTACAAAGCCAATTAGCACTAAAGAGCTTCAAAAAATATCAGGGACCACTGCCAGTGTTTTAAAAAGCCTGGTGACCAAAAACATTTTTCAGGAATATTACCTTAATGAAGATCGTGTTGGTTTTGAAGGGGAGATTACAAGAAACCATATTGAATTTAACGAATATCAGCTTAAAGCTTTTGGGCAAATTAAAGCTGCTTTTAAAGAAAAAACAGTGTGTTTGTTACACGGTGTAACCTCTAGCGGAAAAACTGAAATTTACCTTAAACTGATTGAAGAAGTTTTAAATGAAGGAAAGCAAGCCCTTTATTTATTACCTGAAATCGCCCTAACAACACAATTGATCCATCGGCTCCAGGCATATTTTGGGGATAAGGTTTTGGTGTTTCATAGCAAATATTCTATGAACGAAAGGGTAGAAGTGTACCAAAATGTACTTAATGTAGGACAGGGACCGAAAGTAGTTATAGGCGCAAGATCGGCAATTTTCTTACCATTTCAGCAATTAGGATTAATCGTAGTAGACGAAGAACACGAAGCTTCGTTTAAACAATACGATCCTGCGCCAAGATATCATGCGCGGGATGCCGCGGTAGTTTTGGCTAATTTTTTTAAGGCAAAAACTTTAATGGGATCGGCCACGCCCTCATTAGAATCGTATTATAATGCTGAGCATGATAAATATGGTTTTGCTGAATTATCCAGGCGTTTTGGAAATGTGATGATGCCGGAAATCGAAATTGTAAATATTAAAGAGAAGCATCGAAAAAAAAGAATGACCGGTCATTTTTCAGATCGTTTGTTAAAAGAAATTGAAGAATCTCTAGCTGAAGGTGAACAGGTTATTTTATTCCAGAATAGGAGGGGATTTTCCCCAATTTTAGAATGCAATACCTGCGGGCATTCACCACAATGCCCTAATTGTGATGTAAGTTTAACTTATCATAGTCATAGTAACCAGTTGCGATGTCATTATTGTGGCTATCATATCGCTATGCAAAAACGTTGCATGGCCTGCCATAGCGATGATATTTCAACCAAAGGTTTTGGAACCGAACAAATAGAAACCGAATTAAAAGCTTTGTTTCCCGGTCATAAAATTGGTAGAATGGATCAGGATACTACCAAAGGTAAACATGGCTACGAAAAAATTATTACCGCTTTTGAAAATTTAGAGATCGATATTTTGGTGGGAACTCAAATGCTTACCAAAGGACTGGATTTTAGAAATGTAAATCTTGTTGGTGTTATGAATGCCGATAATCTTTTAAATTTCCCAGATTTTAGGGCACATGAGCGCAGCTTTCAGTTAATGCTTCAGGTAGCAGGAAGAGCCGGGCGAACCAAAAAGCGGGGTAAAGTACTAATTCAGAGTTATAATCCGCATCATCAAATTATTCAGCAGGTTTCCACTAATGATTATACAGGAATGTATAAAGAGCAACTTCAGGAAAGATACAATTATAAATATCCACCGTACTTTAGGCTGGTGCGCTTAAGTTTAAAATCCCGGGATTTTAGTAAAACCAATGAAGCAGCCGATTGGATCGCAAAGGCCATGCAAAATGTATTTAAACAGCATGTTTTGGGGCCAGAATTTCCGCCGGTAGCCAGAATACGAAATGAGTATTATAAAAATATTATGCTTAAAATTCCACAAAATCAGTCTTTAGCAAAAACAAAAGCCGTACTTCATAAAATTTTGATCAGTTTTAATGCAATTTCGGCCTATCGCAGTGTTAGGGTTATTGTAAATGTAGATCCTATGTAGGGGCAATAAAAAATTATAGTAAATAAAAAAACCGAAAATTACAAATGTAAGATTCGGCTTTTTAATATCTGAAAAATTAAAATGTTCTACGTTTTCTTTTAAGCATTATTACTTAAAGCTTCGATAAGATTATTTTTCTTATGCCTGCTTAAAGGAAGTTTTTCGTTTGCAATTTCTATCGTCTTACTATTATATCTTTCAACCTTGTCTAGATTTACAATATAAGACTTGTGTGTTCTCATAAATTTATCTGAGGGTAATTCTTTCTCAAAAGACTTCATTGTAGCCAATACTACAAAATTATCATCTTCAGTAACAAACTTCACATAATCGCCCAGTGCCTGAATATATTTTAGACGATTTAAAAATACTTTACGATTTTTAAGATTGCTTTTTACGAAAATAAAATCTTCATCTTCGGGAAGTACAGCCTGATTTTTGAGTTTGTACATATTTATAGCCTTGATGGTGGCGTTATTAAAACGCTCCTTACTCACAGGTTTTTGTAAATAATCTGTGGCACTGTAATCAAAAGCTTTATAGGCATATTTAGTTTTCCCGGTAACAAAAACAATTTGTGGTTGGTTAGGAAGATCATCTAAAAGTTCAAAACCAGATAGTATAGGCATTTCTATATCTAGAAAAATAAGATCGATCTCATTATCCAGTAATCCATTTTTAGTTTCAATGGCATTGTTATATTCCGCCACCAAAGTGAGATTAGGATGATCTTTTATCATCTTAACAATGGATAGTCTCTGAAGACTTGAATCATCCACAACTGCACATTTAAGCAAAATTTCTTCCACAATTAATAGGTAGTTTTGTTATAACAATAATATACATTATTATTGATATAGGCAAGGTACGCACAAATTTCATCGATAAATAACACTATTTTATCGTTTTAAAATTTGCTTGCTAAATATAAAAAATAGTTTTACTTTTGCAGCCAATTTTAATAAAATATACTTTTATGAATCATTATGAAACTGTTTTCATCTTGAATCCCGTTTTATCTGATGAGCAGATAAAGGAAACAGTTAAGAAATACGAAGAATTTCTTGTTTCTAAAGGAGCTGAGATGGTATCAAAGGAGAATTGGGGGCTTAAAAAATTAGCATATCCAATTCAGCACAAAAAAAGTGGTTTTTATCACTTATTTGAATTTAAAGCACCAGGAGAGGCTATCGAGCCTTTAGAACTTGCTTTTAGAAGAGATGAGCGTATGATGCGTTATTTAACTGTGAAGTTAGATAAGCACGCTGCAGCCTGGGCTGAGAAAAGAAGAAAAAGAATCCAAGAAAAAGCGTAAGTATGGCTACATCTATTGAACAACAAGCAAAAGGTAAAAAAGACGGAGAGATTAGATATCTTACTCCACTTAATATAGAAACTTCTAAAACTAAAAAGTACTGTAGATTTAAAAGATCTGGTATTAAATATATCGATTATAAAGATCCAGACTTTTTAATGAGTTTTGTAAACGAGCAGGGAAAATTACTTCCTCGTCGTTTAACCGGGACTTCTTTAAAATACCAAAGAAAAGTGGCTGTAGCTGTTAAGCGTGCTCGTCATTTAGCATTAATGCCATACGTTGGTGATTTATTAAAATAAAAAGAAGCAATTATGGAATTGATACTTAAAAAAGACGTAGATAATTTAGGGTTTAAAGACGATGTGGTATCTGTAAAAAACGGTTATGGTCGTAACTTTTTAATCCCACAAGGCTTCGCAGAATTAGCAACTCCATCAGCTAAGAAAGTTTTGGCTGAAACTCTTAAACAAAGAGCTTATAAAGAGCAAAAGCATATTGACGAAGCTAAAAAACAAGCTGAAAAACTTAACGGTTTAGCTATTAAACTTACAGCTAAAGCTGGTGCAGGTGATAAATTATTTGGATCTATTACCAATGCAGATTTAGCCGATGCTTTAGCTAAAGAAGGTGTAGAAATCGACAAGAAATATATTAGTATTGCCGGTGGAAACATCAAAAGATTAGGACAATATGAAGCTACTTTACGTTTTCACCGTGAGGTAATCTCTACTTTATCATTCGATGTGGTAGGAGAAGCTTAAGAAACCTATATAAATTATTAAAAGCCTGCTCTATGAGTGGGCTTTTTTTATAACTATTTTTATTTGATATGAAATACGCCAGACTTACACGCGAACAACTTGAAGAAATGCAACAGGAGTTTATTAACTTTCTAGCCACTCAATCTATAACTGCGGAAGAGTGGAAAGATATAAAAGCCAATAAACCTGATGTAGCCGAAAAAGAGATCGATGTTTTTAGTGATCTTATTTGGGAAGGGGTTTTAAATAAGGTGGAATATTTAGAACATTTCTCTAAACAACAAATCTTCTTATTTCAAATTACTACAACAACAATTAATCTTATCGCAGTGAAGGTAGAAAATGAAGCTATCGATATCACAACTCACGAAGGCTATAACTGGTTACGCACAAATTTAATGGACGATGCCGTAAATATTTATACATCGACCAAAGCGATAAGCGAAGATCGTAACAAAGACATTTTCGCATTAATTAAACAGGGCTCCAATATTACCAAAGGAGATCTTTATAATTATTTTGCAGAAATTGTAAAAGGTTAATCTACTTTGGGATCATATTTTTTAATCAAAATTGCTTTGTCTTAAGTGTTTTGCTGAAAAAAAAATGCTGAAGGAATACGTCCGGTTTTAATAGAGATTAAGTTATTCATATCGAAGTGATTCTATTGGGTCTTGCTTAGAAGCCTTAATAGCAGGGTATAAACCGGAAACCAGAGCGGTAATTAAAGTAACCACAATAGCCCAAAACATCGCTAACCACGGAGTAGTAAAATCGAAACCTACCCCGGCTGAAACAGCCATACCTATTAAAATTCCTAAAATGATTCCCAATAGCCCCCCAAACTGGCCAATAATTAGGGTTTCCATAAAAAACTGGGCCGCTATGGTGTTTTTCTTTGCACCCAGTGCTTTACGCACACCAATTTCACGGGTTCTTTCGGTAACACTTACCAGCATAATATTCATAAGTGCGATAGAAGATCCAAATATGGTGACCAGACTTATAATCCAGGCCGCCATATTTAAATAACCAGACATTTGTGCAATTTCATTAAGTAAACTGTCGCTCCTTTCAATACCAAAATTGTCACTTTCTATAGGATTTAATTGTCGTATATTCCTAAAAGTAAGAATAGCTTCATCTTGTGCAGCATCTAAAGCTTCTTTATTTTCTACCCGTACACTTAAATTATAATTTATTCCCGGATTGCTGAATATGGAGCGCGCATGTTGTAGCGGAATTAAAACCCGTAAATCTTCATTATTTCCAAAAGTTGATCCTTTAGATGCTAACACACCAATAATCTTAAATTTTGCACCACGAATGCTTATAATCTTATCGATAGGGTTTGTCCCTTTAAATAGGCCATTATTTTTAGCAAAGTCGGCCCCAACAATCGCTACATTATTATTATTTTGAATATCAAAATAGTTGAAATTACGACCATTTTCTATATTTAATCCAGAGTTGGTAAGGTAATTTTCGTTAACTCCGAGCACATTTATTTCCGGATCTGTTTTTTCGTTTTCCCATTTTACTTCAGCAGAAGAAGTTCCTGTAAAGCTAATCGCTGTAGTAGTAAGCGGAAATTGATATTTATCCTGAAATGTTTTGACCTCACGATAGGTAATCACAGGGTTTACTTTTTTAACCTCGCTACCACTTTGTGAGGTATAATTATAGCGCTGAATATTAAAAGTGTTGGCACCCATCGAAGCAAAATTGCCGCTAATGGTGTTTTCTAAAGCGCCTACGGCACTAAGAATTCCCACCAGTGCTGTAATCCCAATGGCAATAATAAGTACGGTTAAAATAGTTCTTAAAAGCTGCCCTTTAATCGAATCGAAAGCTATACTAATATTCTCGCGTAAGAGTGCAAACATATTTTGAAATTTCAGTCACTGTAAGTTAGACTCCATTTTAATAATAATGTTACTTAAATTTTGAAAATTGTTTAGGTTCGGGCAAAATTTAAGATATTTGCAGCCGATAAAATTGTCTGCAAACCGAATATAGCAGGTGATTTTCTTTAATTTTGAATAACGATTTTAAACTGAACGAATACAGGAATTAGTCCTGAAGATAGATTGACTTTATGGCACAAAAACCTTCAATACCAAAAGGAACCAGAGATTTTACTCCACAGGAAGTTGCAAAACGTAATTATATTTTCGATACGATAAAAACCGAATTCAAAAAATTTGGTTTTCAGGCCATCGAGACACCGAGTTTTGAAAATTCTGATACGTTGATGGGAAAATATGGGGAAGAAGGTGACCGACTTATTTTTAAGATTCTTAATTCTGGAGACTTCTTAAAAAAAGCGGATGAGAGTGCATATTCCGATAAAGATAGCTTGAAACTTACGCCATCTATTTCAGAAAAAGCGCTTCGTTACGATCTCACCGTTCCTTTTGCACGCTACGTTGTTCAACATCAAAATGAAATCGATTTTCCGTTTAAACGTTATCAAATTCAGCCAGTATGGCGTGCAGACCGTCCACAAAAGGGAAGATTTAGAGAGTTTTATCAATGCGACGCCGATGTAGTTGGTAGCGATAGTTTATGGCAGGAAGTGGAATTTGTGCAATTGTATGATTCGGTGTTTTCAGCATTAAAATTAGAAGGTGTAACGGTAAAGATCAATAATCGTAAAATTTTATCTGGTTTTGCAGAAGTTATTGGCGAGAAGGATAAATTAATCGATTTTACGGTTGCCCTGGATAAATTGGATAAGATTGGTGAAGATGGTGTGGTCAAAGAAATGCTTTCTAAAGGAATTGCTGAAGAAGCGATAGCGAAAATCAAACCCATTTTTGATTTAAAAGGTGATTTTGCTGAAAAAATCGAGGCTTTAAAATCGATATTATCGACTTCTGAAGCTGGTTTAAAAGGGATCGAAGAGTTGGAATTTATACAGAATGCAATTTCAGCGATGCCTTTAAAAACGGCAAATCTCGATCTGGATGTGACGCTGGCCAGAGGTTTAAATTACTATACCGGCGCTATTTTTGAAGTTGCTGCACCAAAAGAAGTGAAAATGGGTTCCATAGGCGGTGGTGGTCGTTACGACGACTTAACCGGGATTTTTGGTCTTAAAAATATGAGTGGTGTTGGAATTTCTTTCGGCTTGGATCGAATTTACCTTGTTTTAGAAGAATTGAATTTATTCCCGGAAGCTGTTGCTGATGATGTAAAAGTTTTATTCGTGAATTTTGGCGAAAAAGAAGCACTTTATGCGTTTAAAGGAGTAAATGCCCTTCGCGCTGAAGGAGTAAATGCTGAAGTATTTCCAGATTCGGCTAAAATGAAAAAGCAAATGAACTATGCGAATAAGCGTAATATTCCGTTTGTAATTTTGGCCGGCGACGAAGAAATGAAGGCGGGAGAATATACCCTTAAAAATATGAAAACCGGCGAGCAAGATCGTTTAAGCTTAAAAGCTCTTGTAGCTAAGATTGCATAAAAAAAGCTGTCTAAAAACATCCAAAAACGTCATTCTGAACTTGTTTCAGAATCTAAACTCATTTATTTAAAAATCATTATGAGAACCTGAAACAATTTCGATAGCTATCGGAACAGGTTGACTAAAATTGAGTTTTTAGACAGCCTCTTGATTTCTATTTTTTAAGAACCTAATTGACTAAGCTTTTTTGCTCGATAATCGAGATTAAATGCTCCGAGACTTGTCTCGTTTTGAAAATGTTTTTTTAGATTGAATGCTTCGTAGCCTTGTCCTAAATATAGATACTACTGACATTATTCAGCTTTTCCATATTTTCTTCTGTAAGTTGTACAGAGGTTGCTTCATCAAAGGCTTTTAGATGTGAAGATTTTGTAGCACTTGCAATGGCAGCAGTGATTCCCGGCCTATTGATAATCCAGGAAAGAGCAACACCCGCATTAGATATTCCATGTTCTTCAGCAACTTCATCTAAAGATTTAAGAATATTTTTTCCGCGCTCATTCAGGTAATCCTTTACAAAATCTTTTCGGTCTTGTCCTTCCAAATCTTCTTTACTTCGATATTTTCCTGTTAAAAATCCGCTTGCTAAAGAAAAATAAGTTGTAATGCTTACATTATTTTCCTGGCATAACTTTAAGATATCACCTTCAACTTTATCTCGGCACATTAAGTTATATTCCTGTTGAAAAACCTGATATTTAGGCAAGCTTTTGTCATTCGAAGCATTTAAAGAATCCCTTAATCGCGCCGGGCTCAAATTTGAAGCGCCAATATATTTAACGTCCCCGTTTTTGATGAGTTGTTGATAGGCTCCCAATGTTTCTTCAACAGGAGTACGATCATCGTCCCAATGGGTATAATATAAATCGATATAATCAGTTTGTAATCTTTTTAAAGATTCCTGTGCTGCTTTTAGGATGTAATTTTTAGAAATGTCTTTTTGTCCCTGTCCCATATCAGAACCAACTTTGGTAGCCAGCGTGATTTTATCTCTTACACCACGTTCTTTCATCCATTTTCCAATGATTGTTTCAGATTCACCTCCCTGATTACCATTTGCCCATCTGGAATACACATCGGCAGTATCTATACAGGTATAACCCTTTTCCAAAAGCTCGTCTAATATCTTAAAGGATTCTTTTTCATTTAATGTCCATCCAAAGACATTACCACCAAAAATAATTGGAGGCGTTTTTAAGTCTGTATTTCCTAACTTTTTTAAGTCCATAATTTTTTTAGAAAAGTATAAACATAATTCGAGTAGAAGAAAAATAAACAAAGTTTTAAGCTATCATTAACGCTATCTGAAGGACTCTGGTAGTAGGACGATTTAAGCTTCCTTAAGGTTTTATTAAAAGCGTTAAAACGTCTAAAAAATGAAGAATAGTGAAAAAAAAACGCTTAAGTTTGTCTTAAATTTAATCGAATGGATATTTATTTATACATTTGATTATTAACTAACTACACACTAACAATGACCTTGCAAATTATAATAACCGCATATATCCTGGTTTTTCTCGGGATTATTTATCTTACCTGGAATCATTTTTTTAACTCTACTGAAGATGAAGATGCAGTGTCTGAAGATACTAAGACTGATATCGCTATTGATACTGAGAATGTATTTGAGGGCAAAAAAGTTGTTTTTGATGGCGAATTAGATGCATTTAGGGAAAAAATCATTAGGAAAGAACTAACAAATAGGCACGCCATCCTTGAGGATAAAATGGCAGAGGATACTAAGTTTCTTATTATCGGTAAAAATCCTGACTGGCTCGTGGTAGAAGAAGCTAAGGATCATGGAGTAACGATTGTTAACGAAATGGATTGGCAAAAGACAATAAATCCAGTTAAAAACGAGTTTTCTACGGAAACTAATCTTTTAAGGGAGCCTAGTGAGATGGACTCGGCCGAAATTGTATAAGTTTCAAATTAATAAATAAACATTCCAAAAATTGAAAATAAAATTTTTCCTGATCGTTCTTTTTTTTAGTTTTCAATCTTTTTCCCAATGTTATGACTTAGGATCTAAAAGAAAAAATTACGATTCTTATTTCTTTGTTTCTGCAGGAGCCGATCCCATACCGACTGAAAAATGGATAAATGTAGAAGATCCTAACTTTACAACCGATGGATTAGATTTACTATTTAAAGCTGGTTACGGTACCAATAAACTATTATTTGTGCCTATAGAATTATACGCTTATTATGAGCGTTTTAATGATGTAGGTTATCAGCAATATGGTATTGGTGGATATATTTATACCATATTTTTAAATAATAAAATTCAGGCGCTCGCAGGAGGAGATCTTGGGATGGTAAATCGCGATTATAGCAGTGGTAGTATCGAATCAGATCAATTTATAAATCTGGCCATGAACCTGGAATTACGTTATATCTTTTTAGAAAGGTTTAGACTAGGGCTTCAATTCAATTTTGAAAAAAGGGATGATATAGCACCTCTAAGAGCAAATGTAAATTACTACGTAGCGAGCTCTTATGTATCTCTTTATTATACTTTTTAAATGAATAGTCGCGTTTTAAACTGGTTTCTTCATTCGTAATAAAATACCAAAAGAAATTAAAGAGATACCAATCCAAAAAAGATCAACAAATAGAATTGCGGTTTGATCTTGCTGGTACATTTTCCACATCCAGTTGCCGGAAATCAACCCATTGATTATAGGTACTAAAATTCCGAATAATCCACCAAGGATTAAGGAGTATTTTGTGGTTATATAATTGTTTTTCCTAAAGCTAAAGAATAGCGTAAACAATAGCCAACCTATAAAAAAAACGGCATAAAGTATCGATTGTCTTTCAGCATCCAAACTTCTGGGGATGTATTTTGCCACTAACATGCTTATTGCCGTAATAGGATAGAGAGACATACAAACAGCCATGTAAAAATATCCCAAAGCACTATTAAATTTTCGTTTCTTTTCAGGGATATGTTTTTTGTCTCTTGCTTCTAGCCAGATCAATACTCCACTAATAATTACAAAGCAGGTGATAATGGCTAATACAAAATATATTACTTTTAAATAGAGTCCGCCAAAATCCCCAAAGTGAAGACGTCTAATGGCTAATTCTACTATTTCAATATAACCAGGATTTTCAGGATTTTTTTCTTCAGTAATAGTATTCGTCATCACATCATAGACTATTCTGCCATGTCCTAAAAATGCCTTATTGGGTTTTAATAAACCATCGATTTGAAATTTCATGTTGGTGCCGCCATAATTTTTAACGTATACCTGTGCTGCTTCAAAATCTGGCCATTTTGCTTTCGTTCTTTCTACGAAGGTATTTAAACTGGGTATTTTGTTATTGGTTTCTGCTTCCCATGCATAAGTTTTTTGCATGGGCCTAATCTCTTCTATAGCTTGTTTTTGATGACCGTCGTAAGCAAAATTTAAAAGAATTAAAATGAGGCTCGAAAGACATAAAAAACTACTGGTTAGCGCAAACATAAACTGAAATGGCAATCCAATCACTCCTAAAGCAGTATGAGCATCTGTCCAGATGGTTTTAAGTTTTGTTTTGGGTCGAAATACATAGAAATTAGAGACTATTTTTTTCCAGTGAACAATGAGTCCGCTTACGATGGCCAATAAAAAGAAGAAGGCAATAAATCCTGCCGTTAAGATGCCGTAAGTAGGAATTTGATGGAAAAAGTGTAATCGATAAATCAGTTCGCCGATACTATAAAAATCGTAATATTGAGAAAGGGCATAGTTTCTTGTATTGAGATTGAAATAAGTTGGAATTAGATCTTTTTCTGAAGCACTTTCAACTTTCGAACCAGTGAGTCCTACAAACATTTCCTGTTTAACATCGGGTGGGATCATTCTAATATCCCTTCCGGTTAAATTGATACTATCATTTATTAGAGTTTGCATTGCCCGATCATAATCGATATCTAAAGCAACCTCCATATTTACATTGTCGCCTTTTTCCCAAGCGGTAATTTCATCTTTAATTAACGCAAAAGCTCCGCAGAAAAAAATGATAAATAATGCAGCACTTATAATGATACCGCTTATGGTATGTAGATGAAAAAATACGTTGTAATTTCTTTTTCCCATATTAGATAATTGGATGGTATAATTTTCCAAAGTAAACTCCTACGTAAAGCAAAATGATAATACTTAGATAAATTCCCCAAACTTTCCAACCATTCTTGTATAGATACGGAATGATCACTAAGAGCATCCAAAGGAGAAAAAGACTAAATACCGAAGTAATAAAAACAATTTTATGGTCGGGCAGCCAGAAGCCTAAAAGCAAATGTACCAATGCCGATATTGAATAACCACCAATAATACCCGCGGTTAGTTTTGCGAATTTTTGATGAAAAGAGGTTGTTAGGTATTTTTTATTGGCCGGCATAATTAAATAAAAATTTCAGATAATAAACTCACCAAAGATATAAAGATGATAATGCTGATTTTTGGGGTTTTAAGAGGTCTTCCTAGTATTAATAAACTCAGGATGATAGATAAAACAGTTATGAAAATAAAAAGTCCGCTAACTACACCATATTTTATATAAAAAAGATAATAGGATACTACTAAAAATAGTATCGATACTATGTTAGCAAGTAGTTGTTTTTGGCCTATCCAATTTTCTAAAAATATCTTTTCTATTTTTATTTTTTGCGATGTGGCGTAATGGCACCAACATCCCAAAAGACAAAAAATAATGGCAAAGGTTGTCATCTTTATTTAGATTAAATCTATGTCCACAAATATATAGTGCAGAGTTCAGGTATCAAAAACTATTTAGATTTAATTTAAATAGAGTTTTTTCGTAATAAAATTGATTTTGAGATTACCTATCTAATAAACAACAATTTTGAGTGAAGATTTTTACATAAAGTATATCGTTCCCCATAAGGGGATCATCATTAAACTTTGCAGGGCTTATACCGATAACGAATTTGATTTTGAAGATTATTTTCAAGAAGTGTGTCTTCAAATTTGGAAGAGTAAAAATAATTTTAAATCACAATCAAAGTGGTCTACGTGGGTATATAGGATCACTTTAAACGTATGTATGACGATGCTTAAAAAGCAAAAAAAGCATACTGAAATCAATAAAATGATTCAAAACGATATAAGTACAGAATCTGAAGCTTTTAGTAACGAAGAATTGCAAATGCTTTATGCAGCGATTCGAAAATTACCAGAAATAGATAAAGCAATCATTGTTCTTTATTTAGAAGATAAATCATATAAAGAAATAGCCGAGGTGAGCGGAATGAATATAAGTACCATTGGCGCAAGAATTAATCGAATTAAAGTAAAACTTAAAACAATAATTTATGGAAAATAGTATTGAGAACATCTGGAAAGAAGGAAATCACGGCAATGTTAAAAACATCGATTTTTATAATAGGGAATCTAAATTGTGGTTTCAAAACATATTAAAATATTTAAAAAAAGATAATTTAGGTTTAATTCCAATAGGCTTACTTATGGCCGGATTGTTGATTTTTTATAAAGAATATTTGGGAGCCGGTTTAGCTTTTGGTTTTCTACTTTTTCTTTTTCTACTGAATCAAAATACCATTGCTAAATTAAAGAATATTAAACCCTCTGATGATGTTAAGCAGTATATGAAAACCAATCAGTTTTTTATTAGAAATCAGAAAAAGAACTATATCATTTTTACAGGTCTGGTTATTCCTTTATTTATGCTTGTTGAATTATGGGTTATTTTTCATGATGCTGAGTTTTATTTGAAGGTGTTTACCAAAATTTCACTGAATTCGAAGATAATTTTGGCCTTATTTATGTATTTAGCGATTGGTGGTATAAGTCTGTTTTCTTATTTAGCTTCAACCCAGATTGTGTATGGTAAACTCTTAAAGAAACTGGATAAAATTGTCGCAGATTTAGAAGAAAGGTAGAGCAAATTTGTGCCTGTAAAGGAAAGCTTGAGTTTTTGATCTTGCAGGCATTTATATTCTTATATCTTTGAAAGTTAAAAGTAAAAGAAAGTCCTACATGCGCATTCAGAACGCCTATCAAAACAATCTAAAGAATATATCATTAACTATCCCTGAAAACCAATTGATTGTGGTTACAGGTCTTTCAGGGTCGGGAAAATCTTCCTTAGCGATGGGCGTGATAGGTAACGAAGGTTATCGATACTTTCTAGAGAGCCTGCCAGCATATAATCAGCAAAATGCAGTTACGATCCCAACAGCCTTAGTGGATGATATAGCTGAATTACCTCCGGTAATAAAAGTAGAACAGTCCAAACGTTTTCAGTTAATCAACGCTACTTTTGGAACCTTATCTGAGTTAACGCCGATCTTTCGAATCTTATTCGCTCGTTATTCTGCAGCACAAAGTATGAGTAAGTCGTTATTCTCTTTTAATCATCCCAAAGGAGCTTGCGAAACCTGTAGAGGAATAGGAGAAGCAGAGTATATCGATATTGATAAACTCGTTGGTGATGAAAATAAAACTTTGCGCGAAGGGGCTATAGTAACCACCCTGCCAAACGGCTATATTGTGTATTCTCAGGTAACGGTAGAAGAATTGAATAAAGTTTGTGAAGCACATGGATTTTCTGTAGATATTCCTTGGAAAGATTTAACAGAAGAGCAGAAGAATGTTATTTGGAATGGTAGTGATCGTCTTCAGGTATATTACGGAAAGCATAGTTTAGAATCACGCCTACGTTGGGAAGGGTTTAAGGCGAAACCTCGTGAAGTTGGATATTACAAAGGAATTTTGCCGATTATGAGTGATATTCTAAGACTGGACAGAAATCCCAGTATTCTGCGTTTTGCCAGTGCTAAAACCTGTCCCAGCTGTCATGGTGCACGCATCAAAGCAGAGCATTTAAAATATCGCTGGAAAGGATTGAATTTTCAGGAATGGATGGAGCTGCCTTTAAATGATCTGTATAGCAAATTGCAAGCAGAGAATTATCAAGCAGGAGAACAAGTGTTGGTCGATAAACTGTGTACGCAACTGGATGATTTGATTCGTTTAGGAATGGACCATTATCGTTTGAGTACTCCAAGTATGAATATTTCTAGTGGAGATGGCCAACGTATCAAACTCATCAAACAGGTAAATAGTAGTTTGCAGGGCATTTTATATGTTTTTGATGAACCTTCAATTGGTTTGTCCCCGGCCTATCAACAGCATCTATATCAAATTTTAAGACGTTTGATTAGCCGGGGTAATACAGTAATGGTCGTAGAGCACGATTTAAATTTAATCCAAAAGGCAGATTGGATCGTAGAGCTGGGACCCAAAGCCGGAATTCATGGAGGAGAAGTCATCTTTAACGGAAAACGAACGGAATTCCTTCAGACTAAAAATATAGAAAGTCCAACATTATCGGCATTACGTTCTTCTGGACCAAAAATTAATAAAAAAAGAAAGCAGGTTTCAGAAGCCGATTTTAAACCAGCTAAAAATAAATTAGCGGTAGTGAGTAGAAAAACAGCTACGGTTTTAAATGCGATTAAAAGTTATAGTAAACAGCAAGATTTACAAATGCTTACTGTATCAGATCAGCCTATAGGGAAAACGCCTCGCAGCAATCCCGCGACGTATACTGGAATCGCCGATAAGATTAGGGATTTGTTCGCTAAGACTAATGAAGCCAAAGCACTTGAGTTAAAGAAAAATGCTTTTTCATTTAACAATAAAGCTGGTCGTTGCGCTCGTTGTGAAGGCGCCGGGGTTATAACCCTTTCCATGAGTGTGATGGGGAGCATTAATCAAACTTGTCCTGAATGTAATGGCAAACGCTTTAAACCTGAAGTATTACAGGTGCGTTGGAATAAAAAGAATATTGCCGAGATCTATAACATGAGTATTTCTGAGGCCACCGAGTTCTTTAATACAGAAAAGAAATTATGCGAAATATTAGAATTGTTACAGCAATTGGGAGTAGGATATTTAAAACTAGGACAACCTTCTAATACTCTTAGCGGAGGGGAAGCACAACGAATTAAATTAACCAAACATTTTGCGAAACCTACTAAACAAACCATTTTGTTGCTAGAAGAGCCCAGTATCGGGCTACATCAACAAAATGTAGTGCAATTATTAACAGCTTTGCTGCAATTAAAAGCGGAAACCTCGGGAATGGTGTGTTTTGAAAATCATGCACTGTTCCAAGCCGAATGTGATATTTGGTTTAATAATTCAGATACTATAAACACTTCTAACGAGTCTATTCCTGATCCATCAGCTATTGATACCATTCATATTAAAGGAGCTCGTACACATGCCTTAAAAGACCTTGACACAAGTTTTCCGAAGCAAAAATTATCTGTGGTTACAGGTATTTCGGGATCAGGGAAATCTTCTTTGGTTATTGATACGCTTCATGGCTATGGATTGCAGGAAATGAGTAAACAATTTTCCAGCTATCAGCAAAACAGGGTAGGGATTGATTATCAATTTGAAGTAGATCATATTACCGGACTAACCCCCAGTATTTGTATTACACGTAAAAATCAGCAATTCTCGCAGCGTTCTGATGTGGCTAAACAAACTGATATTGATAAAAGTTTACGTTTTGCCTTTTCCCGTAAAGCGCAGTATAAAGGTTATGAATGGTCTGCAAGTCATTTTTCGAACGCACATGAATTAGGAAAATGCGGTATTTGTGATGGAGTAGGAGAAGAAATGCTTCCAGATTTATCGAAAATCGTACTAAATGAGGATTTGAGTATCGCTGAGGGACTTTTTGAACACAATAAAGCTCTGCGTTATTACGGACAAGCCGGCGGACAATATATGGCAATTGTGGGTGAAATAGGGAAAGAGTATGGTTTTAGTTTAAAGACACCTTTTAAACAATTGAATAAGGAACAGAGACATTTGTTATTTTACGGTATACCTGAAAAAACCTGGGAAGCCACCTGGGCGTTTAAAACCAAATCGCGTGAAGGAACTCAGAAGGTTAAAATGGTCTGGAAAGGCTTGTTTACTTATTTGATGGATGAATATTTTCTGATAAGAAAAAACAAACACAATCAACATATGCTTGCACTACTGAGCCCTGAAACTTGCAGTCATTGCAAAGGGAGCGGATTGCAGCCTGAGCGCCTGGAGATCAAAATAGCCCAGCATTCTATCCTAGATTTAAAAGCTAAAAGTTTATATGAATTTGAAGACTGGTTAGAAGATGCAAAACCAACCGATGAGGTTGATGCCGAATTAATTTCAAAACTACATGCACATTTGAAGGCTACTTTGAAACGGGCAAAGCAGTTACACATTGATCATTTGCATTTAAACCGAAAGTCAGGAACGTTGAGTGGCGGGGAGCAACAACGGGTATCACTTATTAAACAGTTGAATAGTCCGTTACAGGGAGTTACGTATTTACTGGATGAACCCTCAGCCGGATTGTCGCAAAATAACATTGCCGATTTAATTGCTTTGTTGCAATCGCTGGTGGCTAAAGGCAATACGGTGATTGTGATCGAGCATCATAAAGATATTATGCTGGCGGCAGATCATTTGGTACAGATAGGCCCAAAAGCCGGGAGTTTGGGAGGTACTATTACTTTTCAGGGAAATACAGCTGCTTATCTTAATTCTGATGTATGCCATCCTTATGTGAAAGCAAAAACCAAAACACGTCAATTTCGGAGAGGAAAAAAAGTTATTAAAATTGAAGGAATAGCACGGCATGGTCTGCAAAAGGAACATCTTGAAATCCCGGTAGGAGGTATTTCAGCCATTACAGGAAAATCGGGAATAGGAAAAACCACATTGTTAAAAGAGGTATTGATGCCAAGTTTACAACAGCAGCACCCCGTTTATTGTAAAAATATCCATTTTCCAAAAGAATATGCAGGAGTTGATTATTTTGAAACTACAAAACTGCGCGCATACAACAGCACCTTATTAGTAGATTATCTAGATGTTTTAAAAGTGATTACCAGGATTTTTGCCAAAGAAACCAGAGGTAAGGCTAGAGATTTTTCATATAAAAATAAAGCAAGTCAGTGTCCTAATTGCCTGGGAACCGGTGTAGTGACCACTAGCTTAGATGTTTCATACAAACATATTGAAACCTGTGAAGTTTGTGATGGGAAACGTTATCGTAATGAAGTTTTAGGACATAAGATTAACGGCAAGCATGTGGCTGCCATTTTAGCCATGAACGTATCGGAATTGCAGACTTGGCTAGCTAATTTTAAAGGTACC
Organism: Zunongwangia pacifica; assembly: GCF_023499215.1. Lineage (GTDB taxonomy): Bacteria > Bacteroidota > Bacteroidia > Flavobacteriales > Flavobacteriaceae > Zunongwangia > Zunongwangia pacifica. The sequence goes on from NZ_JAKHSK010000018.1 coordinate 26,358, forward strand.
ACAAAAGCTATTCAGCAACTTACTGCTTTTAGTAATATCGGGCTTTCTCATTTAAGACTTGATCAAACTGTAAAATCACTTTCATCTGGAGAAAAACAGCGTTTACTATTAAATAACTGGTTACAGGCTAAAACCCAAAATCAACTTTTGATATTGGACGAACCCAGCATCGGACTGCATTATGCCGATATTGATTTGTTATACCAGTCATTAAAGCAATTAAGTGAGCAAAATGATCTTTTAGTAATCGACCATAATCCGTATTTACTGGAAAAAATAGGCGTTGGTGTAGAGCTGAAGTGATATTGGGTCGCTGAGGTTGAATTACTGCGTTTACTTGTAACACATTGATTTTTTTGAAAATAATTACAAAATTTTGCATTCAGCTTATAAAACTTGTGGTACTGCTTATTCGAAAGACTTTTCTATTTGAATTTTAGTGGTTTCCTGTTTATTAATGTCTATTATAGCAATTCCTTCATTTAAAGTATCTAATTGCTCTAGTAGCATTCCGTCTTTATTCCAGATAGAACTTTTACCAGCACAATGAGAACCTCCGGAGGTTCCTACAAAATTTGACATACATGAGATCATTTTATATTTTTTTGCGATAGCTGAAATTCGATAGATATCTTTATTGACACTGTCTATCGAATTAAGTACACTAGCTATATAAACATCGGCTCCATGGTCATATATTGTTTTGGAATGCTCGGGAATAGAGGTTTCATAGCAAATGGCAATTCCGATTGTTTTATTTTTGTATTTAAACGGAAGTAAATTTTCTCCAGGCACGAAAAATTTTTCTTCCCCCGGATGTAAGTACTTTTTGGAATAAACTTTTCTTGAAGTATTAGGCTGAAAAATAAACATACTAATACATGTGCCATTTCCAGTTTTGGTAGGCAGGCCAACACCTATTAATATTTCATTATCATCGCTAATCTTTTGAAATACATCAAGTCTTTGGTCATCTATATCGGTTGCCAATTTTTCAGCAAGTTCTGGTTCGTAACCCGTCAGGGAAAGTTCAGGAAAAACGATGACATCTGCTTTATTTTCAACTGCGAGTTTAATGAAATGAAGGTGCTTTTCAATATTTTTATCGATATCTCCTTTTATAGGTTTAGTTTGAGTGATGCAAATTTTCATTTTATTAATTGAATTAGGACTAAAGCGAACTTTACCGGGGTTGAAATATGTGTATTTATTGGCTCCGCCAAAGTGTTTAATACCCCGTCACGATAGCAATCGGGATGTTTCAAAATTGAAATTTTATCTCTATCTAATGCGTCGTGGGCATGCCCCGAGGTAGTTTACTTTCGCTTTTTTCTTTTAAGCCATTGTCGTCTCCAAATAAATACTAAAATAGCAATCAAGAGGATTGGCCATATACTTAATAATAAAAGTAAAATTTCTATTATTATATTCCAGCCTGTTTCTAATGATTCTTTAGCTTTTGTAAAAAATCCTTTTTCAAAGGTTTCAGGTTCCGATTTGAAATCAACTTTTTGATAGATTTCTAAATCTATGGTGCTTTGGCTAACTTTATCCTTTAGATATCTTAATCTACCTTCCTTCGCTTCAATCTCCTCTGTAATTTTCCTAATGGCATCTTCTGCGGCAATAACATCTTTTATTTCTCCAGTACTCTTTCTTAAAATATCTATATAACGTTCTCTAACTTCTTTTTTTGTTTTTAGTCTACTTTCTATATCAATAAATTCCTCCGTTACGTCATTTGACTTTATTTCGACTTTACTAATAAATATTGATGTTCCTTTTATTTCATTTATTAGTCTATTGAAATTTTCATTTTTAACTCTTATGGTAATATGATTCGAGATCTGATAATTTGAACTCATCAGGTTCATATGTGAAATAAATGCTTCATATTTTGAGCATAACTGGGAAATATCTTTTGTAGATTCGTCTACATCTTTAACCTGAAATTCTAAATCTGCATTCCATATAATTTTTCTGTTGTCAGCTACTTCTGGTTTTTCTACATGAATCGATGAGGAGTTTTCCATCTTTTCATCCATAATCCCTAATTCTTCCTTTCCTTCGTTATGTGTTTCACACGAAATAATAGATGCAAGAAATAAGAATAGTAATCCAAGCTTTTTCATTTTGTTTTCATTTTTTGATGTTGATGATTTAAAAGAATTCTCAAATTTGACACTGCGTTTTAATCAAGACCTAAACAGAATTTTTATTGGCACCACCAAAGGGGGGAATACCAATGTTTCTATCTTTGCTTTGAAATAAAAATGATTTACTAATAAGTGAGTTCTATAGATTAGCAACAGAGTTGGTTATAAACATAAATTAAATATAGATAACTAAAGCATTAGATATTCAGTTTTTCATTTTATTTGTTCAATTAGTTCAAGTCGTTTTACAATACTGTTTTTTTCTAAAATTGTTCCAGGAGATAACACTGCATTTGCACCAATTTTAGAATTGTCACCAACTAACGAGCCAAATTTTTCAGTTTTTGTATCAATAATTTGATTTTTATATTTCACAGAAATTTGCTTCTCTTTTCTTTCATTGTAATGATTGGCACATAATGAACCTGCTTCAAAATTTATACTTTTTCCAAGAATACTATTTCCAATATAATTAAAATGAGCTATGGCTGTATGGTCTAGTATTATTGACTGTTTTATTTCAGAACCCGGTCCAATTTTTACCGAGTTGCCTAAAAAAACAGGACCTCTAAGGTAAGCATGAGCGCCTATAAAGCTATTTTTAGATATAATTATGGTTCCTTTTAGCGTTACACCTTGCTCAATGGTCACCGTCTTATGAATAGCGACGTTGTTTTCTATTTCATAACCACTTCCCAGTGTTTTTAAATGTTTCAACAATATATTTTCTAAATTGTCAATGACTTCCCAAGGTTGTAAATGATTGTTTTGCCATAATGCTACTTCAGGGTTTTCTATGTATTGTTTTAGATCTATCATAATTTGTAAATCTGAGTTGGTGATTTATTAGAGTTAAAAAGGAATGCCATATTTTAATCCTGTTGATTGGTTTAACACGATTCTTTTTGGTCTTTTATAAGAAGTCATTTTTTGTTAACTTATTTCAGGAAATTACAATTTTTTAGCTAGTGGTACCCGTTTTGTCAATGAAATCAGGAGATTTTAGCTAAACTTTTCTGATAGACTGAAAATAATAAAAAGTCCAAATCTTTATATCCGGTTATGAGATATTTCTAAGAAGCGCACCAAATAATAAGGTAATTAAGAAATTAATTATCCGTAATTAGTAATAATTTGTTGTTTTCGTCATTTCATTCTGATAGTTATCGTAATTGATCCGAAATTTCATACTTCACTGAAAAATAAAATCTTGAGGAAAAGATCCTGTCCCTATAGCTATCGAGGACAAGCCGCCGGCAGGCCGGCAGGTTCATGATGACAATAGCTTATTAAGGCCAATTCTGTAAATTCAATTAAGAAACTACAGTTTCGTTTTTTCAGCAATTAAAGATGAAAAATATTGTACTCCGGTTTTAATACAGTTTTCATCGACATTAAAATTTGGGGAATGGGGCATCGATAGTATTCCTTTTTCATAATTTGAACCTCCCAGCAGGAAATATACCCCCGGAATTTCTTGCTGAAAATAGGCAAAATCATCACTACGTCCATCGGGAATTATTCCGTGTAAATTTATAGCGCTCTGATTCCCATAAATAGCACTGATGGTGTTGACGGCTTTATCGGTTAAATCTTTATCATTTATTACCAAAGTAAGCTCTTCTTGAAATTGAATATCGATAAATTGATCTGCGAATTCTGAATTCTTAATTTTGGATTTTAGTTGTTTTAAAACCGAATATAATTTAGTAGGGTCACTGGTACACATTGACGCATAAAAATTAATGGAATCATCTTTTTCTTTTGATGTTACTGCGGAGTTTAAAGTGATATAATCCTTAAAAATGGTGTTTGGATTGGCCAGCCCAAGTTTTGAATCCATAAGAGTTTGCATCTCCCAAAATGGACTGTCATTCGGGACATTTTGAAGATTATGGATTAGTTTTTTTATATAGTTGGATAATTCAGCATTGTCTTTATTTTTAGCGAATTTCAGTTTAATCATTTTGTAGTCTGCAAAAATATTTTCGGCCTTGGTTGCGATGAGTCCTTCCGGCATAGGTGCAAGATGAAGTGCATAAATCTCTTTGGGATCTATAAGTTCAAATAAACCGTCATCGATCATCGCTTTTGCTCCCTGCCAGTTTTCTTCCGCAGGTTGAAAAATAAAATATATGGTTCCGTTTAATCGATCTTTGATTTTTGTGAGCACATTCGCGATTCCTAAAGCGATGCTGGTATGAATATCATGCCCACAAATATGCCTAACACCATTATTTGTAGATTCAAAAGCAACCACATCAGGTAAATCGGTTTCCAGCGCATCGATATCGGCTCGCCACGCAATTTTCTTCCCTTTACGATGGGTTTCCAATATAGCAACGACACCGTTACCCCCAATGTGTTGATGAACTTCTAAACCTAAGTTTTGAAGATATTCTGCGATTTTTGCTGCAGTTCTTACTTCTTCTCCGGCCAATTCGGGATATTGATGTAAATCTCTGCGGATTTCAACTAAACTATCAAAAATAGCTTCTGTGTGTTGCTGGATGATTAGATGAATGCCTGTTGTACTTTCATCTTCATTTTTAGTTACCTGACCAAAAAACATAGTGGAAACTAAAATTAAAGGACAGATTAAAAGGGACTGGATAGATCTTGTAATATTCATTTTTTTGGTTTTTAATGATAGCCTAAAGATCTGATTTCATTATCATTAGTACCTGTCACATTTGTGACAAAATTATTTTTTAGCCAGTTTACTTCTAATTCGGCTTAACGATTGCCGCTCAATTCCCAAAAAAGAAGCCAGATGCGTTAAGCTTACCCGTTGAATAAGATTGGGGTTTTCTGAAATAAATTTTAGATAACGTTCTTCAGCAGTATTAAATAAAAAACTTTCTACCCGGTCGTTTAAAATCGTAAGTACATTTTCAGCAATAAGCCGGCCCTGCATTTCACTATTCCTAAATTTTGAGTATGTTTCCTGAATACTATCATACGGCAATTTTACAATAGTCGTAGGCTCTAAACATTGTAGATAATATTTTGAAGCTCGCTGCCTGATAAAAGCCGGGTAGTCGGTAATATATTCGTTTTCTTTAGTAAAACCGGTCGTAATCTGGTTGCCTTTTTCGTTGATGTAGAAGCGCCTTATGAGTCCGTTGCAAATAAAGCCCATTTCGGTTTGCACCTGGCCAGATTCTAAAAAATAGTCTCCCTTTTTATAGAATTTTACACTTAGGTGCTGTTTGATAAATTCCTTTTCCCGAGGAGTAGAGTAGGTTAGTTGTTCTAAGTATTGTTTTATAAATTCCTCGATGATTTTAGTGATTTTGAGATTGAATTATTCACTAAAATATTGAATTTTAAATAACTAAAGTAAAAATGCCCTGATCATTATGAATGGATGAAGCTTTACATTTTAATTATCCTTCTTTTTTCCGCCAAATAATCGTTTAAAAAAGCCTTTTTTCTCTTTCTCTTTTTCTTCTTTAACCGGTTTTTCCATCTCAATTTCCTTAGGCTCGTCTTTCTTGCTGCCAAAAAGCTTTTTAAGAAAACTATCTTCTTTGGTTGGTTCGCAATCTAAAAGGGCTGCAACTTCGCCAGATGGTCGCTTAAAACGTGCATTTGTAATCTCGTTAAAGTAAGAATCGGCATTCATCTTTTGCATCATTTTTCCAAAAATGGGTAATGCCGAATTTGCGCCCTGGCCAATTCTTGTATTTCTAAAACCAATACGATGATCGTCACTTCCCACCCAGGTAACCGTAACCAAATTTGGAGTAACGCCAACAAACCAGCCATCTTTGTTGTTTTGAGTGGTTCCGGTTTTACCTGCAATGTCGTTGTTTAACCCGTACGTATAACGCAGTCGTGTAGCCGTTCCTTCATTTACAGTGGCTTGCATCATATTTACCATAATTTCTCTGGTTTCTTCGGTATATGCAGCCTCCTGTGTTTCCGAAGCCTTAAATTCCGCCAGTAAGTTTCCAGAACCATCTTCAATTTTCGTAATGTAATAGGGTTTTGAAGGTCGGCCTGAATTCACAAAACTGGTATAAGCCTCAGTTAATTCTTCCATATTAATTTCCGCAGTACCTAAAGCAATGGAGGGAACAGCCGGAAGATCTGAAGAAATTCCCATTTGATGCGCTTTCTCGATTGCATTTGAAATTCCCGCATCGAGTAAAACTTTAACCGCAATGGTATTCATAGAATGGCTAAGAGCATATTTCATGCTGTAATTCATGTCTTCATCTTCCTCTTCAGTAGACGCATTAGTAGGTTTCCAGCCGTCTTTATAAGTTACTGCACGTCCTGAATAATAGGTACAGGGTTCTATACCTTTATCGATCGCAGTGGTGTAAACAATAGGTTTAAAAGTAGAACCTACCTGGCGTTTGCTCTGCGAAACATGATCGTACTGAAAGTACCTGAAATCTACGCCACCAACCCAGGCTTTTACCGCGCCATCTTTAGGATTTACAGAAAGCAAACCGGCATTTAAGAATTTTAGGTAATGTTTTATACTATCGATGGTACTGGCCTGTCGGGTAACAGTACCATCGTATTCAAAGAGTTCCATTTGTTTTTTCTTCTGAAGTTCCTGCATAATCTCATCTTCAGAAAAACCATCTTCTTTTAAGTTCTGATAAGCTTTAGAACGATGGATGGCATCCTTTAAAATGGCATCATTGGTTAACCAGGGCGCTCGGCTTCCATAAGAATCTTCGTGCTCTTTTTGTAAGCTTGCCATGTGTTCTTTCATCGCAGCTTCAGCAATACTTTGCAGTTTATAATCTAATGTGGTATGAACAATGAGTCCGTCTCTATAAATATTATACTTCTCACCATCCTTATTTTTAATCGTATCTAAAACATTACTAAGGTCTTTACGAATTTGCTCCCTAAAGTAGGGGGCAAGACCTTTTTTGTTGCTGTAATTCTTATAATCCAGCACAAGATCTTTTTTAATATAATTGTTTTTTTGTTCCTCGGTCAGATAGCCATATTTCTCCATTTGCGTAAGCACCACATCACGGCGTAACCGACTTCTCTCTGGGAATATTCTTGGATTATAGCGATGCGAAGCTTTCAACATTCCTACTAAAACAGCAGCTTCTTCAACATTTAGATCATTTACATGCTTCCCAAAAAACTTCATCGAAGCACTTTCAATTCCGTAGGTATTATCACTAAAAGGAACGGTATTAAAATATAAAGTGATAATATCGTTTTTGCTGTATATTTTCTCAATTCGTTTGGCCATGATGGCTTCCTGAAATTTGTTCACCACAATCCCAAGGGCACCGTAATCTTTTCTTCCGTAGATGTTTTTAGCAAGTTGTAGTGTAATGGTACTACCACCGCCGGCACTCTCGTCCTGTAAAAGAATCGATTTAAAAAATACACGGCCCAAACTGCGATTATCAATCCCGTTGTGTTCGTAAAACCTCACATCTTCAGTAGCGATTAAAGCTTCAATTAAATACTTTGGGAGGTCTTCGAATTTTATGGGCTGCCGGTCGAAAATATAAAATTTACCTATTAATTTGCCATCGGCAGATAAAACTTGTGTTGCTTTATTTTGCTGTAAGGCGCTCAGCTCTTCCCGGGTCGGAATTTTCCCCCACATTCCAAAATAAACACTGGCAAAAAAAAGGATAAATAAAGTGATTAAACCTAGTATGATTCGTAGAGCCCATTTTAATTTGGGCGATTTTTTAAGTTTTGACAGCATAAGATAGAATAATTGCGTGCAAAGAAACAAAGACTTATAAAATTAACATTTGTATTTAAGGTAATTTTAAAAGAAGAAAATGCGTGAAATTTCTTTTCTGGATTAGTAATCTAACTAATAATATATGATCCAAAGTTTTTCTCGATATGTTCTATAACGCTAAAGAATAGTTAAGATTAGAGATTTTCCAAAGAAATTTCAGTAGGTTATTAAAAAAGCAAGTAATGAGAGATTTTGAGCGTGTTTGGTATGCCTGTTATGGTTCTAATTTAATGGAAGATAGGTTTTTATGTTACATCGCTGGCGGGACACCAAAGGGAGCAAAACGAACCTATATTGGTTGCAGCGATAAAACCCTGCCTAAAACAAATCATAGTTTTTTAATTCATCATGAACTTTATTTTGCTAAAAGTGCCAACACCTGGAGTGGTGGTGCGGCAGCCTTTATAAAACCTATACCTAATGAGGATACCCAAACATTTGGCAAAATTTATAGTATTTCTAAAAATCAGTTTATTGAACTTGTAAAACAGGAAATTGATACCGAAAAAGAGCTTGATATCAATTTTGATGAAGCCATTAAAAATGGTCATTTAGACCTTAAAAGTAACGCCTGGTATAATCGTATCTTATTTTTAGGTTATCATGAAGAGCTGCCGGTTTTTAGTTTTACAAATGCTAAATTTCTTAAAGATGAAATTAATACACCACATCCCGATTATCTGGAAAAAATTATTACAGGATTACGGGAAACCTATCAATTTACGCCCGTCGAAATTATTAACTACCTTAAAGATAAAGAAGGTATTTTGGGTAAGGCCATTACTAAAGATTTAGATGCTTTGGTCAATAATATGATTTCTAATTAAATGAAATAATAAAATTATTTTAATGTCCGTTTTTCTATAATTTTCGTTTTCAACCTTGTTTTATAAAATTTTTAAAATATGAAAACGGTACTTTATCTATTTAGCTTAGTATCTTTGTTTACAAGTGCCGATTGTTAATCATGCGGCGAGGATGATTTTGAAGCAGAGGATCCGTTTGTTGCTTTAAATCCTTTTTCAGGTAAATTATCAATTATAATAATAGCAATCCGGATATCTATTGGTTTTTAATGAAGACAGAAGTCAAAAAGGTATAGAAGTTATTGAAATGAATAAATTACCTTAAGGCAAGCCCATGAGGCATTTATTAGAAATTTTTTATTATTTCTATGCACCCTGATCCAGATGACTATCGGCATGGGACCAGAGCATTTAATCTTGATTATCGATTAATTTTAGAATAAGATTTGTTTTTAAATATGAATAAAATTGTAGCGAGCATAGCAATAGGGATCTTAGCCATTGTTGCATTTATATATTTTACAATGGATTTTCCTTTTAGTATCGATAGAAAAGATTTTGACGAAGAATATACCATTCAGCAAAGATGGGATTTACCCCGTCGATTAGAAGAGATCTCAGGGATGGATTTCATAGATGATGATCGCATGGCTGCCATTCAGGATGAAGAAGGTATTATTTTTATTTATAATCTTAATTCAAAAAAAATTGAAAAGGAAATTGAATTCGGTAAATCAGGGGATTATGAAGGTCTGGCAATTGTAGGTAACGATGCTTTTGTGATGCGCAGTGATGGTGTTCTGTTCGAGGTTAAAGATTATTTAGAGAAAAAGCAGCCAAAAGTGATTAAACATAAAACGTTTATCAAGGCAAAGCATAATGCCGAGGGATTATGCGCAGATCTAAAAAATAATCGTTTATTGGTAGCCGTAAAAGACCGAGACCCTTTAAGCAATAATACCAAAGGAATTTACGCTTTCGATCTAAAATCGAAGAAACTTCTTAAAACGCCGGTATTTGCCATAGACCTGGAAGATCCTATTTTCGAAAATGTAAAGACCAAAAATAAACTAACGGTAATGATGCCTTCTGAAGTGAATATTCACCCTAAAACAGGAGAAATTTATATCACCGATGCCAGAAATCCGAAGCTTTTGATTTTATCGCCAAACGGAGATTCAAAAAAATTATATTTATTAAAGCGAAAAAAATTTTATCAACCTGAAGGAATTGCTTTTCGTAAAAACGGAGACCTGTTTATTTCTAACGAAGGGCACAGCGATCCTGCCAATATCCTTGAGGTTGAGTTACAATAATTTATGAAGAAAGATATAGAAACTGCTTCGGTAAGTAAAAGTAAAGCGCCATTGTATATTTCATTGGCGCTTGTTGCATCTATAGTGGCCTGTTATTTTTTAATTCCTGCCGTACAGGCATTTTTAGATAAAGCCTGGGCAGTGCTTACCAGCGGAGACGAAAAACAAATCACGCAGTGGGTAGATGGTTTTGGATGGTTTGGGCCTGTAATTTTAATCCTGGCCATGATCATTCAAATGTTTTTAATCGTGATCCCATCTGTAGCCTTAATGGTGGTATCGATTATTGCCTATGGTCCAATTTGGGGAAGTTTGATTGTTTTTGCAGCTGTATTTTCAGCCAGTACCATTGGCTATATTATTGGACGCTATTTTGGCCCTGTAATTGTACAACGCTTAATAGGAGAGAAGAACGAAAAAAAAATAGCCGATTTTATAGAGGACTATGGATTTTGGGCAGTGATTGTTACCAGGATAAATCCGTTTTTATCGAATGATGCCATAAGTTTTGTGGGCGGAATTTTAAAAATGACGTACTGGAAATTTATTGGCGCAACATTAGTGGGAATTGCACCGCTAACTATTTTCATTGCTATTTTAGGCCGAAGTACAGATCAATTAAAATCGGGATTGTTATGGGGTTCAGTAGTAAGTTTAGCTCTTTTTGGCGCCTATGTATTTTGGGATAAGAAAAGGCGTAAAAATAAAAAAAAATAAACCAGAAAAAATTATTGTTGAAATCCTACAATTTCGGCATAAAAAAATCGTCATCTATTTTATCGATTTTTGAAATGTAGATGACGATTTTTTATAGAAGTATTTTAATGGGTTAGGCCTTCTGAATTTCCTTGGCTACGGCTTCAACTTCATCCAAAACACGAAGCAGATTTTCTCCCCACAGTTTGGCAATTTCTTTTTCGGTATAGCCTCGTTTTACTAATTCCAGCGTTACATTAAAAGACTCTGAAGCATCATTCCAACCATCGATTCCGCCGCCACCGTCAAAATCTGAACTGATTCCTACCTGGTCAATACCAACCTTTTCCACTAAATAATCGATATGATCTACAAAATCTGAAACATCAACCGGACTAATGGTTTCTTTTAAAGCTTCAACCTCTTCCGCAGTATCAGCAACTAATTTTTTGTATTTTTCGATATAAGCTTCTCTTTCATCATCTTCTAATTCACGTACTTCTCCCCAGGAAAGGATTTCAAAACCCATATTCTTAGCTTTTGCTTCGTATATTTTGGTCTTTTCAGCATTAAAAGCTTCGTGCTTTTCAGTATTTACATAAGAGCTAAAGGCTACGGTTTGGATCACACCGCCATGCTTATCGAAAAGAGCCAGTAATTCGTCATCTAAATTTCTGCTATGATCGCATAAGGCCCTGGCTGAAGAATGCGAAGCAATTAATGGCGCTTTTGAAAGCTCGAACATTTGCATAATGGCTTCTTTAGAAGGATGCGAAACATCGATCATGATCCCCAAACGGTTCATCTCTTTGATCACTTCTTTACCAAGATCGCTTAAGCCGTTATTTAGCCATTTACCGTCAGCCTCCCCGGTATTCGAATCGCTTAACTGACTGTGACCGTTATGGGCTAAAGACATATAACGAGCACCCATATTATAAAATTTTTCTACATTATTAATATCGGTGCCAATAGGATAGCCATTTTCTACACCAATCATAGCCACCTTTTTACCCTGCTTTACCAACTCTCTAACTTCTTTAGACGTAGTTGCAAGGCCAATTTCATCTGGAGCAATTTCTTCAGTTAATCGATGGATAGCTTCAAATTTTTCCATGGCATTTTCGTAAGCTTTTTTGTAGCCTTCGGCATCTAAATCGCCCTGCCCGGTATAAACGATAAGCCAGGAAACATCTATATTCCCTTCCTCCATTTTAGGTAGATTTACCTGCGTATCCAAATCTTCGGTATAATTATGATCGTGTGTAAAATTATTCACGTTTATATCGTTGTGGGTATCGATAGTGATTACCTTTTCGTGAATCTTTTTTGCTTTAGCGATTAATTTTTCGTCTGTGGTTTGCGCCAAACCTGCCTGAGCAAAAAGTAAGGCAAACAGGCCAAGTTGTTTTATATTCATAATGAGTACGTGGTTTAAAATGGTAAAATAGAAATAAAATTTTACATCTCACCTCTGAATTTGATTTTCAAAAAAATTAGCTTACTTTTTATAAGAAGTATAAAAAAGAATACTAAAAAATCAATTTTTAATAACATGAATCGGGAATGGTTAGTGAATTTATTTTAGAAATTTTATGATTTGCCAATTCAATTTTCGAGTACATTTGTTTGATTATTTTATATAGAAATGAATAAATTTTTAGTGGTGAATCAGCCTGAAAAATGGCCGGTTCAGCTTGAAAATATAAGTATTATTGCTGCTCAGGATTATTTAACCAACCCTGTTTATGCAAAAATAAAAAGTGCGCGTATTTTCAACTTATCCAAAAACTACAGCTATCAGTCAAAAGGCTATTATGTTTCACTTTTGGCAGAAGCACGTGGACATTTGGCCATACCTACGGTTAAAAACCTGGTAGATTTACGAGAGCCTAAACTGGTAAAAGTAATTTCTGAAGAGTTTGATGATGTGATTCAGAAATCCCTGAAATCCATAAAATCGACCGAGTTTGTACTTAGTATTTATTTTGGGCAAAACGTAGCGCAGAAGTACCGGGAGCTCAGTTCGCTTTTTTTCAGGCATTTCCAGATTCCTTTTTTGCAGGTAAAGTTTAGTTTCAGTAATAAATGGAATATAAAAAGTATCAAGGCCTTATCTGAATCTGAAATTCCAAAAGATCACTTAGAGAGCATGCATATTTTTGCGAGTGATTATTTTTCTAAAAAAAGATATGATACCGTTAAGCCACAGGCTTATGATTATGACTTGGCGATTTTGGTACAAAAAGACGATGTCGCACCGCCAAGTAATCCAAAGGCTTTAAAGAAATTTACTGAGGTTGCCGAAAAAATGAATTTTTATGTTGAAATTATTTCGCCTAAAGATTTATCAAGGTTATCGGCTTTCGACGCTCTTTTTATTCGCCAGAGTACCGAGGTTCATAATGAGGCTTATGCATTTGCAAGAAAAGCACAGCAGGAAGGCATTGCTATTATCGATTACCCAGATGCCATTTTAAAATGCTGCAACAAGGTTTTTATGGCTGAAGCATTGCAAAATGCCGGCATTCCTACTCCAAAAACGATGATTATTCATAAAGAAAATAAAGATTTGGTGTTAGGGGAAATCAATTTACCTGTGGTTTTAAAATCCCCAGATTCTACCTTTAGCTTTGGGGTTAAAAAAGCTAAAACCAAGGAAGAATATCAGGAACTGGTCACAAAAATGCTTAAAGAGTCTGAGCTTATTATCGCCCAGCAGTTTACCCCTTCAGATTACGATTGGCGCATTGGGGTTTTAGATGGAAAGGCCTTTTATGCGTGTAGATATTACATGGCTAAAGGGCATTGGCAAATTTATAACTGGAGCGCGAAAAAGAAAGACGATCAGGATGGTAATGCCGATGCAATGGCGTTAGAAGAAGTTCCAGAAAAAGTATTAGATTTAGCATTACGCTCAGCAAAGTTAATGGGCGAGGGGCTTTACGGTATCGACATCAAAGAAATTAATGGTGAAGCCATGGTGATTGAAATCAATGACAATCCAAATATCGATTTTGGGGTTGAAGATGCTTTTTACGGAGAGGAAGTGTATAAATCTATTATTACAGCCTTAAAAAACAGGCTGGAAAAAAAGTAACATGAGTTATCATATTTTTGAAGTTTACGGGATAGAGTTAGAATATATGCTGGTAAATAAAAACCTGCAGGTAAACCCTATTACCGATAAGCTTTTTATTGAAAAAACCGGGAAGATTACTTCAGATGTTGAAAACGGGAAGATCGAATGGAGCAACGAGTTGGTAGCCCATGTGGTCGAATTAAAAACCGCCGGCCCCACTTCAGAAATTGAAAATCTGGATGAGCTTTTTGCTGAGAATATTACTGAAATTAACGCGCTATTAAAGCCGTTAGATTCACAACTTTTACCAACGGCAGCGCATCCCTTAATGAATCCGCTTAAGGAAACCAAACTTTGGGAACACGATTATAATGAGATCTATGAGCTTTATAATCAGATTTTTGATTGTAATGGGCATGGTTGGAGCAACGTGCAAAGCATGCATATTAATTTGCCATTTGCCAATGATGCCGAGTTCGAAAAGTTACATGCGGCCATAAGGATTTTGCTTCCAATAATTCCGGGATTAAGTGCGTCTTCACCCATTTTTGAAGGGCAGCTCACCGGGTTTATGGATAGCCGTATGGAGATGTATAAAACCAATCAAAAAGAAATTCCGCAAATGGCCGGAAAAGTAATTCCGGAATGTCTTTATACCAAAGAAGAATATCATCGTGGTATTTTTGAACCTATCAAAGAAGCGATAAAACCCTATGACAAAAAAGGGATTTTAGAACATCATTTTTTAAATTCCCGCGGGGCTATAGCACGTTTCGATCGTGGTGCGATAGAGATAAGGGTGATCGATTTACAGGAATGTCCTAAAGCCGATATGGCTATTGCTATTTTAGTGATAGAAGCTTTAAAGGCTATTGTAAAAGAAGAATTTATTCCGTTAGCCGAACAAAAAGACTGGAACGAAGATGATTTGCTGGACATTCTAAATATTGCTATTAAAGATGCTGAAGGAGGAAAAGTAAAAAATGAAGCTTATTTAAGGATTTTTGGATTAAAAAAAGAAGCGAAGATTCTTGAAATTTGGCAGGTGATATTCGATAAAATTAAAGGTAATATTTCAGAAAGACACCGTAAAACCATCGAATTTTTGCTTAAAGAAGGATCTTTGTCCACAAGGATTATAAAGGCATTAAATAGAAATTATTCCGAAGAAAAAATTCAAAGTGTTTATTTAGATCTGGCAATTTGTTTAGTTAAAAATCAATTATTTAACCCGTGAAACTTGTATTAAGTTGTGAGCATGCGGGAAACGCCTTGCCACAACAATTTAAGTTTATAAAAGATAAAAAAGACCCGGTTTGGGAAACTCATCGTGCTTACGACCCCGGAGCTTTTAAATTGTTTCAGGAATTATCAAAAATAGCCGATTTTAATTTTGATTATAAATTTAGCCGATTATTAATTGAACCCAATCGTTCTTTACATCATCGTAGTTTGTTTTCAGAATATTCTAAATCGCTCACCGAGGTCCAAAAAAAGCAATTAATTGATTCTTTTTATTTGAAGTATAGAAATGAAATAGAGCAATGCATTGCTAAACATGTTAAAGCAGGAGAGGAGGTGATCCATATTTCTGTACATAGTTTTACGCCTGTTTTACATGAGGTAGAACGCCAAACCGATATCGGACTTTTATATGATCCTTCCCGAAAAGGGGAGAAAATTTTTTCTAAACATTTTAAAGACGAACTCATAAAGGAATGGGACGTTACGGTTCGTTTTAATTATCCTTATTTGGGAAAAGCCGATGGTTTTACGACTTATCTTAGATCGAAGTTTGAACAAAATTATATCGGAATAGAGCTTGAAGTCAATCAGAAGTTTGCTAAAAACAATAAGTTTTCTACAGAGCTAATGCAGCATATTAAGAAAGGACTTTTACAGGCCTGCCAACTTCAACAATCTCCCAGACAGGCTACTATTTCTTCCGCTAAATTTTAATTTCTAGCGGGCGCTTAATGGAAGCTTTTATTCTTCGAGTTTCTTGAATAGATATCCCAGAGTTTAAAGCATGTTTTTTATACCAACAAATAGCCAAAAGAAAAACGCCCTGTGTTTACATATACAGGACGTTTTATATTTAGGTGTTATATTAAGTTGATTATCCGATAATCGAGATTAAATGCTTCAAAGCTTTTACTTTACAAGCTTGGCATCTAAAGTAATCTCTGTATCCAATAATTTTGATAACGGACAGTTTTCTTTGGCTTTTTTAGCAATTTCCAGAAATTTCTCTTCGCTAATATTAGGAACTTTTCCTTCAAGAATTAAATGTGATTTAGACACTACACCATCTTCAAACGTAATTTCACTTTTCGTATTTAATGTTTCAGCAGGAAAATCTTCTTCAGCTAAAAAGGCAGATAACTGCATCGTAAAACAGCCGGAATGTGCAGCACCAATTAATTCTTCAGGGTTGGTCCCTTTACCGTCTTCAAATCTGGTTTTATAAGAATATTGTGTTTCATTTAAAACACCACTTTCAGTAGAAAGTTTTCCGTTTCCTTCTTTTAGCGTTCCATTCCAAACTGCGCTTGCTTTTCTAATCATAATATATTTTTAGTTTTTGGTTTGGATTAAAGATACAGTCTAAAAATAATCTGCTAAAGCATTTTATAAAAAGCTTAAGTCTAATTTTAAAGGATTTAATACTATTTTTTGAATTTTAGCAGAGCGCATAAAAAAATCCCTTTCTGGAAGATCCAAAAAGGGATTTTATATTTCTGTAATTACGCTATTTAAAATAGCAATATATCATTATTTAATCTCTACAACTTCCAGATCAAATACCAAATCTTTACCGGCTAATGGGTGATTACCATCTACTACGATAGATTCTTCTTTAACTTCTTTCACAACAAGATTCATCTCACGACCATCTGGAGTTTTAGAAACTAATCCCATCCCAACTTTAGGTTCAAGATCTTCTGGAAGCTGATTTTTAGCAACTTCCTGAATAAGCTCTTCTCTTGGCTCACCGTAGGCTTCTTCTTTTGGTATATTTATGGTTTTTTTCTCGTTAACTTCCATATCTAAAAGTCCTTTTTCGAATCCAGGAATTAATTGTCCCTGTCCCATCGTAAATTCGATTGGTTCTCCGCGATCTACGGAGCTATCGAATACCTGGCCGTCGGTTAATTTTCCTGTGTAATGAACTTTTACAGTGTCATTTTGCTTTACTTGACTCATAAATTTGTTTTTCAAAGATTAATTAAGGCCGATTTCTTGGTTTCAGCCAATTAAGTGTGCAAAGGTACAGCTCTCAAATGCACTCACAAGGATATGGCTATTTAATTCGGTTGATTTCTGGTTTTCTTAACACTATAGACATATCTTAAATAGAAATACGGGATTAAAGTAACGAAATTGGATAATTTATTCCCAATTATCAGATAGGTAATAAAAGATTAAACTTTATATGAATTTAGAAAGTTGGATTTTTAAAAATTAAAAGATATCTTTAGAAAATGTTAATATCTGAAACCAAAGCTTATCTTTTTAGCATAATGATAGCTTTTTCGATTAAATTATACGAATAATCAACTAAATCGATTTATCTTTTAAACCCTAACTATGGAAAAAAACAAGAAAATTTCAGGCTCCTCAAGAAGAGATTTTATAAAGAGCACAGCCCTTGCCACAGCTGGTATTAGTATTATTCCGCGTCACGTTTTAGGCGGCCCCGGTTTTATCGCACCAAGTGATAAACTGGTAGTTGCCGGTATAGGTGTTGGTGGAAAAGGACAAAGTGATATTTGGAGTTTTCACGAAACAGGAAAAGCCGATATCGCCTTTTTATGTGACGTCGATGATCGTCGTGCTAAAACATCACGGGAACGTTTTCCTAAAGCAAAGTACTATAAAGATTGGAGAGAATTGTTTGATAAAGAATCGAAGAATTTTGATGCAGTTTCTGTTTCTACTCCAGATCATAATCATGCCATTCAAACCCTTGCAGCCATGCAGTTAGGGAAACATGTATATGTTCAAAAACCATTAACGCACGATATTTTCGAAGCAAGAGCATTAACCAATGCTGCTAAAAAATACGATGTAGTTACCCAAATGGGAAATCAGGGAGCATCTGGAGACGGTGTGCGAAAAATGAGGGAGTGGTTTAATGCAGGACTAATAGGTAAGGCAAAAGAAGTATATTGTTTTACAGACAGGCCGGTCTGGCCGCAGGGAATTCCATGGCCAGAAGGGAAAAAATCGAGTGTTCCTACCGAGCTAGATTGGGATTTGTGGTTAGGGACAGCTCCTTATAAAGAATATGTAAATGGTCTTGTTCCTTTTAACTGGCGAGGCTGGTGGGATTATGGTACGGGTGCACTTGGTGATATGGGCTGTCATTTAATTGAAGCACCTTATCGTGTATTGGATTTAAAATATCCTAAAAATGTAGAATGTAGCGTTGGTAGTGTTTATGTGGATGAATTTAAACGTGGATATTTCCCTGAAAGTTGTCCACCATCCAGCCACGTGACCATGACTTTTGATGGCAATGAAAATACAGAAGGAGATATTAAACTACATTGGATGGATGGTGGTATTCAACCCACCAGACCCGAGGAACTTGGTCCTAATGAAGTATTTGGAGATGGCGGAAACGGCGTTTTAATCATCGGTACTAAAGGAAAAATGATGTGTGGTACCTATGGTGAAAATCCACAGTTATTACCAACTTCCAGAACAAATGAGGTCAATGTGCCAAAACAGTTTGATCGTGTGCCCGGTGGTGCTAACGGTCATTATGGACAGTGGGTAGAAGCTGCAATAGCAGGCCCGGGTAAAAAAGAACTTAGTTCTCCTTTTGAAATTGCCGGACCTTTAACCGAAATTTTATTGATTGCCAACCTCGCCATTAGAGGTACAGATATTCGAAGGGAAAAAACAAATGCTGATGGAAATGTTGGATTTGAATATCCAGGACGTTATATTCAAATGATTTGGGATAGTGATAATATGCGTGTTACCAATCTGGAGGAAGCGAATAAATTTGTAAAACGTGATTATCGTGAGGGCTGGGATTTAGGCAAGGTATAACGGAAGCTGACTGAATTCTATAGACTTGTTTGAAAAATAAAGTTTATCTATATTAGCTTTTAGCAATAGTGCTGCAGGCTGAAAAACTTTACAATGATCAGAAAATACGTGTTAGGAATATGCTCCTTTTCTTTATTTTTTGGTGCCGTAGGTTTTTCAGCCTGTAATTTTTCTGATCAAACGGTAGATCACAGTCCCCAAGAAGATTGGGATACTCTGCAAGTTACCGTTTCTGCATTTAATTCGGTTAGCTATCAAACTGCCGGTAATAATCCAAACCTTGCAGCCTGGGGGGATACGTTAAAACCCGGAATGAATGCAGTGGCCATATCACGTGACCTTTTAGCTTTAGGGCTTGGGCATGATGATGAAATCAGGATTCAGGGATTCGATTCGGTTTTTCTAATTAAGGATAAAATGCATTATCGTTGGAAAAAACGGGTTGATATTTATATGGGGAAAGACATTGCCAGGGCCAGAGACTTCGGAAGAAAGAAATTAGAAATATATTATCGAAAAAAGGATACAACTTCAACTAAAAAAGTAGCTTCAGAATAATCTGGATTTTGAAAATGTTTCTGTATTAAGTAATTTTCGAGACTTATGTAACGAAATATTCTTTCAGCTTAAACTTATGAAGTATTTATTATCGGTTCTATTTGTATTTTTTTCTTGCCTTACCAAGGCTCAGGATTCTTTAAAATCTGCTCCAAAAATATACAAAATCGGTATACAGCTTACCCCGCCTTTTGTTAACCAAAACCCTGATGGGACTTACGATGGTTTAAGTATTAAAAGCTGGAATTTGGTTAACGAAAGCTTAGATTACGATTACCAATACCAGGAATATAAAACACTTTCAGCACTTTTAAATGCTGTTGAAAGTGGCGAAGTAGACTTCAGTATCAATCCAATTACGGTTACTGATAGCCGAATGTTACGAATGGATTTTTCCCAGCCTTATTTTATTTCGCATACGGGGGTGGCCAAAAGAAAGGAATCCCAGGTGATTAATATTCTTAAAAACCTATGGAGTTGGGAATTTATTTCGGCTATACTGGCGCTATTAGGAGTAATTTTTATTTTCGGTTTTTTGGTATGGTTGTTTGAACGAAAGAAAAATCCCGAGGAATTTGGGGGAGGCAGGGGAAAAGGATTAATGGAAGGATTTTGGTGGAGTGCAGTGACGATGACGACCGTGGGGTACGGGGATAGATCGCCCAGAACTACAGGAGGTCGCATTATTGGTTTGATCTGGATGTTTATGGCGATTATAATTATTTCCAGTCTTACGGCAAGTATTGCTTCATCTCTTACTGTTAATAGCATTAGTGGTGAAATTAACGGCATAGCAGATCTAAACCGATTTAAAGTGGCTACGGTAAACAGTAGTAGCGCAGCAGAACTTTTGGATCAATACGCAATTGATTCTGAAAAATTAGTGACAGAGGAAGAGGGAATCACATTACTAAATAATAACGAGATCGATCTTTTGGTGTACGACGAACCGATTTTACGCTATGAAATAGAAAAACTAAACCTGGGTAAGCATATTGAAGTTTTAGAAAAAACACTTAAAAAAGACTATTACAGTTATTCTTTCCCTAAAGATTCAGATTTGGTAGATCAAATAAACCCTGCTTTAGTTAGGATGCTTAAAATGATGGAGTGGGAAAACCTTATTAAGGAATATAAATAGCAATTTTAATGTCCAACATATCACTTGTTATTTAAATTTTAGACCAGAAGGTTAAAAGATGCGTAAACTTTAGATACCCCCCTTAAAAATAGAGGTTTTATGAAATTTTAGCATGTTTTTACCAATTCTTATAAATAAAAATCAAAACTTTTATTTAATTTTATTCTTTTAAACAGTTGAAAAAGATGTTATTACTTTGAAATTTATGTGTTTTTCAACTGCAAAAAGCCACACACTAATGCAGATAAGAGACAAAAAGGATAACGAATCTGAGGATTACATTCTTCAGGAAAATAAGAAAACAAAATTTGGTGCTACCTTCATTGCTATAATTCTCATCATCATAATAGCTGTTGTAGCCATGACAGGCGTTTACTTTGATTATTGGTAACAAGAATTTAACTCGTCTTAATTTCGTTTAGCAGTAAAAACGCTTTATTTACATATTCACGCTCTAAAAATAGGGCAAAATAATTGGAGGTAGAAATCATCTCAAAAACCGGTATGCCTTCGTAAGCCAGTAATTTGAATATATAAAAATACAAACCAACAGACTGGCTGCTATTTTTGGGCAGGGCAATAGTGATAGAGGATAAATCTTCTTTAATGGTTACACGAACTTCATTTTTAAAGTAGTCTTCAACAAGATTGGTTAAAGAAGAGGATACTAAAATATTACTTTCCTGATAATTGCTGGAATAATTAAGGTATACCCCGGTTTGGTCTTTTACCGCATCCAGTAGCCTCGATTTATTGGCTATAATGGTTTTAGAGTTTAAAAACGTGTATTCTGTTATGCCAGATCTAACAATAATATCGCCTAACTCCCGTAAACTGTTCATGTTAATTTTGGTGCGCTTGGGAGCATAACGACGCAAGGCCATAATAATACTGCCAACCTTTACCGGTTTCCGCATCTCTTTTTCAACTTCAGGACGTAGATCTTCCGCCAGTCCGCTAAAGTTTACAATATCCCTGGCTATGGCATCATCTAAAAAAGGTTGATGCCGTATGATATCATGAACACAGGTGGTTATCGTCTTCATTGTTAAATATTACACATTTTGTACAAATGTATATAAAATGAATCATTTTTTTTAATCTCATCCCGCTTCATTTTAATTATGCAACATCAAAAGAATGAAGATGAAAGTTTTAAAATTTGGCGGGACATCTGTAGGGACTCCTGAAAGTATCGAAAATGTAAAGAATATCACCTTAGGACAGGAAGGAAGAAAACTGTTGGTGTTATCGGCAATGAGTGGCGTAACAAACGAACTTGTAGCGATTTCTAATTTATCGAAAACACAAAATTATAAGGAAATTGAAGCCATTATCAATAAGCTTCAGGAACGTCATTTTTTGGCTATTGATCGCCTTATTCAGGACGAAACTTTAAATAAAGAAACAAAATCTTTTGTAGCGAAACGTCTGGAAGACTTATTGGCTGCCGGCCATAAAGAGTATGCAGATGCCGTTTATGCTGAAATTGTAACTTACGGTGAGATCATGCTTACTTTTATGGTTTCTCAATATTTTAAATCTCAGGGGATCGAAAATATCTGGTTAGATGCCAAAGAATTTATGGAAGTTCATAATCTTGAAAATCCTGATACCAATAGAGTGGGTGAACTTTTAGATGCACATTTACAAGGAAAACGATCAGATTTATATATTACTCAGGGTTTTGTTTGTATCAATAAGCATAACGAAATTAGCACTTTAAAAAGAGGGGGAAGTGATTATACGGCAACAATTGTTGGTGCTGCAGTACAGGCTTCAGAAGTGCAAATATGGACAGACATTGATGGTTTCCACAATAATGATCCACGTCACGTAGAAGGAACGTACCCAATTTCAGAATTAACTTTTGAAGAAGCAGCCGAGCTTGCTTATTTTGGAGCCAAAATTTTACATCCACAAACCGTCTCACCGGTAATCCATAAAGGAATTCCTATTTTTCTGAAAAACACCTTTACACCTGAAAAAACCGGAACTAAAATATCTTCTGAAGTTCATAGCAAAGGACTTAAAGCGATTGCAGCGAAAGACGATATCACGGCGATTAAAATTAAATCAAACCGAATGTTGATGGCGCATGGTTTCCTTCGTAAAATATTTGATGTTTTTGATAATTACGAAACCTCTATCGATATGATTACAACCTCAGAAATTGCCATTTCCCTAACCATAGACGATACCCGGAACCTGGATAAAATTTTAGAAGAACTAAATGCCTACGGTGAAATTACCGTAGATCGTAATCAGAGTATTGTGTGTATCGTAGGAGAATCTGTGATCCAGGATCATTCAACCTACAAGTTATTCGAATTATTAAATGATATTCCTGTAAGGATGATTAGCTATGGTGGTAGTAACAATAATATTTCTATCTTGGTAGATACCCAAAATAAAATTAAAACCCTTAGAAGCTTAAATCAAAAACTTTTTAGTGAAAGTTTAAATCAGTTGGTTTAAAAATCTGTTTATGAGTAGTTTTAACTGTTCCTTTTGTGTAATGAATGCCGTCGATTTCCCCTAGAATTCGACGGTTTTTTATGAGAAATGGCAAAAAGCGATGAGCCGATATTCGTTATTTTGAGGCCTGTTTTTATTCAGAACTTAAGATCTTTTCCATCTTTCTGTCTTTCGCTAATTCATCGATCAACTTATCTAAATAACGCACCTGTCTGGTAAGTGGCGTTTCAATTTCTTCAATACGATAATCACAAATACCACCTTTAATAAAAAGCATTAGGATTTAAATGAGCTTTGTCAAAAAACTCCTTAAAGCTGACTTTCTTTTCGATTAGATTCGATAATTCTTTATCGCTAAAATCCGTTAACTACTAATAACCCGGTATGATTCTTTCTTTTGTATGGCCTTTTTTTACCTCTTTAATGATATTATAATGAGGATAAACCGTAGCAAAACTCAACACGGTAATTTTATGGTCATGTTCTGGCTTTATTTTTTTCCTTCTCTTCAATAAATCTAGACATAAAATAGGTACTGCGGTTATTGTGGAATTTAAGCATAGCTCCGATAAAATTTTTACTACGGTGTTTGCCAAGATTAGCCTTTATATCTATTAATTTTTGCCGAAAGGGAGGAGTGAAATTTGCTGCTGAAAATTTAGCTTTTAGTATAGCTTTCCCCAGTTGTTGCCTGGAAATCCATAAATCTTCGTTGTTGTAAACCGCAACCGCTTTTTCGATCATTTCATCATCAGATGTGCAAATAAAACCGTTCCAGTGATTTTCTTCAGAAATGCCTTCCGCTCCAATGGGCGTGGTAACACAAACAAGTCCGTTTTGCATCGCATCGATCATTTTTCCTTTTAGTCCGGCACCAAACTGGATGGGCGCCAACAAAATTCGGTGTTTCTGCATCACTTCATCAACATTTTCGGCGCGACCGTGCACTAAAAACCCTTCTTTTTTATTTTGAAGTTGATACACCTTATCGCTGGCATAAGCTCCATAAATATGCAATTGAGCTTTGGGAAGCTTTTGCTTAATTTTAGGCCATATTTTTTGTTTTAGATACAGCGTAGTTTGCCAGTTAGGTTCGTGCAGAAAATTACCGATAAACATAAAATCCTGGCGTTCTTCAAATAAAGCTGAATCTTCTAGTTTTTCGATTTTTTCAGTTTCTAATAAATAGGGAAGATATTCGATAATTTCAGCAGGGATTTTAAAAATCGATGCTAAAAGATCCATTTCAATCTCTGAAATAATAAGGCTTAAATCACAACGATAGATAGAAGCGATCTCTCTTTTAGCTAAATCGGAGTTTAACATGAGTTCTTTAAGTTCGGTTTCCGTATTTAAAGCCTTTTTTCTTGCATTCCGAAGAAAATGGAGATCTTCAGTATCTAGAATTTTAATCGCTTCAGGACAAATAGCATCTACACGCCAACCATATTGCTCTTCGATCATAAATCGATCAAAAAGTACAATTTCAGGCTGTATTTCTTTTAAGAATTCATCAAAACTGGCATTATTCAATTCGATTTTAGCCGTTTTGATCCCTAATTTTTTAAGATCGAATGCGTATTTAGAATGTGCCGTAGTGGTAGCAAAAGTGATGGTATAATTTTCAGTAATAAAAAAATTTAGTAACTGCAACATTCGGCTTCCCGCGGCAGAAGAGGTAGGCTCTGGCCAGACATATCCAATAACCAGTAAATTTTTCATGAAAAAGAGTGCTATCGACTTTTGGCAAAATTAAACTTCTTTTTTTAAAAGGATTTAAAAATATCCTTGCTTCATCGAGAATCATATAATTTTTTGTATATTCTATAATTCCAAAAATAATGCATGAGTAGAGGATTTGTAAAAGAAGAAGATCAGGAAGAAGCACCGGTAATACCGCCAAGAGCGGCATTGCCAAACGGAGTAACAAATTATGTAACACCTTTTGGTTATGAGGCTTTAGAGAAAGAACAGCGAGGTTTGGAAACCGAAAGGGTGAATATTGCCAGTGATAACGAAACCGAAGATCGAAGGGCGAAAGCTGTAATCGATGGAAAGCTGAATCTGTTGGCGGAAAGACGGTCATCTGCACGGATTATTCATCCAAACCAACAACCCGAAGATGAAGTTCGTTTTGGTGCGAAAGTGAAATTAAAGAACCATACAACAAATAGTATTCAGCAATTTCAGATTGTAGGCGTAGACGAAGCCAATGTAAAGCAACAAAAAATTGCATTTGTCGCGCCAATTGCAAAGGCGGTTACAGGTTTAAAAGTTGGTGAACAAACAGAATTTAAATTAGGCGCTGAAACCCGGATTTTGGAAATTTTGGATATCGCTTATTAAAAAGAATACAAATTATAAATCAACATCAATACTATTATCTGAATGAAAGTTTACGTGGTTATGGGCGTTTCTGGGATAGGAAAAACAACAATAGGTAAAAGCCTGTCCCAGAAATTAGACATTCCATTTTACGATGCCGACGATTATCATCCTGAAGCTAATGTCGAAAAAATGAGTAAAGGAATTGCGTTAAAAGATGAAGACCGTAAAGAGTGGTTGCAAATTTTAGCCAAAAATATTGAAGATTGGAGTAAACAAAAAGGAGCTGTCTTAGCTTGCTCAGCTTTAAAAGAGAGTTATAGACAATGCCTAGCCGGTGATCTAAAAAACGAAGTGGTTTTTGTGTATTTACATGCCGAATATGATTTGGTCTATAAACGTTTAAAAGATAGAAAAGGACATTATTTTAAAGCCAATTTGCTTAAATCTCAATTCGATACCCTTGAAGAGCCAAAAGATGCTATTAAGGTAAATGCCGATCAGGGTATTCCTGAAATGGTTAATAAAGTTCTGGAAAAAATAAACCACGTTTAAATGGAATTACAATTACTTTTGGCGGTTGGCATAGGAATCGCTTTGCTACTATTTTTAATACTGAAATTGAAAATTCAGGCGTTTTTAGCCCTGCTCATCGTTTGTATTTTCGTAGGGATACTTGCCGGGATGCCCGCCGTCGATATTATGGAAACCATGAAAGAGGGGATGGGCAGCACGCTTGGTTTCGTCGCGACCGTAGTGGGTTTAGGTGCTTTATTTGGTGGGATTTTAGAACAATCTGGAGGAGCCAAAGCCTTAGCTTCGTTTATCTTAAAGAAAACCGGAGAGAAAAATGCGCCGTGGGCAATGATGATTACTGGCTTTATCGTGGCCATACCTGTATTTTTTGATGTTGCTTTTATCATTTTAGTACCTATCACTTATGCTTTAAGTAAAAAAACTGGAAAGTCCTTAATTCTTTATGCCATTCCGCTTTTGGCAGGACTGGCAATTACCCATTGTTTTATTCCGCCAACACCAGGTCCCATTGCGGTAGCAGATATTTTAGGAGCCGATCTTGGTTGGGTTATCGTATTTGGTTTTGCTGCGGGAATTCCTGCGGCTATTTTAAGCGGACCACTCTTTGCAAAGTTATTAACGAAAACGTTATATATAGCACCTAAAAGTTTTACTGAAGATCCATCATCGGGAGACGAAATGCCTTCTGCCAAAATGATAACAGCGATCATTTTTGTTCCTATTCTTTTAATTGTTATAAATACTTTAATAGCTAGTCCTTTGATTGATGCCTCTAAATTTCCATATTGGATAAATTATACGGTCAATTTATTAGGTCATCCATTTTCGGCATTAATTATCGCTAATCTTTTAGCCTGGTATTTTTTAGGAGTGAAACGTGGAGTTAGTAAAGAAAAATTACTAAAAATAGCCGCCAAAAGTTTTGAATCTGCCGGGATTATTATCTTACTTACGGGTGCAGGTGGGGCTTTTAAACAAATTCTTATAAACACAGGTGCGGGAGAGATGATTGCTAGCAATTTGAATGAAAGCTTTATGAATCCGTTGGTTTTTGGTTTTATCGTAGCGGCATTGGTTAGAGTGTTACAGGGATCTTCAACAGTGGCTATGATTACCGCTGCAGGAATTACAGCACCGCTTTTAGAAGGCGCAAATTATAGTGATAGTAGGATCAGCTTAATAGTAATAGCGGTAGCCTCTGGTGCATTAATCCTTTCTCATGTAAATGATAGCGGATTTTGGCTGGTGGGACAATATATTGGCTTAACCGAAAAACAAACGTTTAAAAGCTGGACGGTCATGACGACCATTATTTCTCTTGTAGGCCTTGGAGTTTCGTCCCTGCTTTGGTACGTATTATAAAATTAAAGATTAGGCTGTTTTTTTTAATAATTGTGATTCAAGAACGTTTTGATCTTACTCACTAGCGATCCAGATGGATCGTAGGAATTACAACTATTTGGTAAACCAAAGTTTAATAAGAATATCTAAATGAAGTTCATTACGAGAATGGGCATGTTTAGTGCGACGATAGCTTTTATGATAAATTTGGGGTATTTCAGTAATATTAATTTTAAAAATTGCCGATATTGTATAGACTCAACTGTAATATTTTATAAACTCAATGAAAAACACGTATACCACCAGCTTAAATCTGCCGAAATTAGATTTTATTCTATTAATTTTCAGGATTGGGATTTCGATCCTGATGTTATTTCATGGCGTACCTAAACTAATGAGCTTTTTTTCTTCGGAAGAAATACAGTTTGCAGATCCTTTGGGTGTTGGCCAAACAATGACGCTAGCGGTAGCTGTTCTTGCTGAATTTGTTTGTTCTATAATGTTGATATTGGGTCTGGGAACAAGGGTTGCTACTATTCCGCTTATCGTAACCATGGCCGTAGCCGCCATCATCGTACATGCGCCAGATGGCTTGGTAAAGCAGGAATTACCTTTTCTCTATTTACTTTCGTATGTTTTATTATTTTACACTGGTGCAGGAAAATTTTCCCTGGATCACTACTTAATGTATAAGGCTGAAAAAAAGGAAGCGAAAACATAAATCAAAAAGTCTCGTTATTCAATAAATAACGAGACTTTTTGATTCCTCATTAATAGAAGGATTTATTTTGAAGAAGGTTTTGGTTTTATTCTTCTGATGAAGATTCTTCCATGGTATGATATACATTTTGTACATCATCATCCTCTTCTAATTTTTCTAATAATTTTTCTACATCCTCGGCCTGCTCTGGAGTAAGTTGTTTGGTAACCTGAGGGATTCTTTCGAATCCTGAAGAAATTATTTCAATATCCCTGCTTTCTAATTCTTTTTGGATGCTTCCAAAGTTTTCGAAAGGAGCGTAGATGTGAATTCCGTCTTCATCTTCAAAAACTTCTTCAGCTCCATAATCGATAAATTCAAGCTCTAATTCTTCTACGTCCAAACCTTCAGCATTAATCCTAAAGTTACAAGTGTGATCGAACATAAACTCTACAGACCCGGAAGTTCCTAAGTTTCCATCACATTTATTGAAATATGAACGTACATTGGCTACGGTACGGTTATTATTATCTGTAGCGGTTTCAACTAAAATCGCAATCCCGTGTGGAGCATATCCTTCAAAAAGAACGATCTTATAATCTCCCTGACTTTTATCTGTAGCCCTTTTAATGGCACGTTCGATATTGTCTTTGGGCATGTTAACACTCTTGGCGTTTTGGATCACCGCTCTAAGCTTAGAGTTAGAATCTGGATCTGGACCACCTTCTTTAACGGCCATTACAATATCTTTTCCTATACGAGTAAAGGCTTTGGCCATTGCAGACCAACGCTTCATCTTACGCGCCTTTCTAAATTCAAATGCTCTTCCCATGATAATAAAAATGAAATCCGGGCAAAAATATAAAAAAAGCTCCTAAAATGATTTCAAATTAGGAGCTTTCTGAAATAATGAATTGTTATTGGCATGGCCACAGGGTTTAATACCCCGAGGATCGCCTCGAAATTATAATTTTGTCTCTATCGAATGCCTCGTGGGCTTGCCCCGAGGTAGTTTACTCAGTTTTAGCCTTATTTGGCTTCAACGATTTCTTCTATGGCTTTTGCCATTTTAAAATCCTTCTCGGTGACTCCGCCTGCATCGTGTGTGGATAACGAAATTTCCAATTCGTTGAAAGAATTGGCCCAGTTAGGATGATGCTGCATAGCTTCAGCCTCAAAAGCAATCCTGGTCATTACCGTAAAGGCATCTTTAAAGTTCTCGAATTTAAAAGATGTGTGAATGGCTTCTTTTGCATACGTCCATCCTTCAAGACTTTCCATTTTTTTATTGATTTGTTCTTCGGTTAGTTTTTCCATAGTTGAAACAATTTTATCTATAATTCAATTTAGGAATACTTTACTTGAAATAATATAAAGAGGAGTGCTTTAATATAAGATTAACCTATTTTTTTATGCTGGCTTCCACGACTTCCTGTACACTTATCTGAAGATTAGCCGGTAGTAAATTATCCTTTGGCAATACCGCTAAGAAACGATCGTTATTGCTATCGTACACATTTTTAAAAAACGGATTTTCATAGCCTAAAATTTCACAAACATCTTCAATAAAATCTTTTTGGTGTACCAGATCTGAACTTCCTAAATGAAAAACGCCTTGTAATTTTCGATTGATGATATAGTGAATTTGCTGTGTGATCTTACTAATTTCAGTAACATTAATCACCACATTTGGGAATACTTCTATGGCTTCGCCCAAATCGATTAGCGTTTTAATCTCGTTTAATCGGGGAGAAGCCTGGCCAAAAACCATAGGCAATCTTAGAATATTGTATTTATCATTGGGCAGCCTTAAAAGCGCATTCTCGATTTTAATCTTAAACCGCCCATAGATACTTTGCGATAATGTTTTATCATATTCGTAACTGGGGTAATTGGTAAAGGCATCAAAAACGTTGGCAGAACTTAAAAAAATAAGCTTACAGGGATGCGTTAAAATATAGCTTATTGCTGAATAATGCAGCGCTAGCTGCGCTTCAAAACTACCGCGAACGGCAGATATGATAATACTTGGTTTTAAATTGTAGAGTAAAAGATCCAAACTATCGGTTTCCATATCGTATTGATGAAACTGATGGTTTTTTTCTAATGCGCTATTATCTTTACAGTAGCTGCCGTGAGTATCAAAATAGGAGCATAGCTCTTTATAAATGGCATTGCCAATAAAGCCGCTAGCTCCTAATACTAATATTCGTTCCAAATAAATTATCCTTTATAAAAGGGCAATTTCACCTGAGTGGCAGGAATAGCTTTTTTACGGATTTGAATATTGATTTTCTTCCCAAAACCTACATATTCTGTCTTTACATATCCTAAGCCTATTCCTTTCTCTAATGAAGGTGACATGGTACCCGATGTAACATTTCCTATAACTTCTCCTTCCTCATTCACGATATCATATCCCTGCCTGGGAATACCACGCTCATCAAGTTCGAACGCCACAAGTTTGCGCTTTGAACCTTCTTCTTTCTCATTTTTTAAAGCTTCAGAATTTATAAAATCCTTATTGAATTTAGTGATCCACCCCAGTTTGGCCTCGATAGGTGATGTTGTATCATCAATATCATTTCCGTAGAGACAAAATCCCATTTCTAAACGAAGCGTATCACGAGCGGCAAGACCAATTGGCTGAATACCGTAATCTTTACCGGCTTCCATTACTTTATCCCAAATTTCTTCAGCGTATTCATTTTTAAAATAAATCTCGAATCCGCCACTACCGGTATATCCTGTTGCCGAAATGATTACTTTTTCCACACCGGCAAAAGTTCCTATTTCAAAAGTATAGAATTTCATAGCGCTAAGATCAACATCGGTTAGCGATTGCATAGCTTCAGCAGCTTTTGGTCCCTGGATAGCTAAAAGGGATAGTTCTTCACTAAGATCGGTTAAATTAGCATCCATCGTATTGTGTTGGCTAATCCAGTTCCAGTCTTTTTCAATATTGGCCGCATTTACAACAAGTAAATATTTTTCAGCATTTATGCGATAAATAATCATATCGTCTACAATACCACCATCTTCGTTTGGCATACAGGTATATTGTGCCTGCCCATCTACTAGTTTGGAAGCATCGTTAGAAGAAATTAACTGGATAAGCGCTAAAGCACTTTCTCCTGTCACTAAAAATTCTCCCATGTGAGAAACATCAAAAACACCAAGTTTTTCACGAACATTATGATGCTCTGCATTTACACCTTCGTAAGAAACCGGCATATTAAAACCTGCAAAAGGAACCATTTTGGCTCCCAACTCGTTATGTTTATTCGCTAATGCTACTTCTTTCATCTTGATTATTTAGTTTGCGCAAATTTATAGAATTAAGGCTGAATTGACCACAGTTTCGCTAAAATTGTGAAGGAAATGTCAAAGCTTCGCTTCGCCTTTAAGTATGCCGTATATTTGAGAAAACCCATAAAAATCCAGGATTTATGAAGATTTTCTCTGCAGCGCAATTAAAGAAAGCAGATGAGCTGAGCATCAAAAATCAAAATATTACTTCAACACAATTAATGGAACGGGCTGCAAGTCTTGTTTCTGCTGAAATACATAAACGCCTGCAAAACTCAGATATTGCCATTAAAATATTTTGCGGTGTTGGTAATAATGGGGGAGATGGATTGGTTATTGCCCGGCAATTGATTGAAAAAGGCTATAATGTAAAGGTTTTTGTGGTGAATTATACCGATAATCGATCTGATGACTTTTTGATTAATTACGACCGACTAAAAGAAACCACAAACGATTGGCCAGAATATATAAAATCGGCTAATGATTTTCCTGAAATCGATCTAAATGAATTTGTGATCGATGCCATTTTTGGTATTGGTTTAAACCGCCCTTTAGAGGGCTGGGTCGCGCAACTTGTAGACCATATTAATCGTTCTAAAGCCTTTATTTTAGCGATAGATATGCCATCGGGATTATTTTCAGACCGTATTCCAGATGAAAAAGATCACCTTATTTTAGCGAATTTTACGATTAGTTTTCAAACTCCTAAACTGGTATTTTTCTTACCGCAAACGATGGATTTTGTGGGAGATTTGCAAATATTGGATATAGGTTTAGATCGTGAGTTCTTAGCTTCGGAAAAAGGACAAGCGGAATTGATTGGTAAACCTGAAGCACGATTGCTTTACCGACCCAGAAAGTCGAATTCGCACAAAGGGAATTATGGTCATGCCTTGGTTGTTGGCGGTAGTTATGGTAAAATAGGCAGCGTACTTTTATCTTCAAAAGCAGCTTTGCGAACAGGAGCGGGGCTGGTAAGTACCTTTATTCCAAAATGCGGTTATACTATTTTGCAAACGGGACTGCCAGAAGCTATGGTAATTACTGATAAGAATGATGATAAATTGACCAATATCGATCATGGGATGGATCCTTCAGTTATTTGCTTTGGCATGGGAGCAGGGAAGGATCCCGAAACGGTTGATGCTTTTAAAGCATTACTTCAGCAAACCAAAAAGCCAATGCTCATTGATGCAGATGGTCTAAATATGATTTCTGAACATGATGAATTATTAGAATTCCTTCCAAAGGAATCGGTTTTGACTCCACATCCAAAAGAATTGCAGCGTTTAATTGGCGATTGGCAGGATGATTTGGATAAGTTGAAAAAGATAGAGGAATTTACGCAAAATCATGATGTTATTTTGGTTTTAAAAGGCTCGCATACTTTTATTTTTGGCGGCGGGCATATTTATATTAACAATTCGGGAAATCCCGGCATGGCCACGGCTGGTAGTGGCGATGTGTTATCGGGAATTATAAGTGGGTTGATCTCTCAAGAATATGAACCTTTGGCTGCTGCAATCCTTGGGGTATACCTGCATGGTTTATCTGGCGATATCGTCGCTGAAAATCGATCTTACCAGGCACTAATATCAGGGGATCTTGTAGAAAATATGGGCGCAGCTTTCCAGTCTTTATTTGCCGATTAGATGATTCCAGAAGAAATAAAAGACATTCTCATGATAACTACTCTTTTTATGAAATTGGCGATCTGAAACATGATTTCTAGCATTGAAAAATTGGGTTGAAAACTCGATAATTTTAAGGTATTCAGAATAAAATTGGAATAATTTGGATACTATTTTTTGAAATTGGATTTTTGCCTTATTGTTTTTAGCAAACGATTTCGAATACTTTAAAACTGATTAATGGAAGATACACATTATATCACCTCGGCAATTTTAGATTTGGATATCATCAGGGATATTATCGATAATAACATGAAGCTGGCTTTAAGTGAGGAAGCGCGTTTAAATATCACAAAATCCAGGACTTATTTAGACCAGAAAATTAAAGAAAGTGGTGTGCCTGTTTACGGTATTAATACTGGCTTTGGAGCATTGTGTAATGTGAAAATTACTTCGGAAAAATTAACTATTTTACAGGAAAATCTGGTAAAATCTCATGCTTGCGGAACAGGTGACAAAGTGAGTAAGCCTATTATACGCCTAATGCTTTTGCTGAAAATCCAGTCGTTAAGCTATGGAAATTCTGGTGTAGCATTAGAAACCACAGAGCGTTTAATCGATTTTTTTAATGAAGATATTTTGCCGGTGGTGTACGAACAGGGCTCTTTAGGCGCTTCTGGAGATTTAGCGCCATTAGCCCATTTGGCCTTGCCATTAATAGGCGAGGGGGAAGTATACTATAAAAATGAAATCGTTTCTGGGGCTTCAATTTTAGAAAGATATAACTGGAAACCTGTAAAACTACAATCTAAAGAAGGTCTGGCACTTTTAAACGGAACTCAGTTTATGAGTGCTCATGCCGTACATGGCTTAATTAAAGCCTATAAATTATCGTATTGTGCAGATTTTATAAGCGCGGTTTCTATGGATGCGTTCGATTGTAATTTATCTCCTTTTGATGAATTGGTACATCTGGTAAGACCGCACCGCGGACAGATAAAAACGGCTGAACGTATTCGAAATTTTTTAGCGGGTAGTGAGTTAGCGCAGCAGGAAAAAGAAAATGTACAGGATCCTTATTCGTTTAGATGTGTGCCTCAGGTTCACGGTGCTACAAAGGATACTTTGGCATTTGTGCATAAAACCGTGAAAACCGAAATCAATTCGGTTACCGATAATCCAAATATTTTTGTGAAGGCCGATAAAATAATTTCCGGAGGAAATTTTCATGGTCAGCCTTTAGCTTTGGCTATGGATTATCTGGCCATCGCCATGGCCGAATTGGCTAATATTTCTGAGAGAAGAACGTATCAATTGGTTTCGGGATTGCGAGGATTACCTAACTTTTTGGTAGAAAATCCAGGTTTAAATAGCGGATTTATGATTCCGCAATATACGGCAGCCAGTATTGTGAGCCAAAATAAGCAATTATGTATGCCGGCTTCAGTAGATTCTATTGTTTCTTCAAATGGACAGGAGGATCATGTGAGTATGGGGGCCAACGCTGCTACCAAATTAATTAGGGTAATGGAAAATGTGGATTCGGTGCTGGCTATCGAATTATTTAATGCTTCCCAGGGCTTACATTTTAGATCGCCGGCAAAGTCTTCAGAAAAAATAGAACAGGTATTAGCGAATTTTAGAGAAAAAGTACCGATCGTTACCGAAGATGTGATGATGGCACCATTAATTCAGCAATCAAAAATATTTTTAGAACATTTTATTATCAGGGAAGATTATTTGAATTAATAATTTGCATTGCTTCGCTGTATTCTGAAAAATGCAGGCACTGTACATTGGTGAAAATTTTTACAAACTTAAGATTTAATGCATCGATATATTGATCTGAAACCAGAATAACCCATTTTACATGTTTTTCAATAGTTTTTTTTTCAGACAGTAATATCATTGGATCGAATGAATATTTATCTTTAGGATGTATCCTTTTCACAACGATTCCTATTTTTTCACTTCTGTAGTGCTCTATTTTCAGTTTAAAACATTTATGGAATTCTTGTAGACCAAAATGAGATTCATGGAAAAGTTCAAATTGGATATAGGTTGGTGTTAGGGTTAATTGAAAGTCTTTAAATTTTATAAGATTCATTTTCGGAATTGAATTTAGATTTGGGACAGGCTAAAATAGGGAAAGCCCCACGAAACTGTGAGGCTTTTTATAGAATTTATATTTTATAGAATTATTTTTTAGACTCAGATTCTTCCTCGGTATTCTTGCCTTTTTTGACTTTTATAACCAGTTCATCTTCACCTTCTTTATAATCCATTTCAATTTTATCTCCTTCAGCTATTTTAGAATTAATGATCTCTTCAGCGAGAGCATCTTCAATATATTTCTGAATAGCACGGTTTAAAGGTCTGGCTCCATATTGTTTGTCAAAACCTTTTTCAGCAATAAAATCTTTAGCTTTTTCGCTCAATTTTAGTTCGTAACCAAGACCGCCAATTCTACCATATAATTTAGAAAGTTCGATATCGATAATTTTATGAATATCTTCTCTTTCTAATGCGTTGAAAACAATCACATCGTCAATCCTATTCAGGAATTCTGGAGCGAATGCTTTTTTAAGCGCATTTTGGATCACTCCGCGTGCATTATCATCGGCCTGTGCTCTTTGCGATTGTGTACCAAAACCAATACCCTGACCAAAGTCTTTGAGTTTTCTGGCTCCGATATTAGAGGTCATGATAATAATCGTATTTCTAAAATCGATTTTTCGACCTAGACTATCAGTTAAATATCCATCATCTAAAACCTGTAGTAACATATTGAAAACATCTGGATGCGCTTTCTCTACCTCGTCTAAAAGAATAACGGCATAAGGTTTTCTTCTTACTTTTTCGGTAAGCTGGCCACCTTCTTCATAACCTACATATCCCGGAGGTGCACCAATTAATCTTGATACGGCGAATTTTTCCATGTATTCGCTCATATCAATTCTAATTAATGTGTCTTCATTATCAAAAAGCTCACGGGCCAGTACTTTAGCTAACTGTGTTTTACCAACACCAGTCTGCCCTAAGAAGATAAAGGAACCAATCGGTTTATTTGGATCTTTAAGTCCGGCACGGTTACGTTGTATGGCTTTTACCACTTTTGCTACTGCATCGTCCTGACCAATAACTTTTCCTTTGATTTTATTAGGAAGTTCTACCAGTTTATTCGACTCGGTTTGAGCAATACGGTTTACCGGAACCCCTGTCATCATAGAAACAACATCGGCAACGCTATCTTCGTTTACAATTTCTTTATGTTTCTTTGATTCTTCTTCCCAACGCTCCTGAGCAATCGCTAATTCCTTTTCAAGATTTTTTTCATCGTCCCTTAATTTAGCCGCTTCTTCGTATTTCTGTTTCTTAACAACAGTATTTTTCTTTTCGCGTACTTCTTCTAATTTACGCTCAAGATCAAGAATTTGTTTCGGCACATCAATATTAGTGATATGTACACGGGATCCTGCTTCATCTAAAGCATCTATAGCTTTATCTGGAAGGAATCTATCGGTCATATAACGATTGGTTAACTTTACACAGGCTTCAATAGCTTCTGCGGTGTATTCTACGTTATGATGATCTTCGTACTTATCTTTAATATTATTAAGAATTTCTATAGTTTCTTCAACTGAAGTTGGCTCGACAATCACTTTTTGGAAACGTCGCTCTAAAGCTCCGTCTTTTTCGATATACTGGCGATACTCATCTAAAGTTGTGGCACCAATACATTGAATTTCTCCTCTTGCCAATGCGGGCTTAAACATATTGCTGGCATCTAAACTGCCGGTTGCGCCACCTGCACCAACTATGGTATGAATTTCGTCTATAAAAAGAATAATATCGTCATTTTTCTCAAGTTCGTTCATTACCGCTTTCATGCGCTCTTCAAACTGCCCACGATATTTTGTACCGGCAACTAAACTTGCAAGATCCAGGGTAACTACGCGCTTGTCAAATAGAATTCTTGACACTTTACGCTTTACGATCCTTAAGGCAAGACCTTCTGCAATTGCAGATTTACCAACTCCTGGTTCTCCTATTAATAACGGGTTATTTTTCTTACGTCTACTAAGAATTTGGGAAACTCGCTCAATTTCTTTTTCCCTACCTACCACAGGGTCCAGTTTATCAGCTTCTGCCATTGCTGTTAAATCACGACCAAAATTATCTAAAACCGGGGTTTTGGATTTTTTATTTGATTTACCTGCAGCTCCGCCGCTACCTGTAGCACCTGTTCCACTAAAAGGATTATCTTTTGTAGCATCATCTGTACCATCTTCATCAGAGAATGAATCGGCTGAAGGTCCCTGTGTATAATCTGTATCGTCGTTTGCGATCATAAATTTAAATTGATCTTTTACCCCATCATAATCAATCTTAAGCTTATTAAGTAATTTAGTGGTGGGATCGTTTTCATTTCTTAAAATACACAATAACAGGTGCGCCGTATTAATATTTGGACTCTGAAATAATTTAGCCTCCAAAAACGTTGTTTTAAGGGCACGTTCAGCCTGTCTTGTTAAATGCAGGTTCTTTTTCTCATTAGAAACTGCCGTCATATTTGGATTAGCAGGACTTAAAATCTCTACTTTTCTTCTTAAATGGCTTAAATCGATATCCAGAGCGTTTAGGATGTCTATGGCTTTCCCGTCACCGTCTCTCAATAATCCAAGCATCAAATGTTCAGTTCCAATAAAGTCATGGCCAAGTCTTAAAGCCTCTTCTTTACTGTACGCTATTACATCCTTTACCCTAGGTGAAAAATTATCATCCATGTTTTTTCCTTTCTCTACTATGTTAATTTTTATTCTGATTTAAGGCAAAAACTATACCTAAGCCCGAATATATAGCTAATTGACAAAAATACTTCCAAAAATCAAAATATAGCAGTGTTAACTTATCAACTTTGTCACAATAAAATTTTGTTAATAAAAACTGGGAAAACTCTTTCTTAAGAACCACGATACATACATAAAATATGTAAATTAGCCGGTTAGATTTGTGAACTAAACAATTTTGTAATATGGCTGAAGGAGAAAAGCTTATTCCTATCAACATTGAAGAAGAGATGAAATCGGCCTACATTGATTATTCAATGTCGGTCATTGTGTCACGTGCGTTGCCGGATGTTCGTGATGGTCTTAAGCCGGTGCATCGTAGAGTTTTATTTGGAATGTACGAATTAGGCGTACTTTCTAACAGAGCATATAAAAAGTCAGCAAGAATTGTAGGAGAGGTATTAGGTAAGTATCACCCGCATGGTGACTCATCTGTATACGATACCATGGTTAGAATGGCGCAGGAATGGAGTATGAGGTACATGCTTGTAGATGGCCAGGGTAACTTTGGATCTGTTGATGGTGATAGTCCCGCAGCAATGCGTTATACCGAGGCTAGAATGCGAAAAATCAGTGAGGATATGCTTGCTGATATCGATAAAGAAACAGTAGACACCCAACTAAACTTCGATGATTCATTAAATGAACCAGTTGTACTACCCACCCGAATTCCAAACTTATTGGTAAATGGTGCTAGTGGTATTGCCGTGGGTATGGCTACGAATATGGCGCCTCATAATTTAACTGAGGTTATTGATGGTACAGTAGCTTATATCGAGAATCATGATATCGAAATTGATGAGCTAATGCAACACATCAAAGCACCAGATTTTCCTACTGGAGGGATCATTTATGGTTATGACGGTGTTCGTGAAGCCTTTAAAACAGGTAGAGGGCGTATTGTAATGCGCGCAAAAAGTTCTCTTGAAGAAGTAAATGGTAGAGAATGTATCGTCGTTACTGAAATTCCATATCAGGTTAATAAAGCCGATATGATTAAAAAGACGGCAGATCTTATTAATGATAAAAAGATCGAAGGGATTAGTCTTATTAGAGATGAATCAGACCGTCATGGGATGCGTATCGTTTATCAGTTAAAACGTGACGCGATCCCAAATATCGTTTTAAACACCTTGTTTAAGCATACGGCATTACAGTCTTCTTTTAGTGTAAATAATATTGCGCTTGTAAAGGGAAGACCTGAAATGTTGAATCTTAAGGATATTATCTATCATTTTGTTGAACATAGGCATGAAGTTGTAGTTCGTAGAACAGAATTCGAATTAAAGAAAGCTGAAGATAGAGCGCATATCCTAGAAGGATTAATTATTGCTTCAGATAATATTGACGAAGTAATAGCCCTTATCCGTTCTTCTAATAATGCTGAAGAAGCCCGCCAAAAATTAATAGATAGATTTGAACTGTCTGAATTACAGGCAAGAGCTATCGTAGAAATGCGATTAAGACAGCTTACCGGACTGGAACAAGATAAATTAAGAGCTGAATACGACGAAATATTAGAGACCATTAAAGACCTTAAAGACATTTTGGCACGTAAAGAGCGTAGAATGCAGGTTATTAAGGACGAATTGCTGGAAGTAAAAGAAAAGTATGGTGACGGTAGACGTTCTACTATCGAGTATGCTGGTGGTGATCTTAGTATCGAAGATATGATCCCAGATGAAAGAGTGATTATCACTATTTCTCATGCTGGATACATTAAGAGAACTTCTTTAAACGAATATAAAAGACAAAATAGAGGAGGAGTAGGCCAAAAAGGATCGAATACAAGAAACGAAGACTTCCTGGAATATTTATTCTCTGGTACCAATCACCAGTACATGCTATTCTTCACCCAAAAAGGAAAATGTTTTTGGATGAGGGTTTATGAAATTCCAGAGGGTAGTAAATCATCTAAAGGAAGAGCAATCCAAAACCTAATTAATATAGAACCAGACGATCGCGTTAAAGCATTTATCTGTACACAAGACCTCAAAGATGAGGAATATGTCAACAATCATTTTGTGATCATGGCCACTAAAAAAGGTCAGGTGAAAAAAACTGCGTTAGAACAATATTCTCGTCCTAGAACAAATGGTATTAATGCAATCACTATTAAGGAAGATGATGAACTGCTGGAAGCTAAACTTACTACAGGTGATAGTCAGGTAATGTTAGCTGTAAAAAGTGGTAAGGCCATTCGATTTGAAGAAAGTAAAACAAGACCTATGGGAAGAAATGCTTCAGGGGTGCGAGGTATTACTTTGGCCGATGATAATGATGAAGTTGTAGGAATGGTTTCTGTAGATGATATGGAATCCAATATTCTTGTAGTTTCTGAAAATGGATATGGAAAACGCTCTAGTCTAGAAGATTATCGTATTACTAATCGTGGCGGAAAAGGAGTAAAAACAATTTCTATCACGGAAAAGACAGGAAATCTTGTAGCCATTAAAAACGTTACAGACGAAGATGATTTAATGATCATCAATAAATCTGGAATTGCAATTCGTTTAGAAGTTAGTGATCTTCGTGTAATGGGAAGGGCGACTCAGGGAGTACGCTTAATTAATTTGAAGGGTAAAGATTCTATCGCTGCTGTGGCAAAAGTTCTACATGAAGAAGATGAGATTGAAGCAGATGAAATCGAAGATGTAGAAAGCCCTGATAATGCGGGTGAAGCAGGAGATGGCACAGATATTGTTCAAAATGATTCAGAAGAATAAACTAAATTAATAAACCAATACAATGAAAAAGAATATTTTGACATTGTCGCTATTGTCTTTTATAGGTGTTTCTGCAATAGCACAAAAGGATGAAATCAAAAATGCTGAAGATTTTATTGAAGATGGTAATTTCGCTCAGGCTAAAACTGAATTAACAACGGCTGAAGGAAAACTATCTGAAGCTAACGACAAATGGAAAGAAAGATTCTATTTGGACAAAGCGAAGGCTTATTTAGGGGATGGAAAATCGACCTCTGTTGAAGACTTTAAAACTGCCGGGGAAGCTTATAAAAAAGCTATAGATATGGGTAGTGATGATGCAGAGCAAGGATTGGCCAATCTTAGAAATCAGATTGTGCAAAGTGCGATCGACGATCAGAATACCGAAAATTATAAGAGTGCAGCAAACAAATTGGTGGCTAGTTACGAATTAAATCAACAGGACACTATTTATCTTTATTATGCTGCCGCAAACTCTTTAAATGCACAGGATTATAATTCAGCTTTAAAGTATTACGAGCAACTTAAGGAATTAAACTACGATGGATCTTCAATTAGTTATACCGCTGTAAATACTGAAACTGGAGAAACTGAATCTTTTGGTTCAAAAGAACAAAGAGATATGATGGCAAAGTCAGATCAATACAGTGATCCTAAAGACGAAAAACAGCCATCTAAAAGAGGTGAGATTGCTAAAAATATTGCCTTAATCTATATTCAGGAAGGTGATAACGATAAGGCTATCGCAGCTATGGACGATGCTAAAGCCAATAATCCAGAGGACTTAGGTCTTTTACAGGCAGAAGCTAATATGTATTATCAAATGGGGGATAAAGCAAAATATAATGAGCTTATGAACGAGCTTGTTAAAAAGAACCCCAATGATGCGAACCTTTATTATAACTTAGGGGTTAGTACGGCAGAGCTAGGAGATCAGGAAAAAGCAGTTGAATATTACAAAAAAGCATTATCAATTGATCCTGATATGGATAATGCCCGTATGAATATTGCTGCGGTTATTCTTAGTAAAGAACGCGAAATTATCGATGAGATGAACGGACTGGGAATGAGCAAAAAAGATAACGAGCGTTATGAAGAATTATCTGAAAAGCGTAAAGATATCTATAGAGAAGCTATTCCTTATTTAGAGGCTATCGTAAAGAAAAATCCGGAGAATAAAGATGCAGTAAAAACCGCGATGAATATTTACACCCAAATTGGAGAAAATGAAAAAGCTGCTGAAATGAAAGCATTGCTTGAGTAATAGATAAAAGTTATCATGAAAAAGCCGCTGAATTGTTTTTCAGCGGCTTTTTTTATGCTAAGTATAACTATAAAACTTAGATTATTTATTAAATGATCTTTTTAATAACTCTTAGTTTGTGAGTATGCCTGCGTAATTCTGTATTAAATATACCGGAATGATCAATTCGGTCTATTCGTACTTTTTCATCTACGTGAATAATATAATTATCCTGCATCATTATGCCAACATGGTTGATGATCCCTTCATGATCATCAAAAAAAGCCAAATCACCTGCTTCACTTTCTTCAATAAAACTTAATGCCTCTCCTTGTTTTGCCTGCTCTGCAGCATTTCTTTTCAGCTTATATCCATTTAATTTATATACCATTTGGGTAAAACCACTGCAATCTATTCCTAATGGAGATTTACCACCCCATAAATGTGGACTATTCTGATAAAATAAGGCAGATTGAATAATATGCGCTTTGGGGAGCACTCCGGTTACCCTACTGCCATCGAATGTATGATTTAAATAAGTATTTACATTCAAAGACGCTCCAATGGGAACAGGAGTCAACTGCTGATTTTCATCGAAGATAAATTCGATTAAATCTGCTGATAATTCTGGATCCTGAGCCTCCAGATCTTCATAAACATTTTCCTCTATTTTTTTGATTTGTTTATTCTGAACCCAGGCTTCAAAAGCATCAAAAGCAACACGAATTTTACTCCATTTTGCACGTTCTTCAAGTATTTTAAAATGTTCTCCATAAAGAAGTTGTGAGATCATTTCGCTTTCATTAGATGGGGCAAAGCGAAGTGGCACAATGCTTAGAGGGCAAATACCGTATTGCATTAAAGACGTATATTTCTAATTTAAGGATTAATTTCTTTCGATTACCATGGCAGATGCACCACCTCCGCCATTGCAAATGGCAGCAGCGCCCAATTTAGCATTGTTTTGCTTAAGAACATTAATTAAAGTAATTAAAATTCTCACACCACTACATCCAAGAGGGTGCCCTAAAGAAACGGCACCACCGTTAACATTGGTTTTTTCATCAGACAATCC
Organism: Zunongwangia pacifica; assembly: GCF_023499215.1. GTDB lineage: Bacteria > Bacteroidota > Bacteroidia > Flavobacteriales > Flavobacteriaceae > Zunongwangia > Zunongwangia pacifica. The sequence goes on from NZ_JAKHSK010000018.1 coordinate 69,141, forward strand.
CAATATTTTCATATTGGCAAGTCCAACGACCGAGAAGGCTTCATTAAACTCAAAGTAATCTATTTCATCCTGAGTAACACCGGCTTTTGCTAAAGCTTTGGGTAGTGCTTTTGCGGGTGCGGTTGTAAACCATTTGGGTTCTTGTGCAGCATCGGCAAAACCTTTTATGGTACAAAGAATTTCTAAACCTAATTCTTTTGCTTTTGTTTTACTCATTAACACTACAGCTCCTGCGCCATCATTAATGGTAGAAGCGTTTGCAGCGGTTACGGTACCATCCTTTGAAAAAGCAGGTCTTAGACTCCTGATTTTGTCCATGCGCACATTTTTGTACTCTTCGTCTTCTTTAAAAATAACCGGATCACCTTTTCGCTGTGGTACTTCAACCGGAACGACTTCTTCATCAAATTTTCCGGCAGCCCATGCTGCAGCCGAGCGTTCGTATGATTTTATCGCAAAATTATCCTGATCTTCTCTTGAAAATTCATACTCATTGGCACAAAGATCGGCGCAAACTCCCATAGCATTTTTATCGTATGCATCTACCAGGCCATCTTTCTGCATCCCATCTTCCATACTGGCAGGCCCAAATTTCTGACCTTTACGAAGATGAATATAATGTGGGATCATACTCATATTTTCCATTCCGCCAGCCACAACGATACTGGCATCTCCCAGCATGATAGATTGTGCAGCCTGCATTACCGCTTTCATTCCGCTGGCACATACTTTATTAATAGTACTACAGGGAACACTGTCTGGAATTCCTGCACCTAAGGCGGCCTGTCTGGCAGGTGCCTGGCCATTACCTGCCTGTACCACATTCCCCATTAATACTTCTTCTACTAATTCTGGTTTCAGGTTTATTTTATCTAAGGCCCCTTTAATGGCGATAGATCCCAATTTTGTGGCTGGTATATCTGATAAGCTACCTAAAAAACTTCCTATTGGTGTTCTGGCAGCACTTACAATTACTACTTCATTATTCATAATTACGCAATTTAGCTATTCCTGTTTTGCGAATTTAGTGATTTTATCAGGAACTTGGCAAGACCTATTTAATGACCACTATTTTTTAGTACATTTGACGAATACTTCGACTTATATGGTGGATTTCGTAAACAAGCTATACAAAAATCAGGCGCTTTTTTACAAAGTTTTCTTATTCATACTAACGGCAGTTTTAATTGTTTATTTGCTGCCCAAGGGAGGGAAATTCAAATATGAAATCCCAAAAGGAAAACCATGGCAGCATGAGAGCTTATACGCCCCATTCGATTTTGCTATTTTAAAATCTGATGAAGAGCTAAAGCTGGAGCGGGAAGAAATTGCCGCTAATAATATTCCTTATTATGAATATGATCAGGATATTGCCGATCGTGTTAAGAAGCGTGCTTTACAGGAAATTAATGAAGTTTTTAGTGATAGTATTTTAGGAAATTACCGAAGCCTTATTACGAACTTTGTAACTTCCAGACTCGATGAAATTTACCGCTATGGTTTAGCTCAGGAAAATGAAAGTATGGAGCCTGGCGACCTTATCTACCTAAGAAAAGGAAATGAAGCCTTCGAGATCCCCTATAAAAATGTTTTTAAACAAGGGGAGATTAGAGATTATATTAACCAGAAGATCTATGATGCTAATTTAGACAGGTTTAGCAATGATCTTATGGAGGTATTCTTTAACAGTGTCTCGCCAAATATGTTTTATGATAATGAGTTTACCGAACGTGTACTGCAAAGTAAGCTCGATAATATTTCGTACACCCGTGGTAATATAGAACAGGGGAGCAGGGTAATTGCCAAAGGTGAAGTTGTAGAAGGAAATAAATATGATATTTTACGTTCGTTAAAGGCCGAATATGAATCCCAGGTTTGGAGTAAATCTAACTATAACTGGATTATTGTAGGCTACAGTGCTCTCGTGGCAATGGCCTTATTAATGCTCTTGCTCTTTATTCAAAAATACAGGCCAACGATTTTTGAGAATAACGTGAAGATTACATTTATATTCTTCAACATTATTTTTATGGTGATGTTAACCACTTTAGTGGTGAATTTTGATGTGAATTATGTGTATGTGGTACCGCTATGTATTCTTCCGCTTAGTTTAAAAGCATTTTTTGATGCACGTTTGGGGATGTTTACCCATGTGATTACCGTACTGCTTTTAGGCTTTATAGTGCCTAATAGTTATGAATATATGTTTCTCCAGATCATTGCGGGGATTGTTACAATTTTAACCATATCTGAATTATATAAAAGAGCTAATTTGTTTATTTCAGTAGGACAGATTACGCTGGTTTATATTATTTCTTATTTCGCATTTACTATTATTCAGGAGGGGACCATAGACGATATAAAATCTGAAGTTTTCCTAACGTTTTTACTTGGCGGACTGGCAACGCTTTTTGTTCAGCCACTTATTTACATTTATGAGAAAATTTTCGGGATGGTTTCAGATATGTCGCTCTTAGAACTTTCAGATACCAATAGTACTTTGTTAAAGGAACTATCAGAAAAAGCACCGGGAACGTTTCATCACTCATTAAATGTAGCTAACCTTGCCGAGGCTGCTGCCAACGAAATTAATGCCAATGCCATGCTGGTTAGGGTAGGAGCATTATATCATGACATCGGGAAAATGGAAAATCCTACATATTTTACCGAAAATCAGGTGTCATCGGTGAACTCTCATGATGATCTTGCTCCTCAGGAAAGCGCTCAAATTATCATAGATCATGTGATTAGGGGAATAGAAATTGCCCGTAAAAATAATTTACCAGATCGGGTGATCGATTTTATTCGTACCCATCATGGTACAAGTACTGTGTATTATTTCTTCATGAAAGCTAAAGAGGATGATGATGAAGTAAATCCAGATGATTTTAGATATCCGGGACCTATTCCTTTTAGTAAAGAAACGGCGATCTTAATGATGTGTGATAGTGTAGAAGCAGCAAGTAAAAGTTTAAAGGAGCCCACTTCCACGCTTATTGATGGTTTTGTAGAAAAAATCATTAATAAACAGATGGAAGAAGGCCAGTTTTTAAATGCTAATATTACCTTTAAGGAAATCCAGATGATAAAGAAAATTCTTAAGCGAAAACTTAAGAATATCTATCATTTAAGAATTGAGTATCCGGAATAATTTTATTCTATTCTATTCCGGTAATTTCATGCTCTTCGTCATTAAAGGTAAAGGTGTCTCCTGTTTTTTTACCTTCTAATTCTTTATAAATAGGGGCTTTTGTAGAAATTGCAAAGATTTTGCTTCCGTTTTCCATGCTAATTTCTCCAAGAGCTATAGCGATGAAGTAGTAATTTTTATTCGTTTCTACCACACTACCAAAACCAATTCTTTCATTTTTATAATCAGGGTCAATTTTACTAAGATCTTCTTTTTGCTCCTGGGCTTCACTTAAATAACCTGCATTTTTTTCAAAATCACTTAGCATTTCCCCTTTATTGTCTTCGTCATAATCGGTTTTAATATCATTATTTTCCATGGATTCTTTAATTTCATCCATACGGTTTTGATATTGATCGATTTTGTCATTAATCGCATCCAGACACTTTAAAAATAGCTCTTTCTTATTCGTTTTCATATTCATTTTTTTAGTTGTTACTTAAAAGTAAGTATCTGTTTTTGGCTGTGAGAAGAATTAGTAAAAGTTTAGTATGCAATTATGTTTGTATTTACATTACATAAGCTTTAAAACTTATAATTGTATTTTATAAGCTTAAAGACTTATTTTTTATTATTATTAGTTATTTGACTTATATTTTTTTATATTTGAAGTATGATCGCAGTACTAACAGCAGACTTAATTGATTCTTCAGGCTATGAACCTGCATTTTTAGAGCGGGTAATTGAAACGCTACAAATGCAGTTTGATTATTTTGAAGAAAAATTGGCTGAAAAAAAAGCTAATTTCAGTATTTATCGTGGTGATAGCCTTCAGGGGATTATAAATAGACCTGAAAAAGCATTACTATGTTCTTTTTTACTGAAAACAGCGTTGAATAAATTAGAATCCAATCAGTATTCGAATAGTATTAAAGCCGATTTGAAACTAGCGATAGGAATTGGGAGTTTTGATTTAAAACGTGATGAAATTTCTGAAAGCAATGGAGAAGCATTTCATTTTTCGGGCAGGACTTTAGATGAGATGAAATCGGGTTCCAGAAAATTGATGTTAAAAACGTCGAATCTGGATATTAATGCCGAATTTGATACCAGTCTAGCCCTTTTCGATTTTATTGCCGATCGTTGGAGTACCGCTTCAGCCGAGGTTATTTTTTATCTGCTTCAGGGATTAAAAGAAAAAGAAATAGCACAGATTGTAGGGATAAGCCAAAGTGCCGTTAACCAACGAAAAAAAACGGCAGGATGGGATCCTATTTCAGGATTATTAAAACGTTTTGAAGAAAAAATTTCAGCAACATTTAAAGGAAATCAATGATATTTCTACAACTTTTTTTAGCGCATATTCTTACCGATTTTGTATTTCAAACCTCAACATGGGTAAAACAGAAACAAAAGAAAAAATCAAAATCTATTTTCCTTTACATTCATGCCTTTTTAGCAGGTTTTTTATCGTATTTACTTTTAAGGGACTGGGATCAAATTCTTGTTCCAATTTTTATAAGTATCACCCATTTTGCAATAGACCTTTGGAAGCTAAACCAAAAAAAGGACAACCTTAAATACTTTTTATTAGATCAATTACTCCATATTGTAATGATCGTTTTGGCCTGTTTATATCTTAGTTCCAGCTTCGACCAAATTGGTCCTGTTTTTATTCAGTTATTAGATTCCAATCAATTTTTAACCATAGTTGTCGCTTACCTGTTAATAGTTTTTCCGGTTGGGTTTATCATAGGAAAAGCGACTGAAAAGTGGCATGACGAGATTTTAAAAAACACAAAAGAGCCGCTAAGCTTAAAAGCAGCGGGCCGTTATATTGGTATTTTTGAACGTATTTTAGTACTAACCTTTATTTTAACCGATAACTTTTCGGCCATAGGATTTTTAATCGCCGCGAAATCTATTTTACGATTTGCCGATAAGAATGAAGCAAGTGCCCGTAAACAAACAGAATATGTGCTTATCGGGACACTTATGAGTTTTTCAATCACGATAATTATAGGGCTTTTAGTACGCCATATCGCGTTCTAAAAGTTGTATATTATCCTGTATTCTCTGTTTCACTAAATTCATCATTCGTTTGTTTAAAGCTGAAGAATTTTCAATGTAAGTACAATATTCTTCAATCGTAAACTGGCCAATGACCATTCCCTTTAAACTATTCCGAAATTTGATATCACGCTGAATAGCATTTTCAATATAAATAATGCGTTTTTGGAGGCTAAGCTCATAAAATGCATTTTTATGCTTGGCAATGTAGTTCCTGAATGCTTCTACTAATAAATCATTTTGAAGTTTAACAATGGGCCTAAGCGTTCCGTTTTGGAACTTCTCGTCTGAACTCATGTTCTCTGAAATCTTAGCTGATGGGATTTCTGGCCTTAATTGGAGCAATTGATAATCACGTGGATTCATAATAAAGGCGTTTGTTCTAATTTAGGAATAAATAGGACGCTTTACCATCTACCAAAAATTAATTGTAAACTGGTTATAAACAATTAACAAATTTCTGAAACTATCTACACTATGAGATTCGATATTTTAAGTGATATATTTTGTAATTTAAAAGAGGTTTAACATTTATAAAGTCAGTTAAAATCCTCTTAATCGTTCTACTCGCAATTTGCTTCTTAGTACCTTTAATAAGAACAAAAAAATGATGTTATGATCACTTCAAAAAATCCTTATACCGGGGAAGTCATAGAAGAATTTAAAGAATATACTAAAGCAGAAGTTGATAATGCCATTCAAAAGGCATATGATCGCTTTAAAACCTGGCGAAAGCTAAGTTTTTCAGAAAAAAGCAAGCTTTTAAAAAACGCGGCGAAAGAATTACGTGATAATAAAAAAACTTATGCCGAAGATATTACTAAGGAGATGGGCAAACCTATTTCGCAGTCACTGGCAGAAATAGAAAAATGTGCCTGGGTTTGTGAATATTATGCTGAAAATGCCGAAAATCATCTGGCGAAAGAGATCATAGAAACCGATGCCCAAAAAAGTTATGTAAGCTATGAACCCATAGGTGTTGTTTTAGCAATTATGCCTTGGAATTATCCTTTTTGGCAGGTATTTAGATTTGCCGCGCCTGCACTTATGGCCGGGAATATAGGTTTATTAAAACATGCAAGTAATGTGATGCGTTCTGCAAATAATATCCAAAAAGTTTTTGAAAGAGCCGGTTTCCCTGAAGGATGTTTCCAAAATTTAGTAATATCAAGCAGTAAAATCGAGAATATTTTAAAAGATAAACGCGTAAAGGCTGTAACCCTTACCGGAAGTAAACCTGCCGGTAGTGCCGTTGCCGCAACCGCAGGAAGTGAAATTAAAAAATCTGTTTTAGAGCTTGGCGGGAGTAACGCACTGGTCGTTTTTAAAGATGCTAATATTGCTGAAACCGTTAAAACCTGCGTACAGGCAAGATTTCAAAATACCGGACAAAGTTGTATCGCCGGTAAACGTTTATTACTTCATGAAACTATTGAAGAAGAATTTATGGATGAATTTGTGAAGCAGGTAAGAGAATTAAAAAGTGGGGATACGATGGATGAAGATACATTTATAGGAACCCTGGCTCGTGAGGATCTTGCTGAAGATCTTGAAAAACAAATTCAGGATTCCGTAAAACAAGGAGCGAAAATCGTGTTAGGAGGAAAAAGAGACAAAACATATTTTGAACCAACCATTATCACAAAGGTAAAAAAAGGAATGCCCGTTTTTGATGAAGAAACTTTTGGACCGGCAATAGGGGTAACTACTTTTAAAGAAGATCAGGAAGCGATAGATCTCGTAAATTACTCTGATTTTGGATTAGGAGTTTCTATTTTTACCGAAGATTTTGAGTTTGCGGAGAAGATAGTACCAGAATTTGAAGATGGAGCTGTATTTGTAAACGAACTGGTGAAAAGCGATCCCAGGTTGCCTTTTGGGGGGACAAAAATCTCTGGATATGGCAGAGAACTTTCTTCGCACGGAATTCAGGAATTTGTAAATAGAAAGACCGTATATTTTAATAAATATTAATTTAAAAACACATCCATGAAATTTGGAAAGGTTGACGATCCGGGAAGCGTAGATTTTACGCTTCCTCCAGATCATCCTCAAACAAAAAAGGTGCTAAGCAACTATGCAGGTGCAACATTCGAAAATGTAAGAATTGGTTGTGCCAAATGGAACAGGCAGGATCTTAAGAATTTTTATCCAAGAGGTACCAAAGATGAACTCTCATACTACGCAACACAGTTTAACGCTATTGAGTTAAATGCTTCTTTTTACCGGATTTTTCCAGATACCCAATTTGAAACCTGGTATGGGAAAGCCACTGAAGATTTTCAGTTTTCGCCTAAAATCCCAAGGATTATTAGTCATATTAAACGCCTAAATGATACCGAAAGACTGGTAGACGATGTGGTTGCGAATATGCTTCCTTTAAAAGAGAAGTTAGGCTGTTGTTTTTTACAAATGCCAGATAATTTTATGCCTAAATGGATGGAACGATTAGAACCATTTTTTAAACATTGGCCAAAGGAAATTCCGCTGGCGGTAGAATTACGTCATACCGATTGGTACAATGATGAAAAAATCGCCAATCAATTAAACGAATTATTATTAAAATATGATTTGGCAAGCGTCATTGTAGATGCTGCCGGAAGAAGGGATTTGCTCCACATGCGCTTAACAAATGCCACGGCATTTATTAGGTATAACGGCGCAAATCACCCATCAGATTACGCAAGACTGGATGACTGGCTGGAAAGGATAGAAGCGTGGTACGAGCAGGGATTAAAGCAATTATACTTTTATGTTCATCAAAACCTGGAAGAAGCTTCACCTTTACTTTCCGCATATTTTATTGAGAAGTTCAATAAAAAATTTGGAACCGATATTGTAATTCCTAAAACAATTACACCTAAAAATAACCAATACAATTTATTATGAGAGCCGAGATAGCAGTAACGGTGGACAGTGTGATTTTATGCAAAAGTGAGGGCAAATTTAAGCTTGTTTTAGTTAAACGGAAAAACGAGCCCTTCAAAGATAAATGGGCGTTACCAGGTGGATTTGTAGAGCAAGAGGAGGATCTGGCCGATGCTGCCAAAAGAGAATTGCAAGAGGAAACTGGTTTAGTGGTAGATAGAAATGAGCAGATAGGCACCTTTGGTAAACCGGGAAGGGATCCAAGAGGCCGTACTATCTCCATAGTTTATCTAAGTTTAATTGATCGTGAAGAAGCACTTAAGGCTGCTGATGATGCTGCTGAAGCCGCATGGTTTGATATTGATAATTTACCAGAACTAGCTTTTGATCATTCTAAAATAGTAGAAAAATCGTATCAATATTTATAATGTCATAAAAGCCAGTTTTTGGTATATAATATATTTATTTCATCATTACATTTCAGAATTGACTGCTGTTTTTTGACGGCTCATTTCTATTTAACTTTAAAATAAAAAATGAATTTTCACACAAGAAAGTGGATTAAACCACAGGACTTAAATCCAAACCGAACCCTTTTTGGTGGTGTTTTATTAGAGTGGATTGACGAAGAATGCGCACTCTATAGTATTATCCAACTAGAAAACCCTAAAACGGTAACCAAATATATGAGTGAGATCGATTTTCGAAGCTCAGCCAGAGAGGGTGATATTATTGAAATTGGTATCGAGGTTGTAAAATTTGGAACGGCATCTTTAACGCTAAAATGCGAAGTGCGAAATAAGATGACCAGAGAGACGATTATTACGGTAGATAAAATTGTAATGGTAGGGCTTGACGAAAACGGTAAACCAAAACCTCACGGAAAAACAAAAGTAGAGTTTGTAAAAGATCGTTTAGGTGATAAATAAGCTTAGTCCTTTTCAAGCATGCCTTTTGCCAGCCGTACAGGAAATTCTTTTTCACCACCATAAAGTTTAATTTCCTGTATATCGGCAGGCATATAAAAGCCATTATCTTCTAAAGCTTCTTTAATGGTTCGTACTACATTTCCTTTGGTGATTAATGCCATTTTTCTAAAATCGGTAGTGTCTACCCAAAAGAAAACTTTTAAGTTCACTGTACTCGTTGCCAGTTCGTCTTCTATAACAAAATTTTCATGTAGATCATCAGCGATTACAGTGGGCTCCTTTGCTAAGGTTTCCATGACTACTTTTTTGGCAGCATCAATATTATCTTCATAAGCAATACCAATTATAAAATCCCATCTAAAGAATCCGTCCTCGGTATAATTGGTAACAGGCTTTGTAAGCACGTCACTATTTGGAATATAAACATCTTTACCATCAAAGGTTTTTAACTTGGTATATCTAAATTCTAGCGCTTTTACTTTTCCAAAATTGGCGCCGATTTCTACGGTGTCGTTAATGTTAAAAGGTCGATTAAAGGCTAATATGATTCCTGAAATAAAGTTTTCCCCAATATCCTTAAAAGCAAATCCTAAAATCAAAGCACTGGCCCCTGCAGCAGTAAAAATCCCGGTTGCTATTGCACCAAGACCGGCAGCTTTTAATCCCAGAATAATAGCGATGACAATAATGATAAACTTAATGGCTTTTCCAAGAAAACGGCTCATTAATGGGTCATGCGTTCGTTTAGCAATTCTTTTGGTTAGAAAATTGCCTATAGCCGAACCAATTAACACTCCAAGAACAATTAATAAAAGTCCGAATCCTATACCTGGTAATTGTTTTATGAAATTCTCGTAGTAGGTACTTGTTGCTTCGGTGATATCTTGAATTTGATTTGGTTCTTGAAAAATCATTTATTGCGTATTTTTTTCAGTTTTCTCTTTAGCTTTTTCCTGATCTTCTTCCTTTTCCGCCTCAATTTGTTTTCTGGCGTTTTTTAACTGATTTTCAGTGGGAGGTTCAGGGACCTGTTCCTTTGCCCTTTCAGGTTCGTAAGTGATTTCAGCAAAAGCGGGAAAATGATCAGAGCCAATATCCCTGCCTACTTCAACGCTTTTTACCCTAAATTCTTCCGTAGTAAAAATGTGGTCTAAAGGCCAGCGCATAATAATGTTATTTGCATTAAAAGTATTAAAAAAGCCTCTGCCGATACGTAAATCGAGTAATCCGCCTACTTTTCTAAAAATCCTTGTCGTTTGAGACCAGGCGACATCGTTAAAATCTCCCATTACAATCACCGGGTATTTGGCATCATACGTTCTAAGCGCAATTGTCATCATTTCGGCATCACGATCTGAAGAACTTGGGTTATGCTGTGGCATGGGTGGGGTAGGATGTATGCTATAAAATTGCAGCGTATCTCCTTCAAAAAGCAATTTGGTATCTATGGAAGGAATACTGTCTTCTACCAGAAAATGAACTTTAGGGTCGATTAATTTTAACTTTGAATAGAATAATTTTCCGTAAGTATTATCTAAAGGAACTTCTTTTTTATAAGGATATCTTTTTGAAAGATAGGGCGAAATGTCTTGAGCCCATTTTAAATTGGCTTCATCTAAAATCAACAGGTCGGGATCTAAACGATCTACTTCCTTTAAGATAGACTGGTGGTCATTATTTTTTTGTAATACGTTAGCCGTTAGCAGCTTGATGCTTTTCTTTTTAGGGTTGCTATCGCCAATTTCGGTTGGACTAAACGGGGTATACGTATAAATTTTTCCTATTTGTACTGCTATGCAAGCCATTAATATGATTACAAATACATAGTCTTCTATCCATCGAATATTAAACTTTATAAAATAAAGTAATAAGGCTAAAATGGTAAGTATCGTTAATTGTACATGAGGGAAATCGAAAACACGAATCCACCAATAATCGGCAGCAACAAACGGAAAAATAGTAAGGACAATGGTAATAATACCAAATATCTGAAGGAAGCGGCGTAGTTTCATAACCAGCAATTTAGGCTAAAAAGCCATGCCGCTATGTTTAAGTTAGGTTAATTTTCTTGTTGAAATCCGTATAATTTCGTGATATCGTCTCCAGAAGGAGATTCAAATAATTGCAATCCAAAATAAGGGATCGCAGCAATTACATGATCAAAAATATCTGCAGTGATATACTCAAAATTCTCCCATCGTTTGTCCCGGCTAAAACATAGAATTTCGATAGGAATTCCCTTATCTGTAGGCGCCTGGTGTCTTACGATAATATAAAGTTCTTTGTGAATGGCAGAATGCTCATTTAAATAAGCATCTACATATTTTCTAAAAATCCCTAAATTGGTTTGATTTCTTCCATTTAAAGGGAGTGATTTATCAACATTATTTTCTTTGTTGAATTTATCGATTTCTTCCTGTCTTGAACTTACATACTTTTTAATGAGAGCTACCTTTTTAAGTTCTTCTAAATTTTCAGAAGTCATAAATTTTACTGAATTCTGCTTAATGTAAACGGCTCTTTTTATTCGGCGACCGGGAGATTCCTGCATTCCACGCCAGTTCTGGAAGGATTCTGAAATTAAGCTATAGGTAGGAATGGTAGTAAAGGTGTTATCCCAGTTTTGTACTCTTACGGTAGCAAGACTTATCTCGGTCACATTCCCATCAGCACCGTATTTCTCAAAAGTAATCCAGTCGCCAATCCTAACAATATCGTTAACGGCCACCTGAATGGAAGCGACAAATCCCAAAATGGTATCTTTAAACACTAAAATTAGAACTGCTGAAGCTGCACCTAAAGATATAATGAAGCTTTTAACAGATTCTCCGGTAATTTCAGCAAAAATAAACATCAGCCCAATAACCCAAACCAGGATCATGACTACCTGAATGTAGCTATCTACGGGTTTATCGTTAAATTGGCGTAAGGTTTTTAGGTAATGTTTCGAGGTTCTTAGTAAACTCCTACAGATCCAGATTACCAGAATTATGACATAAAGATCAAAGAGCTTATCGAAAATGGCCAATATTGCCGAATAATCGACAAAAATGATGGGCACCAGATAATAAAGCACCAATAAAGGTAAGATCTGCCCTACATAACGTGGAAAATTACTTTGAATCAAAAAATCATCAAAAGTAGTTTTTGTTTTATCAGTAAATGTCTTGAATGTTTGTATTACAAAGCGCTTAATAAGATAATTAATGCCAAGAATAATAAGGATTAAAACAAGAATATTAAGTAATAGGTTGGCGTAATGTGCAATATTATAATTTACACCATTTCTAAGTAAAAAATTTTCAAGCAAACAAGATAGTTGCTTTATATCTTCATTCAGTTGAATCATTATAAATATTTTCTTTCAGCATAAAATGGCCCTAACGGTAAAACCGAACAAATGACTACAATAAATAGTTGCTTTAATTTCCAATTAAAAATTTCATATAAATAATAGGCGCCAAAAACATATAAAACGAATAATACACCATGTGCCATACCTACTAAACGAACCATTTCTGGCATTTCCCAAATATATTTTAAAGGCATGGCGATTAGTAATAATACCAAGAACGATATGGCCTCTAGCGTGCTAATAATCTTAAATAAACGAACAATTTTTTCTTTATCCATATCAAAAATTTTGACTACAAATATAAGCCATTGTAAGTGAATTTTTGTTTAAGATATGGGATAATTGCCTTGTATTACTTTACAATGAAGATTCTACAAACAACTTCGTTATTTATTATAGTTTCACTAAATTGCAGGTTAATCAATCATACATTATGAGTGGAAAAATATTAGTGACCGGCGGGCTTGGTTTTATTGGTTCGCATACTGTGGTTGCACTCCAACAAAAGGGCTATGATGTTGTGATAATAGACAATTTGTCTAATTCTTCTATCGACGTATTAGCCGGGATCACCAGAATTACAGAAAAAACCCCTGAATTTGAAAAGCTTGATCTTAGAGAGAAAAGTGCTGTAAAAGATTTTTTTGAAAAATATACCGACATTGACGGGGTGATTCATTTTGCAGCTTCCAAAGCGGTGGGCGAAAGTGTAAAAAATCCATTATTATATTACGAGAATAATCTTGCCTCACTTATCTATTTGCTTCAGGAATTAAGTAAAAAAGACAAAGCGAACTTTATTTTTAGCAGTTCCTGTACCGTATATGGACAGGCTGATGAATTACCGATAAAGGAAGAGTTTCCTGTAAAAAAAGCAGAATCTCCCTACGGAAATACCAAACAAATTGGGGAAGAAATAATTATTGATAGCTGTAAAGTTGCAGAAGGATTAAAGGCAATTTCGCTGCGTTATTTTAATCCGATTGGCGCGCACCATTCCGCTGAAATTGGAGAATTACCCCTGGGAACTCCACAAAACCTTGTGCCATTTATCACCCAAACAGCTATTGGCAAACGTAAAGAGTTATCTATTTTTGGTGATGATTATCCAACTGAAGATGGTACTTGTATTAGGGATTATATCCATGTTATGGATTTAGCCGAAGCGCATGTCGCAGCATTAACCAGACTTTTGGAAAATAAAGAAGCGCCAAAGTACGAAGTTTTTAATCTGGGAACAGGTAAAGGTAGTTCGGTTTTAGAAGTAGTACATTCTTTTGAAAGAGCTACTAATGAGAAATTAAATTATAAAATAGCTCCGCGTAGGGAAGGGGATGTGATTGCGGCTTATGCCGACACGACCAAAGCGAACAAAGTTTTAGGATGGAAGGCTGATACCGATCTTGATACTTCTTTAGCAAGTGCCTGGAAATGGGAAAAAAAGGTACAAGAAAAAGAAGAAGTTGAGGAATAATAAATAATACATCTTTGTATAAATAGAAAAACCGGCTTCATGCCGGTTTTTCTATTTAATATCTTTTTTCTCTGGATTATCGAGTACCGTTGACTAAAAAGGCATGAATTACCCCAGGTAGCCAACCAATAAGGGTTAAAATAATACTGATAAGTAAAGTAGTCCCTACACCATGTTTCATATACACGGCAAGAGGCGGTAAAAGAATATTTAGAAGGATTGTTAAAATAGACATCGTTTAATTTTTTGGTTAGTTATTAATTTTTAACTAATGTAATGCTATGTGATTAAGTTATTGGTATAATTAGTTTTAGTTTAACTCACTTTAACTTAAGCTTTAAATTTACGATACTTCGCCATCATAAACATATAAATACCATAGCAAACCAATCCGGCCGCCACAGCTCCTAATAAATATTGACCATAAGATGAATCCTGAAGAAAGGAAAAAGCATCGGTAGTACTTTTAATTTCTGAAGTATTCGATTCCATGGCGGCTCTTATAAAAAAGTATCCCAAAATAAAGAATATCACCCCACGGGCAATAAGTCCCATTAAACCGGTATTTTTAATTGTTTTTCTTCTTTTTTCTTCTGAAATGGATTTGTAATCAAATTTGGAAAGAAAACTTTTAGTATACGCCTTTTTCATTTGATTGATTCCTGCACCAATAAGCGCAATACCAATAGCAGCAAATATAAAAACTCCAATCTGGCCAGTCATAAAATCGGGACTTTTACTGCCGCTTCCGGAACTTCCTCCGGCATTAATAACTTTCATGATTGCCGAGATGGCTAAAGCCAGATAAATTAAAGCACTTACCCCAAAGGCAGCTCTTTTTACTTTTCCTTTTTTATCGGTACCAATGTTTTCAGGATCCTGAAATACCTGAATGGCTCTCCAAATTACATAGCATAAAAGGCCAATAGCCATTACTATTAATATGGCATTTCCAAAAGATTGTTTTTCTAGAAATTCTAAAGCCTGAAATTTTCCGGCTTTTTGCCCGCCCATATTAAAAGCAGCCAAGAAAGTAAGTACGCCGGTTATCGCATAAACCGATCCTTTTGCAACGTATCCCGTACGCGCAATCTTCTTTAATTTTGAGTTCATTTAGATTGTTTTTTAGTTGGTAGTTCTAAATGTACTCTAATAAAAAAGGTCGTTCCAAAATTTTAGCACAAGTTTACATCCTTATGCCTCAAAATGTTATAAAGCGTTAAACCATTTCGAAAATTACAAGGGCATAAAGGTAAAAACGAACAAATCGCAACAAGCCAAACATTAGGTAACTGCTAAACGGAAAATTAATAATCCCTGCTGCAATACTTGTTATAGAAAAAGGAATAGGTAATAAGGCACCAACAATAATTAAAAATCCTCCCCATTTTCGTGTATTCTTAATGTGCTGTGCCAATTTTAATTCCATAGCCTCGTGCACGCTGGGTATTTTAGTGATGCTCCGGCCAATGTGGTAGGATACAATTCCCCCTGCATAAGAAGCAACCGCTAAAAACGATAAATATAAAATGGGACTTGCAGATTTGCCGGCCCAGGCAATAAATAACTCAGGCGGAATTAACCCTAAGAGGGATTCGCTGGCAAAAAAGATGCTTAAGATGACCATTGGTGAATAGGTTTCAGTGACCATCACCAAAGTATCTTCTATATCAATTACAAAACGATCTAAAGCAAATAAAGCACCAACAAATAATACAATGGGTAAAATAGCTTTTTTGAGACTTTTCCAAACAAAGCTATAAAAACCAGTATACTTGTAATATTGGTGCATTAAGCGCAGTCTTGATTTTTTCTTCTTAGACTTCGCATCTTTCTTCATCAGCTATCTTTTAAGAAATTTATCTGGTTAGTCCAGAGGTAAACAGGCGTAGAAGTTTCTTAGTTCTCTTCAGCGTATTCTGTAAATGCCTGAATATAATCGCGCAATTCGATCTCATTTACCTTATTGGTATGATCTTCCATTAAAGATAAAAGGTAAGCAAGGCTTTCCTGCCCGGTTACTTCATCTTCTACGCGAACTTCCTGATTTTCCTCATCATCTTCGATAGGATCGTCTTCAGGAATGGCAATATTAAATGACTGATACTCCTCTACATGCTCAAAAGTTAATCTAATTACTTTGGCAAGTAGTGGCTGTCTTTCCTCAACCACATAAGTTCTAAGTTCTTTTAAATCGTCGATCAGCGTATTGGTAATAATTCCGTTTCTCATTAAATCTCGCTGAATCTTGTTAAGCAGCTTCTGAGCTTTTATGTTTTCTAAAGGTTTCAAATTATCAGTGTATTTATTTGTAGTAGTAAGAAATCAAGTTTTTGCAAAAATACTTTTTTATGCTAGTTCTGAAACTATTTAACACCAAAATTAATAAAGGTTTTAGATTTAAAATTAACAATTAATTACCAATTATAATTTTAAACGCCATAGCTTCTTTATTAGCTTTAATTCTAAAGCAAATTTCAAATAAAAAAATAAAGAAATTACTTATGAATAATTTAAAAGGAAAAGTTGCATTTATTACCGGTGGAAGTAAAGGTATTGGCTATGGCGTCGCAGAAGCGCTGCTAAACCAGGGATTTAAGGTGGCGATTACCAGCCGTTCTTTAGACGCTGCACAAGATGCGGCTAAAGAATTAGAAAATAAAGGAGAAATTATTGGTTTAGAAGCCGATGTTAGAAATTATGAAAGTCAGCAAAAAGCAGTGAAGGCTGCTGTAGATAAGTTCGGAAAAATAGACCTTTTAGTTGCTAATGCCGGGGTAGGAAAGTTTAATTCTATCGAAGATATGACTCCAGAAGAATGGAATGATACCATCGAAACCAACCTTACGGGAGTTTTCTATAGCGTAAAATCTTCGCTAAGCGAATTGGTGAAAAACGAAGGGTACATCATTACGATTTCCAGTCTTGCAGGTACTAATTTCTTTGCTGGTGGAGCCGCTTACAACGCCAGCAAATTTGGTTTAACCGGTTTTTCACAGGCTGTTATGTTAGATTTAAGACAAAAAGGAGTAAAAGTAAGTACCATTATGCCGGGATCTGTAGCCACGCATTTTAATGGACATACTCCAAGTGATGAAGATGCCTGGAAAATCCAAAAAGAAGATATTGGTGAACTTGTAGTCGATTTAATGAGAATGAATCCCAGAACCTTACCAAGTAAAGTAGAGGTAAGACCGTCTAAACCACCAAGAAAATAATGGTTAGATCAAAAATGTGTAAAAAAGCTGCATCATATTGCAGCTTTTTTTGAAATTATAATTATCGTAATATTGCAATAAAAATAGGCTATGGGAGTTACAAAATCAGAAATCTTTAGTGAAAGTCAGAATCAAATAGCTACAATAGCCAAAGTTTTGGGACATCCCGCAAGAATTGCTATACTTCAGCAAATCATTAAAGCTAAAAGTTGTATTTGTGGTGATCTGGTGACCGAAATTGGTCTTGCGCAGCCCACCATTTCACAGCATCTTCGAGAATTAAAGAATATTGGCATCATAAAAGGAGATATTGAGGGAACCCGGGTGTGTTATTGTATAGACGAAGACAAATGGGGCGAGATTCGAGATATTCTGACTAACTTTTTTCAGCAGGATATCTGTGGAAAGGAGTGTTGTTAGATGTTATATGATGTAATTATTGTGGGCGGTGGGCAAAGTGCCCTTGCCAGTGCATACTATTTAAGACGAACTTCCCTAAAATATATCATTTTAGACGCTAATCTGAATTGTGGCGGTTCCTGGGATCAAAATTGGGATGATTTAGACTTATTTTCGACGGCGCAGCATAGTTCGCTGCCGGGTTGGCTAATGCCAAAGACCAAAACCGAATATCCAACCAAAGAAGAAGTAATCGATTATTTGTGCCAATACGAAAAACGTTACTATTTTCCGATAAAAAGAGGCATTAAAATAACCAATATTGAAAAAGAAAACGAGGTGTTTATTCTGAAAAGTGTACAGGGAAATTTTAAATCTAAAGTGGTTATAGCAGCCACCGGCACGCAGTCTCACCCCATTATTCCTGAAATTAAAGGAAGAAAACACTTCAAAGGCAAACAATTGCATTCCTCGCAGTATCGTAAAGCTGAAGATTTTATTAGTAAACTACCTTGGAGTATTAAATCCTTTGGCGGTGCCAATAAAAAAGTGTTGGTTGTAGGCGAGGGGAATAGTGGAGCTCAAATTCTGGCGCAGCTTTCAAAAGTAGCTAAAACCAAATGGGCGGTTAAAAATACTCCTCAGTTTTTACCAGATGATGTGGATGGTAAGGATTTATTCGATCGGGCTTCAGCAAAATATAAAGCCAAAAAACAAGAAAAAAGTTTTAAGCCTGAAAACTATAATATTGGGAGTATTGTAATGGTTCCGCAGGTAAAGGAAGCCCGCGATCGTGGAGTTTATACGGAATTTAATCGCATTAAAAGCATCACAAAAACCGGTGTACGCTGGCAAAACGGAGAAACAGAAGATTTTAATAGTGAAATGATTTAAACTTTTTTTAAAAATAAAAAAGGGTTGCAGATATTTGTGTTGCGAAACATACAATTATCAAAACCAACCCTTTATGTACTCTGTACTTGACAAAGATACAATAGAATT
>NZ_JAKHSK010000019.1 GCF_023499215.1 Zunongwangia pacifica
ACAGTTATACCTGAATGAATTTATCTACAAACTCAACAGAAGATATTTCGGAGAAAAACTCTTCGATAGGCTCGTTATAGCAGGAATTACAGGTTATGACTAATTGCGGATAATCAATTTCGAGTTTAGGCATAATTAAAAAAAATCACCTTTCTTTCAATATTAAAAAAGAAAACGAGAAAATAGATACTTCCTCGTTTTCTAAATATCATTCTAGATTTTTTAGAATTTATACCCTAGTCCTATACTGAAAGCATTAAATTGAGAATCAACTTCGATACCCTCAGAATCAGCGGCATCTTTTACCTCCTTTGAGAACCTGTTAGTTAGCTCAAAACTGTACTTTGCTTCTACGAAAAAATTAGAAGTAATTTTGTAACCAGCCCCAAAAGCTAAATCTAGACCAAAAGTATTTAAAAGATCAATTCCTTCTAATGAGACGTTGTCTAGCAAAAAAGTACCTTGCGGCCCGGCTTGAAGATAAAAGCCAGAATCTTGGATGTAATACTGCGCAAGAACTGGAACGATTATGAAATTGACATCATCCGCATTTGCATAATTAACAGAAGGTTGTAAATGAAAATTATCTGATAGTGTAAAATCAACCAATGCACCTAGATAAAATCCAGATGAATTCCCAGAAGAAGAAACATCGTCTAGAGAGTTAGAAGATTTCCCCTCCATATTAATATAGCCTCCTTGAACACCAAAATTAACTTCTTGGCCAAAAGAAACCATAGAAGTCAAAATTGCAACTGCAATAAGTAATTTTTTAAGCATGAATAATTTATTAAAAGATTCTCTATCAAATTTAAATTAAAAAACAATTTGAAAGACAAATTCATAAAATAAAAAAGCAGAGGGATATTAAATATTCATTGCTCACTTCTAAGTAACTAGGGTATCATCACAAAAATTACGATAATCTATCCAATTTTATAGGTTGGATTATTTATTTTCTATTTCTAAACATAGTTTATTTACTTTTTTTATCCAGAGCATTTGCCTTTTTAGCTCCATTGAAGTACTACTAAAGATCGAATGAAATAGGCTTTAGGATTATTTCATTTACTTCTTTTAGAGCCGTCACATTACCTTTTTGATATTGATTTTTCTACAGGATTTAGGATTAGCAAAAGGGCTATAAATAGGAAAGCGGAGCTGACCGGTTTATGCGCCCGCTAATGCTAAATCCTGTTCTTTTGAGATCAAAAAGGTAAGGCTGTAAGATTCAAAGTAAACTCAAAACTATGTAATGAAGATCGGTCAACTTTACCGGAATGTTGCTAAAACGAACGTGAGCCAAAAGCAAATTTTCCGCTTCAATTCATCTGTATTTTTATTTGCTTTTGGCTTATGTTCAAGACCATTTTGACGAACCTTTTTGACTGAAACATAGTGAAAGGAAATATGGTGAGGATTGCCCGATTTATACCTTTAATTTCATTTTTTACTAATTTTTGCTGTAAATAATTGCCTGTTTATAAGGCTTCCCAGAGGTTTTGCTGCAAATTTAGTAAAAAAAGTTTCACGAATAAATCGTAAATAATTGAAAATCAGTAATATAAATAACTATAACATCGCTCTGCGTGTTATCCTCTTGCTGTACTTTTCACAATCCAATTAATCATACCTCTTACTTGGTATTAATCTTCGGAATTAATTAAAAACCAATGTTATCCAAATACATAAAGTAGCTTTTTAGGGTGTTTTTCCCCTATTTTAGATCAAGGCGTTAATTTTAACACACCGTATGTGCTCTTACTTTTTAAATATCCGTAGCTTATTGTTAACCAAAGGTTTATTGCGCATTTCTTGGTTTATTTTTATTTTATTAATCTTTAAAATTTTATTTATGAAAAAGCTATTAATTTTAGCATTATTGGTTTTCGCCAATACAAGTTTTTTATTTGCTCATTCCCCCGAAAATGTTTTACTCGAAGAAGAATTACCTGTAT
Organism: Zunongwangia pacifica; assembly: GCF_023499215.1. Lineage (GTDB taxonomy): Bacteria > Bacteroidota > Bacteroidia > Flavobacteriales > Flavobacteriaceae > Zunongwangia > Zunongwangia pacifica. Next base: position 1,959 of record NZ_JAKHSK010000019.1, read on the forward strand.
TTTCAGTATGCCATTCTATGGCTTTGGCAGTTGCAGAAGGTAAGGAAGGACAGGAGTTTACTGATGCTTACAACGATATGTATAATCGGTGTGAAGATATGGATGAGGAAGAAGAAATTGCTGATGGTTACTAATTAAATTAATTAGCCCCTAAATTTAATTTAGGGGTTATAAATGTATTCCCCATGAATTTTACATTTTCAATAAAGAAAATACTTTTTATAGTTCTATTAATGCCTATTTTTTCATACTCCCAAATAAATATGAGAGTGGAATATAATATATTCGTGATGAAGGATAGTAATCAATTGGAAAATAAGGCTGCTAGAATTAAAGCACAACAAATTGAAAGAGCAATCGAAGCTTTAAATTTTAAGCTTAATATCAAAAATAATGCATCCCTATTCAAATTAGATGAAAAACTACTTAGAGATAATGATTGGAATTATAGTATGGCGAAATCATTCGTTTCTGGTAAATATCAATATTATACCGATTTAGAACAAAAGCTTATGATTGGAGATATCTTTGGTGAAGAATCCGCAATCTTGCAAGATAAAGAAAAGTATAGTAATTGGAATATTACAAAAGAAACAAAAACAATATTAGACTTTAAATGCTTTAAAGCAACTACTACTTACGAAGAAATCGGTAATAGAGGAGAACCAAAACAAATTTATATAGAGGCTTGGTTTACCCCTGATATTCCTATAAATGCTGGGCCTTTAGATATTGATGGACTGCCGGGTCTTATTTTGGAAGGATATAGAAACCCAAGATATGTTTTTAAAGCCAGCAATATTAATTTTGATACTGAGGAAGAAATAGTAAAACCAAAATTTAAGATGATGCTCAGTAATCAGGAATATATGGAAAAACTTTCTGAGGTAATTAAAGAAATTAGGAGCAGAGGGTAATAAACTTTACAACTTTTTCAAAGACAGTATCTTTAAATTTTATTTAAATAATCAATTATTAATATGCTCATTGGCGTTCTTCTTAATAAAAGTTATGAAGGATTAAAAGATTTATTTAATTTCTGGCTTGGATTATAAAACATTCCTATTGAGATTTAAAAAAAATGTGTTCAATATTTTTTTATTGATATCAGGTTTTTGCTTTTCTCAATCTACCTACACCGGTACCGTTAAAGATTCTACTAATGCGCCGCTTCATGGTGCTAACCTTATTGCGATTCCAAATAGTGACGATCTTAATATGGCCTTTTCTATCTCAGATGAAAAAGGACGGTATCGTCTTAACTTGGAAAAGGACAGCAGCTATGTGATCGAGATTAGTTATTTGGGCTATCAAAAGATTATCGATTCGATTATTGCCAGCCGTGATATTCAGAAAGATTATACCATGCAGGCCAGTAACGAAAGCCTGGAAGAAGTCCTTATCAAAAAGAAAATGGCGGTGGTGGTAAAAGAAGATACCACAATTTACCGTACCGATGTTTTTAAAACCGGGGAAGAGCGTAAGCTCCGTGAAGTTTTAAATAAATTACCGGGCGTGGAAGTAGACCGTGAAGGTACCATTACCGTAAATGGCAAAAAGGTGGATAAATTAATGGTCGATGGTAAAACATTTTTTACCGGAGACTCTAAACTTGCCGTAGAAAACATTCCTGCCGATGCTGTAGATGAAGTAGAAGTGCTGGATAATTACAGCGAAATCTCATTTTTAAAAGGTCTGGAAGACAGTGATAAAATGGCGATGAACATTAAACTCTCTGAAGGCAAAAAGAAATTTGCTTTTGGTGATATCGAAGTTGGCGGTGGCGTAGAAGATCGCTATTCATTGCATCCTACCTTGTTTTATTATAGTCCAAAAACTTCAGTAAATGTTATAGGAGATTTTAATAATACCGGGCAAAAGTCTTTTTCGATGGATGATTATGTCAATTTTGAAGGTGGTTATTTATCGCTTATGGATCGCCCAAATGCAAGCAATATTTATAATGACGACTTTGCAAAATTTCTGCGGAATATAGATTTTACCTATAACAAAAATGAATTTGGTGCTTTTAATATCGCCCAGGAAGTTACCAGCGATCTCGATCTAAATGCTTACAGTATTATCTCCAATAATAAACTGGAAACGCTTGAAGAATACAATATTACCTACATCGATGAAGAGCGCGGGTTGGATGAATTTCGCGAAACCCGGCAAAACAACGATCTGTTTTTTACACTAAATAAATTGCAATTGCGCTATCGCCCAAATCCCGATGAAGATCTTACTTATGATGCTTATGTAAAAACATCTTCGGCTACAGCCAACGGAATTTTGAATTCATTTACTCCGGTAGATTCTACATTTATCAATACGATGGCAAATCCCGATGGAATCGATTTTACACAACATTTAAATTACAGCAAACAGTTTTCCTTCGAACATACCTCTACGCTTAATGTCGATTATAAATATTCAAAGAACGAAAATGAAAAAGATTGGTTGTTTAACGAGCCGATTTTTAATACGATTATTCCTTTTGTAGAAGAAGACAGTCTGCATTTATTTCAGCAGGTAAATACCACGCTCAACCAGGCCAGTTTAGATCTCAAGCATTATTGGGTGCTCAACAATACCAATCATATTTATCCGGCATTGGGGATTAGTTTTTCAGATCAGCGTTTTAGCACGCTCGACGAGCAACAATTGGATTCCGGAGAAATCAATAGTTTTACTGAAGCCGATTTTAATAATGATGTGCATTACCGGTTGGTCGATCAATATGTAGGTTTTCAATATAAAACCATGTTTGGCGATCTTATTTTAAAACCTGGCTTGTTTTATCATTATTACCTGTGGCAGGTGACCCAGTTTTCTGATGAAATTACCAATGAAGCAAAACCGGTTTTGTTACCCGAATTTGAAAGTGAATATAAACTCGGCGGTTCAGAAAAATTACGACTAAATTACAGCATGAACTCCAGTTTTGCCAATGCATCAAGTTATGCCAATCGCTATCGCTTAAGTAGTTTTAACAGAATTTACCGTGGAAATGAAGATTTAGAGAATCAGTTATATCATAGGCTTTCGTTGAGCTATTATAAGTTTAGTCTTTTTAAAGGCATCAATTATAATTTCTTTTTTAATTATTCGAATAGGGTACGATCCATTTTAAATACAACCATTTTAGAAGGAATTAATCAGATCTCGAGTCCGGTGTATACCGATTTGCCTAATGAAACCTACAGCTTGCGCGGTTCTTTTACCAAGCGAATTAAGGATTTTCGATTAACGGTAGATGGTGATGCTGCGCTGTCCAGTTATAGCCGAATCGTAAACCAGAATACCATAGCTTATGATTCTGAAAATTATGGTTATGGCCTACGAATACGAACTACTTTTGACGACCTCCCAAATTTAGATGTGGGTTACGAACATGATTTTAGTGCTTTTGGATCTGATAATTTTCAGAATAGATTTGTACAATTTCAACCTTTTGCCCGATTGGAATACGACTTTTTAAACGGATTTATCCTGAAAGCCGATTACGAATATAATTATTATAAAAATCAGGAAAACGATCAGGTGAACCGTTTTCAAATAGGAAATGCCTCACTGTTTTATAATAAATTAGATAGTGCCTGGAGTTTTGAGGTTGAAGTCAATAATATGCTAGATGCCAACTTCCGCCGGGAAAATTCCTTTTCAGAATTCATCGTTACCGATAGGCGTGTTTATCTACAACCACGAACCGTTCTTTTGAAAATTGCTTATAAGCTGTAAAACAGCTTACAATTTCTCCCTCAACTTATCCATATCATTAGAAATCTTTGAATCAATCACTCGTGCATAAATCTGGGTAGTGGATAGTTTGGTATGTCCTAATAATTTAGAAACTGTTTCTATGGGTACACCATTAGCTAAGGTTACGGTCGTAGCAAAAGTATGTCTTGCCGAATGAAACGTAATATGCTTTCGAACCCGTGCGGCTTTCATCACTTCTTTGACGTAGCTATTCATCTTTTGATTGGATAAGACCGGAAATAAACATTCATCCAATAGATCATATTGATGATCCTTACCCGTAGTACATTTATAAAAAGTTGTGCAAACTGCTAAAAGGCAGTAAATTGTAGTTACCACACAAACAATTTCTATGCACAACTTTCAAACAAATTACGACAAAATTTTAAAGGTTTTAAATACTATTGAACCAAAATCTAATTTTTTACATCAAATCAGAAAACCAAAACTTACGGATAAAGAATTGATTGCTATAAATTTAACATCGGAATTTATGAGTATCGATAGTGAATATCAACTATTTCGATTACTCCCTGAAAAATTATTAGCAAAAATAGAAAGAAGCGTTTATAATCGCAGACGAAGGAGATTATTTGACGCTATTGAACTTATTAGAGAACAATTATCCAACTTCTTTAATGAATTTGAGGATTGCTTTATTGTTGATAGTATGCCTTTAGAAGTATGTAAATTATCTCGTAGTGGTCGTTCTAGAATTTGTAAAGAACAAACCTATTGTACTCCTGATAAAGGATATTGTGCCACACAATCAACATCTTATTATGGCTATAAACTTCATGCGGTGTGCTCTGTAAAAGGTGTTTTTAAAAGTTTAGATATTAGTCCTGCTTCGGTACATGATATTCATTATTTAAAAGACATTAAAACGCAATTGAATGATTGTCTGCTTATTGGGGACAAAGGTTATCTCTCTGCCGATATACAACTGAATTTATTTGATGAATATAACATCAAATTATCGACTCCTATGAGAAAGAATCAATATAATTATAAACAACAGCCCTATGTCTTTAGAAAAAGTCGTAAAAGAATTGAAACCTTGTTTTCTCAGCTATGCGACCAATTTATGATTCGTAGAAATTATGCCAAATCCTTTGAAGGTTTTAAGACTAGAATCCTTTCTAAAATTACTGCGCTCACAATGATACAATACATAAATAAGTTCGTATATCATAGAAACATAAATAACATTAAAATTAAGTTATCCTAAATGCACTACGGGTGATCCTTATATTTTTTTAAAATGCTTGCGGCTTTGCTCAGTAGGGGAGCTTTTACAGGCTCATTGGTTTTTGCCCGTCTGGTATAAATCCAATCTTTACTATCCATGCCTTTTACGATATGTTCTTTGGTGAGTTCTTTCAGTTCAGCATAGGTGAGCCCGGTATAACAGCAAAAAAGGAACATATCTTTTACGCGCTCCAAAGAACCACTTTTAAAATAGGTGTCTTCTACTAATTTTAATTCCCGTTCCGATAAGAATTGACGTTCATTCTTTTCAAACTTCATTTTATAATTCTGAAAAGGATTTTTCTGTATCCATTCCAATTTAATGGCTAGGTTGATCATCTTTTTAAACCGCTCCAAATGTTTCATAACGCCATTGGTGGAACAGGTTTTTCTTTTTTTGTTCGGGGAATAGGTGCGCAAAAAATGTTCAAATTCCGTGATAAATCGGTAATTGATATGTTTTAAGTAGATATCATCTACTTTTCTTTTTTGCTTTAAAAATTCGGTCAGGTATTTAGCAGTGGTAAAATAGTTTTTTAGCGTACCCCACTTTAACACCGATTGCATCTGTGAATTGTGATAATCTACGATATCACTCAATTTTTTGTGATCTTCATCAAGTCCACTGTAAGCAGCCTTAACGGCTTTGGCGTTAATAAGGTTGTCTTTCTCCAATAAACGCTTGTGCGTCTCTAATAATTGGTAATAAACCTGATCTAAGTAACGGTTCATTTGTTTGATGCGTTCGCTTGATCCTCGAAGCCGCCCTTTGGATGAGTCCCATTCATTCACTGAAGTTTTACGTTGGAGGCTCATTTCGGCTGATTTACCATTGACGGTAATACGGGCATAAATAGAAAGTTTATCAGCATTTTTGCTGATCTTTCTGATAAAGAATAATACGGAAAAGGTGGTAAACTCTGGCATAAGCTGGTTTTTTAATGAAACAAACATGACTATAGACGAAAATCAAATCAGCCGTTATGCACTCTTAAGGTAAGAAATAAATGAAGAAAAAGCATTCACCGAATCATTCACTGAATAGAACCATAACCTTTGGTTTTAGATGGTATGCCGTAAAACAAAAAAACACCGAAAATACTTGATTTTCAGTGTTTTTGCTAAAGTTTGATACTTAGTTCGTCGGGGTGGCAGAACTAACTTGCCACTAGACAATATTTTAATAACCAGACACTTATATTAATTCAATAAAATTAGGTAACCGAATAGGTAACCTTTGCACCAATTTTATTCGTGAAAACAAAGATATATGAATATCTTAAACTAAAAAAACAATAAATAGGATCAAATTCTATTTGGCATCCCCTTTGTGCAGGATTCCATAAGTATTTAGAACAGTCTCAATGTATTATGAAAAAATTAAAAGTCTGGGCAAAAAAAACTAAAGCAGCAACTGGTGATGTTGCATTTGGCCTACAAAGACAGAAGAACTCTTTGGTCCGCCAAAGTTTTAATTTTTTTCGATATTGGGTATACGCTAAGTCCCATTGATCTGATTCCCGACTTTTTCCCGATAGATACTTATTTCGCCGTAAGTCTAATTCCCAAAGGTGTAAAAACAGAGTGTTTGTTAATAGTAAAGGGGTATAAATGGAACAAAAAAAAATAACTGGATAATTGGGGGTATGATCATTCTATTACGGGTGTTGATTGGTTTTTTGGATCTTTCATAATTTTTTTCAAATATTGAAATAGTTGAATATGCTTAATTTATTTATAGCGGTATCAACGATGCCCCCGTTTTGGCCACGAGTGATGTAGGTATGGCTATGGGCGGTTTGGGCAGCGATGTAGCCATTGAGACCGCCGATGTCATCATCCAGACCGACCAACCCTCCAAAATCGCAAGGGCAATAAAAATAGGCCGTTCGACCAGACAAATAGTTTGGCAGAATATCGGTTTGGCATTCGGGGTTAAAATCGCCGTTATGGTCTTAGGTGCCTTTGGGATGGCAACAATGTGGGAGGCCGTTTTTGCCGATGTTGGCGCAGCCTTTCTTGCCATACTGAATGCGATACTTTTACAGAAAATGAATTGGAAATAAATAAAAAATGTCTCAAAGCCTCAGAAACGGATGAAAGAAAAAAGTTCAAAAACCAACTAAGGACGAAATCACAAATAGTGATAGGGTAAAAGGCATAATTGCCTTAGTCCTTCTGATAATCGTAGCCTTTATTGTTCTACTTTTTTGTGCTGAAAGGTAATATTCATAAGCATTGAAGCTTTCATCGGAATTGGCTCAATTGATTGTTTTATCTATTGACGCTTTATTTAATCAATGCTTTCCTTGAACTGATATGCTGTTTTGCCATAAGCCCTTTTGAAAATTTTGTTAAGATGACTACCGTCTGTAAAATTCAGCTCATCAGCAATTTCTGAAATACTTAAATTGCTGTACTTTAACCTTGTTTTTATAAGCTCGGTTTTATAATCGTTTATATAATTCTTAATTGTTCTGCCGGTCTCTCGTTTAAAATACCTTCCCAAATGATCAGGCGATTTATTGAAATGAGTTGCTAAGGGTTTTATCTTAATAAGATCTTTTTCATAGATGTTTTGTTGGATATAAGTAATGATTTCATAAACCTTGTTTTTTGGATTCTCTAATTGAGAGTGGACGATAATATTTTCTTGAATATTTCTTGCTACAAGATTAAGTAGTAAAAAAACGATATTTTGAACTATAATATGCTTGTATTGTCGGTTATTTTGTTCTTCATCAATTAGCTTATTAATGAGTACTTCATAGATCAATTCATCATTTCCCGTAATAATATTTCCATTTGTGTTATGGTGATTATGAAAAACATACTCCAGTTTCTTAAAAAACCCGCTTAATTCTGCTTTACCACTTTTCTTCTTTGGGTTCTCGACAAAAAAACTTTCGGTAAAATCTATGAAACAGAAGGTAGTTGTTTCCTTAACATCGAAATTATGTATATCCTCTGGTGTTAATAAAAACAGATTTCCTTTTGAGAAATCATAGTGATTTTTATTGATTATGTGAACACCTTTTCCTTCCAATACATAAATCAATTCAAAATAATTATGCTTATGCGATCTTGACGCATTCGAATGGATTGTCTTAGTGGAAATTTTTATATCTGTATAAATATGATTGGAATTCATTGCGCTAAGGTACTTAAAAAAGTCGTTTTTTTACCTAATAATTTCGGGATTAATAAAATATTTTTGTGGAATCAATTCATTTATATCAAAATCGATGATCACGAAAAGTAATCATAAGCCCAATAAGGGTTTTTCATTTGGTTTATGGGAAAGTCACGGGGCGGCAATCGTTACTTCATTTTGTCTTCTATTTATTGTCCTGGCATACTTGGCGCGAATAAATGATTATACATTTGTTGAAATTATCCTCTTCCTGTTTGCATATATTGTTGGTGGTTACCAAAAAGCGGTTGAAGGCATCAGTACTCTATTCAAAGAAAAAGACCTTGATGTTGACTTGCTAATGGTAATTGCTGCAATAGGAGCTGCTGCAATTGGGTATTGGATGGATGGGGCTATTTTAATTTTTATTTTTTCCTTGAGTGGCACGCTTGAAGGATATACAATGGAACGGACGAACAAAGATATTCGGTCCATTCTGGACCTTCGTCCGGAAAAGGCGGTTCTATTAAGGAATGGGAAACAAGTAGAGGTCAAAGCAGAAGAGTTAAAGAAAGGGGATACCATTCTAATTAAACCCGGGGAGCGTATTGCTGCCGACGGTATTATTACCCAAGGATATTCCGCAATTTATCAAGCTACCATAACCGGGGAATCCGTTCCCGTGGATAAAACGGTTAATGATGAAGTTTTCTCTGGGACTGTGAACGGTTACGGTGGCATAGAGGTTAAAGTGACCAAGCAAGCAGAAGAAACGATGCTTTCAAAAATAATCCACTTGGTGCAGGAAGCTAAAAACGAAAAACCACCCAACCAGCTTTTCGTTGAAAAATTTGAAAGTATCTATGCAAAAATCGTTGTCATTACGGCAATAATCCTAATGATCGCCCCTCCTTTTATAATACATTGGTCGTGGAAGGAAACAATTTATAGGGCAATGATCTTTTTGGTGGTGGCTTCGCCCTGTGCATTGGTATCCTCTATTATGCCGGCCATATTGTCTGCAATTTCCAATGCATCCAGGAAAAGGGTTTTGTTCAAAGGTGGTGCGCACCTTGAAAATATTGCAGGGGTCAAGGCGGTAATATTCGACAAAACGGGAACCCTCACCTATGGAGAACCCGTTGTGCAGGACATAATTTCATTCGAAAATTATTCTGAAATGGAATTGTTGAAAACAACGGCTTCCATAGAAGCTTTATCCGAACATCCCATTGCAAAGTCCATCGTGCAACACGCCCTAAATAAGAATATTGAACTGGAGCATTCCATAAACTTACGGTCTTTTAAGGGTATGGGGGTGCAGGGCACTTTAAATGGAATCAGTTATAAGGTTGGTAAAAGGGATATGTTAAACAATATAGTCCTTACCAAAGAACAGGAAGATTTGGCCCTTAAGCTTGAACAACAAGGAAGAACAATCATATTTGTATCTAACGGTCATAATCTTATTGGAATGGTTTCAATTTTCGACCAAGTACGGCTTGAAGCGAGAAGGGTAATCGAGGAATTAAAAAATATGAATATCCGTGTAGCGCTCTTAACGGGCGATAATGAGAGAACTGCAAAGAACATTGGGGAAAGCACTGGAATAGAAGAAATTTATTCAGGTCTTTTACCCGAAGACAAGGTTGATTTTATCAAAAAAATGACCGCCAAATATGGCAAGGTCGCAATGGTCGGGGATGGGGTCAATGATGCACCCGCCTTGGCGGCCGCATCCGTAGGTATCGCTATGGGGGCCGCGGGCACAGATATAGCAATAGAAACTGCCGATGTTATTTTAATGGCCGATGATATTGAGAGAATTCCATTTGCCATTTCTTTAGGCAAAAGAACAAACAGGATTATCAAACAGAATGTGATTTTTGCCATTGGCGTGGCACTTACCCTTATTACTTTAAATTTTATTGGTGGTATTATAAATTTGCCGGAAGGTGTAATCGGGCACGAGGGAAGTACGGTATTGGTGATACTTAGCGGTTTGAGGTTATTAAGGTAAAAAGAAAAACTTTATAGGGTTTTGTAAATGTTGATTTTTAAAAAAAAAAATTACATAAAGTTTAGTTGTTTTCAAAATACGACGCTTTTGTTTATATTTAGTCTAAATAATAATTGTTTTTAAAATTTCTTAATGAAATTGTATTTGTATTCCATACCATCATACGTCCTATATATTTTTATATTCTTTTCTTCTCTTCAAATTTCTGCAAAGGAAAAGGATAGTAATATCCAAAGTGTAATCCATCTTTTGGATTATCTTTCAAAAGATTATCCAATGGCCGTGAGGGAAGGAAAAGTAATCGACAAGGCAGAATATGCCGAAATGCAGGAGTTTAGCGCAAAGATTTTTAACTTAACACAAAAAATAAAATTACCATCCAGATCAGGGCAATCTATCCTTTCTGATTTAAATGATTTAAAAATCCTTGTTCGGGATAAAGCTTCCAGTAAAAAAATTAAGGACTTAGCAGAAAAAGTAAAATGGGCGATCATTAAAACGACCGGCTATGAAGTTGCCCCCTTAAATTGGCCGGACGCGGCAAATGGTCAAAAACTATATACGCAGAACTGTGTTCAATGCCACGGACCAAAAGGCGGTGGAAACGGAACTTTGGCCAATGGGTTAAAACCAGCCCCCGCAAATTTTTTGAATGATTCCCTTATGGCAGGCCTGTCCCCATTTGAAGCCTATAATACGGTCAAACTGGGCGTGGAAGGAACAGCGATGCAGGCGTTTACGGAACTATCCGATAAAGAAGCCTGGGATTTGGCCTTTTATGTCAAATCATTACGGTTTCAAAAACAAGAAATAGATTCTGTATCCCTGAAAAAAATATTCAATCAGCAATATGGGAAAACTTCACTAAAGGATGTTGCCACGCTATCGGATAATCAATTAATCAAAAAACTCGGTTCGAATATACAGGGACAAAAAAAGCTAAAGGCATTGAGGTTTTTTTCCCCTTCAGGAGAACTATCGCAATCCAGTTTGACTGTTGCGAGGGATTATCTTCATCAAGCATTTTCCAATTATAAAAATGGCAATAAAGATGAGGCCCGTCAAAAAGCGTTGGCAGCCTATTTAGAAGGGATTGAACCCGTCGAGATACGCCTAAAAGCCAATGATCCTAAATTTACTTCCCAATTGGAGCAAAAAATGATGGATGTTAGGCAGGTCATTGAACAAGGCAAAAATTCAAGTGAGGTCGAATATAAAATAAATAGTGCCCTCTCAACTATTGACCGCGCCGAAAAAATGATGAAAGATGAAAAGCTCAACTATTGGCTTTCTTTCTTTTTGGCGGCATCCATAATGCTGCGTGAGGGACTGGAAGCTTTTTTGATCATTGCACTTATCTTGGCACTGATACGTAGAACACCAAAGGCTAAAAAAGCCCTGCCCTATATTCACCGTGGATGGATTACCGCTATTTTAATGGGTGTAGCAGGATGGTTCCTTTCAGATTGGATTATTGGCATAAGTGGTCAGAATAGGGAAATAATGGAGGGAATGATTTCATTGGTAGCGGTTATTGTCCTCGCCTTTGTCGGTTTTTGGCTTCACAACTATTCCCATTCCAAAAAATGGAAAGAGTTTATTGAAAAAAAGGTCGGGGCACAATTGAAGGGTGAAAAAATGATCGGGCTGGCATTCTTTTCATTTATGGTCGTTTTCCGGGAAGCTTTTGAATCGATCCTTTTTTTACAGGCCATTGGTTTGGAAACCCAATCTGGCGATCAATCATCCATCGGGTTTGGGGTGCTGGCGGCTTTTGCCTTGATAGGCCTGCTCGCGTTTCTTTTTCTAAAATATTCAAAAAAAATACCGGTCCGGCAACTTTTTAGATATTCCTCGTGGGTAATTACCCTATTGGCGGTAATTCTAATAGGTAAAGGTATTCACGCCATTCAAGAAGCTGGCTGGCTTTCTGTAACAGGTCTCCCTGTTTCCCCTAAAATAGATTGGTTGGGTGTCTATCCTACATTGGAAAGTTTAATATCTCAATTGGTCTTACTTGGGATTCTTATGATGCTATATTATTTGAGCAATTATAGAAATAAAATTCAGATAAACTAAAAAGCGATGTTTATGCTAATATTTCTCACTTATGGTTTTTTATATTTTTTTAAGAAAAAACTTATCGCTATTTTCGCAAAATAATTTAGAAGCAATTTTTGAAATTATTTAGAAATATACTGTTCTTTACCGCAGCCTTCATTATGATAGGTCATGATATCGTGCCTCATACCGACATATCACCGGATGGCGAACAGATTTCTTTTTCTATTGCTCCGGACAGAAGTTTCTCAGCAAATAGCCATAGAACATTCAGAGTTAAACCATATATTTGAGCACTTTCAGCATTCTTCAAATGAAAGGACTCTAAAATATGTGACAAGTGCGACCAAGCACCTTGATTTTAAAACAAAGATCCTTCAAAATAGCGCTTTGATAGTTGATATAGACCATCAATTTATTTGGCACGCAAATTTTGAAAAACAACGCTTTCGGTATTATCCTTTAATTCCATACTTTTCAACATTATCCTCCTATACCTTTCGGGGACCTCCTTCTTGTTAATTCCTTAAGGTGATAACTGTCATTCAAGCTTTAATCGAGTTTGACATTGATGCTTGCTATACCTTAGCTATGCAACAATCTTTTGCCATAGCATTTTCCCTTTTTCATCTTTACGTTAGAAATTACTTATATATCAATATTTATGTCAGAAAACCGCAAAAATAGGCGCAAACAAGAAAGAAATAAAAAATATTCAGAAACAGAAATCAGAAAAAAGTATAAAGCTTTAAAAACTTTCTTTATTGTGGCAATTGTTATTTTCGTGCTACTATTATTTTTATTACTGTTATATAGCCATATGTTCATTACTAATCATACCCATTAAAAATTTGTCACACGAAACAAAATAACTATATTTGTCCCTAATTTTTATTATTATTTTTTGAAGCTATTTAGAAATATACTGTTCTTTACCGCAGCCTTCATTATGATAGGTCACGATATCGTACCTCATACTGACGTATCACCAGATGGCGAACAGATTTCTTTTTCTATTGCTTTAACAGCAGATTCTCAACAAATAGCTCAAGAACATTCAGAGCTAAGCCATATATTTGAACACTTTCAGCATTCTTCAAATGAAAGGACTTTAAAATATGTAACAGGTGCTACCAAGCACCTTAATTTTAAAACAAAGATTCTCCAAAATGCCGCTTTGATAATTGATATCGACAATCAATTTATCTGGCACGCAAATTTTGAAAAACAACGCTTTCGGGATTATCCTTTAATTCCATATTTTTCAACATTATCCTCCCACACCCTTCGGGGACCTCCTTCTTGTTAATTCCTTAAGGTCGCAACTGTTATTCAGGCTTTTAATCGAGTTTGATATTAACGCTTGTTACACCATAGCTATGCAATAATCTTTTGTTGTAGCATTTCTCGTATTCATCTTAAGTTCTAAATATTACACTTCCTCCTAACAAGTGTATAAAATTGGTGCTTAGTGAATCCCATTTTCTTTTTTTCATTTTTAACTTGTTCAATTATAATGTTAGATAAAATCATTCGATTTTCCATTAACAATAAACTTGTTATTGGAATATTAACCCTATTCCTAATAGGCTGGGGAACCTATTCTCTTACAAAACTCCCCATAGATGCTGTACCTGATATTACTGATAACCAGGTAATGGTAATAACCGTTTCCCCAACACTAGCTGCTCAAGAAGTGGAACAACTTGTGACATTTCCTGTCGAGCAAACTATGGTAAGTATTCCTGACATAAAGGATATGCGCTCCTTTTCCCGTTTTGGACTTTCCATTGTAACCATTGTATTTGAGGAAAAAACCGATCTCTATTGGGCACGACAACAAGTTCAAGAGCGTTTATCATCTGCAGCAGATGAAATTCCTGAAGGTGTTGGAAAACCTGAAATGGCTCCGGTCACAACGGGACTAGGTGAAATTTACCAATATGTGGTTCATCCAGAAAAAGGCTACGAAGATCAATATGATGCAACCGAACTCCGAACAATACAAGACTGGATTATTAAACGTCAGTTATTAGGAACACCAGGAGTTGCGGAAGTTAGTGGTTTTGGAGGATTTGTGAAACAATATGAAATAGCCATTGATCCCAACAAACTTCAAAGTATGGATATAACCATTCAAGATATATTTGCCGCACTTGAAAAAAACAACCAAAATACAGGTGGTGCATACATAGATAAAGGTCCCAATGCTTATTTTATACGTAGTGAAGGACTCGTAAACAATCTTCAAGAGCTCGAAAAAATTGTAGTTAAAGAAAATAATGGGACTCCTATACTTATACGTGATGTTGCTAAAGTACAGTTTGGACACGGTATTCGCTATGGTGCTGCAACACGTAATGGAGAAGGTGAAGTAGTTACAGGAATCGTGATGATGTTAAAGGGCGCAAACTCTTCAGCGGTCATCAATAGAGTTAAAGATAAAATTGAGCAAATAAAGGAAACCCTACCTGAGGGGGTAACTATCGAGCCATATTTAGATAGAAAAAATCTTGTAGATAGAGCCATAGGAACAGTAACTAAAAACCTTACAGAGGGTGCTCTTATAGTAATTTTCGTTTTAATTCTCTTTTTAGGAAATCTGAGAGGTGGACTAATCGTAGCATCGGTAATACCACTTTCAATGCTCTTTGCAATCGTAATGATGAATTTATTTGGAGTTTCGGGCAATCTTATGAGTTTGGGAGCCATTGACTTTGGGTTAATAGTAGATGGGGCAGTAATTATAGTAGAATCCGTAATGTTTGGAATACATTCGAGCAAAAAGAAATATAAAGGAGTAACCAAGTTATCATCAAACCAGATGGATATAGAAGTTAAAGAATCTGCTGGTAAAATGATGAATTCTGCCGCATTTGGACAGATTATAATCCTTATTGTTTATTTACCCATTTTAGCATTGACTGGTGTTTCGGGAAAAATGTTCCACCCAATGGCACAAACGGTAATGTTTGCAATTTTGGGGGCTTTAATATTATCACTCACATATGTACCTATGATGTCTGCTCTTGCTTTAGGGAGGAAAACGGAACATAAAAGAAATTTTTCTGACAAATTAATGGATTTCTTTCAACGTGTATATAAACCTATAATAGAAGCAGCTCTTCGTACAAAACTCCTAGTAATCGGATTGGCCATAGGGTTATTTATTGTGACAATAATTGTTTTTTCTAATATGGGCAGTGAGTTTATTCCTCAACTTGATGAAGGGGATTTCGCAGTTGAAACTAGAGTGCCCGTTGGGAGTTCTATTAATCAGATGTTGGATGTTTCTCAAAAAGCGCAGACAATTTTGCTTAATGAATATCCAGACGAGGTCACACAAGTAGTCAATAAGATCGGTTCAGGTGAAATACCAACTGATCCTATGCCCATCGAAGCTGGAGATATGATGGTAATTCTTACTCCAAAAGACCAATGGACCGCTGCTGAAGACCGAGAAGGACTAATAGCCGAAATGCAAGAATCCCTATCAGTAATTCCGAACGCTACTTTTAGTTTTCAGCAACCTATACAAATGCGTTTTAATGAATTATTGACTGGTGCAAAACAAGATGTGGTGTTAAAGATATATGGGGAAGATTTGTCAACATTATCAGACTTAGCAAATGAAGTTGGACAGAAAATAAGACCTGTTGAAGGGGTTAATGATTTATATGTTGAAGAGATTACAGGATTACCTCAAATCAACATTCAACTGAACAGAGATAAAATCGCCCAATATGGACTGAACGTAGAAACTATAAACAACGCGATAGAAACCGGGTTTGCAGGAAAAGCAGCGGGAATGGTGTTTGAGGGAGAAAGGCGCTTTGATCTTGTCGTGCGCTTGCAGGAAGAAAGTCGCAGCGACATAACTGATGTTGAGAATCTGTACATAGGTACTCCTGAAGGCCAACAGATTCCTCTTAGTGAAGTAGCCAAAATATCTTTTGAACCCGGCCCAGTTCAAATACAACGCGACAATGCTAAGCGACGCGTTACTATTGGTTTTAATGTACGTGAAAGGGATGTGCAAAGTATTATAGACGACATAAAACAGATTATGTCTAAAAATGTAAATATGCCTTCTGGCTATTATGTTACTTATGGAGGTCAATTTCAAAACTTAAAAGAAGCAAATCAAAGATTAATGATTGCGTTGCCTGTAGCTTTATTACTAATCTTAATTCTATTGTATTTTGCTTTTGGTTCACTAAAACAAAGCTTACTCATCTTTACAGCCATTCCGCTATCTGCTATTGGAGGTGTTTTTGCACTACTTATTCGTGGAATGCCATTTAGTATTTCTGCTGGTGTTGGTTTTATCGCTTTGTTCGGAATTGCAGTTTTGAACGGAATAGTTCTTATCGCAGAATTTAATAGGCTCAAAAGTCAGGGGATAACAGATACTTATGAACGTGTCCTTAAAGGGACTAGTGTTAGACTAAGACCAGTATTGATGACAGCAACAGTTGCTGCCCTAGGTTTCTTACCTATGGCATTGGCTACATCTTCAGGTGCGGAAGTTCAACGACCGCTTGCTACAGTTGTTATAGGTGGATTGATAACTGCTACTGCACTGACCCTTATCGTACTCCCTGTACTGTACATATATTTTACTGAAGGTAAGGTTAAATTCAGTTTTAAAAGAAAAAAAGTAGCCACTACTTTAATATTAATTGGCGGGCTTTTCTTTCCGGCGACGCAGCTTCAGGCGCAAGAAATAAATCGAGCTCAAGAACGCACACTTACCTTGGAGCAGGCCATTGAAATTGCACTTCAAAACAACAATCGTATCAAAATTGCACAATATGAGATAGATGTTGAGAAAACCGGAAAGTATGGTGCAATTACCATTCCCAAAACAGAATTCACCTATTCAAATGGAGAGTTTAATACACCTAATATAAAGGATAACCTATATGGAGTTTCACAGCGGATTAATTTCCCTACGGTTTATAGCAGTCAATTCAAATTAGCTAAGGCCAAGGTAAAAAGTAGTGAACAACTTAAGGCTATAGAAAAAAATGATCTGATTGCCGATGTAAAATCGGCTTATTTGAGGTACGTATTCTTAGTGGAGAACGAACGCTTGTTGCAACGCCAAGACAGTTTGTTTAGCAATCTTGAAAGATCCAGTTCGAGACGTTATGAAACGGGCGAATCCACAAAACTGGAAAGCGTTACCTCTGCGACAAAATCAATGCAGATAAAAAACAAGCTTCAACAAAACGAGGCCGATTTGAAAATCGCCAAAAAGCGATTACAAGTGATTTTAAATACTGAAGATAACATTAGTGTCTCCGATGAGGAACTGTTACCCCGTGACATAGAATTGGATATTGAAAGTCAATCTATTAAGAAAAGTCCATTATATGTCTACTTAAAACAACAGTTAGAAGTAAGGAAACGGGAGACCAATGTGGAAAGGAATAAAATGCTACCGGATTTAATGTTCGGTTATAATAGCCAAACCTTTAACGGAATTCAAACTATGAGTGGAACAAACGAAAGTTTGAATTCAGATGACCGGTTCTCCTTCTTTCAAGTTGGACTCGCCATCCCTATATTTCCAAGTGGGCACCGTTCAAAAATAAAAGCCGCCAAAATTGAAGAGGATATTGCTCAGTCCAAAATTGAACTCAACCAGACTCAATTGGAAGGGGAATTGCAAAATTTACTACAGGAATACTATAAACTTCAGGGCACTTTAAATTATTATCAAAATGAAGCATTGCCACAAGCCGAACTTATTATTGATAATTCGGAAAAGAGCTTTAAAAGTGGAAATGTTTCCTATGCACAATACTTGCAAAACCTCACTTTGGCCAATGATATTCGCACAGACTATCTAAACACCCTTTATCAATATAATCAGTCCATCATAGTAATAGAAGCTTTACTGGGCCTTTAAATAAATGTCATCATACTAAATATAAAAAAATGAAAATTCAATTCAATACAAAAAATGCGCTACTCATTTTAAGTACCCTAATTATGGTGGCGTGCGGAAACAACGATTCTGAAAAGATGGATTCTTCCTCAGCTTCTACTAAAGAAGAGCAATCAATTCCCAACGGTTCGAAGCAAATCACTTTTACCAAAGACCAATACAATTTAGCAGGGATAGAGACCGGGGAGATTGAGATGAGAAATCTTAGCAACATTGTTAAACTTAATGGTGTTGTTGATGTGGAGCCAAAAAGTATGGCTTCTGTATCTGCACCTTTAGGAGGGTATTTAAAAACCGCAGGAAGATTACCCGGGGAAGAGATTAAAAAAGGACAGGTGTTGGCCACCATTGAAAATCCTGAATTTATCCAAATCCAACAGGACTACTTGGAAAGTTTGGGCAAACTCGAATTTCTTGAAGAAGAATTCAACCGTCAAAAGCAATTAAGGGAAGAAGATATCAATTCAGCAAAAACCTTTCAGGAAGTTTCCTCTGATTATAAAGTGATGCAAGGCCGTGTCAATGCTTACGAACAACAGCTCGCCTTGATAGGAATCAGTAAAAATTCAGTACAAAACGGGAATATAACACGAACTGCCAACCTGTATGCACCCATTAGCGGCTATGTAAAAGAGAGCTATGTAAATATTGGCGATTATGTTTCACCGCAAGATGTACTTTTTGAACTGGTTAATTTGGACGACATCCATTTAGCCTTGAATGCCTTTGAAAAAGATTTGGAAAAAATAGAAATGGGGCAAACCGTTAAATTTTCACTTGCCAATGAAAATGAGTTCGATCGTACCGCAGAGGTCTTTTTAATTGGAAAGGCTACAGGCAACGACCGGATAACACCGGTACACTGTCATATCATAAAGGGGGACGAAAATGGGATTTTACCGGGTATGTATGTAAAAGCCTGGGTTGAAAGCGGCACCAATAAACAAAATGCCGTTCCTTCAGAAGCAATAGTCCAGTATGAAGGAAAGGATTATGTAATCTTCCAGACCGAAACCTCTGATAGCGGTTATACATTTAGACTGGAACAGGTTAAAAAAGGAATCGAGCAGGAAGGCTACACGGCCATAACGTTTGCCGAAAGTGCTGATGTCGATAATTTAAAGCCTGTAACAAAGAACGCTTATTCCATCTTGTCGGCATTGCGCAATTCTGAGGAAGAATAATTTCATTTTAAAAGGCAATTCAAAAATTTTAAAAATAAAAATGAACAAGGCTTTATCCAACTTAACAGAACCTTTTCAGGCCCTGCACAATAAATTATTCGCCAAGTTATACTTGGCACAAACCATTAGCTTATTGGGGGACGCCATTACCTGGGTAGGTTTGGCCTTGTTGGCATATCAATTTGGGGAAGAAAGGGCTGCGGTAATTTTAGCCACGGCCCTCACCTTGCGGGTAACAGCCTTTATCATATTCTCTCCTTTTGCAGGTGTTCTTGCAGACCGGATTGACCGAAAAAAGATTTTGTACGTTACCCACTTTATTAGAATGGGTCTTGTGGCCTTACTGCCATTCGTTACCGCAGAATGGCAAATTTATGCCTTGGTATTTTTGATGAATGTGTTCAATGCTTTTTTCAGTCCTACTTACCGCTCGGTAATACCGCAAGTTGTAGACAAAAAGTTATATCGGGAAGCAATTGGATTGTCGGCTGCCACTTATCAGATTTTGGGTATTTTGGGGCCTGGATTAGCAGGGATACTGGCCGTATGGCTGGGTGCCAGGGAAATATTTCTGGTCGATGCGGCTACATTTATAATAGCAGGTATTTTGCTCTTGACCCTCCCAAAAGAGTTTCTAAATGCTCCAGAAGAACATATTTCAAAAAAACACCCGACAACCTGGCAGGAGGTTACCAAAGGCATTAAACTTTTATTTGGTAACAGATACATTCGATTTGCTCTTTTCATAGAACTAGTTTCGGCAATGGCTGGTGCCTTTATACTGGTCAATACCATTGTTTTAATAAAGGGTGAGTTGAACCTAACTGATAAGGAATACGGTTGGACTATGGCCGCATTCGGGATTGGTGCTGCGGTGGCTGCATTTGTTTCAGGAGCTGTGGATAAGACCAAATCCAGACAGGTTTCCCTAATAGTTGGAGCTTTGGTACTAGGCCTCGCCATCAGTGCTGCCAATTACTTGAATTTTTCCCTACTTCTTGTGTTTTGGGTCCTTGCCGGATTGGGTCAAAGTTTGGCAGAGATACCTTCGGAAACCCTTATTGGCGAAAACATTTCTGGAGAGGAACAGGGAAAAGTCTATGGTTCCCATTTTGCCTTTTCACATTTGTGGTGGGCGATTTCTTATCCTATTGCAGGATTTCTCGGGACCAAAGTGCCTGAAAAGGATTTTCTCTATGGTGGGATGCTTACACTTTCACTGTTACTGATTGTGTTCCTGTTTCTTAGACCAAGAAAGAAGCCTAAAATTTCAAATCAATACAAATTAAAAGCATAGAATAATAATTCATAAACACTAATATCTAAATCAATACATTATGAAAAGAGTACTTTTTATCACAGCAGTTGCAATGACACTTTTAGTATCCTGCAAGGAAACAAAAAAGGAAGAGACTTCTCCAGCGGTCCAAAAAAACACTCCGAAGGACAACAATGCAGAAATGATAAGAATTCAGGACAGCATTCAATTGGCAAGAAAAAAAACAATGGATAGCTTAGAACAGGTTAAATCCCACGGGCACGCACATTAATATTCACATCTCATTACATCATAATTTGTATTGAGATTTAATCGAGTTTACTATGAAAATAAAAAAGATAATATCCTTCTTGGTATTGACTCTCGTTTGCACACTTTGTACAAGTGCATTTGCCCACGGAGTAGATGAAAACACCCAAACATTTTTGTTGGGAAATAATGGTGTTGCCTTTGGGCCATTCTTATATATAGGGGCGAAACATATGATTACTGGCTATGACCATCTACTATTTTTGGTAGGTGTCATCTTCTTCCTCTACAAGCCTAAGGAGGTATTGTTATATGTTAGTTTTTTTACTATCGGGCACAGTACCACCTTACTGTTTGGTGTTTTAAGTGACATCACAATTAACGCCTACCTTATCGATGCCATAATTGCCCTTTCTATCGTGTATAAAGGATTCGATAATTTAGGTGGTTTCAAAAGATTCTTCGGCAAACAACCCAATACCAAAGCCGCAGTTTTGATATTCGGATTGTTTCACGGTTTTGGCCTTGCAAGTAAACTACAAGAATTCAAGTTTGACCGGGAAGGCCTTTTTACCAATCTAATTGGTTTTAATATCGGTGTAGAAATAGGTCAGTTTATAGCATTGGCAATTGTATTGATTCTTATAACCGTTTGGCGAAGGCAACGCAGTTTTATGAAATTTTCAACAATTACAAATACAGCTCTTATGGCTGCTGGGTTTTTACTTCTCGGCTTCCAGTTAACCGGCTACTTTACATCATAAACAAATAACTATGTCAGAAATGAATCATCCAATATTGGAAAAAAATAAAATCATAAAAGCAACCATTATATCACTTCTTATAGGTGCAGCATTATTGGTAATAGCAGTATTACCGGCAGAATATGGGATTGACCCGACTGGAGCAGGAAAATTAATTGGCTTTAGCAAACTTTACGTCCCTGAGGACCCCCAAGCAAACAATTTGGCGGCTATTGCATCAAACACTTCAGCCCAAACAATCAAACTTGAAAAAGCAGGTTCAGGCCCTAATGTAGAAAGGCCTTTAGAGGCTGATAATCCACCTCCAACCACTCAATTAAATCTGCGTGAAGATGAAACCAAAGTGATTGTTCCTGCTGGGAAAGGTATCGAGTTCAAACTAAATATGCTCAAGTATGGAAAAATGAAATACGAATGGACAACCTCTAATAATGAAATTCTCTATTTCGATTTTCACGGTGAGGTAAAACAAGAAGGGGAAGTCAAAGAAGTTTACTTTGAAAGCTACACCATTGCCAATTCCAATAATATGGTGGGTACTTTTTATGCCCCTTATGAAGGAAAACACGGTTGGTTTTTTAGGAATAACAGCAATGAGGACGTGACCGTGTATTTTAGGCTTAAAGGTCAATACACTTTATAATATTAAGTCCTGCAATGGAAGGTGAATTTCTGAGCCCAATGGGAATAGCCTTCCATTTGGCAGGCACAAATTTGTTATGCGTAAATTTTGTATAGCCACAATTTAGATGAGAGTATGTACTATGTTGAATCTTTCCATTCTCAATACGAGACAGTTAGAAAATAAGTTGAAAACACTATAATACCGTGTCTCAAAGTAGAAGAAATAGACGAAAGAAAAAAGTTCAAAAACCAATTAAGGACAAAATCACGAAAAAAGATAAGATAAAAGGTATTATTGCTCTTTTTCTCCTAGTCATATCTGCTTTTCTGCTTTACTTTTTTGTGCTGAAAGGTAACATTCATAAGCACTGAGTTGAATAGGGAATTGACAAACCGAAAAAATTAAAAATGATACACATTCTTACAACAGGAGGCACAATTGAGGACTTGGATTATGAAAATCCAGAAAATAACAATACACAAAGCAAAATAACGATTAAAGAATTTCTTGATTATGCTAATGTGTCTACCCCATACCTTATTGAAAAGGCATTTGCAAAGGATAGCCGTTCAATTACCGCTGAAGACAGAAATATTTTACTTCAAAAAATAAATGGTTCCAGTGTGGAAAAGATTTTAATAACACACGGCACTTTCACTATGGAAGATACTGCAGTTTACCTGGGAAAACAAGAAATCAAGAAAACCATTGTTCTTGTAGGCTCATTTATAATGGGGTCTTCTAAAAATACAGATGCGACCTTTAATTTGGGTTTTGCAATTTGTGCTTTGCAATTCTTAAAACAGGGTGTTTATATCGCTATGAACGGGAGAATTTTTCTATGGGATAATGTTACTAAAAATAAGGAAACTAATAAATATGTTTTAAAAAATGGATAACCTGAATGTTTGGCACATCAATACATTGGACAACTTTCTTCTATCTTTTAATAGATATGGTCATTGTATTGCTCACTTTTTACTTTTCAAGACGAAATACACGAAGTAGCCTTCGACGGTTTTTATATCTCGGCATCCTTTTCATTGCGTACAATGCCACGGGCGGATTTTTACCCGTAGACAACTTTCCAGGACCATTGATCCTTCAATATATCATTACGTATGGCGTGGCCATTGCGTTATGCGTATATATCGTTTACTACCTATATAAAGAGTACGACATTGTTGTGCTGAAATTCAACTCATCCATTAAAAATCTCGCATTTTTAGCAAGTGGCAGCTATGTTGTTCTTTTTTTGATGCCCTATTTTTTGACAGACTCTTTGGATGCGGCTCGCTTTCTTTTTACTATTCCAATTTCCTTAATAGCATTTATATTTCTCATCATCTTTTACAGGCGTATTTCGAATCCGAGCAATCCGAATGCCTTTATTTTAAGGAGAAACAAATTGTCTATGGTCAGCGTAGCGAGTATAGCCCTGTTGCCCATTTGCACCGTCATAGGCGATTATCAATGGATAACCTTTACCGTAATGAACTTGGCCTTTTTTGCCATTACAGCCATCGAAGTAGATAGGTATCTGTACTTTTTGGAAAACAATACTCGAATGTATGAAGTATTTGCCCTTAAGAAAAAACAGCGCGAGGAATCCGTAGAGCGAAAAATTATATATGAGGATTTGACACGGCGGGAAATTGAAGTTGCGCTATCCATTCTTAGCAATCTTAGTTATAAGAAAATTGCCGTGGAACTTTTCATTGCCGAAAGCACCGTATCAAAACACGCCTCAAATATCTTTAAAAAAACCGGTGTAAAGAACCGTCGTGAATTCTTAAAGCGATTTCGCAAAAAAAGATAAATAAATTACCTCTGAAATAACCTAAGTAAATTCAGTGTCTCACAGAGTTTCCGTAGAAAAATACGGCTCGTTCCGTAATTAAATACGGCAAGTTTTCCTTGTACGTTTACGAAGTAAAATTATTTTAGTGAGAGTTCCTTAAAATACACCTATGAGCCACAAATTAAATGAACTGTGGCGTTCATTTATTTCATTTTGCAGGACTATAATATCATCTAACCAACCGCATCAACTAAATCCCATTTCTATGGTTTCATATCAAAATACACCTGCTTATGGACTTTCAATTATTAACACAGCGACTAAAAAATGATCTCGATGATATAAAACTTCAAAATAAGAGCATCCTTAAAAGGGCACAGCATTCCATTGGGCTCTGCCGTGATTCATTAAGCACGCTGAAAAAAGAGGTTCAGTCGGAAGGCTTCAAATCCATCCAAGACGAAATATACTTTTTTAAAGTAACTAAACAAGCCCCTCTCGTTGAGTTAATCTATTATTCCGAAATCCATTCGTTTGAAATCCAGTTCCCGAAAATCGACCTAAAAAGCCAGCTCAAGTCCATCAAAAAGAAAAGCAACAAACTCAATCGATTTTTTCTCTACAATCTCGATTTTGGCAGGTATATCGAATCAGGACAGACACATTTTGATAAAGAATATTATACTCGTGATTACCTAAACGGGTATCACATTACGCTTTCCAAATTCTATTTTCAAGACCCGGAATTTTGCACAGCACGAGATATGTTGCTCGGCAAGTACAATGCCTACAAGTCCCTGACCAAATACTTAGTGGATAAGCAAAATAAATTGAAGAACGGGTTGACTGGAAATGATATTTCCTTATCTAAAATCGAAAAAATGCACTGGCCGTTCAGTAATACAGACTATGTGGAACTCATTTATGCGCTTTACGCTAAAGGGCTTGGCGCTAAAAACAATCTGAGTATCGTTAAAATTTCAGATTATTTAAGCCAGATTTTCGATGTTGAGCCGAAAGACATCTATAAAACCTATCAAGACATCAAATACAGGAAAAAAAGCCGAACCCTTTTCCTCGATGAGCTGTCCGCATCCCTTATTTCTGAAATGGATAAAAGCGAGAAATAGTGTTATCTGCGAGCCGTTTATCCATCAAATCAAAATGTTAAAAAAAGACCGTAGTACGGTTGACCTACGGTGTTTTGGTTTTCAGCCTATTGCTCATATAATATGAATCATTTTATAGATAGAATTTCGCAGTTGCACTTTCAAATACTGTCAAAACACCCCAAATTTCAAGATGTTAAATTTTGACCGTACTACGGTCGTACTGGGGAAGAAAATCGATTAATCCGTATCAAATTTGTAGAACGAAAGTCAAATCGGGTTAAGGGCTATCATCAAAAATTTAAAACCTATGATAGTCCTTTTCTTTTAAAATCGTTCTATTATGCCGACAAGTATCATCACCACAGACGACCTTCGGGAATTCAAGATGGAATTGCTCGATGACATCAAAAGTCTTTTAGCCAAACAGGCTTCTGGAAAAATCAAGAAGTATCTAAAATCTGCCGAAGTAATGGATTTGCTTCAAGTAAGTCCTGGCACACTGCAAAATCTTCGCATCAATGGCACCTTGCCATACACTAAGGTAGGCGGAATCATCTATTATGATGCTGAGGAAATTCAAAAGGTAATGGATGCCAACCGTGTGCATCACGGAATAAATTCCTGAGAATATGAACTACATAAAGCTACTCAACGCGGCTTTTGAAACGTTCTATTTTGATGACCGCCTAAATCCTACCCATATCAGTCTGTATATGGCGCTGTTCCAGGAATGGAACAGCTGTCGCTTTATGGACGAGTTCTATGTAAACCGAAGGGAATTGATGCGCGTGGCCAAGATTGGGTCAAAATCAACTTACCACAGGTGTATAACAGAGCTTCATTCTTGGGAATACCTATCCTACTTTCCTTCCAACAATCCATACAAGGGCAGTAAAATCAAGATGTCCATTTTAGGGACAAGTGATGAACCAGCTACGGGACAGTACAATCCCATATTGGAACAGCTTGCGGAACAGTACTACCCCAGAGGTGTACCGCTTGAGGGACACCACCATCCCAAAAATGGACAGGCCGTGTACCAACACCGTCCCACCAATGGACAAGCACTGGTATCTAATACAAACAATATCAAACAAGAAAACTATATAAAACAGCCAAAGGGCAGGCAGGCCGCTATTTTATTTTTTGAAGAAAAAGGTTTTGATGCTGATGAAGGAAAAAAATTCTACGAGCATTATGCAGACCGAGAATGGAAAACGAGCGACGGAAAACCGATACGGGATTGGCGCTCATTGGCTACAAACTGGATGGATAGAACCGAGCTTTTCGAAGAAGAAAACAAACCAAACAAAAAAGAAGTGTCCCAAATCAAGGACAACTTGCGAACCACTAAAAACAAAGACTATGGACAACCCCTCTAAAATTACTGAAGGTGGCGTGGAATATTCGCTGGGAAAATTCGATGGTAAAAGCGTTCTCTACGATTTCCCTAAAATTCTGATTTACCTGAATGCCAAGGGCAAACTGTTGTTCGGAAAGAAATTCAGGATTTATGATGAGGACAAAGATATTTTACTGAAGCTTTGTTCCTACTTTATCAAGGATAAAGAAAACTGTACAACCTACGGCATAGATATAGACAAAGGCATTTTACTTTCTGGACCGGTAGGTTGTGGGAAAACCAGTTTGATGAAATTATTACGCCATTTGGTTCCCTTGCAACGCCCTTATGAAATGATTCCCTGCCGTAACGTAACATTTAGCTTTAACCATTTAGGATTTAAAACAGTTGAGGAATATGGTAACACCAAATTCTATTGTTTTGATGATTTAGGGGTAGAACCTTCCGGTAGGTTCTACGGAAAGGATCTGAATGTGATGGGCGAGGTACTGCTATCCCGATATGAACTCTATCTTGACACGAAACGCAAAATTAAAACCCACGCCACTACCAACCTCAATGCCGAAGAATTGGAAGTGCGTTATGGTAACCGTGTCCGAAGTAGAATGCGAGAGTTCTTTAATCTGATTGCTTTTGACACAAAGGCTGTGGACAAAAGGAAGTAGCTCAATTTATGAAGGACTTATATAGCAGAATAACTTCTGAGATGAATTGTAATACAATATCCTTTAAGCTCTTTGTTAACTCTAAAAATAGTTCTTTCATAATTCTAATGTTTTTGAAGGGATTGTAATATGGTCAATGCAATAGGTTGGATGTTATTGGAATCAGAAATAAACTTGCCTTCATCCTCATTACTCAAAAATCCCAATTCCAAAAGAAGCGAGGGACAATGATTAATAGTTTCCCGAAGCACTTGGAAGTCGGCAAACTTTACACCTCTACTTTCATATCCTAATTGTTTATTGAGTACAGCTTGTAGCTGAAATGCAAGCCAAGTGACATCATCAGAATATTTGGATGTTGCACCTGCCACATAAATTTCAATGCCTCTTGCACTCGAATTATCCGAATGATTACAATGCAAGGACACAAACAAATCAGCTTTAAGGGCTTTAGCCAACTTCGTTCTATCAAATAAAGAAATGAGTGTATCGGTGTACCTGGTCAAATAAATATCCAATGGGGTATCCGATTTATCATTCAATTTCAGAATGGTATTCGCAATATTGAGCGCAACATCCTTTTCTTGGATGCCATTTATACCAATTGCACCCGAATCTTTTCCACCGTGTCCAACATCAATTACAATTCGTTTTTGAGTACTCGTTTCCTGTCCGAAAACGATGCACATTTTCAAAAGCAAAAAGACAAAACTGACGTTTTTGAGCACTTTTTTCATTTTCAATTTTCGGGTTATCAACAACTTCACTTCAAAAATTCATAGCATTTGATGCCAAATAATAGCAACGGAATTCAAACAAAACCAAATAATATTTTATTCACAAATATTTGATTTTCAGTTATTTATATTCAAATATATTTAAATTTCCCATAACGAAAACAACACAAAAATTTAAACTGTTACGTTATGAAAAAATCACCCTATTTAGCATCCTTTCTTTCGCTCTTATCCACTTCGCTATTTGCTCAAATTGGTGGCATTGAAGATTCAGTTAACGATGTGGGCGATACCATCAGGACCGTATTTCCCATTTTACTCGGTGTCATTTTCCTTGTTGGTTTCCTCTTTAATGCAGGCCATTTCTTTGGCGAAAATGCTGACCTTAAAAAGGGGATTACCCGAGTTCTCGTCTTTGTTTTGATTGCCGGTGCGGTAGTCGGCATATTCACGTATCTCATAGGAATCGTGGTATAATGAAGCAGTTCGAACCGTATAAAAACATAAGGAAAAGGGCAGTCATTTTTGGCTTGCCCATTTCCCTTTTTGCATTGATGATGGTTTCCATTCTTGCTTCCCTTTTGGTCATTATTTTCTCTTTCAGATTTGGGATAATTATAGGCGTACTGGTTTTTAACGCTGCGCTCTATGTAGCATTGACAAGAATTACCCACAACCCTCAGCTATTTCAAACTGCCAACGCATTCCCGAAAATTATAAGCAACAAAAGAAATTCAGGCTTCAACTATGAATAAGATTAACCTTTCTAAATATCAACCGATTGCAGATATTCAGGACAATATCGTGTTTGTCAATAATGGCAATGTGGTTTTGTGCTATAAAGGGAATCTACCCGAAATTTATTCGTTGTCCGAAAAGGATTTTGAGGATATGCACGGTGCTTGGTTTCAGGCTCTGAAATCATTGCCTGTTGGGACTGTGGTTCATAAACAGGATATCTACCTCAAAAAATCCTATTCTTCAGAACAGCTTCCGAATAAAACTTTTTTAGAGAAAGTAACACACGAGCATTTTAAAGGTCGTGGATACATAAAACATAAGTGTTATCTGTTCTTCATTTTGACCAAGAACAAGGCACTTAATAATTCAAAATATGTTAATCCTTTCAGAAAAGTTTCAAAGGGAATCGTGCAAGAACTGGATGACAACGTTAAGAGCTTTGTCAACTCGGTAAGTGATTCTGTATCCTTTATCAATAATAGCCGAAAGATGGAATTCATTTCGCTTAAAGCGAAAGAGATTCAGCAACTCACAAATGACTATTTCAATGGTTTCAATGAAGGCTTTGATACCGACATCATATTAGAAAAGAAAAGCGTCAATATTGGCAAAAACCATTTTGATGCCCTGGCCATCAATAGCGAACTGTGCTTTGGCGAAAGTGTACAGAGTAGCAAGACCAATGAGAAATTCACTTCTGACGATTTTGTGTTTCATCAAGGGTTTATTGATGGTTTAGGGCTTACGCTAAACGAGAACCACATCGTCAACCAAATCCTGTATCTGGATGACAAACAGAAATGGCGAAAACTGCTGGATAAGAAAATCGAGGAACTGAACAAAAGTTCAAATTTCGGTTCGCAGAACAAAGTGGTGCTTGGGAAGATTCAACGTATCCTTGACCAAATAAATGCAGATGACAATGCACGAATCATTCGTGGTCATTTGAACATCGTGTATTGGTCTAAAGATGCCAAAGAACTCGATAAGATAACCTCAAAAATCAAGACCGAGTTTAAGGAACTGGATATCATCCCATACTATCCACGAGGCGAAGAACGGAAGAATTATATTCTGAACAGCTACTGCTGTTTTTCATCCAATTTCTCGAATAATGATTTATATGTAACAGATTTAAAACACGCACTCTGCCTGTTTATCAATAACACCAATTACAAGTCCGATCCAACCGGAATCATCTTTAACGACCGTGAGCATAACATTCCTGTTTTAAAAGATGTCTGGGACGAGCGCAAGAAACGCATCAAGGCACGGAACTTTGCCATTTTTGCACCAACGGGCGAAGGCAAATCGTTTTTGGCCAATAATATTTTACGCCAATATTTTGAGAGTGGTGTCCGCCTTGTCATTATCGATTTGGGTGGTTCTTACACCAAGTTTGCCAAACTCTATCCTGAAAAATATACCGTGCTTCGCTATGAAAGTGGAAAGAACTTGGGCATAAATCCATTTTACATCAGCAATGCAAATGACCTCACACCGGAACGGTTAGAGGATTTGTCGGTGTTCCTTTTTGAACTGTTTGCTTCGGATCTGAAAGTGACAAAAGCGCAATCGGTTTCCGTCAAAAAGATACTGCGCCATTATTATGACAGCACTTCAGAAAACCACTCTTTGGATGGTTTTTACAGCTTTATAGAAAGGAATCAGAAAGACCTTTTGAGCACCCTTAAAATCCATCCCGACTATTTCAATGTTACGAGCTTCTTGCACGTGATGTCCGAATATGTCGGCGATGGTCTATATAGTTTTCTATTTGAAGTAAGCGAAGACCAGACCTATAAAATCGAGGACAAGCGATTGATCGTTTTTGAACTGGACGAAGTCAAGGATAATAAGGAAATTTTGTCCGTGATGTTGAAACTGATTAAGTCCGCTATTCAAAGAACGATTTGGAAAAACAGGGCAGAAAAAGGTATCATCCTCTTTGATGAGTTTGCCAAGCAACTGAAGTTTGATAACGTACTGGAAAGTGTCGAGTTCTACTATCAAGCCATCCGAAAACAGAATGGTGCGATTGGGATTATTCTTCAGTCTATCAATCAGCTTCCAAATAATTCCACCTCGGCAAGTATTCTTGAAAACACACAGGTCATTTATAGCCTAAACAATGAGAAGGGTTATGACGAATTGGTCAAAAGGCTCAATCTGTCCAGCCACGACCTAAACCAATTAAAATCCATCAAGAATAATCTTACCGGACCACGGAAATACACCGAAATGTTCATCAAAATAGGTAGGGAAAGCAACATTTTCCGTCTCGAAGTTCCGAAGGAAGTATATGCCGCTTACCTAACAGACGGTAAGGAAAATGAGGAAATAATGAATCTCTACAACGAGCATCGGGATATGCAAAAAGCAATCATTCAATTCACATCTAAAACATAATATTATGAAGACAAAAATCTTAATTATCGCAACGGCATTCATCTTTTTACTGCCTGCACGCGCTGCGTGCCAAGGAATGCCTGTTTATGACAATACCAACTTTATCAGTTTGGTAAAGCAACTTTTGGAATCGGGAAAACAGACGGCAGAAATGATAAAGTCCGTCAAATTTTTAAAGGATGCTAAAGAAGCTATTGAGAAAGTATCAAGCGTTGTGCAACAGCTTAGGGCGGTTGAGGAAATCGCACAAAACAATCAGCGCCTTATCAATGTAATGCAAAATGACCTTCAGGATATTCTGAATTCGCCATACATCAAACCCGAGGAAATTGATAGGGTGGTGGCCTCGTTCGAAACCATTGTCCAAAATTCATTGGATACGGTGGATTTTATAGACGAAGTCCTTTCCAGCGATTACCTGAAAATGAGCGATGCCGAACGTGCTGAAATATTGAAAGCAAAAGAACTGGAATCCAAACAAATGGTTTCCAACATCACTACAAAAACGAAACGCTATCGTGACATTATTTCTTTCAGAAAAATGCAGGATAAAGTCAATAACCGAGAAACAGAATATTAAAAATGACCGCGACCATCATTTTAGGGATTGGGTTGGAATACATCGATACGGTGTTTCAGACCATACAGGCCAGCGACTTTTCGCAATATACTATTGCTGGAATGAAAACGCTTGCTGTCCTATTTTTCTTGGTCAATATTCTTAAAAAATACAACGAAGGTATTGCAGACAAAGATGGTTACACTTGGGGATTGAGTCCGGGCGAACTGGCCAAGAACTTCGCAATCGTCCTATTGGTCATATTTTCAACGCAGGTGCTAGGATTCTTTGATGGTATATTGGTAGCCATCGAGGGACAATATAGGGGCACGGCACCTGCGTTGCTTCCATTGCAAATGCAGGATATTCCTATTGAAGAAGACGTTAGCATCATTGAAGTTGCGCAAGCAGCTATGACGCTCTTATACGAAGCCTTGGTAACACCCCTTTACGGCTTCAAAATATTTGCTTTTATTATTAGTCTTTTCCTCTGGATTTTGGATTTGTTTATCTATCCGCTGTTTTTGGCAGAGCGTTTTTTCCTTTTGGGAATAATGCAGGCATTTTTTCCTTTGGTCATTAGTTTGGCAGTATTTGAAAAGTTCCGTTCGCTTGCCTATACATTTTTCAAATTGTATGCTGCGGTTTATATGCTTGTACCAGCTTTTTTTCTTGTCAATGTATTCATAAATACGCTATATACTGAAATCAACACGAACTTTTGGACAAATTTATTCGGTACTGATGTTGGAAGTGGATTCTTTGCACCAGTCGTTCAATTGGGTTCTGTTGGCTTTATCGTCTTCCTGAAATTTAAATTGTACAGACGGGCAACCTCTTTCACATTGAGATTATTTACCAACTAATTCAATTCAAAATGAAAACACCATATAAGAATATTTACAACGTCCTAAAACTGAATCGGTTTATCGTTTTAGCAGTCGTTTTATGTTCGTTATTATCAAGCACTTTTTCGGTTTGGATGGTATTCAACACCAATCAAAAGGCGCTCAATAGTGCATTTGCGATTAATACTGATGGCAGTATTATTCCGCTGAAACTCGTTACACAAAAAGAAAATTTCAGGGTGGAAGCTTTGGCGCATCTGGAATTGTTTCACAACTACTTCTATAACATAGATGCGAGCAATTATGAACGTAACTTGGAAAAGGCGCTGTGGTTGGGCAATAGTTCTGTCGATAACTTATATCGCCAGAAAAAAGCGGATGGTGTCTATAATCGGTTACTACAATATTCGCTCGTTCAAAAAGTATTGAGTATTGATTCAAAAATTTCAGAAAGCAACGGTGCGTACAGTTTCACTACGACTACCATTTTTGAAATCAATAGAGGATCTATCATCGATACCTACGAATTGGTTTCCACCGGAAACCTAATTATGGTGGACCGGAACTTTCCCAATAATCCGCACGGACTTTTGATTACGAATTACTTCGAAAACACTTTAAAAAAACTGAATGATGAAAGTTGAGAAAAACAAAATAGTATTTGCAGCGGTATTGGCCGTGATTTTCATATTCCTCATTTCCTATTCCGTAATGGTAATGGGCGATGATGACAGCGAGAACGAAAGCCTACAACAGACTTTAGTGCCTGATTTGGAAGAAGACCAGAAAGAATACGAGTCCAAGCTCGATGCGATTAACGACCTGAAGGAAGTGCGCGAAACCAATGCACCCAGCATCTATGATGAAAAGTTGATTGATTCCTTGGGCTTTTACGACCCAGATTTAATAGAACGTGAAAAAGAACGCATTGTTGACAGTATCTATGATGCAGGCAAGATTAAGTATTCCGAAAAGCGATATCAAAATTTGGGGCAAAGGCGAGCACCCCAAAAAACTATACCAAAAGTGGATTCAGCTGAAGTTAAAAGAACTCAAAAAATTGAAGCTAAGGAACTGGGCTTGGAACATCAACTGTTCTTTGCCGCTGCGCCAAAACCCAATGAAGTTTCAATTATCGGCAACACGGACGAAACGATTTATGTAGTAGTGGATGGCGACCAAGTTGTTCAAGCAAATACCCGATTACGGATGCGCCTTACCAAATCTGCTACTATCAATGGTAAACTGATGCCAAAGAACACACCCATTTTCGGGTTTATCAGTTTTCAGCCTAATCGTGCATTGATTGAGATTGAGAATATAAAACACCATCCCACCAAACTTAAAGCCTTCGATTTGCAAGACGGTAGCGAGGGTATCTATGTTGAGAACAACTTTAGAGAAGAAGCTACAAGAGAGGTACTCGATGATGTTATTGGTGATATTAATATCCCGAGTGTACCACAAGTTGGCGAACTTACACAAGTTTTCAGGCGTTCTAACCGAAGGGTAAAAGTAACCGTACTGAACAATTACAGATTAATTCTAAAACCTAAATTATGAGAGCAAAAATTATAATATTAGCAATAATGATTTCCACTTTCGTACCTCGACCTTGCTCGGCGCAGGCTACAGCGAATGCACAAAAGACGTACCTACTTGATACCATTTATGCGAACGACACCAAAAACGTTGCACTATTCTTTCCAGAACCTATTCGGCAAGGCATAACCGGTTCAGATAATTTCGTCTTTACCTACAATCGTGAGAAAGAACAGTATTTTGGCCTGTTACAAGCCAAGCCTGGAAAGGAAAGTAATTTACTGGTAGTCAACCGAAATGGCTCGATTTTTTCGTATATTGTAAGGTATAAAAAACAGCTTTCTAAGCTCAATTATTTCATTCCAGCATCCAATAGTATCGGGAATGAAAGGCCGATTGTAACCGATTCAATTCTTGCTGAATCCTCTGAAGAGCGTGTAGATAACAGAACCTATTATTACCAAAAATTCTGCTCGTATTTGCTCAACAGAAAACAGCGCATAGGTAGAATCAAAAAGCGAAGTGAAGGTATAGTTTTGAATGTTGAGAATATCGTTTTTGATAAAGAAGAACTGTACTTCGTTATCCGGATTGAGAATAATTCTACTTTGGATTATGATTTGAATTTCTTGAACCTTTCGATTGAGACACGACAGAAAGGAAAAAGAAAATCGCTACAACGTTTGTATCAAGAGCCAATTTATAAACATAATCTGGCTTCAAAAATTGTAGAAGGTCAAACGGTACGGTTCGTTTATGTGTTGCCCAAATTTTCATTATCCAATGACCGTAGGGCAATTTTAGAACTGAATGAAAAGGATGGCGAACGGAATATTGAAATGAAACTATCACACAGATATATTAATAACCCAAATTAATACTGTTATGAAAAAAAACGTCATTTGCTCACTCGTACTTCTATTCATTTCCTGTTCAGAAAACAAGAATGTGTCGCCTTCAGAAACTGCCAAGATTGTTGCAGAAAGCTTTTTCTCAAAAGATGAATCAGTTCTAAAAAAACATACCACATCAGAAGGGTATGCCAGTTTGATTACGGTTCAAAATATGATGCCTGATTCTGATAAAGACATTGAGGTAGAAATTTTAGATGAAGTTGTAGATGGGGAAACTGGTTGGGTAAAATATACCACCTCTTATGATGGAAAGTCTGGTGTTTTCAAATTGATAAAGGAAAATAGTCAATGGAAAGTCACTAATAAAGGACCAAGAGAAAAAGGGCCTTTTTAATAGACTGTATTATTTTTTTTGCGAGATTAACTTCCCAATAACCCCTTGTTCCCCCTTGACGCTCTATATATCCAGCATCCTTTAAGTTGTTTAGATGCTTCTGAATTGCGGATTCATTTACATTTAGGACTTCTGCTATTCCTGAACGGCTTATGCGGTTATCTGCGGCAATCAATTTTAGTACTTGCTTTTGCCAAAGGGTCAATTCTGAAATAGCATCTATGATTTTTTCGATTTGACCACCTTTTAGACCACCCCTTACACCACCTATTTGGCCACTTTCTTCAACAGCAGTTTCTCTGGCCATAAATGTCATTCTAAGAAAGTTATCTGAAAAACTAAAGCTCTCTTTTCCATAGTGTTTCAAAATACGCGGGATACCAGAGTCCTTTAGGCGCTACTCAAAGAAGTGAAATCAAACATAAAATGTTTTATTAACATATCGTCAGGATGCTCTGATTCGTAATACTTGTCGTGAAAATGATAGGGTTTGAGTTTCAAAAATTCAAGTTCCCTTTCGTCTTTTTTCAAAAGTTTATTAACCCCATTTACGGTTTTGTCTAAATCTCCTTCGAGTACATACCCAAGTAGGCATCCGTTCTCATATTTATTAGTAACAAAACTGTTAATTCCGGTATCAATATATCGTCGTTTTAAACCAGAATCTTTTTCCTTAAGGTTTTTGGCTTCCATATGGTATTCGAATTCTAGGGATGAATTTATAGTTACCAATCTAAGATCTATTCTAGGAAATTTCGCTGCAAAACCTTTTTCCTTTTCTATATCGTCTTTCGGCAAATGCTGCTCAACATTTGTAACGATTCGCCACTTTAATCTTAGTGGATTTTCCTTAATGCATTTGTGCAATTCCCAAGTAATGTCATTTTCATCCCAGTTGAGTTTGATGACTTTTGTTTCCATAGCTGAAACATAAGATTCTGTTATCAGCTGAAAGCATTTTTCTTCAAAGCCTCTTTTAAAGCTGGCAACTATGACTTTGTTTAATCCCATTTACTATACCTCATTAAGAATTTCCAGTATTAATTCCGAAGCGTCTTCAATCGCCATAGATTGAGTCCAGAATCGTCTCTGATTGGGACGAACAATAAAAATCTCGTTGCCTGTTTTATAATTTAATTTTTTTCTGAAATAGATGTTAGTTGCCTTCTTTTGCCATAGTACCTTGTCGAGTTGTCTTAGTTCATTATCTAAATTTTCCTTAGATTTTATTAAACCTCCCTTTTTAGTTCCAAAAGACAATTTAATCATCATCAATGGTGAATAGTATGGCATTCTAAAAGTTGTAGCACCACAAATGATTTCTTGATTATTAAGAAATTCGTTTATTTCCGAAGAGATTCGTTTTGCATAGTTTGTTACATCTGCTATCGGTAATAGAGCTTTGGATTTTTGCTTATTTTCGAATAGGTCAAGACTATATTCCAGACTATCATTTATTATGACCATTTCTCTATCAGTCATTCCCAAAACATCTTTCAAAATTACCTTGTCAATCTTTTCTTCTAACTGGGAATAATCCTTTTTCAGAAAATCTGATTTAATCCCACTCATAATTTTATCAAAATGACCTACAATTTTCGATAAGTTTTCTTGATTGAGCAAATTTATAATTGCTGGCGTATCCATCACTTCATCCATAAAAATTTGCTCTCTTTCTATTCCCCAGGAAGAACTAACCATAAATAAAATATAGGTAGTAATTTTTGAGTTGAAAATAGCTGTCAGCGCTTTCTTTTCATCACTCTCTACATTTCCGTTAAATATGTAACAGGCTGTTGTACAATATGCGAAGTAATCAATATATGATGCGGTTAACTTTCTATTCTTCTGTCCTTTTTTAAATAATACATATGGCGGTTTAAACAGATTTTGGTCTATATTCCTAAAATACTTATCATTCTTTTGCAAGGCATCAGTAGGTGTATAAAATCTTTGGATGTACCTTGAATTAATTACTTGCTCTGGAATAAAATCTTGATGCTCTCTGTCTCCATTTAGTCCTGCCCTAGGCAAGCTCCAACCATTTTTGTTGTTTTTCAAAAAAGCCTCCATTGAGACTGTTTTCTTTGATATTCTCTTGATAATATCGAAGTCGCTCATTCCGCCCCACATAGCAACCTTCCAAATTTTAGTGGATGGTTTTTGACATTCCTCTCTAGGAAGATATTTTAAATCAGTACTATCAATACTTACACCTTCAATAACATTTGATTTTATATATGTTTTTGGGGCGTAATAAATAATTGTGTTAGATTTCTTTTTAGGGGCATTTTTTCTGTAAAATATTACGCTAATCGGTCCAGTTGCTGAACCAAATAATTGACCCCCAAAATCCTCAGGCACTTTCCTTAGAATTGAAAAATTATATATCTTTTCTACATAGCATTCATTAAAAAGCCATTGTCGAAATGATTGATATTTACCATTAGTGTTTGTCAATACCTTAGTATTAAATATTAAGGCAATTTCGCCATTCTCTGCAATTTTGGTTGCCTTGTGTAAAAACGGTAGAACCATTTCCTTCGCGAATCCATATTTATCGCTATAATCTCGAATAGATTGAGATAGATTCTTAGTGCCGAAAGGCGGGTTTCCAACCACCAAATCAAACTCGATTTGTTCTACTTCAGGATTTTGTTGAATAGTATCACTTCGGAATAGATTATTACCTTGTTCAACTAGAGTCTCATCCAAAGGGTCATTTATCAAATATGGTAAGCGATAATCTTTGTTTTGCCAAATCGTCTTAGGATTCAAGTTGTCAACTAAAGCCAGATAAAGACTAAAAGCTGCTACCTTGATGGATTGGGGATGTATTTCTATACCAAATATATTATCCGTTAGTAGCTTCTTCAGCTTATTAAAATCCGTAAGTTTTTCCGAATTGGCATTTTCGTAACGCTTTACCAAACGTTTGAAACTTTCAACCAAAAAAATCCCCGAACCACACGTTGGGTCTAAGACCTTAATGTTAAATTCTTTTTCTGTCCTAGAGATTGGTAATTTCTCATTTAATATGAGTTCAACTAGTGACGGTGGTGTATAATAAGTGCCAGTATCTTGTTTTAAAGTAGGGTTTATTTCAGCCAAGAAATTTTCATAGATTTCACTTAATAATTCTATTTGAATAATGCTAAAATCGAATAGGCGTAGATCTTCAAAAAGATTCTGCTGTAAGGTATTATCATTACCGTTGATAAAACACTTTCGGATAATTTTTAGATGTTCTCTAGAAATTGACTCATTGCTATCTATGGTAAACACATTACCATTAAAATATTCTTCCAGTTTCTTAAATAGTGAGTATGTTTTATCTGCATCGTCTAGAATGTCAAAATAAGACTTCGCTCCTTTTTTGATTTCTGAATAGAACTTTTCATCGGTTGCGCCTCTATCCTCTAAATACAATAGGAATAGAGAACGCATTATTATTTTATGAATTAGGTCTATTTCTAAGCCTTCCGCTTGTAATTGCTTAGCGGTATAGGTAAGGCTCTCTACAAGGTATTTATCAACCCTTCGCTGAAGGCTTATCTTCTTTCTAATCTCATAAGCTTCTTCTAATGTCCATATGATACCTGTATCAATAGCAATAGTGGAAAAAAGATTTTGAAGCTGTGTGAGTTTGGTTTTATCTTTGAGCTTATAAGACTCAATTTCGAGCGTTTTAAGTTCCTTCTTATAGTCAAAATCATCTGATTTGATTATAAGAGGTTTCTCGGCACAATTGTATATACGGAT
Organism: Zunongwangia pacifica; assembly: GCF_023499215.1. Lineage (GTDB taxonomy): Bacteria > Bacteroidota > Bacteroidia > Flavobacteriales > Flavobacteriaceae > Zunongwangia > Zunongwangia pacifica. The sequence goes on from NZ_JAKHSK010000019.1 coordinate 41,030, forward strand.
TTCAGTTTCCGAATAAACGTAAAGAAAAATTACCTTTTTGAAGTTCCAGATTTTTTTTTGAGTCTTTGCAATTTGATGAAGAGCACGGTCATCAAATTTTTCAACCTTTTTTAAAAAAACCGCAGGATAACTATTATGATTTTCGTCGGTACTGAAATAAATTTCATCAATACCGAAGTCTTTCACTTGATTAATTACAACTAGCTGACTTTCAGAAATTTGATTAGATTCCGAAGTAACAGAGACGGCCTTGTCCAAGCCTAAATTTTCTATTATATCAAAATCAATCATATCGAAAGTTGTCCAAAATATCTGATAGTTAGTTACATACTAAATTAACTCCAAAGGTACAAATGATTTTGCGATTTTGATAATCGAAGTTTTACTATTATTTGGATATATTCCATAAAATCGGATAGGTAATTGATTATCCAATTAAATGAACTGTAATTAATAAAAGTGTTAATGATTTCAATAAAAATGAAAGCACAGCATATTATTTAAATATCGACCGCACTTCTTCATAAACACGCTCAAAATTAGCATTCATATCAGCAATTGAATATTGCTTGGCTTCTTCTGGTAGTTTCCTGTTTATTTTAGATAGTTTGAACTGCACTTTCTTATCCTTCCCATCAGCATAGGTAATGAATTCGCCTTGTTTCAACCTAAAGAAAACATCAGCCCGTATTTTCGGTATTTCCTTTTCGCCTGTAGTAATTCGGGTGTCAAAATCAAGGTTATGACCACGACTTATACTTTTGGTTGGATCCTTGATGATTTCAAAAAAGCGTTCGTAATATTTAGCGGTGTCCGGGTCGTTGACCTTTCCGAAAAACTGATAGGATAAATTACTGAGAATCGCTTTGCTTGCCTTGTCGCCATACATCATATCGTTCTGAATTTTGTCCTGCATCACGTAGATGGTCGCTATATCATAGCTACGCAACGTTGCAGGAATGCGATGCATATTCAATAGTCGAATGGTCGGTGCTTCTTCCATCAATAAGAATGATGGTCGAGAATTGCGCACACTCATTTGCTTGGTAATGGTGTGGATAATGGTGGCGATTACTGGCGAATAAGACGTTTCAAATTTGGGATTATTTACGATAGAAATTACTGCTGGATTTTCCTCATTATTGATATTGAGCGGTACTTCATCTGCTGACAAAGCCATAAAAATCCGTTGTGTACTAATTCGTTTCAGCGCATTGGCCAGCGTGCTTTTAACGCCTGCGGTCTGCCTATCGGAATCCTTTCCACTAATAAAAGCATCTGCCATCGCCTTCGATGTGGTGTTGGTTTCTAAAAATTGGATAAGGCTGTCCGTGTCCAGATATTGGTAAATGGCAATCAAATGGGGAAGTGTACAGAACTGTGGATAGGTGGTTTTCAGTTTCCAAATCAACCCACCAATCAAACCTTCCGCAGCATCATTAAAGAATTTTGTTGTTCCGGTAGCGCCACTTTCTCTTTGTTCTAAAAGGTTTTCGATTAATACCCTTGACACTTCGTTTACGCTTTCCTCGTTCTCTAAATAGCGTGGCGCAATAGGATTTACCCTGTGGATGATTTTATCAAAAGAAATAACCTTAAATGGGATATCGCTATCCTTAAAAAGTGGGTGCGCCATTTCGGTCAGTTCAAAATCCTTATAGTCGTGGATAATTCCGCAAAATCCTTCTTTACGGAAATGTTTTAAAAAACCATAAACCACGCTTTCGGTCTTGCCACTTCCGGCAGAGCCGATAACAGATGCCCCACGTTTTACGTTTTCCAGTTTAAAACTTCCGTTATCTGTGGCAAAATTAACGCGGTATTTACTATCGTCATTTTTTGGCTTGTCCGTTTTGTGCAAAAAAACGTACAGTCCTGTATTAATTAGCATCATCGGACAACCTAAATAAAGCAGGGTCAATATCAACCGATTTTCTTCGGAAAGATAAAAAATCAGACCTGCGATTAGCAGTATATTCAGTGCGAACGCATACCGACTGATCCTGAAAAACGAATAAAATAGTAAACTGGTCAAGCCAATAACCGAGAGTACTGTAAAAAGATTATCTATTTCCATCATCCTAATTTAAATACCGATTGAACTTGATTTAATTGCCACATCCAAACCCTTGCGCAGCTTGTTGAAAGCTTTTAGGGCAAACTGTGCCTGATTGGTCGGGATGCTTGGCATTATCGGGAGGCCCGTTTCCCGCATCAGCTTGAAAGCGATCACCTTTTCATTGGTGGGCAATTTCATTAGGGAAGCAAAATAGATTTTGGGATTTTTGATAAAATCCTTTCGGGCCTTATAGGTTTCCGCAAAGTTCCGCTGATAGCCAAAAGTTTTGTCAAAGGTTTTTTCCGCTTGCTCAAAAAATCTGTCCCTGTCAAAGCCCCGTTTGACCTTTTTTCCTCTCATCTCAACATTGGAAGCTTTGTATTTGCTCCCGGGCGAAAGGCTGAACGAGTTGCTGGCATCCTTGCGGCTTACGATAATGTGGATATGGCTTTGGCTTCCGGCTTTGGACATTCCCTGCACAATCCGTTTCCCGTCCTGTTGGTGCGGGGCCTGCTTTTCTAATTTTGCGATTTGCCTTTCCCGCTTTCTGACACTTCCTTCCATCGAGCCATTTTCAATATTTCGGATTTCATTCTTTAGCTGAAGTATTTTGGTGGCAAAGGGTTGATTTTCCCTGATCTGTTTGTCTGTCCCCTTAAACATTCGTTGATGCTCTATTTTAGCGTAATACTTCACATCATTTATGTTTACAGGTCGCCCATTGATTTCCCGGTTGAAGAATGCCACATAATCCTTCATCAGTTCACGGGTATACTTTTTGAGATCTTCGCTGCTGTTCTGTAACCTGTTCAATTCGCATTTGGAAGGACTGACGGTAATCGAATAAAATTTCGGTTCTTTCTTTTTCAGTTTGGCACCGTTTCCATCAATTTCCTTTACCACTTCCTCGGCTGAAATTTCATCGTAATATTGATTGAAAAAATGTTCCATATCCTCCTGCTCCAGACCTTGGTTTTCCTTTTCCAGATAGCCCACAAAATCGACGGAACTTTGGGAGTAGTTCCCGCCCAATTTTTGAGGTGTGATCGTGATGTACATAGCTCAAAATTTTACAGTTCGTTATTAGGATTTCGTTTTTCGCGAAAGCGTACCTTCTTCTTTTCTTCCGCAAATCTTTTCTCCAGGATCAACGGTTTTTTCACAGGTTCTTCGGTCTGAAAAAGAGATTCGATCATCGCCACGGTGGGTTTGGTCTGGGTCTTTTCCATATCCCGCATAATGGCGATTACCGCATTGATCCGTTTCTTTAAATTGGCCTCGATCGTCCTTCCGGTCGGGCCCAGTTTTTCCCGTGGCGAGATTTCGTTGTAGAAGAAAAAATCGAGCATCGTGGCCATTGCCTCGGTGTGCGATTTGAAGTGTATTCTTGAAAATTGCTGGAAACGTTTCGCCGTTTCCTTTTTGAATCTGATGCCGATAAATGAATCCATATTTCGCCGATTTGTCGCAAATTCCTATCTAAAAATGGGCGTTCACGTGGCATTTGTCGCAAATTGTAGAAATCTAAATAATCGGATAATTTTTAAGTGTCTAAAAATCAGATGATTAATAAGGAATAGGAATGCTTAACATCGCATCGCGTGTTACCCTCTTGCTACTCCTTTTCGTCCCGCCCGGCGGGACAAAAATTTCGTACAATTTGGCTAAATGCCAATTGCCAATTTCAGGGAAAAGATTTCCCGTTATGTAATTTTTCGATGGGCAGGGTTATCGGCGAAAGTCAAAAATGGGATACCCCTGCGTAAAATTGAATGCTGAATTTCAGCGAAATAAAGATAAGGCTTTTTATTGAATTGATGTCAACAGAATGAAAAAAGACCCTTGAAATTTCAAAGGTCTTTCCGTTCATATTTGGATAATTTCAGATATTAAACACATAGGTATAACTGTATAGATTCCGAAGTGCCTCCTCTTCGATCATCACCTCAAAATTGGTGCAATGCTCCTTTGCATAGTTTCGAATATCATCGCCAAATTTATGCTCAACGTCCTTTTTTGAACTTTCCAAAAGACGTTCTTGGGCTTCCCCGTTCAGGTCTGAAAAATTTAAGTAGATCATAATTTTTAGGTTTTTGAATGGGTTAATATTCGTTCGGTAACATCAACGTATTATCCACAAAAAATAACCGCAGTTCATCAAGTGGAAAATCCGTTATTCGATAGCCGTGTTTTCCAAAAATGTTCCCGTTTCCATCGCTGTACGTTATCTCGGCTTCGTACCCAGAATAATCCTGTCTTTCCTTGGGCAACCTTTGAAAGTCGATGGTTATAAAATAGCTTTTATCCATCAAGGTTTTCGCAAATGCAGAGGTATCGGTTATCAACCAAAAACATTCCGCAGCTTCCGCCAAATATTTCAGTCCGTTGGTGTAACGGGTTCTTAATAATGGGATTTGAAACACGGTTTCCGATCCGTGAAAATGTTGTAATCCGTCTTTGATTTCTTTAACTTGTGCTTTCATTTTAAATTTATTTAAAGTGTTAATAATGAAAAAGAGGGCGCAACTTTCGAGAGGAACGCCCTCTTTAATTTTAGATTACTCGGCAGAATTAGTACCGTTTTTAGCTCCCAACAAAAGGATTTCGTTGGCTTCCACTTCGGTAACGTATCTTTTGATACCGTCCTTGTCCTCGTAGCTTCGGGATTTTAGTTTTCCCGTTACCCCGATTTCCTTGCCCTTTCCGGCATATTTCTCGATGATTTCGGCAGTTTTGCCCCAGGCCACAATCGTGTGCCATTCGGTACTTTGGACTTTCTCGCCTTTGGCATCTTTGTAATACTCGTTCGTGGCGAGTGAAAGACGGGCTACCTTTTTACCGCTTTCAAGGTTCGTGATCTGTGGCTCTTGGCCAACGTTTCCGATCAACTGTACGTGATTTTTTAAAGTGCTCATAATAAAAAATTTAAAGATTAATTAAAATGCTACCCGAACCCTTCGGATAGTTTGCGTTTATGTTTTTTTGAAGTGATTTACTTATTATATCCAGAGCGTTTTCCTTTTTTTGTTTTTTTAGTCCCGCTTCCTTTTTGATGTTTTTGTAAGATTTCATAATTTTCGATTTAGATTTACTTCCCATAGAGCCGTCCGCTGTTACCTTTTTTTGTTGCTGATACATTTTCAATATTTGGAATTAATAAGGAGTTATAAAAGGGAGGCACGACCGGTTATGCACTCCGTTTAACTTCCAAATGTTGGTATTTTGCTTACAAAAAAACGGTAGGGACAGCGGTGGCTCGGGAGTATTTCTAAATGACTTTTGTGAAGTACCAAAACATAGGAAGTGGGACTAAATGATAAATGGAATTCCTATCAGGCGGACTTAACTTTAAAGATGTAGATTGGGAATGAAGTGTCCCTGCCATTTTTCAGGCAGGGTTAACGCAATGGAAATCGGAATCTTTAGAGTTGTGTCCAAGACCATTGTAGGAAAGCGCTTTGCCCGGAATGCAGCTTTTTGCGGAATGAAGAGGCAATGTGCTGACCGTCCTATGAAAACGGATTATCCCCTTGAAGTAGGATGTAAAGCGGACTTGACTTCAAAAGTGTAGATAGGAATGGAGTTTGACCGCTTCCCGAATTTTCTTGGGAACAAGCGGGCAAGGGAAATGGGAACCGGAGGCTTTGGAGTTGGGTCCAAGACCTTTGTAATGAAGCGCTTTTCCCGGAAGGGAGCATTTCGCAAAATGCAGGGGAATGGGCTGAGTGGGATGAAACTGCCATTTAATGGTGCCAATAACCTCGGATTAAAAGGGAAGTTGACTCATAACTTTTTTTGGAATTTGGGCTTATAAATTTGTATCTTGTAGGGATTCAAACGACTTGAAGGGAATATGAAAACAGTAAGACAAGATGGTCCCAAGCCATTAAATTTCAATGAATGAAAACCAAAGTAATTCTAAATTTTTCCTTTTTGTTCCTTCTCTTGTTTAATGGATGTAAGGCACAGGATCAAAGCAATTCACTTAAATTAATTGCAACAGTTACTTTATCTGAAGTGAGAGGTCGAATAAGTTATACAACAATCAACAAATAATTTATATCGCTGCATTGGGGAACAATACCGCAGTAATTTTTACCGGCCATTTCGGGTTTTTCCGAATTATTGCACGGAAGAAGTCTGATCTAATGCAGCCTTAAATCCTTTTGCAAGTTCTTCCGGGTTTCCCTTGGCCCAAAAATGCATATAAAACAATCGGGGCTTCTCAAAAAGCATATGGTTATGGAGTGCTGCAACTTCAATATTGTTTTTTGCCAATTCTGTAATGACCGCATTTACTTCTTCAGCCTTCATTACAAAATCGCCCGTGATAACAGCCTCGTTTTTATTGATGGCCTGAAAGCCAATTGCGGTGGCAATCCCAAATGTTGAAGGCATAGTGTTGCCGTTCATAGTAATAGCCCCTTTCCTGGGGAAACCATATTTCAATAAATTTCCACCTTCTTTGCCATTCTCCCCCAGGATCTTCTTAACCGGAGCCCAATCCATTCCCTTGTTTTCGTTTTTATTTGATGTTTCGGTCAATGGCGTGGCGGTAAGCGCGTAGGCACCTTTCATAATTTTAGATAGCTCCAAAGCATCACCATTTCCCGCGATGTGCATATAAATCAGCCGTGGTTGTTCCCGTAACAAATGGTTATGAACGGCGGTTATTAAAATGCCGTTTTCTTTTAAATAAGGTATGACCTTGGGAATTTCGTTGTCCAACAAAACCATATCCCCCATAATTTGCGTATTCTTCCCCATTGGGCGGTAGGCTATCCAGGAAGTATAAGCCAAGCCCGCCTCCACAGACACCCCATCAATTTTTAGGTGAATATCGGTACGGGGAAAGGTAACTTTGTAAAATTCTTTATTGTCCGCAAGTTTTTTGTTCCAGAAACCGTCTATTTCATTAACATTAAATGAATTTTGCTGAACCAAATTCATTGAATCCCGAGAAACAGATTTTTCAATTTTTGGGTTTTTATCTTCTTTGGGTTTTTCATTGCGATTATTGCAGGCAACTAATAATCCCAAAATACTTAATACAATCAGTAGCTTTTTCATCTTGAAAATGATTTTTTTAAAGTTAAGAAAAGTTATGATTAAATCATAAAAACAGTTCTGCCAATGCAGAAATTCCGCTCTGAAATATGAAAACGCATTATCCTCTTGAAGTAGGGTTTAAAGCGGACTTGACTTCAAAGGTGTAGATGGGAATGGAGTTTGGCCGCTTCCCGACTTTTCTCGGGAACAAGCGGGCAAGTGGAATGGGAATCGGAAGCTTTGGGGTTGTGTCCAAGATCTTGTTAGGAAAGTTCTTTGCCCGGAATGTAGCATTTCGCGAAATGCAGGGGAATATGCTGAATGGGATTGCAAAACCAACTTTCCAAATAAACTCTTTCGCTCAGAATAAAAAAAATCCAGTTTAAGGTACTGGATAAACCTTTATCGGCATTAAGCCATTTCATAAACGGCATCGAACAGTTTTTTGTCCAAGCGTTCCTGTTGTGAAAAGCTTTTCTTCAATGTATTGTGAAGCATTTGATTAAAAGCATTATAGCCTATCCACAAATTTGGAGCTTCATTGAGCAACAACGCTTCATTATCCAAAATTTCAAGGACTTCACGGGATTTCTTTGAAGGATCGTTGTTCTTATCGCTACATTCATACCGGAACAATTTAGTGCTTTCCAGAATTTTCCTTACAAATTCTTTGGTGTCGATGATTTGAAATTCCCTCATTCTGTCGAACTTCTCAGTAATCGTGTAGAATTCATTATCTACGAACTTATCGAACAGATTATTCAACCTTGGCATTATCAGGTCGGTATTGTTCTTACTATGCTTGATGGCGAACTCGATTTCGGCCTGTGAAACGTGCAGGCCATTGGAGCAAACCTCCCTATAAAAGCCAAAATGTCCCGATGTCTTTTCGCTACCATCATAGGAATTCTTGAACCGCAGCATTGGCAATATCAGGTCTTTTTCATTCTTGACCGAGAATTGGCTGTTGTCATCGATGATAAAATCGGTTATAAATGACCTGTCATCCCTGTTGATCGTTCGTTTCTGATAATTCAGCTTGGCATCGGTCAACATTTCTTCGGCTTTCTTGAAGAAGAGCTCATTGGGTACGTGGCCGTAGCTGTTTGATATTACGTTGACAATTTTACCATTGGAAATTATGGCATTTTCAAGTCCCCGTCGGGATTCCATCTGGGTCAGGCTTTTCAAGGATTTCATTTCTGATGGAACGAAGATGTCATCCTGCTGTAAATTTGATAAATACATAACATTTGATTTTAGTTAAACAATAAATATTTAAGCTAGAACCAAACGGAAGATAAAATCTCGGCTCAAAAGGAAACGGATATAAAAGGAGCGAGAAACGAGCCCGATTATGCCGTAGTCTTTTGATGGGAGTATTTTACGGGTTTACCTTTGCGCATATATTGATTGAATACTCTCTCTCTCTCTCTTTTAAGAAAAAAAAACCTACTCTTGTGAAGTAGGCTTTCCTCTTTTAAGGATTTGAAAGTAGCTTAGAGCTCAAATTGTAAAATCTGTTCCTCAATTTCAGACTTTCTTTCCTCCAAAGTGGATTGCAAGTGTGTTGTGACCAATTTGATAAGGTTCGTATTGGTCGTTTTAAACTCCAAATTGTGGGAATCCCTGATGTAAAATGAAGCTGAATCCCCTTGGTTGTAGTTGAATTTCGTCAATTCGTTCAAGGTCTGGGTTAACCGTTCCCGTTGGGTGGCCAATCCTCTCAGTTTTTCAAAATTTTGGATCCTGTCATCCAAACTGATGGTAGCTTTTTTGGATGCTACCGTTTTTTCTGTCGAAGCAGCTTTTCCGATAGCTTCATCTGTCAGCTTTTTCTGTACTTCCTTTTTAACGGATGCAGTATCCTTTTTTGAAGTTCCGTTTTGTTTTACTGTTGTTGCCATAATTAAAAATTTTAAGTTAAACATTATTTTAAATCGTTTTGGCAGCTTGTTAGGCAACTAGCAATACCAAAACAGGGCATCAACAGCCACGGGGAGGAAGGGGCAAGGTATGAGCGGTTATTTTTCGCAGAAAAATGTTCGGCATCCCGAAGGGCTTGACCTTGAACAAGCGGTGGATGTGGCTACATTTGCCCACGGTTTGGTTTTGGTGGCCTCAGCTGACCGAAAAATAAAATGACTTAACGCAGAAATTTATGGCTCAATAAAAACTGAAATCTGCAAGGGATCAGGCAAGAAAAAATAAGAGTGCCGACTGGATTAGAACCTAAAAGGAATTTTACAAACCGAATTATTGATAATGCACCCTTGTTTCGGCCTTGTCCGTGGTGTTTAATTTACTGCGCAACGAACGCATATCCGATGACACTTTTTGTTCGATGACCCTCGCGTAGATTTGCGTTGTGGAAAGCTTTGTATGCCCCAACAATTTTGAAACGGTCTCAATGGGCACCCCGTTGGAAAGCGTGACGGTGGTTGCAAACGTATGCCTTGCCGCGTGGAACGTAAGCTTTTTATTAATTTTTAGAATTGCCGCAATTTCCTTCAAATACTTGTTGATTTTCTGATTGGAAAACACCGGCAACAGTTCTTCTTGCTTGCCTTTAGGTTCTTGGTCATACTTTTTCAGGATGTCAAGGGCTTTATCCAACAGGGGGATTTTAACCGCCTCACCGTTCTTTTCCCTCTTAGTAAATATCCAGTAATCCCCATCAATGCCACGTACAATATGGTCATCACAGAGCAATTTCACATCAATATAGGACAAGCCCGTATAACAGGCAAAAACAAAAACGTCCCTTGTTTTCTGGTGCATCCCTTTGGAAAGCTTACCGGATTCCAAAACTTCAAGTTCCGACTGGGATAAAAATGCCCGTTGGTGTTTTGTGAACTTTAGCGAGAATCTCACAAAAGGGTCTTTCTCGATCCATTCCAATCGAAGTGCAAGGTTCATCATCTTTTTCAAACGTTCCAGATGTTTCATAACCCCGTTGTTCTTTAGGGGCTGGGAACGGTTTATGGATTTTCCGTTGCGCAGGAACTGTTCAAAGTCAATGATGAATTTATAGGAAAGATGTTTCAGGAAAACGTCATTGGTTTTCAATTTGTGCTTCAAATACCTTTTAATGTAGCGTTCCGTAGTGAAATAATTTTTCAGCGTTCCCGGCTTGAGTACCGAAACCATATTCTTGTTGTGGTAGGTAACCAGTTGAAGCAGCGATTTGTGCTGTTCATCTTCCCCAAGGTAACGGGCCTTGATTGCTTGGGCGGTAACATATTTGGATTCGCCCAGAAGCTGTTTGTGGCAAGCCAACAAATCGGAATACACTTGGTCAAGGTAAACATTTAGTGCCTTGCCATCGGAAGTCCTAAGTGTTGACCTTTTGGAACGGGTATCCCAATAGGTAACCGATGTAAATCGTTTTAAACTGATTTCTGCACGTTTTCCATCGACCGTGATTCGGGCATAAATGGGGGCGAAATCATCTTTTTTCTTGGCCATACTCAGCCAAAAATGAATGGTAAAAGTCTTTGAAGTCTGCATAAACTCTCGCTTTAAGTGAATAATCGATTTGTTTACGAAAGTCAAATCGCTGCGAAAGTCAAGTATATTGAATTACCAATGTAGTAAAAATTCTGGTAACAATTTAGGTAACCGAATAGGTAACCTTTGAATTGATATTAAAGCCAATCTTAGGATTTCAAGAAAAATGAAAATCCTTGATTTTCATAAGATTAGCTATAATTTGGTGTCCATTGACACCGTAATTGTCGGGGTGGCAGGATTCGAACCTGCGACCTCCTGCTCCCAAAGCAGGCGCGATGACCGGGCTACGCTACACCCCGAGTTATTTATGAATCGCGACTTGGACGCGATGAAGCGGAGAGACTGGGATTCGAACCCAGGCATCCAAAAAGGATGACAGCTTAGCAGGCTGCTGCATTACCACTCTGCCACCTCTCCGTTTAGTCTTAAAAAGAACGTTTCGCAAGCATTTTTGCGGTTGCAAATGTATATCAAACTTACGAAGCCTGCAAACCTTTTGTCGCTTTTTTCTCTTTATTTTTCGGTACTTCCGTTCATTTTGGCCTTAAGATTCTTTTTATCAGTAAGTTAAAATTCAATAAAAATTTATCAATTTTCCAGTTGTATAAATTTTGCCACCGCACCGATAATGCGCTCGTGTTTTTTGACAAATGGATTGTCCGTATTCCAAACATAACCCGCTAAAACCGCACAAATTTGTCGCTTAAACTCGGGATTAGGAGACTTATGAAAGAAAATATCCTGTAAATCACCATTATACCAGTCTCTTACATAACTGGAAAAAACGGCAATACCTTGCTTCATATACTCGGCATAATCAGCTTGCCAGTCTGGTTGCTCGCCATTTAGCTCTTTTAAGGCAAGTTTAGCGGCTCTAAGCCCGGATTCGGTCGCAAAACTAACGCCAGAGGAAAATACAGGATCTAAAAATTCGGCACTATTACCCGTCAAAGCAAATTTATCTCCGTAAAGACATTTAACGCTTTTAGCGATGTGTTTGATGTTCTTCGGAATAAACTCCAATGGATAATTATCAAATCTGCCTTTATAATAGTTTAATTTTGAGATCATTTGTGTAAGGCTAACTTCGGGATCTTTATCAAATTGATCAAACCATTCAGTTGGCGCCACAAAACCTAAACTTGTTTTTCCGTTAGAGAAGGGGATATACCAAAACCAAACTTGGGTCTCTAAAACCTCAAAAGTGATCAATTCACCTTCTTTCCCTTGGGGCCGATTCGTTTCTTGGATATGAGTGAACACAGACGAGTGAGATTCTAGCGTAGAAGCCTGTTCTAAATCCAATAACTTTGGCAATACGCGGCCAAAACCACTACTATCGATCACAAATTTTGCTTCGATTTCAGATTGTTTTCCGTCTTTATGCTGGATCGTGATTACGGGATTTTCGTTACTAAAATCTGCGGCAGTAACTTCGGTTTCAAAAGCTATATCCACGCCACGAAACTGTATTTCTTTTGCTAAGACATGATCAAAATCGGCTCTGGGCACCTGCCAGGTCCAATCCCAACCTTCACCGAATTTCTGACTAAAATCAAATTCTCCCACTTTATCATCTTTGATAAAACGAGCCCCAAATTTTTTCTGAAATCCATGTTTTTCGATAATTTCCAGTAAGCCGGCTTCAGCAAAATTATCCATACAACGCGGAATCAAACTTTCGCCAATGCTAAACCTTGGGAATTGTTGTTTTTCGACCACTTTGAGTTGAACATTATGTTGCTGAAGATAACCGGCAGAAACCATTCCCGATGGCCCGGCACCAATGATTAGGATATCAGTAAATTCTCTTTTCATCATTTTCGAAATAGACGGAATTTATTAGCGTTCGTAATAAACTGCTCAGCATAAATTCATGAAGCATTTATTATAAAATTGTTTTTAATTCGAGGCAAGCCGCAGCGCATTTCATCTCGATTATCGAGTAAATATAGTACATTTGCGGATTAACCAATACGGTGACATCTATTCTAAATACTATGCTTAGCATCAAAGCTCCATTAAAATTAGTTGATTTTCAAAAGGTTTTGTTTGAAAACCAAAAACTTGAAATTTCGAACGAAATTCGGCAAAAAGCGGAAAATTCATTTCATTTTCTTCAGGAATTCGCGAAAGATAAAGTGATTTACGGAGTAAATACCGGTTTTGGCCCGATGGCCCAGTATCGAATAAAAGACGAAGATCGCCTGCAATTACAGTATAATTTAATTAGAAGTCATGCTTCAGGGACCGGAAAACCTATAGCCCCATTATATGTTAAAGCCTCGATGTTGGCGCGTTTACATACGCTTTCACTAGGATATTCCGGGGTTCATACCTCGGTTTTAGAAACCATGCAGCAGCTTATCAATCAGGATATTACCCCACTTATATTCGAACATGGTGGAGTAGGGGCTTCGGGAGATTTAGTGCAACTGGCACACCTGGCCCTGGTACTTATCGGTGAAGGCGAGGTTTTTTATAAAGGTGAGCGAAAATCAACAATATCGGTTTTTGAAAAGTTACATATTAAACCTATCCAAATTAAATTACGTGAAGGCCTGGCCTTGATCAACGGCACTTCTGTAATGACGGGGATTGGAATTGTAAATATAATTCACGCCAGACGATTACTGGAATGGTCGGTTTGTTGTTCTTCAATGCTTAATGAATTAGTGGCGGCCTATTCAGATCATTTTTCGGCAGAATTAAATGCTTCGAAAGTACATGAAAGTCAGCATAGCATTGCTGAAATGATGCGGAAGCACTTAAAGGATAGTAAACGCATTAAAAATCGACAGGATCATCTCTATCGAGATTCGTCGAATACGGAAGCTATTTTTTCAGAGAAAGTTCAGGAATATTATAGTTTACGTTGTATCCCACAGATACTGGGACCGGTTTTAAACACGATTAATGCTGCGGAAAAGATTTTGATGGACGAAGTAAATTCAGCTAACGATAACCCCATTGTTTCCGTAGAAAAGCAAATGGTCTATCACGGCGGAAATTTTCACGGCGATTTTATCTCGCTGGAAATGGATAAATTAAAACTGGTCATTACACGATTATCGATGTTGGCCGAGCGGCAGTTAAATTACCTGCTAAATAGCAAACTCAACGAAATATTCCCGCCATTTGTCAATTTGGGTACCTTGGGACTTAATTTTGGTCTGCAAGGCGCACAATTTACCGCAGTCTCCACCACAGCAGAAAATCAAACGCTTTCTAATAGCATGTATGTGCATAGCATCCCGAATAATAATGACAATCAGGATATCGTAAGTATGGGCACCAATGCTGCAACGATGACTAAAACGGTGATCGATAATGCTTATCAGGTACTGGCGATAGAAATGATGGCGATTATACAGGGTATAAAATATATTGATGATTTAGAGGGCTTTAGTGAACGATCGAAGGCTGTTTTTAAGCAATTTCAGGATAAAATAGTTTTGAAAAAACAACATGATTTTCCGTTATATGCAACGATAAAGGAGGTTACAAAGTCTTTAAAAGAAAACGACGTTTATAAATGAAATACGCTTTAGTTACAGGAGGTTCCCGCGGCATAGGAAAAGCAATCGCCATAAAGCTGGCGCAGGATTTAGGCTATCATATTTTACTGAATTATCATTCCAATACCCAGGCGGCTAAAGTTACCGCTAAAATTATTGAAGAAAACCATGTAAAATGCGAACTTTTAGCTTTTGATGTTGCGGATGCCAAAGCGACTAAGAATGTCCTTGGAAACTGGCAAAAATCGAATCCTGAAGCAGTCGTTGAAGTTATTGTAAATAATGCCGGAATCACTAAAGACGGACTGTTTATGTGGATGGGAGAAGACGATTGGCATTCGGTGATCAACACCTCTTTAAACGGATTTTACAATGTTACCCAGCAGTTTGTAAAAAGTATGCTGCAAAAACGATACGGCAGGATTATCAATATCGTGTCTTTATCGGGAGTAAAAGGAAATCCGGGACAGGTAAACTATTCGGCAGCAAAAGGCGCGATAATCGCTGCAACAAAAGCTTTAGCGCAGGAAATCGGCAAACGTAAAGTTACGGTAAATGCCGTGGCACCGGGATTTATAACTTCAGATATGACGGCCGATTTCGATGAAAAAGAATTAAAGAAAATGATTCCGTTACAACGTTTCGGAGAAGCTGAAGAAGTTGCGGAGCTGGTAAGTTTTCTGGCCTCAAAAAAAGCATCGTATATTACGGGCGAAGTCATTAATATCAACGGTGGATTATATTCATAACCCATGGCAGGTTGGAGTGGAAAATCACGCGGAACGCTTTTAAGCATTCGAATATATGTATTTATTATTCGGACGTTTGGGGTATATCCGGCCTATTTTTTATTGATTTTTATCACGTTGTATTTCTTCATCTTTGCACCAAGCTCTACCCGAAGCATCTATTACTATTTCCGCAGAAGATTAGGATTCTCCGGGTTCAGTGCTTTTATAAATGTATACAAAAGTTATTTCAAATACGGGAAAGTTCAATTAGATAGGGTATTGATTACGGCCGGAATGAAAGAACGCTATAGCTTCGATTTTGATGGGATAGAACATATTGAAAATCTTCGAAAATTAAATAGCGGTGGTATCCTGCTTACTGCACATATCGGTAATTTTAATTTGGCAAAGCATTTTTTTGACGAGCAGCATACCAGCGCTGTGATCAATCTGGTGATTAGCGATTTTGAACATGAAAACATCAAAAATTATATGGAGTCGGTTACCGGCAAATCGGCGGTGAAAATTATCGTGCTTCAAAAAGATTTATCCCATATTTTTAAAATGAACCAGGCGCTAAAAAATAATGAGCTCTTGGTATTTGCGGCAGATCGGTATATGGAGGAAGCCAAAACCTGGGAAGCTGATTTTCTGGGGGCTAAAGCTAAATTTCCACAAGGCCCCTTTAAATTAGGTGTAAGAAATGATATTCCGGTATTGTTTGTACATATCATGCGCGAACGAAATTTTCATTATCATTTTTATGCCAGGCCTTATATTCCCGAAAAAAATACCCCAAAAGAAGTTTTAAAAGCGTATCTTGAAAATCTTGAAAAAATGGTCAAAACCTATCCACATCAATGGTATAATTTTTACGATTATTGGAACGATTTTAGCTAATCAATTTTTATGGCAGAAAAATTACTTCAGGCTCCTATTTTAGATCCACAGGAAATTATAAAATTAATTCCGCAGAAACCACCATTTGTTATGGTGGATAAGTTGCATGATTATACGAAACTTACCGGAATCACGGGCTTCCTCGTGCCGGATGATAATATCCTGGTGGATAATGGTATTTTTTCTGAACCAGGCCTTATAGAGCACATGGCACAAAGTATGTCGCTGCACCGCGGCTATCAGGGCTATATCAGCGGACTGGAAAAACCACAAACCGGGTTTATAGGCGCGATCAAATCGGTTGAAATCTTTAGATTACCAAAAGCAGGGGAAGAACTGACCACGCATGTCGAAATTTTGCATGAAGTAATGAAGGTGACCCTGGTAACGGCAAAAACCTTAGATAAAAACGAGCAGGTGATCGCTACTTCAGAAATGAAAACCGTAACGGTAGATTAAAGCTTTAAGGGGGTAATCAGATGATCCCGTTGTTATCATTACCCGTTGCTTTCATTACCGCGAGGCTTCGAAGCTATAAAATTCTTTTCAAAATCCTCCTTTTTAGACTTGCCCGGAAGTTTATGATCAATGTTACTTAAATGAATAAAGAATTAAACATACAAACTCAATTAAAGGTGCGTTTTAGCGAGTGTGATTCTTTACAAATTGTCTGGCATGGCAACTATCTGAAATATTTTGAAGAAGGTCGCGAAGATTTTGCCCGCAGACACCATATTTCGTATTTAGACGCGAAAGCCAATGGCTTTGCAACGCCTATCGTAAAATCTTCCTGTGAGCATAAGCTACCTTTAAAATACGGTGACGAATTTATGGTCGAAACGACATTTGTTCCTACTGCATCAGCTAAAATCATTTATCAATACCGGATTTTTAAAGACAGTCAATTGATCTGTACCGGGGAAACGGTTCAGGTTTTTGTAGATGAAAATGGAGCGTTAGTATGGAATAATCCTTCATTTTTTCTAGATTGGAAAAAGAAAATGGGGCTGATTTGATGAAGAACCTTTACTTACATGAAGATTGCATAATTTCGCCGCTTGGTTGTACCACTTCAGAAAATCTGAAACATCTAAGAAGCGGCACTACCGGTTTACAGAAATTTGATAAAAGTGAGTTTCTGGATACTCCAATTTGTGCCGGAGTGGTAAATTCAGAAGTACTGGCGGAAGCTTTTTCTGCCATTGGTGATCCCAAAGCCTTTACAAAACTGGAGCAAATGATGCTGTTGGCGGTTCACCAAATTCTGATTAAAAATCCGGATTTGAACCGGATGGAAACCGGACTTATCGTGTCAACCACCAAAGGAAATGTTCATCTTTTAGAAGACTTGGGTGTTTTTAAAAAAGAGCGCTTGTTATTATCCAATTTGGGCGAAATTATTAAAGACTTTTTTGGGTTTGGCCTAAAACCTATTGTGGTGTCTAATGCCTGTATTTCTGGAGGTTTGGCCCTTGCAGTTGCCAAGAAAATGATCAATGCCGGGAAATTTAATAAGGCTGTTGTGGTTGGGGGTGATATGCTATCAAAGTTTATCGTTACCGGTTTTAATTCTTTTCAGGCGCTTAGTGAAACCGCCTGTAAACCTTTTTCCAAAGATCGAAACGGCATTAACCTTGGTGAAGCTGCCGCTGCCATGCTGGTGAGTGACACCCCAAAAAAAGATTCGGTTACTATCAGTTTAGCAGGTGATGCTTCGGCCAATGATGCCAATCATATCTCTGGCCCGTCAAGAACCGGTGAAGGTTTGTTTAAAAGTATTCAGAATTCGCTTAAAGAAGCCGGGATTTCTTCTGAAGCAATTAAAGCGGTCGCTACGCATGGTACCGCAACGCTATATAATGATGAGATGGAAGCGATTGCCATTACTCGAAGCGATTTGGGAGCCACTCCGCTACATAGCGTAAAAGCTTATTATGGACATACCTTAGGAGCATCGGCTTTAATCGAATCTATTTTATGTAAACACATGATGCTGAATAACGAAATTTACCCTAGTCTTCATTTTAATAAACTAGGTGTTTCAAAACAAATAAATGTGGTTACCGCTTATCAAAATTCGATAAACCTGGATTATGTTTTAAAAACAGCTTCAGGGTTTGGTGGCTGTAATTTGGCGATGGTCTTTAAAAAAGGAGGAGAAAATGAATAATCTAAGTGTAGATCACTGGGTGCGAATTAAAGATGGAAAAATCATTGTTGATGGCGAAGTGGTATTTGCTTCGGAAGCAGATATTGCGAGCTTTTTAAAAGCTGCTTTTAAGTTTTTAAATATAAAATATCCCAAATTCCATAAAATGGACCGACTTTCGAAGTTGGGGTTTATCGCTTCAGAAATCGTAATGAAAGAAGAGGCTGAAATTTCAGAAGATACCGCTCTTGTTTTTAGTAATAACAGCTCTAGTTTAGCCAGTGACCAAAATTACCAGGAATCTATAAAAAATTTTCCTTCCCCTTCACTTTTTGTTTATACCCTGCCCAATATTGTTTTGGGAGAAATTAGTATCCGGTTTGGATTAAAAAGCGAAAATGTCTTTTTTATTGAAGATGAGTTTAATGCAAAATTATTGATCGATTATTCTGCGCAGTTAATCGAATCTGCAAAAGCAAATAAAGTGCTTTGTGCCTGGTTAAACTTGCACAATGTTGAATATGATGTATTTTTGTGGCTAAGTTCAGAATCTCACAAAAAAGAAATTACTGAAGAACAAATACGCAAAATATACGATGCCGATTATGACTGATTTGCATACCGAGTTAAAAGCCAGTATCATAGAACAGCTAAACCTGGAAGACATGGAGGTGAGCGATATAGAAAATGACGAACCGCTATTTGGTGACGGGCTTGGCTTAGATTCCATCGATGCTTTAGAACTTATCGTTTTACTGGAAAAAGATTACGGTATCAAACTTACCGATCCTAAAAAAGGCCGGGAAATTTTTGAAAGTATCAATAAAATGGCAGATTTTATTGAAGCGAACCGTACAAAATAAAATATGAGTAGGAGCGTTGCCGTAACCGGAATGGGTATTTTTTCTGCTATAGGAAAAAATCTGGAGGAAAATCACCGCTCGCTAATTCATGGAAAACACGGACTTTCACATCCTGAAATCCTGGAAACAGTTCATCAAAATTTACCTATTGGGGAGATTAAATCTACTAATAGTGATCTTGCTGATGCATTGAATTTGGATAAAAATCATGCGTTTACCCGTGCGGCATTATTAGGAACTATAGCTTTAAAAGAAGCGCTTCAAAATGCTAAAATAGAAGATTTTACAAATATTGGATTTGTAAACGGGAACAGTGTTGGTGGTATGGATATGACCGAGCGGTTTTATCGGGAATATGAAAGCAATCCGGCCAATCGAAGGTTTATACAGGCACAGCATCCGGGATTTACCACTGAACAGATCGCCGGTTATTTTGGGATTGATAATTATGTTACCACGATTAGCACGGCATGCTCATCTGCTGCAAATGCCGTTATGTTGGGTGCCAGGCTTATACAATCTGGTCGCCTGGATCAGGTTATTGTGGGGGGAACCGATTGTCTTTCAAGATTTACACTAAATGGTTTTAATTCCTTAATGATTTATTCGGAAGATTTTCCGAAACCTTTTGATAGCGAACGAAAAGGACTAAACCTGGGAGAAGCCGCAGCATATCTGGTATTGGAATCGGCAGA
This sequence comes from Zunongwangia pacifica, assembly GCF_023499215.1. Taxonomy (GTDB): domain Bacteria; phylum Bacteroidota; class Bacteroidia; order Flavobacteriales; family Flavobacteriaceae; genus Zunongwangia; species Zunongwangia pacifica. Next base: position 60,507 of record NZ_JAKHSK010000019.1, read on the forward strand.
CTTTGCTAAGAATAAAGAAGTTTTAGGCTATGTTTCCGGTTATGGAAATGCCAATGATGCTTTTCATCAAACCGCCTCTTCAGAAAATGGGGAAGGTGCTTATCTTGCCATGCAAAAAGCTCTGGAAACAGCCAACTTAAACCCGCACCATATCGATTATATCAATGCACATGGTACGGCTACACAAAATAACGATCTCTCAGAAAGCCGGGCTTTAATCCGTATTTTTAAAGAAATGCCGGCTTTTAGCAGTACAAAATCTTTTACCGGCCATACGCTGGCAGCAGCCGGTGCGATCGAGGCTGTGTTTAGTTTGCTGGCGATAAAACATCAGCAAATTTATCCCAATCTTAATTTTAACTCGGCTATTAGTGATACCAGATTACGACCGGTAACCGAGTTACAATCGACTAAAATTCAGCATGTGTTATCTAATTCTTTTGGTTTTGGCGGCAACTGTACATCTTTAATATTCAGTAAAGATGAGTAGAAAAATGTACATTAACGGAATGGCTAGCATCGCAGCCCAAACGGAAGAGGATCTGTTTACTGAAAACCTGCAATCGTTCAGCGAAAATATATTTCCGGCAACTTCAGTAAATTATAAAGAATATATTAAACCCATGATGCTTCGCCGAATGTCGAAGGCCATAAAAATGGGGCTGGTAACCGCTAAGCGAGCTTTAAATGAAGCAGGAGTAGATGTTCCCGACAGCATTATTGTAGGAACCGGAGAAGGCTGCAAACAGGATACCGAAAAGTTTTTGGAGAATATTTTAGATGAAAATGAAAGTTTTTTAACGCCAACAGCTTTTATCCAGAGTACGCACAACACCGTGGGCGGGCAAATTGCACTCGATTTAAAATGTACCGGTTATAATATGACGTATACGCAGAATAGCGCATCTTTCGAATCAGCCTTAATCGACGCGAAACTTCAATTTACGGAAGAGATGGGTACACGTTGTGTTTTGGTAGGTGGTGTAGATGAAATTGCAAGAATAAGTACCCCTTTTTATAATTTAGACGGACAGTTAAAAGCTGGCGAAATAAATACAGCTAAAATTCTACAATCTTCGTCGGAAGGGACCATAACTTCTGAAGGCGCTGCATTTTTTTTACTTTCAGAAATAAGAACACAGGATTCTTTTGCTGAAATTTCTGATTGTATGATTTACAGAAATATTTCAGAAGAAAAGCTTCAGGAAGAAATTAGCTGGTTTTTAAAGAAAAATGATTTGAAAATCGATGAGCTTGATGTAGTGATTTTAGGCAATAATGGGGATACAAGGTACGATCATTATTATCAACAACTTCAGGAAGATCTATTTAAAAATACGCTTCAGCTAGGCTATAAAAATTGGGTAGGTGATTATAATACCGTTACCGCTTATGCCTGCTGGCTTGGTGCTGAAATCCTAAAAAGAAAAGAAATTCCGCAGCAATTAAAATTGAATAATCTACCCTTAAAACAACCAACCTCGATTTTAGTTTATAATCAGTATCTTGGGAAAAATCATAGTCTAACCTTGCTCCGAAGTCTTTGAAATTCTGTATTATAAATTTCTTGATCTGGATCTTATTGATCGCTGTGGCGATGTATACCGGTATTAACGGCTTACCACTTTGGCCCATAGCGGTATTGGCAATCTTGTATCCTGTGTTTTTAATCACTATTTCTACCAATATTCGATGGAATGTGTTTGTAAAAGGATACCATCATCAAAAAAAACATCCGAAAAAAGAAGTGTGCTTAACTTTTGATGATGGTCCAACCCAAGTTACCCCGCACATCCTGGAACTACTGGATAAATATGATGCGAAAGCCTGCTTTTTTTGTATTGGTAAGCAAATGGAAAAGCATCCTGAAATTGTTCAGGAAATTATAAAAAGAGGTCATACCATAGGAAATCATACCTATTCACATACCCGAAAAATGGGGTTTATTTCTTCCAAGAGTATAGCGAGAGAAATTGATGCCTGTAATATTGTGGCAAACGATATCACCGGTTTAAACCTTCATTTTTTCAGACCGCCTTTTGGGATCATCAATCCAAAAACCAAACGGGCTATACAAAAAACAGGGCACCGGGTAATTGGTTGGAACCTTCGTACTTATGATGCGATTTTAAATAATGAAACCAAAATTGTACATCGCGTAAAGCGTAAACTACAACCGGGAGATGTAATTTTATTGCATGATAATAAGGAACAAACCGTAACTATCTTGGAACAATTGTTGATACACTTTGAATCGAATGAATATCAGGCAATACGGCCCGATCAATTATTTAAAATCCATGCGTATATTTAGTTTTATCCTGTTTTTCTGGAGTTTTGGAGTTTTTGCTCAGCAGCAAAATTTTACCAGTGTGAACTTAAAATCATCACCATCAAAGCTTACTGAAAAAATGGAATCGGCCAAAAGCCTTTATGGAGAGTTTGAGCAGACCAAAGTGATGAAAATGATGGATGCAGAAGCCTCTTCTCATGGCAAAATCTATTATAAGTCGCCTGATATCATAAAATGGCAGTATACCAAACCTTTCCCATACTCCTTACTTTTTAAAAATGATTTTTTGTATATCGATGATGATGGTCAAAAAAGCAGACAGGATATGAGTGCCAACAAACTCTTTGCGAAACTTGGTGATCTTATCACGGGAAGCCTTAACGGAAAACTATTACAGGACGATGCCAATTTTGATGTGGAATATCGTAAAAAAAAGAACGTGGTTGAAGCTGTAATTACGCCTAAAAATAAAAGTATGGCTGATATGTTCGAGAAAGTGATTATGAGTTTTTCTGAAGATCAAATGCTGCAATCTGTGAAACTTCAGGAAGATACCGGAGATTATACCTTAATCATATTTAAGAACTGGCATATCAACAAACCTATAAAAGCCGCTGTTTTTCAGCCATAAGGTGTTGATGTGGGGTTTAGACCTTAGCATTCCTTTCAAATTACACTTTTTATACCGAATTTCTTAGCAAGGTTTTTTGGAATCATTTAAAATAAGCTTCGATTCTTCGTATATCAAGTAATTCCTGACACTTTATTAAAGTATTTCAGTATTTTAGTCGGCATTAAATTCCCTTTATGCTGCTTAAAGATTTTTATACAGTCTTAGAATCTTCACAACAAGAAGATACATTTATTACTAAACTTTCCATTGAGAAAACACATCCCTTATACGCAGGACATTTTCCCGAACGGCCGGTTACTCCCGGTGTAATTTTAATGCAGCTTTTTAAGGAGGAAGCTGAACGGCGTACCGGTAAATCATTAGCATTACAACATGCGAATAATGTGAAATTTATGGCGGTGGTCGACCCCAATACCTGTGATCATCTGATATTGGAATCTCATATCACTGAGGAAGATGGAATCATAAAAGTGCGCGGAATTGCACGGCAGAATGAAGCTTTAGCCTTAAAATTCAGCGCCTTTTATAAGGCTGTTTAAGAGTTTAATAACCAGATAAGCAACCTAAGGATCAAGAAATAATTATTGGTTATAATTTTTTAATTTCTAATACATTGATTCTGATCATTACAGACGTTTTAGATCATTGCGTAAATTTTTCAAGAAAATTTGTATCGAAATGCTACCAATATGAAATTTAGGTATAACGTCTTTACAAAGATTTTACCCAGCCTCTTTAGTTTATGAAAGGAAATTAAGCTATAGAAGTACCGGAGCCTTTAATCTCGATTATTAATAAAACTCTTATGTTTAGGTAGTTTAAATTAATACTTTTGCAGCAAGCAAAAAAATGAATTTGAATACTTCCGGCGTCTATCAAAACCGATTTAAGGCTTTAAATTGCTGTGTTTTAGTTCCTACTTACAATAATGAACGCACCTTAGCTTCAGTAGTAGAGGGATTGATGGTTTATACCAACCAGATTATTGTTTTAAACGACGGAAGTACTGATAACACCAGAGAAATATTACAGCATTTTACCCAAATCGAAGTACGTAATTTTCAAAAGAACAGGGGTAAAGGTAAGGTGCTTAAAAAAGGATTTAAGATTGCCGAAGAGCTAGGTTACGACTATGCAATTACTATAGATTCTGACGGGCAGCATTACCCGGACGATCTTGATGTGTTTTTATCGGAATTAGAAAAAAGAAATCCTGGAGACAAAGAGATTCTTCTAATTGGAGATCGTAACATGGGAAGCGATGGGGTGCCCGGGGTAAGTGCTACCGGAAATGATTTCTCCAGTTACTGGTACCTGGTGGTTACCGGTTTTCAGCTTCACGATACCCAAAGTGGTTACCGCCTATATCCTGTAAAGGTGATGAATTCCATTACTTTTTATACCTGGAAATTTGAGTTTGAAATCGAAACTATCGTAAAAGCCACCTGGCGAAAAATCGATGTGAAAAATGTACCGATAAAAGTACTTTACGATCAGAAAAACCGTGTAAGTCATTTCCGGCCTTTCTGGGATATCGTAAGGATCGTTTTGCTCTATATGTGGTTTGTGCTGGTGAGTTTTTTCTGGATCCATCCCCGAAATAAATACCGTGATTTTAAACAAAAAGGCTTTAAAAAATTCTGGAAAGAAGATATTGTAAAAAGTAATGAAAGTCCGGCAAAAAAAGCAACAGCCATAGCTTTGGGCATTTTTGTGGGCTTATCACCATTTTGGGGCGTACATACTTTTTTGGTTTTTGTATTAGCCGCATTTTTAAAAGTAAATAAGGTTACCGCCTTCTTATTCTCCAATATAAGTATACCGCCTTTTATTCCGATTATTGTTTATGTAAGTTTTCAAACAGGCTCATTGGTTACGGGAAAAGGTTGGGACTGGAGCTTAAAACTGCAGCACATTAGCTCTACCACCGATGTTTTTCTAGGCCTTGGGCAATATGTTTTAGGAAGTTTAGTATTGGCAATTACTGCTTCAATACTGGTTTGGATTGTGTTTTATTTGTTATTTTCGGTTTTAAATCAAAAGCAGATCATAAAATCTTAAATGCATCAGTTTTTTCTAAAATCCTATCGTTTTTTTCAGCAAAATAAATTGCCGGGAATTTTACTACTACTGGCTTTTGTGGCGGGAGTGGGATTTCTGGCTTCAAAAGTAGCATTAGAAGAAGATGTGACCGGTTTGATTCCAGCAGGGAAAGACCAGGATGTTTTAAAACGTATATTAAATGAAACCGAATTTTCGGATAAAATAATCGTTACTATATCTTCAGAAGAAGAACAACCACAGGATTTAACAGCCTATGCGGAAAGATTTATAGATTCGGTACACACCAAATTACCCGGTTTTATTGAAAATATACAGGGAAAAGTTCCTGATGAAGGCGTTCGTGAAATTTATAATTTTGTCTATCAGAATTTACCTTTCTTTCTAAATGAAAAGGATTATAGGGAGATTAAAGAAAAGCTATCAGATACTGCAATTGCCAAGCAGATAAAAGAAGATTATCGTAGCATTATTTCCCCAACCGGGATTGTTACCAAAAATTTTATATTTCAGGATCCTTTGAGCTTAGGACCTATTGGACTGGAAAAATTACGTGAACTTCAAATAGGAGATAATTATCTGTTGTATAATAATTACTTACTTACAAAGGATAAAAAGCACCTTTTATTGTTTATAACGCCAACCTTACCGGCTTCAGAAACCAATAAGAACAATGAATTTATATCCGAATTAAAAGAAATTCAGCAGCAGTTAAATTTAGAATTCAAGAATGTAAAAGGTGATTTTTTTGGCGGGGTGTTGTATTCCCTTGCTAATGCTAATCAGATTAAAAAAGACGTACAAATCACCATAAGTATCGCTATCTCGATATTGTTGATTTTACTCATCTTTTTTTACCGCAAAATTTATGTGCCATTAATTCTTTTTATTCCGGGAATTATCGCTGCGCTCACCGCAATAGCGATTTTATATATTTTTAAAGGCAGTATCTCGGCGATTTCCATAGGGATTGGTTCGATCTTACTGGGAATAACACTGGATTACGGACTTCATATTTTAACACATTATCGAAATAATCGCGATGTTTCACAGCTTTACCGGGAAGTAACCACTCCCGTTTTAATGAGTAGTCTTACAACCGCTACCGCCTTTCTCTGTCTTCTTTTCGTAAACAGCGATGCGCTTAATGATCTTGGGATGTTTGCGGCAATAAGCGTGATCATTGCCGCTTTTTTGGCCTTACTTTTAATTCCTTTACTCTACGGAAAACGCATTACCGAAACACCTAAAAATACCTTTTTAGATAAACTGGCTGCAATACAGTTTTTTAGAATTAAACCTTTATTTTTTAGTGTCGTGTTATTGTTTGTGCTGGGATTGTTTTTTTTCACCAAAGTGAAGTTTAATAATGATCTGAGTAAAATTAACTTTCAGCCTGAAACCATTAAAAAAGCTGAACAAAAAATACAGAATATTGCGAATAGTAATGGTAAAACTTTGTATTTGGTAAGCTACGGGAATACGATCGATGAAGCCTTACAGGAAAATTCTAAAGTTTACCAAAGGCTTAAAAATTTTAATACAGAGCACCGGTTAAATAGCTATAGTAGTATTGGCGGGGTAGTCTTATCCACGCAAACTCAAAATAAAAAAATACAGGAGTGGAAGGATTTTTGGGATTCCAGGGATACTTCAGCGCTTAAAAATAAAATCCTGTCAGAGTCTGCTAAATATGGCTTTAAACCGGCAAGTTTTAAGGATTTTTATCACTTATTAAATAAAGATTTTAAAAACCTGCAATTAAATGATTATCAGAAAACTACCAATCTTTATTTAAACGATTTTATTTCGATTAGTGAAGATTTTGCCACGGTAACTACAACGGTAAATTTGGGAGATGTGCCTTCTCAGGAATTTACTGCACAATTTGATCATCTGGATCATATGTTGATTATCGACCGGGAGCGGATCAATGAAGGATTTTTAGGGAATTTGAAGAACGACTTTAATCAATTGATCGGGTTTTCGATTTTGGCGGTTTTTATGATCCTTTTAATTGCTTACCAAAATCTTGAAATTAGTCTTTTAACACTATTCCCCATCGGGATTACCTGGATTATTGCCCTTGGGATTATGGGCGCTTTATCTATCGAATTTAATATTCTTAATATCATTATTTCAACCTTTGTTTTTGGGCTTGGCCTGGATTACAGCATTTTTATCACCAATGCCTGTCTTAAAGAATATCAAACCGGTAAAAGTGAACTTAAAACCTATCAGACTTCTATTTTAATTTCGGTAATCACCACATTATTAGGGATTGGAGCATTGATTTTTGCCAAACATCCGGCGCTAAGATCAGTGTCCAGCGTTTCGATTATTGGTGTTTTCTCGGCGGTTTTAGTAGCTTTTGTGCTACAGGTATGGTTATTTCATGTGCTTTTTATAAATCGGCGTAAAAAAGGGCTGCCGCCATTTCGATTTAGCCGAATTCGTAGTTTTATTCGGAATAAAATCTATTACAAGCAAGATTTGTATTATCAGGATGCCGTATTGGATAATTATCGTTACAAGCCAGTGTACAGTGAGGCGAAAGCAGCATTTACCGAAAATAAAGAGTCCTATTTAAGAGTGTCTAATTTTATAGAAAAAGGAGAGTGCGTTTTCTTTTTCTATTCGGGGATTGGCGTTTTTCCTATTTATCTAAGTTATATAAATCCCAATTCTAACATTACGGGTTACGAAACTTCAGAAGCTATAGCTATTGCCAGAAATTGCTTTAGAAGTAAACATGAGCTTTTAAAGTTTACCACAGCCATTGAAGAGGCTAAAACCTGCTCGACTTTTATAATTCCAGATCACGACATAAATGATTTGGATCAAATTAAGAAAATGATCAATCGATTTGGAAAAAAAGTGATTGTACTCCATAAAGACATGAAAACGCAATGGTTGTTAGATGCAAATTTTGAGATCACGTATCGCCAAAGCGGAATCTTAGTATTTGAACGTGAATAGAATGAAGAAGGTTTTTGTAATTTTTGGAGTGTTTTGTCTTTTTTCCTGCGGAATTAAAAAATCCTATCAGGATATGCCCGAGGTTTCCGGAATTTCAGAAGTTGATACCGTACGGACAAAAATTAGCAATACGCATTATACCTTAGGGAAAAACAATCTTTTTCAGAATAAATATGGCGTTTGGGAATTATATATTGAAGGCGATGCTTTAGCACTTGGCCTGGCCAATGGTGCCTTAACGCAGGATCTTATTCACCATCAGGAAAATGCGTTTATGGGAAAAATTAAAGAAATAATTCCTTCAGAAGGCTATCGCAATTTCCTGAAAAAGCTGGTTTCCTGGTTTAATCGTAAAATGTATTTATACGTTCCCGAAGAATATAAACAGGAAATTTATGGAGTTTCTAGATTCGGACTCAAAAAATACGATGAATTTGCGCCGGCTTATCTTCGGATGTTGTATTTCCACGGCGCGCATGATATTGGCCATGCCTTGCAGGATTTAATGCTGGTAGGTTGTACCAGTTTTGCCGCCTGGGATGAAAAAACAAGCGATGGAAAATTGCTTTTGGGACGTAATTTTGACTTTTATGCCGGAGAAGAATTTTCGAATCAGAAAATGGTCGCCTTTGTAAATCCGGATGATGGTCATAAATTCATGATGTATACCTGGGGCGGAATGATTGGTGCTGTAAGCGGAATGAATGCTGAAGGGATCACCGTCACCATAAACGCCGGCAAGTCTAAAATCCCCATGCTGGCAAAAGATCCCATTACGCTGGTCTCCAGAGAAATTCTTCAGCATGCTTCTAATTTGGAAGAAGCTATCGAAATTGCCAAAAAACGGGAAGTTTTTGTTTCAGAATCGATCATGGTGGGAAGTGCGAAAGATCATAAAGCCATTTTAATTGAAGTAAGCCCTAAAAACTTTGGTATTTACGAAGTCGAAAATTCAAATCAGCTTATTTGCAGTAACCATTTTCAGAGTTCAGCGTATCAGGATGATAAAAGGAATCAAAAAACAATTAAAGAAAGCCATTCACAATATCGCTATGAACGTATGACGCAATTAGTTTCTGAAGCTGATAAATTAACGCCACAAAAAGCAGTGGAGATTCTTCGGAACAGAAAGGGATTGGATGGTGAAAAAATTGGTTACGGCAATGAAAAAGCGATTAATCAATTATTAGCACATCATGGTATTGTTTTTAAACCTGAAGAGAAAAAGGTTTGGGTCTCAGCAAGCCCCTATCAAATGGGCGCTTTTATAGCTTACGACCTGGATCATGTTTTTACGGAATTTGAAAAAGGAAACGTTTCCGGAAGTGTAATGAATGCAGAAGAAGTAATTCCGGCATCTGACTTTTTACAGACTAGAAATTATAAAAATTACGAAGCATATCGAAAATTAAGGGAGCAATTTATTCAGGATTTAGAAGATGAAAACCCAATCGATACCAAAGATGCTGAAGCCTTAAAGCACTTAAACCCTTATTTTTGGCAGGCTTATTATTTAAGCGGGCAATACTATTACCGTGAAGGGAATTATAAGCAGGCGATTATCGATTTTAAGCAAGCCTTACGAAGAGAAGTCACCACACTTCCGGATAAGCAGCATCTTGAGAAATTACTGAAAAAATCTTACAGGAAACTTTAAATGAAAGACTTTCTTTCTCCAGAATTATCGAAAAAAGAGCAATGGCAACTTTTAAAACAGCATTTAGAATATGCTGAACGAAATTCGCCATTTTATAAAAAGCTTTTTAAAGCACAGGATATTCAGATTGCTGCGATAGAAAAAGAAAGTGATTTTTGTCGAATTCCGATCACTACCAAAGAAGATTTACAACAACAAAATTTAGATTTTCTGGCGGTAGATTATGGGGAAATTATAGATCACGTGACCACATCGGGAACATTGGGCAATCCGGTAAATTTTATGCTTAATGAAGCCGATTTACAGCGCTTAACTTACAACGAATATGAATCATTTAAGATTGCCGGGGTAACCAAAAAAGATGTAGTGCAAATCACCACCACTTTAGATCGCCGCTTTATGGCCGGAATGGCCTATTATTTAGGCCTGCGGAAACTAGGTGCCGGAATAGTGAGAACAGGAAGTGGATTACCGGGGTTACAATGGGATAGTATTGCACGTTTCAAACCCCAATTTTTGGTGGCGGTACCTTCCTTTTTGCTAAAACTTATCGATTTTGCCCAGCAAAATGCTATTGATTATCGAAGTTCATCAGTCAAAGGCGTGATTTGTATAGGCGAATCCTTACTAAATGAAAAACTGGAAGATTCGGCTTTACGAAAAAGAATTAAGGATTTGTGGGATGTGGAGCTGTTTTCTACGTATGCATCTACCGAAATGGCTACCGCTTTTACCGAATGTAAATTTCATAAAGGCAACCATATTTTGCCTAATCTTATCTATACTGAAATTCTCGATGAAAACGGGAATCCTGTTGAAAATGGTGAAGCAGGGGAGTTGGTGGTGACCCCGTTACAGGTAGAAAGTATGCCTTTAATTAGATATGCGACGGGAGATATGGTGATGAGAATTGAAGAGAATTGCATCTGCGGACGAACTTCTGGTAGAATTGGATCCGTCCTTGGGCGTAAAAAGCAAATGTTGAAGATTAAGGGAACTTCGCTTTATCCTCAACATATTCAGGAAGCGATGAATACTCTGGGAATTTCAGATTATATTATCGAAGCTAAAAATGATGAATTTGGCAATGATTTAGTGATCTTGAAAATTTCAGAGGAAGTTAAATTAAGTCCTTTGGAAATTCAATTAAAATTACGAGACCAATTACAAATTAAGCTTGAGATTCAGCAATTATCGGCTTCAGTAGTATTTCAGAAAAAATTTCCAAAAGAAAGCCGAAAGCCAGTTGTTTTTCACGACTTAAGATCGATTTAGAACTGATATCCTATCCCTATATGTGCTCCAAACTGATTTAAATTGTGATCTCTCGTTTCATCTTTAAAGTCTATAGTGCCAAATTGTTTGAAATACGGATTTGCAAATACAAAGAAGTTTCCAAAATGATATTGACCACCAAAACCTAAATGATAGCCAATTCCGTTTTGAGAGTATTCAATATTTGGATCGTTTAGTTCAAAACTTAAAACTGGGCCGGCATTTAAGAAAAAATAATTCCAAAATTTGAATTCTAATAAAGCAGATATAGATAGTACTTCTAAATCCTGAAATATAAAATGATATTGGTTTGATTCGTCACCTATTCCACCATAAGAGCCTAAAAAATTATTTTTAATTTTTGGTTTGGTATAGGTTAAACCAGTAACCACGCTAAATTTATTTTTCAAATTAATCTGATATTCCGCACCAAGTTCAAATAAACTTTCCACATCATCGCTCACTACACCATCTAAAGCTTCTTTCTCTAAAAGCTTGGCATCAGAGAATCCATAGAAAATGCGTATGGCTGGTTTTTGGGCGTATGTAGAAAATGTTATGACAAAAAACAGGAAAAGTAGTCGATGTTTCATTTGATTGATTTTGAGTTAGATGCAAGATTCATAAAAAGGTTGCGTTCACTTTTATAATTTCTCGCAAACCAGTACAATCTTTTCTTCGTTTAGATTGGTAGTGAAAAATAAATAGTCAGTTCCGCCGTCTTTAATTTTATATTTTTTACGGATACTTTCTACATCCAGAGGGAAATTACGGGTGCTGATATTAGCTTTTTTAGACTTAAATCTTTTCTTTAAGTATTTAGATCCAAAATTCATTATATCAGTAATTTTAAACTTTCTTCCTGGGAAATCTATATTTACTTCTGAAGTAAATAAATGAGAGTTTTGGTGTAGTTTTTTTAATTTAAAATCAGTCGCCAGTTTCCCGAATAGCTGGCTCTTCATGATCGCTGCGTTGGGTTCGTAAAGATATTTTCCCGGTAAGGCAAATTCGGCATTTTCACTTTCCTCCATCGAAGTTATAAAGGTCTGATTTTCTTTTTTCGTAAAGTTTTTGGTGATGATTTTTACGGCTGAAGTATTTCCTTTCTTTAAAAGCCATAGCAGTTCTTTAACCTCATTGTCCACCGCTACGATATGAATTTCTGCTACAAAATCAAGTTCTGAAATGCCTAATTTTAGATCGAGTAACGGGGAAGTTTTTATTAAAATATGATCGGCTTTTTCAAATAGCAAGGGTAAATGTGCTACAACATCGGGTGTACAATCGGCCAGGCGAAAAACTTTACCACCATGATCGTCCCTTCTGGCAGGATCCAGATAAATCCAGTCAAATTTGGCCTCAGTGGCTTTTAAAAACGCTAAACCATCACCGCTATTTACGTTGATATTGTTCGCTTCTAAAGCTTTAAAATTATGTCTTGCGATTGCAGCCAGGTCTTTATTTAATTCGTTATAGAAGACTTCTCCTGTCTTTTTTGAAAAAAAATAGCTATCGATCCCAAAACCACCTGTAAGATCGGTGAAAGCTTTTCCAGAAACCAGGGAAGCCTTATATTCCGCGGTGATTTGAGAGGAAGTTTGTTCTAAATTTAACTTTGGAGGATAAAGGATATGCTGATTTTCGAACCAAAAAGGCAATTTTCTTTGCGCTGTTTTCCTCCCTGCGATTTGTGTAGCCAGGGTTGCTGCGAGAATGTTAGGAAAAGGACTGCCTTTTAAAACCAGGGCAGAAACCTCTGCATTTAAGTTTTTTGCGACAAATTCCTGAACTTCGGCCTGTAAAAGTTCGGTGTTCATACCCTAAATTTATAAATCCCTGGTCAGTCTTTTTACGATTTTATAATCGCTTAAAGATTCTTTCGCTATTACTTTTATCGCAGTATAAACCGGTACGGCAATAACCATTCCCACAATTCCTGAAATTAATCCTGCAATAAGGATTACCAAAAAGATCTCTAACGGATGTGATTTTACACTGGCACCAAAAATCATGGGTTGTGAAATAAGGTTGTCGATAACCTGGCAAATTGCATAACCCAACATCACGTAAATTAGTTTAGGAAGAATAATGGCCTGAAAATCGGCTCCCAGATTACTCGAAATGACAAATAGCGCCATTAAAATTCCGGCGAAAACAGGTCCTAAATAAGGAACAAGATTTAAAAAGGCACAAATAAATGCAATGGCTACGGGATTATTTACTTCGAATAACGTTAGTAAAATCATATATAAAATGAACAATACCGTAATTTGCATGGTTAATCCCACAAAATATCTGGAAAGTAGGATCTTGATTTTATTAAAAATACGCACAAATTTTTGCTCTTTCCCACGATTGGCAAAAACAAGGATACTGTTCAGCATTAATTTACTGTCCTTTAACAGAAAGAAGGAAATGAAAATAACAGAAAACAACGCGACAATGGTCGCCCCTAAAATGCCAAATACATTATTTAAGAACTTGGGAATAAGACTAACATCGAGACTGCGAACAAACTGACTTTGTTTTAAACTTTCTATAATATTAATTTCTTCAACCCCTAGATATTCATTAATCTGGCCGTTAAGATTATTAAGATCGCTTTTAAAAGCCTCAATATCAATACGACCCAAATATTGGCTTTGTTCTATCACAATAGGGACAAATACCAAAATAATGCCCACAAAAATGGCCAAAACCAATAGCAATACGATAATCACCGCTATTTGGTTAGGCAGTTTAAGTTGTTGGCGTAGAAAAATTACAACCGGGCGCCCAATTAGCGAAATAATTGCAGCAACCGCGATATACACAATAACCGATTGGATTTCGTACAGGAAAAATAACAATAGTATGATTCCCAGTACGATTCCAACAGCCCTTAAAATTCCGTAAGATAGTTCTTTAGCATTCACAGGCTAAATATAGGATTTTCTTATTTAAGGAATCAAGCATTTTGTGATTTCATAAAGAGAAATTCCTATAGCCTGGGCAACATTCATGCTGCTATTATTCCCAAACATAGGAATATGCACAATGTGATCGCATAGATTTAATACTTCTTCGGAAATGCCAAAATTTTCATGTCCGGCAACGAGTACTACTTTTTCTGAATGCTTTAATTGTAATTGCGGAAGTGGAATGCTATTCTGGGTAATTTCAAGAGCAATGATTTTATAGCCTTCTGCTTTTTTCTGCTTTATTATTGTTGACGAATTTTCTGAAAACTGAAAATTTACATATTCGTGCGTGCTTCTGGAAGTCTTCTTTAATCGATTGCTACTTAAATTAGGCTCGATTCCGCAGAAAATAATTTCTTCAACATGAAAAGCATCGCTTAACCTAAAGATACTCCCTATATTCGCTTCTCCCGAAATATGGTCTAAGACCAGGCTTACCGGAAACTTTTTATTGCTGAATTTATTTTGGGAATGATTAAGTTGCATCTTAGTTTTCAAAGGCATATTTTATAATATTGGCTCCCATTTGTAATGCTTTTAGGCGGACTTCTTCGGGGTCATGATGTACTTCCTCATTTTCCCAGCCATCCCCAAGATCACTTTCAAATGTAAAAAGCAACACCAATCTACCATTGTCAAAAATACCAAACGCCTGGGGTCGTTTCCCGTCGTGCTCATGTATTTTGGGTAGGCCATTACTAAATTCAAATTGGGAATGAAAAATAGGATGAGAAGCAGGCAATTCCTGTAATTCTTTGTCTGGAAAAACTTTTTTTAGCGCTGTAATTAAATATTGCCGCATTCCATAATTATCATCGATATGTAAAAACCCGCCTCCCAAAAGGTAATTTCTTAAGTTTTCAGCTTCATTTTCAGAAAACACAACGTTACCATGTCCTGTCATGTGCACAAACGGGTACATAAATATTTCAGGCCCGTCGGGATTTACCGTGACCGGTTTTTGATCTAAACTTGTAGCGATATTTTTATTACAAAAATCGATAAGATTGGGTAGGGCAGTAGGATTAGCATACCAGTCGCCACCACCATTATATTTTAAAAGCGCAATTTTTTGGGCATGCATAGCCTGAAGTCCAAAAATAAAAATGAAGCTTAAAATGCACTTTTTTAGCATAGCGTTTATTCGGTTTCGTTGATTAAATTTATGGTGTGACAGGCTACAATAGCTGCAGTTTCGGTACGTAAACGGCTTGTACCTAAACTTACCGGAGAAAAATCATTATCTAAAGCCAGTTTTATTTCTTCAGGAGAAAAATCACCTTCAGGACCAATTAAAATTAAAGTATCGCTTAAAGCTGCCGCAGCGTTTTGAAGTAAAACTCTTGGCTGATCGTCCTCGCAATGCGCAATAAATTTTTCACCTTCAAATGGGTTTTCTACAAACTCTGTAAAGGCTACGGGTTCGTTTAATTTAGGCATCCTAAAATGTAGCGATTGCTTCATGGCACTTTGTAAAACGCGCTCGTAACGATCTAGTTTTACCACCTTACGCTCTGAATGCTCGCAAATAACCGGTGTAATTTCGTCGATACCGATTTCTGTAGCTTTTTCTAAAAACCATTCATAACGATCGTTCATTTTAGTTGGAGCCACCGCCAGGTGCAGCCAGTAGTTTGGTCTTGCCTGTTTTTCGGTATCAATAATTTTGGCGATACATTGCTTAATATCGGCATTGATAATCTGCGCGGTAAAAAGCAGGCCTTTGCCGTTGGTCACTTTTAATAGGGCACCCTCGGCACGTCGTAATACCTTTATAATATGCTTACTTTCTTCTCTGCTAAAAACAATTTGCTGAGCAGATTCCTCGATATCTGGCTGAAAAAATAGTTGCATGTTTATATTTTATATCGTGCCTGTGCGGTTGTGGAAAAATCTGAAAATTCCTTTTTAAGGTATTTATAATGTCCTGCGATTGCAATCATGGCGGCGTTATCTGTAGTATACTCAAATTTAGGAATAAAACATTGCCACTTATAGCGTTTCTCAGCATCATAAAGTGCATTTCTAATTCCGCTATTCGCTGAAACTCCACCACCAATGGCTACCCGGTTGATTCCGGTTTCTTTCACCGCTTTTTTAAGCTTGTCCATTAGTATTTCAACGATAGTATATTGAATAGACGCACAAATATCTTTAAGGTTTTTTTCAATAAAATCAGGATCTTCCCGGGTTTGCTTTTCGATAAAATAAAGCACTGCGGTTTTAAATCCGCTAAAGCTAAAATTTAGTCCGCTAACTTTTGGTTTTGGAAATTTAAAAGCTTTAGGATCTCCTTCGTTAGCATATTTATCCACTAACGGCCCGCCGGGGTAAGGGAGTCCCAAAATTTTTGCACTTTTATCAAAGGCTTCGCCCACAGCATCATCTGTAGTTTCACCAATAACTTCCATCGAAAAATAATCATTTACCTTAACAATCTGGGTATGACCACCACTAATCGTCATAGCTAAGAATGGAAATGCCGGTTTTTTAAATCCTTCTTCTTCTATAAAATGAGCTAAGATATGCGCCTGCATGTGATTAACCTCAATAAGAGGAATACCTAAACCCATTGCCAGACTTTTAGCAAAAGAGGTTCCTACAAGTAAAGAACCCATTAGTCCCGGTCCTCTTGTAAAAGCGATTGCAGATATCTCTTTTTTACCGATATTTGCCTTCGCAATGGCTTGATGGATTACAGGCACAATGTTTTGTTGATGCGCTCGTGAAGCCAGCTCGGGCACTACACCACCATATTGTTGGTGTACTTGTTGGGTTGCTACAATATTAGATTGTATTTTGCCGTTGCAAAGTACAGCAGCAGCAGTGTCGTCACAAGAGGATTCTATTCCTAAAATATAGATATCTTCAGCTATTTGCGGTTTATTGGGCATAAAATTTGTTAAATGGAGTACAAAGTTAAAACATAAAAGCATATCAAAAAATTCTGGAAAATATTAACTAGAACATTGGTAGGATTGCTTTTGTTATTTATCCTGCTGCTTATTGTTTTTTCTATTCCTGCCGTACAGACTTCTTTAGCTGAAAAACTTACCAAGACCTTAAGAGAAAACAACGATGTAAATATCGAAATTGGGCGTGTATCCTTAAGTTATTTTGGAGATGTACAGATTAATGAGATCTTTATTGAAGATCACCACCAGGACACTTTAATTTACACCAAAGAACTAAAAACTTCTATTTTAGGCCTGCGGAATATCTTTAATAATTCTCCAAATCTTGGAAAAACTACCTTGCAGCAATTTAAAATGCGTATGCACCGCTATGAAGGGGAAGATTTGGATAATATGGGCGTTTTTATCAATAAATTAAGCTCAGATTCTACCTCTAGCGGCAAACCTTTTACATTAAGTGTTTCAAATCTTCAGGTTTTAGATGGGAAATATAGCTTTATCGATGAAAATAATAAATACCCCGAAATCATCAAATTTGACGAATTAGGGATTAATGCGGATGATTTTATCGTGGAAGGACCAGAGATAAGAGCAGCTATTAAGTTGATTAGGGCCCATGATAAGCGGGGAATGCAAATTAACCGTTTAAGCACAGATTTTCTTTATAACCCTACCGATATGCGGTTGGATAGTCTGGAGATTATTACAAAGAACTCAGAAATTTATGCTGATATTCATTTAAACTACCAGGAAGGTGATTTTGGCGATTTCTTCAATAAGGTAAAAATTAATGCTGCATTTAAAGAATCACAGATTTCTTCTACAGATCTGGGGGTGTTTTATGATGCCTTCGGAAAAGATGAAAAACTCAATTTAAGTAGTGAATTAAGCGGAACTTTAAATGATCTTCAATTAAACGATGTTCAGCTTTTTGGTCTGGATCGCAGTGCTCTTTATGGGGACCTTAAGCTTAAAGGCGCGTTTACCGGGGAACCTCAGGATTTTCAGTTAAGCGGTACATTACGTAATTTTTCATCCAACTATTATGATCTTGTGAACTTCTTACCGGGAATTTTACAGGGTAAACTTCCGCAGCAATTAAGCACGTTTGGTAGCGTTAGGGTGATAGGAAATACCACAATTACCAGTTCTTCTGTGGCTATGGATGTGGAGATTAATTCACAGTTAGGAAGTGCTAAGGCCGATCTTGATTTTATAAATTTAAATGGTGGGGATAACGCAGGATACTCTGGTAATCTTAAAGTTAAAGATTTTAATATTGGTCGCTTAATTGAAAATAAACAGGTAGGAAAAACTTCTTTCAATTTAGATATTAAAGGAACTGGTTTTACTGCAGATAATCTAAATACCCAATTAAGGGGGCAGATTTCAAAACTGGGCTTTAAAGGATATAAATACACCAATATTCGCGTGATTGGTAACATGCGAGCTCCTGTTTTTAATGGGAACCTGGCCATTAACGATCCTAACCTTAGGATGGAATTTAATGGTTTGGCAGATTTATCTTCAGAAATTAATAATTACGATTTTGAAGCTTCTATAGGTTATGCCGATCTTTATAAAATGAACATCATTAATCGTGATACGATCTCTATTTTTAAAGGAGATGTAATTATGAATATGGAAGGCACCAGTATTAATGATGCGGTAGGAGAGATTTTATTACTGAATACATCGTACGAAAATCCTATGGATTTATATCGATTTGACGATTTTAGTATAAAATCCAGCTTTGCTGGTGATGTGCGTACGATTGAAATAAAAAGCCCCGATGTGATTAACGGGCAAATGAAAGGGAGGTTTAATCTTTCTGAATTACAGGCGCTTTTTCAAAACTCCATCGGTTCTATTTACACCAATTACGAGCCTAATGTGATTACCAACAATCAATACATGGAGTTTGATTTTGATATCTATAATAAGATCGTCGAAGTTTTTTATCCAGATTTAACCTTATCACCAAATACGTTTATAAGAGGGCGGGTAGAATCTGATGAATCTGAATTTAAACTGAATTTTAGATCGCCAAGGATCGATTTGTTTAATAATATGTTTCAGGAGGTAAATCTTCAGGTAGACAATACCAATCCTATTTACAACACCTATTTTGAAGCTGATAGCGTGGCTACCGGCACGTATAATTTTTCAGAATTCAGCTTTATCAATGTAACCCAGCGTGACACCCTATTTATTCGATCTGAATTTAAAGGGGGAAAATACGACCGCGATGTTTTTAACCTGAATTTATTTCATACAATTAATAAAGAAAATCAGTCGGTTGTAGGTATTCAGCGTAGCGACTTAACCTTTAAAAACAATACCTGGTATATAAATCAGGATCGGAATAAAAACAACAAATTTATTTTTGAAAATAGCTTTAGGGATATTACTATCGATTCCTTGGTGATGAATCATGGGAATGAGGAAATTCGGTTAAGTGGTGCGGTTAGGGATTCGACCTATAAAGATCTTAAAATGGAATTTAGCGATGTAGATCTTTATAAAATCACTCCCGAAATTGATAGTCTTGATATTGGAGGAAGGCTGAATGGGAAATTAGACGTACTTCAGGAAAAGGGAGCCTATTACCCAAACACCTCGATGGTAATCGATTCTTTATCCATTAATAAAATCCTTTTGGGAAACATGCAATTGGACGTTTCAGGGAACGAAAATTTAACCAATTATACCGTTAATGCCAGCCTTCAAAAAGAAGATATAGAATCCCTATCGGCCATTGGGAATATTAATGTTGAAGGACAACAGCCTACGATCGATCTAACTATCGATCTTCAGAAACTTAACGTGGCCGCTTTTAGTCCGCTGGGAGGCGATGTGTTAAGCAATATTAGAGGCTTTGCTTCGGGATCGGCTACGGTAACCGGTAATTATAAAAACCCTGATTTTGGGGGTAGTTTAAGCCTGAATAATGCCGGTTTAACGATACCTTATCTTAATGTAGATATAGATTTTTTAAATGAGGCTCAGGTAAACCTTAGCCAACAAAAGTTTGTATTCGATAATATCGATATTCAGGATACAAAATATAAAACAAAAGGTGTGCTGGACGGTAGTATTTCACATAAAAACTTTTCAGAATGGTTTTTAGATTTGGGGATTACTACCGATAGATTACTCGTTTTGGATACAGAGGCTGAAGAAGATGCCCTTTACTACGGAACTGCATTTATTAGTGGAGACGCAACTATTGAAGGGCCTACAGATCAATTGAAGATAGAAGTTAATGCAACCACTGAAAAAGGAACCATTTTTAAGATTCCGCTTAGTGATGAAGAATCGGTTGGAGACAACTCTTATATTCATTTTTTAACTCCGGAAGAAAAAGCGGCGCGAGCGGCAGGAGAGGAGATTGAAATTCCTGAAGTAAAAGGGATAGAACTGGTTTTTGATTTAGATGTCACCAAAGATGCCGAAGTAGAAGTAGTGATCGATAAAACCAGCGGAAGTACCTTAAGAGGGCGTGGTGCAGGAAACCTGCTTTTAGAAATAAATACTAATGGTAAATTTAATATGTGGGGGGATTTTATCGTTTATGAAGGTGTTTATAATTTTAAATATGCAGGACTGGTTCAAAAAGTATTTAATGTAAAATCTGGAGGGAGTATTAACTGGGATGGAAATCCATTACGAGCGCAATTAGATGTGAGCGCGGTATATTCTTTAAATGCTAACCCTGCCGTTTTACTTGAAAATCCATCGATAAACCGTAAAATCCCGGTCGATGTGGTGATTAATTTACAGGGACAGATCATTCAGCCAGAGATAAATTTCGATATTCAGTTTCCTACCGCCAGTTCTGTAGTGCGATCTGAGTTAGAATACCGAATGGATGATAGGGCTAGTAGAGAGCTTCAGGCATTATTCCTGGTTACTCAAAACGCTTTTTATAGTGAATTTGGCTTAAGGCAAACCGCAATTACCGGAACTTTAGCTGAACGGGCATCCAGTATCGTTAATGATATTTTTGCCGATGAAGATGGCAAATTTCAGGTGGGAGTTAATTATGTTCAGGGAGACCGTACACCAGACCAGCAAACGGTAGACCGATTTGGATTAACCTTAAGCACTCAAATTAGCGAACGCGTTTTAATTAATGGTCAGGTTGGGGTACCAATAGGAGGGACTACAGAATCTGTGATTGTAGGGGATTTAGAGATCGATTTTCTTTTAAACGAAGATGGTTCTTTAAGGGCTACTGTATTTAACCGAGAGAATAATATTCAGTTTATTGGTGAAGAAATAGGGTTTACCCAGGGTGTAGGACTTACCTATTCGGTAGATTTTGACACGTTTAAAGAATTAATACGAAAAATAACCAATAAAGAATTAAAAGTTAAAAATACGCAAAAGCCTAAAGAAGAGAAGATAGATGCGAAAAATTCTTTAGCGCCAGATTATATACATTTTCCTAAAGAAGATGGGGACTTATAATGTAAGAAAAAAAGAATATTTATTGTTAATTTAATCACCGTTTAGCTTACTATTTTCAGCTATACTTCGTAATTTTACACCTCAAATATCGAACACCTATGAGTAAAAAAATTAATCGAATTGGAGTAATCACTTCTGGCGGAGATTCTCCAGGTATGAATGCTGCTATTCGCGCTGTTGTTAGAACCTGTTCCTACTATCATTTAAGCTGTTATGGATTTTATAATGGATATAACGGACTTATAAACGGAAATTTTGAAGAACTTGATGCTCGTAGTGTACGAAATATAATTAATCTGGGAGGTACTTTTCTTAAGAGTGCACGCTCTAAAGAATTTAGAACTAAAGAAGGACGGGAGAAGGCTTATAAGGTGCTAAAAAAAGAGCAAGTAGACGGCCTGATCCTTATTGGAGGTGATGGAACCTTTACAGGGGGGCAGATTTTTAGTCGCGAGTATGATATTCCTGTTATTGGAGTTCCCGGAACTATAGATAATGATATCTACGGAACTTCACATACCATTGGTTACGATACCGCTCTAAATACCGTAGTGGAAGCTATCGATAAAATTAGGGACACAGCGAGCTCTCATGATCGTTTATTCTTTATTGAGGTTATGGGGCGTGATGCCGGTTTTATCGCATTAAATACGGGTATTGGAGCGGGAGCAGAGGAAATTTTAATTCCTGAAGAGAATTTAGGATTAGATCGATTATTAGATTCCTTAGAAAAGAGTAGAAGATCTGGAAAAAGCTCGAGTATTGTAATTGTATCTGAAGGAGACAAAATTGGTAAAAACGTATTTCAATTAGCCGATTATGTAAAAGAAAACCTGCCTTATTACGATGCCAAAGTAACTGTTTTAGGACATATTCAACGTGGGGGAATCCCTTCTTGCTTTGATCGTGTTTTAGCCAGTAGAATGTCTGTAAAGGCGGTAGAATTGTTATTGGATGGGCAGAAAAACGTAATGGTGGGCTTAAAAGATGATGATATCATTACCTGTCCTTTAGACGATGTAATTCACGAAAAACCAAAAATCAATAAAGATTTACTTAGAATCTCAGAAATTCTTTCTACTTAATGAAGACAATAGCAATTATCGCCCACAATGGAAAGAAGGCTGAAATGGTACAATTTCTTAATGAATACCGTAACGTTTTAGAGTCCAAAGAAATACGGCTAATCTCTACCGGTACAACCGGTAGCAAGGCTGAAACCGCAGGTTTTGAAGTTGAAAAACTATTGTCTGGACCACTTGGAGGAGATGCCCAGATTGCAAGTCGGCTTGCAGAAGGAAAAGTGGATATGGTTATATTTTTTAGAGATCCAATGGATAAACATCCACATGAACCAGACATTTTTATGCTTATGAGATTGTGCGATGTGCATAACATTCCTTTAGCCACAAACCCGGCTACGGCAAAACTTTTAATAGAAGCATTTTAAAGTAAACAGATGATATAGATTGATTTTTTATACATCAATCTAGATCATCTAGTTTAATATCGAAATAGTGAAGTACATCTTTCCAGTTTTTCGCTCTTGAATGGTTTTTTACTTTGATATTATGGAAAGCTTCAAATAGCAATGTTTCTCCTTTAAATGGGTCTAAATTTTTGGGATGATCATCAATCATGTAATTGGTGCTGATGATATGTTTACTTCCACATAAAATAATATTGCGCCAGTCTATAAACGGAAAATATTTTTGAAGCCAGTTTCTTTTTTCAATTAAACTACTGGGAAATTCCATTGCAGCCGATACCACATAGACATCGTATTGTTGCTGTAATTTTTTAACTGCTTCAATAGCACCTTCCATTACAGGAACAGTTTCAAAAAAACCGGGTGTATTGGCGTACTTTCTAATAATTCCTTTTACAGGAAAAGCTTTAGATTCAGATTTACCTTTTAAATCTTCGTGATTTAAAGCTGCTTGGTATTCTTTATTATACCAGTTCAGAAAATGTGTTTCTACATCGGCCATAACGCCATCCATATCGATGGCAATGGATTCTTTTTTCATTTAAAAATTTTTGGCAATGTACAAAAGCTAAAACCTTCCCACAACACCTATGGTACCCGCACCCATCTGTAGATGCCAACTTATTTTTGTTTGCTCCCTTAATTCTGGATTGTCTTGCATAAGTGTTTGCTGATCAAGGTATTTATCTACAGAGTCTACCACGGCAATGGTAAGTGCCATACTTAAAGCTACATCTGTTAACCAATGGGCGCCTCGCCATAATCTAGAAACAGGTGAAACAAGTCCCCCAACATATAAACCGGCTTTTACCCAAGGACTCTCAAACTGCTTACTTAAAGCATAAAAAGTGGTAAACGATAAAATGGTATGTCCAGAGGGAAAAGAATGATAGCTTCCGTCTTTAGAAAAAGGCTTAAAAGATAATCGGCTCCTGCCATCACCCGGGCGCGCCCTCCCTGCTATATTTTTAGAAACGGTTTGGATTAATCCTGCAGCACTGGCAGCTGAAATCATTAATATTCCTGTTCTTCGGATTTTTGGATTTTTGGTGAAAAGTCCGGTTAAATAAATCGCTCCTGTTACGCCATAATTGTTTTGAGGACTACCAAAATACCAACCAAATTCCTGAATTACGCCCGGCACATGTTCTTCTTGCCGACTAAAAAAACGATAAGATTCCTGATCCATTAAGTTTAATCCTGCGGCACCAATAGCGACACCTAAAAACAATCCTATATCATCATCCTGCCATTGAAAAGGCCTTGAATAGGTGTATTTTAAACCACCGTACATTAGTTTAGCATCACCTTTTAGCGTTTCCCAGGTGGTGGCATCAGGGTTATTAAATTCAGAATTAAAAACGGGATTTCCTTCCTGAGCGTTTGTGGCAATTGTAGTGAAAATAAATAGTAAGCTGTAAACGACGAGCTTTGGGGTAAAGCTTTTCAACTTCATGCGTTTAATTTTTATGCAAAGAAATAGGTTTTGCTTAAAATAAACTTACGATTAACTAAAAATTTACATTGAAAAGTCCAGTTCAATACTGATGCTTACTTATTCGTTTGGGTAAATCGATTAAATGTTTGTTTTGTTTCCCTTTAAATTCATAAAAATTATTAGATTGCTTATTAAATAAGGAAGTAAATGGCAAATTACAACGCGAAGGAAAATAGATATGAAAAAATGAAATATCGCCGCTGCGGTAAAAGCGGGATTAATTTACCTATGATATCGTTGGGCTTATGGCACAACTTTGGAGATGTAGACGATTTTGAAAAATCAAGGGCTATCTTAAGAACAGCATTTGATAGCGGAATCACCCATTTTGATTTAGCGAATAATTACGGCCCACCATACGGAACTGCTGAGAAAAATTTCGGGAAAATTTTTGCTGAAGATTTTAAACAATATCGGGACGAATTGATTATTTCGTCTAAAGCGGGATATGATATGTGGCCTGGACCTTATGGCAATTTTGGCTCTAGAAAATATTTAATCGCCAGTCTGGATCAATCTTTGCAAAGAATGGGATTGGATTATGTAGATGTTTTTTATCATCATCGTCCAGATCCAGATACTCCTTTAGAAGAGACCATGGGCGCGCTAGATCAGATCGTAAGAAGTGGTAAAGCTTTGTACGTTGGGGTATCTAATTATCCTTCAGATAGAACTGCTAAAGCAGCAGCAATCCTTAAAGAAATGGGAACTCCGTTTTTGATTCATCAGCCAAGGTATAATATGATTGATCGTTGGGTAGAGAAAGATAGACTTTTAGATACTCTTGAAAAAGTAGGGGTAGGTAGTATTGTTTTTTCTCCTTTACAACAGGGAATTTTAACTGATAAATACCTGAATGGTATTCCTGAAAATTCACGTGCAGCGCTAGAGAGTGGGCATCTTCAGAAGAATCAAATTACGCCTGAAATAGTAGAACAGGTGCAACAGCTAAATGAAATTGCTAAAAACAGGAACCAAACTTTAGCGCAAATGGCCGTCGCCTGGTTACTAAAAGACGAAAGAGTAACTTCTGTTTTAGTAGGAGTTAGTAAAGTGAAACAGCTGGAAGATAATATTGCGGCTTTAGATCATCTAGAATTTTCTTCAGTTGAATTAGAGAAGATAGAAAGTATACTTAAGAAATAACTTTGAATAGTTTATTTAAAAACTATCGTAAAAATGCACAATTTCATGCTAAACAGGCATGAAATTGTGCATTTTTAGTTTAATTTTTTTGATTATCTGCAATTAGTCATAACCTGTAATTCCTGCTATAACGAGCCTATCGAAGAGTTTTTCTCCGAAATATCTTCTGTTGAGTTTGTAGATAAATTCATTCAGGTATAACTGTAGGTACTTTCCCTT